>NZ_JABUMR010000005.1:11521-387557 GCF_013336725.1 Myxococcus sp. CA040A | reverse complement strand
AGAGGCTGAAGAGGATTTCCTCCTGGTGGATGTCGAAGGAGAGGCTGCCGGAGGCGGCCCAGGTGTGGCCGGGGGAAGTGGAGTAGAGGGAGTCGAAGGCGTCGAAGCAGTGGACGACGTTCTGCTGGGTGGAGAGGACGCCCTTGGGCACGCCGGTGGAGCCCGAGGTGTAGAGGATGTACGCCAGGTTGTCCGGGTGCGCGCGTGAGGGCTGCGCGAGCGCCGCACCGGGTCGCAGGGCGTCCTGTGGCTGCACGAGCACCGCGTCGAGTTGAACGCCGTCAAACAGCGAGGGCGAAGCGACGACGAGGCTGGCGCGGGACTGCTGAAGCAGCAGGGCGCGGCGCGCTGGTGGATGAGACGGCTCCAGCGGAAGGCATGCGGCGCCGGTGAGGTGAACGGCGAGCAGCGAGACGACGGCCTCCGAGGAGCGCTCGACGCAGACGCCGACGACGGCCTCGGGACGAGCCCCCAGCGCTGCGAGGTGGGACGCGAGACGCGACGCGCGTGCGTGAAGCTGCGCGAAGGTGAGCGTGGCATCCGGGGCGACGAGCGCGACAGCGTCGGGAGTGCGAGCGAACGTGGCTTCAAGAAGAGAAGCGACAGTGCCGTCTGCGTCGAAGGCCCGCTCGGTGTCGTTGAAGTCGAGCAGGACGCGTCGTCGCTCGTCGGCGTCGAGAAGCGAGAGTTCGGAGAGGGGAAGCTGGGGAGCGGCGAGGGCCTGCTCCAGCAGCAGGACGAAGTGGGACAGCATCCGCTCGACGGAGGCGTGCTCGAAGAGGTCGGTGCGGAACTGGAAGAAGAGCTGGAGCGAAGAGTCCGGCAGCTCGGTGGCGGTGAGCGCGAGGTCGAGCTGGCTGGTGCCGTTGTCGACGAAGACGTGCTGCGAAGACAGGCCGGTGAAGGAGAGGGGCGAGTCGACGCGGCGCAGGTCGAACATCACCTGGAACAGCGGCGCGTGGCTCAGGCTGCGCTCGACATGGAGCGCATCGACGACCCGCTCGAAAGGGGCGTGCTGGTGGCTGAAGGTCTCCAGTGACATCGCCCAGACGTGGGCCAGCAGCATGGAGAAGGGCGCGGCTGGCAACAGGTGGGTGCGCAGCACGAGCGTGTTGATGAAGAGACCGACGATCTCCTCCGTGGACTCGTGACTGCGGCCGGAGACAGGCGTGCCGATGCACAGCTCCTGCTCGCCGGAGTAGCGGTGGAGCAGGGTGGCGAAGACGGCATAGAGCGCCATGAATGGCGTCACCTGGTGATGCCGGCACAGGGCCTCCAGGCGCTGACGGACCTCGCGGGGCAGCACGTGTCGACGCGAGTACGCGCCCCGGTCGGAGAGCACCGGCGGTCGAGGCTTGTCGGTGGGGAGCATGAGCAGCGCCGGTGCACCGGCGAGCTGTCGCTTCCAGTACTCGAGGTGGATGTCCTCACGCGCGCGCACCTCGGGGGTGCGTTGCCACGCGGAGACATCCGCGTAGGTCATGGTCACCGGAGCCGGGGCGGGCTCACGGCCTTCCTGGAGGGCGGAGTACGTCCGCGCCAGCTCATTCAGGAGGATGCCCATGGACAGGCCATCCACCACCAGGTGGTGAAGCACCAGGAGCAACACGTGCTGCTCGGGGCCAACGCTGAACAGGCGGAACCGGTACAGCGGCCCGTCTTCCAACGAGAGCGGGCGCGCGGCTTCTTCACTCAGTCGGCGCTGGAGCACGGCCTCCGGTGTCCCCGCCTCGCGCGGGAGCCGCGACAGGTCTTCCACGGCGAGCACGGGCTCGTGCACCGCGTGGGTGCGCAGGCGCGGGCTGCCCTCGACGGGCGTGAAGGTGACGCGAAGCGCGGCATGTCGCTCCACCATCCGGCGCAGCGTGGCCTCCATCGCGGGCACGCTGAGCGCACCCCGGAACTCCAGCGCGTCGACGACGAGGTACGCCGCCGAGTCGGGCTGAAGCTGTTGAAGGAACCACAGCCGCTCCTGTGCCAGGGACGTCATCGGGACGGCGTCGGCGGGAAGCTGCGTGGGGCCCGCCAGGGGCGCTCCGAGCGACGCGGCCTTGGGCCCCAGCGCGCGCGCCAGGGAGGCCACCGTGGCGTGGGAGAACAGCGCGCTCAGCGGCAGCTCCACCCCCACCGCATGCTGTACGCGCGCCAGCAGCCGCGTCGCGCTCAACGAGTGCCCACCCAGGTCGAAGAAGTCGCTGTCCCGTCCCACCCTCTCCACACCCAGCACCTGCTGGAACAGGCCCGCGAGCAGCGCCTCCAGCTTTCCTCGAGGCTCGCCTCCAGGGAGGGCGCCCGATGCATCGCCGCGCTCGAGCGGCATCACCCCCAGCGCTCGCCGGTCCACCTTCCCCGAGGTCGTCAGGGGCAGGGTGGAGAGCGTCATGAGCACGGAGGGCACCAGGTGCTCGGGGAGCTGCTGTCGCAGCCACGCACGCAGGGCCGTGCTGACACGGGCCGCATCCAGGCCCACGTCCGGGACGATGAAGGCCACCAGCGACAGCTCTCCGGCCGTCACCTCGCGCGCGAGCACCGCGACTTCGCGGACCTCGGGATGGCGCGCGAGCAGGGCTTCGACTTCACCCGGCTCCACGCGCATGCCGCGCAGCTTCACCTGGGTGTCGGCGCGGCCCGCGTACTCGAGCTCTCCGTCCGGCGTCCACCGCGCCAGGTCTCCGGTGCGGTACAGCCGCGCGCCGGGGATGGGGCTGAAGGGATGGGGCAGGAAGCGCTCCGCCGTGAGGTCCGGACGGCCCAGGTATCCACGGGCCACGCCCACGCCGCCGATGTACAGCTCGCCGGCCACGCCGGGGGGCACGGGCTCCAGCGCTTCGTCGAGCACATAGAGCCGCGTGTTGGGCCACGGCGTGCCCAGGGTGATGGCGCCCGGTACCACCGCGTGCGGAGTGATGGCGGCACAGACGCTGGCCTCCGTCGGGCCGTAGGCGTTGAGCATCCGGCGCCCCTCGCTCCAGCGCTCGGCCACGGCGATGGGCAGGGCTTCGCCCGCGGAGATGACGGTGCGCAGCCCCTCCAGTCCCTCCGTCTCCAATTGCGCGAGCACGGATGGGGTGAGGGTGACGGCGGTGACGGCGCGCTCACGCAGCAGCGCTCGCAGGGGCGCGTCGGGAAGCAGTCGCTCCTGGGGCGCGAGCACCAGCGTCGCACCCGCGAGCAGCGTGGCGAAGACCTCGCACACGGAGGCGTCGAAGGTCATCGACGCGAACTGGAGCACCCGGTCCTCCGGCCGGAAGCCATGCGCCTGGACCGCGGCCAAAGCCGTATTGCGCAGCCCCGCGTGCGGCACCAGGACGCCCTTGGGGCGTCCCGTGGAACCGGAGGTGTAGATGACGTAGGCGAGGTGCTCCGGCGTGGCGACCGCGTCCAGTCGTCCGACGGGCAGGTGCGCGTACTCCGGCCGGGTGCCCTCCAACTCCACCAGCATCTCGCCCCGCAGCGGCAGCTCGTCCATCACCCGCTGGTGCGCGAGCACCACGGGCGCGCCGCTGTCGGAGAGCATGAAGCCCTGGCGCTCGGGAGGATGCGCCGGGTCCAACGGAACGAACGCGCCTCCCGCCTTGAGGATGCCCAGCATCCCCACCACCTGCTCCACGGAGCGCTCCGCGCACAGCGCCACGCGCGTCTCCGGCCCCACGCTCAACGAGCGCAGGTGGCGCGCGAGCCGGTTGGCGCGCTCATCCAGCTCCCGGTACGTCAGCCGCGTGCCCTCGAAGTCGAGCGCCGTCGCGTCGGGCGCACGGTCCACCTGCTGCTCGAAGCAGGCCACCACCGTGTCGCCGCCCTCGAACTCCCGCTCGGAGGCGTTGAAGGTGGAGAGCACCCGCTGGCGCTGCTCGTCGGAGAGGACGGGGCGCGGTCCGGGCTCGTGCGCTGGAGCGTGTTCGGGCAGAGGGGTGGCGGCGCCGGGCGCGGCGACGGAATCGACAGGGGGAACCTTCCGTCCTTGCTGGCTGGGGGAGGCCGGGGCGGAATCGTCTGGAACTGTCATGTGGGTAGGGCTCAGAGCCTGAGGCGAACGTTGATGCCCGCGCGGAACAACCCCATGTCCACCGGTGCACCAGGCGCCACGGTGGGGTCGGGCTGAAAGCGGAACTCGCCGCCGCGCTCTCCAAAGGGAACTTCCACGAAGGCCGCGACCGTCACGTCACGCAGCCGGGAGGCGTTGATGTCCAGCCGAACGACGTAGGAGGGGTCGCCCACGTTGCCCAGCAAGGTGAGCGTTGTCGTCGGCTCGTAGATGTTGCGCGCGGTGACGGCGACCTGCGCCATGCCATAGAAGCGGCCGAAGTAGAGCGGCTGGAAGTCGCCGACGGTCTGCACCCACGTCAGCAACTCGCGGTCATCGCTGCCCAACTGGTTGTAGAAGCCCTCCAACCGCACCACCGTCTTGAAGGTGTCCGCCACCCGCAGCTCGACCTGCATGCCGCCACTGGCCTGCACCTGCAACCCGTCCAGCGCCCGCACCTGGAAGCCACCGTCCGCCGCGCGCTCCCACGTGGCCACGTCCGCGCCATGCACCAGGGCGATCTCCGTGTTGAAGTCCAGCCGCCCCAGGCCGAGCGAGTAGTCCAGGCCATAGCGGGGGCGCCGCCCCTCATAGAACGAGCCCGTCGCCGCCAGCTCGCTGGTGCCCAGCGCGATTTCCGCGCGCACCGCGCCGCCGTAGCGCACGCGGTCCTCGTCCTCCAGTCCGCCCACTCCACTCGTCGTGTCCACCAGGTCCGCGGTGCCGATGATCCACAGGTTGGCGGCCATCTCCTCCCACGGCACGTTGACCTTCACCATGTCCACGCCGGGCCTCAAGTCGTAGAGGAACAGCGGGTCCGGATTGCGCGAGCGCAGGAAGTCGGTGGTGTTCCAGATCTTGGAGCTGCCCCACTTGATGTGCTGACGGCCCGCGGTGATGAAGACGTGGTCGAAGAGGCCGAAGTAGATCCACAGCCGGTCCAGGCTCGTCACGGGCGTGGAGAGCAGCGGGTCCAACGGGTCGTACGCCATCCGGCCCACCGCGAAGCTGCGCAGCCCGTCGAACGGCTTGAAGTCCAGGTACACGTCCAGCAGCGCCGGGAAGAACGGGTCCACGCCCGTCTTCGCGCTCAGCGCCCGGGTGGCGCCGGATACCTCCGCGCGCTGCAGATAGAAGCCGCCCACCGTGAGCAGCTCCGGCACCTTGAGGAAGGCGGAAGGGTGCAGAGGGTCTTCCACCGCGGCCTCCTCCGTCACCGGCTGGGGCCCCTCGCCCGGCACGGAGGGGCCCGACGTGACAGACGTCCCCATGTCCGCCACCACCACGGGCCGCAGCGAGGTGTCCACGTCAGCGGACGCCGGTGGACGCGGTGCCTGGCCCTCGCCTTCGCCGTCGATGGTTGGCACCGCCAGCGCCAGGCTCGCGGCGGCGGGCGCGTTCGCGGTGTCGGAGGCGGGCTCCGCGAAGGCCTCCACGGTGTTGCCGTCGGCGGTCTCCGTGTCGTCCTCCGCGTCGGTGCCGGACGCGGACACGGTGTCGCCCGATGCGTTGGTGCTCCGAACGCCGTCACTCCCCGAGCCCAGCTCCAGCGGCGGCTCCACGCTGGAGGAGAGCGCGAGGCGCCCCCGGACAGGACGCTCGTAGGTCAGCGCGCGCACGTCGGCACCGGTGAAGAACACCGCCAGGCCGCGCGAGGGATAGTGGAAGTACAGCGTGGTGTCCGCCGTGGCCTTCACCAGGTAGCAGGGCTTCTTGCTCCGGCCGACCTTGGGACACGCCGCGCCGAATTGTTTCTCCACCGCGGCGCGCGAGGGCGGCCGGGTGGGAAAGACATCGATGCGCTGGAGCCTTCGGGTGCGTGTATCCACCGTGAAACGCGCATGCCTCGTGCCCGCCGGCGAGGACTGACCCTGATAGTCGAGCACCAGCGCGCCATCCTCACGACGTCGTGAGTCGGGCTCGCCGAACAGGATGCGCAACTGCGACTCCGTCGTGGTGCCGGGTCTGGCTTTCTTCCAGGGCTCCGCGTGGGCGGTGCCATGAAGCAGACACAACATGGCCACGATGCGCACGACGGAGGGGGCAGGGGGCATGGATGAACGCAGTCTAGTGGCGTTGTGACAGGTGAGGAAAGCCACGGTGGGTTGACATTCCCCCAGCGTTCCCCCGAGCATCCGCCTCCCCTGTGTAGTGGAGGCCATCCCATGGCGTCGGAAGAGACTGCTCAGTCCCCCTCCGAATTGGCTGCTACAGCAGTATCCACATCGACTACCGCCGAGGCGGTGTCCGCTGCTCCCGAGAAGCTCGACGAGATAGAGGAGATCGACTTCCTCCTCGAGGAAATCGAAAGCAAGATCGCCCCGCTCGCCCTGGCATGAGCGCGGCCCACGAGGTCCGCCCGTACCGGGACGCTTTCGCCCCGTACTGGCATCCGGTGGCGTACTCCCACGAGCTGCGGGACGCGCCTCTTCCAGCCCGGCTGCTGGAGACGGATCTGGTCCTCTGGCGCACCGGCTCTGGCGTCGCGGCCTCTCAGCGCTACTGCGCGCACCGCGGCGCGGACCTCTGCTCAGGCTCCATCACCCCCGAGGGCCTTCGCTGCGCGTTCCATGGCTGGACGTACGGCGAGAGCGGGCGCTGCGTCCGGATTCCCTCGCAACCCCAGACGCCCATTCCGGAGCGGGCTCGGCTCGCGACGTTTCATGCCGCGGAGCGGCATGGCCTGGTCTGGGTCTGTCTTTCACCCGAGCCCGCCGCGCCATTGCCAGAATGGCCGGAGCTGGCTGACACGACGACGGTGGCCACGGTGCCGCTGCCGCGCCTGGACTGGGATATCGCCGCCGGCCGCATGGTGGAAATCGTCCTGGACGTGGCCCACCTCTCCTTCGTGCATGAGGGGACGTTCGGCAATCCGGACCAGCCCGAGGTGCCGCCCTACGACGTGGAGAAGCGGTCGGACGGACTCTCCGCGCGCATCATGTATCCCGCGCTGGCGCCCGGTGTCGGTGGCGCGCCGCCCCGGGTGGACCGGACCACGCTCACCTATGACGTGACGTTCCCTTTCGCCGCGCGGCTGTCCTTCAAGCCGACCCTCTTCTATCCGCACACCGTCTACGCGGTGGCCTCGCCCTGGTCCGAGGAGAAGATGCAGTGCTTCTACTTCGCCTCGTACCACCCGAGGATCCGCAACTTCGCGGACCTGTTCGTGAAGTCGGAGTCGGCCATCCTGGAGCAGGACCGCCGCATCGCGGAGGGGCAGCGTCCGCGCGCGCACCCGCTGGACTTCGCGGGCGAGGTCCTGGTGAAGGCGGACCGGCTCCCCATCGAATACCGCCGGGCCCTCACGGCCCTGCGCTCGGGCCGTCCGGTGGACGGGCCCCCCTTGGAATAGGAACGGGAGACACTCGAGTGAACGCAGGGAGTCGAAGCTGGGGGTGGAGTGTGTCCGTGGTGCTGCTCGTCGCCGGGGCGGCCTGTCGTCAACGGGAAGAGGCTCCCAAGCCGCCACCTCCAGCCCCGCCCGTGGTCGCCGCGAAGCCGGTGGCGCCTCCCGCGCCTCCCGTGGTGCCCGCGTCGGCTGACCCGGCGCTCGTGGCGCGGGGACGGTATCTGGCGGAGTCGGTGCTCGGCTGCATCGGCTGCCACACCGAGCGGGATTACGGCCGCTTCGGCGGGCCGGTGTCGGGGCCGGTGCTCGCGGGCGCGTGCTTCGGTGAGGAATGGGAGATGCCGGGCACCCTGTGCGCGCCCAACATCACCTCCGACCCCGAGCACGGCGTGGGGCGCTGGACGGACGAGCAGCTGCTGCGCACCCTGCGTGAGGGCTATGGCCGCGACGGACGGACGCTGTTTCCCATGATGCCGTACATGGAGTGGCGCACCACGCTGTCGGATGGTGACGCCCGCGCCGTGGTGGCCTGGCTGCGCACGGTGCCCGCGGTGGCCCGCGCCACGCCCCCCTCCAAGCTGCTTCCGGAGGTGACGGCGGAGATCCAGGACCTGGCCGCGCCCCTGCCCGGCCCCGTCGCCGAGCCCGCGGCGGACCCCATCGCCCGGGGCCGCTACCTGGCGACCGTCGCCCAGTGCGCCTTCTGCCACGCCAGCGCGGATGAGGAACCGAAGCCCTTCGCGGGTGGCCGCGCCGCGCCCACGCCCTTCGGCGCGGAGCCCATTCCGTCCCTCCTGCCCGGCGGGCCCGTCATGAAGGGGCTGGACGAGGACGCCTTCGTCGCCCGCTTCACCGCCTTCAAGGACCTGGGCGCCGCGCCCAGCCGCAAGGGCCAGGTCAACAAGCTGGCCATGCCCTGGCAGGCCTTCGCCTCCATGAAGGAGGAGGATCTGCGCGCCATGTACCGCTTCCTGAAGACCCAGGGGACTCCGACGCGACGCGCCAGCGGCCAGTGATTGGCGCGGCGCATTCTTAGAAAGTAGGATACACGCCTTGCCCTACACCGTCCCCTGTTCTCGGTGCGCCGGGCTGGACTCGAACCCCATGACACTGTCCCTGAAAAAGCTGGTCCTGATGCTCCCGGTGTTGGCGGTCGCCTCGGGGTGCAACCTGTTCGACACGGCCGACACGGAAGGAACCCGTGGCCGGGGTGCTCGCGCGTTCGACCCGTACGACAGCTCCGCCTCCGGTGCCATCTCCCTGTCCCTGCTGTGGTTCAAGGGCTGCGCCATCCTCCCCACGGGTGAACCCGTGACGAAGGGGGACCTGAACCTGCCGGCTTACGGGGACACCTGCTACAACATGAATGACGGCTACCCGAGGCCGGACGCGCCCTTCGAGCCGAGCGAGCCTCACGCGCGAATGGTCGTCTCCGCCGGTGAGCTGTACTTCCTGCGCGAGTTCTCCGCGATGGACGTCGAGCTGGCACGCTTCCCTGAATACAACGACAAGCGCACGCCCGCGGCGTGGATGCGCCTGGAGTCGTACTTCAAGGACCTGGACTGGTCGGGCCTGTCCTCGGGGCGTGACGGGTGGAAGCGCCTGCAGCCGCAGACGTTCCTGCGCGAGACGTTCTACGAGAACGCCGCGTGGATGCTGGCCACGGACGACACCTTCCTGCTGGAGGTGCTGGACGCGGACGGCAACGTGCGCGTCAGCCAGACCTACTTGCGCTCGGACTTCCTCGCGGAGAGCCCCGTCACGGGCCGCACCCGTGCCAGCTTCACGGTGACGGGCCTTCAGCGCCCGCTGTTCCCCGGAGACCCCACGCCGCACAGGGCAGCGAACTACGACGCGCTCGAGTTCGCCACGGCGGTGAAGGTGTCCTTCGCCAACTCCACCAACCCCTTCAAGTCCTTCACCATGCCGGACCTGCGGGGCGAGGGCGTCATCCGCTTCACGTGGAGCCAGCTCCCCCAGAAGCCCTTCCTCTTCCCCGTCACCTTCCAGGACGCCAAAGAGCGCCCCCCCACCTGCTACGAGCTGGGGCCGGATGGGTTGGCCACGGACGTGCCCACGCCGTGCGGCTTCGGCCTCAAGCAGAAGGTGCAGGTCTCCCGCCCCCCCAACGGCAACTTCTTCAACGCGGGCGAGACGGTGGACTTCGTCGTGTCGCTCCAGGACGGCGACGGCCATGGCCTGCACCCGCGCGGCTCCATGCCCTCGTTCATGACCTACATGGAGGAGGGCTCCAACGGCCTGGCCTACTTCAACGAGTTCATGCTGTTGACGTGGCGTGACAGCAGCGCGTCCGAGTCGGGCTTCAAGGTCGTCGGGCCGCTGCAGGACCTGAAGGTCGTCAACGGCGGCTTCGTGCCCACGGACTACTTCTCCTATCCCGCCTCGAGCGAGCCGCAGTTCTACGTGCCTCCGGACATCATGGCCGTCGCGGGCGGCCCGTGGGTGCAGCCGACGACGCGCTACACGGTGACGTTGCCGCCGGACGCCAAGCCCGGCACCTACGCCATCCTGCTCAAGGGCCACCGCAACTTCGAGGGCGAGCGGCTCAACCGGTTGGACCCGTTCTTCTTCCAGGTGGGCCAGGCCGAGCCCACCACGTACCCGGGCCGCATCGGCAACTGCCAGGTGTGTCACAACGGGGTCAGCTCGCTGAGCAACGTGCACCACGGCGTCTCCGTTGACCACGTGGAGACGTGCAAGGTGTGCCACCACGACGACGTCGTCGGGCACGTGTCGGACTTCGTCCACCGGCTGCACATCAACTCGCCCAAGTACGTCCAGAACAAGGGTGACTGCACCCTGTGCCACCTGACGCGCGAGAGCACGCTGCGCCCCAGCATGATTGCCTGCGCCGGCTGCCACCCGGGCACCCACGGCACGGAGTACTTCGACCTGCCGTTCCAGGAGATCAACTCCCCCCCCAACGCTTTTGGAAACTGCGCCAACGCCTGCCACGTGACGACGGCTCCCGCCGAGCACGTGCTGCCAGTGCGCTGAGCCCCGAGGACTCCGATGAAGCTCCGCTCCCTGGCTTCCAGCTTCCTGCTCTGCGCCGCCGTCGGCGGGTGTGCCGACTCCGAGGCGCCCGTCATCGTCCTGCCCGACACCGCGCCCGTGGTGGACCTCCCCGCGCGCACGACGAACATCTCGGGCGTGGTCTACGACCCGGAGGCGTTCCTCATCGCCTTCATGACGCTCCCCGAAGAGGTCACCGCGGAGGCGATACCCGGCGTCTTCAACGGGCCCTACACCGCCCTGTCCGCCATCACCGGCGGGAGCGTGACGCTGTCCTCGCCCGAGGGGAGCAGGTTCGCGGCGTCTCCCTCGGACTTCGGTGGGACGTGGCAGTTGGTCGGCGTTCCTTCGGGCGACGCGGCGACGTACATCGCGTCCGCCACGCCCCCCGCGGAGGGCGTGGTGCTGGACCCCGAGTTCCCCATCCCGCTGCCGCCGACGACGTACTTCCCCACCACGTACGTGCGGCCCATCCTCGCCAGCGTCACGCAGTGCTACGGCCAGTCCGCGGTGCTGGTGGGCAACACGGGCGCGCTGGACGCGGTGGCCCAGGCGATGACGGCGGCGGGCACGCCCACGACGCCGGCGGACCTGTTGGACTCCACGAAGACGGGCGGTGTCGCGCTCCTGTGGGTCCACGACATGAGCTTCCTGGCGGACCTGTTCCAGACGCCGGTCGGCAGCATCGCGGAGGCGTCCGCCGGTCAGCTCTTCGCGCTGGACTGGGCTCCCCCCGAGGGCTTGCCGGGCCAGTCGCCCATCGGCTTCAGCGTGCTCCCCGGCTCGGAGAGCTTCCTGGGCTACTTCGCGCTGGTGCTGCCGCCCAACTCCACCGCGCCGGTGACCATCAACCTCATCGACACCTTCGTCCCGGAGCCGGGCGAGCCCGACCCCGACGCGCCGCCCCGGCCGTACCTGCTTCCGTCCGTCGTCGTGGAGCCGCGTCCGGGCGAGGTCAGCGTGTACCGGGCCTTCGGGCAGTTTCCGCTTCCGCCGCCGGGCGAGGAGCCGCCGCCGGGCGGTGGCCTGGAGGACCCGCCTCCGCCGGAGCCGGAGCCCACCTGGGCCTGCTACATCCCGCCCGAGCCCGCGGAGCCCCCAGCCGAGCCGGTGGGTCCCCCGGCCGAGTAGTCACGCGAGCGAGGTCCAGGGCTCGGGGGTTCTCAAGCCCCGGGCCGGACCTGCAGCGCGCGGAAGCGGACCGACGGCTGCCCGAAGGATACGGGCAGCGGGCCGTGGTCCAGCTTGCGGCACCCGCGCGTGGCGAAGAGGTTGAGCGCGTCGGAGCCCACGGCGTCGATGGCGGCCAGCGCCGTCAGCCCGTTGCCCCAGAGGATGCCTGGGCCCACGCGCGCGCCCGCGCGCCCGTCGCGGACCTGACGGGCCTCGACGATGTAGAAGCTGAAGTCCCCCGACAGCAGGTTCATGTGCCGTGGAGTGAGGTGCTGCACGAGCAGCCCGTGGCCCATGTCCGCGAGGAACGCGTTCAGGTTTCCCTCGTGGGGCTCCACGCGGGTGTGGGCCATGCGAGGCAGCGGCGGATGGCGGAAGTCCACGCGCCGGCCGTGGCCGTTGGGCTCCAGGCCGAGCGCCCGAGCACTGCGCGTGTCCAGCAGGGGCGAGGTGACGACGCCCTCGCGCAAGAGCGGCACCGCGCGCGCCGCGTGTCCCTCATCGTCCCAGGCGAAGCCGAGCGCGCCCTGTGCATCCGTGGGGTCGTCCGACACGTGGACGAAGGGCTCCGCCACGCGCTGTCCCATCCGGCGCGCGAGGAAGGAGCCGCCTCGCGCGACGACATCCCCTTCCATCGGATGGCCGCAGACCTCGTGGAAGAAGCACGCGGAGGCCGCGCCCGGTGGGAGAAGGATGGGCAGCGCCTCGGAGGGACATGGCACCGCGGGAGTCGTCTCCCGGAGCTCGCGCACCAGCGTGTCCACCCAGGCTTCCAGGGCGGGCAGGGCCGCATGGAGGTGCGCGGCGTCGGGGTGGCTGACGCAGCGCCAGGCATCGAACCGGGGGCCACCGGGCTCGCCGTGGAAGGCCTTCACCTCCAGCAGGGCATGACGGGTGTGCTCCTCGACGAGCCGCTCGGGATGGGCGTGGAGCGTCCAGCGGTCCACCTCGCGCAGCGTCACATCCAGGTGGGCCGCGCCCGCCTCGCGAGCGACTGTCACCAGCCGGCGCACGACGTCCTCGCGAAGCGCGGCGCCGTCCGCCAGCGCGGAGGGACGAACCAGCGGTCCGCGTGTCCGCTCCAGCACCTCACCGGGGAGCAGGCCTGGCGCGGGCGCGTCCCGTGCCAGCTCCGTCCAGGTGTATTCGCCGTGGCTCGGGCTGCCCTTGCGCGCGCAGACACCGCGCTCGAAGGTCGCGGGTGGCACGCGGATGCCGGAGCGCAGGTGGAGCACGTCGGAGACCTCGCGTCGCTCCACGAACCAATCCAAGGCGAGAGGCTCCTTCCGTCCGTGTCGGGGGACGCGCGAGGTATCGCGCTCCCAGGTTGTATCACGCCGAGTGGTGGACCGAGACCGGGACTGGTGGAGGACTTCCACGAGACGCATGATGCGGGGACGTGAGCGCGTGGCGCGACGGGGCTCGGAAGCAGGCCCTTGGGTGGATGAGTCCGCATGTCGAAAGGTGACGAGGACGTGGACGCGACGGAGGCCGACCTGACGGACACGGTGGGCCTGTCACCCCGGGACTGGAGTGTCGAGGCACGGAAGGTGATGGACCGCCTGTGTCGCGAGCGAGGATGGCGGAGCGCGGAGCTCTACCTGCTGTCGCATGCGGACCTGTCGATGGATTACGACGTGGCCACGCGGACCTCCTCCTGTAGCTGGGGGCACGGGTTTACCGCCTCCGCCCGGGTCTGGACCGAGTCGCTCATGGGCACCGCCGTCGAGTCCGTGGATGGCGTGGCGGCCCTGGAGCGGTTGCTGTTGTCCGCGGAAGGCAAGGCACGCACCGGTACGCCCGTGCCTCTTCCCGCCTCGCTCGAGAGCACCCCGGTCTCCCAGACCGCGTGGCGCCCGCGGACGCATCCCTCGCGCGCGCGCCTCCGCGCCGAGCGCATCGTCGAGGAGGTCCTGCCCGAGGGCGTCGTCGTCCAGGCCCTGGTGGTGAAGCAGGAATGTTCGGGGGCCTTGCTCCTGCGCGGCGATGGCTTCGAGTCCTTCCGGCAGGTCGAGCATGAGGCGGCCTTCCTGCGCTGTGAGACGTCGCGCGGCGCGCTGGTGGATGCCGTGCCCCTGCGGCCCGGGATGATGAAGGGAGAGGGGGACCTTGGCCCGGTGCGCGCTCGCCTGGCCGACGCCGTGTCCGCGCTCGAAGGACCCGTGAAGAAAGCGGACCGCTCGCTTCCCCTGGTGCTGCGGCCCGCCGTCGCGGCGCCGCTCGTCGCGGGGCTCGCCTGGCTGTTGCGAGGAGACATCGCCTCGGCGATGCCCGCGCTCACCCGCGCCGTGGGCCGCAAGCTCTTCCCTTCCATCCTGTCCGTGGTGGATGACCCGCTGGACCCCCGAGGCACCCAGCACCGGAGCATCGATGACGAAGGGCGGCCCGCCCGCGTCCTGCGACTCGTCGACGAGGGCCGCCTCACGGGGTTCCTCCACACGGAGGAGACGGCCGCGCGCCTCGGGGTCGAGCCTAGGGGCCGAGGACTCCGAGAACTCGCTCACCCCGCGACGTCAACGCCGCTCAACCTGTGTGTCCTGCCGCGCGAGGATGCGCTGCCTTCCGACTACACGGAGCTGGTGGCGCGCGTGGAGAACTTCTCCACCATGCCCACGCCGGGCACGGTGTCGCTCATCGCGGGAGGCTGGGAGGTCCGCGACGGACGTCGGGTGCACCGCGTGGAGCCGCTGGAGCTGGAGCTGCCCGTGCTGGAGACGTTCCGCGGCTTGCGCGGCGTCGGCTCGGACCTGGCCTTCTTCCCCTCGGCCGAGGGGTGCGGCACGCCCACCCTGGTGCTGCCTCCCCCGGGAGGGTGAGGCGTTCAGCGTCGGCGCGTGGGCACGTGGCGCCACACCGCGCGCCACCGCGCCAACTCATCCAACAGGGAGCGCACGCCCGCGCGGGGAAACGCGCGCGAAGGCAGGCGTCGGAAGAAGGACTCCTCCAGCGCCTCCACTGCCTGGGGCCGGCCGGAGTTCAGCGCCTCCACCAGCGCATGGAGCCGCCGCCGCGCGCCCGGCGTGGAGCGCAGCGTCCGCGAGTAGCCGTTGGCGGCCACGACGAGGCGCGCTTCGTCCAGGGGCACCATGACGATGGGCCGCGCGGGGCTCGCCACCACCGTGTCCTCGAGCGTGAGCGGCGCAAGGCCCCGCGCCTCGGGAGGAGGACCTTCCAGGGCGCCGTTGGAGAGAAAGCGCGCCCAGCCTTCGGTGAGCGTGTCGCGCGTGGCTCGAAGCCCCGGGCCCCGGGCCTGCCTGGCGAGCGCGGCGCGCACCGAACCTGGCAACGTCCAGCGTCCGTCCTGGGGCAGCTCTCCATGACGCAGGCTGCTCGGCCACGGCTGCTCGGGCGCGCGGTCCAGGAACATGGGCGCGCGGAAGCCGAGGCCCAGCGAGGCGGCGATGGTGAGGCCCTTGCTCGGCTCGGAGCGGTGCCAGTACGAGGAGGGCCAGTACATGAAGTCCCCCGCGCCGGCCTCGAGCACGCGCGCCTGGGCCATCATCTGACGCTCGTCCTCCGCGTCGCGCGGCACCACGCCGTGTGGCCGGTCCTTCAGCCCCGGGTCCGCATGCGGCGCCACCTCCGGCCGCGAGCTGAGCGCCTCCAGCGGCCAGAAGCTCATCCTGCGGCGGCCCTGGATGACGAAGTAGAAGACGTGCAGGTCGTCCTTGTGCACGCCGAACGGCGTGTGGCGGTAGTTGCCCAGGAACAGCGCGGAGTCCGCGCCCCCCAGCGGCACGCCGAGCGCGCCGTGGAAGCCGGACAGGAAGCTGCGCATCTGGAGCCAGTGACTCCAGTGGTGGCTCTCCGTGCTGCTCAGCACCAGTCCGAAGCGCCGTCCCTGCAGCAGTCGCTCCATCCGCCGCGCGTACCCGTCGACGTCACCGTCCTCCGGCAGGGGCAGGTAGCGCGACAGCGCGACGGCCGCGAGGACCTCCGGCGGTCCCTCCGCGGTCGCCTCGCTCTCCACGTAGAAGCGCACGGGCAGCATCGACTCGCCCTGCCGGTAGCGCATGCCCACGTTCAGCAGCGCCTCGAAGATTTCCGAGGGCGACGGGAAGTGGCGGGGGAACATCCCCTGGAACACGGTGGGCCCCTGGTCCCAATGCTCGCGGGCGAAGCGCTTCCAGAAGGCACGCGGCAAGGCGAGAGACGGTTCAACCGGGAGTGCGGCGGAGGCTCGTGCCATGGGTCCGGGGGGATGCGCGAGGGGAAGAGTGGGTGATACTAGCATCCGGCATTCGGGCTCCACGACAACGCGGGTTCACGCGGACGCCCGGCGAGGAGAGTCGAGCATGGGGACGGATTCAGCGTCGGCGGCGCGCGTGGATGCCCTGGCGGAGCGTGGCGTGGCGGCCCTGTGGCCCGCGAAGCCGACGGAGCTGGTGGGGGACTCGCGGGTGCTGCGAGCCCTGCCCCGGGTGGAGCTGCGGCGCGTGGGGCCCTTCGTCTTCTGTGACCACTTCGGGCCCTCGCCCGCCGTACCGGGCACCATGGCCGTCCCCCCGCATCCCCACGTGGGCCTCCAGACGGTGACGTACCTGTTCTCCGGCGCCCTCCGTCATCGCGACTCCGTTGGCTCGGTGCAGGACATCCATCCGGGCGATGTGAATTGGATGACCGCCGGACGCGGCATCGTCCACGCGGAGGACGTGGATTCGAGCCCCGGCGCCGCGCCGCTGCACGGCATCCAGACCTGGGTCGCCCTGCCGCGAGAGCAGCGCCACACGGAGCCCTCCTTCGAACATGTCCCCGCGTCGCGGCTGCCCCTCGTGGAGCGCGAGGGCGCCCGCGTGCGCGTGCTCGCCGGTCGCCTGGGCGACGCCGTCTCCCCCGTGCCCACCTTCCATCCCTTGACGTACCTGGACGTGGAGCTGGAGGCGGGGGCCTCGGTGTCGCTGCCCGTGCCGTCCACGCACGCGCTCGCGCTCTATGTGGCGGACGGGGACGTGGCCGTGGGTGGGACGACGGTGGAGCGGGGCGTGCTCGCGCACCTGGACGAAGGCGCCTCCACGCTGTCGCTGCACTCGGTGAAGGGCGGGCGGGCGGTGGTGTTCGGAGGTGAGCCGCTGCCGGACCCGCTCGTCATCTGGTGGAACTTCGTGGTGGACAGCGTGGCCGAGGGGCGCGCCCGGCTGGCGGACTGGGAGGCGGGTCGCTTCCCGTCGCTCGCACCCTGAGCATCCGGGGTGCCAGGCCCTCGTACCCGAGGGCCTCCTTCCCGCGTCGGGAATCCAGTGCATGCTGCGCGCCCACTCGGGAGGAGCTGGGATGTCGAGTCAGTCGTTGGCGATGAAGCTGCTGGAGGGCGCGCGGGAGTGGGCGAAGCGGCTGCCGTCCCCGCTCTCCGGAGACGTCGCGGTGGACGTGGGCGGCAAACGGCTGCGCCTGTCTCACGTGCGCGTGGAGACGGTGGTGCGCCAGCTGCTCGGCAAGGCGAAGAACGTGGAGCTGCGCCACTGGGAGGCCCGGCCGGAGCTCTATGACATCCGGCTGTCCGTGAAGGGCTGGAAGCTGCGCGTGGAGACGACGCTGGAGCGGGTGGAGTTCGTCTCGGGGCGCTATCGGTTGTGGCTGCGCACGCCCGGCCGTGTCGAGTTGGAGGAGTCGCGCGGGGCCTCGTCGCTGGTGATGGGACTGTTGCGCGCGGGCGCCGGCCGCTCCGCGCTGCGCGCCATGGCGGAGCGGCTCCTGCCGCCGGGGTTCCGTTGGGACGGCCAGGTGCTCCAGGTGGAGGGCCGTCTCCCCGCGGAGGGTGTGCTCTCCGCGAGGCTCTTCGAGACCGCGTCACTCGCCATGAGCGTGGAGCACGTCGAAGAGGGACTGTGGCTGGGCGCGGAGGAGTGGCCTGGACTGGTGGACATGCTCCAGGCGGTGTTCGGCACGGAGCTGCCGCGCACGCCGCCGGGGACCTGAGCCGCCACGGCGTGTGGGCCACCCCGCCGCCGTCCCATCAGGCGAGGACGATTTTGAACCGGTGTCCGTGGGAGCGGTTGAGCGTCGAGACGATTCTCACCCGGTCTCCGGGCTGCACCTGCACCCGCTCCTTGAACTCCTTCACCTGGAAGCCCCAGCACGTCGGCGGCGCGGAGGGCGAGGTCGACAGGACGGTGTGCTCGTCCATGTGCGCGCGGAAGTAGATGGCCACGCCCCCCAGGATGCCGGGAGCGTTCACCTCGAGCACCGATTCGACGGACTGCTCGTTCATCGCCTCGGTCAAATCCCCGTCGAGCTGGACGTCCCGGAGCAGGCAGGGGCGGGTGAGCAGCGTCTGCGGAGCGGTGGGGGGAATGACCATCCCTCCCTGGTCGAAGTTCGGGCCGGCGACGTCGAACGCGGCCTGCATCCGCTTCAACACGGGCTTGAACGACAGGCCATAGAAGTCGTTCAGGTTCTCCGCCTCCCGCAGCATGCGCTGTCCGGAGCTCACCGGCTCCGTCATCTGGACGCCGACACACATCGCCTCGATGCGATGGGGAATCAGCCGGCCTCCCGGGGCGAGGAAGTGCTGCGTCGCGTGTTGGATTGCGGGCAGCAGGTTCTCCCCGAACGGGTCTGTGTTGAGCAGCTCATGGACAATCACGTTCGCGCGCTGGGGCAGCTCGATGTCGCGGCTGTTGCCCTGCAACAACGTGATGCGGTCCGCGACGCCATTCTCGGCGTACATCTCCAGGGCCACCTCCGCGATGGCGGACTCCTCGATGGCATAGACATGTCGTGCCCCCGCCTTCGCGGCGAGAATCGCGAGCAGGCCCGTCCCCGTTCCGATGTCGAGGACGACCTGGTCCCTGGCGTGCCGGAACAGTGACGAGCGGTAGGCGTGGACGCGCACCGTGTCGTAGAGCATCCGGTGATGCTCGGCGATATCCGCCCAGCCTCCCGGCCCCAGCACGTAGCGCGAGCTGTCCACCTGGGTGCCCTTCACCGGAACCACCACCGAGTGGGCCAGGAGCGTGTCGAGGGCTTCGTCGAGCTGGGCGCGCGAGAACGTGCTCGGTATCGCGAGGACGTCTTCCTTCGGGCAGGCGGACCGCAGGGACCCGACCAGCCACCATTGCGCGGGGGTGAGGGTCAGGGGTGGATGGGACATGGAGGCGAGCGCGGTCATCTGCCCCTGCGCGTTCACCATCATCATCAGGGACTGGGACACCCGGAGCTGCTCGTCAGGCATGGCGGCATGACCTCACAAGGTTTCAACTCAAATCAGGTAAGATGCGGATTCAAGTCTTACCCTGTTGCGAGTCCTTGCCAAGGTCCCCACCGACACGACCTAGTCCTCGTCCTCCACCTTCAGCTCGCGTCGGGCCATCCCCATCACCGTGCCCATGGCATGGAACGCCAGCCCGATGCCCCAGCCCAGCGCGGGCCAGTGCACCCACCAGCCAGGGCCGGAGAAGAGGTCAATCAACGTCAGCCCGCCGAGGACGATGGTGTAGCTGAGGCCGTGCGTCGCCAGGCCCAGCAGCTCCTTGCGGTCCTTGCGCTGGTGCTGCTCCTTCTGGGCGCGGGAGACCAGGGCGACCTCCACGGCCGCCTCGCTCAGGCCCATCTCCCGCGCCATGGTGAGCACCTCCTCACGCGTCAGGGTCCGCGCCGGCTCGCGACTCGCGAGCGCATGCGCGCTGGCCTCGCGGATGATTTCCGCGGCCTCTCGCTCCGTGAAGTGGGTGGGGGGCGTTTTCTGTCGGGTGTCCGCCATGAGTCCCGGACAGTAGTGCTTCGCCCGGGCTCGCGTCGATACACCCGGGCGGCGTCGCGAACCGCATGGCTTCAGCCGGCCTTGTGCGCCGACTTCGGCGGCTGGTAGGCCCCCGGCACCGAGCGCGCAGCGATGGCCAGCCGGTTCCACGCGTTGATGGTGGCCACCGCGCCGGTGAGGTCCGCCAGCTCCTTGTCCGTGAAGTGCGGCTTCACCGACTCGTACACGGCCGAGGACACATGCCCGTCCCGCAGGTTCGTGACGGCCTCCGTCCAGGCCAGGGCCGCGCGCTCCCGCGCCGAGTAGTAGGGGCTCTCCTCCCACGCATCCAGCCCATAGAGCCGCTGCTCCGTCTCGCCGATGGCGCGCAGGTCCTTCCAGTGCATGTCGATGCAGTACGCGCAGCCGTTGAGCTGGGAGGCGCGCAGCTTGATGAGGTGCAGCAGGCCCACCTCCAGCCCGCACTGATGCAGATACTTCTCCAGTCCCATCATCGCGGTGAAGATGCCCGGGGCCAGCTTCGCGGTCTCGAAACGCTGTGCTTCCATGGTCTTTCGTCTCCTTCAGGGCGGGACGTCGTGTCCCCCTCGCTGATGCGTGAAGTAACCGGGGGGCCCACGACGCGCGAGGGCCACTCGCACACCCCTCGATGGTGCCACTTCGGACCTGGGTGGGGGGCCACTTCCCAGCGAGCCGCGAGGGACTCTGTTCAGCGCAGGGCGCGCGCGAGCAGGCGCACGCCCTCGGTGATTTCCTTTTCGGGCACACACGCGTAGCCGAGCAGGAGCGCTCCGGGGCCCGTGGACTGGGTCCGGAAGGCGGACAGGGGCTGCGTCATCACCCCGGCTTCGATGCCGCGCGTGCTGGCCTCGCGGTCCTCCATTCCCTCCGGCAGCCAGCCCACCAGGTGCATGCCCGTGTGGAGGGGAGACACGTCCAGTTGCCCGCGCAATTCGCGCCGGGCTGCTTCCACGAGCGCCTCCTGCCGGCTCCCATACAACACGCGCATGCGGCGCACGTGGCGGCTGAAGTGGCCCTCGTCGATGAAGTCCGCGAGCACCGCCTGCTCGATGACGGGTGTGTGGCCGTCCGCGAAGCGCCGCGCCGCGCTGAAGACGTCCACCAGCGACTCCGGCACCACCAGGTAACCCACCCGCAGGGCCGGAGACACCACCTTGCTGAACGTGCCGATGTAGATGACCCGCGCGTCCGGCGACAGCCCCTGGAGCGCGGGCAGCGGACGGCCCACGTAGCGGAACTCGCTGTCGTAGTCGTCCTCCACAATCCAGGCATCCGAGCGCACAGCCCACGCGAGCAGCGCCTGCCGCCTCTGCTCGCTCATCGCCACGCCCAGCGGGAAGTGGTGGGCCGGGGTGACGATGGCCAGCCGCGCGTCCGGCCGCAGCCGCATGCCGGCGTTCACGTCCAGTCCCTCCGCGTCCACCGGCACGGGCACCAGCGTGGCGCCCGCGGCGACGAGCGCGCCCCGGCTCGCGAAGTAGCCCGGGTCCTCCACCCACGCGGCGTCGCCCGGGTCCAGCAGCACCTGCGCCGCCAGGCTCATCGCCTGCTGCGCGCCATTGACGATGATGACCTGCTCCGGGACACACCGCACGCCCCGCGAGGTCGCCAGATAGTCCGCGACGGCGCGCCGCAGGGGCGGATGGCCCGCGGGCTCCGCGCGCTTGAGCAGGTCGCCCCACGAGCGCCGCCAGCGCGTGTTGAGCAGCCGTCCCCACAAGTCACTTGGGAAGGCATCCACCGACGGCGTGCCCATGCGGAACGCCAGCCGGCTGGCGGGAATGCCAGGCGCGGTGATGCGCAGGTCCGGCAGGCCGGCCACCGCCCACCCCCGCTTGGAGATTCCCGGCGTGTGCTTCGGCTTCGGCGCGGCCACGGGAGCCCCGGCGCGCCGCGAGGCATGCAGCCGCTCCGGCAGCTCGTGCGCCACATACGTGCCCGAGCCCAACTGGCCCAGCAGATAGCCCTCCGACAAGAGCCGCGAGTACGCGTTGAGCACCGTGTTGCGCGACATGTCGAGCTGCTCGGCCAGCGCGCGCGTGGACAACAGCCGCGTGCCCGGCGCCAACCGCCCCGCGACGATGGCCGCGCGCAGCGCCTCCACGAGCTGCGTCTGGAGCGAGGCGCCCGAAGCGCCGTCCAACACCAGCGACGTGGCCGCCATCACCACCGGCCGCTTGCGTGCCCGCCGCCGAGGACCCCCCTTCGCGCCGGGCTTCGAGGGCGTCATGTCCCGCGCATCCCAGTCCCGGAGAATTCACACCGGTGATGTTTGGAATCACGAGCCATCACTGTTGGAAACGTCCGCAAGCAGGTTACGTCCCGGCCGTAGCGCGAGTCGCGGCCGTGGCCCGCCCTGGGTCCGGAAGCCTGAAGGAAGAGAAGGGGAAACGTCATGCTGGGGTGGCCCTGGTTTCACCTCATCGTCGCGCCGCCGCGCGCGGGAATCGAGGAGGGAATGCGCGAGCGGCTCCTGCACGTGGCGGAGCAGCTCGTCAGGGAGCACGGTCTGGAGGCGCTGACGCTCGCGGCGGTGGCCCGGCACGCGCACGTGGGACGCGGCGCGCCGCGCTACCACTTCGGCGGCAAGCGTGGGCTGGTGGACGCGCTGGAAGAGGCGCGCCGCGGCAACGTCGTGGAGCTTCGCGCGGTGCGCCAGCAGCGGCTCTCGGTGGCGTCCGGACGCCGTCAACGCGCCGCTGTCCACAGGCGCCGTTGAGTCCTTCACAATCCGGGTGGACGTCGCGCCCGCTCCCAGGCATGACGGGGCCGGGCGGGGGAGCTGGGGTGTCGCGGAGGTGTTGGCCGCCTGCCCGAGGAGGGCTCCGGCAGAGGCTGAATGCGCCCTTTTCGCCGGGTCTTCTTACCTTCCGGAATGCGGCGGGTGGGAGCGCCCACCGTTAAACTGAAACGAGAATTGTTCGGGTAGCTCGTGCGTTGTTCCGCGCGGGGTTGGGGTAGGTTGGTTTTTCGAGGCCTGGATGTGATGACAGGGGCCTCCTATCAGGCTAGAGGCAGTCCGGCACCCCAGATTTTGGGGTGAAAGGCGGCCTCGAATGCCGCAAGACGAAAGAAGACGCATATGGCGACTGGTTCCGTGAAGTGGTTCAACGACGCGAAGGGCTTTGGCTTCATCGCGCAGGATAATGGCGGCCCTGACGTGTTCTGCCACCACACCGCCATCCAGGCGGACGGCTTCCGGACCCTGGCCGAGGGTCAGAAGGTGGAGTTCGAAGTGCAGAAGGGGCCCAAGGGACTTCAGGCCTCGAACGTCCGCCCGATCGGCTGAGCGCGTCCGCTCCAGCACTCATGCCCGGTCTCCTTTTGAGTGAGGTCGGGCTTTTGCTTTCAGGAGGGAGGCGACATGCAAGGAAGGTCGACGAAGCGTCAGAAAGAGCAGGCGCGCAAGCAGCATCAGCAGGAAAAGGATGCCAAGCGCGAGCAGCGCAAGAAGGACAAGGGGGACAAGACGCCCCGCCAGCCTGGTGAAGTGGACCCGGACATCGCGGACATCATTCCCGGTCCGCAGCCGGTTGTGGAGTACTAGGTC
This sequence comes from Myxococcus sp. CA040A, assembly GCF_013336725.1. NCBI lineage: Bacteria > Pseudomonadati > Myxococcota > Myxococcia > Myxococcales > Myxococcaceae > Myxococcus > Myxococcus sp. CA040A. Next base: position 364,705 of record NZ_JABUMR010000005.1, on the reverse strand, counting down.
CCCACCGCAGTCGGGCCCACCACGAAGCACCGTGGTGGGCCTTGTCGTATCCAGGGGGGCGGCCGAAAGCTCACCGGTGGATAGTCGCGAACGTCGCCCGTCGACAGGCGCCTCGGGTCCGGGCTACGCGTCGTCCCCCATGCCACTTTCCGGGCATGTGGCGACGCAAAAGTCGCGACAGGGAGGATGCCGCGTATGGCGACGGGTACCGTGAAGTGGTTCAACGACGCGAAGGGCTTCGGCTTTCTCGCGCAGGACGACGGTGGCGCGGACGTGTTCTGCCACCACACCTCCATTCAGACGGATGGCCACCGCACCTTGAGGGACGGGCAGAAGGTGGAGTTCGACGTGCAGAAGGGGCCCAAGGGACTCCAGGCCTCGAACGTCCGTCCCATCGACTGATGCGGGTCTGTTCGCCCCACGGCGCTGCAATCGCGCGGGGAGCCGGAGCGTAGCAAGGCGGTCATCCCTACCGCCCCACCGCGCTCCCCATGCTGCGAATCTCCGCCGTCTCGAAGTCGTATCCCAATGGGGTTCGAGCCCTCCAGGGCATCGACCTGACCATCGAACGAGGACTCTTCGGCCTGCTCGGGCCGAACGGCGCCGGCAAGTCCACGCTGATGCGCATCCTCGCCACGCTGCAGGAGCCTGACTCGGGGCAGGTGGTGTTCGACGGGCTGGACGTGCTCGCCCAGCCGCAGGCCCACCGACGCCACCTGGGCTATCTGCCCCAGGACTTCGGCGTGTACCCGGGCGTGTCCGCCGAGGAGCTGCTCAACCACCTGGGCCTCCTCAAGGGCCTCACGCGCGCCAGGGAGCGCCGGGAGCAGGTGCAGGCGCTGCTGCACCTGACGAACCTCCATGCGCACCGCAAGAAGGCCGTGAGCGGCTTCTCCGGCGGCATGCGCCAGCGCTTCGGCATCGCCCAGGCGCTGTTGGGCAGCCCCCGGCTGCTCATCGTGGACGAGCCCACCGCGGGGTTGGACCCGGAGGAGCGCCAGCGCTTCCACAACCTGCTGGGGGAAGTGGGGGAGCACGTCGTCGTGCTGCTCTCCACGCACATCGTCGAGGACGTGCGCCAGCTGTGTCCGCGCATGGCCATCCTCAGCGAGGGGCGGGTGCTGTGCGAGGGCGCGCCCGAAGCGCTGGTGGCGTCCCTGGAGGGGCGGGTGTGGCGCAAGACGGTGGAGAAGGGGGCGGTGGCGCGGTATCGCGAGTCGTTCCCGGTCCTCTCCACGCAGCTCCAGGCGGGCCGCACGCGCGTGCATGTCCTCGCGGATGCGCGCCCGGAAGAGGGGTTCGAGCCGGTGGCTCCGGACCTGGAGGACGTCTACTTCTCGACGCTGTCCCACCGGCGCGCGGCGTAGGGACCCACCATGCTCCGGGGCATCCTCCACTTCGAATGGCGCTACCAGACGCGCCAGGCCGTCTTCTTCGCCGCGTCCGCGTTCTTCCTCGGGCTGGGCGTCCTGTTCGTCGCCACGGGCTACGGCGGTGACGGCATCCACGTCAACTCGCCCTACAGCGTCGCGAAGTCACTGGGGTTGTTGTCGCTCACGTCGCTCTTCGTGCTGGGCATCTTCTGCGCGAACACCGTGCAGCGCGACGCCGAGCACCGGATGACGGAGCTGCTCTACACCACGTCCGTCACCCAGCGGGACTACCTGCTGGGCCGCTTCCTGGGAGCGCTGCTGGCGACGCTCGCCGTGTTCGGCGTGGCGACGCTTTCGTTGATGGTGTCGCCGTTCGTGGTGGCGGTGGCGCCCGAGCAGTTGGGGCCCCTGAGTGTCGTGAGCTACCTGTGGGCGCTCGTCGTGCTCGTGGTGCCCAATGTCGTGTTCGCCGCGTCGCTGCTGTTCGCCGTCTCCGCGCTGTCGCGCAGCACGCTGGCCAGCTACGTCGGTGGCGTCCTCGTGTATGCGCTCTACATCGTCGGCGCCATGTGGGCGGACTCGCCGCTGATGGCGGGGGTGTCGCCGCAGACGCCGGAGGCCATGGCTCGCGCCGCGCTGTTGGACCCGTTTGGCCTGTCCGCCTTCTTCGAGCAGACGCGCTACTGGACGGAAGCCGAGCGCAACACGCGGCTGCTCTCGCTGGAGGGAAACCTCCTCTGGAACCGGCTCCTGTGGCTCGGCGTCGCGGCGTGCGTGCTGGGCGGGGTCCATTGGCGCTTCTCCTTCCGGAGCGCGGCGGTGAAGCCCCGGCGCGACGAGCGCTCCAGCGAGTCCGCGCCCACGGTGCCCTCCACGTACCGGCCTGTCGAAGTGGAGTCATCCCAGGGGCGCGGCATGACGTGGGACGTGCTGGTCTCCGCGACGCGGCTGGAGCTGCGGCACCTGCTGCGCAGCTGGCCGTTCCTGGCGCTGCTGGCGCTGTGGCTGTTCATGGTCGGCATGGAAATCGTGACGGGGGCGGGGCGAGGGGAGTACGGCACGCGTCGCATCCCCACCACGGGTCGGGTGCTGGAGAGCATCTGGACGCCGCTGTCCCAGCTCGGCACGCTGGTGCTCATCTACTTCGGCGCGGAGCTGGCGTGGCGGGAGCGCATGGCGCGCTTCGATGCGCTCCTCGACGCGACGCCCGTCTCCAGCGTCGTCTTCGTCGTGTCCAAGCTCGCGGCGCTCGTGGCGCTGGTGGGGGTGCTGACGGGGACACCCATGGTGCTGGGGGTGCTCTTCCAGCTCGCGCGCGGCCACCAACTCCTGGAGCCGGGCCTCTACCTGTCGCTCTTCTACTTCGCCGGGCTGCCGCTGGTGTTGTTCGCGGTGGCGGTGCTGTTCATCCAGACGGTGAGCCCGCATCGCTACGTGGGCATGGTGCTGAGCCTGGTGCTGGCCATCGTCGTGGGCCAGGGCGCGGGCTGGGGACTGGAGCATCCGCTGACGCGCTTTGGCGCGGCGCCCGAGGTGACTCACACCGACCTGAATGGCCATGGCCCGATGGCCGCGTCGTTCACCGCCTTCATGGTGTACTGGAGCGCCTTCGCGGGACTGCTGGCCCTGGTCACCTGGGGGCTGTGGCGGCGCGGGTTGGCGCCCCGGCTGGGGGTCCGGTTCCAGGCGCTTGCCGCTCGGTGGGGACGCGGGGGCCTGGCCGGCGCGGTGGGCTGTGGCGTGGTGCTCGTGGGCACGGGAGGACTCATCCTCCACGACACCTACGGGCTGAATGCCTACGAGTCCCGCGACACGTTCCTCGCGTGGCAGGCCGACTACGAGCGGACGTACAAAATCCACGAGGCGCTTCCGCTTCCCAGCATCGTCGCCGTGAAGTCCGCGGTGGACCTGTTCCCGGCCGAGGGCCGCTATCGCGTCACCGGGACGTACCGGCTGGAGAACAGGACGTTGTCGCCCATCGACACGGTGTGGGTCGCCGTGCCTCGGACCGCCCGGCCCGTCTCGCTGGCGCTGCGAGGCGCGGAGCAGGTGGCCCATGACGAGCGCTTCGGCATGTACCGCTTCAAGCTGGCCTCCCCGCTGCTTCCGGGAGATGTGTCGGAGCTGTCCTTCGACGTCACGCGGGAGGAGCGGGGCGTGAGGGCGGGAGACTTCGAGCTGTCGCTGGTGGAGAACGGCTCCTTCATCCGGCAGACGGAGGCGTTCCCCACGCTGGGCTACCGACGGACGTACGAGATGGGCAACCCGGCCCGGCGGAGGGAGCTCGGCCTGCCGGAGATTCCGAGGATGCCTCCACTGGATGAGAGTGGCGCCGCGCCCGCGCCGTCGCCCCAGGTCTGGCACACCCTCGACGTGACGGTGTCCACGGCGGAGGACCAGACGGCGATTGCGCCGGGGACGTTGCGCAAGGAGTGGAGCGAGGGTGGGCGGCGCTACTTCCACTACGTGGTGGACCGGCCGATGACGCCGATGTTCGCCATCGTCTCGGCCCGCTATGCCGTGGAGAAGACGCGGCACCAGGGCGTCGACGTGGAGGTGTATTACCACCCCGCGCATCCCTACAACGTGAAGGCCATCCTGACGGCGATGACGCGCTCGCTCGACGACTTTGGCGCGCGTTTCCATCGCTACCCGGACAGGCAGTTGCGCGTGGTGGAGATTCCCTCGTACTGGGACTTCGGCGCGTTCGCGATGAGCCAGGTCATCTACTTCGTGGAGGACCGGGGCTTCCTCACCGACATGGGGCGGGAGGACGCGGTGGACCTGGTGACACGGCGCACGGCGCACGAGGTGGCCCACCAGTGGTGGGGCCACATGCTGGACCCGGCCTCCGTGGAAGGCGCGACGATGCTGGTGGAGTCGCTGACCAAGTACTCCGAGCAGCGGGTGCTGGCGGGGCTGCACGGAGAGCGCTCGCTGCTCCCCGTGCTGGCCTTCGACCGGGACCGCTATCTCTCGGGTCGCGCGGAGGAGGCGGAGCAGGAGCCGCCGCTCTACAAGGGGACGGGCCAGTCCTACCTCTACTATGGCAAGGGCGCGCTGGTGATGAACGCGCTGCGGGACTTGCTGGGCGAGGCGAAGCTGGACGCGGCGCTGCGCCACCTGCTGCACGCGCAGGCCCGGGAGAACTCGCTGACGACGCTGGACCTGCTGGACGCGCTGCACGCGGAGGCGTCCGCGGAACAGCAGGTCCTCATCGACCAGTGGCTGAAAGAGGTCGTGCTGTACGACTTGAAGGTGGAGTCCGCCACGGTGGAGGCGCAGGCGGATGGACGCTTCCGGGTGACGGCCCGGGTGTCCACGTCCAAGCACGCGCGCCGGGGCAGCGAGGCGGTCCCCCTGCCGCTGGACGAAGCCCTGGACGTCGCCGTCTACAGCGAGTCGCCGCGAGACGGCTCCGGAGAGGACGTCCCGCTGCACGTGGAGCGCCTCCGCTTCCAGGGCGCTTCGACGGAGGTGTCCTTCGTGGTGGACCAGCGCCCGACGCACGTCGGGGTGGACCCCTTCTTCCTGCGCATCGAGCGCGAGCGCGGCGACAACTTCCGGAAGCTGGAGGCGCGAGCGGAGGCGTCGGCGTCGCGCTGAACGAACACGGTCCGCTCGACCGAGGGAGGCCGGACCTGTCCCGGCGACGACCGGAGCGGCGAGGATGCCGCTCCGGCCGACGTGACGTCACCTGGAACTCATGCGACCTTCTTCTCGCGCAGCTCGCGCCGCAGAATCTTGCCGACGTTCGTCTTCGGCAGCTCCGTGCGGAACTCGATGTGCTTGGGACGCTTGTAGCCGGTGAGCTGCTCACGGCAGAAGTCCATCAACTGGGCCTCCGTGAGCGACGGGTCCTTCTTCACGACGAAGAGCTTCACGACCTCGCCCGAGTGCTCGTCGGGGATGCCCACGGCCGCCACTTCCAGCACGCCGGGGTGCATCGCCACCACGCCCTCGACTTCGTTCGGGTACACGTTGAAGCCGGACACCAGAATCATGTCCTTCTTGCGGTCCACGATGCGGGTGTGGCCGCGCTCGTCCATGATGCCGATGTCGCCGGAGCGGAAGAAGCCGTCGGCGAACATCACCTTCTCCGTCTCGTCCGGACGGTTCCAGTAGCCGGCCATGACCTGCGGCCCGCGGATACAGATTTCGCCCGACTCTCCCATCGGAACGTCGTTGCCGTCCTCGTCGCGGATGGCGATCTCCGTGCCGGGAACCGGCAGGCCGATGGTGCCCGAGTACTCCGTGGCGATGGGCGTGTTGCTGGTGGCCACCGGAGACGTCTCCGACAGACCGTAGCCCTCGATGAGCGGCACGCGCGTGGCGGCGAACCACTTGTCCGCCACCGCCTTCTGCACCGCCATGCCTCCGCCGTTGGAGACCATCAGGTGGGAGAAGTCGAGCTTGCTGAAGTCCGGGTGGTTGACCAGCGCGTTGTAGAGCGTGTTCACCGCCGGGAGGATGTGGAACGGCTGCTCCGACAGCGTCTTGATGAACGCCGGGATGTCGCGCGGGTTGGGGATGAGCACGTTCATCGCGCCCATGCGCATGCCCATCAGGCCGCACACGGTGAGCGCGAAGATGTGGTACATCGGCAGCGCGCAGATGATGTTCGCCTGCTCGATGTTCCGGCCCTTCATCGCGGGCTGGAGCCACGCCTCCACCTGCAACAGGTTGGCGATGACGTTGCGGTGCAGCAGCATCGCGCCCTTCGACACACCCGTCGTGCCACCCGTGTACTGCAGGAACGCGATGTCATCGCGCGTGGTGGTGGCGGGGGTGAGCGTGCGCGTGCCTCCCTCGGCCAGCACCTGCTTGAAGCTGGTGGCGCGCGGAAGCTGGAACGCGGGCACCATCTTCTTGACCTTGCGGACCACGAAGTTGACCAGCGTGCCCTTGAAGCCGCCCAACAGGTCGCCCATCGTCGCGACGACGACGTGCCGCACCGGCGTCTTCTCCAGCACCTGCTGCAGCGTGACGGCGAAGTTCTCCAGGATGAAGATGGCCTGGGCGCCGCTGTCCTTCAGCTGGTACTCCAGCTCGCGCGGCGTGTAGAGCGGGTTGATGTTCACCACGATGTAGCCGGCGCGCAGAATCGCGGCGATGCACACCGGATACTGCAACACGTTGGGCATCATGATGGCGACGGTGGCGCCCTTCTCCAGGCCCCGGGATTGGAGCCACGCGCCCACGCGCCGCGACAACGCGTCCAGCTCCCGGTACGTGATGAACTTGCCCATGCACTTGAAGGCAGGCCGGTCCGCGTACTTGGTGAACGATTCTTCCAGCAGGTGCGTCAGCGTCGGGTACTGCCGGTCATCGATTTCCGCCGGAACTCCAGGCGGGTAGTGCTTCAACCAGGGCTTCTCCATCGGGCTCGCCTCCAAGGCGCGTGTCGTTGATGGGTTCGGGGACGCGGATGCTATCCCGATTGCGCGCACGACCGGCCCCCGGGTCGGCGGTTGTTGGGTGTCTGCCTTTGATGCGCTGCGGCATGGCCGCGCGAGACGGGCGTCGGTCAGGTCCCGAAGGCGCGCGTGACTTCGGCCTGGACGATGCGGTCCACCCGGTAGTGCCGCCGCTCGCCGCTCCTCACGTCGAGTGCGTCCAGGCGAGTCTCGTGCCGGTCCATCACCACCGAGACGATTCGCACCTCTCGCGTGGTTTCCAGGAAGTTGCCGTCCACGTAGGTGATGCGCAGGGGCTGCTGCTCGAACCAGGCGCGCTCAATCGCCGCTCGGACGGACGCCTTGCTCGGCAGCGACGGCACTCCGAGGAAGGACAGCTCCTTGAGCCTGTCGAGCAGCTCGCGCTGCGCCGACGTGGAGAGGGCCGCCCGCACCTTGTCCAGCGCCGACTCCAGCGTCCCCGTGAAGGGCAACAGCCGCATGTCGATGGCGAAGCGCCCCAGCGCCACCAGCAGCGCCGCCTCCCGCGCCGTGAAGTTCACCGGCGGTAGGCTGTAGCTGCGGTCCAACGCGTAGCCGCCCCCTCGCCCACGCTCCGCGGCCACCGGCATTGACGCGGCGCGCAAGGTGTCGAGGTCGCGGTAGATGGTGCGCACCGTGACGCCGAAGCGCTCCGCCAGCGTCTCCGCCGTCACGCCGGTGCGGCGGCCTCTGAGGTACTCAGCGAGGGCGAAGAGTCGCTCGGTGCGTTGCATGCGGGGTGATACCTGACATACCGCTGACAACCGTGGGCGGCAAGCTGTGGGGCATGATGAGCGGCATGGTGGAGGACGAGTGGCTGTGGGGTTGGGACGCGACACCGGGCATCGTCTCGGTGTGGGCGGAGCCCGACGGCCGCGCGTCCATATGGCGGCGGATTCCGGGGACGGGGGAGCTGGTGCGCGAGGACGTGCGCTTCCGGCCCTGGCTGGTGCTCTCCACGCTGGAGGACCTGGACCACCTGGGCGCGCGGCTCAAGCCGGAGCGCGAGGGCTACGTTCCGGGCCGGGTGACGTTCCAGGAATTGTCGGGGCCGGGGGCGCTGCGCTTCCTCATCCGAGCGGAGGATGGGCGCGCGCTGGCGTCGGACGTGCTGCAAGGCGTGTCGCGGCGGCTGGGGCGCCCGTATTCGAATCTGCGCGACTTGAGCCCGGGCACGGTGCTGTCGCTGCCGCCGGAGGAGCAGTACCTCACGGCCTCCGGTCGCACGTACTTCCGGGGGCTGGGCTTCGATGAGCTGCACCGGCTCCAGTTCGACCTGGAGACCACGGGGTTGGACCCGGGCAGGGACCGCATCTTCCTCATCGCGCTGCGCGGGCCCCAAGGCGAGCCGGAGGTGCTGGAGGCGCACGGTGAAGGTGACGCGGCGGAGGCGGACCTGCTGCGCCGCTTCGTCGAGCGGGTGCGCGTGCTGGACCCGGACGTCATCGAGAACCACAACCTGCACGGCTTCGACCTGCCGTTCGTCGCGCGGCGCGCGAAGCTGCTCAACGTCTCCCTGCCCCTGGGCCGCGCGGGAGGTCCCGGGTTGCGGCACCGGCCGTCCGCGCGAGGCTCGGCGCTGGGACGCGGCGCGGAGCGCAGCGCGGACCCGATGCGTCGCGCGCGCTTCACGGTGCCCGGACGCGAGTTCATCGACACGATGGACGCGGTGCTGCGGCACGACTTCGCCGTGCGAGACCTGCCGGGCCACGGGCTCAAGGCCGTCGCGCGGCACTTCGGCATCGCGGGGCCGGCGCGCGAGTACATCCCGGGCGCGCGCGTGCACGAGGTCTTCCAGACGGACCCGGAGCGCGTGCGGCGCTATGCGCGCGACGACGTGGGGGAAGCGGAGGGACTGGCGCGGCTGTTGGGCGGGGCGGCCTTCGCGCTCGCTCGCATGGCGCCTCGCCGCTACGAGCGACTGGCGGACGCGGGCGCGGCCACGGGAGTGCTGGACCCGCTGCTGGTGCGGGCGTACCTGCGGGCGGGTGCGGCGCTCCCCGCGCACGAGGAGGGAGATGGCACGTCGCACAGCGGCGCGGCGCTCCACCTGTTCGCCACCGGAGTGGCCCGGCGCGTGGTGAAGGCCGACGTGGCCAGCCTCTATCCGTCGCTGATGCGCGAGTACCGCATCGGCCCGAAGCGGGACCGCCTGGGGGCGTTGCTGTCGATGGTGGACCGGCTGACGGACCAGCGACTGGCGGCGAAGAAGCGGGCGCGCGCGGCGGCGCCGGGCTCATCCGAGCGACACGAGAACGAAGCGCTCTCCGCGGCGATGAAGCTGGTCGTCAACTCGGCCTATGGCTACCTGGGCGCCTCCGGGTTGACGCGCTTCTCGGACGTGCACGCGGCCAACGAGGTGACGCGGCGTGGGCGCGCGGTGCTGGCGCTCCTGTGTCGCGAGCTGGCCCGCAGGGGTGTCACGCTGCTGGAGGCGGACACGGACGGCGTGTACTTCGCGGTGCCGGAGGACTGGCGCGAGGAGGACGAGCGCCGGGTGGTGGCGGAGGTCGCCGCGCTGTTGCCCCAGCGCGTCCAGCTCGAGTTCGACGGCCGCTATGCGGCCATGCTCTCGCATGAACCGAAGAACTACGCGCTCCAGGCCTACGACGGGACGCTGCTGCTCAAGGGCGTGGCCTTCCGCTCCAGTCGCGCCGAGCCCTTCGGTGAGGCCTTCCTGCGTCGCGCGGTGCGCTGCCTGCTGGCCGGAGACCTCGCGGCGGTGCGGGACGTCTATGTCTCCACGGTGATGGCGCTGCGCAGGCGACAGGTGCCCACGACGGAGGTCGCCGCGCACGTCCGGTTGACGAAGGACTCCGCTCAGTACGGCGCGTTGCGCGAGCGCCGGCGCGAGCTGCCCTACGAGGCCATGCTCGCTGCCGGAAGGAAGAGCTGGGGCTCCGGCGAGCACATCCGCGTCTACCGAGCCGTGGGGGGACGTGCGGGGCTGTTGCCGGAGCCGGAGCCCGACGACATCGGGAGCACTTCCTCCGAGGTGGGGAACGAACCGCGCGACTACGACGTCGAATACTACGTGCGGCTGTTGAAGGAGACGTTCGCCGCGCGGCTGGTGCGGGGGCTGACGCCGCTCGACTTCTCCACCGTCTTCGATGACCCGGGCCAGCCGTCCCTCTTCACGCCCTCGCTCTCGGACGCGAAGCCCATCCTCACCGTGGTGGCGGAGCCGCCGGAAGACGAGGCGCCGGAGGACTCGCGGGCGGACGAGTCCCCGGGAGGTCCGTAGGTTGAATCGCCCGCTCGCCAACGTCCGGCGGGGTGTGTTGGCTTCTGGGCAGGTGAGGGAAGGGCGCGTGGGACCGCCGTGTAGGATTGAAGCCGCTGACGAGAGGTCCAGGTCGCTTCATGCAGCGCAAGTCCGCCGACCAGGGGGAGTCGACCGCGGGGCACTCACCCGGAGCGAGCGCCCTGGTTCGTCGGCGCGTGCCCACGCTGACCATTGTCTCGCACCCCGACCTTCAGCGAGCGGGGGAGCGGGTGCTGCTTGAGGTGATGGAGACGCTGGGCGTGCCCATGTCCGTGTCGCGCAACGGACCGGACTTCGCGCGACCGGGCGCGAGCGGCGCGCGGCCCTTGGACGACCCGTTCCTCAGTCGCACGCCGTTGATGCTGGAGCCTCGGCCCCACGGCGGGCTCCGGCTGATGTCTCCGATGCAGGGCACCCACGTGCGAGTCGGCGACCTGACCGTCAGGAGCGGCGGCGTGGAGCTGACGCAGGCGGAGCTGGGCGCGGGTGTGCCCCTGGTGCTCGCCGAGCGCGTGGTGTTGTTGCTGCACCTGACGTCCGTTCCGGGCCCGAGAGCCGGTGGGGACCTGGGACTCGTGGGGCCCTCCGAGCAGCTCCAGCAGCTCCGGGACGACATCCTGCGAGTGGCGGACCTCCAGGTGCCGGTGCTCATCCGAGGTGAGACGGGCACGGGCAAGGAGCTGGTGGCGCGCGCCATCCACGAGCACGGCCCGCGTCGCTCGGGGCCCTTTGTCAGCGTCAACCTGGGCGCGCTTTCCAAGGAGCTGGTGGCCTCGGAGCTGTTCGGGGCGCAGCGAGGCGCGTACACGGGGGCCAGCAGGGACCGTGAAGGCTTCTTCCGCGCCGCGCATGGCGGCACCCTGCTCCTGGACGAAGTGGGGGAGGCTCCCGCCGAAGTGCAGACGGCGCTCCTTCGCGTACTGGAGACGGGCGAGGTGTATCCGGTGGGCAGCCATGTCCCGGTGCCCGTGGACGTGCGGCTCGTCGCGGCGACGGACGCGGACCTGGAGACGCGCATCGCAGAGCGGCTCTTCAAGGCGCCGCTCCTGCACCGGCTGGCGGGCTTCGAGCTGCGGGTGCCCGCCTTGCGCGAGCGCCGCGAGGACATGGGTCCCCTGTTCCTCCACTTCGCGCGTCGGGAGCTGGCGGTCATCGGTGAGGCACATCGACTGATGGCGGGAGATATCCGTGGCGAGCCCTGGCTGCCCGCGTCCCTGGTGGCGCGGCTGCTGCGTTATGCGTGGCCCGGCAACGTGCGGCAGTTGCACAACGTCACCCGGCAGCTCGTCATTGGGAGCCGGGGGCTCTCCCAACTGCGCGTGGAAGCGCACCTGGAACAGCTGCTCGACTCCGCGACCACACCCGTCGGGGGACGCGCGCTTCCAGAGCCTGCCTTGCGCTGGGCCGACGTGGATGCCTTGGGGAGGACCTTGATGCCGGGAGTGTCCATCCGTCGGCGGCCGTCGGACGTGGGGGAGCAGGAGTTGCTGGCGGCGCTGCGCGCCAGTGGGTGGGACCTCCAGGCGACCGCGGTGAGGCTGGGCATCTCCCGGTCCTCCGTCTACCTGCTCATCGAGAAGAGCACGCTCCTGAGGTCCGCGGGCGAAGTGAGCCCCGAGGAACTCACCCGGTGCTTTCATGAGTGCGCGGGTGACGTCGATGAGATGGCGCAGCGCCTGGAGGTCTCCCGCCGCGCGCTCCAGCGCCGCATCCGCGAGCTCGGCCTGGACGGCGTCTGACGTTCGGGCGCGCCTGGGCGCCGTGGCCTGCTTCGGCTTGAGGATGCTGGCCGTCCTCCAGCACTGGCGGCTTCCCTCCGTGCCAGTGCCTTGAGAGGCGGTGGACCCGCTGGCGGGACTCAGCGGTAGCGCCGCTCCACCTCGAGGATGGGGATGTCGTTGGCGCTCATGTCTCGGCGGCGCATCAGTCCCTCGGCGTCGAACTCCCAGTGCTCGTTGCCATGGGTGCGGAACCACTGCCCCGTGGCGTCGTGCCACTCGTATTCGAAGCGCACGGAGATGCGGTACTCGGTGAAGCACCACAACTCCTTCATCAGCCGGTAGTCCAGCTCCCGGGCCCACTTGCGCCGCAGGAAGTCCGTGATGGCCTCGCGCCCCCGGAAGAACTCGGTGCGGTTGCGCCACTCGGAATCCTCCGTGTAGGCGAGCGCCACCCGCTCGGGGTCTCTGCTGTTCCACGCGTTCTCGGCGGCCTGGACCTTGGCGCGGGCCGTCTCCCGCGTGAAGGGCGGGCGAAGAGGGGAGGGCATGTCCTGCTCCTGTCTTGGGATGGGAAGCAGGGCCTCCCATGGAAGTGAAGCCTCCACCCATTGCACTCCCCGTGCCCTCGCCGCGCTCGCTGCTGACGCTGGACTGAACCAGGGCGAATCCATTGTTCGTCACCACGAAATCTCGGGGTGGACGAGAAGTCGTGGCGACCCGAGGCGCGCCTGGGTAAGCAGGAGCGATGTACGCCGAGGCGCTCCAGTCCATCTCCCTGGCCATGGCCCAGGTCCGCTCGGTGGACCTGCTGCTCGCGCGCATCGTCCAGGGGCTCGCCGCGCAGCCGGATGTGGCGCTGGGCCGCATCTGGCTCATCGCGCCGGGTGACCTCTGTGGGACGTGTCCCATGCGCGCCGAGTGTCCGGACACCTCCCGGTGTCTGCATCTGGCGGCGAGCGCGGGGGGCTCCCGGAAGAGCGACGAGGCGTGGTCAGGTCTGGAGGGAGCCTTCCGGCGCTTTCCCCTGGGCGTGCGCAAGGTGGGCCAGGTCGGGGCGACCGGAGAGGCCGTCCTCCTCCAGTGCGCCTCCGGAGATGCGGACTGGCTGGTGCGGCGGGAGTGGGCGCGCCGCGAGGGCATCCAGAGCTTCGCGGCCCAGCCCCTCGTCTTCCGGGGCGAGGTGCTCGGGGTGCTGGCCGTGTTCAGCCGCCGCAAGCTGGGGCGCTCGGAGTTCTCGTGGCTGCGTGCGTTCGCGGACCATGCGGCGGTGGCCCTCTCCAACGCGCGGGCCTTCGAGGAGGTGGCTCGGCTGAGAGGGCAGCTCGAACTGGAGCGCGACTATCTGCGGGAAGAAGTGAAGGACGCGCTCTCCTTCGGAGAAATCGTGGGCCGCGGGGGTGCCCTCCGGCGGGTGCTTCAGCAGATTCAGCCCGTGGCGGCCACGACGGCCAGCGTGCTGATTCTCGGGGAGTCGGGGGTGGGCAAGGAACTCATCGCCCGTGCCATCCACGAGCAGAGCCCTCGCCGGGAGCGGCCCCTCATCCGCGTCAACTGCGCCTCCATTCCCCGGGAGCTGTTCGAAAGCGAGTTCTTCGGCCACGTGCGAGGGGCCTTCACGGGAGCGCACCGGGACAGGGCGGGCCGCTTCCAGGCTGCTGACGGGGGAACGCTCTTCCTCGACGAGGTGGGGGAGATTCCCCTGGAGCTGCAGGGCAAGTTGCTGCGGGTGCTCCAGGAGGGCTCGTTCGAGCGCGTCGGTGAGGACGTCACGCGCAAGGTGGACGTGCGCATCATCGCCGCCACCAACCGGGACTTGAAGGGAGAGGCGGCGGCGGGGCGGTTCCGCGAGGACCTCTACTACCGGTTGAGCGTCTTCCCCATCGAGGTGCCGCCGCTGCGTCAGCGACTGGAGGATGTCCCGCTGCTCGCCGAGCACTTCCTCGAACGTGTCTCCGCACGGCTCAAGGTTCCCGTGCCCCGGATGAGTCAGGCCCAGGTGCAGGCGCTCCAGCGCTACGACTGGCCCGGCAACGTCCGAGAGCTGGAGAACGTCCTGGAGCGCGCCGTCATCCTCTCGCGCGGTGGGAGGCTGCGGTTGGACCAGGCCCTTCCGGAGGGCCGCCAACCGATGACGGGGGGCACCGCCTCCTTCCTCACCGAGCGGGAGTGGCGCCGCCGGGAGAAGGGCAACCTGAAGGCGGCCCTGTCGGCGGCGGGCGGCAAGGTGTACGGCCCGGGTGGAGCCGCCGAGCTGCTGGGCCTGGCTCCCACGACGCTGGCCTCCCGACTCAAGGTGCTGGGCATCAAGGTCCGCTGAGCGGCACCGCGCGTTCGTGACGCTGTGCCACGAGACTTCGTGATTCACGAATTGTCGTGGCCCCCGGACTCCCGCGTCAATATTTCAACTCAGTAGCAATTGACTCAGGGTGGTGTGAATCGCCGGATTGTCCGCCCATCCGGAAACTATTGTATCTGAATTGACGATATTCCGGGATGACTGGCCGCTCCGGCCCCCCCCTCCTGGAGTCTCGCGTGCTTCGTGCGCCGTGTTTGCCGCTGTGCCTGCTCGTTTTGGGGTTGTCCTCCACCGCCCTGGGACAACCCTTGGTGGACGCGGGGGCACCCTTCGGGATGCTTCCCCTGATTGACGAGGTGAACTGCGGAGACCCCGCGGATCCACATCCCGTCATCCACGGCGCCAACAGCACCTCGACGATTCGCTCCCTCACGCTGGACGGGGTGACGCGTCCGGTGCGCGCGATGACGATGGGGCCGCGGGCGAAGTCCTTCTCCTACAAGCTGGGGGCGGGCAAGGGGCTCCAGGCCGGACGTGCCTACCTGTTGGTGGTGGAGTACCCGGATGACGAGTCGCGACTGATGGGGGTGGCCAACAAGGGCGCCGACAAGTTCCGGGGCATCAGCACCGGCACGTCCATTGGCGATTTCCGGGAGCAGTACGCCTATCCCAATCCGGAGTCGCTCAAGTATCCGCTGTCGCGCAAGTGGCAGCAGTTCCGGCAGTTCTTCTACCTGCACGACCGCTTCGCGCCCATCGTCGGTCAGCGCAACGTGGAGGACACCCGGCGCCCCGAGGGACCGGCGAATGGTTTCTGGGTCTCCGTGGGGCACTTCGCGCGCCATGGCTCACCCACGGACAAGGGCACGGCCGTCTCTCGCATCCGGCTCTTCGAGGTCCCGAATCCCGCGAGCCTGGACCTGGCCATCAACTATCCGCCCGCGCCGCTGCCTCGCAGGCATGTCTTCTGGCGGGAGGAGATGAACGACGACACGGCCATCTGCGCGCAGGGCTCGGAGACGGACTGTCAGCCCGCGACCTCGCCCGGCACGTGGTTCGACTACCGCATGAAGCAGGCGAAGTTCCTCGGCATCGACACGTACGGGCACGACCTGATGGAGTTTGGCTACACGGAGGGCTGGGACGCGGACTCGTTCTCCGCGCCGCCGTGGTACGTGCAGCCCAGGGACCCGACGCTGTGGGCCACGGCGGTGTCTCGCGCGGCGGCCAACGGGTTCTCCGTGCTGCCCTATTACGAATACACCGGTGCCATCTCCGGTGAGCGCGTCTACACGAGCACGTCGTGCGTGCAGGACTCCGATTGCAAGTCCATCTCCAAGTGGCACACCTGCATCGAGCCCTGGCAGCAGCCGCCGGTGTGTGGGCTCAAGCCGCTGGGTGAGCAGCGCCGGTGCAAGCCGCTGTTCGACCGGGACGGGGACATCTACTCGCCCATCTACTGGGCGGACGATAACTGCGTGGATGTGTCGGACCCGGATGCGCTGGCGGACGTGAAGAAGTTGATGGACGCCACGGTGCTCCACTTCAAGAGCCAGGTGAACTTCCTGGGTGCGTGGTTCCGCACGCGCCCCACGGACCTGCCGGTGAGCTTCGCGCCAGAGGCGCTGGGCCGGTTCTCGAGCGACACGGGTCAGAGCGTGTCGCGCCCCATGCTCCAGACGAACGTCACGCTGCGGGCGCAGTACTACGCGTGGTGGTTCGGCAAGCGGCGCACCTTCCTGGAGGCCATCCGCGACTATCTCCGGCAGAACGGCGTGGCGAATGCGCAGGTCCTCTTCACTCCGTATCCGGAAGAGGGGCTGCCCACGCCGGAAGACCTGCCGGACATGGCGGTTACCGTCACGGACGATCCGGCCGCATGGTCCGTCATCGACAACCAGGGGTGCTGCGCGCCGGGTGACGCCACGGACCGCTGCTGTCAGTACCGCTATCCCCCCACCGAGCCCGCCGCGTTCCTCCAGGACGGCACGTACCGCAAGGCCCTCACCTCGGACGAGCTGCCGCCCACCGAGCACCTGAACCGCAGCTGGGGCGAGCCCTTCAACAGCTTCCCGCCGGCGGACCCGGACCGCTACAAGACGTCGGAGGGCGTCTACCTGACGTATCCATTCAATCGCCTCTACAGCGTGGCGGACAGCGCTCTGCTCAACCGCTTCCGCACCGCGTCCGGTCTGGCGATGGTGCACCACTTCCCGCTGAACGAGGACGACGGCAAGGGCGACTACGCCAAGGACACGGCGGACGAGCGCTATGGCAACTGGCCGATGGGGGGCTTGTGGGGTTACCTCTCCATGTCGGTGGACCGGCAGGGGCCGTACTCCATGCTGGCCGAGGCGCGCGCGGTGGCCAACGGGGACCCGACGCTGCTGGGATATCTCGAAGCCTCGTCCATCAGCCGTGGCTTCCCCGAGTACACGCGGGCCTTCCATGCGGCGTATCTCGCGCTGCCCGCGCTGCCGAGCACCGTGGTGACCGGCGCGGCGTCGGACGCGGAGGTCGTCGTGCGGAAGATGGTCTCGGCGCAGGGCAACTTCTACGCGGTGGTGAACACGTCGATGCAGTCGAAGCAGGGCGTGACCATCACGCTGCCCGGGGAGACGCAGCCCATCGTGGACCGGGTGAGCCGAGGCGTCGTGTCTGGTGTGAATCTCAGCCTGTACCCGGGCCAGCTCCTGGCGTGGCAGGTGGGAGGCGCGACGGGCGGCGGGACGGATGGTGGAACGGGACCGACGGACGCGGGCTCGGGGCCAGGGTGTCTTGACGCCACGGGCATGGGGGACGCGGAGCCGTTCAAGGCGCTGGAGGCAGACGCCGAGGCGGAGCAGGGCTGCGGCGGTTGCGGCACGCGTGGGGGAACGGGCGCCATCACGTTGATGGGGCTCATGGGGCTCGCGCTGTGGTTGCGTCGCCGACGCGCGTGAGGAAGCGCGAAGGTGGGTGACGCGCACCATGTCCGCCGTTTCCGCCGAGGCTTCAAGTGGGAGCGGCGGGCCCTGGGTGTGGTTTGCATGCCAAGGCTTCGCCTCCGTCGGCGTCGGGCGCGAGCGTCATGCGGTGACGCGTTCCGTGCCTCTCGTTTCCTCCGAGGCTTCAATGGAGAGCGGCGGGCCCTGGGTGTGGGTTTGCGTGCCAGGGCTCTCCTTCGTCGCCGTCGGGCGCAAGTGTCGTGCGGTGACGCGCACCGAGCCTGTCGTTGCCGCCGAGGCTTCAGTGTGGAGCGGCGGGCCCTGGGTGTGGGTTTGCCTGCCGGGGCTCGCCTCCGTCGCTGTCGGACGCGCGCGTCATGCGGCGTGGCGATGGCTGTCGGACGTTTCCGACGCGGGCGCCCCCGTCATGCCGCTCCTCCCGACGCCGTGCCGGTATGCCCGTGCTTTACTCCCGCCGTTCAGGCCGTCCGCCGCAGCCAAGGAGCAGGAACCGGTGAAGAAGCTCGTCAATGAGCCCAGGGCCGTCGTGAGGCAGATGCTGGAGGGATTCGTCGCGCTCGCTCCGGGGCAGGTGTTGCTCGACGACGAGACGGTGGTCATCCGCGCCGACACGCCGGCTGACCCCCGGCAGCGCAAGGTCTCCGTCATCTCGGGGGGTGGCAGCGGGCATGAGCCGGCGCATGCGGGCTACGTGGGCGCGGGCATGCTCGACGCGGCGGTCGCCGGGGACGTGTTCACCTCACCGAGCACGGACGCCGTGCTCACCGCCATCCGCGCGGTGTCCGGCCCCGCGGGCTCGCTCCTCGTGGTGAAGAACTACACCGGTGACCGGCTCAACTTCGGCCTCGCCGCCGAGCTGGCCCGCGCGGAGGGCATCCCCGTGGAGGTCGTCGTGGTCGCCGATGACGTCGCCCTGCGCGACACCGTCGAACCCGCGCGACGTCGCGGCATCGCCGGCACCGTGCTCGTCCACAAAATCGCGGGCGCCGCCGCGGCTGCGGGCCTGTCCCTGAAGGACGTGCTCCGTGAAGCGCAGGCGGCCTCGGCGGAGCTGGGCACCATGGGCGTCGCGCTCGGCCCGTGCACCGTTCCCGCGGCGGGCCGTCCTGGCTTCACGCTGGGCGACGATGAAATCGAGCTGGGCCTGGGCATCCACGGTGAGCAGGGCGTGCGACGCGCCCCACTCCAACAGGTCGATGTGCTGGTGGACACGTTGCTCTCCACCATCATCGAGGACCGGAACCTCGAAGCACGCACCCCGGTGGCCCTGCTCGTCAATGGACTGGGTGGCACTCCACCGATGGAGCTGGCCATCGTCACGCGTCGAGCCCTCACGCTCCTTCGCGAGCGCGGCCTGCGAGTCGAGCGGGCCTGGACCGGGACGTTCCTCTCCGCGCTGGAGATGCCGGGCTGCTCGCTGTCCGTGCTGAAGCTGGACGACTCGCGCCTCGCCCGGCTCGACGCGAAGACCACCGCACCCGCATGGGGAGGGGAGGGCCGCCTCGCACCCGAGCGGCCCGTGCGTTCCGTCCCCGCCACGCCGCTCACACCTCCCAGCCAGGAGGCACGTCAACCGGGAATGGAGCGCGTGAAGGAGGCCGCGCTCGCCGTGGCCACGGCCTTCGAGGCGAGCGAGACACGCCTCACGGAACTCGACAGCGCGGCGGGAGACGGGGACCTGGGCCTCAGTCTGTCGCGCGGCGCGGCGGCGATTCGCGCCCTGCCCGAGTCCTCCTGGACGAATCCCTCGCGAGCCCTCACGTCCATCGGTGATGCCCTGCGGCGCGCCATCGGCGGAAGCTCGGGGCCGTTCTACGCCACGGCGCTGCTGCGCGCCGCGCGTCGGCTCTCCGAGGGCTCCACCGATGCTCCCGCCTGGGCGGACGCGTTCGGCCTCGCCGTCGACGCGGTGGCGCAGCTCGGCGGAGCCCGGCCCGGAGACCGCACCATGCTCGATGCGCTCAAGCCCGCCGCCGATGCCTTCGCGCGAGAGCTGAAGGCCGGAAGGTCGACCGCCGGGGCCTGGGCCGCGACGGTGCTCGAGGGTGAGCAGGGCGCGGAGGCCACCGCGCGCATGCAGCCTCGGCTCGGACGCGCCAGCTACCTGGGGAGCAGGGCGCTCGGTGTGCCCGATGCGGGCGCCGCCGCCGTCGTTGTCTGGTTGAAGGCGCTCACGCCCTTCATCGGATGAGCGTTGGAGAGTTGCCCGGCGGCGCGGCCCGCTCCGGCGGACCGCCGACGGGCCGGATGGCTTCCCTGGGGCGACGCGGAGGACGCCAGCCGAGCGATACCCGGAGATAGGGCGCCGGGCCCGTGGACTGGAGCAACCCCAGCTCCACCCGGTCCCGGTCCTTGTCGAGCAGCGCGTAGTCGTTCAGGAAGTCGAGCCCGATGGACGAGCTGACCCAGAGGTTTCCATTGCCCAGGCGCGCATTCACCGTGGGGCCGAAGCGCAGTGCCGTCTCCCGGATGTAGTGCGGCTTGGGGCCCTGCTCGTCATACGGGATGCGAGAACGGAAGACCTGCTGATCGAACATGCCGGTGATGCCCAGCTCCAGCCCGTCGCCCACCTTGTACAACATGGCGAGCCGAGGCAGGCCCACCTCCAGGATGTACGGCCCCTTGCGGTACGCGAAGGCAATCATGGGGACGACGGGCGTGGCGTCGAACGGATACAGCGCCACCAGTCCGAACGTCAGCCGCACGTCCGGGTCTCCTCCAATCAGGTAGTTCGCCATGGCGAAGCCCGCCCACGAGGTGTCCAGCCCGAAGTCGAAGGAGCTCTTGAAGTCCGTGCGCGTGTTCGCCACCGCGCCCGTCACCAGCATCCACCGGGGTGAGAGCGGACGAATCAGCGTGAGTCCGAGCTGGAAGCGATGGAACTGCCTTCCCAGCTTCTCCTCGGCGACGTCCGCGAGCGGGCCGTGCTGCTCCAGCCCCATGAAGCGCGTCTCGTAGCCGAAGGAGGGCACGAGCACCGTGCGGCCCAGGAACACGGGCGGGAGAGGGAGGCGCAGCTCCAACTGCTTGCGCTCATCCAGTCTGCCGCCTTGTGAGCCAATCTCGGTGCCGCGCGCGAAGGTGACGCCAACGTAGGCCCGGTCCTCCGTCGTCTGCGCACCCGCCGTCTGGGCGAAGAGCAGCGCGCAGGCGAGCAGCGCTCCCTGGGCGGCCACGCCCCGCGCACCCGCGCTCCAGAGCGTCGAAACCCACCGGACAGTCCTGGTCAATGCCACGCGGACCTCACACCGTTTTCCCGGCCGAAGCTCCCAGTATACCCGGAGCCAGGCGGCCAAGGCTTCTCATGGAGGTTTGGCCAGGACATTCCACTCGTCAGGAGCCGGGCGGACTCCTAGCCTGGAAGCATGACGCTCTTCGAAAAGTTGCTCCAGGAACCCTCGCTCCACGCTCACGCTGGCTCGGCCGCCAAGCGGGCCTCGCTCAAGGCGAAGCTGTCGCCCTCGGCCGAAGTGAAGCAGGTGACCACGGACCTGAGGATCTCCGAGGGACAGGACCAGCTTCTCGATGCGAAGAGCGTCACCGTGAAGGGCAACCTCATCATCGAGGACCAGGGCCGCCTGCTCGTCGCGGGAGACCTGGTGGTGGAGGGCAACATCATCCACGAGGGCTTCGACTACTCGCTGCTTTTTGTCGGAGGCTCGCTCAAGGCGAACAACCTCCTCTTCCACGGAGAGATTGTCGTGCTGGGCGACTTCGCCCTCCAGGGTGTGGCGTGGACCTACTACAGCGACTACTCCGCCTACGCGGACACGCTGTCCGCCCGGCTCGTCGTCTCGGATGACCGCGAGGACGCCATCGACAAGGTGCGCGCGCCGCAGCACCTCGTGGGCCATTCCAGCGAAATCGGTCCCAAGCTGGGCAAGCTGCTCCACAAGGGGCTGGTGGATGAGGAGGGCGAGTGGTCCTACACCACGCTCGCGAAGAAACTCCTGAAGAAGGAAGAGCTGCTGCCGTGACGTGAGCCCCGGCCAGGGCCTCGCTCCAACGGTCCGCTCGGCTCAAGGACTTACAGGTAAAACGCGAAAGACATCCGGATTGTCTGCGCCATCCGGAGACCTCCTGTGTCTCGGGGATAACCCCCCTCTCTTCGTCCCCCCGGGCGAAGGGCCTCTCGAGGTCGATCGATGCGCATCCCGATGGATTTTCCGAGGGCGCGGCTTGCCGCGTTCCTGCTAGCGCCCCTGCTGTCAATGTCCTGCGCGGGAGGCGCTCCTGACGAGTCGCTTCCCTCTGGAGACGGCGCTCCCGAAGTGGGCGCGCTCCCCACGACGCCGGACGCGGACCTGGCCGCCGCCGCCGCGCCTTCACTCGCGACGGTGCTCGTCGCGACGGGCGCGTCGTGGCGCTACCTGGACACGGGCGTGGACCTGGGCACGACGTGGTCGGCGACGGGCTTCTCCGACGCGGCCTGGCCCGCGGGTGCTTCGCCGCTGGGCTACGCGGAGACGGACCTGTCCACGGCGGTCTCCTACGGCTCCAACGCGACGAACAAGCACATCACCACGTACTTCCGGCACGCCTTCACCGTCGCGGACGCGGCGCGGGTCAGCGAGCTGCTGGTGCGGCTGCAGCGGGATGACGGGGCCATCGTCTACCTGAACGGCACGGAGGTCTTCCGCAGCAACCTGCCCGCCGGAACGGTGGGCTACCGCACGCTGGCGCCCGCCACCGTCTCGTTGCCCGCGGAAGAGCAGACGTGGATGAGTCAGGCCATCGACGTGGCGGCGCTGCGCACGGGGACGAACGTCCTCGCGGTGGAGTTGCACCAGTCCGCGGCGAACACGTCCGATGCGCGCTTCAACCTGGAGCTGAGCGCCACGCTGACGACCGCGCCGACGCCCATCTCCGCGTGCTACCCGTTCGACATGCCGACGACGGCGGCGCTGCGCGCGGCGCCGAAGAAGGTCTTCGGTTTCTATTACCCCATCTTCCCCATCTCCATCGACAACGCGCAGCCCGCGTCGGACTACTGGACGGGCTGGATGACGCCCGAGTCGCGCAACGGCGAGTACGCCAACATCGGTGGACTGATGAGGGACCGGCCGTTGCCCCGCGCCCCCTGGGCCGACAGCGCGTGGCGGCAGCGTGATTTCGAGACGGAGGTGCGCCGCGCGATTGCCTCCGGCATGGATGGCTTCCTCTACGAGCACCCGTACCGCGTCTCGTCCGACACGCGGAACAACCAGCTCACCGTCATGCTCGCCGCGGCGGCGGCGGTGGACCCGGAGTTCCGCATCGTCCTCAGTCCGGACTTCCCCACCGAGGCCGCGGGCACCACGGATGGACTGGTGTCGATGATTGCCTCCGTGGCCAATCACCCGTCCGTGCACAAGCTCGATGGCGCCATCGTCCTCGCCACCTTCAACCCCGAGCGCAAGTCGGTGGCCTGGTGGACGGAGCTGAAGACGCGGCTGGCGGCGCAGAACATCCAGGTCACCTTCTGGCCGCTCCTGTCGTACACGGGCGACGTGACGAAGTACGCGGAGTGGAACCCCCTGGTGACGGGCTTCTCCACGTGGGGCGAGCGCACCGCGCAGTCCGCGGAGAACATGCGCCGCTGGAGCGTGGAGTCGCACCGCCGAGGCAAGAAGTGGATGTCCCCCGTCGCGTTCGAGGACGTGCGCCACAAGCTCACCGACAGCGAGAACAGCAGCCGCGTGTACTGGGAGGCGCAGAACAGCCTCGCGTTCCGCTCGCAGTTCGAGAAGGCGATTGAAGGCGACGCGGACTGGGTCACCCTGCTGACGCTGACCGACTACGGCGAATCGTGGATGACGGCGTCGCAGGAGCGCGGCTACGTCATCATGGATTGGATTGCGTACTACACCGCGTGGTTCAAGACGGGTCAGCGGCCCACCATCGTCCGCGACACGCTCTATTACACGCACCGCCGGCACCGCACGGATGCGCCCTTCAACGCCGCGAAGCAGACGGCGCGCGTGATGAAGCTGCGGGGCGGGGTCGCCGCGTCCAACCAGGTGGAGCTGCTCGCCTTCCTCAAGGAGCCGGGCCGGCTGGTCATCACCCAGGGCACCGACGTGCGCACGCTGGATGTGACGAGCGCGGGAGTGACGGCCTTCCAGGCGGCGCTGGTCCCCGGCACCACGCCTGTCTTCGAACTCCAGCGCAACGGTGTCACCGTCCAGCGCCTGGAGAGCAAGACGCCCATCCTCGCGCAGACCGTTTATCAGGACCTCATGTATCACGCGGGCGGCGGACGCTCCTGCACGCGGCCCTGAGCGTCGACGGGCGCGGGCCCGGAGGATAGGGTCCGCGCCGTGACAACGCGTTACGGCTTCATCGACAAGAAGGGGGAGTTGGTCATCCCCAGCCCCCATGGCACGCCCTTCAGCTTCAACGAAGGCCACGCTCGCATGCCCGTGGAGGGCGGCTGGGCCTTCATCGACGTGAAGGGCCAGCGGGCGCTGGACGTGAAGCGTGCGTTCACCGGCTTCAGCGATGGACTGGCCCTGACGGACGCGGGCTTCATCGACGTGAAGGGCAAGCTCGTGTTGCCCGTGGAGTTCAAGGCGAACTTCACGAAGTACGTCGTGGCCGGGGCGACCTACGTCAACGTGGGGCGCTTCGGCTCGGGGCTCGCGCCGGTGATGCGCGCGGGGGCGAAGGGCTCCGATTCGTACCTCAACCGGAAGGGCGAGGTGGTGCTGGACGGGTTCGGCGGTGGACTCGCCCGGCCCTTCTTCGACGGCAAGGCACACGTCGTCTTGAAGGAGCGCCCCAAGGCAGAGCAGAGCCGGCTCATCGACCCCAAGGGCCAGTGCCTCGCCAGCTTCGACTTCGAGACGATGGGCCGCTTCTCGGACGGGCTGGCGCTGGTCGTGAAGGGCAAGAAGTTCGGCTTCGTGGACGAGTCCGGCGCCTGGGTGCTGGAGCCTGGCTTCTCGAACTGGGACACGAGCCTGACGGAGTGCGCGTTTCGCGAGGGGCTCGCTCCCGTGAAGCAGAAGGGCGCCTATGGCTTCATCGACCGGAAGGGGGCCCTGGTCATCGAGCCCCGCTTCCAGGCGGTGAATGGCACGTTCTCGGAAGGGCTGGCCGCCGTGAAGCAGGACGGCAAGTTCGGCTACCTGCGCCCGGACGGAAGCTGGGCGGTGACACCCCGCTTCGCCTCCGCCCAGCCCTTCTCCCACGGGTTGGCCGTGGTGTTGACCGGCTGACGACGCGCGCTACTTCGACGGCGTGTCGGTGCCCGTGGTCAGCAGGTGCGCGGGCACGGGCGTGGCGGTGGCCACGTTCCAACTGTCGGGGCGGCCGGCCACGTCACCCGTGGGCCGCACGCCGTTGCCCAGCACGCCCGTCTTGTTCCGGCCCCAGGAGTAGATGGTGCCGTCCGTCGCGGTGGCGTAGGCGTAGAACGACTGCGCGGTGTTGTGCAGGGCCGTGAAGGTGACGCCCGGGGCCACCTGAACGGGACGGAAGACCATCTTCTGGTACTTGTCCCAATTCCAGCTGTACGGCGGGTCATAGGTGGCGAAGTCCAGCATCACCCCGTTGCCCACCTCGCCCATCGCGCTGTCGCCCCAGCCCCACAGCGTGCCGTCGTCCAGAATCACGTGGGTGACGTGGCCGCTCGCGGAGACGTGGACGACCTTGTGCGTACCGAACTCCGGGAATGACAACTTCACGGGCGTGGACACCGGGTACCAATCGCCTTGCGGTGGGCCGAGCCCCAGGTACGTCCCCTGGATACCCCAGCCCCACAGGCTCCCGTTCTCGTCGAGCGCGACGATCCACTGGCCTCCTCCCGCGGCAAGCTCTTTGACGCGCGCGGGGATGTTCAACGAATTCGGTCGCGCATAGTCCGGGTTGTTGCCCCTGCCCAAGGTCTCACCGGCGGCGCTGCCGCCCCAGGCCCAGACCTTGCCGGTGTCATCGAGCGCGAAGATGCTGCTGTCGTTCGTGGTGAAGCTCGTGATTCGCACGCCCTGCGGCAGCGGGACGCGCACGGGCCGGGTGATGTTGCGCGGCTCCCTGTTGCCGTCTCCCGCGATGCCCAACGTGTCTCCAATCGCTTTGCCGCTCATGCCCCAGACCCAGACGGAGCCGTCCGCCTTCAGCGCCATGTTGAACAGCAGCGCGCTGCGCACCGCGATGACGTTGTCGAACGTCGCGCCGGTGGAGTCCTGGAGGATGAGGTACGGCTGGCCGTTGTTCGGCGTCGTCGTGCGGTTGGGGTAGTCGTTCGTGGTGCCGTCGCCCCGCTGGCCGTAGAGGTTCTGTCCAAAGGTCCAGACGCGGCCCTGGACATCGAGCGCGACGCTCTGGAAACCGCCGCCCGCCACGTCCTTGAAACGCAGCTCCGCGGGCAGGGCGATGTCGACGGGCGGGACCTGGTTGTATGGGTTGGCATGGCCGACGCCGAGCTGCCCGGCGCGGTTGGAGCCGATGCCCAACACCCGACCGTTCACCAGGTAGAACAACTGGTACTCGGCGCTGGCGATGCGGGTCAGCCCCGCGAGGCTGTCGGTGGGCCCTCCACCTGCATCGGGCGGGCCCGCATCCTGAGTCCCCGCGTCTTGCGTTCCCGCGTCGTCGCCGGCCACCTCGATGAACCCCGTGTCTGGAGGGTCCTCCGTTCCCGAGTCATCGGACGACGCGGAGCACCCCATGAGGACCACGGCGAGCGAGACGAAGAGCGTACGGAAAAGTGACATGTGTCTATTGTCACTTGATTGCCGCAATAAAGGGAAGTCAGGCGGAGATGGACTCCGTCCGACATCCTTCAATCGCCCCCGGTCACGGGGCTGACCTGCCTGCTCACTCGGGCCCGCGAGCCTGGCCTTCAGAGGGGAGACCGGCGTGGATGTGAAAGCCGACGCGAGTCCGTGTACCTTGGGTGGCATGTCACGCGGACGCGGTTGGATTTTGTGGGTGGCGGCCTTCGCCTACTGGACCTTGCAGGGGCTTGCCGCCTCCAGTGAGGCGCACTCGGTGCGGGGCGTGTCCTGGGCTCATGCGCTGCTCACGGATGGCTTCGCCACCGCGCTGTGGGCGCCCGTCACCATCGCCGTCGTGTACTACGGCCTGCGCTTCCCCTTCGAGCGGCGTCGCTGGCGCTCCCGTCTGGCGCTGCATGTGGGCGGCGCGCTCGCCGTCTCGTTCTTCCGCGCCACCGTCATCTACTCGCTGGACCCGTACTTCCACTGGTACGACGCGCCCCCCGCCTACACGGCCGTCCTCGAGCACGCGCTGCTCTACAACCCGTTCATCTACCTGACGCTCCTCGGTGTGGCGCACGCCATCTACTACGCCGAGCAGCTCCGGCTTCGGGACACCCAGCTCGCCCGCGCCCAGCTCCACGTCCTCAAGTCCCAGCTTCACCCGCACTTCCTCTTCAATACGCTCAACTCCATCTCTGCCCTGGTGCACCGGGACCCGATGGGCAGCGAGCGGATGATTGCTCGGCTCAGTGACTTGCTGCGGGGCACGCTGGATGCCGCGGGCCGCGAGGAGGTGACGCTGCGGGACGAACTGCGCACCCTCCAGCTCTACCTGGACATCCAGGGCGTGCGCTTCACGGACCGGCTCCAGGTGAAGCACGAAATCGAGCAGGACACGCTCGGCGCCCACGTGCCGCACTTGTTGCTCCAGCCCCTGGTGGAGAACGCCATCCAGCATGGCATCGCCCCGCGCTCCGCCCCGGGTACGGTGACGGTGTCCGCCCGGCGTGAGGGCTCGGCGCTGCTCCTGGAGGTCCGCGACGACGGCGTCGGGCTGCGCGAGGCGACCGCGCCCAGGCCCTCGGGAGGCGGCAAGGGCCTGTGGATTACGCGGGAGCGGCTGGTCCAGCTCTATGGTCCGGACCACCGGCTGGAGCTGCGCGGACGCTCGGAGGGTGGGGCGCTGGTGTCCCTGGCCATTCCCTTCCGGACGGAGCCGGCGACATGACTCCGCCCATCCGCGTGCTCATCGTCGACGATGAGCCGCTGGCCCGGGAGCGGCTGAAGGAGCTGCTCGCGGACGAGTCGGACATGGCCGTCATCGGCGAGTGTCGCGACGGTGTGGAGGCCATCGCCGCCATTGGCAGGGAGCGTCCGGACCTGGTGCTGCTGGACGTGCAGATGCCGGAGCCCGACGGCTTCGGCGTGCTGCGCGCGGTGGCCCAGGAGCAGCAGCCGGCGGTCATCTTCGTGACGGCGCACAGGGACTTCGCGGTGCAGGCGTTCGAGGCCAACGCGCTCGACTACCTGCTCAAGCCGTTCGACAGGGAGCGCTTCCGTCTCAGCCTCGCGCGGGTGCGCGAGCGCCGCCGCACCGGGGCCATGGAGTTGGACTCGGACCTCATCGAGCGGCTCGAGTCGCTGTCGCAGCGCCTGCCTCCCACGTCGGAGCCCTACGCGACGAAGTTGGTGACCAAGGTGGGCTGGCGCATGCGGTTTCTTCGCGTGGAGGACATCGACTACCTGGAGGCGGAGGGGAACTACGTCTCCGTCCACCTGGGCAAGCAGTCGTACCTGGCGCGCGAGACGATGAACGCGCTGGAGGCGAAGCTGGACCCGAAGGACTTCGTGCGTGCGCACCGCTCGCTCATCGTCCGCGTGGACCGCATCGAGGAAGTGGAGCCACTGCCCCCGGGCGAGTTCGTGCTGACACTGAGGGATGGCACGAAGCTGACGTCCGGCCGGAGCTACCGCGCCAGGCTCCAGCGGGCCCTGGACCTGCCCTCCTGAGCGGGGTGGGGCGGCGATTCCACCGTTGGCCCCAGGACCTCCACCGTTCGTCACAACTCCATCGCGAGTCTCGGGAGGTCGGGCGACTGTGTCTCCAACACAAGGAGACGTCGCATGAATCGATTCACCCCTGGGAAGTCGTGGTCTCTTGGCCTCTTCGTCGCCATGTCCTCCATGACGATGGCGTGCGCCGCGCAGGAGCCTGAGTCCGCCAAGGTGGCGGAGGCGCTCGGCGCGCAAGAGGTGTCCAGCGAGTCGTTGCGGTTCCTGACCTGCCCCGCGGGCGGCAGCATGTTCGCGCCGGGAGAGGTCTCCCTCCCGGACCGCTCGGAGTACCGGCTCACCTTCTCCTCGGACGGCAACACGGCGTACTACCACGTGGATGCGGCGGAGGCGCCGTTCCAGGCCATCTACGAGACGCACAAGGTGAACGGCCACTTCACCCCCGGACAGCTGGTGTCCTTCTCCGGCACGTACCTGGACACCGACCCGTTCCTCACGCCGGACGGCAACTCGCTGTTCTTCTCGTCCACCCGTCCCGTGACGGGCACCGAGGAGCGCGCGGACTCGGACCTGTGGGTGGTGCACAAGCAGGCGGATGGAAGCTGGGGCGCGCCGCAGCACCTGGGCCCCAACGTCAACTCGGACCGCCAGGAGCTCTACGTCAGCGCGACGCGTGATGGGACGGTGTACTTCGCCAGCGGCACGTTCGACTCGGACTTCAACATCTACCGCTCGGAGCGCCGCGGCCCCGGCTACGCCCCCGCGGAGAAGCTGGGCACGGGCGTCAACAGCCCGGACTACTGGGAGTACAACTCGCACATCTCCGCGGACGGCCGGGTGCTCATCTTCGCCTCGCTCAACCGTCCGGAGGGCCACGGCCTGGGAGACCTGTACGCGAGCATCAACATCGGGGGGCGCTTCACCAAGGCCATCAACCTGGGGCCGGCGGTGAACACGGAGAAGGACGAGTTCCACCCCTCGCTGAGCGTGGACGGGCGTCACCTCTACTTCGTGCGGCAGACGTGGGCGCCGTTCGTGCCGTCGGACTTCTACCAGCTCGACACCTACTGCCTGCTGTTCCAGTGACGGCGAGGGAGACCGCCACCCGGGGCGGCGCTCTCTTGACGTGAAGCAAGGCGGGGCGGGCGGGGAGTGGCGCAGGGGCACTCCACGCTCGCCTCGCTGTTTCATTGGGGGGGATTCAGCCGGCGATACCCACCGCGAGGCTGATGACGTAACCGTCCGTGACGTTGCGACGTTGACCGGGCCCATCCGCTCTCAGTGCTTGTGGCGGTGATGCAGGTCCGACACATGCGGATGGTCATGCGTGAGAGGCGCATGGTGGTGGGGGTGACTGTGGGGCTCGGCGGTGGACATGCCGGGAGGATGCGCGTGCTGGTGGTGGGTATCGTGGACATGGGCGTGTTCGTGCGCCAGTGGCGCGTGCGTGTGCGAATGGCCATGCCGCTCGCGCAGCAGCAGCACCACGCCCGTGGCCATCAGCCCACCCGCGACCAGGTCCAGGGGCCGCAGCCTTTCCCCCAGCAGGGGCACGGCCACCAGGGCACCCACGAAGGGGGCCGTGGCGAAGTACGCGGCTTCGCGCGCCGCGCCCAGCAGTCGGAGTGCATAGGCATCCAGGACGATGGACAGTCCGTAGCTCGCGAAGCCGAGCACCAACGTGCCTCCCACGACATGGGCACCGGGAAAGGGCTGGCCCGTCATCCAGGCGAGGACGAACGTGCACGCGCCGGAGCCCAGGGCCTTGATGCGCACGAGGGTGAGCGGATCCTTGAGCGACAGCCGCTGCGTGAGGTTGTTGTCCACCGCCCAGGCGAGGCATGCGCCGGACAGCGCAAGCACACCGATGATATCTCCGTGCAGCTCCCCTTCCTGAAACCCCAGGACCGCCGCGCCCGCCATGACGAAGCCCGCGGCGAGGGTGCCAGCTCGCCCCAGGTGCTCCCCGAACACGAGCAGTGCCAGCAGGATGGTGAAGGGGCCTTCCAGGTTGAGCATGAGGGAGGCCGCCACTCCGGACATGCGTTGCAGGCCCACCAGCATCAGCACCGGCCCCAGGATGCCACCACAGAGGATGACACCGGCCAGCAGGGGAAGGTCCTTGCGCCCGATGCCCGCCTCGCGACCCTTGACGCCAGACGGGCCCAGTCGGCGCAGGGCTTCAAGCCCCGTCAGCCCCAGCCCGCCGCCCAGGTAGAGCAGCGAAGCCAACACCAAGGGCGTGCTGGAGGGCAGCAGCAACTTCGCCACGGGCGCGCTGACACCGAAAAGAGCTGCGGCGGAAAGGCCAAGCACCGCGCCCTTCACACGGGAAGACACCCACACGGCTCCTCCTGACCGGTTCATCCAGAGGCTGGAGCCGGCTGTTACTATTGACGATAGTAGCTGGTGGCGGATAGAGATGCATTCGTGAAGAAGCGCACCTGGGAACCCCTCGGCACCCTCGAAGCAGCCGTGATGAAGGTCGTCTGGACACGCTCTCCTGCTACGGCCCGTGAGGTATGCGACCGCATGACGGGTCGCGCGGAGCGGGCGTACACGACCATCATGACGACGATGGACCGGCTGCATCGCAAGGGCCTGCTCGGGCGTGAGAAGGACGGCCTGGCGTGGCGCTACTCACCGGTGCTCACCCAGCCCGAGTTCGAGAAGGCGCTGGCGGACGGATTGGCGACAGACATCCTCCAGTCACATGGTGAGACGGCGCTGGCGGCGTTCGTGGACGCAGCGGCCGAAGTGGATGAGTCATTGCTCGACCGGCTGGCGCAGCTCATCGCCGAACGGCGGGGGCGAGGATGATTTCCGCCCTGGCCTTCCTGCTGGAGTGTGCCGCCGTGGCGGCCACGATGGGCGTGCTGACCTCGTTGCTGGTGGGCCCTGTCTTCCTGTTGCCTCCGTCCGTGCTCCGGCTGCGCCCGGCGCTCCGCGCGGATGGGGCCTTCCTCCTCGCCACGCTACCCATGGGTGTGTCCCTGGCGGTGGTGGCCGCCGCCGCCGCGCCTTCGCTGGGTGCGTTGGTGGGCCTGGGTCATGACCACTGTCAAAGCCACGGCCACCATCTCCACCTGTGTCTTCTGCACTCGTCCGGGTTGAGGCCGGTGCTCGCGGTGGTGGGCGCGCTGGCGCTGGCCACGTTCCTGTTCCGCTCGGGCGGGCTGGTGCTGCGCATCCTGAGGACCCGTGGACGTCTTGCCGCGCTGGAGGCGCTGGGCGCCCTGCTGCCGGGAGCGTTTCCCATAGTCGCTGTTCCGGGCGCACCTCGGCTGTGCCATGCGGCCGGGGTGTTCCGTCGGCGCATCCTCCTGTCCGCCAGCCTGAAGGGGGCCCTGGCCTCAGGCGAGTTGCGGGCCGCGCTGGCCCATGAAGAAGCCCACCTGCGGCGCAGGGACCCGCTGGCGGCGCTGCTGCTGTCCCTCGCGGGGCTCTTCGTTCCACCACCCCTGGCGCGCGTTTTCGCTTCCGCCTACCAGACAGCGGCGGAAGAGGCGTGCGACGCGGAGGCGGTGCTCGCGGTCGGTGATGGCACCGTGGTGGCTGAAGCCCTGGTGAAGATGGCGACGCTCCAGCGGCGTGCGTCCACCGCGACCGGAGTCCCCGCCTTCGGGAGGCTGGCGCTGGAGCAGCGGGTGCGGCTCCTCCTGAATGGACAAGCGCGGCGGGTCGTTCCCTCCCATGCCCTCCTGCTCACAACCAGCGTCGGGACCGGGATGCTCGCCTTCGCTCTCGTCCATACGGCCTTCCTCCACCACGCGGTGGAGACCGCGCTCCACTTCCTCTCCTGAACGACAGCCATGCCCACGCGCACGCTCCGCATTCCTTCGCCCGCAGCTACTATCGCCGGTAGTATTCTGGGGCTGCTCATCGCGGGGAGTGCCACGGCCCAGACGCCGCTGACCGAAGCCCTGTACGTGCGGCAGGTGGAGGCCGGGAGCCTGGAAGGACGGGTCGCGGAAGCGGAAGCCGCGGCGGGGCGGGCTTCGGCGGCAGGCGCGGGGCGGTGGCCCAATCCCACGCTGGAGTGGCAACGGGAGAAGGCGACCTCGGGCTCGGCCTCGAGGGCGAGTCAGGACATCGTGAACGTCTCCATTCCGCTGGTGCTCTCCGGGCGCCTGGGGCTGGAAGCAGAGGCCGCGAACCGGGGGGCGCGGGCCTCCGAGGCAACCCTCGCGAGAGCGCGGGGTGAGCTGCGTCACGCGGCGGTACGCGCCTTCTCCGCGGCGCTGGCGGCCCAGGAGCGACGGCTCATCATGGAGGAGTCGCTTTCCTCCCTGAGGCATCTGGCGGAAGTCATTGTCGTGCGGGAGCAGGCGGGCGATGCCGCCGGCTACGACCGGCTGCGCATCGAAATCGAAGCAGCGGCGGTGGAGGATGGCTTGAGTGGCGCGGTGCTCGACGAGCATCACGCGCGGGCACAGGCGCTCTCCCTTCTGGGCCCGGGAACGCAGTCCCTGCCTCATCTCCAGGGGCCGCTGGCTCCAGAGCGCGTACTGCCTTCCTCGGAACAGCTCCTGGCCCAGTTGGAGTCGCGCCGCGCCGATGTCCGGGCCCTGGAATTGGAGGCACAGGGCGCCCAGGCAGCTCGCGAGGCGGCGACGCGAGGCTGGGTTCCAGACCCCACGGTGAACGCAGGCGGGCAGCTCATCAACGTGGGACAGCCGGGGGCTGGCGGCGGCTACGTGGTGGGCCTCGCGCTGCCGTTGCCGCTCTTCGACCGCAGGCAGGGACAGGAGGCCCAGGCTCGGGCCCGCCTTCAGCTCGCCGAGGCCCGACGGGCCGCGCTCATCCATGCCGCACGCACCCGGCTCACCGCCGTGCTGGAGGATGTGGAGGGCCAGCGGGCGCGGCGGACCCGGCAGCGGGAGGGCGTGCTCGCTCGCGCGGAGGAGCTGCGCCGAATCGCCCAGGCGGCATACCAGGGCGGCGGTGCGGACCTCCTCGTCCTGGTGGACGCGGAGCGGACCGCCCGCGAAGCGCGGCTGACCGCCGTGGCTCTCTCCCTCGCGGTCGCCGAGGCCGAAGCCGACCTCTTCCTTCTTTCGGGCGCCTGGGATGGCGCCGCACCCCGGAGTGCCCAGCCATGAGCCGCCCGTACCTTCTCTCCCTGGCCTTCGCATGCATGCTCGCCACATCCTGCAAGGACCCGGGCCATGCCCATGAGGGTGAGGCCGCCCACGGACACGGCGAGGGGGCCGCGCACGGCGCCACGAGTTCCACCGAGCCGGAGCGACCGGGCCTCTCCGTCACCGCCTACCAGGATGGCCTGGAGCTGTTCATGGAGTACCCGGCGCTGGTGGTGGGACAGCCCTCGCCGCTGGTGGCGCACTTCACCGACGCGCGTGACTCAGAGGGCTTCAGGGTGGTGACGAAGGGCCAGGTGACGGCGACGCTGCGCTACGCGGACGGCGCCGAGGAGCGCTTCGTCGCGGAGAAGCTGCTGCGCGACGGCATCTTCAAACCCGAGGTGCGGCCCACGAAGCCCGGCGCGGCCACGCTGACGCTGCGTCTCGAAGGAGAGCAGGTGTCCGGGACGGTGGAGGCCGGGCAGGTGGTGGTGCATCCCTCCCTCGCCGACGCGGTGGCCACCGCGTCCCCCGAGGCGCCAGCGGGAGAGCCTTCGGTGCCATTCCTCAAGGAGCAGCAGTGGAAGACCCGCTACGCCACGATTCCCGCCGAAGCCCGGGTGCTCCAGGGCGGGGTGCGCGCCCATGGTGAATTGAAGCCCGTGGCGGGACAGGCGGCGGAGCTGTCCGCGCCCGTGGCGGGGAGAATCCTCGTGGGCGGGCGGGTGCCGCACCTGGGGCAGCGGGTGATGGCGGGGGACGTGCTGGTGAGGCTCGCGCCCACGGCGATGGCGGGCGCGACGGATCTGGCCACCGTGGAGATGGAGGCGGCACGGGCACGGGCCGAGCTGGGACTGGCCGAACGCGAGGTGACGCGGGCGGAGGAGATGTTCGCGGCGAAGGCGCTTCCAGAGAAGCAGCTCGACTCGGCGCGGGTCGCGCGCGAAGTGGCGGCGGCGAAGGTGGCGGCCACCGAGCGTCAACTCTCCCTCTATCGCGGCACCCAGAGTGGCGCGGGGAGCGCGGGAGGCGCGGCCTTCGAGCTGCGCTCACCGCTGGAGGGCGTGGTGTCCTTCGCGGACGTGACGCCCGGCGCGGTGGTGCAGGCAGGGACCCGGCTCGTGTCCGTCCTCAACCCTTCAAGGCTGTGGCTGGAGGCCAGGGTGTACGAGGTGGATGCTCCGAAGGTGGAGCACTCGCCGGGAGCGGCTTTCACGGTGGCGGGCTTCACGCGCGAGTTCACGGTGGACGAGAAGACGGGGCGCCGGGTGGCTGTCGGCACCGTGGTGGATGCCGAAACGCGCACCGTGCCCGTGCTCTTCGAGTTGCCCAACCCCGAGGGCACGCTCAAGCCGGGGATGTTCGCGAAGGTGACGCTCTACACGGGGGAGACCGTGAGGGCCCTGGCCGTCCCCGAGGCCGCGGTGGTGGACGACAACGGCCGGCCCACCGTCTTCGTCATGGAGGGCGGCGAGTCCTTCTTCAAGCGCGCCATCCGCCCCGGCATTCGCTCCGGCGGCTGGGTTCAGGTGCTGGACGGGGTGAAGGAAGGCGAGCGCGTCGTCTCGCGCGGGGCCTACGAACTGAAGTTGTCCACCGCCACCGGGGCCATTCCCGAGCACGGCCACCAGCACTAAGCCCCTTCCCTCTCAGGCACGACACCGATGAATCGCCTCATTCGCTGGTCCATCGACAACCGGTTGTTGGTGGTGGCCGCCTCCGTGCTGCTGCTGGTGCTGGGCTTCCAGGTTGCCCGAAGCATGCCCGTGGACGTCTTCCCCGACCTCACCGCGCCCACCGTCACCGTGCTCGCCGAGGCCCATGGATTGGCGCCCGAGGAGGTGGAGACGCTCGTCACGTTCCCCATCGAGACGGCCGTCAACGGGGCCACGGGCGTGCGCAGGGTCCGCTCGGCGTCGGGCGTGGGCATCTCCATCGTCTGGGTGGAGTTCGAGTGGGGCACGGACATCCACACCGCGCGCCAGGTGGTGAACGAGAAGCTCCAGCTTGTCGCCGCGCAGCTGCCGGCGGACGTGCCTCCACCTTCCATGGCGCCCATCTCCTCCGTCATGGGAGAGATTCTCTTCCTCTCCGTCTCCTGGAAGCCGGAGGCCCTGGCGAAGGAGGCGGCGGGCCGTGAGGCGCAGATGATGGAGGCGCGCGGCGCGGCGGACTGGGTCTTGCGCAAACGCCTGCTCTCGGTCCCGGGTGTCTCGCAGGTGGTGCCCATCGGCGGGTCGGTGAAGCAATACCAGGTGCTCTTGCGTCCGGAGTCCCTGCAGGCGTTGGGGGTGTCCTTCGAGCAGGTGGCCCACGCCCTGCGCACCACGAACCAGAACGCTTCCGGCGGGTTCTACGTACAAGGCGGACAGGAGTACCTGCTGCGCGCCGTGGGGCGGGCCCGAGGGGTGGAGGACCTCGCGGGCACTGTCGTCAAGGTGCGAGGCGGCGTTCCCGTCACCGTGGGGCAGGTGGCGGATGTGCGGGTGGGGCCTCGAATCAAGCGCGGCGAGGGCAGCGCCAACGCGGAGCCCGCTGTCATTCTCGCGGTGATGAAGCAGCCGGACGCCAACACGCTCGCGCTGACCGAGCGGCTGGATGCGGTGCTGGACGAGGTGCAGGCGACGCTGCCGCGAGGAATGGTGGTGGGACGCAACATCTTCCGGCAGTCGGATTTCATCTCCGTGGCGGTGCGCAACGTGTCGGTGGCCCTGCGGGATGGCGCCATCCTCGTCGCGGTCATCCTGCTCGTCTTCCTCATGAACGCGCGGGCGACGTTCATCTCACTGACCGCCATTCCCCTGTCGCTGGTCGCGGCGGTGCTGGCGCTCAAGGCGCTGGGAGTGACGCTCAACACCATGACGATTGGCGGACTCACCATCGCCATCGGCGCGCTGGTGGATGACGCCGTCATCGACGTGGAGAACGTCTTCCGGCGTCTGCGGGAGAACGAGCACCTGCCGGAGGACCAGCGGCGGCCCGCGCTGGAGGTCATCTACCGGGCCTCCATCGAGGTCCGTCATGCCATCGTCTTCGCCACGTTGATCATCATCCTCGTCTTCCTGCCACTCTTCTTCCTGTCGGGGCTGGAGGGGAGGATGTTGGCGCCACTGGGGCTGGCGTACATCGTGGCCATCGCCGCGTCGCTGGTGGTGGCGGTGACACTCACGCCTGCCCTGTGCGCGTACCTGTTGCCGAAGGCCAGGGCGCTGGGCGCGGAAGAAGGGCCCGTCCTGCGCTGGCTCAAGGCGCGCTACCGGCCGCTGCTCCTGTGGGCGCTCGCGAGACCCCGGGCCATCCTGGCCGGAGCGGGGTTGGCGCTGGTGGCCACGCTCGCCGTCGTGCCGTTCCTCGGGCGCTCGTTCCTGCCGGAGTTCAACGAGGGCACGCTCACGCTCAACGCCGTCACGCTGCCGGGCACGTCGCTGGAAGAGAGCGACCGACTGGGCCGGCGGGTGGAGGAGGTGCTGCTGTCCTTCCCGGAGGTCGTCTCCACCTCCCGGCGCACCGGTCGGGCGGAGCTGGATGAGCACGCGCAGGACGTCAACGCGGCGGAGGTGGATGTGGGGCTGGACCTCTCCCGGGGCACGCGGAGCAAGGAACAGCTCCTGGAGGCCTTGCGCAAGGCGCTGACGCAGGTGCCCGGAGTCATCATCACCATCGGTCAGCCGCTCAGCCACCGCATCGACCACATGCTCTCCGGCACGCGGGCCAACATCGCGTTGAAGTTGTATGGCGACGACCTGGACCGGCTGCGCACGCTGGCCGAGCAGGTGAAGGAGGTCGCGGAGGCCACACCGGGCGCGGTGGATGTGGCCATCGAGCAGCAGGTGGACATTCCCCAGATTGGCATCCGCGCGGACAGGGACGCGGTGGCACGCTACGGACTCACTTCAGGCGAGGTGGCTGAAGCGGTGGAGCGTGCCTTCGCTGGAGAGACGGTGGGCACCGTGCTGGAAGGCCAGCGCGTGGTGGACATCGCCGTGCGCCTGGATGACGCCTCCCGAGAGGACCTGGATGCCATCGCCGCGACACCCATCGACACGCCCACGGGCCACCGCATCCCGCTGAAGATGTTGGCGAGCCTCGCGCGCGAAACGGGCCCCAACACCATCAGTCGCGAGGGTGTGCAGCGCAAGATGGTGGTGCAGGCCAACGTGGCGGGACGCGACCTGTCCACGGTGGTGGAGGAACTGCGCGCTCGCATCAACCGCGAGGTGCCCATGCCCACGGGCTACTACGTGGATTACGGTGGGCAGTTCGAGAGCGCCGAGGCGGCCACGCGAACCATCGGCTGGCTGAGCGTGGGCGTCGTGGTTGGCGTCTTCCTGCTGTTGGTGGTGGCCTTCGGCTCCGTGCGCAACTCGCTGCTCACGCTCATCAATCTGCCGCTGGCGCTCATTGGCGGGGTGGTGGCGGTGGCGCTCACCTCCGGCGTGGTGAGCGTGGCCTCGCTGGTGGGCTTCATCACGTTGTTCGGCATCGCCACTCGCAACGGCATCCTCATGGTGAGCCACTATGAGCACCTGATGACCGAGGAGCGAAAGGGGCTCGCGGAAGCCGTGGTGCAGGGCTCGCTGGAGCGACTGGCGCCCGTGCTGATGACGGCGCTTTGCGCGGGGCTGGCGCTGGTGCCACTCGTCATCGCGGGGGACGAGGCGGGCAATGAGATACAGGCCCCCATGGGGGTGGTCATCCTCGGGGGCCTTCTGTCCTCCACGTTCCTCAACATGCTGGTGGTGCCGGTGCTCTTCCGCCGCTTCGGGCGCGTGCCCTCACCCAGCGAGCCGATGGAACCCGTGAAGCCCTGAGCTGTCCTGGAGGGGGTTGACGCGCGCCTATCGCGAGGCGCGCTTCCCACGTGCGGCGGCGGCCTGCGCGGCGTACTGCCCGGGCGCGCGTCCCACGAGCGCCTTGAAGTCCCGGATGAAGTGGGACTGGTCGAAGTAGCCGAGCTGGAGCGCGAGGCTCGCCATGTCGGGCGCGTCCGCTCGCGCGAGCTGCTCGGCGGCTTCGTGCAGGCGATAGCGCTGGATGACCCACTTGGGGCTCACGCCCACGGCCGCGCTGAAGCGCCGCTGGAGGTTGCGCGGCTCCAGCCCCGCGAGCGCCGCCACCTGCTCCATCCGCGTGAGGGACGCGTCCACGGCGAGCCGCTCCACCAGGTCGCGCATCCGCGCAATCGGCTCGGGCATGGCGGGCATTCGAGGCCGCAGGAAGTCCTCGGCCAGCACCATGCACCGCCGCACGTCCGGCTCCGCGAGGATGGCGTCCTTGAGCGCGATGCTCTCCTGGCCGAACACGGAGCGCAGGCTCACCGTCCGGTCCGTGAGGCGCGACAGCGGGGCCTTGAGCCAGGGCTGGAAGGCGGCGGGACGGAACTTGATGCCGAACACGCGCGATTGTCCCTGGAGCCTGCGGTGGAACCGGCGTGACTGCACGCCCGCGATGCGCGCCTGTCCCCGCTCGAACACCAGGTGCACGCAGGGGTGGGGCAGGGTCTCCGCCAGCAGGGGCGGCTCGCCGCGCAAATCCCAGCGCACCGTCCAGAAGTGCTGGATGAACGCTTCCAGGTCAGCGGAGGGAGCGAAGCGCTCGTGCGCAATCCTGCCCTCGGGGGCGGGGCGCTGAAGGACGCCACGGGGCGCGTCGATGCGAGGGCGGCTCACCGGCGGGCATTCTGTCGGCGTGTCGCGTTTTTGCAATCGGCGCGGAACAGGCACCTGTATCTGGTGGGCCACTCGATGAGGGGCCAGCGCATGATGAAGCCCGGGATGATGATGTTGTTGGCGTGGGCGCTCGGCGCCGTGCTCGCACAGGGATGCGCGGGCAGTCAGGCGACGGTTCCCCCACGGACAGGGAGCGAGACGAACATGACGAAGCGTGTACAAGGGCCTTTTGACGTCAAGGTGAAGCCCATGGCCCCGGATGAGGGCTCGGCGGCATCGCCCATCGGACGGCTGTCCATCGACAAGCGGTACCACGGCGAGCTGGAGGGCACGGGGGTGGGGCAGATGCTCGCGACGATGGATGACGGCAAGTCGGGCGCCTATGTCGCGATGGAGCGCGTCACCGGAAGCCTCCAGGGGCGCAAGGGCAGCTTCTCCATCCATCACACCGGGCGCATGACGCGCGGCGCGTCCGAGCTCACCATCCTCGTCGTCCCCGACTCTGGAACGGACGAACTCGAGGGGCTCTCCGGCTCGATGCAGATTCAAATCGACGACAAGGGCGCCCACAGCTACGTGTTCGAGTACACGCTCCCTGAATCGCCGTGAGCGTCCCACCTGGAGCCGGGCATTCCGGCTCCCCGGCTCCCCGGCTCCCCGGCTCCGGTGAAAGGCGCCAGGCCCGAGGCGCTCGGTCCGCTCAGCGCAGGACGGAGCGCCCCGCCTTCAGCTCCTGATGGAGCGACTCGCCGAGGACGAGCTGTCCGTCCTCGCTGAGGACGTGGCTTTGGAGCACCGTCTCGAAACCGCCAATGACGGCCTCCGGCTTCACCTCCCGCCACGTCTCGTCGTCGGAGATGAGCGCGCCCACGTCGAGCGCGCCGAACTCCACCTGGTGGCCATCCTCGATGAACACCTTCGCGCTGAGCTTCCCGCTCACGCCCAGCGTGTCCATGTCGAACGAGTTGGCGTAGAGCACGTTCTGCACCTCGAGGTTGCCCGTCACCCGCACCTCCGAGCCGCAGACCATGTCCCGCGCGCGCAGGTTCCCCATGACGTAGAGCTTGGAGAAGTCGTCCTCGTTGTAGAACTGGTCCGCGAGGCAGCCCGTCACGGTCAGGTTCCCCACGACGATGATGACGTCATTGGGCTCCAGCTCGAAGTCACCCTCGTGCGTGAGGTCCCCCTGGCGCAGCGCGAACTGGAGGTGCTCGTCGTCTTCGCTGAAAGGCGTCTCGAGGAGGCTCTCGAGAATCATGTTCGCGCGGGCGCTGTCGATGGGGTCGAAGGAGTCAGCCATGCGAGGCACTCTAACGAGCGCCCCCAGGGCCTCAAGCACCGCGGGCCTCCTCGTCCTCCGGGGCCCGGGCGAATGCTGGAGATTCAGCGCTTACTCGCTTCGCAGGGCCACTTGCGGATCCACCCGGGTGGCCCGGTGCGCGGGCAGCCAGGTGGCCAGCAGGGCCACGACGGCCACCAGCAGCGACAGCGAGCCGAAGACGACGGGGTCCGTGGCGCTGACGCCGAACAGCAGGCTGGACAACACGCGCGTCAATCCCCAGGCGC
Source organism: Myxococcus sp. CA040A (assembly GCF_013336725.1). NCBI lineage: Bacteria > Pseudomonadati > Myxococcota > Myxococcia > Myxococcales > Myxococcaceae > Myxococcus > Myxococcus sp. CA040A. The sequence goes on along the minus strand of NZ_JABUMR010000005.1, from coordinate 324,633 downwards.
CCACCAGTCCCAGCGCGACGCCTCCGAGCGCCAGCCGCAGGCCCTGGCTCAGCACCATGCGCAGCACGTCCGAGGGCCGCGCGCCCAGCGCCATGCGGATGCCAATCTCCCGCGTGCGCTGACGCGCCGTGTACGCCATGACGCCGGACAGGCCCACGCTGGCGAGCAGCAGCGACAGGACGGCGAACACCGCCACGAGCATGGACACGAAGCGAGGCCGCGCGGTGGACTCCGTCACGCGCTGCTCCATCGTCCGCGTCACGCCCACGGGCAGGTCCTTGTCCAGCGACGCCACGGCGGAGCGCACCGAGGCGGCCAGCGCCATGGGGTCGCCTTCCGTCCGCGCGACGAACGACATGAGGAACAGCGAGCGCTGGAGCGCGGGCAGATATGCCTCCGGTCGGGTCTCCTGGGTCGGCCCGTCGTACCGCACGTCACCCACCACGCCCACCACGGTGAGCCAGGGCGTGCTCGCATCCCCCACGCGCACGCGTTGCCCCACCGCGTCCGTCCCCGGGAAGTGGAGCCGCGCGGCCGTCTCGTTCAGCACCACCACTGGCTGTGACTCGCGGGTGTCGGTGCTCGTCACGTCCCGCCCCTGGCGCACGGGGATGCCCAGCGACTCGAAGTAGCCGGGCGTGACGACCTGGAAGCCCACGCTCGTGCGCTCCTCGGGAGTCGCGGGCGCGCGTCCCTCCACTTCCAGGTCGAACCAGATGTCGGCACCCCCCAGCGGGAGGTCCGTCACCGCGCCAGCGCTCCGGATGCCGGGAAGCATCGACACGTGCTCCACCACCTGCTGGAAGAAGGCGCCCTGTCGCGCCTCGTCCGGGTACTTCTCCTTCGGCAGCGCCAGGGTCCACGTGAGCGCGGACTCCTGGCGGAAGCCCGGGTCCACGTCCTGGAGTCGCCACAGGCTGCGCAGCAACAGTCCCGCGCCAATGAGCAGCACCACCGCCAGCGCCACCTCGCCCACGACGAGCGCCCCGCGCGAGCGACCGCCTCCCGCGAGCTTGCCGCCCGCCGCCTGTCGCAACACGCCATCGAGGTCCGGCCGCGACGCCTGGAGCGCGGGCAACAGGCCGAAGAGGATGCCGGTGCCCAGCGACATGCTCAGCGCGAAGGCCAGCACCCGGGCGTCCACGCGAACCTCGTCGAGCCGGGGCAGCTCCGCCGGTATCAGGCTCAGCAGGACGTCCATGCTCCACACGGCGACAATCAGCCCCAGCGCGCCCGCGAGCAGGCCCAGCAGCACGCTCTCCGTGAGGAGCTGCCGAATCATCCGCCCGCGCCCCGCGCCGAGCGCCGCGCGCACCGTCATCTCCTGTCGCCGCGCCGCCGCGCGCACCAGGAAGAGGTTGGCCACGTTCGCGCAGGCGATGGCCATCACGAGCCCCACCGCGGCCAGCAGCACCCACAGCACCGGCCGCACGTCGCCGAGAATCTGCTCGCGCAAGGGCACCAGGGTGATGCCGGAGTGGACGTTGCTCGCGGGGTACTCCTGCTCCAGTCGCTGGGCGATGGCGCCCATCACCGCGCTCGCGCGCTCCATCGTCACGCCGGGCTTCAGCCGCCCGAGCACGCGCAGGTACGTGGTGCTTCGGGACTGACTGAGGTCCAGCGTCCCATCCGAGCCGAGCTGCGGGATGTCGTGCGAGGGCGCGGGAATCCACAGCTCGGGCGCATCCGCGGGCGCGGAGGTCTTCGGTCCGATGTTGGGCAGGGTGAAGCGCTCCGGCATCACCCCGACGACCTGGTAGTCGCGGTCCTCGAGGCGCACGTCCCGGCCGATGATGCGCGGGTCCGCGCCGAAGCGGCGCTGCCACAGTCCGTGGCTCAGCACCACGACGTGGCGAGGCCCCGTCTCCTCGGCGACGGGTTGGAACGCGCTGCCCAGGGCCGCTCGCACGCCGAGCACCTGGAAGTAGTTGGCGGACACGCTGGCGCCGCGCAGGCGCTCGGGCGCTCCGTCCCCGGACAGGCTGACGCCGATGTGGGAGAACGCCGCGAGCTCCTCGAACACGTCGCCTTGTGCACGCCAGTCGAGGAAGTTGGCGGGCGCCACGGTCCACCGTGGCTGGCTCGGCAGCCGGGTCCAGGCCAGCACCAGCCGGTCCTGCTCGGGGAAGGGCAGGGGCGACAGCAGCACCGCGTTGACCACGCTGAAGATGGCGGTGTTGGCCGCGATGCTCAGCGCCAGCGTGAGCACCGCGACGACGGTGAACGCCCGGTGCTTGGCGAGCATCCTCACTGCGAGGCGAAGGTCTTGGGTGATGTCGGACAAGGCCCCTCCGGGGGCGAAGGCTGTGGCCCAGCCTCCGAAGCAAGGCTTGCGCCATCCCTCTACCAGGGCGTGTCGAGTGACGCCCCGGGGTTCTCTCGCTCCGGGCTGCCCGTCCCTGGGAAGTGGCTTCCCAATTTCGGAACGCCGCTCAGGGGCGGGAATACCCACCTCACGTGGTGAGCGCCCGGCTCAGCGCAGGAAGCGGGTGAGGACCGCGAAGTCGTCCTTCCCGTGTCCCGCCTTCAGGGCCGCCTGGATGAGCGCATCCATGGCCCGGGGGATGCCGTCGTGGATGCCGCGCTCCTTGCACAGGTCCAGCAGGTGCTGGAACGCGACGTTGTGGGTCTCCAGCGTCGCCAGGGTCTCCTCGTCGGCGCCCAGCGAGTCCCGCTGGACGCGGGCGAACACGTCCGCCACGGCGCCATCCACGACGGGGGCGAGGGCCTTGTCGAACGTCGCCAACGTCTCGAGCGGGAGCTTCTCCGCGCGGCAGATGGCCACGGCCTGCAGCACGCCGAACAGGGAACCCCACATGTGGACGAGCAGCGCGCTGTCGAGCGCGGATGCATGGCCCACGTTTTCGCCCACGTGCTGGGGGTTGCCTCCGAGCGCGAGCAGCGTGGGCCGGTGTTTCTCGAACAGCGCCGAGGGGCCCGCGTACAGGAGCGTTCCCTCGGGCTGGCCGATGAAGTCCGGCGTGCCCATGATGGCGCCGTCCAGGTAGTCGATGCCGTGCCGAGCCGCCCAGTCCGCCTGCTCGCGCGCGAGGGCAGGGGAGCCGGACGTCAACTGCACGAGCAGCTTGCCGCGCAGCGCCCGGGTCACCTCGTCCTGACGGAGCAGGTGGTCGCTGGTGTCGTAGTCATTCACGTTCACCACGACGATGTCGGCGGCGTGCACCGCGTCCCGCACGCTCTCCGCGATGCGAGCGCCCAGCGCGGCCAGGGGCTCACACCGGGCCCGCGTGCGATTCCAGACCGTCGTCACATGTCCACTTCGAAGAAACGCCTTGATGAGCGCGGAGCCCATGCGGCCCGCGCCGATGACACTGATGTTGGGCTTCATGTTCGTGTGTCTCCTGGGTCGAATCAGAACTGCGAGAGGCCGCCGTCGACGGGCAGCTCCGCGCCGGTGGTGAACGTCGCCTCGAAGCCGAGGAACAGCGCCGCGCGCGCCACTTCGTCGGCGGAGCCGATGCGCTTCATGGGCGTGATTTCCTCGCCCTCCTTCTCGAAGGCCGCCACCTCCTCGGGCGTGGCGCCGGTGACGCCCAACGTCGGCGTCCGAGTGAAGCCGGGGCTCAGCGCATTGACGCGGATGCCCCGGGGCAGAAGCTCCACGCCGAGCACGCGGACGAAGGCGCGGACCGCCGCCTTCGCGCCCGCGTAGGCGCTCATGCCCGGTGCACCCAGTTCGTCCGCCACGGAGGTGGTGAAGACGAACGCCCCGCCTTCGCGGACGTGAGGCGCCAGTCGCTGCGCGGCGAAGAACGCGCCCTTGGTGTTGATGCCGAAGGTCTCGTCGTACTCGGCCTCCGACACCTGGTCGAAGGGGCGCAGCTTCGAGTAACCCGCGTTGATGAGGACGAAGTCGACCGCGCCCAGCTTCTCCTTCACGAGCGAGGCCAGCGCGTCGATATCGCGCAGGCTCGCGGTGTCGGAGCGCACCACGTGCGCCCGGGGCCCCAGCTCCTTGCGTGCCGCGTCCAGGCCCTGCTCGTTGCGCCCGGTGAGCAGCACCTCCGCGCCCTCCGCGAGCAGCGCCTTCACCGTCGCGAGTCCGATGCCCGCCGTTCCCCCGGTCACCACTGCTTTCTTCCCTGAATACCTGCCCATGTGCATGACTCCGGACTGCCTGGTTGGAGGCGTGGCCGCGCGGCGAGCGCCACCGGACGGCCACCTCGTGTTGGATGTGGGAAAGGAATACCGACGGCCCCCGCGCGGGTCGCGCACGCGCGGATGATTCGGGAGCACGAAAAGCCGGTGGCCCCTATATTCGGGCGCCATGAGCGAGCACGCGCGACGAACTCCTCGAATCAGCCTCGGTGTCGAGATGCGCGTGACGGCCGTGGGTGACTTTCTGCACGCCGCCAGCGCGGACCACTTCATCAGCATCCATTCCGGCAACCCCGTCCGGGTGGCCTGTCACTCCAGCCGCATCCGCTCACTGCGCACGCGGGGCGACCTCAGCCTGATGCCCGCCGGCGTGTCAGACACCTGGGTGGAGGACGATGCGAGCACGGCGGTGGACCTGCGGCTGCCCCACTCGCTCTTGCGGATGGCCGCCGAGGACATGGGCCTGGACCCGGACCGGGTGGGGCTGGAATCGCGCCACCACTTCCGTGACGAGCAGATTGAGCACATCGCCTGGGCACTGGAGGCGGAGTCCCGCGCGGACTTCCCCAACGGGCTGCTCTACCGGGAGAGCCTGGGGCTGGCGCTCGCGGCGCGACTGCTGGCCCGGTACCGGACCCAGGCCGAGGCGCGCGGCGGGCTCCCCGCGTCCCAGCTCCAGCGAGTCACGGACTACGTGGAGGCGCACCTGGAGGAAGACCTCTCCCTCGCGAGCCTGTCGCGCGTGGCGGGTGTCAGCGCCTCGCACTTCAAGACGCTCTTCAAGCGCTCCACGGGACTGCCCGTCCACGAGTACGTGATTCAACGGAGGGTGGAGCGGGCCCGCACCCTGTTGCTGCGCGGGGAACTGCCCACGGGACAGGTCGCGCTGGAGGCGGGCTTCTCCCACCAGAGCCACATGTCCCGGTGCATGCGCCGGGTCCTGGGAGTGACACCGGGCGCCATCGTCCGCTCGCGCGCGTGATTCCACGTTGCCCGTGAGGTGAGGCGCGGCGTAGAGCCGGGTCCACCATGTCAGAGACGCCCACCACGCAACTGCTCGCCTTGTTCCAGGCGAACGACCTCCACTTCGACTCCGCCGAGGACGCCTGGGCGCGAGCCAGGGGGGCCAGCCAGGCCATGGTGACGGCCTGGCTGGAGCACCAGGGGCTGGGCTCCAAGGACAATCCGGGGCGTCAGAAGGCACAGGGGGAGTTGCTCGACCTCCTGCGTCAGGCCCGGCAGGCAGGGGGCCTCGCGGAAACCTGACATACACCTGTCACTGGCAGGGTTCATAACTCCCTCCATCAACACGCCGCACCGAGGAGAACCCACCATGAGCGAGACCGCCCCCCAGAAGTCCCCCACCTTCAAGAAGTACGTCGGCGGCTGTCACTGCGGCGCCGTGCGCTTCGAGGCCGAGTTCGACCTCGCGGAGCCGGTGAACCGCTGCAACTGCACCGTCTGCACCAAGGTGGGAACGACGACGACCTCCATGCCCCCCAGTGCCTTCCGCGTTCTCCAGGGTGAGAGCGAGACGGGCGAGTACCGGGTGGGTGACAGCCAGAACTACCGCCGCTTCTGCAAGCACTGCGGCATCCAGTGCTACGGCGGAGGCTTCGTCGAGGAGATGGGCGGCCACTTCCGCTCCATCAACCTGGGCTGCCTCGACGGCGTGGATGTCTCCAAGCTCACCGTCCAGTACTGGGATGGCCGCTACAACAACTGGGAGGCCGGCCCGAGCAACCAGCCGTGGCCGCTTCGCGCCGCCTGAGCCCGAAGTAGCGTGTCGCCCATGGGCGACTTCATCACCAGCGAGCGCGGGCCCGGGGCACCTGGCCTCCACGTCAGCAACGTCCGGCTGTCGGTGCTCTTCAACGTCCTGGCGGTCGCGGTGATGCCGCGCGCCCGGACGGACTGGGAGCTGCGGCTGGCCCGCTGGGTGGTGGAGGGCGACCAGTGCCGTCTGGGGCTGGGCATGGTGGGCTTCGACGTCTCGGAGCTCGGGTGGTCCGAGTCCGAGGACGTCTTCGCCACGCAGAAGCGCTTCCTCCTCGAACTCGTGGACGCGGCGCTGAACCGGGAGGGCTGGGAGCACCTGCCCTCCATCCCTGGCGCGGTGGAGGAGCGGCTGTTCCCCCTGCTGCGCCAGCTGCGCGAGATGGTGGAGCAGTTCCCCCGGGAAGGCCTCACCCCACCGCCTGAATACCGCTGGCCGGAGGGGCCCCCCGAGAACGGGCTGTGCGAACTGCACCGTGTCTACCTGCACGAGACGGGCTGCCTGCTCTGCAACGACGCCTCCTACGACGAACCCGCGCCGCATCGCTCGCCGTGACGCGAGCGCGAAGCCCGCGTCATCGGCGGGCCACCGCCTCCTCGAGTCCACGCAGGATGACCTCCAGGCTGCGTCGGAACTCCTCTTCCGGTGTGATGCGCCGCGCGCGCTGCGCGGTCTCCCGGAGGAGCGGATACGTGGCTGCATCCAGCTCCGCGAGCGCGGCCGTGCCGTCGCCGGAGAGCGAGCCCAGGTGCGACAGCTGGACGGCCCCGAACACGTAGCTCACCAGGGTGCGGAACGCGATGACCCGCGCCGCGCCGTCGAAGCCTCCCTCCGTCAGCAGACCCAAGAGTGCCTCACCCCACGCCAGCGTGCCCTCCGTGGAGTGGCGGCGCGTGAGCAGCAGGGGCGCGACGGCGGGATGTTGGACGACCGCCTCCCGCACGCGCGTCATCAGCCCCATCACCCGGGTCGTCCACCGCGCGCTCGACGACGGGGCGGGGAGCTCGATGTCGCGCATCACCGTGTCGACCACCAGCGACTCCAGCGCCTCGCGGCCCTCCACGTAGCGATACAGCGACATGGTGCCCATGCCGAGCGCGCTCGCCACGGAGCGCATGGTCAACGCGTCCAGCCCCTCCCGGTCGATGACGGTGAGCGCGGCGGAGGCGATGGCTGACGGAGTGAGCGAGCGGGGACGGGGCATTCGATTGACAGCGTAAGGGGCACCTTCTTAGTTTAGGAGTACAACGTACGCCTACGCTGGAGGAAGAGATGTCCGCGCGAACGGAAGGCCGGAAGTGGTCCGTGGGGGAGCGGTTCACCGCGAGGGAGCTGGAGACTGTTTCTGGGGGGACGGTCCGCATCCCCGAGCCGGGAATGACGGTGCACCTCCAGTTCCGGCGCTTCGCCGGGTGCCCCATCTGCCACCTGCACCTGCGCTCCTTCGCGCGACGCCACGAGGAGCTGAAGGCGGTGGGGGTGCGGGAAGTCGTCGTCTTCCACTCGAGCGCGGAGGAGCTGCGCACCTATGAGGGGGCCCTCCCGTTCGCTCTCGTGGGTGATCCTCGACGACGCCTCTATCGGGAGTACGGCGTGGAGGCCGCGCCCCGGGCGCTCCTGGACCCTCGGGTCTGGGGTGGGCTCCTCCGGGCGCTCATCAACGGCTTCGGGGACTTCTTCACCGGGCGGCATCCGGCCCCACCGGTGCTCCCCGCGGGAGGGCGGCTGGGGCTGCCCGCCGACTTCCTCATTGGAAGTGAGGGGGAAATACTGGCCGTGAAGTACGGCGAGCACGCGGACGACCAGTGGTCCGTGGACGAGCTGCTGGCCCAGGTCCGCCCCGCTCCCACGCGCCTCCAGCCCGTCCCAGTGCAGTGATTCCAAGGGGTTGGGTGCACCGACGGGAAGTGTGTGCGGTTTCCTCTTACGGAGACACAACCCGGGCTCGCAGGAATCGAGAATACCTACGCAAGCCGTACTTCAACCTCTGGGCACCCCCACCATGAAGATTCGCGCCGACCTCCCGAAGCTTCCCGTCACGCGTCCCGCTGACTCCCGGCCCGTCACCGCGGAGGTGAAGAACAAGGCCGTGGGCTTCGCCGAGGGCTCCACGTTCGAGGCGCCGGTGCGTCCCGCGCAGGTGAAGCCGGCCGCGCCGCTGGCCCCGCCGGTGAAGTCCGGTCCCGTGGCCCTGGACAGCGAGTCGAGCAAGGCCGCCATCCAGACGACGGTGGACTACCTCCAGAAGCAGGGCGCGCCCACTGTGTCGCAGCTGCTGGCCGGCAGGCCGGGCGTCAACGCCACGGACTTCGCGCCGCGCGCGGTGGAGCAGGACGACCTGGGCATGACGCACGTGCGCATGGACCGCAAGAGCGAGGGCGTCCCCGTCTTCGGTGAGCAGGTGGTCAGCCACCTGACGCGCGAGGGCAAGGTCGACAGCGTCACCGGCGACGTGTCCACCATCCCCGCGGGCCTGGGCAAGAGCCCCACGAAGCTGAGCGCGCAGGACGCGCTGTCCGTGGCCCAGAAGGAGTTCGGCGGCGCGACGGACCGCAAGCCCGTCTCCGAGCGCGTCATCTTCAAGGATGCCAGCGGCGAGTACCGCGCGGCGTACCACGTGGAGCTGAGCAACACGACGGACGTGGGCCCGGGCAAGGACCCGCGCCGCATGCACTACCTGGTCGACGCGAACACCGGCAAGGTGATGGAGCAGTACAACCAGATGGGCGGCGTGGGTCACCACGCGCACGGCGCGGACCCTGCGCACGCCCGACCCTCCCTCGCGGGCACCACCGAGCCGACGACGCCCACCGGGCCGTCGAAGGAGCCCACGGCGAGCAAGGCGGACGACACCACCCAGTACAGCGGCAAGGTGGAGATCGGCAGCACGAAGAACGCGGACGGCACGTTCACGCTGGAGGACACCTCGCGCGGCGGCGGTGTGCTGACGCGTGACGCGCTCAACCGCAACCCGGATGACCCGAGGCAGGACGGCGTCCACGCCCCCGTCACCGACGCCAACAACGTCTGGGGCGAGGCGACCGACTCCGCGCGCACCAAGGACGCGGTGGACGCGCAGTACGGCGCGCAGGCGACGTACGACTTCTACAAGGAAGTGCTCGGCCGCGACTCCATCGACGGCAAGGGCGAGAAGCTCATCTCCGACGTGCACGTGGGCAACGACTTCGCCAACGCCTTCTGGGATGGCGAGAAGATGAACTACGGCGATGGCGACGGCGACCAGTTCGGCTCGCTCACCACGCTGGACATCGCGGGCCACGAAATCACCCACGGTCTGACTGAGCGCACCGCGGGCCTCGAGTACCGCAACGAGTCGGGCGCCCTCAACGAGGCGTTCAGCGACATCATGGGCGTGGGCGTGGAGTGGCACGCGAGCCAGAAGAACGAGGCGGTCAAGTTCGACTGGACGGTGGGCGAGGACACGTTCACCCCGAACAACGGCGACCCCACCGACGGCCTGCGTGACTTGAGCAACCCGTCCAGCGACGGCATGTCGCCGGACCACTACTCCAAGCGCTACAAGGGCTCGCAGGACAACGGCGGCGTGCACATCAACTCGGGCATCGCCAACAACGCCTTCTTCCTGCTGTCCGAGGGCGGCAAGAACCGCACCTCCAACACCGAGGTGAAGGACGGCATCGGCATCGAGAAGGGCCTGAAGATCTACTCCCGCGCCCTGAGCTTCTACATGACGCCGCAGACCAACTTCGCCCAGGCGAAGGAGGCCACGCTCAAGGCGGCGCAGGACCTCTACGGCAAGGACTCCGTCGAGGCCGCGAAGGTGCTGGAGAGCTGGGCCGCGGTGGGCGTGAAGTAGCCGTCCGCTTCATCGCTCCTGGGTCGGTGGCTCGTGTTTCGGAGCCCTGACCCAGAAGCGTGGACCGGGCCCCTGTGCGGCGGCCCGGTCTCCTGGATTCACGTAGCGGCAGCGGTCCAATGAGAGACAGCCGCAGCCGATGCACCCTGTCAGCCCCGCCTTGAGCCGCTCGAGCTCGGCGATGCGCTCGTCGATGCGCTGACTCCACGTCCCGGACAGCCGAGCCCAGTCTTGTCGGCCTGGGACGGTGTCGACGGGCAGTCTGGCGAGCTCCCGGCCGACCTCTTCGAGGCTGAGCCCGACGCGCTGGGCGAAGACGATGAACGCCACGCGCCGGATGACGGGCCTGGCGAAGCGTCGGTGGCGCGCGGAGGTCCGCTCGGAGTGGATGAGGCCCCGCTCCTCGTAGAAGCGCAGCGCGGAGGTCGCGACGCCGGTTCGCCGGGACAGCTGTCCAATCGTGAGCGACTCGTCCATGCCTCGATATGCGCGCACTTCGCCTTGACTTCAAGTGCACTTGAAGTCGCAGATTTCCTGGCGTGCGGCGTTCGAGTCACGAGCGGGCAGGCGGGCGGGACATGGTGTCTCGCCGCCTGGCTCCGCCGTGTCCGCGCGGCCATGGAGGGTGAAACGCATGCGCGCAATCCAGGTGTCGAGGTTCGGTGGGCCGGAGGTGTTGGAACCCCGTGAGGTGCCCGAGCCCAGGCCCGGGGCAGGTGAGGTCCTCGTGGAGGTCTCCTTCGCGGACATCATCTTCGTCGAGACGCAGATTCGGACAGGTTGGGGACGAGAGTTCTTCAAGATTGACCCGCCCTACGTGCCGGGCTTCGGCGTGGGTGGGACGGTGAGCGCGGTGGGCGAGGGCGTGGACCCGGGCTGGGTGGGTCGGCGGGTCATCGCCAACACGGAGGAGCGCGGGGGGTATGCGGAGCGTGCTGTCGTCTCGGTGCGGAAGATGGTCCCTGTGCCGGACGGGCTGGAGCTGCGCGACGCGACGGCGCTCCGGTCCGATGGTCCCACCGCGCTGGGACTGATGGAGAAGGCGGCGATTCGCCCGGGACAGTGGGTGCTCGTCACCGCGGCGGGGGGAGGGATGGGTGTCCTGCTGGTGCAGCTCGCGCACGCGGCCGGAGCGCGGGTCATCGGCGCGGCGCGGGGGGCGCGGAAGCTTGCGCTCCTCCGGGAGCTCGGCGCCGACGTCGTGGTGGACTACTCCCAGCCGGACTGGGGCCAGCGGGTGCTGGACGCCACGGACGGGCGGGGCGCGGACGTGGTGTTCGACGGCGCTGGCAGCGAGCTGGGCCAGACGGCCTTCGGGGTGACGGCGCGAGGAGGACAGTTCTCCGCGCACGGGGCACCTGGTGGTGGGTTCGCCGAAATCGACACGGCCGAGGCGGAGCGGCGGCACATCTCGGTGCGCGGCATTCAGCAGGTCCAGTTCCCCCTGCCGGAGCGTCAGCGGTTGACGGAGCAGACGCTGGCGTTGGCCGTGGCGGGACGGCTGCGGCCGGTCATCGGGCAGGCCTTCCCCCTGGAGCGGGCGGGGGACGCCCATGCGGCGCTCACGGCCCGAAGCATCACCGGCAAGGCGCTGTTGCTGATTTGAGCGGCGGGCCCTGTGGGCCGGAGCTGGCGAACGCCGTCAATTGGCTCCTTCATTCTTCTCCGGATTGGCCCTTGAGTAGAGCCAATCCGCCCTCCACCCTGGAACACCATCAGGAGGAGTGACTCATGAGGAGAAGTCGGTGGAAGGCCGGGGGTGCGCAGGTAGCGCCGGGCCCGGTACTCATCAGCGTGACCGAATTCACCGCTGCCTACATCCGAGACATACCGGCGATCTGGTGGGAGGGCTCGAAGCTGAGACAAGCCTGGCCACAGCTCGAGGGCGCGGTGGGAACGTGGTTGTGGTTTGAGGTCCTGGGCCGAAGGTCCGGGTCGGTTTCCGTATGGAAGAGCGAAGAGGACCTTCGACGCTTCGTGCGCTGGGCCCCCCACGTGCGAGTGGTTCGACGGTTCCAGGGCCGAGGGACGATGGTCTCCACCCAGTGGCGGGCGGAGGAGTTCGACCGCCGGGCAACCTGGGCACGGGCCGCACTCTGGATTCAACGGAGGACCCACGCTCCTGACGCAGTGGACCCATAGGTGTCCACACATTGACCCTTTCCAAGGGTCCAATGAGGATGGCCGCGATGGACCTCCACTTGACGGTCTCCGGACGACACGGGCTTGCCACGCAGCTCTATCGCCAGTTGAGGGATGCCATTCTCGAGGGGCGCATTCGAAGTGGCGACAACCTTCCTCCCACGCGAGAGCTGGCTGACCGACTGAAGGTCTCGCGCAATACCGTCACCGCCGCCTATGAACGACTGACCTCGGAGGGTTTCCTCTCCGCTCGCGTGGGTTCGGGCACCTTCGTTCGGTCGCCGATAGCGCCAGCCGAACAGCGACGCAACGCCCTGTCCGGAACGGGGCTCCGCCCTCTGCCCGTTTGGGACCGAGTCACCGTGGGACCGGAACGCCCGGCGCGAAAACCCGCCTTCGACTTTCGCGCCGGGATTCCGGATGCGCGACTCTTCCCGTTCGCCGCCTGGCGCAGGCTGGTGACTCGGGAGTTGCATTCAGCGGAGAACCGCAAGGCGCTCTACCAGGAGCCCTCCGGGCTGCTCCGACTGAGGCAGGCCATCGCGCGGCATGTAGGAGTCGCCCGGTCGATTCAGGCGACAGCCGAGGACATCCTCATCACCAACGGAACCCAGCAGGCGCTGGACCTCATCGGCCGCGTCCTGTGGGAGCCGGGCGCCGTGGTGGCCATGGAAGACCCTGGCTACCCCATGGCGCGACTGCTGTTTCAGTCACAGGGGGCGCGGGTTCATCCGGTGCCGCTGGATGCGGAAGGGCTGGAGGTGGACGCATTGCCGGAGAACGCGGCGGTGGTCTACACCACGCCGTCCCATCAGTTTCCACTCGGCATGCCCATGTCCCTGGCGCGGCGGATGGCGCTGCTCGCCTGGGCGGAACGTCGTCGGGCAGCCATTATCGAGGATGACTACGACAGCGAGTTCCGGTTCGACGACCGACCGTTGGAGCCACTCCAGAGCCTGGACCGAGGCGGGCGAGTCATCTACGTGGGGTCGTTCTCCAAGACCCTGCTGCCGGAACTTCGGGTGGGGTACCTGATAGCCCCGCCCTCGATTCGTCCCGCGCTGCGAGCCGCCAAGGCCCTGACGGACTGGCACAGTCCCCTCACGACTCAAGCCGCTCTGGCGCGGTTCATGGAAGAAGGGCTGCTGGCGCGGCATGTCCGCCGGGCCCGGAAGGAGTACCAGTCCCGCCGTGATCGACTGGTGAGCGCCATCGAGCGCCACCTGGGGACCTGGGCGGAGCCCGCTCCATCGGTGGCTGGGCTCCACCTGTGTGCCCTGTTCCGGGACGAGCGATTGCACGCCGACGAAGTCGCTCGCGCCGCGAACGCGGAGGGCATCGCGGTGTATCCGTTGTCTCGCTTCTCCACCGCCCCCACACCTCCCCAAGGGCTCGTCCTCGGGTACGGGAGCATTCCCGTGAACCGGATCGACGAAGGCGTACGGCGGCTGGCCGCGGTCCTCGCGGCGACGCGGTAACCACCGGGCTCGCGGCCCTGACGAACTTCATGGCGGCACGTGGCCTGCACTGGAGGCCCCCGGGCCCGACGCCGGAGGTCGGAAGAGGGCCCTTCAGGGCAGCGCCATGCGCGAAGCCAGGGTGCCGAAGGACAGGGCGACACGCGTGGCGAGGTGGGGGCCTGCCATTACGTCACATGAGGTGAAGAACAGGCATGAACCAGAACAAGTCCAGGCAGCAGCGCCGTCGCAATCGCGGCATGACGCTCATTGAAATCATGGTGGTCATCACCATCCTCGGCCTCATCGCCGCGGCCGTCGGGGTGGCTGTCATTCCGACGTTGGGTGAGGCGAGGGGAGACCGGGCCTCGTTGGATATCAAGACCATCGAAACCGCGCTCAAGCTCCACTACTCGAAGAAGGGCCGCTTCCCAGACACGCAGTCCGGGCTCGGCGCGTTGGTGGAGAGTCGGACCCTGGAGCAGCTCCCCAAGGACCCGTGGCAGAACGACTACGTGTATCTCAACGAGGGAGGCCGGCCCGTCGTCATCTCCTACGGAGCGGACGGCACCGTGGGTGGCGAGGGAGAGGACGCGGACATCTCCTCCGCGCCCGCGAACTCCCAGAAGGGCTGAGTCCGCCCATCCGACGGGTGCGGGGAACATGGCGGGCCCGCTTGTTCCCTCCGGCACCGCCCGCATCGCGGTGCCGAGTCGTTGGGGCCAGACCCCGCATGCTCTCCCCGCAGCGAGCGGGGTACCTGTCTGGGCTCTCCTGGCTCATACCGCCAGAATGCTACATCCTGAATGTCTCATGTCTGTCGATTGGGTCATGGTGTTTGTGTTTTATTGTTTCGCGGTTTAGGCATCGAAGGCCGGATTTCATCCGAACCTCCGGTGGCGCCCGTGGGGCGTCCTCTCGTCCAAGAGAAAGGCCTGACCATGAAGAAGCTGCTCCTGGGAATGTTCCTGGCAACGATGCCGCTCGTCGGCTGTGGCACCGATGAGGCGAGCCTGCCGGAGACCGGCCAGGTGATGACCACCGAGGATGGTCGCGAGCTGGTCATCGAACAGCGGACGGCTGAGCCGGGCGAGCAGGCTCCGGACGCCGAAGTCGCCAATATGAGCGTGGACGAGGACAACCTCGCCTGCTGGGTGGTGCTCAATTACTGCAGACATCCGAACACGGGGCGGCCGCATTGCACGGCCACCGGCTGCACCATCGCCCAGGCCATCAAGCACTGTCAGGCGCTCATCAGAAAGACCTGCTGAGCTGTCACTGCGGGCATCCCAAGGGACCTCTCGGCTGTGGCCGGGAGGTCCCGGGAGGTCGGAGAGCCGTCTCGTCAAGAGAATATGTTATACCACAGCAATATGGTTGCGGAATGACCACGAATTACCGGGGCAGACGGTGCCTTCCGAAGAACAAGAACATCAGAAATTGATTAATCTGGACATTCATGATTAGTCAGTATTGCTTTGTCTTCCTCACCATCTCTGAATGAGGAGGCTCTGTGATTCGTTCGCGGCTTCGTGACGTATGGATGCGTGGTTTCGCCTCGCTGGGCGTGTTGCTGGTCGGATGTGGAGTTCCCGAGGACGGTGGCGCCGAGCAGGCACTCTCCTCCAGTGCCTCGCCGCTCGTGGGACAGAAGCTGGTCATCGCTCCGGCGATGGTTCAACCGGACGGAGTCCGCCCGACGCTGGGCGTCTATCAAAACCTCTACGACGAGCAGGCGCTGATAGGTGACCCGCGCGCGGGCTCGACCTTCAAGCCCGCGACGACCTGGGGCAACGTCGTCTACAACGAGACCCAGTACCCCATGGGTTTCATCATCGACCTGGGCCAGCTCCACGACGTGACGGAAGTCGGCGTGTTCGACACGTACGACCACAACGGCTCGGTCTCCTTCCGTGTGGGGACGCCGGGTGCATGGACCTCCACCTTCACCATCAACACCACCCTGTGGGAGACGTGGCAACTGGTGCCCGTGGGCCAGCGCACGCGCTACATCCATTTCGCGCGCACCATGTACGGAGCGTCGAACGAAATCGTCATCTATGGCGCGCCGGTGGGCCCGCCCGCCAACGTGCCTCCCACGGCCTCGGCGGGCCTGGACCAGACGGTGGTGCTGCCCACGTCGTCCGCGCAGCTCACCGGCACGGCGAGCGACTCGGACGGAACGGTGGTCTCCCGGCAGTGGACCCAGTTCTCCGGGCCGAACACCGCCACGCTGACGGGCGCGAGCACCCTGACCGCCACGGCCTCGGGCCTGGTGGCGGGGCTCTACGAGTTCGACCTGCTCGTGACGGATGACCAGGGGGCCACGGCCACCTCACGCACCAAGGTGCGGGTGGAGCCCGCCAGCACCGGGCGAGGCACGACCACTGAAATCTACAGGGACACCACGAGCACGCTCCCGGGGAACTATGGCTACGTCGTGTACCTGCCGCCGGGCTACAACGCGGCCACGAACTGGCCCATCGTCATCTTCCTGCATGGCGCGGGTGAGCGAGGCGACGGCGGCACCAACCAGCTCAAGCGCGTCCGGAACATGGGGCTCCAGTCGTACATCGACAAGAACGGGAAGGATTATCCCTTCATCCTCGTGTCGCCCCAGACGAGCACCAGCAGCTACTGGAACGACCAGGAGGCCCTGGACAGCCTGAACCCCTTCATCGAGCGAATCCTGTCGACGTACAAGGTGGACAGGAAGCGCGTGTACCTGACGGGCCTCAGCATGGGCGGCGCGGGCACGTTCTCCTATGCGCAGAGCTTCCCCGCGAAGCTGGCGGCCGCGGTTCCCGTGTGCAACGGAGGCTACGGCGCCTCCGCCGCTCGCGCGCAGGCCATGGTGGACGCCAACCTCCCGGTCTGGGGCTCACACGCCATCAACGACCCCGTCTCGTATTCGGGGACACGCGAATGGTTCACCCGGCTGGGACAGGCCATGGGGGCCACGGGAACCGTCATGGACACGTACACCTATCCGCCTCGGGCGCAGACCGCGTTCTTCCGCCCGGCACTGGGGCGGTGGGACTGGGTCGACGGCCAGACGGCCCAGGATGCGAATGGGAATCCTCCCGAGCGCCCGGTGCTCTTCACCCTCTTTCATGACGGCGGCCATGAAATCTGGGACCGCGTCTACCAGGACCCGAAGGTGTTGAGCTGGATGCTCGCGCAGCAGCGCCCCTGAGGTTCATCTCTCTCCGGACGGAGATGAGGTCCGAAGCCGCGGTGCAGGTCACACCGGCGGCCCGGCGTGGGGGTTGGATATCCTCCGCGCCGGTGCCGCCGGATGTTCTCGTTAATGACTAGCGGATGATTCCCTGGGCGTCGTAGATGGTCTTGGTGGAGGAGCTGGTGCTGATGACGACTTCGTCCCCGGCCAGGCCATCGATGTTGGCGATCATCTGCAGGGTCCAGAATCCGGCGATGGGGTAGTCCCGCGTGGCGCGGCTGGCGTCCCGGATGATCCTCACGTACGAGACGTTGTTGATGATCAACTCGGCGCCCGGCTGTCCATTCGTGTCGGCGACGCCCATCAGCGCCCAGGTGCCGCTGGAGATGGGGTAGTCACGAGTCCCTGACGCCTGGTGGTCGATGATTCGAATGGCGGCACCCGTGTTGATGGGCAGTTCAGTCGCTCCGTCGCCGGTCAGGTCATGAAAGCCCAGCGGCGTCCACGCGCCCCCGGAGATGGCATAGTCGCGTGTCGCCGAGAGCCGGTGGGTGATGACCCGGACGAAGCTCCCCGCGTTGACGGCCAGCTCCTGGCCCGCGAGTCCATCCATGTTGCTGAAGCCAATCGGAGCCCAGGCCCCGCCGGAGATGGGATAGTCGCGTGTCGCCGCGGTCCGGTGGGTGATGACCCGGACCAGGTTTCCCGCGTTGAAGGCCAGCTCGGCGCCCGGCGAGCCATCCATGTCCGTCGCCTGAAGGAACGTCCAGGCGCCCGTCGAGATGGGGTACGTGCGATTGCCGCCATTCGTTTGTTGGACCTCGATGTAGCTCAGGTTGTTGTAGACGGACTCCAGCGTGCCATCTCCATTCAGGTCCCACGCCCCCATGAATGTGCCCGCCGCATACACGGGGCTCGCGCTCAGGGTGAGCAGCAGGAGCGTTGTTTGGACGAAGGAACTGCCTGAAACCAATGCACTCTTCCGGGACATGTGCGCCTCGCGGTCTGAGTCCAGATAGGTCTGACTATCAGGACTTCTCTGGAATATCGCCAATTCGCACTGGGCGTGTAAATGACCTGCCCCGTTTCCCTATCGCCAGAGGTCCGTGGCGACGTCCGTCCCTGAATCCTTACCTGTTGGAGGATGTGCTGGGCTTGTGTGCCTCGATGAGGAAGCGTGTCGTGCGGGCGACGAAGGGGCCGTCGCGCTGGATGCGCTCGTGGAGGGCCCGGAGCTGGGGGCGGTAGCGCTCGACGGTGAAGTCCGGGACCATCCAGATGACCTTGCGCAGGAAGTAGATGACCGCGCCGATGTCGAAGAACTCGGTGCGCAGGGACTCCAGCCGCAGGTCGGTGACATGGAGTCCGGCGGACTCCGCCTGGGCACGTGCGTCGTCGGGGTGGCGCCTGCGGTGGATTTCGGCGGGCAGGGGGCCGAGGAAGAACTCCACGAGCTCGAAGACGCTGGCGGGGCCGACCTGCTGGGAGAAATAGGTTCCGCCGGGTTGGAGGACGCGGGCAATCTCCGTCCACCACGTCGTCACCGGGTGGCGGCTGACGACCAGGTCGAAGGCGCTGTCGGCGAAGGGGAGGGGCGGCTCGTCGGAGTCGGCGACGACGACCACGCCGAGCGGGTGCAGCAGCTTTGTTGCCTTCGCGACATTGGGTGGCCACGACTCGGTCGCCACGGTGAGGGGAGGCCGCTTCGGCACACCCGCGAGCACCTCGCCACCGCCGGTCTGGATATCGAGCGCGGCGGAGGCACGGGCCATTCGCTCACCCAGTTGTCGCTGATAGCCCCAGGAGGGGCGTTGCTCGGTGGCGCGACCGTTCAGCCAGGAGAAGTCCCAGCCTTCCACGGAGGCACTCGCGGCCTCGGCTTCCAGTTCCTCATACGTTCGCGACATGCCCTGGCTTCTATCGCGAGGCTCCGTGCGTCGTGGTGGAGACCTGTCCGTTCTTCGCGCGGGCCAGCGTGCCGAGGACATTCAGGGCGCCCGCGACTTCACGGGCGCCCCTCATGTCACTGAAGCGAGAGTCCCTTCGCCCGTACGGCAGGCGGTCCGACGTCGACCGAGGTGTCGACCCGCCTGTTCAGGACCGAAGTGAGGACGGGGCGGTCCTCACGGGATTGGCACGTGGACGGGTGTGGACCTGGAGGTGATCGTCCCGTCGCAGAGCTGGCCATAGCCGTTGGTTCCCCACGTCGAGATCGTCCCGTCAGGCCTCATGACCACGGTGTGATTGTGACCCGCCGCAAGAGCGATGACACCGTGAACACCCAGCACCTTGACCGGGGTGGTGCGACCGGTGGTCGTGCCGTCGCCGAGCTGGCTCGAGAAGTTCTCTCCCCATGCCCAGAGCGAGCCATCTTGTCGTAACGCCACGGTGTGCGAATCGCCGGCTGCGATGGCGACCACGCCAGACAAAGCCTGCACCTGCACTGGCGTCAAACGGTTGATGGTTGTTCCGTCGCCGAGTTGCCCGTCGATGTTGTAGCCCCAGGTCCAAACGGTGCCGTCCTGACGCAGCGCCACGGTGTGTCTATTGCCCGCAGCGATGGCCTTCACGCTGGACACTCCCTGGACTTGTACGGACGAGGAGCGGTTGGTTTTCGTCCCGTCGCCGAGCTGACCGAACCCATTATAGCCCCATGCCCAGACGGTCCCGTCCTGCCGTAGCACCACGGTGTGCGAGTCACCCGCGGCGATGGCTGTCGCTCCCGACAAGCCCTGCACTTGCGTCGGCGTGCGACGCCAACCGGACGCAGTCTCGTCAAGACCCCAGGCCCAGACGGTGCCGTCATTTCTCAGCGCCGCGCTGTGCCAGCGGCCCGCGGTGATGGCTGTCAGGCCAGACGGGCCCTGGAGCTGCACGGGGGTTGGTTGGTCAATGCCTGTTCCGTCGCCCAGACTGCTGAATGCGTTGGAGCCCCAGGCCCACACCGTGCCGTCCTGCCGCAGCGCGAGGGAGTGGTCGTCGCCCGCCGCAACGGTCGTCACGCCGGTCAGCCCAGCCGCCTGGACGAAGTGCGTGCGCCAGTGCGTGAATCCATCCCCGAGTTGTCCATCTACGTTGTTGCCCCAGGCCCAGGGGATTCCGTCTTGTCTCAGTGCGACGGAGTACTCCCTTCCCGCGGCGAGGACCATGATGCTGGACACCCCCTGTACCCGCACCGGTGCGGAGCGGTCCGTGGTCGTCCCGTCGCCGATTTGGCCATAGGCGTTGTCACCCCATGTCCAGGTCGTACCGTCCTGTCGCCGTGCCAGGCTGTGATTTGCGCCTGTTGCGATAGCTCTCACGTCGGACAATCCTTGGATTCGCACCGGCGTCGTTCGGCTGGTGCCCGTCCCGTCGCCGAGTTGGCCATCGAAGTTGGAACCCCAGGTCCACACTGTGCCATCTGCCTTCAGTGCCATGGAGTGACGCCAGCCCGCGGCAAGAGCGGTGACTCCGGACAGGCCAGGCACTTGAATGGGTGTGAGGCGGTCGATGGTCGTCCCGTCGCCGAGTTGGTTGTCGCCGTTGTCGCCCCAAGCCCATACGGTGCCATCCGCTTTCAACGCCATGTTGTGCTCCCAGCCAGCAGCAATGGCTGTCACGCCGGAGAGGGTGTGGACTTGCACCGGCGTTGGACGTTCGGTTGTCGTTCCATCACCGAGTTGACCGTAGTAGTTGTCGCCCCATGCCCAGACGGTTCCATCTTGTCTGAGTACCAGGGTGTGGTTCCAGTGCGCGGCAATCATGGTGACGCCGGTCAGGTTCTGGACCTGTACGGGGGTGGGCCGGCCGGAGCCTGTCCCATCTCCGAGTTGGCCATAGTTGTTGCTGCCCCATGTCCAGACAGTGCCGTCCTGTCGACGTGCCACGGTATGACGGAGGCCGGCGGCAACGGCCGTGACGCCGGAGAGGTTTTGCACTTGTGTTGGTGACGAGCGCCAGCCGCTCGTTCCATCTCCAAGCCAACCGGTGGTGTTGTAGCCCCACGCCCAGACGGTGCCGTCCTGTCGCACGGCGACGGTGTGTGCGTCGCCCGCCGCGAGCGCGACGACGCCGGTCAAATTCCGTGTCTGTACGGGGGTCAAGCTTCGGGGAATGATTCCATCGCCGAGTTGTCCGTCACTGACTCGGCCACAGGCCCTCACGGTGCCATCTTGGCGCACCACGATGGAGTGCGAAGCTCCAGTGGCGACGAGCGGCAGGTCGGTAGCTGCGCAGACGAATCCTCCCGGATTCGCATCGACCAGGGTGTCGCAGTTGTTGTCGACGCCGTCGCACACCTCCGAGGCTCCGGGGCGGGTGCCGGCATTGCCGTCATCGCAGTCGCTGGCGTTGGTGACGTAGCCGCCGGGCACCGCGCAGGCCTGGGTGGTCTGGCTGGAGCTGCCGAAGCTGTCGCCGTCTGCGTCACGGTAGAAGGTGGTCTTCACCCCTTCGTCGGTGGTGCCGTTGCAGTTGTTGTCCACGCTGTCGCATACCTCCGAGGCGCCTGGGCGGATGCCGGCATTGCCATCGTTGCAGTCGCTGGCGTTGGCGACGTAGCCACCGGGCACCGAGCAGGCCTGGGTGGTCTGGCTGGGGCTGCCGAAGCTGTCGCTGTCCGCGTCACGATAGAAGGTGGTCTTCACCCCTTCGTCGGTGGTGCCGTTGCAGTTGTTGTCCACGCTGTCGCACACCTCCGAGGCTCCGGGCCGGGTGCCGGCATTGCCGTCGTCGCAGTCGCTGGCGTTGGTGACGTAGCCGCCGGGCACCGCACAGGCCTGGGTCGTCTGACTGGGGCTGCCGAAGCTGTCCGCGTCCGCGTCACGGTAGAAGGTGGTCTTCACCCCTTCGTCGGTGGTGCCGTTGCAGTTGTTGTCCACGCTGTCGCACACCTCCGAGGCGCCTGGGCGGATGCCGGCATTGCCATCGTTGCAGTCGCTGGCGTTGGTGACGTAGCCGCCGGGCACCGAGCAGGCCTGGGTTGTCTGTCCGGGGCTGCCGAAGCTGTCGCCGTCCGCGTCACGGTAGAAGGTGGTCTTCACCCCTTCGTCGGTGGTGCCGTTACAGTTGTTGTCCACGCTGTCGCACACCTCCGAGGCTCCGGGCCGCGTGCCGGCATTGCCGTCATCGCAGTCGCTGGCGTTGGCGACGTAGCCGCCGGGGACCGAGCAGGCCTGGGTGGTCTGACTCGGACTGCCGAAGCCGTCCGCGTCCGCGTCACGGTAGAACGTGGTCTTCGCCCCTTCGTCGGCGGTGCCGTCGCAGTTGTTGTCCACGCCGTCGCACGTCTCCGAGGCGCCAGGCCGGGTGCCGGCATTTCCATCGTCGCAGTCGCTGGCGTTGGCGACGTAGCCAGCGGGCGCCGAGCAGGCCTGAGTGGTCTGGCTGGGACTGCCGAAGCTGTCTCCGTCCGCGTCACGGTAGAAGGTGGTCTTCACCCCCTCGTCGATGGTTCCGTCGCAATCGTTGTCCAGGCTGTCGCAGGACTCCGTCGAGGGCCCCTGTACCGGCGCGCATTCGATGGCGCCGTGCGTGCAGTACGTCACTCCCGCGCCGCAGACGCCCTCGGCGCCCGTCGTGCACGCCGCGAGACCGCCTGGATTGCCGTCGTCCGCCGAGCCATCGCAGTCATTGTCCAGCCCATCGCACTGCTCCTCGGAGGCGGACTGGTTCTGCTGGCACACCACGTTGCCCTCGGTGCAGGCCGTGGTGCCGGTCGCGCAGACCCCCAACTGGCCGGTCGCGCAGCTTTCGCCTCCACTCGGATTGTCGTCATCCACCTCCCCGTCGCAGTTGTCGTCCGTCCCGTTGCAGACCTCCGGTGCGCCGGGGTAGGTGGTGGACATGTAGTCATTGCAGTCGATTTCCTGGACGAAGCCAGGGGAGGGTTCACAGGCCTGCTCCGTGAGGAACTCGTCCCCGAAGCCGTCCTGATCGCCGTCGAAGTAGAACGTCTGGGTCAGCGTCGTGGAGACCGGCGCCGCCGACGTCGAAGGGGTGGTGCTGCCCGTGCCCAGCTGCCCCTGGCCATTGTTTCCCCAGGCCCACACCGGGCATCCGGGCCGCACCGCCAGCACGTGCTGGGCCCCCGCCGCCAGGGCCCTCGCGTCCGACAGGCCCGCGACATTCACGGGCGTGGCGCTATGGGTCGTCGTGCCGTTGCCGAGCTGGCCGGAGGCATTGTGGCCCCAGGCCATCGCCACCCCGTTACCGATGATGCCGAAGGAGCTGTTGTGTCCGGCCACCAGCGCCGTGACGGCGAAGACTCCACTGACGGGCGTGGGCGCCAGGACGGGCGACGTGGAGGCGATGCCGGTGCCCACCTGTCCGAAGTTGTTCTGCCCCCAGCCCCACACGTTACCGAACTGCGCATCGACGATGAGGGAGTGCCCCGATCCCGCCGCCACGGCGGTCGCGCGGGGAATTCCAGTCACCAACACCGGCGACAACACGGTGGCGCTGGTCGCGCCAGTGCCCACCTGACCGAAGGTGTTCTGGCCCCAGGCCCACACCCCGCCATCCGCATCCAACGCCATCGCGTGATTGATGCCAGCGGCGATGACCCGGAGGGTCGGCAAATGGGGGACCACCACGGGCGTGGCGACCGCGGCGCTCGTCGCCCCCGTGCCTATCTGGCCAGAAGTATTCTGCCCCCACGCCCACAGCCGCCCATCGGCGCTCAGCGCCAGGGAGTAGTTGCCGTTGGCGGCGATGGCCTGGATGTCTGAGAGCGCGGCGACGCGCGTCGGAATCAGGACGCTGCCTCCCGTGCTGCCGAGCCCCGCCTGCCCGTTGGCATTCTGTCCCCAGACCCAGACGTTGCCGCTCACATCCAGCGCGACGGAGTGGGCAATTCCAGCCGCCAGCGCCTTGATGGGAGGAATTCCATGGACGAGAGTTGGCTGGGCGGTGCTGCTGGTGGCCCCCGTGCCAAGCTGTCCGGCTCCATTCTGTCCCCAGGCCCAGACCTCGCCATGTTTGTTCAGGAACAGTGAGTGGTAGGCCCCTGCCGCCAGGGCCTGGGTCACCCGCACCGAACTGAGCGACTGGGGCTTCGAGCCGAGGTGTTCATCCGCTTGCGCGACCACGGTGGGTTCACCGCAGCCGAGAGCCATGAGGATGAAAGCCAGGAGTGACGCGAGACGAGGGCGTAGGTCTGCCAGGGCCGGGTATGTCACGTGGCGGGCCTTTCTGAAATGGAGGAGGGATGTGGCTGGCTTCAGTATGTGATGGCTGGATGGCAGGTGTTAGCAATTCCTTGGCAGGGTAGGTTCTACCCTGCATGAGTCAGGATTCTCCCGGTCCATGATTGGGTTTGTCATGTTCGACCTCAGAGAGGGGGGTGACACCTCCGCAGCCGAGCGGTGTTCCCTGTGCATGAACATCCACACCCGGAGTCTCGAAGTCCGCCACGGTGATTCACTCGAACAGGGGCCCGCGCGACGGCCGAGCTTCACCTCGCTCTCCCTCGTCCTGTTCCTCGCCCTGGCCGGAGCCGTCAGTGGTTGCGGCGACGACGAAGAAGAACCCACGACGCTGCACGCGGACCTTCAAGCCATTCTCGAGGACGCCGTCGCCAAGGGCGTGACGCCTGGGGTCTCGCTGGCCGTTGCCTCGGACAAAGGCCCGATGTGGCTGGGTGTCGCTGGCGTCGCCGACGTTGAGCGGAATCAGCCCATGTCCGCGCAGCACCGCTTCCGTGCGGGCAGCATCCTCAAGAGCCTGGTCGCCACCGCGGTGCTCCAGTCCGTCGAACGGCGCACGCTCGCGCTGGATGACACCCTGACGGAGCGACTGCCGGCGAGCGTGACGGACCGTATCGAGAATGCGGGGGGCATCACCGTGGCCATGCTGCTCGCTCACCGCTCGGGTATTCCGGAGTGGGTCACCGACGAGACGAACATGGCCATCATGGCGGACCCGGAGCACCGCTGGACGCTCGAGGAGATTCTCGGCATCTCCGGAGCGCGGCCCTCGGCGTTCCCTCCCGGTTCCCAGTATGGCTACTCGAACACCAACTACGTGCTCCTCGGCGAAATCCTCTCGGCCGCGGAAGGCCGGAGCTGGCGCGAGATTGTCCGAGAGCGGGTCATCGAGCGAGCGGGGCTTTCCCACACACGCGTGCCCGAGCCGGGAGACCTGGACTGCCCGGCGCCCTGCGCGCGTGGCTACGTTCCCTTCGACGGTGCGCTGGCGGACCTCACCGTCGTCGACCCGTCGATGGCCGGGGCTTCTGGCGGTCACGCCCTGGTGACCACCGTCTCCGACCTCCTCACCTTCTGGAAGAAGCTGCGCGCTGGTGCGCTCTTCGAGCGCACGGAGACGCTGGAGGCCATGGTCGCGTTCCAATCGGCGCCCGACCCCGAGTCCCGACTGGTCGGCTACGGGCTCGGAGTGATGCGGCTCGAGTCCCAAGGCGTTGTCGCCGTCGGGCATCTGGGCGGCACGGCGGGCTACCAGAGCTTCATGCTCCATGTCCCCGCGACGGGCCGCTACGTCACGGGGAGCATCAATGTGCTGGGAGACCTGGCCGCGGTGCTCGTGCCCATCCTGGACCGCGCGGGACGGCCCTGAGCCTCGAGCGAAGTGGCCCGGCCAGGGCTCCTCTGTTCAAGGGCCGGAAGCCTGGCGAGCCGCCCCCGTGGGTCGCGGTGCCTCCATCCGCTCCGCGCGAAACCGGCGCAGGCGTCGGCTGCTGACCAGCAATCCATCCACGCCTCCGGAGGCCGCCCGTGTGAAGGTCACCGCTCCGAGCGAGCCGATGAACCGGTCCCCACCCACGGGCTCCAGCACGACCTCGTCCCGACGGGGCCAGCGCACGGCCAGTTTTCCGTCCGCGATGCGCACCGTGTAGGTCATGGCGACCTCCTCGCCGCGATACTGGCCGACGAACGCCGCCAGGTCTGGGGGCGTGGGCATGGGCGCGCTCAGGCGGATGAAGTCCCTCGTCGTAGGCCAGGCATCCCGGATGCGCAGCTCGCGTGGGGCCTGGGGCGTCGGCGCCACGAAGCGCCAGACATGCGTCGACTCGCCCGGGCGGAACGCGCCATCGCCAATATGGACGAAGGCCTTGGGCATGCCGACCTCGCGCAGCGCTCCGTCCTTGACCTCCAGTCGCACGACTTCATCCGTCAGGGGACTCCAGTAGTTGCCGGCGAGCGCGGACAGCTCCGCCTCCGGAAATGCAACGGCGGGCGGCAGGGTGTCCTTCAGGAGGTCACCCAGATACACCTCGGCCACCTTCCACACGAGGTCCGTGACCGCAATCGAGCCGTTGTTGCACAACGCGACGATGGCCAGCCGTTGGTCGGGGAAGAGGACGGCCTCCGTGCGGAAGCCGGAACCCGTGCCGTCATGTCGCACCGTGCGCAGACCGCGATGCTCCGCCACATGCAAGCCACCGCCATAACGCGTCTCGGTGCCATTGTTCAGCTTGCCGGAGGTCTGCATCAGCGCCTTCAAGGCCGGCCCGCCGACGCGCCCATCGAGCAGGTTCTGCTCCCACTTCAGCAAATCACTGACAGTGGAGAGCAGATTGCTGGCGCCGTAGTGGTCGTTATTGGGCATGCTGATTCCCCAGCCGCTCTCGCGGGGGAAGTAGCCCATGGCGCGCCTGGGAACGACCGCGTTGTGGTCTTCCTGGAACCCGGTGTCGGTCATTCCGAGCGGCTTGAAGAGCCGCTCGTCGGCGAATGCCCGCAGGGGCTTGCCGGAGACGCGGTGCACGATGACCGCCAGCAATGTGTACGCGGCATTGCCATACAGGATTTCCGTCCCCGGCTCGAAGTTCACACCGCGTTGCCGGGTCAGCACCTCGAGGATGTCCGCCTCGGTGTTCAGGTCGTCGCCGCGCAAGCCGGCAAGGCTCAGCAACTGACCCTGCTCGCGCAACCCGTTGGTGTGGTGCATCAGGTGCGCGATGGTGATGGTCTTGCCGTAGTCGGGTATCTCCGGCAGGTATTTGCGGATGTCGTCGTCCAGCGACAACTTGCCGTCTTGTGAGAGCAGCCCGATGGAGTACGCGGTGAACTGCTTGGTGACAGAGGCCAGATTGAAGACGGAGCGCGGCGTGAGGGGGACGTCGTATTCCAGATTCGCCATGCCGTGGCCCCGCGCGTAGTCCACCACGCCGTCGCGAGAGACACCCACCGCGCAGCCGGGCGTGGCCTTGCCGATCCATGGCGAGAAGATGGCGTCGACGCGTGAATGACGCTGGGCCCGAGAGCCTCGTGGCGTCTGGGCACTGGCGATGCTTCCGGGAAGGACCCACTGAACGACGAGGGCCAGCAGGAGTAGGGAACGGGGAAGTCGCATGCGAAGGAGGCTCCTCGAGCGGGACGTCGAGCCGCCCCGCGACGAGAGGGAGGATTCCCGAGCCCTCCGCCCCGCGCGGGGCATATCTGCGAAGCCCCGTCAGGCGTCGGTGAACCGCGCGTTTCAGGCGGTGAGCCGCCAGCCGCGAAGGACGCTGGACATGGGCCTCGCGTCCCCAATGGGTGTTCGAGCAGCCACCTGTTCCAGGCGCCCGTCGGGCTCGAACTCGTTGGTGGGGGCACTAGCAGGCGGTTCCGAGTGTACTGTCGCCTTCGCGCATCTGGGGTTCCTGGAAGGCGCCCAAGTGACCCTGTTGTCAGTCACGGAGCTGACCCAGGCTGAGCGTCAGACACGGCATAGCACCGCTTCGGGAGGCCGTAGGCTGGTGTGGCTCGTCGAACCCACGGATGCACCGCCGACGAGTATGCCTGTGATTGGCGACGTGAAGCTGACCGCTGGAGGGGAGCTGTACAACCCCGTGACCAATGCGACCTCATCGAAGCCATTCTCACCAGACATCGCCATCTACGACGTTCCGCAGTTCGCCCAGAAGTTTCCCAAGCTCATGGGAGGCAAGAAGCTCTCGCCGCGAGAAAAGTCCTTGATTCTCGAGGTGGTCATCCGAGGCTCCGCGCTCAAGAAAGAGGCCCTGGAGACGTCCGAGCTGGAGCTCGGGTTCCTGCCACCGGGAGCAACGCCCGAGAGCGGTGTCACTCCTCGCTACGTGTCCTATCGTGCGAAGCTCAAGCGACGATAGCTCGGCCGAGGCCAATCGTTGGCGGGGAGGGGACTTGAGCCCCTCGAACTGCCCCGGTGCGCTTTGTCAGGCAAGCCCCTGAGGGTGTGCTGACGCAGCGCCCTGGGGGCGCGGTTGCCGGCATGCTGTTGCGATTCGCCTCAGCGGCGCGGGGCGCGTGCGAGCTGCTGACGCAGGTGGGACTCTTCCACGAGCCCCCAACGTTCGAGCAGCCGGCCGTCGGCGGAGAAGCGCAGCAGGTCGAGGACGGTGTAGGCCACCGGGAGTCCCGTCGGCGCGAATCCCATGAAGGGTCCCAGGTGGGTGGCTCGGGTCAGGACGCGACAGGCGACCTTGTCACCCTCCGCGACCAGGTCCTCGAGCACGAAGCGAACGTCGGGAAACGCGGTCCGCAAGCCGGCGAAGGCCTCTTTGATGCCCTCGCGCCCGGGCTTCATGTCGGGGTCCGGATGATGGTCGATGGCGTCGTGCTGGATGACGTCATCCAGGAGGCTGAAGTCGCCGGAGTGGATGGCTTCTTCGAGCCGCGGGTAGAACCGGCGTGCGGCGTCCTTGGCGGAAATGAGCATCGGATGTCCTGGGAAGGAGCGTGGATGTGGGAGTCTCTCCATGGCTTCCGCGCGCGTCTTGCACGAATCGGACAGCGGCCGCGCGTCATGCCCGCTTGGCCGCTCCAGGGCGCGTGGCGCGTCTATTCCCTTGAGGCAACACGACGCTCTTGGAATCGTATTCCCCCCATGTCCCTGCCGCTTCGCATCGAGTGTGGTCCCTGTGTCCTGCGCCCCTGGCGACGCGGTGACGAGGCGTCCCTGGTTCAGCACGCCAACAACCGCGAGGTGTGGCGCAACCTCCGTGACCGGTTTCCCCACCCCTACACGGCCGAGGATGCCGCGGGGTGGGTGAGCTACGCGGGAGCCGTGCTGCCTCCCACGGACTTCGCCATCGAGGTGGACGGCGCCGCGGTGGGCTCCATGGGGCTGATTCCCGGCAAGGACATCGAGTGCTATTCGGCGGAGGTGGGGTACTGGCTCGGGCAGTCGCTGTGGGGCCGGGGAATCGTCAGCAGCGCGCTCGACGCGTTCTCATCCTGGACCTTCGCGAACAGCGACTTCCTCCGCTTGTTCGCGCTGCCCTTCGCCGACAACGTCGCGTCGTGTCGGGTGCTGGAGAAGGCGGGCTTCCAGCGCGAGGGCCTGTTGCGGCGCAGCGCCGTCAAGGACGGCACCGTGCATGACCAGGCGCTCTACGCGCGCCTGCGCCCGATGGGGCCCTGAGCCCGCCCGCGGCTCAGGGGCTTTCGCTGCTCGGCGCCGTAGGGGATGGCTTGAAGGCCACGCCCCTCAGTAGTTCCAGGCGGTGCAGTCGGTCGTCGTGCGGGTGACGAACTCGGCCAGCGTGCGCAGGTTCCGCACGAACGTGCTCGTGTCGAGATAGTCACCCGGCGTGGCGCCACTTCGCGGACCGCTCGGGCTGTAGGTCGTGAGCCACTTCTCGTTGTTCACCGTCGCATCCACGGCCTGGGCCGTGTCGGCGCGGAGCTGCTGGCACGAGCGCTTCATCACCGTCGTGTCGCTCGACAGCCGGTTGTACTCCGCGCGGAGGGCGACGAGCTGGGACGGACCCGCCCACCCGTAGTTCTGGTAGGTCGGCGGGGCCTGGGAGAACCGGACCGGGTAGCCGCCGGGCTTCACCGTGAAGAAGCCCGTGTTCGCCGGAGAGGTGTCATCCAGTTCGATGTAGCGGTGGATGAGTGTGTCGTTCGCATGGTCCACGGTCTCCAGGTACGCGAGCGCGGTGCCGACCGCGTCGCGGTTCGCCGGCACGCTGGGGTCGAGCTGGTAGAGACGAAGCAGCGCCCACATGGCGTCCTGACTCTCCTGACCGGCGATGGCTGGAACCTCCCAGTTGCGCGCCCAGCGCGGCTGCATCTGGATGTCATATTGCTGCGCCCAGGCGGGCTGGGGCTGGGGCATCTGTGCCCGGCGAAGGAATCCCCCGAACGCGGTGCGCATGCCCTGATAGGTCGTGGCCTGCGCGGGATAGATTTCCTGGGCCCAGTTCAGCATCTCCACGAAGGCCGTCGCGAGGTTGTCGTTCAGGGTCGGGTCATCCCAGTACTCGTGGGTGTAGGTATTCGCATAACAGTTCGCGAGGCCACACGAGGTCCCGATGGAGGGCGGGTAGCTGGCCGTGAGCGCCGGCCGCGCGGCGACGGGACCGGTGAAGCCCTGGGGGAAGCCACCATTCGTCGGGAACTGCGAGGTCTCCACCCGCGCGCGGGCGTAGGACGAGGCGTCGGAGATATTCGTGTTCGTGAACCCGAGGAGCTGGTCGGCGCGCATCATCGCGATGAGCGCGTTCTGGGTGGTCTGGTCGTCGTAGGTCGTCGTCGTACAGCCGCCGCAGCTACAGCTCGCCGTGGTGTGGCGGTAGCACGCCTTCAGCGTCGGCGTCGCCTTGAAGTCCGCGTAGAGCCGCCAGCCTCCCGACTTGACCTGCCCATGACGCAGCGCCATCGCCGCGTCCGTCGCGTACGTCTTGAGCGCGGGTGTGGCCGGGTCCGCGAGGGCCGCCTCGACGAACGCAATCACCACGTCCGACGTGCCGGGCGACTGAATCATGATCTGCTCTTCGTCGAGCTGGATGTCGCCCCAGCGCTCGCTCAGGTTGTTGGCATTGTGATGCCACGCATAGCCGCCCTGGCGCGCCACCTGGTCATGGAAGTACGTCGCCGCGTTCCGCATCCGGCCGAGCGCCTTCGCGCGGAGCGGAGTCGTGGCCGCCCTCGCCGCCTCGCCAGTCCGAGTGCCCTCGTCATCGGGTTCGGAGGCCATGGGCGCGCAGGCGAACGTCGAGAGCAGCGGAAAGAGCACGAGCACAATGGGTCTTCGCATGCGCGCTACGCTAGCAAGCAGGTGGCGCGTGTGCAGCGTCGCCTCCAGACGCCGGGTCCTGAGTGGGGCGTCGCGGCCAGTCTCCAACAACCCGGGGAGGTGGTGGGGCACCGCGCAGGCGACGAACGAGGATGAAGCCCAGCGAGAGGGCCGCCACGGTGAAGCCCACGAGTCGCAGGTGTGTCCCGATGACTCCAGCCACGCCGACCGTCACCCCGAGCAGCGACAGATACGCGGCGATGCACAGGGGGCACTTCGGGATGAGCGCGGCCAGCAGCCCCAGGGCCAGCGACACGCCCGGCGCGCCCACCGCCGGGCGGCGTGTCAACGGGTCAGCGGCCATACTGGTCTCTCAGTCGCACCCACTGCATCGGCCAAGGCAGCCCGTCCTCGTCACGGCCCTTCGGGACGAGGTCCAGGACCTGGTAGGCCGTGTTGATGACCTCGATGCCTCGTCCATAGGTCCCGTAGGTGTGGAAGACGTCGCCGCGCTCGTCCTTCGCGAAGGCGCTGATGCCCGGCATGTCTGAGTTGGACTCCCGTAGCGGTCCGTAGTTGTAGACGGCTTCGCCGCGCTCCCGTTCATCCGGGTGGAACGACACGTTGAAGTCGAAGTTGAAGGTGTTGGCCTGGGATGACAGCCACTTGAAGCGCCAGCCCATTCGCTGCTGGAACGCCTGCAGCTTGGGCAGCGCCGCGCGGGAGATGGCGACGAAGCTCACGTCCCGCTGGGCCAGGTGCTCGACGACTCCGTTGAAGGAGTCCGCCCAGAACGAACAGTTCTTGCAGCCCGCCTCCCACTCTGGCGCGAACATGAAGTGATAGACGACCAGCTGGCTTCGGCCCGCGAAGAGCTGCGCCAGCGTCTCCTGACCGTCGGGGCCGTTGAACACATAGGGCTCGGCCACGCGCAGCCAGGGGAGGGCGCGGCGTGTGGCGCTCAGCTCGTCGTGCATGCGCATGAGGGCCTTCTCCCTCGCCAGCAGTTCCTTGCGTGCGGCGAGCCACTCGCTCTTCGATTCCGTCATGACGGGTGTCACGTGATTCCTCCACGGGGATTGGGGACTCCAGACGTAATGGGTGGCGGGCGTGGGGCGGGAGTAACAAAGGCGACGGGCTTCCCAACGCAGGTGGGGTGCTGGAGGATGCGCGGCATGGATGTGCTGGTCACCGTGGCGGCTCGGGCGCTTCGTGAGGGAGACCCACTCGGTGCGCTTCAGCGCGTGGCGCTCCGAGAGGACGCTCCGGCGTTGGCCCTGAGAGGGGTCGCGATGGCGCAGTTGGGCGAGTTCCCCAGGGCCCTGCATCTGTTGAAGCGTGCCGCGCGCGCCTATGGCTCCGGGGACGTCCTCGCGCGGGCGCGCTGCGGCGTCGCGGAGGCGGAGGTGGCGCTCGCATCCCGCGACTTCGAAGGCGCGGAGGTCGTGCTCGTCGAGGCGCTGCGAACCTTCGAACTCCATGGCGACTCCGAGAACGCGCGCTACACTCGCCTTTTGCAGGCACGGCATGCCCTGGTGCTGGGACGTGTCGATGCAGCCGAGCGGTTGCTGGCCGAGCTCGACCCGAGCGATGCGCCCGCGATGCATTCGACGCTCGCGCGGCTGCTGTCGTTCGAGGTGGCGTTGCGCCGGGGGGAGATTCGCTCCGCCCGCACCGCTCTCGAACACGCACGCGTCGCCGCCCGGAACGCGCGCATCCCCGCGCTGGGCTCCGAGGTCGAGCATGCGGCCCGGGTCCTGAGCATTCCCGCCGCGCGAGTCGTCGTTCGGGGCGAGGCGCGGCCTGTCTTGCTCGACGAGGTCGAGTCCCTGCTCGGCTCGGAGCACCTCGTCGTTGACGCCTGTCGTCGCGCGCTCCGTTCGGGCTCGCGGGTCGTGTCACTGTCCACGCGCCCCGTGCTGTTCGCGCTCCTGCGGGTGCTGGCCGAGGCCTGGCCGGGTGACGCCTCACGCGACGCGCTCGTCTGGCACGTGTTCGGAGCGCGGCGGGTGAATGCCTCGCATCGCGCGCGCCTGCGCGTGGAGCTGGGGCGTCTGCGCACGCAGTCGCGCGACCTGGTGGACATCCAGGCGACCCCGCGCGGCTTCGTCCTGGTTCCCCGGCGTCCGGTGGAGGTCCGGGTCCTCACGCCGCCCGTCGAGGGGGCGGACGGGGCCGTGTTGGCGCTGCTCGCGGACGGTGAGCACTGGTCGACCTCCGCGCTCGCGCTCGCGCTGGGGGCAAGTCAGCGCACGGTGCAGCGCGCGCTCGCCACGCTGGAAGAGGCCGGACAGGTCCAGGTGCTGGGGCGTGGCCGCGCGAGACGCTGGGTGGCTCCCCCGGTCAGCGGCTTCACGACGACCTTGTTACTCCCCACCTCGGGTTTCCCTGGGTAGAGCGGGGCACGGGACATCGGAAGGAGCGCGGACATGGACAAGACTCGGAGCGAGGTGGAGGAGACACAGCCAGCGGAGGTCGTCCGTGAGTACGGCCCGTTCGAGGGCGCCTCGCGCGTCCACGGCGTGACGTTCGACGGCGCACAGGTCTGGTTCGCTGGCGGCGAAACGCTTCATGCCTTCGACCCGGCGAGTGGTGAACCCGTGCGCACGCTCGCCGTCGCGTGTGACGCGGGGACCGCCTTCGATGGGCGGCATTTGTTTCAGCTCGGCGGAGGGCTCATCCGGAAGATCGACCCCGAGACGGGACAGGTGTTGAAGACGCTCCCGGCTCCGGGCAATGGCAGTGACTCGGGGCTCACCTGGGCCGAAGGCTCGCTGTGGGTGGGTGAGTATCGCGGCCGGAGAATCCATCGAATCGACCCCGAGACGGGCGCCATCCTGCGCACCATTGAGTCCAACCGCTTTGTCACGGGCGTGACGTGGGCGGAGGGGGAACTCTGGCACGGCACCCTGGAAGACGGCGCGAGTGATATCCGGCGGATCGACCCGGCTGACGGCCGCGTGCTCGTCAGGCTCACGTTGCCCGAGGGAGTGAGCGTCACCGGGCTCGAAGCGGACAGGGGCGACCTCTTCTACGCGGGCGGCGGCGCGAGCGGGAAGGTGCGCGCCGTGAGGCGGCCCCGACGCTCCCGCCGCTGATGAGAGGACCCGCCGCCGCGGCGCGACGGCGGCGGGGTCCTCCATCGCAGGCAGCAGACATCAACTCCGCCGCGAACGGGGCCCTTGGGCCTCGGGGAGCTGGTAGCCCACTAGCGCATGGCCTGAACCCTCTCACGCGACAGCGACCTTGACGCTCACCGTCGCAGCCCTCTTCCCTCGCGTCAGTCCCTGCGGTCCAGGCGGCGGTACTCGACGATGCTCGGTGGGTACTCGGTCCAGAAGCGCAGCATCCCGTCGTGCCCCATCACCGTCTCCTGCTTGCCTCGTGCATCCGCGTCCGAGACCGCGAGCGAGAAGCTGGCGGCCACGAGGGGTTCGCTGACGCCGAGCTCCGCCAACGGCAGTGTGAGCGTCACCTCGTAGCCACGGGGACGCTTGCGCCAGGCGCCCTGGATGGACGGAAGCCCCGGGTGCGCATCTCTCGTCCAGTCACGCGCCTCGACCTTTCCTCCGGCCCCGAGCAGGACCCCCAGCTTGAAATCTTCAGAGCGCGGGCCAGAAGTTCGCACCTGCCACACGGTGAGCTCGAGGTGGTCTGAATGCAGCCCCTCGCCACTCCCCAAGGGGGCCACCTTGTCATCATGTACCTCGACGTGGAGGGAGAGCGCTCCGCCCACGCGCGCCAGGCGCCACGCGAACGCCAGGTCCGCCGCGTCCTTCCAGCCCTCGAGCCCCCAGGAGATATGCGCCTGCGTGTAGGCCTGGACCGTGGGAGCCAATGCCAGCGCGTCCTCGGCGGACCGTGCGAACCTCACGGGGTAGGGATGGCTCCCATTGACGACCGCTCCCGCGGTGCTGGCGAACGCCATGTATCCCGGCCGCTCCCGGGAGAACGTCTCTAGCTCCACCGTCGAGCCGCGCACGCCCATGGGGCCCCAGAACAGATAGAACGTCGGCTCCACCAGGACGGAGGTCGCCCAGTCTTCGGACGCAACCAGGTGGAGCTCCTTCCCCTTGACGACGAGGACACAGAACGGCCCCTTGAGGCGGCCGTCCGACATCAAGGACGCATCCTCGGGCACGGCATCGGGAGCGGGATCGGGCTTGAACCCCGTGAGCAGCAGCAGGCACGTCCCATCCCGACAGACGTACTCCAGCGGATTGAAACGCACGCCCATGGGACACAGGGCGCGGGCCCGAGAGAGGAGTTCGTCACTCACCGCCCGAGGCTTGGGGGGCTTCGGGCTCACTGGCGCGTTCACGACCCGAGCGCTGGACTTCGTCCACTTCGGCTCCTGGCTGGGCACAGCGATGAAGCGCGCCCCATCCCGTGACACCTTCATGACCCGCCGGTACACCTGTTTCTGGGCCAGGCCGTAGTCGACGAAGGTGTAGGGCAGCCGGTTCTTGCTCGAGGTGACGACCTCGACATGCTCCGGGTCGAGGAACCTCACGGTGTTCGCTGGGGCGTGTTCGAGGCGATAGGTTGCCCCCAGGACCTCCCCCTGGAGGTCCGACAGCATCAGTGTCTCGAGCGCGCAGTACCCGTTGGCGCAGGATCCCAAGTCATCGATGAGGTGCCACAAACAAAAGGGACCTTCGCAGGCGAGGCGCTTCAGCGTGCTCCCCCCACCCCAATCCTTCAGGAGCTTCTCGTCCAGGACCGTGCCTTTCGGGAAGGGGGCCTTGTCTGGAGACGCCAGGGCCGCGGTGCTCCCGAGCCCCAGACAGAGCGCCAGGGCGAGGACGCCGCGACGACCGGCCGCGCCCTCGCCCATCGGGAAGGTTCGTGGGCCCGAAAAGAGGGGCGCGCGGCGTGGGTCATTCATCGGTTGACCTTCATGCACCGCGAGTTTGCAGACGGCATGCCATGGTTTGCCCCCATGCCGGCCCCATTCACACGGCCCCACTGCGGCGAGAACGCGGCTCCGGAACCGCGCGACGAGGGCCTCCAGCCCCACCCGGGATAAAAAGCCACATGGGTTTCGATACGGTGCCTCGCGCCGCTCGGGTCGCGCGGGGGCGCGAGCATGAACGGGTTGATGGGGATGGCCGCGCGGAGCTGTCGGGCTCTACAGCCTCGTGACGCGCTTGAGCGCCTTGGTGTTGCCCTCGCCGAGCGAGAAGAAGGCGCTGCCATCAGGCGCGAAGGTGAGTGCCTCCGAATAGCCGGGGTTCGTCACCTCGCACCGGGTCCCCAGCAGCGCCGCCGGGACGCTTTGCCCCGCCTGTCGCTTCCATAGGAAGGTGTGCGTATAGGTCTTGATGAGAATCTCCCCGCCGTCGGGGGAGATGGCGCCCCCTGTCACCACGCGGTCCTCCTCCGCCGTCGAGCCCGGCAGGAAGTCGAGCTCCGCCACCAGCTCCAGCGTCCGGGACACGCCCGGCGCGTTCAGCGGCACGGCATAGCGGTACACCTGCGAGTGTCCCGACGGCGCCTTGGTCACGATGTAGATGTCGCCCTGGGTGTCCACGAACATCGCCTCCGCGTTGGGCGCCACGCCGCCTGGATAGGTGAACGGGAAGCGCTCCACGCCACTCACGGGCACCGTCACGGGCGCCTGGGCCACGCTGACGGTCGGCTCGGGGAATCGCACGACTTCCCGCACGCTCGGCAGGCCATTGTTGTCACCGATGCGGCCCACGTAGACGTAGTCCACGCCGCTCACGGGGCCGGGGCCCATGGCCATGTCCTCCCAATCCAGGTTCGGGTTGCTCGACAGGGTGTAGGTGCCCAGGAAATGGCCGTCCACGGCGCTCAGCGCGTAGACATGCTCGACGCAGTTGCCGCCGCTGGCGCCACACCGGTCATTGTGCGTCCAGACGACCTGGGCGTTGGCCCTGCTGGCCGCGAGCCCCGAGGCATCGGTGAGGATGGCGATGTTGTGGGGCGTCAGATTGACCGGCGCGCCGAAGGTCGGGCACTGCGGCGTGCTCGCCGCGGGCGTGGCGGTGATGGGCGTCGCATAGCCCGAGGCATTGCCGGAGAGGTCCTCGGCCTTCACCATCAGCTCGTAGGTCGTGCCATTCACCAGCCCCGTGAGCGTCACCAGGGGCTGGGTGAGGCTGTAGCGGTAACTGTAGGTCGCTGCCCCCGCGGCGCGGTACTTCACCGTGTACCGCCGGAAGTCCGGCTCGGTGTTGGCGCTCCAGGTCAGTCCGAGCACGGTGTCGCCTGGAGTCGCCACGAGTTGTCCTGGCACCACGGGAGGTGTCACGTCCGGCCCGGTGGGCGTAGGCGTGGCGTTCACCGCCGCGCAGTACGCCGAGGCATTGCCCGAGGTGTCCTGGGCCTTCACTTCGAAGGCATAGGTCACTCCATTCACCAGCCCCGGGAGCGTCAGGGGCGGCGCGCCCACTCCCCACTTGTAGGACGGCGTTGTCTGTCCCACGACGCGGTAGCGGACCGCATAGTCCTTGAGGTCCGCCGCGGGGCTCGGGTCCCACGACAGGATGACACCGCTGTTCGCCGCGAGGATGCTCAAGCCCGTGGGGACGGGCGGAGCTTCGGTGTCCGCCAGGGGACTCGACACACGGGCGGCTTCTGGCAGCGCTTCTTCCTCGCCAGGCACGGATGAGACGCCGCACCCCACGCAGAGGCTCAACAGAAGACCGCACAAGCCGGCGAAAGGCATGAGTACACGACGCGTCACGGTGACCTCCTGAAATGTCATTCCATGGATGGAAACACGCCGCAGCCTAAGGCCCCGCACCCGGGGCAACAATGAAGACAGGCTTCACGTGTCCATCCAGGTCAAAGTTTGACCTTCGCAATGAAAGAGCCGCTTGAGAACAAGCGTTCTGAAGTCATCGCCCGGCTCAGCCCACGGGGCAGCTCCCGCACCCTCCTGAATCAACTCCCGAGAATTGGAATGGGAGGTCTCACATGTCATTCGGTTTCCTGAATCGCATTCGCCGCAAGGTTGTCGCATGGCCCAAGCCTCCACCGCCTCCGCCCCCACCGCCTCCCAAGACAAAGTCCGCGGGGGAGCCCACCGGATACTCCCAGGTGGACAGCTTCCAGGCGCCTCGCGGCGCACGGACCGTCGAGCGGGCCTCCGCGCCGGGAAACACCTGGTCCGGGGACAGGCCACTCTCAGAGGCGCGCAACGCGCATCGCACCAACACGAAGGAGGAGTTCCAGTCCGCGCTCCAGAGTGACGCCAACTGGTTCGAGGGCGACGTCCGGAAGGAGCTCAACCACGACTCCCTGGAGATGCGTCACGACACGACGCACGAGAGCGGGGACAACCTCTCCCTCCATGAGTGGCTGAGCATGGGGAAGGAGTCGGGACGTGGGCTCAAGCTCGACATCAAGGAAGGCGAGCACATGGGTGCCGTGCTCGACGAGATTGAGCGCGTGGGTGTTCCCCAGGAGCGACTGATGCTCAACCTGGGCTTCGGCGACGTGAAGACCTGGGGAGATGAGATTCGCACGCGCTTTCCCAATGCCATCCTCGCCATCAATCCGCCGCCCGGCGATGGAACGGTGAGGGCAGCCGATGCCCGGCAGATGGTCGACGAGGCAAGAAGGGCGGGCGGAGGCCCCACCACCTTCGTGGTGCACCATGATGCGCTGAGTGACGAGGCCATCGAGGTCTTCAAGACCGCGGGGACTGTCTCGGTCTGGGGAAACGCCGAGGACCCGACGAAGGTCGCCGCGGAGATGCGGGCCCGAGGTGTCGACGGGATGGTCGACATCGGCTCCAACTACAATTGGGGCTCACTCTCGAGGGCGGACGGCGTGCGCGACGGCCTCGACGCGGGGAAGAACTGGGCCCGGACGCGATGGGACAGGCTCTTCTGAAGAGAAGAGCGGCGACAGTCGCGACCTGGCGAGCCCGGTGCATCTGGAGTCCGGTGCATCTGGGGCTGGTTGGTGGTGGACCGCTTCCGCTTGGAGGTGGCGGCCCGTGCGCGTGGAGGCAAGTCCCAGGGAGAGGACAGTCCACCGCCTCAAGGAACGCCAGTGTTGACCGTTGGCCTTGACGCCCCGCATCCGGTGGGTGCCGCCGTTTCTCCCGCGCCACCTGGAACGAGAACGTGCCCGGGTCGAAGTCCAGCGTCACCGTGCCCGTGGGAAGCTCCTCCACCAGCGCCAGCCCGGTGGAGCGAGGTGCTCACACCTGCTTGCGCGCGACGGACCAGATGAAGCCGTCGTACCAGAAGTGCAGCAGGGACACGACGAGGGTGAGGGACCAGAGGCTCTCCAGGTCGGAGTCCAGCAGCTCGGCCCACACGCCGTAGGTGAGCACCGTGCCCAGGAACAACGCGAGCGCGAGCCCGCGCCACTTCAGCCGCAGCCGCTCACGCA
Source organism: Myxococcus sp. CA040A (assembly GCF_013336725.1). NCBI lineage: Bacteria > Pseudomonadati > Myxococcota > Myxococcia > Myxococcales > Myxococcaceae > Myxococcus > Myxococcus sp. CA040A. The sequence goes on along the minus strand of NZ_JABUMR010000005.1, from coordinate 285,820 downwards.
GCCGCTCGCCCTCCATGGCCCACACCAGCGCCAGGTACTGGATGGCGTGGAGCAGGTTCATGATGAAGAACGCTTCGCCCCAGGTGTTGAAGCCCCAGGAGTAGATGGAGCAGGCGCCTGTGGTGACCAACAGGAACACCTTGTGGAAGGAGAGATGGTGGCCCTTCCTCAACAGGTGTACCGAGGCCGCCACGTAGAAGACGAGGAACGTGCCCCCCACGGCCACGACGCCCATCGTCCAGGCGCGGTGGGTGGCCGTCATGCGCGCGGGCACGGAGGCGAGCCACGGCATTCCCACCGCTTCGAAGGACTCGAAGCTGCTGAAATGGTCCAGCATGGTGGCGCCAGCGAGGATGGGGCCGACGTACAGCAGGTGGTTCAGCCAGTAGTCGAGCCGGCGCCCCGCGGCGGGTGGGTTGCCTTGGTTGCGGTCATAGATGCGTGCCAGGCCGAACGTCTGCAGCCCCGAGTGCCACACGTCCCAGAACGTCGCGAGCACGGTGGCGGCGGCGGCCACCACCGCCGAGCCGCGAATGACCGCCCAGGCCAGCACGGGGACGAGGACGAAGCGCAGTGGATGGAGCCGGAAGATGGCGGGGTTGCCATGGCTGCGGAAGAACACCGCCACCAGGTGCGCATGGATGATGCTGCCCACCATCAGCCCGGCCCACGTCTTCTCCTGGCCGAAGAACTGGACGGGAGTGTCGCTGAAGTGCGTGCCTGAGATGGCGATGCCCAACCCGAGCGCCAGCAGCGGCGGCAGCAGGAAGAAGGCCCAGTCGTAGGTGGGCCCTATGATGTACGAAGAGCGCGCCGATACAGGAGCGGCCTCTCGTACAGACTCCACCGGAGGTTGTGTCTCAGGAGGGCGCGGTTGGGCCAGGGCCATGGGCCGCCTCCTTTCGCACCGCGAACTCCACGCGCTCGCTGAGCTCCTCCACGAGCGCCGCGAGGAACAGGCTGGCCCCGACCAGCTCGAGTGCCTCCTCCACGTGGTCGATGAGCGCATACACGAGGTTGTCGTTGCCGTGTTGCTCCGTCCACCACCCCAGCGGCAGCTCCATGAGCAGCGCGCCACCCACGTACAGCACACCCGCCAGGATGAACTGTCCGCGCCGTCGCGGCGCGAGCCGCGCGAGGAAGGGCAGGAAGGCAAGTCCGCCGAGCACCACGAGGATTGCCGCGGGCACCACCCAGGTGAAGAACAGCACTCCACTCAGGGAGAGCAGGCTTCCGAGGTGCTCATGGAGACCCACGCTCTCGTCCAGGGAGATGTACGCGAACACAAGCGCCAGGGCCCACCAGTGAATCCATCCTTGCTCCCGGGGGCGTCCCGCCACGCGGGCGATGCCCGCGAGCACGAGCGCGCAGCTCAGCAACAATGCCGAGGCGTACCAGGTGGGCAGGTTCCGCTCGTAGCTCAGGGAGAGAAATGCGACGAGGGGCTCCAGCTTCCGCGCGCCGAGCGCGGAGTAGGCGACCTCTACTCCCACTCCGATGGCAGTCAGCAGGCCCGCCAGTGAGAGGAGCCAACGGCGCAGAGAGCGGGGCGAGGGGAGGAGCATCGGAGGCGGAGGGAAAGGTTACTCGGCCGCGTGCATCCTGGAGCGGAGTGTCATGGTGCGGAAATGTTTCGTGTCCGCGGTACTGGGGTTGCTCGTGGAGCACGCGAGCAGGGACTGCAGGTGCGGGCTTCGGATGTGAGTGTGCTCGACCTCTCGGGAAAAGGGTCCGGTATAGAATGCGGCTCCGAGGGAGAACCCCACCATGTCACGGATGAATCTGGCCGGCCTGCTCGCGATGCTCCTGCTCGCTTCCGCCGGTGTGGTCGAGGCGAAGCAGTGGAGGTACGCGGGCATGCACCCCCGCACCGGGCAACCGGCGGATGGGCTGTGCCACATGGAGATGGTGCATGTGCACACCGCCGCCCCGCTGCACGCCGACACGCTCTATCGTACGCGTGAAAACGTCTATGTCTTCATTGGAGACCCGACGCCCTTTGGCTACGAGGGGCCGCGGCATGCCTATTACGGGCACCATCCCGTGGTGCTCAACGTCCTCGTCAACATCTCCGTCGACAGGGACGTGGTGGAGTACTGCTACCACGATGGGCCGCACTATCATTCCTACGAGCCTCCGCCGCGCCACGAGTTCGTGGAGAAGGAGGACGTCAGCTACTACGCGGGCGAGTATCCCCAGGAGTACAAGCAAGGGAGCCCGAGTCTGGTGCGCGTCAATACGGTGTATCGCTCCTGGAGCGCTCCGCGTCCGGTCATCACCGTGGGCCCTCCGCCCGAGTACCGCGGCCCCGTCATCCAGGTGGGCCTGAACATTCCGGTGCCCAGCGTCGAGATTCGGGTGGGAGGGCCGCCTCCGCCGCCTCCGCCACCTGAGTGGGAGGGGCGCGTCGTCCGGGAGGAGCGCGTGCATGTGCATCATGACCACTGCGACCACCACGAGCACAAGAAGCACAAGAAGCACAAGAAACACAAACACAAGAAGTACAAGGGACGGGATTGAGCGTGCCGAGAGTGGCTCTGGCGTTGATGCTGCTGTTGGTGGCGGGGTGCTCCAGCGGGGTGGATGATGTGCTTGATGCGTGGAGGGCGGCGGGAGAGTCGCCTTCGGCGTTCACCGACGTGGGCGAGAAGCTTCCGGGGGGCAAGTGCCGGGCTGGAAAGGTCAGTGGCCTGGACGCCACGGTGTGTGTGTTCGAAAGCACCGAGAAGGCACGGCAGGCCGAGGAGGCCGGCTGGACGCTCGTTGGCAATGCCGCCGGAGCCGCGATGGTCTCCGGCAAGATGGTGCTTGTCATCGCTGACCCGCGAAAGGAGGACCCGAGCGGACGGCGTATCAACGCCCTCGTGAAGGCGTTCCAGGGCGAGACTCGCTGAGAGAGCACCTGGGAGTCGCTGGAGTTGCCCTTGTCGACTCGATGGGGAAGTCAGGCCGGGTGCGTCATCGTCGTGACGCGCGCATCGAGGGCGCGCGCACGGCCGCCAGCGGTAGCAGCCGCGCCTCCAGCTCCGGACTTCGCGCGAGCGCCTCCTCCACCCATTTCGCGACGAGCCCGGCCACGGCGCTCTCGACCTCGGGGGTCTCCAACCTGTCGTGCGTGTGCCGGTGCCAGATGGGCACGGGGACGACGAGCTCCATCACCGCCGTGAGTCCCGTTGCCAGCGCGGACTTGCTGAACGGGAGCTTCACCTGTCGATAGCCGAGGGCCGCCCTCCTGGCGCTCACGGCCTCATGCAGGCCCCGCCTCAGCCCCTCGCGGGGGATGTCGCGATGCGAGCACCGCTGGAGGTTGCCCCAACAGGCGAAGCCCTCACCGGGGCGCTCACACCACTGCATCGCGAGTCGGAACCGCGTCGTGCCCGACAAGCCCTCGAAGCTCCAGGGCTCGTGGAGCGGCCCCGAGGACACCGTGGATTCGCGACACAGGTCCGCGAGCCCCTGCTCGCGGAGGATCCGCTCCTCGCGTCCCGATGGCGCGTCGTGGAACCGCCAGAGGACTCCCGGGACGAGCGTCGCCAGCTCCCGCATTCTCCGAATCACCTCCTCGGAGACCTCGCGCGGGGGCTCCGCGAAGAGGGACGCGTCCGGAGTGAAGACGAGGCGCAAGCCCGAGTCGGAAGCGGGCACGTCGAGCACCTCGGGCCGCATGCCTCCCTGGGGAATCCCTTCACGGAAGCGCTGACCCCAGGCCCGTCCCTGTCCCCACACGCGGACGTCGAGCGACGAGGAGAAGACGCTGACCATCGCGAGGTCGTCGTAGCACGTCGGAAGCACCAGTCCCCGGGTGACACCTTCGGGCCTAGTGCCCCTCGGGTCGTAGCTCGTGAGGGAGAGCCAGCCCTCGACCTCCTCCGGCATGGCCTCCACTCCCGCCGGGCAACTCCAGCCGTCGAAGACGGCCGTGCAGGAGCCGTCCGCCCCCATGCTCAGGGATACCTCGCGTGTCCCTCGCTCCCTGGCGGCCACGGCGCCCGACCGGAGCACCACCTCGGCGAGTGAGTGGAGGGCAAATCCGTCGGCGCCCCCGAGATACAGGCCAGGGCGACGGCGCATGAGCCCGCGCATTTCCTCCCCAGTCTCGAACATTCGCCGACCCTATCAAGACGGCCTCCCCGCTCGCGACGCGCCTGACAAGCCGCATCCTCCAGGTGGAGCGTGCGGCTGCCCGTCGGCCTGCCCCTCTCCTGGAGACGACGCCCTTCCGGGCGGGTGCCTCCATCTCACGTCCGAGTGATGCCTTCACGGTGGACCGACGCGAGGAGAACACATGCCCCTGCATGGAAAAGATGAAGTCCGGGACCGCATCAACGATGACGTCTACGCCTCGCCGGACCTGTCCGTCCCGATGCCGAAGTATCGCATCCCCGACGAGGAGCACAGCGCCGAGCATGCCTACGCCGTCGTGCACGACGAGCTGCTGCTGGACGGCAACTCCCGGCAGAACCTGGCCACGTTCTGCCAGACCTGGTCCGAGCCCCAGGTGCACAAGCTGATGGACGAGTGCCTCGACAAGAACATGATTGATAAGGACGAGTACCCGCAGACCGCCGAAATCGAGACGCGCTGCGTGAACATGCTCGCCGACCTGTGGCACGCGCCGCACGCGGCCAGCACCATGGGCTGCTCCACCACCGGCTCCAGCGAGGCGGCGATGCTGGGAGGCCTCGCGCTCAAGTGGCGCTGGCGCAAGCGGCGCGAGGCGGCGGGCAAGCCCACCGACAAGCCCAACCTCATCTGCGGGCCGGTGCAGATTTGCTGGCACAAGTTCGCGCGCTACTTCGACGTGGAGCTGCGCCAGGTGCCGCTGGCCGAGGGCCGCATGGTGATGACGCCCGATGAGGTGCTCAAGCTGTGCGACGAGAACACCATCGGCGTCGTGCCCACGCTGGGCATCACCTTCAACCTCATCTATGAGCCGGTGCAGGAGATTGCAGCCGCGCTGGATGGGCTCCAGAAGCGCACCGGGCTGGACATCCCCATCCACGTGGACGCGGCCAGCGGCGGCTTCCTCGCGCCCTTCATCCACCAGGACGTCGTCTGGGATTTCAAGCTGCCGCGCGTGAAGTCCATCAACGCCTCCGGCCACAAGTTCGGCCTCACGCCGCTGGGTTGCGGCTGGGTGGTGTGGCGCGACAAGGAGGACCTCCCCGAGGAGCTCATCTTCCGCGTGGACTACCTGGGCGGCGACATGCCGACCTTCGCGCTGAACTTCTCGCGGCCGGGCGGGCAGATTGTCATCCAGTATTACAACTTCCTCCGGCTGGGGAAGGAGGGCTACCGGCGACTGCAGCAGGCGTGTTCGGACACGGCGAATGTCATCGCGAAGGCCATCGAGCAGATTGGCCTGTTCGACATCGTCTACGACGGCCGGGGCGGCGTGCCCGGTGTGTGCTGGAAGATGAAGGACGGGGTGAATCCGGGCTTCACCCTCTACGACCTGGCGGACCGGCTGCGTGAGCGTGGCTGGCTGGTGCCCGCGTACCCCATGCCCGCCAACCTCCAGGACCTGGTGGTGCAGCGCGTGCTGGTGCGCCACGGCGTCAGCCGGGATCTGGCCACGCTGCTGGTGACGGACCTCCTCGCGTGCATCGAGCACTTCAAGCGCCACCCGGTGAGCGCGCCAATGACTCGGGAAGAGGCGTCCGGCTACCACCACTGAGTGGCTGTTGCTTCACGAGACGGGGGCGTGTCCATGGGGGGGGCGCGCTCCCGTCTCGTATTTCAGCGCCCGCCCCACGCGACCTCCTTGCTTCGCGAAACTCCGTAAGCGATAACGGAGTTCATGGACTCCCTCAGGAAGCAGGGCACCCTGGCTTTCGGGACGCGCCTGCGGCGTCTCGTGGAGCGGATGGACCGGGACGTGCTCGCCCTCTACCGCGCCGCGGGCGAGCGGTTCGAGCCCCGCTGGTACGCGGTCTTCACGACCTTGAGGGACTCCGGTCCGCTGACGGTGGGCGAACTGGCCGCGCGGCTCGGGATTACCCATGCGGCGGTCAGCCAGGTGCGCACCGCGCTGGAGCGGGAGGGACTCATCCTCTGCAAGCCGGACCCGGAGGATGGCCGTCGTCAGCGACTGCTGCTCAGCGCGAAGGGGCAGCGGACAGCCACGCGCCTCGCGCCGCTGTGGGCCGCCATCGCCCAGGGGGCGGACGAACTGCTGCGCGAAGGTGCTCCCTCGCTGATGGCGCAACTGGATGGACTGGACCAGGCCCTGGACCGGCGAGGGCTGCGCGCCCGGGCCGGAGAGCGGCTGGGAATCGACACCTCGAATGACACCGGAGACTCAGATGAAGACGTCTAGGCCGTGGCTCGCCGTCCTTGCCTCGCTGCTCCTTCTGGGCGGAGGCGCCCATGCCCAACCGAGGGTGGCGCCTCCCGTGACGCCCGCGCGCGGGCCGCTCACCCCGGCGGAGCTGGCCACCACCCTGGACACCATCGAGTCGGTCATCCAGCGCTCGTATGTCTTCCCGGAGAAGCGCGCGGTCATCCTCGAGCGATTGGCTCGCGGCCGGAAGTCCGGGCGGTATGCGGGCAACACGCCAGGGCAGCTCGCCGAGCACGTCACCGAGGACCTGAAGGCGGCCAGCGGAGACGGGCACCTGTACCTGATTCATGACCCCGCCTGGTTCGCCGCGCAGCAGGCGGGCCCGAAGGTCTCCGCGAGCGACAGCGCCGAGGCGTTCCACCGGAAGCAGGCCCTGCGTCAGCACCACGGCCTGACGGAGCTGAAGGTCCATCCGGGCAACGTGCGCTCGATGAAGGTTACCGGCTTCATGTGGGTCCGCGACGAGACGGGCGGCGTCTATGACGACGCGATGCGGTTCCTTCGCGACGGTGACGCCCTCATCATCGACCTGCGCGGCAACGGCGGTGGCTCGCACGCGGCGGTGCAGTACCTGGTCAGCCACTTCCTGGCGCCGGACACGCTCTTGATGACGTTCCAGAGTGGCACCCAGCCGCCGGTCCAGTCGCGCACGCTGGAGCACGTGCCCGCGGGACGGCTGATGGGCAAGCCGCTGTATGTCCTGATTGATGGCCGGGTGGGCTCCGCGGGCGAGGACTTCGCGTACGACGTGCAGCAGTTCAAGCTGGGCACCCTGGTGGGCACGCGGACGGCGGGCGCGGCGAACAACAACGCGATGCTGCCGGTGGCGCCGTGCTTCCAGTTGAGTGTGTCGGAGGGCCGCCCCGTCCACGCCGTCAGCCAGTCCAACTGGGAGGGCACGGGCGTGGCGCCGGACCGGGAGGTGCCCGCCACCGAGGCCCTGGAGGTCGCCCTGTCCATGGCGGTGGAGCGCCTGGCCCAGCGTCCGGGAGCCACGGCGCAGGAGCTGGCCGAGTATGCGTGGGCGCGCGCCGGCCTGGAGGCGAAGCGCCGGCCCGTGTCGCTCTCCTCGGCGCGACTCAAGTCGCTTGCGGGGCGCTATGGAGAAATCGACGTGAGCCTGCGTGACGGGAGCTTGTGGCTCGTGCGGCCGGGCCGTCCGCCTGGCCGGCTGATGCCCATGACGGAGGACGGCCTCTTCGCCGTCGAGGGCACGGACAGCTTGCGCGTGAGGCTGCCGGGCAAGGCCCTGGAGTTGTTCTGGGTGACGGAGCCCGCTCCCCGCGTCTTCTCGCGGGGGTGAGGGCGTCGCGCGCGCCTCAGTGCGGCGCGGCGGCGGCCTCGGTGGCGACGGGCGTGCCGGCGTTGCGCTGGACGCGGGGGAAGAACAGCCCCGCGATGAAGGCGCCCACCGCGAAGAGGCAGATGAGCCAGAAGTTGATGCTCAGCCCGGAGGTCAGCGCGCCGCTCAAGGTCCGCAGCGTCGCCTCGGGAATGGAGGCGTGGCCCCGCTCGGGACCGAGCAGCGCGTTGGCGGCCTCCACGGGAATCGTCGGGTCCGCCAAAAGCCGCGACACCATCACCCCGCCCATCAACCCCACGCCGAGCACTCCGCCGATGGTGCGGAAGAACATGTTGCTGGCGGTGGCCACGCCCCGCAGCTCCCAGCCCACGCTCGTCTGCACCGCGATGAGCAGCGCCGTGGACGCGAAGCCCAGACCGACGCCGAACAGCGCCATCGCCACCTGGAGCGCGAAGAGGGGCGCGTCCTGCTTGAGCAGCAGGGCCATCAGCGTCGTGCCCACCACCGTCAGCCCCAGCCCTCCGACGATGAGCGGCCGGAAGCCCGTGCGCAGCAAGAGCTTCCCCGCGAACAGCGCCGCGAGCGGCCAGCCGACAATCATCGGCGTAATCATCCCGCCCGCCGTCGTGGGCGAGCCGCCCAGCACCGCCTGCACGTACAGCGGCACATAGGTGGTCGCTCCGAACATCGCCGCGGAGAAGAGCGCCCCGGCCACGGAGGAGATGGCGATGGCGGGGTGCTTGAAAATCGTCATCGGGATGACGGGCGCCGGGGCCCGGCGCTCCACCTGGACGAAGGCCACCAGCAACACCAGCGCGGCCGGCAGGGCCCACAGGTTCGTTCCCACGCCCTGCACCCCGAAGAGCAGCGCCACCACGCCCGCGCACAACAACCCCGCGCCCGCGTAGTCCAGCTGCTGCGGCTTGTGCTGCACCTGCTCGTGGAAGAAGGCGACGATGAGCGCGAAGGTGAGCATCCCCACTGGCACGTTGATGAAGAAAATCCAGTGCCAGCTCAGGTACTTCACGATGAGCCCGCCCGTGACGGGGCCCACCAGTCCCGCCACGCCCCACACCGCGCTGAACGCGCCCTGCACCCGGGCCCGCTCCTCCATCGTGTACAGGTCACCAATCATGGTGAGCGCCACCGGCTGGATGGCCCCCGCGCCCAGGCCCTGAAGCGTCCGGAAGGCGATGAGCATCCCCATGGAGGACGCCAGGCCGCTGGCGATGGAGCCCGCGAGGAACAGCCCGATGCCGAACAGGATGATGGGCTTGCGACCGTACAGGTCCGCCAGCTTCCCGTAGATGGGGACGGTGATGGTGGAGGACAGCATGTACGCGGTGAAGACCCACGCGTAGCTCTGGATGCCACCCAGCTCGCCCACCACCGTGGGCATGGCGGTGGATACGACAGTCACTTCCAGGGCCGCCATGAAGAGACTCAGGGCCAGGGCCACGGTGGTGAGGGGACGGTGGGTCTTTCTCATGGTGTCGGGCGTCGAGGAGGGCGCCCACTTCTAATGGGTGCTCCCCGAGGTCGCCAGCCTCAATCTTTCCGGGCACTTGGAAAGACCGGGAAATTCGAAAACCACGTGTCGATTTGCGGGGTCCTCATTCGTCGCCGCTGAAGAGCGGCGATTGAGCGCTCGGTGCATGGCCCGGGGGGGCCCGACGTATCCATTCCTTCTGAACGCTCGGGAGTTTTCATGAAGAAGACATCAGGTGTCATCTCGACGGTCATCGTCGTGCTGCTGCTGTTCGCCATCGGCCAGCGACCTGGCACGTTCCGCGTCGAGCGGAGCGCGACCATCCACGCGCCCGCCGACGTCGTCTTCGCGCTGGTGAACGACTTCCGGTACTGGGAGCAGTGGTCGCCCTGGTGGAAGCTGGAGCCCACCCAGCAGGTTTCCCTGGCCGGAGCGGCCTCGGGCGTGGGCGCCATCTATGAGTGGCGGGGGGAGCGGACGGGCTCCGGGCGGATGGAAATCATGGAGAGCCGCCCGCCCGCGTACGTGCGAATCCGGCTCGACTTCACCGCGCCGATGCGGGCCACCAACACCACCGAGTACCTGCTCACACCCACCGCGGACGGCGTGAAGCTGACGTGGGTGATGTCCGGGGAGAACACCTTCGCTGGCAAGGCGCTCCAGCTCTTCGCCAGCATGGACGAGGTGATGGGCCGGGACTTCGAGCGGGGCCTGGCCGACATCAAGAGCGTGGCGGAGGCCTCGCGCGGCTCCTCCGCGCCCTCCGTGGGCGAGGCCGGGTTTCATGGAGACGCCCTGACTCGCGATGCCGCTCACGACGTCGTCGTCACGCGGGAGCCTCTCTTCCCGCGCGAGTAGGTCCGACGCCGGGAAGGTGCGTCCCTGTGCCGTCCATTCTCAGAGGGTGCGAGTCGACCCCTGGATTCGAGGCAGTGGGCTCGGGTCGGCGGTCAGCAGCCGTGAATAACGTGTTTTTGTTTTCAGGTTGATGCGGTTTCAGGGGCGTCAGCGGCGCCTGAAACATGGCTCAAGCAACCTTGTAGGCGTGTGCTCGATACTGATTCTGGATTTCTCCAGACAACGGCCGAGCCATGCCCACCCGGATTCCCCCACTGAGCCGTCCCGCCACCTCTTCCACGTCCCGTTCCACCGAGGCCGAGGCGAAGTCGTCGCAGCCCGCGTCCAGTCCCAAGGGCGCTGGCGCGCGCGGGCCGGCGGTGAAGGACTTCTTCGACGATGTCCGGCGGACGCGTGGCGCGGAGGCTCGGCGTGCTCCGCCGGACCACGGTCCCACGGGGCGCGAGCTTGTCCGCAAGGACGGCAGCCTGGTCGCGGAGTTGCCCCGGGCCACCGCCGTGCCCATGCCCACCCAGCCCTCCAGTCGTCCGGGCATGGGCGCCATTCCCTACGACGGCGGGAGCACCTTCCGCGTGTGGGCGCCCAACGCCCAGCGCGTGCAGGTGGCCGGTGACTTCAGCAACTGGGAGTCGGTGGAGCTCCAGCGCGAGCCGAGCGGCAACTTCTCCCTGGACGTCCCCGGCGCGAAGGCCGGTGAGCAGTACCAGTACGTCATCCAGGGCAAGCACGGCGACTGGCGTTGGAAGGGAGACCCTCGCGCCAACGACGTGACGAACTCCACGGGCAACTCCGTCATCGTCGACCACAAGTCCTACGAGTGGAAGCACGACTGGGAGTTCAAGATGCCGGCCTGGAACGAGGCGGTCATCTACGAGATGCACGTGGGCACGTTCAACGACTCGCCCGGCTGGGGCCCCGGCAACTGGCAGAGCGCCATCGACAAGCTGGACCACCTGAAGGACCTGGGCATCAACGTCGTGGAGTTGATGCCCTCGGCCGAGTTCGCCGCCGACTTCAGCTGGGGCTACAACCCCGCCTTCCCCAACGCGCCGGAGAGCGCCTACGGCAGCCCCGAGGACCTCAAGCGCTTCGTCGACGAGGCGCACAAGCGCGGCATCGGCGTGGTGATGGACGTCGTCTACAACCACCTGGGGCCCAGTGACTTGCCCCACTGGGACTTCGACGGCGAGACGTACGGCAAGGGCGGCAGCTACTTCTACACGGACTGGCGCGCGAAGACGCCGTGGGGCGACACCCGGCCGGACTACGGTCGCCCCGAGGTGCGCGACTACCTGCGTGACAACGCGATGATGTGGCTGCGCGACTACCACATGGACGGCCTGCGGCTGGATGCCACCAAGGAAATCCGTCAGGCCAGCGGCGAGGACAACCCGCAGGGCTGGCAGCTGCTCCGGGACATCAACGACGCCGTCAACCGCGAGTTCCCGCAGAAAATCATCATCGCCGAGGACCTGGGCAACGAGGGCGGCCTCACGCACCCGGACGGCGCCAACTTCGACAGCCAGTGGGACTCCAACTTCGTGCACCCCGTGCGCACGGCGCTGACGGCCTTCTCCGACGCGGAGCGCGACATGAACGCCGTCGCCCGCGCGATTGGCTTCAAATACAACGGCAACGCCACCCAGCGGGTCATCTACACGGAGAGCCACGACGAGGTGGCCAATGGCAAGCAGCGGCTGCCCAGCGAGGTGGGCGGCTGGGACTCCGGTGGCTATCACGCCAAGAAGCGCTCGCTCATCGGCGCCGCGCTGACGATGACCAGCCCTGGCATTCCCATGCTCTTCCAGGGCCAGGAGTTCCTCGAGGACGGCCACTTCCAGGACGGCGACCCGCTCGACTGGCAGAAGAAGGAGTCCTTCGCCGGCATCAACCAGGCGTACACGGACCTCATCAAGCTCCGGCGCAACTGGAACGACAACACCGCGGGCCTGCGTGGGGAGAACGTCAACGTCCATCACGTGAACAACGACGACAAGGTCATCGCCTTCCACCGCTGGGACAAGGGCGGGCCGGGTGACGACACCATCGTCGTGGTCAACTTCGGCGGCAAGCAGCTCTCCAACTACGAGCTGGGCCTGCCCTCCGACGGCACGTGGAAGGTGCGTTACAACAGCGACTGGCAGGGCTACTCCGGCGACTTCGGCAATGCCCAGAGCTTCGACGTGGGCGGCAAGTGGAATGGCAAGGACGGCCTGCCCGCCAGCGGCTCCCTCAACAACCTGGGCCCGTACAGCGTCGTCATCCTGTCGCGGGACAAGTAGCCCATCACCTCTCGCGAAGCACCTGGACCCTGTCGTAGGACACTGGAGGCGCCCCGCGGTGTCCGTGCGGGGCGCTTCGCGTCTTCCTCCGGACCCTGTCTCTTGAGAGACAAGGGGCAGGAACCCGTGGGCAATGTCGTGCCCGCCGCGCATCCGGCACAACCGTCGGCATGGTGGGAAACACGTTGGTGGTGGTGGCGCGTCCGGAGTGGGTGTCAGGCGGCGGTCCCTGGGGGTCGACCTTCAAGGTGACGTTGCTGAACCTGTCGGACGAGGTGGTGGTCAATCCCGTCATCACCTTCAAGGTGGAGGCGAAGCAGGTCATCCAGAACAACTACGGGCTGGTCTGGACGCGGAGCGGGGAGGTGGTGTCCGGTCGGCTCGTGGCTGAACGCAACGTCATCCCTCCTCGCGCTTCGACGGAGTTCCGGCTGTCGGTGCGAGGGGAGGGGCAGGACCTGGGGCCGCTCCCCCGCGACTTCACCGTCAACGGGCGCCCCGCGGACCCTCCTCGAGACAGCGAGCCTCCGACGACGCCCAAGCGGGTGCGCGCCACCCTCGTGGGCTCCGCACTCGTCACCCTGGGTTGGGACGCGTCCACGGACAATGTCGCCGTCGCGGGCTACCGCGTGACGTACTCGAAGGTGGGCGGCGGTGTGGCCCAGACGCTTTCGTCGACGCGGCCGGGTATCACCCTGATGGGCCTGTCGGCGGGGAGCGAGTACCAGGTCTCCGTGGTGGCGCTGGATGTGTCCGACAATGTGTCGGCGTCCTCGGACACGGTGAAGATTCGCACGTCGGCCGCGCCGCCGGACGCAGGGGACTGGGACGTGCCCCGGGCCCCGTTCGTGGACTACACGTCGTGGCCCACGCCGCGCGTGTCTGAGTACGGAAGAGAGGCCGGCCTGGATGGCTTCTTCCTCGGCTTCCTCGTGGCGCGACCGGACGGGGGTGCCAGGGCGGTGTCCTGGGGTGGCAACACCACCCTGGTGGACTCGGAGGATGGCCAGTCGTACTCGGGGGACGCGACGGTCTCCGACTACGGCAAGAGAGACATCGAAGCCTTCCGCCGAAGCGGCGGCACGGTGGTGCTGTCCTTTGGGGGCGCGTCGAACGTGCCCCTCGAGGCCGAGGAGACCGATGTGGCGACGCTTGTCGCGACCTACGCGGCCGTCCTTCGCAACTACGGAGTCCGCCACCTCGACTTCGACTTCGAGGGCGCGTTCCTCCATGACGAGGACGCACAGGTGCGCCACCTCGCGGCCCTCTCCCAACTGCTCGCCGTCTACCCCACACTGAAGCTCTCCTACACGCTGCCCGCGGACGGCGCGCCGGGCTCGCTGGTGGGCTTCAACGACGGTGGGGTGCGCTTCCTCCAGAAGCTGTCCTCCGCGGGCATCGAGCCTTCGCTCATCAATGGCCTGCTGATGGAGTTCGGGCAGTCGGCACCGGTTGATGCACTGGAGTGTTGTGTCCACGCGCTCCAGGGCATGCACGCGCATGTCTCCGCGGCCTTCCCTCGGTGGGACGCGGCGAAGGTGTGGCGGCGCCTGGGGGCGTGCCCCATGTTCGGTCGTCATCCCAATGGACGGGAGTTCACCCTGGAGCACCAGCGCGGCCTGGTGGAGTTCGCGCGAGAGCACCAGTTGGGCTGCCTGTCGGGCTGGGATGCCACCCGGGACGCGAACCAGGGACGGCTGCCCGAGTGCGAGCGAGACTCCGGAGGTGACCTGTCCCGGTGCACGCTCACCCCGCAGCAGCCGTTCGACTTCGGCAGATGCATCTCCGCCCATGGCGTGAAGGGCCCCTCGCAAGAAGTCGTCGCGGAGTAACGACTCGCGGAAGTACGACGTGCATCGTTGACAACATACGACTGACGTCGTACTTAGGTGGCATGACGACGGATGCCATTCCCACGGACGTGGAGCTCGCCATCCTGGGCGTGCTGTGGAAGCGCGGTCCCAGCACCGTGCGCGATGTTCACGAGGCGCTCGGGCGGGAGGACGGCAAGAGCGCGGGCTACACCACCACGCTCAAGCAGCTCCAGGTGATGTCCGCCAAGGGGTTGGTGAGCCGTGACGAGAGCTCGCGCAGCCACGTGTACGTCGCGAGCGTCGCGGAGGGCCGCACCAAGCGTCAGCTGGTGAAGGACCTGCTCGACCGCGTCTTCGGGGGCTCCTCGGGTGCGCTCGCCGTGCAGGCGCTGTCGCTCAAGCCCGCATCGAAGGAGGAGCTCGAGGACCTGCGCCGGTTGCTGGACGCGGACAAGAAGGGGGAGAAGTGATGAGCCCCGTCTGGCTGATGGCGGAGTGGGGGCGAGGCGTGGCCCTGTGGCTGGTCCATGGCGTGTGGCAGACGAGCGTCGTGGCCCTGGTCGCGGCCGCCTCGCTGTGGTTGTTGCGGCACCGCTCGGCGCGGGCTCGTTATGCGGTGGGGTGTCTGGCCCTGGCCGCGCTCGTGCTCGCGCCCGTGGTCACGTTGCTGCTGTCGTCGCCGGACTCGGTTCCGGCGCCGCTGGAGGTTGGAGCGAGCGGGCGTGTGACGTCCATCGTCGAGGACTCCCAGGCCCTCGCGGGAGTCTCCCTCCCGAGCCCGACGTTCCAGGCGGCGACGGAGCCCGTGGCCTTCGACATCCCGTGGCCCATCGTGCTGGGCGGTCTCTGGTTCAGCGGGGCGTGTGTGGCGCTCTTGCGCCTCGCCCTGGGCTGGTTGCGGATGACGCGGCGACTGGTTCGCCTCGCGGGGCCGGCCTCCCCGTCGATGCGCCTGACGGTGTCGCACGTCGCGGAGCGGCTGGGCCTGCGCCGTGGGGTGGAGGTGCGGGAGTCCTCTGTCGCGCCCTCTCCGTTGGTGCTGGGGCTGGTGCGGCCGGTGCTCGTGCTCCCGTGCGGCGTGGATGCGCGACTCACCCGGGAACAGTTGGAGGCGGTGGTGGCACACGAGCTGACGCACGTGCGGCGCCATGACACCGTCGTCAACTTCGTGCAGTGCCTGGTGGAGGCGTTGTTCTTCTTCCATCCGGCGGCGCGCTGGCTGTCCAGTCAGGTGCGACTGGAGCGAGAGCACTGCTGCGACGACGCGGCCGTGGGCTTCTGTGGTGATGTCCGCGTGTATTCCGGCGCGCTGCTGGGGCTCGAGGAACTGCGGCAGGAGGGCCCGATGCTGGCGCTGGGCGCGGGTGCACGGCCGCTCGCGGCGCGGGTGCGGCGGCTGCTGGGGCAGTCGCCCGTGTTGGAGGTGCCTCGGAAGGCCCGGCTCGTGGGTTTCGTCGGTGGCGTGCTCGCGACGTTGGGGGTCTCCGGCGCGGCCTGGGCGTGGGAGGTGCCGCTGGAGATGTCCCTGCCTCCGCGGTCCTCGCAAGGGCTCGCCACGGCGGTGTGCTCCCGCGTGGTCTATCCCAAGGACTTCACCGCCGTGGCCTCCTACCGGAGCGACGGGCGCACCTTGCGCAGCCGCGTCTTCGTCTCCCGCTGTGGGCGCATCCGACTGGAGTCCGAGAATGGGTCCTCGGTCCTGGTGCTCCTCTATGACATCAACGCCCATGAGCAGGTGACCCTGGATGTCAGGGCGCGCACCTTCGACGTGATTACCGACGATGGGGACCTGGGGCTTCCGCTGCACCTTCCTGGCGGTTGCACGGAGAATCAGGCGGGCTGTGTGCTCCAGGGGGAGGACCTCGTCGAGGGACGCCTCACCCGACGCTGGCACCGGAGCCACGCTCCGCATGACACGTTGACCCAGTGGGTGGATGCCGAGCTGGGCTATGCCATCCGTGAGGAGTCCGACCTCTTCGGCTCGCTCACTCTTTCGGACATCCAAGTCGTCGAACCGGTCGTCACGCGCTTCGTCATCCCGAGCGACTTCCTGGCGGACGCTTCGCCGTAGCGGTCACCGTCGGCGGTCCGCTGCGAGCGGAGAGATGAGCGGGGGAGTTCTGTTCCCCGCACCCGACTTCATCCGAGCACTCGCGCGCCGTCGCCGGTTGTCACCGGTGAGCGCCTCCTCCCAAGGAGGCCCGCGCCCCGCTTCATCGTGATGCCCCTTTGCGGCGGACGTGCCGGGGCTCGTGCGCCCTTCGCGTCGCAGCCGCACTCCCGTCGTCCATCCCGAGGTCGATTCACGTGGGGTGTGCTGGGCCTTCTGCGCCCTTCTCGTCCCGGCCGCACTCCCGTCGTCCATCCAGAGGTCACTTCACGTTGGACGTGCTGGGGCTCGTGCGCCCTTCGCGTCCTGGCCGCACCCCCTTCGTCCATCCCGAAGTCACTTCACGTTGGACGTGCTGGGGCTCGTGCGCCCTTCGCGTCCTGGCCGCACCCCCGTCGTCCGTCCCGAGGTCCGCATGAAAGTCCTTCGCCTGCTGTGCCTGATGCTTTCCCTCGCGTGCGCCGGCTCCGGCACGCCACGTGTCCCGGCCCCTTCGGTCGCTCCCTCCGAGAAGGCAGCCCCCGCTGTCGCCACCGTCACGGTGGACGGCCGGGTCCGGAGCGCCACGAACACGCCCGTGGAGGGCGCCGTGGTCACGCTCGTTCCCGCCCGTGAGGACTGGAACCCGGACGTCTCACCCCCGGCGGCGCGCATGCGCACGGGACCGGATGGCCGCTTCCACTTCGCTGACCTGCCTCCTGGCCCGTACGGCCTCACTGTCAGCGCGACCGCGCACGAGGCGGGCTTCCTCATGGACGTGAAGCTCGCGGCCGGCGAGGCCCCGCGCGAGCTCGACGTGGTGCTCGCTCCGCCAACGCAGGTCCTCCGAGGGAGCGTGAAGTCGGAGTCGGGCAAGCCGCTCGCGGGCGTGTGGCTGCTCCTGGGACGCTACAGCGATTTCCTGGGCGACATGCTCTACGTCCAGACGGATGCGAGCGGCGCCTACGAGGTGGCCCTGCCCGTCGGCGGGTATGGCGCCGCCGTCCACGCCGAGGGCTTCATGCCCATGGGGCGCTCGCTGGAAATCGCGGTCAACAAGTCCGTGACGGTGGCGGACTTCACCGCGCTGGCGCTCCCGGAGACCACGCCGCCATCTCCGGAGGTCGTGTCGTGGGTGAAGCAGTCCCTGGTGCCGCTCACTTCAGTGGAGGCGGGACATGGGTTCGCCGACCTGCAACCGTTGAAACCGTGGCTCACCGAGGCCCGCATCGTGGCACTGGGTGAAGCCACACACGGCACCCGCGAGTTCTTCCAGCTCAAACACCGGATGCTGGAGTTCCTTGCCACGGAGCTGGGCTTCACCGTCTTCGCGATTGAAGCCAGCTTCGGAGAGGCGCTCGCGCTCAACGAGTACGTCCTCACCGGCAAGGGCGACCCGGCGAAGGGCCTCGCGGGCCTCTACTTCTGGACCTGGGACACCGAGGAGGTGCTCGCCCTCATCCGGTGGATGCGCGCCTACAACGCCGACCCGCGCCACGCCAGGAAGCTCAAGTTCTACGGCGTGGACATGCAGGCCACCGCCGCCTCCTCGCGGGCCGTCCTCGATTTCTTCGCCCAGGTGGACCCCGCCTTCCACCAGCGACTGGCCGGGCCGATGGCGCCGTTCCTCGACACGCGGCAGGGCCCCGAGCTTCGCCAGGTGGAGACCGGCCAGGTGCTCGCGGGGCTCGTCGCGGACATCGAGGCCCGCCTGCGTCAGCTCCCCCCACGCAAGGCTTCCGCGAAGGCCCAGGCGCTGGTGGCTCGCCACGCGAGGGTGCTCGGTCAGTTCGCCGAAACCGTCGTGGGCCAGCTCTCCGATGACAACCTCCGGGACCGGGCGATGGCGGAGAACGCACGCTGGATTCTCGAGCACGAGGGCCCCGAGGCCCGGATGGTGCTCTGGGCGCACAACGGTCATGTCGCCGCCACGGGCCGCAACGCGGTGACGCCCATGGGGCAGCACCTGCGCGAGGCCCTCGGTCAGCAACTGTATGTCTTTGGCTTCGCCTTCAATCAGGGCGCGTTCCAGGCCGTGCATGTGCCGAGCGAGCCGAACGAGCCGCGACGGGGTCTCACCGCCCACACCCTCCCTCCCGCGGAAATCGGCTGGCTCGATGGAACGCTCGCCCAGGCTCAAGTGTCCGCGTTCGCGCTCGACCTGCGGAGCCTGCCGCGCGGCGGCGGCGCGGCGGAGTTCTTCATGCAGCCCCGGTACACTCGCAATTATGGTGCCGTCTACAGCAAGGCCATCCAGCCCCGGTCCATCCGCGCCGCGTCCGCCTATGACGGGCTGCTCTTCGTGGACCACACCCAGGCGGCGGTCTCCACTCCCACCGGCAGGCGCCAACCTCCAGGACAGCAGGCGCAGGGCGCGCCGTGAGGGCACGCCCGCCCTTGTATCGAGCCCCTTCCATGACTTTCTTTCGGCATGTCTCGCTTTTCATAAGACTTCCGTGAGGCCGTCTCGTTGATGCGTTGCATGGAGCGAGTACGGCTCCGGTCCGACGGGCAGGGGTTCGTCGGACCTCATCGACGGGGAGTACGGGTCATGCTGAAGAAGCTGGTGGTTTCGTGGATTCTCCTGGTGGGCAGCACGACGCTGTTCGCCGCGTGTGACAACGAGCAGAAGAAGGCGGAGGTCATCGACTCGCACGGCTCCGGAACGGTGGTGTTGCTCATCGAGCGCGAGACGGGCGAGGGCCCCTATGTCGAGGGGACGCAGGAGCGCTTCAAGGTCACCGCCGCGGGTGAGGTCTTCAAGGCCGTGCGCTGGAGCGCCAACGCCGGCGTCGTCGCGGCCGAAGCCGAGCGCGTCACGTGGACGCTGCCGAAGGAGGGGACGGCGTCCCTGTCCGTCTCCGTGGAGACGGAGTCGGGGAAGACGGCCGAGGGCGCGTTCAACTTCAACGTGGTGGCCTCCGCCGTCGTCGTCCCGGTGACGGGGGTGGACGCGGGGCCGGACGTGACGGGGGTGCTCTGCGAGCTGGCTTTCGACAACGCCGGCAAGGGGCACCTCGTCTACACGAACGAGACCCACCGGGGGCTGTGGTACGCGACCTGGGACGGCACGACGTGGACGACGGAGCAGATTGATGGCCCGGGCTTCAACAACGGCGGCACCTACGTGTTGAACTGGAACATCGCCCTGACGCTGGACGTGGCGAGCGGGACGCCGCACGTCGTCTATCTCAAGGGGCCGGGCCTGCCCGGCACGACGGCGGCCAACTGGCGGATGAACTATGCCACGCGCGTCAATGGCAGCTGGGTCCGCGAGGAAGTCGAGCCCACCAACCGCACGTCCTATACGCGGGTGAGTGTCGCGCTCAATCCCAACCAGGGCCTGCAGCCCACCGTCGTCTTCAGCGATGGCTCGGCCGGGACGGGAGTCCGCGTCGCCACCCGGATGGCGCCGGGCACCTGGGGCATCGCGCAGCACAACATGTCGATCCTCATGGGCGACGTCAACTTCGACGCCTCGGGCACGCTGTACATCCCGTCCAATGCGAACTCCAGCTCGGATACCTACGTGAGCGTGAGGCCCGGCGCGGCCACCGACCGCACCCGTCTGGACGGTGTGACGCTGGAGAACACGTTGTGGCTCTCCGCGGTCTGGGGGCCGAGCCAGCACCTGCTGCTCCTGTCCAGCGGCGGCGTCGACGGCGCGAGGAGCGCTCTGCAGGACATCACGGTGAAGTCGCCCATCACGTCCAGCACCCTGGCCACCTCGCCGGTCGACTTCGAGAACGACTCGAACGACATGACCTACGGCGGAGGCAAGGTCTTCATCGCCCAGCGCCATGGGACGAAGCTGGAGCTCATCACCCCGGATGCGCGGGGTTTCTGGACCTATACCCAACTGGGCACGGTGCAGGAGGGCTCACGTCCGAGCGTGGCGGTCCGCCCGACGGACAGCACGCCCCACGTCTGCTACCAGCGCGACGGCAAGGTGAGCTTCCAGTAGCGGGCCCCACCTTCACGCCCGTCCGGCGCCAGCCTCGACCGAGGGCTGGCGCATCGGGGCCTTGGTGTCGCGGGAAGACGCGCTCGCCGCTCAGGCGCGGGTGCTCATCCCCGGGCCGCCCGTCGTCGGCAGTCTCTTCATGGGAATCCGGAGGGTGAAGGTCGAGCCGCGCCCCAGCTGACTCTCCACCTGGATGGTCCCACCATGGGCCTCGACAATCTGGTGGGTGATGAAGAGGCCCAGTCCCATGCCGCCGTAGTTGCGCTCGGAGACGGCGCGCACGAAGCGCTCGAAGATGCGGTGCTGCTGCGTGGGGGCGATGCCGATGCCCTCGTCCTGCACGGTGAGCACCACGGTGGTGTCGTCGGCGCTCAGGCTCAGGCGGATGGGCTTGCCCGCGCCGTACTTGATGGCGTTGGTGACCAGGTTCGTCACGGCCTGGTCCATCCGCCGCCGGTCCCACATCCCCTCCAGGCTGGTGGGGACGTCGAGCTCCAGGCGACACCCCGCGGCGGCGGCCTGGGCCTCGTAGCGCGTGGTGACGTCCCGCACCAGGGCGGACAGGTCCATGCGCGCCGGCTCCAGCGGGAGCCTGCCCACGTTGATGCGCGACACATCCAGCAGGTCATCGATGAGGTCGGCGAGCTTGCGCACCTGACCGCTCGCCGCGGCGAGCTCCCGGGCGAGTCGTCCGTCCGCCACGAGCGCTTCGGGGTTGCTCTCGGCGGTGCGGCGCATGGCGGACAGCTTCAACTGGAGGGGCGTGAGCGGCGTCTTCAGCTCGTGTGAGGCCACGGACAGGAACTCGTCGCGGGCGTGCAGGGCCTCGCGCAGCCGCTCCATCTCTCGCGTCTCCTCGGCGTGCTTGCGCTGGGTGAAGTCCCGCGTCACCTTGCCGAAGCCGCGCAGCTCTCCCGTCTCATCGAAGAGGGCGGTGATGACGACGTTGGCCCAGAACCGCGTCCCGTCCTTGCGGATGCGCCAGCCCTCGTCCTCGAACCGGCCCAGCCGGATGGCGGACTCCAGCTCCCACTCGGGCTTGCCCCAGGCGACGTCCTCGGGCGGGTAGAAGCGGCTGAAGTGCTGGCCCAGGATTTCCTCGGCCAGGTAGCCCTTGATGCGCTCCGCCCCCAGGTTCCAGCTCGCGATGTAGCCGCGTACGTCCAACGTCAGGATGGCGTAGTCCGTGACGCTGGAGATGAGCAGACGGAGCTGGTCCTCCGTGTCCCGACGGGAGTGTTCACCTCTCGAGTAGGTGATGGCTCCGTTACCGGAGTTCAGAAGGTGGTCGTGGTTGTCGCCCAAGGTGCCCCGCTTCCAGCCACCTAGGAGAACACGCAATTGTCGCCATGCAAGCGGCTGTCTCACCCTTTCGTCCAGTAGACGAAGGCGCCACCTTCCCCCAGTGGCGATGGGCGGGGCGGAAGCCTCCCTGCCCGGCGGTGTGGGCCGGGACAGGGCGTACGGGCAGGCAAGGGGCCCGACTTCCAGAGGGCGCGCGCGTCGCCCAGGTCAGCTCACGGCGCCTTCGCTGAAGGCTCGCTCGATGAGGGCCTTCATCGGGGCGTGGGCGGGCAGGGTCCCGAAGCAGTTGCCGTGCGCGCCTCCGAGCCGGGACTCGCAGAAGGCATCGGCGACCTGGCTGTTTCCGGCGCGCAGCAGCAGGGAGGCCTGGAGCGCCAGGGCGAGCCGCTCCACGACGAAGCGCGAGCGCGTCTCCAGCGTGGCGGTGTCCGAGAAGTCCTTGGCGATGCGCGCCAGCTCCGCGTCGAGCGCGGGGTGGCCGCCTTGGGCCGCCATCAGCTCCTGGAACAGGGCCTCGCGGCTGGCGGGCTCTCGGGTGGCCGCGCGCAGCACGTCCAGGCACTGGATGTTGCCGCTGCCCTCCCAGATGGAGTTCAGGGGCGCCTGCCGGTACAGCCGCGCCAGGTTGGACTCCTCGACGTAGCCGGCGCCGCCCAGGCACTCCTGCGCCTCGTTGACGAAGGTGGGGGCGCGCTTGCACACCCAGTACTTGCCCACGGCGGTGGCCATGCGCGCGAAGGCGGCCTCGCGCTCGTCGCGGTGGCTTGCGTCCACGGCGCGGGACACGCGCGCCGTCAGCACGGTGTGGGCCTCCGACTCGAGCGCCAGGTCCGCGAGCACGTTCATCATCAGCGGCTGTTCGATGAGCCGCCGGCCGAACGCCTTGCGGTGCCGAGCGTGGTGGATGGCCTGCACGAGCGCCTGACGCATCAGGCTGCTGGAGCCAATCATGCAGTCCTGCCGCGTGAGGGCCACCATCTCCAGGATGGTCGCCACGCCCCGGCCTTCCTCGCCGACCATGAAGGCCACCGCGCCCTGGAACTCCACCTCCGAGCTGGCGTTGCTCCAGTCGCCCAGCTTGTCCTTGAGCCGCTGGATGCGGATGGCGTTGCGCGTGCCCTCCGGCGTGAAGCGCGGCAGCAGGAAGCACGACAGGCCGCCCTCGGCCTGGGCCAGGACGAAGAAGGCGTCGCTCATGGGCGCGGAGAAGAAGAACTTGTGCCCCACGAGCGCGTAGGGATTGCCCGGCCCCTTCGCGCCCAGTTGGTGCGCGCGCGTGCTGTTGCTGCGCACGTCGGAGCCGCCCTGCTTCTCCGTCATGCCCATGCCAATGGTGACGCCCTTCTTCTGCTCGGAGGGCTGGAAGCGCGAGTCATACGTGGTGGACGTGACGAGCGGCAGCCACTTCTCCGCGAGCCCCGCGTGTGCCCGGAACGTGGGCACGCACGCGTACGTCATCGTCAGCGGACAGCTGGTCCCCTGGTCGGCCTGGTTGTGCAGATAGGAGAGCGCCATCCGCGCGACGTGGGCACCGACCGTCTTCTCGTGTCGCCACGCGAAGTTGGGGATGCCGTGGGCGACGGCCGCCTCCATGATGCGGTGGTAGGCCGGATGGAACTCCACCTCGTCCAGCCGGTTGCCATAGCGGTCGAAGGGCTTGAACTTCGGCTTGTTCTCGTTGGCGGTGAAGCCCAGTTGCATCAATTCGCCGCCCGCGAGCGGGCCGTACTTCGCGATGTCCGCCTCCGCCCAGCCTCCGCCCTCGCGTGCCACGGCCTCGCGCAGCGGGAGGTCTGTCTTCCAGGCGTCGTACACCAGGGGGGGCGCCTGATTGGTGACTTCATGGGTGACGAAGGTCGTCGCGATGGGGTCGGAAGAACTCATGGTGCGAGGATAGGCGAGCGGCCCAGGCTCCGCGAGCGCAACGTCCGCGCCGGAGCGCCTCCCCGGGCGCATGCCCTGCGTCCCAGCGACTCCTGGAGACTCGCACGCCTGTGTGAGCACGGGGGCATGGGGACGCCGCTCGCGGGTCAGAAGGTCACTGTCACCACCAGCGTGTCGGAGTAGCTGCCCGCCGCCACGCTCTGCTGGGCGGGGACGCGGCCGTGGATGGGGACGGTGATGTCCAGGCCCAGCAAGGGGAGGACCGGGCCATAGCGGGACGTGCCGGACAGGCCATTGCCCCAGATGCTCAGGCGGGTGGCGTCCAGGTAGAGGTTGTAGGCGAGGGTGCTGGAGGACGGGCCCTGCATGCGCCGGAGCGCGTAGTTGTTGGAGCCGCCCTGGCTCAGGTCGATGGTGACGGGGGTGAGCTGGATGATGGTGCACCGGAAGGTGATGCTCCCGGTGGTGTCGAGCGGCAGCGTGGAGGTGGGGGTGTAGTTGAGGAAGCGCAGGCCCACGACGTTGCGAATCTCACACGCCGCCCGGGCGCTCGCGGAGGTCAGCCCGCACAGGCCCGCCAGCATGAGCGCCAGGTCACCGCGCATCCTCATCCACGCACCTCACCGTTCCCAGGTCGATGACCTCGCCCGCCAGGGATGGGACGTCCAGCGTCGCGGCGCAACGTCCCCCGGGGTAGATGACGGTGGCCGTGTGTTTGCCGGCGGGGAGGTCCACCAGCTCGAACTCGCCATTCCTGCCCACGGGGGAGCTGACGCGCGCACCCGCGACGTCGACTTGAAGCTCGCCATGCGCGGGGGTCCGCCGGGCCGTGTCGTCGGCGAGCACCAGCCGGCCTCGGAACGCGCGCACCCTGTCCACCTGGAAGTCGAGCACCACGCCGCCGCGCCGCCACGGCGCCACCAGCTTCTGCGTCGTCCGCAGATAGACCTCCAGCGGCAGGTCCTCGTCCGTCAGCGACAGCCGGTTGGCCCCGTAGGACTGGAGCCGCGTCACCATCAGCTCGCCGCGCGAATCCGTCCGGCCGATGAGGTGGTTGTCGAGCCGCACGCCGATGCCCTCCACGCCCTCCACGCGTACCAGCGCATACCCCTGGTCCACCGCGCGGGTGGGGCGAACGCGGCCACCGAGCGCCACCAATCCACCGGAGACCTCGGCCGCGGCCACCAGCACGCCCTGGCGCCACTCCAGGCCGCCCGAGGCGCGGCCCACGTTCGTCTCGTAGTCGACGCGGCCGAGGGCCTGGTGGTGAAGGCCCGTCTGCCCCTGGACCTGGAAGCCCAGTCCGCCTTCCACGGGGACACCGCGCGAGACATCCACCGAGGTGATGCCTCCTCCCCGGTTCTGGGTGTGGCCCAGCGAGCCCGTCGTCCTCGGGTCGAGGACGGCGTTCAGGGACACCATGCCTTCCAGCGTGGAGGGGCCCAGGAGCAACTGGCCTCGGCTGGCGGAGAACGAAATCAGGGTCCGCTCGGTCAATTGGGCGGAGGTGGACGCGCTCAGCCAGGTGGACCAGCCGCGTGTCCTCCAGCGCGTCACCAGCGCCTGTCCGCCCACGCTCACCCGACGGCCCAGCGCGACGAAGAGGTTGCCCCCCGACTCCACCAACGGGTGTGCCGCGTCCGGGGCGAGGCTGCTGTGGGCATAACGCGCGCTCATCGCCCGGCCGAAGACGGACCCTCCCAGCCACCGCCCCTGGACGGACCAGGCCGCGCCGGCCGCCACGCCGGTGTGTCGCTCGGAGCGACTCACGGCCTGGGACACCTCCAGTTCTCCGAGCGGCAACTGGAACCACTGCACCGCGCCGGTGCTCAAGAGGTCCGGTGACAGCTCCAGCCGCACGCCCGGCGTCAGCCAGGACGTCACGCCCATGCGGAAGGTGCCCAGCAGCAGCGGTCGTCCGTAGTCGAAGCTGCGCGTGCCGGGCGACTCGCGCTCGACGCCCAGCGACAGGTGGTAGTCCGCCACGCCGGGCGACAGCAATTGCGCGCCCAGCGAGTACGACGCATCCACCTCGCTGACGCGTCCGAAGGCGTCGCGCACCACGTAGCGCGCGGTGCCTTCGCCCCGGGGCACGGTGAGGTTCTCCAGCCGGTAGGGCCCTGGTGGCAGCTCGGTGCGACGCACCAGCCGGTTGTTGACGTAGACCTCCAGCGTGGAGGGCGTGGTGACGTCGCCCGCGAGGTCCTGCACGGGGTTGCGCACGAAGTAGGGGTTGAGCTCGAAGGAGCGCATGACGTGCAGGCCCGCCACCACCGCGCCCCCTCCGAGCACGCCGCCCAGGCCGGTGGCCTCACCCGCGAGGGCGCGCACCATGACCTCCGGAAAATCCACCGACAGTTGGGTCAGTCCGCGCAGCGGTGTCGTGCCAGGACTCCACCGCCCCTGGGTGGTCAACAGGCCCCGGCCCACCGACGCGCCGACCTCGCCGAACAGCGCCAGCCGCGTGTTGCGCAGGTGCGCGGCGTAGTTGATGAACCCGCTCGGGCTGCCGGTGACGGCGTAGCCTTCGGGGGGCGCGGTGCCCAGGTCGATGCGCGTCGGCACGAAGGCGGTGGACGGCAGCTCGCAGTGCAGGGAGGTGGTGCGCTCGTCGAGCTCGAAGCGGCCCCGGGGTGCCAGGGATTGCAGCGAGACATAATCCTGACCCTCGATGCGCTCCAGGCGCGCCCCCAGCCGCGTCAGGTCGACCCCGTTTGCCTCCAGTGTGGCCGCGGGCAGCAGCACGTCCGTGCCTCTCACCAGCGGGAAGACGTCACCTCGGGGGACGCCGTTCAGCGTGAACTCCACCACGATGGGAACCACGCGCTCGGGCTCGTCCGAGGACGCGCGCCAGGGCACCAGGCTGAAGGCGCACGCCAGCGCCAGGGCCAGCGCGCCCCGGGCCGCCGACTTCTGGAATCGGCTCATGGCGACGGCGTGGGTCCACAGGGCGCGGCGGCGGTGACGGGGGCGCTGTGGCGGAACACGCCCCGGTCCGTCTCCACCTCCACTTCCAGCGAGCGGATCCGCTGGCAGTGCTCGGCGGAGGTGTCGAGCGCGAACACCTGCGAGCCGCCCGGCAGCACGTACCAGCCCACCTGGTCCTTCTCCACCAGTCGCTGGCCCTGGGCATCCAGGCCGCGCACCCGCGTCTGACGGATGAAGAAGTTCACCGTGCCCGGGTTCCTCACGCGGAAGTGGAACCGGGACTGGCGCAGGTCCACGTCCTCGACGCGGCCCTGGACGTCCTTGTGCCTGGGCGCGACGAATACGGGGAGGGAGACGCGGGTGAGAATCTTCAGGCCCATGGAGGGCTGCACCGGCGCGAGCGGAGGCAGCTCCTCGACGATGAGCCGGAAGGCGCGCTCCGTGTCTCGCGGCGCCGAGGAAATGCCCACCCGGATGGGGCGGGATTCCCCCGGCTCCAGCGTCAGCATCGACGGGAAGAAGAACAGCTCCCGCGTCGGCTCCAACGTCATGCGCCCTTCTTCATCCTGGACCCAGGTGTGGACCGAGGCCTGGAAGCGCGTGGTCTCCGCGCCCTGGTTTCTCACGGTGACCACCACGCCCCGGGCTCCGGTCTCCAGCTCGAGCCGGACGGGATTGACCTCGAGCGACGCGGCGTGTCCCGCCCCGGGAAGGACCCCGCTCAGGACGGCCATCAATCCCAGACATCGGGACCAGGCGGAAGGACGGATGCGCATGAGAGGGAGGTCTTTCCGTTAGAAGGTGATGGTGGCGACGACGGTGTCGTTGTAGGTGCCGGAGGGAACGTTCTGTCCCCTGGGCACGGTGCCGAAGACCGTCACCGGCGTGGACAGCCCCGTGCCGATGTACGGCAGGCCCGTGCCGGGCGTGTTGCCCCAGACCACCAGTCGCGTCAGGTCCTGGTACAGCGAATAGGACAGGTAGTCGGTGGACGTCGTGTGCAGCATCCGGCGCAGCGGCACCGCATCCGTGGAGCCCGTGTTGGCGTGCGCGCCCTGGCCCAGCGTGACGACCGCGGTGCTCAGCAGGGTGCACTGCACCGTCAGCGTCCCGGTGCCGAGAAGGTCCACGCCCGCGCTGCCGTTGAGGAGCACCGGGTCGTAGTTGCCGAAGTTGAGCGAGCCGGAGTTGATGCTGCACGCGGAGTTCACCGTGGCCGTCACCGTCAGGTTGGCGGTGGCGGTGGCCGCGTCTGCGGGAGACGCGACGGCGAGGGAGGCCGCGACGGCGGTCGCGGCAATGGCACTCTTCAGGGTTTTCATGTGGACAGCTCCAGCTGCGAGAAGACCGGGGCACCCCGGTTGGCGTCTGGCCATTGCAGACTGGGCGCCAACCTCGTGGGCGCCAAGGCGGCCAGACTGGCGGCCCCCGCTCACCGCACGCTTGATGCGTGTGCTGGGTGGCAGACCCGGAGCCGCGCCAGCCGGGGCATCCACTGCGAGGCGCTCACCTGTCCATGGAGGGCATCCCCTCGGTCCAGCGGGCAACAGGGCCTGGGCCGAGGGGAGGTCTCCGGTGCGGGGCCGAGGAGGCTGTCGGCTACCCACTCAGGGTGGTGCGTTTCCCTGGGCTAGGGGAGGAAGGCGCCCTTCACCGCGTCGAGTGGAGGGTTGGCTCCCGTCACGGGGTTGGTGCAGCCCTGGTTGAGGGTCCAGATGATGGTGCCGCCGAAGCCGTTGGCGCGCGCATAGGCGCCCTTGGCGGCAATCGATTGCGGCGAGTCATAGGAAATCCAGCGCACGGTGCCATCCACCACGGGCGTGGCGAAGGTGACGTAGCTGGACTGCGCCACGGAGTCCCAGTGGTACACCCCACCCGTGGCGGTCAACGCGAGGATGCGCCCGTAGGTGAAGTCATTGTCACTGCCCACATAGTCGGACCAGTCCGTGTAGGGCTGATACGGGCCGGTGATGTTGCGCCAGGCCATTCCATAGAAGGGCAACCCCATGCCCAGCTTCGCCTTCGGGATTCCCGCGGCCACCCAGGCATTCAGGCTGGACGCCACCGAGGTGGGGTGGGTGCCCGACTCTCCCGTCAGGGCGGAGGAGTACCAGGAGGTCCACCCGCCCCACGGCCCCGTCATCTCGTAGGACATGACGTTTATCTGGTCCAGGTAGGGCACCATGTTGACGAACCACGGGTCGGCGTCCTCGGGGAAGTTGGAGTTGATCCAGTTGATGGGGAAGGTGAGGAGCATGCCGGGACGGGCCGTTCGCAGCTCTCGCACCAGCGCGAGCAGGAAGGGCTTGTCGGCGGCCTCCACCGGCTCCCAGTCGATATCCAGGCCGTCGTAGCCAAAGCTGTCCATGGCGGCCAGGAGGTTGCTCACGAAGCGGGCGCGGTTGGCATTGGAGGCGGCGCCCACCCAGCCGTCATGCTCGCCGGAGCCTCCCACCATGATGATGGCCTTGCGGCTGGCCGCGTGGGCCCGCGTGGAGAGGGTGCGGGCGATGGCGGGGCCGTTGTCATTGTCGAACTGGGTGTTCACCGTGCCGTCGGGATTGGGAGTGACGCGGCCGACCACGATGTGGGTCATCGCGCTGAAGTCGACCTTCTCCGGAGGATAGAGGTCCGCGTTCCAGCCGGTGTAGTAGCCCGACACCCAGAGCCCGCTGGCCGGTGCGGGGGTGACCCTGACGGGAGCCGACGCGGACTGCGTGGGGTCCGCGACGCTGGTGGCCACCACGTGGTACGTGCCTGGCGTCCTGGGCGCGGTGTAGCGGCCCGAGGTGGTGATGGAGCCGCCCGCCGCGCCCTCGAGGACGGACCAGGTCACCGCCGTGTTCGTGCTCCCCGTCACCGTGGCGATGAAGGTCCGGGAGGTTCCGGCCGTCATCGAGAGGGAGGCGGGGTTGAGGGAGACCACCACGGGGGACGGGATGCGCAGTCCCTCCGCGCGCAGCGAGTCGAAGTAGAGCGTGGGCAGCGTCACCCCGCGCCCTTCCTGGAGCACGAGTCCCTTGATTCGCGCACCCGGGGTGACGAGGGCGGAGAACGGCACGGTGCACGTCACCCAGGTGTTGGCCAGGATGCGTCCCCCGGTGCAGCGCGGCCCCAGCTCCGTGCCGGTCGTCAGCGTGTCGTCGGCGTAGGCCCTGACGCGCACCACCGCGCCCGTCCCCGCCGTGCCTCCGTGGACGCGCAGGACGAAGGTGGCTCCCGCGTCGGCGACGTGCGGCGACGTGTAGAAGTACAGGGCCTCCTCGCTGCGCATCGTCGCGGAGATGGAATACTGCCCCTCCGCGACGGGCGAGGTGGCCCTGAGTGAATGCGTCGCCCAGGAGTAGTCGAACCAGGGCGACTCCATGGCGTCGCGGTAGATCCAGCTCGTGGCGAACGTGTCGGAGTTCGCAGGGGCTTGTGGCTCCTGCTCCGTCGCGCTCGCGCCCCAGGCCCACAGCAAGGCCATCCCCAAGGATACCCAACCCACCCACCTCTTCATGTGTGCTCCTCTCGAGACCGGCCGGGCACCGCGCTCGCGCAAGGCGTGGCGGAAGTCCGGGGCTCGAAGCCTGTCCGGGATGGACGGGCCACGCGGCAAGCTGGGGTGAGCAGCCCGTGTCAGCAACGCCCGCCTGTCCCCGAGGGGGCTCGCAAGGAGACACTGCGCAAGGGAATTGGAGGAAAGGACTAGTACCAATCCCTTACATGCTCAGAAGCGTCTCGGTACGAGGGCTCCGGGTACGAGGAGCCGGGGCACAAGCAGGGCGATGACGGGGCAGCCCGGCGGGCTCCGGTACCCGCGCTCCAGCTGCATGGACGGCTGGACCTGCGCGGGCGGCCCCCGCGGCTCGCGCACGTCCGCTCCGCGCGGGGGCGCCTGGAGACAGGGTGTCCGGGGTGTCTCGGGTGTATCGCGCCCCAGGGGTTGGGCTCCCGTCGGCCATGGTCCTGGCGGACCCCGTGTCTGGGATTGAGCCGGGTGGGTGCGAGGGCGTCCGGAGGGGCTGACCTGCTTCACGTGGAGCCGTGGCGCGTCATGGTGGATTGGCCCTAACATCCCCGGCGAGTCGCGGTGGATGCGTGCGGGCTCGGATGCGGCTGTCATGGCGGCTGGGGGTGGTTCGAGATGAGCAAGCTGGCCCCGGGCAGGCTGCTGGAGGCGGAGGAGCCGCTCGCCTCGGGCTCGCTCGTGGAAGGCTTTCGCGTGCTGAAGCTGCTCGGCGAGGGCGCTTCGGGCAGGGTGTATCTCGCGCAGGACCTGGCGCTGGGGCGACACATCGCGCTCAAGTTCCTGCGGCCGGAGCTGCTGGGGCCCCAGAGCGCGGAGCGGCTGCTGGAAGAGGCGCGCACCACGGCCCGCTTCAACCACCCCCACATCGTCACCGTGCACGCGGCGGGTGTGTATCAGGGCCAACCCTTTCTGGCCTTGGAGTACCTGGAGGGCGAGACGTTGCGCGAGCGGATGTCTCGGGAGCGGATGTCGCCGGGGGAGGTGCTGCGCGTGGGGCGCGCCATCGCGGACGCGCTCGCGGAGGCGCACCGTCATGGCATCGTCCACGCGGACCTCAAGCCGGAGAACATCCTCCTGCCGAGGGATGGACGGCTGCGCGTGGTGGACTTCGGGCTCGCCCGTCACGCGGGCACCTCTGCGGGCGCGGCGTCCGGGACTCCCGCGTACATGTCGCCCGAGCGCTGGAGGGGGACCCCGCCCGCGCCGGCGATGGACCTCTGGTCGCTGGGAGTGATTCTCCACGAGCTGCTGGACGGCCGCCGCCCGGTGGACGACGCGAGCCTCCCCGCGTTCGCCTTCACGCCGCGTCCGCTCCCGGGCCCGACGCCGGAGCTCGCCGGAGCGGCGCTCGTGAAGGACTGTCTCTCGCTGGCGCCGGAGGCCCGGCCGACGGCGGAGTCATTGGCGAGAGCGCTGACGGACCTGCTGGAGCCGGCCCGGAGGCCGTTGGAGGCAGACCCCGAGCGGCATCCGTTCCGGGGGCTGCGGGCCTTCACGGAGGGCGACGCGGAGGACTTCTCGGGCCGGGAGGCGGAGGTGGCGGCGCTCGTCGAGCGGCTGCGGCAGGCGGCTCCGGTGGTGCTGACGGGCCCTTCGGGGATTGGCAAGAGCTCGCTCGTGCATGCGGGCCTGGTGCCGCGACTGCGGCAGATGGCGAGCTGGGAGGTGGTCGCCTTTCGTCCCGGACCGCGTCCCCTCCATCGGTTGACGGAGGTCCTGTCGCTGGACGCGGGAGTCGCGCGGACGCTGGTCCTGACCCCCGGGGCCATCGTGGAGTTGCTGCGGGCGCGCGCTCCGGCGCCCGCGCTGTTGTTGGTGGATGCGTTCGAGGAGGTCTTCACCCTGGGGGCGGCGGAGGAGGCGATGGCCCTGGCGCGGTGCCTGTTCGCGGTGGCGTCCGCGGGCATCGGGTGGCGGGTGCTGGTGGTGCTGCGTGATGACTACCTGGGGCAGTTCGCCCGGGTGGAGCACCTGGGGGCCTTTCTCGGCAATGCGTTCGTGGTGGGGCCGTTGTCGCCCTCGGCGCTGGTGGAGGCCGTCACTGGTCCCTTGCGTCGCGCGGGCCATGCCACGGACGAGCCCGGGCTGGTCGAGCGCATTGTCGCGGACGTCCGTGCCCAACCCGCGGGCCTGCCGCTCTTGCAGGCCACCTGTTCGGCGCTGTGGGAGCGCAGGGACAAGGCGCGGCGTCTGCTGCGCGCGGCCGTGTACGAGGAGCTGGGCGGCGTGGCGGGGGCCCTGGCGGCGCAGGGACGTCAATTGCTGGGACAGCTCCCGGCGGATGACATCCACACGGTTCGACTCCTCCTGCTTCAATTGCTCACGCCCGAGGGGACCCGACGCCCTCGGGTGCGCGAGGAGTTGTTGGAGGAGCTGGGCGTGGGCGCGGGGAGGGTGCTCGACTCGTTGCTCGCGCACCGGCTGGTGGTCGCCTCCCGCGACGTGCGCAATGACGGGGCGCTGGTGGAGCTGGCGCACGAGGCCCTGGCCACGGCGTGGCCGGAGCTGGCGCGCTGGCGGCAGGAGTCTCGTGATGAGCACCTGCTCGTCACGGAAATCGACCAGGCCGCGGAGCTGTGGCATCGGCGCGGACGCCGGGACGAGGAGACGTGGGGCGGTGATGCGCTGGGGCAGGTGCTGCGGCGGGTGGCGGACTGGAAGGTGCCGCTCGCCAGCCGCTCGCGCGCGTTCCTCGATGCAGGGCGCAAGCGGGAGCAGGGGCACGTCCAGCGGCGCCGGGTGGGGATTGCCGTGGTGGTGCTGCTGCTCGTGCTCGCCACGGGGGTGGGCACGTCGGTGGTGTTCGCGTTCCAGCAGAACCAGCAGGAGACCGCGCGCCAGCAGCGGGAGATGCGGCTCATGGCCGCGGACATGGGGGACTTCGACCTGGTGCTGGAGTTCTTCGACTTCGATGCGCGCGCCCTGACGTGGACCCGTGCGCCCGTCACCGCGCCCGTGCGGTGGGCGCTGGAGCTGAGCCCGGAGGCACGGCCGGACGAGCTGCCCATGAAGGGGGCACCTCCCGAGGGACGGGTGGATGAGCAGGGGGCGTGGCGCGAGCGCGTGGAGGCGCCCTCGCGGGCCGCGTGGCTCACCGTGGAGCGAGGAGACTGTCCTCCTTCGCGGATACGCCTCCTGCGACTTCCCGGCTACGCGCAGCGGGCCCGCCGAGAGGAGCTGCGGCTGCCGGTGCCGACCTGCGCCACGTCCCGGGCCGGGCAGGTGCTCGTCCCGGCGGGTGGATACTGGAGGCCCGAGCTGTCGCTGAAGGAGGAGGCGCGCTTCGAGATAGGCGCCTTCGCGATGGACAGGACGGAGGCCACCAACGCCGAGTTTCGGCTGTTCCAGGAGCGAATCCTTCCGCTCATGGGTGGCGCGCGGGAGGCCGCCCCCGCCCATCCGGACTATGAGCCGGCGAACCTGCCCAGGATTCCCGTCACCGGAATCGACGCCGGGGTGGCCGAGGCCTATTGCCACTTCATGGGCAAGGAGTTGCCGACCTACGACGAGTGGTCGAAGGCGGGGCGGGGAGGAGAGGTCCTCGACGCGAAGGGCGAGGTGCCCAATCCCGCGCCCCGTCGTCGGACTGTCTGGGGTGACGACCGGCCGGTGCCGCCCGCCAACCTGTATGCGAAGGATGCCTTCGCCACACTCGCCCCCGTGGGCTCGTTCCCGGAGGACCGCAGCCCTTATGGAATCATGGACCTCGCGGGCAACGTGGCGGAGTGGACGGCGACCATCGCCACGGAAGGTGACTACCCGGGCTTCCGCATGGTGGCGGGTGGGCGCTGGGACGCGCCGCCCGAGACGCGGCAGCACTGGCTCTTCTGGGCCAACCACCTTCCTTCGCGTCGCTTCGAGTTCGGCATTGGCACCCGCTGCGTGGAGCGGGTGCCTGCTCCCTGACGGCTTTCACACGGCGCGGCGCGAGGGACGATAGATGTAGTGCGGCACGACATTGCCCCGGTAGGCGACGAACAGCGAACTCCACACCGGATTGGCGTCGTGCATCTGCTTGAGTTGACTCAGCATGCGGGACTGGACCGCGTGCGGGTCTGTGTCGAGCGTGAGCCCGGCGACCACGGCGGCGGCGACGAGATGCGCGGCGTAGGTGCCTTCGAGCAGCCCCTCGGGCAACTCTGGTGGCCCTTGCAGCAGCCCCTGGGCGAGCCGGTTGACGCGTGCCTCGTCATCGTCGCGCCAGTTCTGAATCTGTCCCAGCGCATGGCCCTCCAGCGCGGCGGCGCGGTGGGTGACGAGCACGTGCGCGACGGCGGCGGCGGATGCCTTGGCGAGCTCGCGTGTCACGGTGATTCCCCCCACGACGAGCTTCTTCTCATTCACATCCGCATCCACTTCCCGCTCGATGAGTCCGGCCCAGGCGGTCCGGTTCGTGAACAGCAACTGCTGGACCGTGGCGGACGCGAGATAGCCCCGCAGGACATCCACGGGATGGGGCTCGTCGAAGTCGGCTTCGCGGCGCAGCACCGGCCCGCTGCGCCCCCAGGCGGCGTTGTGGCCCCGGAGGTAGCCGAGCAGCCCCAGTCCCGACGTCGGGCCCATGTTGAGGATGCCAAGTACGTCCGCGGCGGTCTCATCGATGCGGTCCGCCCAATAGGATGCGAGGGTGGGGTAGCTGCTCTTGAGCTGGTCATACACGGCGTTGGACAGCTCCGCGGAGAGCCCCGAGTCAGCGTCCAGGATGTCGTGCCCCGCCGCCTCATGCGGGAGCGCGGCCCAGGCCAGCAGCCCTCTGGAAGCGCTCGATGGTGGCAGGCTCACCACGCCCGCCTTCAAGCCCAGCACGCTCGAGGTGGCGTCCACCGGCCAGGTGTACGGTCCGAACTCAGGTCTTCCCCACTTCACCAACGGCGGGAGGATGCCCAGGTCCGGAGGGGAGACGCCTCGCCGGCTTTCCGCGCTGAGGAAGCCATCGAAGAGGTCGCTGACGACTTCCTGGAAGGCATCCGTGGCGGTGGGCTCGTACCGTTCGGCGTTCTGGAGGACGGCCTGGGCTGCGTCGAGCAAGAGGCCCGCGGCGCCCCTGCGCTTCTTGTCCTGTTGCAGCAACTGCGCGTATCGCATGGGGCCCAGCTCACCCAGCTTGGTGAGGAGCGGCTGATAGAAGGTGTCCCGGTAGCACGCGGGGAGGGTGTCTCGTGCGGCGGAGAGCCGGCGGAACAGCTCCTGGTAGCTCGCGGGCTCGCTGGGGCCCGGGTCTCCCTTCAGCGTGGCGTCGCGGGTGTCCAGCGTGAGTTCGCGAAGCTGATGCCGTGCATCCCGCGGCGAGAAGAGCGCGGAGGGCGTATCCTCGGTGTCGAGTGACGGCTGCAGCGGGGGCACGGACGCGACGGAGGTCTTCTTGAGTCGTGACATGGTCTCCTCGGATGGAGGCGCGTCCCTTCTTCACGGGAACGCGTGGCCTCCTCTTCCGAGCTAGAGCAAGCACCATGCCTTGACGCGCGTGGCGGGGATGCAGACGTATGTCCAAGCTGAGGCGATGCGTGTCTGTCCACGGGATTGGACAACGCTCGAGGTGTTTGTCAAATCCAGTGGACACTCGCGACCCGGGCACGGCCGTGTGTCACTCTCAGGCAGTCGCTGGCGCGCCCCCTGCAATGCCTGTCGGCGACCATGTCCTACTCCTGGCTCACCAGCATTGCCGTGCTCCGCACGGGTGGTATGTTGACAGACATGGTCACCCCCGAGGCCCGCCTTGCCCGTGAGAGAGATCTCTACCTCGCGGTGCTCCGAGTCCTGGATGCGCCGAGCCCCCTTCAACCCCTTCAAGATGTGTTGACCTGTCTGGTCGAGCTGGCGGATGCCCAGCGCGCGGGGCTGGAGCTGTATGGAGAAGGCTCGGTGGCGCGTCGCGAGTGGTCGCTGTTCCATGGATGCTCGGAGCTGGACCGTGAGGAGATTCGCGCGCTGACGTCGCGAGGAATCGTCGCCGCGGCCATCGCCGAGGGGAGGTCGGTACACACGGCGCATGCGTTGCTGGACGTGCGCTTCTCCGGCTCCGCCAGCGTCAAGGCCCAGCGTCTGGAGGCGGTGTTGTGCGTGCCGCTCGCTGGGAGGTTGCCAGGGGTGCTCTACCTGGAAGGCAAGCGCGGCGCGGGCCCGTTCCCGGAGGCGTTGGTGGCGCTCGCGGAGTCCGTGGCCCGCTTCCTGGGCGCGGCGTCCCAGCGGGCCCTGCTCCAGCGTGGAGGGGACCGAGATGACCCGACGCGGCCCTTCCGGGAGCGCTTCCAATTGGAGGACATCATCGGTCGCAGCCCGGGCCTGGCCCACGTGTTCGCGCAGCTCGCTGTCGCGGCGCCGCTGGATGTGACGGTGATGATTGGGGGACCGTCTGGCACGGGGAAGACGCAGCTCGCGCAGGCGCTGCACGTCAACAGCAAGCGCAGGTTGGGGCCCTTCGTGGAGCTCAACTGCGCGGCCGTCCCGGAAGGACTCTTCGAGAGTGAGTTCTTCGGGGCCTTCCCTGGGGCCTTCCCTGGCGCGCGAAGGACGGTCGGCAAGGTGGAGGCGGCCGAGGGCGGGACGCTCTTCCTCGACGAAATCGCGGAGATTCCCCTGTCCGCGCAGGCGAAGCTGCTCCAGTTGCTGCAGTCGCGGCAGTACTTCCCGCTCGCCAGCCCCAAGCCGTTCAAGGCGAACGTCCGGCTGGTGGCCGCGAGCAATGCCAACCTCGAGCAGTTGGTCCGTGAGCGGCGCTTCCGTGAGGACCTCTTCTACCGGCTCAATGTCTTGTCGGTGCGCATGCCGGCGCTCGCCGAGCGGCGTGAGGACATCGTCCCGCTGGTGGAGGCGCTGGTGGAGCGGCTGGCGGAGGAGAATGGGCTGCCGCGACTGCGCCCGTCACCCGCGTGTT
Source organism: Myxococcus sp. CA040A (assembly GCF_013336725.1). NCBI lineage: Bacteria > Pseudomonadati > Myxococcota > Myxococcia > Myxococcales > Myxococcaceae > Myxococcus > Myxococcus sp. CA040A. Next base: position 249,173 of record NZ_JABUMR010000005.1, on the reverse strand, counting down.
TCGCCGCCTGCGAGACGGCGGAGTGGCCGGGCAATGTAAGGCAGTTGCGGCATCGACTGGAGGCCGCGCTCATCCACGCGAGCGCGGAGGCGGCCACGTTCCTGGAGCCGCGCCACCTGTTCGAGGGCGCGGAGCCACCCGGGACGGCGCCGGTGTCCTTCCACGAAGCGACCCGGTGTTTTCAGCGCGACCTGCTGCGCCGCGAGCTGGAGGCCACCGACTGGTGTGTGTCGGATGTGGCCCAGCGGCTCGACCTGACACGCCAGCATGTCTACAACTTGATGAACGCTTTCAGCCTGAGGCGGAATTCCCAGACGCCGGACAGTTGATGTCTCACTCGTAGCCCAGGGAGTGCTCCATGCCCAGTACGCCATTCTATGGTGATTCGACCCTCAAGCCGCAGAGCGAAGCGAAGGACCTGCAGTTCTGGTGGATGCCGGAGATCAACGGCCTGTCAGGAGGCGGATACCGCGCCTACAAGGTCCTGGTGAAGAGCGTGGACCCCCGGCACTTCACGTTCGACCTGCTGGCGGAGGCGCCGGGCGTCCCCAACCTGGTGGGGCTGGAGGTTGACCTCTTCAATTCCACGCATGTCTGGCCAGGGGTGCCGTCCACCGCGGTGAATGCCCAGCCGGGTCAGTTCGGCTACCTCCTGCTGACGGCGAAGTTCCTTTCGACCCAGCAGGTCAACAACCTGGACGCGTACTCCGATGGGCGGGGCAAGTGGCCGTTTGGCGCGGATGCGGTCCGGCGCCGAGGGGCCTCCGCGCGCGGAGGCGAGGTGATGCGTTCGGTGTCCGCCCTCCTGGCCGCGCTGGCGGACCCGCGGGAAGAAGGGTGAGGGGCGCGCCATGCACCTGACCGTCATCGCCTATGCCTCCCTGCTCGATTGGCGCATCGAGCGCGCGGTCTTCCGCGTCGATGGGACGAAGGACTCGCTGAGCCGCTTCGTGCGGTGTCAGCGCCGGGAGCAGCTCTACTGGATTGTGAAGGACGTCTTCGACCAGGTAGGGCCCCTGTCGCGGGTGGATATCTTCGGCCACGGCAAGCCAGGCACCCTGACGCTGGGCGACCCCGGGCAGGAAGTGGTGACCCCGGATGAGACGAGCTGGGGCCTCCTGTCGAGCTTGGGGGAGTTCCTCGCCACGAAGGCCGAGCTGCGGTTGTTGGGCTGTGAAGTCGCGGCGTGTGAGGAGGGACGGCGTGTCCTCAAGGGGCTCGAGGCGCGGCTGTCGGAAGGGGACAAGCCGCGGACGGTCTGGGGTATCACCGCGTCGATTGCCTACAGCGACTTCGGTCCTGGGGGCATACGTGAAGACACGGTCGGGCCCTTCTTGAAATCCGCGGCGAATCTGGACGTGCCTCTGGAGGGTGTGCGCCGCCTGGGCTTCGCGGGCCCTGGCATCGTCGGGGAAGTCCAGGGGGTCATGCAGAGACTCCCGCCGGGCTATGTCTCGGATGGGTATCAGGACATGCCCGCTGCCATCGTCGACGAACACATCCAGGTGGATGAACTCGACATCACGCTCTGTGCGGCGAGACGGATTATCGCTGTCCGCTCGAGGTCGTCCCATCAGTTCGCAATCTACCGCTGGCTGGGCATGTCGGAAGCGCCGAGCAGTGAGCAGCTCAAGGCGCACCTGCTTTCCCGCTGAACCTCCGGGTGTCGCGGGTTGTTCGCCGACTTCTTGTTGATATTTCTTTGATTGTCGCGTCGGGCCAGGTCCGCCGTGAGGCGCTTCGCGCATTCATGGGTCGTGTGATTTTTATTCCGTTTGTCTTTGGCTCGCCCGTCGACGTTCGACGGGCGCACCTCTTCGATGCGTGCTGGGGGAATTATGAAGTGCATGGTTCGGTGCGTGGTGTTCGTGTGGCTTGTCATGGCTCCTTGGATGGCGTTGGCTCAGTCGATGGCGCCTCCTGAAACACGACGAAAAGGCAGCCGCTCAGTGGTCTCTCCACGAATTGAACAGGCGGATTCCGGAGTCTCGGGCCCCAAGAGCCTGACGACGGACCCCTCTCCCGCAGTTGAGAAGGAGGCACCGCATGGGCTGATGTATGGGTTCTGGACTCGAGAGCATTCCGATGCGTACTTCGGGCCGGAGCAGGTGAGTGTGGCCGAGTACTTCACCTTCACGGGAGTGTCCGAGGAAGGGAAGAGCATCACCGCGAAGCTGTTGGGATTTCGCATCTTGGACAACGTCCAGTTGAGCCTGTACGCGGCGATTACCACCACGGAGACCCCGGCCTCGGAGGAGGGAGAGGCCCTGGAGGCCTCGCGTGAGGGAAATCTCGAGAACTTCATCCAAGCAGGGGGCAATGCGACGCTGACCGCGGAGGTGCCACTGGTGGCTTATATGCCCAAGCGCTCGAAAGAGGCGCAGCTCCAGGATGTGCTCTCGTTGAGCTTCGTGCCCGCGCTCAACCTGGAGGTAGCGCCACTCGGGTCCGCGACGGAGAACGGAGTGAGGGTGGGGCAAGCCGGGCTGCGCTTCTTTGGACAGAAGGCGGCCCTCGATAGTGGAGACATCGCGGTGTTTGGGGATGTCTGGCTGGGAGGACTCTGGGGAACGGCAGACTTCTTCGGCGCCATTGGTCAGCCGGGACGCAAGTCAGCGCTCTATGGCAAGGCGACGCTGGGACTGGCGTTGCTCAAGAAGGTCCGGCTGAATCTGACGAAGGTCGTCCTGGGGCCCGAGCAGATGCGGAGCCCCTGGATCGTGTCCCTCGCGGTGTCGCCGTAATCGCGGGCACCCCGTCACCGCAGCAGTGAGCGCGCGGTGGGCTCCAGCACCAGTGACTCGGGTGCGGCTTTCAGCTGCTTGAGCAGGGCGGGGCGCACGGTGTCGTTCCAGCGCGGTGAGTTCGCGAGTCGTTCGACATGGGCGCGGTATTTCTCCCGACTCGCGAACACGGTGAACGCGACGAGCACATGTTCGCCCTCGCGCACGGGGAGGGCCGGGAAGGTGTTCGGGGCGTACTCCGTCTGGAGCAGGGTGAGCGGCGCGCCGCCCGTCTCACTCAGGACAGGCACGAGCTGTTGCTCGACGAATCGCAGGAACGCGTCGTCCACGGGGGCGTCACGATGGAAAATCGTGACGAGGACGAGAGAGTCCGGTGTCGGGTGGTTCCCCTTGTCGGGTCTGGGGGAACCCGGCGGGGGGAACCCCCGACTTCCGGTGACGGGGCGCAACAGCAGGACATTGCTCGAGTCCTGCATCGTCGCGTTGGCCGCCTCCCGGTGTGCCTTCCACACGGGCCCACCGTAGAACCGCTTCAAGGTCTGCTCACGAGACACCATGTCCGGGAAGCCGCGCAGCCAGACGAAGCGCTCGGGCCGCGCCGAGTCCCGGAACTGTCCCACCAGGTGCGCGCCCTGGGCTTCCTGACTCTCGACGAACTCACGCTCGAACAGGTCGATGAGCACATCGCGCTGTCCCGGGTGCAGCGTGTACTGCCGCAGCTCCAGCACGGCACAGCAATCACGAGAGGCAGGTTTCACGGCGGTGGCTCCTGACGGTGGCGTCGGTGGGAGCGCACTCGCCTTCCACGTGAGCAAGAGCAGGAGCGTGAAGAGCTGGCGTCGCATCGGGCCTCCGGTAGCGGGTATCGGAGGCACCGTATGCGCCCACTAGGACAGTTCCGGTCCTGATTCGGACCGTGACAACCCCCTTCGTCTCAAGGCACGTAGGCGATGCAGTCGATCTCCACGAGCAGCCCGGCCTCTGGGAGCGCGGCCGCTTGCACGGTGGTGCGGGCGGGGCGGTGCCCGGCGAACACGCGCTCGTAGACGGCATTCATCCGGGAGAAGTCCTTCATGTCGACGAGGAACACGCCACAGCGCAGGACGTGCTGGAGGCTGGAGCCACCCGCCAGCAGGATGCGCTCCAGGTTGCGGAGGACCTGTTCCGTCTGCGCTTCGATTCCCTCGGCCTGCTTCCCGGTGGCTGGGTCCGTCGCGGCCTGTCCGGAGACGAAGAGCAACGAGTCCAGCCGCATGCCCGGGGAATAGGGTCCCACGGGCTTCGGCAGTCCAGGCGCGGTGACGGGCTCGTGCTTCGTCGCGGTCATGTGTCCCTCCAGGAGACCCAACGGGGCCCGCAGCCTGCCATCCTGCTCGGGAGGATGACCAGCCTCCGCCTCGGGCGTGTGTTTCCCCTCGCGAGAAAGCGACGCTCCTGTTGAACAACGCGTCACTTGTGCCGCCTGTGTCCCAGACCCCTGGCGTCCTTTTTTCGAGGCGTCGGTGAGGACCCGGTGGGGTGAAAGCGTGATACAGCCGGAGGCAACACGCGCACGCTCGCCAGCCGTGGCGTCCCTCGCGCGTCAGCCCGTGCCACACGCATGGGTGTGGAGGGTGACAGATGCAGTCGAGACGCGTCTCGCGATACCTGGTCGTGGTGGTTGGTTGTGCCCTGGTCGCCGCATGCGAGCAGAAGCAGGACCTGCCGGCTTCAGCGGAAGCGCTCGCTCTGGCTCGGGCCTACTTTCCGGAGCTGACCACGGAGGAGGCGCCGTCGAAGGTCTTCTCCTCCTCGGAGGTCCCCCTCACCGTCGCGGACTCCCGAGCTCTCACGTCGCGGCTCTCCGCGAGCGGGACGCTGGAGTTGACGACGCGGGGCCTGCTCTTCCGCGTCGAGCAGGGAGCTGGCGCCGATGACGCCGGTACCCTGCTTCGCGAGCGAGCGGTGTCCTTCGCGGGCCCGCGACACTTCTGGTTCCCGGTGGGTGCTTCCGCCGAGGTGAGCCAGGGGTGGCGCTCCTCGCGGTTGGAGGAGGCCTGGGTGGTGGATGGCTCCGAGCCCCTCCACCGCGCGGAGTACCACGTCACGCTGCCCCCTTCGGTGACGCGCCTGCGGGATGTGGGCGAGTACGTGGAGTTCCTCGACACCGACGGGCAGCCGGTCCTGCGCTTCCACCCGTCCGAGGTGCGCGATGCGCGGGGCGAGTCCCGGCGTGGTGACACGCGCCTGTCGGGAGTTCGCGCGTCATCGCTCGCGAACGTGTTCGAGGTGGAGGGCCCTCGCGTGAGCCTCGTCACCGAAGTGGCGCTCGCCGGACTCACCGCGCCGCTGGTGGTGGACCCGGGCTGGTCGTCGACGGCCAGCATGGCGACCCCGAGGGCGCAGCACTCCTCGCTGCTCTTGACGGATGGCACGGTCCTCGTGGCCGGCGGGGTCAACAGGCTGGGCTTCGTGACCACCGCGGAGCGGTTCGACCCGGAGCGCGGGACCTGGGCGTCCGCCGCGGGCCCCGGCATCCAGGGCAATATCGCGGTGGGCGTGATGCTGCCCACGGGACGGGCGCTGGTGATGACGGACGGCAGCCTGACGGGACGCATCTACGATGCCCAGACGAACACCTGGACCGCCACGGGCGCGATGGCCGCTTCGCGCAGCCTGCCAACGGCCACCGTGCTGCCCTCGGGCAAGGTGCTCGTCGCCGGTGGCTCCAACCTGGCGACCGCGGAACTCTACGATGCCGCGACCAATACCTTCACCCCCACGGCTCCCATGGCGGTCATCCACCGTGCCCACACGGCCGTGCTGCTGAGGAATGGACGGGTGCTGGTGATGAGCGGCTTCAGCAACCTCATCCCGGGCGAGGTCCCTGAATCCGAGCTGTATGACCCCGTCTCCGAGACCTGGTCTCTCGCGGCGCCTGCCCTGGTCCCCCGGCACTACGCGACGGGGACGCAGCTTCCGGATGGCCGGGTGCTGCTCGCGGGCGGCTTCACGGCCGGCGGCGTCACCACCCATGCGGAGCTCTATGACCCGGCGGCCAACACCTGGACCGCCACGGGAGCGCTCACCCATCCGCGCAATGGCCACACCGCCACGCTGCTGCCCAACGGCAAGGTGCTCGTCCAGGGGGGCGCGGACGCGGCCCGCAACACGCAGACTGTCTCGGAGTTGTATGACCCCGCGACGGGGACCTGGAGCCCGGCCGGGGCGTTGGCGGTGGGGCGTGAGAACATGGTGGCGACGCTGCTGCCCACGGGGCAGGTGCTGGTCAACGGTGGCTACGCCTCCAACCCGAGCCTCACCTTCTTCGCCAACGCCGACGTCTATGACGCGTCCAGCGATGTCTGGGCTCCCGCCGGCAATCTCGCGGCGGCTCGCGCTTCCAGGGCGGCCGTGTTGTTGCCCTCGGGGCAGGTGCTGGTGGCCGGAGGACGCGGCTCGGGCGGCGTGCTGGCGACGGCGGAGCGCTACACGCGCGCGAGCAACGCCTGGTCGCCCGCCGCTTCCCTGGCGACGGCGCGCGAGCGGGCCACGATGAGCCTGTTGCAGTCGGGCCGGGTGCTCGTCGTCGGCGGAGCCAATGGCGCGGGAGCGCAGGCCTCCGCCGAGCAGTATGACGCCACGGCCAACGCCTGGTCGGCCGCGGGCAACCTGGCCACGGCACGCGATGGCCACACCGCGACGGTGCTCGGCTCGGGCCGGGTGTTCGTGGTGGGCGGCGCGGGTGCGGCGACGGCGGAGTTGTATGATCCGGCGACCAATACCTGGAGCGGCGCCGCATCCGCCGCCACGCCGCGCTCGCGGCACGCCGCCGTGTTGCTGAACGACGGGCGTGTCCTCGTGGCGGGTGGTCAGAATGCGGGGGCGCTGTTGGCCACGGCGGAGCTGTATGACCCGACCACCAACACCTGGGCTCCAGCGGCGAGCCTCGCGCAGGGACGCGAGTCCTTCACGCTGACGGTGTTGTCCTCGGGCCGCGTGCTGGCGTCGGCGGGCACCACGCTCGCGGCGGAGCTGGCGTCGGCGGAGCTGTATGACCCGGTCTCCAACACCTGGACTCCGGCGGGCTCGCTCGCGGAGGCGCGGGCCTTCCACTCCGCGGTGCTGCTGCCGTCGGGCCGTGTGCTCGTCGCGGGAGGCCAGGGGCCGGGAGGCGCGGTGCGCGCCACGGCGGAGCTGTACGACGGCGCGACGAATACCTGGAAGCCCGCGACGAATCTCGCTGGGCCCAGGGCGCGCTTCGCCGCGGTGGTGCTGCCCACGAGCGAGGTGCTCGCGCTCGGTGGTCAGTCTGCGGCCAACGCGTGGCTGGCGAGCGCCGAGCTGTACGAAGACACGGGGGCGCAGCCCTCATGGCGTCCGGTGGTGACGGGGCCGGACGAGGTGACGCGCGCGTGCTCCGCCCGAATCACCGGCGCGCGGTTCCGAGGCATCTCCGGTGCCAGCTCGGGCGACTACAAGGACTCCTCGGCGGACTTCCCGCTGGCGCGGCTGCAAGGCGTGGAGGGAGGTCGGCTCTGGAGCCTGCCGGGGACGGACCTGTCCGCCACGGGCGCGACGGTGACCATTCCCGCCAGCGCGCCGCCTGGCACCTATGCGCTGTCCATCTTCGCCAACGGGATTGGAAGCGGGCGGCTGGTGACGGTGCTGGAGAACATCGCGCCGGTGGCGCAGGACCAGACGGTGGAAACGGGCTACGGAGTCCCGGTGAATGTGACCCTGGTGGCCACGGATACCGAGGTGGGGCCGCCGCTGACCTACGTCATCGTCACGCCTCCGGCGAACGGCACACTGAGCGGGACGCCTCCCGCCGTCACGTACACGCCGAATCCGGGCTACGTGGGGCCGGACAGCTTCACCTTCATGGCCCGGGACTGCGGTCTGGACAGCAACGTGGCCACGGTGACGGTGGGCGTGGTGGATGAAACGCCGCCGACCATCACCTGCCCGGCGGACCAGCAGGTGGAGGCGACGAGCCCGGCGGGCGCTGTCGTGACGTATCCCCCCGCCACCGCGACCGACGTCATCACCGGGAATCCGACGGTGACGTACGCACCGCCCTCGGGCGGCACGCTGCCATTGGGGATGACGACCGTCACGGCGACGGCGGAGGACGCGGCCGGCAATCAGGCGTCGTGCACGTTCCAGGTGACGGTGCGGGACACGACGCCTCCGACAGTCACCTGTCCGGTGAACATGGTGGTGGAGGCGACGGGCCCTTCGGGTGCCCCTGTGACCTATCCGGCGGCGACGGCGTCCGATGCGGTGACGGCCACGCCCACGGTGACGTACTCACCGCTGTCGGGAAGCACCTTGCCGTTGGGGGATACGACCGTCACGGCGACGGCGGAGGACGCGGCGGGCAACCGGGCCACGTGCACGTTCCTGGTGACGGTGCGAGACACGACGCCTCCGACAGTCACCTGTCCGGTGAACATGGTGGTGGAGGCGACGGCCCCTTCGGGTGCCCTTGTGACCTATCCGGCGGCGACAGCGTCCGACGCGGTGACGGCCTCGCCCACGGTGACGTACTCGCCGCCGTCGGGAAGCACCTTGCCGCTGGGAGATACGACCGTCACGGCGACGGCGGAGGACGCGGCGGGCAACCGGGCCACATGTACGTTCCTGGTGACGGTGCGGGACACGACGCCTCCGACAGTCACCTGTCCGGTGAACATGGTGGTGGAGGCGACGGCCCCTTCGGGTGCCCCAGTGACCTATCCGGCGGCGACGGCGTCCGACGCGGTGACGGCCTCGCCCACGGTGACGTACTCGCCGCCATCGGGAAGCACCTTGCCGCTGGGAGATACGACCGTCACGGCGACGGCGGAGGACGCGGCGGGCAACCGGGCCACGTGCACGTTCCTGGTGACGGTGCGAGACACCCTGCCGCCCATGCTGACGTGTCCGGTGAATCAGGTGGCGGAGGCGGGGACCGCGGTGACCTATCTGCCAGCGACGGCGTCCGACGCGGTGACGGCCTCGCCCACGGTGACGTACTCACCGCCGTCGGGAAGCACCTTGCCGCTGGGAGATACGACCGTCACTGTGACGGCGGAAGACGCGGCGGGCAACCGGGCCACATGTACGTTCCTGGTGACGGTGCGAGACACGCTTCCGCCCGTGCTGACGTGTCCTGGGAATCAGGTGGCGGAGGCGGGGACCGCGGTGACCTATCCGCCGGCCACGGCCTCCGACGTGGGGAGCACCCCGCTGGTGACGTACTCACCGCCGTCGGGAAGCATCTTGCCGCTGGGGGACACGACGGTCACGGTGACGGCGGAAGACGCGGCGGGCAACCGGGCCACGTGTACGTTCCTGGTGACGGTGCGAGACACCCTTTCGCCCGTGCTCACCTGTCCCGCGGACCCGGTGGTGGAGGCCCAGGACGCTTCGGGCGCCGTGGTGACCTATGAACCCGCGACCGTGACGGATGGGGGGGCGGCGGACCCGGTGGTGGCCTACTCAGCGCCGTCGGGAAGCACCTTCCCGTTGGGAGTGACGACGGTCACTGTGACGGCGGACGATGCGGCGGGCAACCGGGCCACGTGTACGTTCCAGGTGACGGTGCGGGACACGACGGCCCCGACGTTGAGCTGCCCGGAAAACCTCCAGGTGGCCTCGGACGAGCCGGGGGGCGCGCAGGTGACGTACACGCTGCCCACGGCGACGGACTCCGTCTCCGGGCCGGCGACCGTCACCGCGTCGCCGGAGTCCGGCTCGCGCTTCTCTTCGGGACAGACGCGCGTCACCGTCACGGCCACGGATGCCGCGGGGAACACGGCGCAGTGCTCGTTCGAGGTCTCCGTCCAGGCTCGGTTGATCTCGATTGCCGGAGGTGGCTGTCAGTCCACGGGCGGCGGTGGAGATGCGGTGCTGGTCGTGCTGTCGGTCCTCGCCGTCTGGGCGGGCCGTCGTCGCGGCCGGGAGCGAGTCGCCCCGTGAGCCTCTTGAATCCTCTCATTCGACTCTTCAGCTTGAAGGACCTTCCCTTGCGTGAATTGGCACGGACTGGTGTGCTCGTCGCGGCCCTGGCCGCCACGACCGCCTCGGCGCAGGCACTCTCCAGCCCCCTGGTCGCGTTCGATGCGGAGCGCTTGCGACTGAGCGCCGCCGCCACGGACTCGTTGATGGTGGACACGGGCCGGGTGCTCTCCGAGGGAGGCTTTCGGCTCAGCCTCCTCGCCAACTACGAGCGCGGCATCCTCGTGTTGGAGGGCAGTGACGGGAGCGAGCACTCCATCATCCATTACAGGACCTCGGCCTGGCTCATGGGCGCGTGGTCTCCGGTGGACCGGTTGGAGGTCTCCGCCAGATTGCCCGTCATCATCTCGCAGGGCGGGCATGGGGCGAACAGGCTGGCGGGTGTCGCGGAGCCCTCGTCCTCGGGGCTCGGCACGCCCGAGGTGGGCGCGCGCTATTCGCTGCTGCGGCGCGAGGAAGGTGCGCCGTTGTCCCTGGCGGTTGGGCTCGACGTGGGGCTCCCGGGGGGACGGGCGAGCGCCTTCGGACGTCAGGAGCACTGGGCGGGCCTCCAGTTCTCGCCCCGGGTCTCCCTGGGGCGCGAGGTGGGCATGTTCGCGCTCGGCGCGAGCGTGGGCGCGCGGGTGAGGTCCACGGAGGTGGAGCCGGGCCGCGACGTGGGCACGGAGCTGGAGCAGTCCGTGGTGGTGGCGACCCGGGGTGATGGCCTGCGCGGCGAAATCGCCCTGCAGGTGGCGGAGTCGCTGGTGCATCCGGACGTGGCGGTGGAGCTGCTCGGAGGCGTGCGGTTGCCCATTGGCATGGGCTTCGAGCTGAACGCGCTCGCTGGCCATGGCTTCACGGATATCCCAGGGACGCCCTCGTGGCGCGTGGGCGCGGGAATCGCGTGGGCGCACAACCCGGCGGCTCGTGAGGATGTCTGCAAGGGCGGACGCACGCACACGCCCGAGCAGTGCCCCGACTCCGATGATGACGGTGACTCCGTGCCCAACAAGTCGGACCGTTGCCCGCTGGAGGCGGGGTCGCCCGACAACGCGGGTTGCCCCGACCGCGACTCGGATGGCGACGGCGTCGTCGACCGGCTGGACAAGTGCCCGAACGAGGCTGGGAGCGCGGAGACGAGCGGCTGCCCTGACTCGGACGGCGATGGCGTGCCGGATTCCGAGGACAAGTGCCCGAACGAGAAGGGCACCGTGGAGAACCAGGGCTGCCCCGCGCCCGCGAAGGACACGGATGGCGATGGCGTGCCGGATGAGTCCGACAAGTGCCCGGAGGAGAAGGGCACCGCGGAGAACCAGGGTTGCCCCGCGCCGGTGCCGGCGAAGGACACGGATGGTGACGGCGTGCCGGATGAGTCCGACAAGTGCCCGGAGGAGAAGGGCACCGTGGAGAACGAAGGCTGCCCCGCCCCGAAGGACACGGATGGGGACGGCGTGCCGGACGACTCCGACAAGTGCCCGGAGGAGAAGGGCACCGTGGAGAACGAGGGTTGCCCCGAGCCGGCGAAGGCGCCGACGGAGGAGCGGCTCTCGCTGGCGGACCGTCGCGTCACCTTCCCGGTGGGGACGTCCGAGATTCAGGGTGAGGGCGCGAAGGTGCTCGACGAGATTGCCGAGCAACTGAAGGCGCGGCCCAAAGTCGCGGTGCGCATCGAGGGGCACACGGACAACACCGGTCCCGAGGACCTCAACCGCACCTTGAGTCAGGACCGCGCGGAGGCCGTGCGCGCCTACCTCATCCGCCGAGGTGTCGACGGCTCGCGACTGGAGGCCCGGGGTTACGGTCCGACCCAGCCCATCGCGACGAACGACACGCTGGAAGGACGCAGCGAGAACCGCCGCGTGGAGTTCGTCATCAAGCGGTGAGTCGGTGTGCTCGGAGTCGCGGGGCCACGTGCCCCGCGGCTCGTTGAGGCCGAGCAGGCCAGTCACTGCTCGGCCCCAGCGGACCGTGAGGAGGCGGGGATGGACCGGTTGGACGTCATGCGGCTGTTCACGCGCATCGTGGAGCGCCGCAGCTTCACGGTGGCTGCTCAGGACCTGGAGCTTCCGCGCTCGACGGCCACGCAATCCATCAAGCAACTGGAGGCCCGGCTGGGCGTGCGACTGCTCCAGCGCACGACACGCCATGTCCGGCCCACGCTGGATGGCGAGGCCTACTACCGGCGCTGTGTCGCCATCCTGGGCGAGGTGGAGGATGCCGACTCCGCCTTCAGCGGCGCAAAGCCGAAGGGACAGCTCCGCGTCGACGTCCACGGCACCCTGGCGCGGCACTTCGTCCTGCCGGCGCTGCCCTCATTCCTGGCCGAATACCCGGACCTGAAGCTCCACCTTGGCGAAGGAGACCGGCTGGTCGACCTGGTGCGGGAAGGCATCGACTGCGTCCTGCGCGTGGGCGACCTCCAGGACAGCGCCATGGTGGGGCGGCGCGTGGCGCTGCTCAAGGAGGTCACCTGCGCGAGCCCCGCCTATCTGGCCCGCCACGGGACACCCTCCCGGCTGGAGGAACTCGAGGGCCACGTGGCGGTGGGCTTCATCTCGTCGGCCACGGGGTCGATGATTCCCCTGGAGTTCAGGGTCGACGGCGCGCCGAGAAACGTCACCCTCCCGGCGACCGTCACCGTCACGGGGGCGGAGACCTACGCGTCGGCGGCGAAGCTCGGGCTCGGGTTGATTCAACTGCCGCGCTACCACGTGGAGAGCGAGCTGCTCGCGGGGACGCTCGTGGAGCTGCTGCCCGAACATCCCCCGTCGCCCACGCCCGTCTCGTTGCTCTATCCGCGGAGCCGCCAGCTGTCGCCCCGGGTGCGCGTCTTCATCGACTGGCTCACGCGGGTGTTCGCCAACGCTTCCTCGGTGGCGCTCGCCGTCGAATAGGTCTGCTTCAGCCCGGCGCGCGCAAGGTCTTCAAGGCCCGGGACCATGCGAGCACTTCGTCCAGCAGCGTGTGCAGCGCGGCCTCCTGGGCGGGCGCGGGCGACCAGTTGCCCGGGTCCGTGAACAGCGCGACGTCGGTGTACTTCGACAACGACACCTGTGCGCGCACGGTGGCGACCTTCACCTCGGCCAGCGTCGTGCGCAGATGCTCCACCGCGCGGACGCCTCCGAGTCCCCCATAGCTCACGAACCCCGCGGCCTTGTCGTTCCACTCGGCATAGAGGAAGTCGATGGCGTTCTTCAGCGCGGCGGGGAATGAGTGGTTGTACTCCGGCGTGACGAACACGAAGCCGTCGAACGCGCCCACCGTGGCGGCCCACTTCCGCGTGTGCGCGTGGCGGTAATTCCCGCGAATGGCGGGGACGGGCTCATCCAGCAGCGGCAGGTCGTGGTCCGCCAGGTCGATGACCTCCAGGGTCGCGTCCCCCGCCACGACGGCGGCATGCCGTTGTCCGGCGGCATGGACCCAGCGGGCGACGACCTCCGCCCTGCGTCCGGGGCGGGTGCTTCCAATGACGATGCCGAGCCGGGTCAACTTCAGCCTCCCTTGATGCGTGCGCGAGAACGAGCGCCAGGGTACAACGTACGTTGTACTGAGTAAAACGATGGTTGTACCCGTGCAAAAGGAACGAACATGCCCCGAGCAGACCGGACGAAGCCGCGTGGAGGGCAGGGGGACAAGCGTCAGGCCCTCCTGACGGGGGCGCTGACGGTCTTCGCCCGGGACGGCTACACCCGCGCCAGCATCGACATGATTGCCGACGAGGCGGGCGTGTCCACGCGTACGCTCTACAACCACTTCCAGGACAAGGCGCGGCTGTTCCAGGCCGTCATCCAGGAGAGCGCGTCACGGGTCGCCGAGGCGCAGACGGCCCTCCTGGACAGGCACCTGCGAAAAGTCACGAACCTGGAAACGGACCTCATCGAACTCGCCCTGGCCTGGGGGACGCCGATGCCGGACTCCGCCGAACATTTCGCCCTGGTGCGACAGGTCAACGCGGAGGCGGGCCATATCCCCGCGCCCGCAATCAAGGCGTGGCGCGAGGCCGGGCCGCTCCGGGTCCGCCGGGAGCTCGCCCGCCACCTGCGACGGTTGGCGGACGAGGGGCTGTTGCGAGTCGAGGACCCGGAGCGCGCGGCCCTCCACTTCACCCGCCTGGTCTCCGTCCCAGGCCCCCATGACGGAGGGCTCACGCTCACCAGGAAGGAGCGCGCCGAGCACGTGGCGTCCGGTGTCCGGGTCTTCCTGTATGGCTACGGCCGCTGAGGCGCGGGGAAGCCGCGCTCCCGCATCAAGGCGTCCAGGCTCGCCTCCCGCCCCCGGAAGGCCCGGTAGCCCTCGAACGGGTCCACGGTGTTGCCCACGGACAGGATGTGCTCGCGAAGCCTCGCGGCCACCTTCGGGTCATAGGCACCGCCAGCCTCGGTGAACGCCTCGAAGGCATCCGCCGACAGCATCTCCGCCCACAGGTACATGTAGTAGCCGGCCGCGTACCCGTTGCTGGCGAAGACATGCCCGAAGTGGGGCAACCGGCTGCGCATGCCGACCTCTTCCGGCGCGCCAATCTGGCGGAGCACGTCGCGCTCGAACGTGTCGGGGTTGATGCGGCGGGCACCCGCGAGGTGCAGCTTCATCTCGACGAGCGCGGAGGTCAGGTAGTCCACCGTGTAGAAGCCCTGATTGAACGTCGCGGCCTTCTGGATGCGGGCCACCAGGTCCGCGGGCATCGGCTTGCCCGTCACGTGGTGCACGGCGAACCGGCTGAGCACCTCCGGAGTGGACAGCCAGTGCTCGAACAGCTCGGCGGGAAACTCCCCGAAGTCGCGCACCACGCGGCCACCTCCGAGCGTCGGGTACGTCACGCTCGCGCTCAGGGAGTGCAGCGCGTGGCCGAACTCGTGGAAGAGCGTCAGCGCGTCGCGCCAACCCAGCAGCGCGACTCCTCCGGGCCCCGGCTTCACGAAGGGCATGCTGATGGCCACCAGGCCCGTCACCTCGCTCCGGAAGCGCTCCTGCACGCGGTACGTCTCGGTCTGCCCGCCGTTGTACTTGCCCGGCCTCGCGTAGGGGTCGAAGTACAACAGCCCCAGGGGCTTCCCGCTCGTGCGCTCCTTTACCGCGAAGACGCTCACGTCCGGGTGGTAGACGGGCACGTCCGGCGCGGGAGTGAAGGTGTAGCCGAACAGCTCGCCGGCGGCCCAGAACATGCCGTCCCGCAGGGAGTCGAGTCGCAGGTACGGCTTAACCTCGGTGTCGTCGAGGTCGTACTTCGCCTTGCGCACCTTCTCCGCGTAGTAGCGGTAGTCCCAGGGGGCGATGGTCTCCGGCTGTCCGTCGCGCCGGGCAATCTCCTGCATCGCCGCGACTTCCTCGCGCACGCGGGCGACGGCGGGCGTCCACATCTGCTCCAGCAGTCGCATCGCGCGCTCGGGCGTCTTGACCATGGACGTCGCGAGCTGCCGATGGGCATGGGTGGGGAAGCCCAGGAGCTTCGCCTGCTCGGCGCGCGCGGCGAGTATCTGGGTGATGACGCCGTTGTTGTCGTGGGAATCTCCGTGGTCCCCCCGGCTGTCGTAGTTGCGCCACACCTTCTCGCGCAGCTCGCGGCGGTCCGAATAGGTGAGGAAGTCCGCCACCGCCGAGCGCGTGTTGGCCACGGCCCACTGGCCCTTCTTCCCGCGCGCCTCCGCCTCCGTGGCGGCGGCCTTGCGCAGCGGCTCCGGCAGGCCCGCCAGGTCGGCTTCCGTTTCCAGGAGGGTGAAGCGCTTCTCGTCGGCGAGCACGTTCTGGTTGAACGTCGTGTAGAGCGTGGCGAGCTGCTGGTTGATCGCGGTGAAGCGCTTGCCGGCCGCCGCGCCCAGGTTCGCGCCGGAGCGGACGTAGACGTCGTGGTAATGCGCGACGAGCCGCCGCTGCTCGGGCGTCAGCTTCGCCTTCGCGGCCGAGTCGTGGACGGCCTTGATGCGCCGGAAGAGGCGACGGTTCTGGGTGCTCTCGTCCCAGAACGCGGCCAGCCGGGGCGCCATCTCGCGCTCGATGACCTGATACTCGGGTGTGTTCACGAACGAGGACCACGCGTTGTAGACCTCGAAGACGCGAGTGAATCCCCGGCCCGTGTCCTCCAGCGCGGCGATGGTGTTCTCGAACGTGGGCGGCTCGGTTGAGTCCGCGACCCGCGCCACTTCACGCCGCTCCTGCTCCATCGCTTCCTCGAGCGCGGGACGGAACTCCTCCAGCTTCACCCGGTCGAACGGAGGCGCTCCGCCGTGAGGGCCGGACCAGGGCGCGAGCAGGGTGGCGCCCTTGCCGGGAGGGGTTTCAGGAGCGGCGACGGCCGCGCCCGCCAGCAGGACAACGAGTGCTCCAATTCGGTATCGTGTCATTGACACAGAATAAGAGGCAGCTTCGGGTCGCATCCATCGAATGAAATTCGTCCAGGAACCCCAGATGACCCCCCTCGACCGAATTGATCGCACGATTCTGGAGGCCCTCCAGAACAATGCACGGCTGTCCAACAAGGCGCTCGCCGCGCAGGTGGGGCTCGCGCCCTCTTCCTGCCTCGCGCGCGTGAAGCGACTGGAGACGGAAGGCATCATCCAGGGCTACCGCGCGGAGCTCAACGTGCGCTCCATGGGGTTGGGGCTCCAGGCGTTGATCGCCGTGCAGCTGCGCCAGCACGTGGGCGAGGCCTTCGGCAACATCGGTGACCACCTGCGCTCGTTGCCGGAGACGGTGGCCGTCTATTGCCTGGGCGGGACGACGGACTTCCTGGTGCACGTGGTGTGTCGCGACACCGAGCACCTGCGGGTGCTGACCAACCAGTCCTTCACCAACCGTCCCGAGGTGAGCCGCATCGAGACGTCGCTGGTGTTCTCCTTCACGCGACTGGGCGTGCCCGTCGACAAGGGCGCCTGACAGGGCGGGATTACTCGTCCAGCTCCGCGCGCGAGCGGCTTTTGGGCTCCAGTCCCAGGGCAATCTCCTTCAGCTCGAAGGTCAGCTCCCGGATGGGAAAGGGCCGCACGTTGCCGAGGACAATCACCGTCAGCTGGTCCTCGGTGTAGTGGTGGAGGTTGGAGAGGAACCCATCCATGGAGCCGCCGTGCCGCACCAGCACGCCGCGCTCCTTGCTGCCGGGGCTCCGCTGGTACTGCTGAATCCGGAAGCCGTAGCCGTAGTAGCCGAGCGCGCGACTCTCTGCCGTGAAGAGCCGCTTCTTGCTCGGAGCGGACACCAGCCCCGAACCGAAGAGCGCCTGGTCCCAGGCGTACAGGTCATCCACCGTCGAATAGATGTCTCCGGAGCCCAGGGCATAGGAGACGTTGTTCTCGTCGCGCGAAACGCCCAGCAGCTCCTTCGCGTAGCCGAAGGCCCGCTTGGGCGGAACGTTCGTGCTCCGCTCGATGCCCGAGTCCGTCATCGAAAGCGGGCCGAAAGTCTTCTCCTGGAGCACCTCCGCGTAGCGCTTGCCCGTGACGGCTTCGATGATGAGGGCCGCGAGGTGGTAGTTCAGGTTGGAGTACTCGTGTTTCGCTCCGGGCTTGAACGAGACGCGCGCGGTGTTGATGAGCCGCAGGATTTCCGCCGAGGAGACATCCGTCTCTGCTTCACGCTCCACCAGCGAGTCCAGATGCGTGGGCAGGCCGGACTGGTGCTTGAGCAGCAGGTGGAGCGTCAGG
Organism: Myxococcus sp. CA040A; assembly: GCF_013336725.1. Taxonomy (NCBI): domain Bacteria; kingdom Pseudomonadati; phylum Myxococcota; class Myxococcia; order Myxococcales; family Myxococcaceae; genus Myxococcus; species Myxococcus sp. CA040A. The sequence continues at coordinate 231,829 of NZ_JABUMR010000005.1, read as the reverse complement.
CTCTTGCCCAGGTCCGCGCGGAGCTTCGGCAGATAGCGGGAGATGGGGACGTTCAGGTCCAGCGTGCCCGCGTCCACCAACTGCATGACCGTCACGGCGGTGAAGGACTTGGTCAGCGAGCCAATCAGGAACTGGGAGTCGACCTGGTTTGCGCGCCGGCCCTTCTCGTCCGCCAGGCCGTAGGCGGCACGATGAAGCACCTTCCCGTCCTTCGCGACGAGCACCGCGCCTCGGAAGCCCTCCTTGTCGACATAGGACTGGAGATGGGCATCCAGCTTCGCGGCGATGGAGGCCTGGGGGGCGCCTGGCGCCTGGGAGGCGAAGCACGCGACGGCGAGAAGCGAGAGGAGCGGGGCGCGGGAGGACATGTCGGGCGTGGGGCCTTAGTTGTTGGACCAGATGACGGAGGCAATCTTCCAGCCGGTGCCCGTATTCACCAGGTGCCAGCTCTCCTGGCCGCGATTGATGACGCGCTCGCCCAGGTGGAAGGTGAACTCGAAGGAGACCGAGGCGATGGCGCCGTCCGTGTCGATGCGGACGTGGGTGAACTTCTCTTCGCTACGCTCCGCGTCCGCCACGATTTCATCGATGAACGTCGTCGGGTTCTGCCGTGCATCGAGCTTGAGCCGGGTCGCCTTTGGGTTCTTCTGGAGGCGGCGCTTCAGGAGCTCCTCTCCATCGACGGACTGCCACGTGGCGTCCTCGCGCAGGAACAAGCCGAGGAACTTCTTCCGGTCCTTCTGGATGATGGCCTCGCGGAAGTCGTCGACCACGGCGGTGATTTGTTGCCGGGCGACGGCGGTGTCCTTGGGCTTCTCCTCGGCGAAGGCGGGCAGGGACACAAGGCAGGTGAGCAGCAGGAGCGACAGCTTCACGAAGGACTCCGAGGCGAGGTGGCGGGGTGTGTTCGCGCGGCCGGCCAGCAACCCGGGCACCTCGCGATTATTCCGCCGCATGGCCTCATGAAGCAGGAACGGCCCGGCCTGAACGAGCACCGGGCCATCCCTGTCCACGCGTCAGCGACGCGCCCGCCTCACTCGCAGGGGTTGCCGTTCAATGTGCAGTTGAAGGGCTGCCCGAGTCCGACTGTCGTGAAGCCGAACTCCTTGCTCGCGCCCGCCTTGATGGTGGTGTTGTGGCTGACGGGAAGGAACGTGTAGTGGTCCCCGTTGCGCGTCATCGTGGAGGAGAACGGATTCTGCGCCGTCGTCCCGGCGGGCAGGTCGAACTCCAACTGCCACCCGGTGACGTTCACCGTGCCCAGGTTCTCCACCGTGTAGCGGCCCGTGTAGCCATTGGCCCAGGAAGAGCTCACGGCGAAGTGGGCGACGAGCCCGGAGGGCGCTGGCGGAGCCGTGGTCGCGATGACCGGGGCGCTCGGCGCGGACACGTTGCCCGCCGCATCCCTCGCGGTGGCGGTGAAGGTGTACGCCGTGGCCGGGCTCAACCCCAGCAACGTCACGCCCAGGCCCGTCGTGGTGGCGGCCACGTTGCCGCCGAGCCAGACGGAGTAGCCGGAGACGCCCCGGTCGTCGGTCGCCGCGTCCCAGGCCAGGGTGACGCTCGTGGACGTCACCGCCGTCACGCGGAGGTTGGAGGGCGCGCTCGGAGGGGTGGTGTCCGGAGGCGGCGGCGCACCGACGCTGATGAGGAACAGCGAGGGCGCGGTGTCCGTCCTCGTGGTGTCCACGCCATGGCCACCGGAGTAGTCGAGCGTCTCCGCGTGCGCCCAGTCGGCGATGGGCGTCCCGTTGATGTCCAGGTGCTTGTACGCCGCGCCCGACCAGCCGAACTGGTAGATGCGCGAGGGCTCCGAATAGAAGTCGGCGTAGGGGGACGTGTCGGTGCCCACCTGCTTGCGCAGGACGTTGTTGAAGAAGACGTTCTGCGGCCCCGTGGCGCCGGACCACTTCACGGCCTTCTTCCCGGCGCCCCACCAGATGGGATACCAGTTGGAGTCATCCGGGCCGCCGCCGCCTTCCTCTCCGCAGTGGGAGCTGCAGTTGCCGGAGCGGTGCGCGTACGGAACCGTGCTGATGTTGCGCTCGAAGAGGTTTCGTCGCTCCCAGCCGCCGTGCAGGTTGAGGTCGGAGTCGAAGTCATTGCCGATGACGACGTTGCCGGACGCGGACCACTGGAAGGTGAAGTGCCGCAGGTTGCGGGACGTGTTGCCGGCGTACAGCGAGTCCCAGACGCGGGAGCCTCGGAAGTAGCCGTTGCCACCCTTGCCCTTGTTCCATGCGCCGTCGAGCACGTTGTCGACAATCTGGAGGTTCTTCGCCTCCTCCGTGACGATGGGATGCGAGCCCGTCATCTCCGCGCGGATGCCCCGCACCCACGAGTCCGCGGCCCACTTGAAGACGATGCCGTGCATCTCGTACGCGGGCGCCAGGTTGCCGTAGTTGTGGAGCGCGGCCGAGGCGCTCACTCCCGGCACCTCCTGCGTGAAGTACAGGTTCTCGATGCCCACGCCGACGATGGGGTCGACGAGCGGGGCCGCCTTGGAGTCGTACACCGAGCCGTCGATGGCGGTGGACCCGTCCGAGGTCGACGTCACTGGCACGTCGTATTCGAGCGGCTTGTCCAGGGTGAGCGTCTTGTTGCCCGTGTCGACGGCGGCGATGCGGAAGAGCTGCTGACGCATGTGCAGGTTGGACAGAGCGTGCTGGGTGGGCAGCGCCTGCTGCTCGGCGTAGAAGGCCCGTGAGTTGGCGGCGCGGATGTTGACGAGCCTGCCCACGGCCAGCGCGGCGGAGTTCGCCGCCAGGTACACCACGGTGTCGCCCGCGCGCGCGGCGAAGCCGGTGTCACCCGGCTTCACGCGGAGCTTCACGCCGACCTTCCAGTGGACATTCACGGTGCCCTCGAAGATGTCCGCCCGGTTGGGAGGCGCCGTCTGGTAGTCGTCGTTCTCGTCCTCGTCGTACGCGGTGTGGACGCCGCGCGACTGCACGCGGAACAGGCCCCGTCCGGGCCACAGCCAGCCGCCCTTGCCCTCCCCGTGCGTCATGCCGTCTTCGTCCCAGTCGCCACCGTCCGACGTCAGGGTGTCGTAGCGGGTGTTCACATCGGGGCGGAACACCAGCTTCGTGCCCGTCACCGGCGAGGAGCCCGCGCCACGGATGATGAGGTAGCTGGCGTCCACGCCCAACTGTCGGGACACGTCGAGCTGGCCCGCGGGAAGTGAGAGCAGGGAGAGCTTCGTGTACGAGGCGCTGGGGGTGCACGCCGTGCGCAGGTGGTCGATGGCGGCCTGCAGACCCGTGGTGTCGTCCACGCCATCATTGGGAATCACGCCGTAGGTCGTCGCCAGCTCCGCCGGAGTCACCCGGCACGTGGCGTCCGGATTGATGTCCCCTTCACCCGGGAGGTTCTGCCCGCCCCGGTAGCCCGCCTTGGACCAGTCCGGCAGCCCGGAGATGGGCACCCTGCGATTCGCCGGCGACAGGTCAAGCACTGTCTGCGCCCAGGTCGGCGTCGAGCCCAGGACCGCCACAGAGGAAAACGTCAACAACACCAACCGGAGCAAGCCGGTTCTTCGAGTGAGCATGAACAACTCCAGTCTTGGGTGTCCGCGTGGCAGGTGTTGCACCACTGATACGGATTTATCCAAGACTAGTCAGATATGCTCGGATAACAGCTCTAGCCCGTCCGGCGCCCGGACGGCCAGAAAGGTCCCACACCCATGAAGCCCTCCTCGCTGCGTGCCGCGCTCTGTGTGTTGTCAGCCCTCGCCTCCCCCGTCGCCTTCGCGTGGGGCAGCACCTATTCCATCCCCTTGTTCGAGTCGCGGATGACGGCGGCCCGTGCGAGTGGAAGCACGGGTGGGACGACGGTGATTCGCTCGGAGATGAAGACCGCGCTGGAGTCGTTCCTCAGCTCCGACGACGGACAGACGGACGCCGCCGAGTACACCTATCTCGCGGGCAAGGTGGCCAGCCCCACGTTCCTCACGGGCATCGACACCTCGGCCCGGGACTACCTGTTCCGCTATCACGAGCTGAATGACGGGGCGGCGACCACGTCACCGCTGGACGTGGCCTCGCCGGCCCAGACGCCCGCGCAGATTTTTGGCGCGAGCGGCCGGCTGGCGAGCAACGCGTGGATTCAGGAGGGTGGCATGTTGGGTGACGAGGGCGTGGCGAACCAGACGACGCTCATGTGGACCTACTACGGCTACTTCGGTCCGCAGCCGTCGACCTTCGCACCCGTCACGTATGCGGAGCTGAGCGCGAAGCTCGGCTCGACGATTTTCGGCCAGGCGCCGAGCGCGGCCGAGGTCAATGGCGCGCTCGCCTGGCTGAGCGCGCACGCGGGCACCGGGGCCCGCTACTACGTCGCGTCGTGGCATGACTCGTACGGCCGCACGGGCCCCGGGGACATCGGCGGCTACGTGGTGGCGTCCGTCAACAACACGCGAGACTCCGTCCGCTACATCGAGGTGATGACCTGGTCGGATTAGCGACTCAGGCGACGGCCACATAGGCGGCGACGGCGACCATGCAGGCGCCGAACGTCCACCCCTGGATGCGCAGGGCGCGCTCGGAGCGGAAGCGTCCCAGGATGAGCTTCCCTCCGTAAATCCAGGGGAAGTGGCACGCCACGCAGACGACGAGGAAGGCCGCGGTGAGCTGCGCGGCCTGCGACAGCAGGGCTCCCGCCGGGTTCAGGAACTGGGAGAACATCACCAGGACCATCGAGTGAATCTTGGGGTTGAGGGCCACCGTGAGGAGGCCGTCGACGAAGCCGAGCCGCTCCGGTTCGTCCTCCGCTCCGGAGGGCGAGCTGGAGGCACGGAAGAAGCCCCACGCGAGGTAGAGCAGGTACACGACGCCGCACCAGCGCAGCACGTGGTGCAGCGAGGGAATCCCTTGCAGCACCCGGCCCAGCCCCAGTCCGTAGAGCAGGCAGAGGGCGACATTGGCCGCTTCGAAGCCCGTCCAGAACGGCAGCGAGCCCCGGATGCCGAAGCGTCCGCCCGCGGTGGCGAGCACCGTGTTGCCGGGCCCGGGGCTGAACACCATCGGCACGGTGTAGCCCAGGAACATCACCCACACTTCAGCGGGAATCATGGCGAAAGCCCCCACGCGCCCTCGTGGTGGTGATGGGGCGCGAGCAGGGACACAAACTCCATTTCGAGCCGGGCACCCAGCGAGCTATCCTCGCGCGCTCGATAAAGGGAGCTCATCGAGCATGCGCCGCATTCCACCGCTCGGCGCCCTTCGTGCCTTCGAGGCCGGGGCGCGGCACCTGAGCTTCACCCGCGCCGCCACGGAGTTGCGTGTCACCCAGGCGGCCATCAGCCACCAGGTGCGCCAACTGGAGGACTGGCTCGGCGTCTCCCTCTTCGAGCGCCGGGGACATGCGCTGACGTTGACGACGAAGGGCAAGGCGTACCTGCGCGAGCTGACGCCCGTGTTCGAGCGCCTGTCGGAAGCGACCACGCGTCTGTACGAGGCGGAGCAGGGGCCCCTGCGGCTCACCGTGCTGCCCTCGTTCGCTTCGTCCTGGCTCCTGCCGCGCCTGGAGGGATTTCGCCGGCTCCATCCCGACCTCGAGCTTCACCTGAGCAGCGCGTCCGAGCTGTGGGACTTCCTCGACGACCGCTTCGACGTGGGCATCCGCTCCGGGCTGGGACGGTGGACGGGACTGAAGGCGGAGCAACTCGCGCCGGAGGTGCTCGCGCCCGTGTGCAGCCCGGCCCTCGCCAGGAAGCTGCGCGCGCCGTCGGACCTGGGGAAGGTGCGCCTCCTCCATGACACGCCGAAGGACGGGTGGCGCCGCTGGCTGGATGCCGCCGGCGTCGAAGGCGTGGACACGGGGAAGGGCTTCGCGTTCAACGATGCCGGGCTGGTGCTCCAGGCCGCGAGGCAGGGCGATGGCGTGGCGCTCGGGCGATTGCTGCTCGCCGCGGATGACCTGAAGGCGGGGCGACTGGTGCGGCCCTTCGCGACGGTCCTCCCCAACGACTTCGGCTACTGGCTGGTCCACCCGCGGCCGCTGTCGAGCCGGAGGGACGTCGTCGCGTTCAGGACGTGGCTGCTCGCCGAGGCCCAGGCCACCTCGAAGGCATTGGGGCTGGTGCCCGACGTCGCGCGGAGGCGGGAGTAGACCTCGTCGTGCGTGGCTACTTCTCGGCGGCCACACCTGGGGGACAGTGGGCACCGACGGGCGTGGACCAGAGCTGGTATTCGCCCGTCTCGTCGCTCGCGAAGAAGTAGACGCGCGAGCCCAGCCGCGCGAAGCCATCTGGTGAAGAGCCCCAGGTGCCGGGGTTGATGTCCGCGAGCCGGCCCGTGGTCGCCGGGGTTCCTCGGGTGAACCAGGGCTCGGTGTAGAGGCCATCCTGCGATGCACTGAAGAAGACGGTGCCCTCGCCGGTGGCGAAGAGGGGTGAGTTGGATTCGTCGCTCAAGTCCAACGGGTGGTGGAGCAACTGGGTGCCGGCCGCCGTTCCATCCGACACCCACAGCGACACGTCCCGAGGCGCGGGGCCGCTGCCGCCAATGGCCACGGTGAAGTAGAGCTTCCCTCCGGAGAGGGTCGTCCTCTGGAGGTAGGGCGTCGCGTCCGGCAGGTGCGCGTAGGGATTGGGCAGGGTGATGATGCGCGTCTTGCCTCCACCATTCAGGGAGATGCGCTCGACGTGCAGCCGCTTCGTGTCCGCGGACAGCGTGGTCAGGTAGACGGACGAGCCCAGCGCGCCAATCAGTCCCGTGGACTTGCCGAACGACTCCAGCCGGACGGTTCCAGCGGCGGTGCCATCCGTCTTCCACACCTCGTCGTTGGGGCCGTCATCCAGCACGAAGAGCCCCAGGTTTCCCGCATGGCCCACGTGGTGGACGTACGTGCTGCGCGCGTCCAGCCTCTTCACGGCGAACGTCCCCGAAGAGGTGCCGTCGGTGCGCCAGAGCGTGGTGCCCTGGGCCTCCGAGGACAGGAACAGGTGCAGCGCCTGCCCCACCTTCAGCGAGGTGTAGCGCACCTCGACATCGGAGGGGAGGACGACCACCCGGAAGGTGCCCGCATCGGTGCCGTCCGAGCGCCAGACCTCGCGTCGCAGCACCATCGGGGAGGGGAGGGACACGGTGCGCACGAAGACGAGCAGACCGTTGAGTGAGGTGAGGTGATGCACGTAGACGCCGTCCATGCCGGGCACCAGCTCCTTCACGAGCCGGGTTCCGCTCTCCGTTCCATTGCTGACCCACAGCTCGTTTCCGGTGGCCGTGTCATCGAGTTCGAAGAAGACCCGGTCGCCCACGGCCACCAGTCCGCCCAGACGAGGCGGGCCTCGCATGGACGGTGGAAAGGCTCTCACCACCGTGGTGCCGGATGACGTTCCATCCGTGCGCCAGAGGACGGCGCTGCCATCGTGAAAGTTGGTGCCGAAGTAGAGCACCCCGTTCGCGTTGACGAGCTGTTCGGTTCCCAAGAGCTGCCCGCTGATGATGACGGGCCCCGTGCCTGGAGGTGTGATGACCTTCAGGCGCGAGGCGACCCCGGCCGGACACGCCGATTCCCGGACGCCACGCCCATCCGAGTCCGGCTGCATCCCTTCGGTGCTAGGGGATACTCCGCACCCCGCGAGTCCCAGCGCCAACAGGGCCCACCCAAGTCTTGCCCGCATGTCTTCTCCTCTCCAGCCCGAAAAAAGGCACGGGAGGGTGGGGTGCCTGACCTGGACTGCCAATACGGGCTGAAGGGAGGGGCCCGCGTTCACGAGCCGCCGTCTCCCGCACGACGTCCGTACGCCTCCCGTGGGTCATCGGGAGGTGGGTGACCAGGGATGGGACTGGAAGTGCTCGGTGAGCAGCTCCAGCAGCGCGCGCACGGCCGGCGACACGTGACGGGCGCTCGGGTACACGGCGAAGAGGGGCACGGGAGGTGGCGCGAAGCGCTGGAGCACTTCACGGAGTGTTCCGGCGGCCACCGCCTCGGCGGAGTGAATCTGGGAGAGTCGCGCGAGGCCCACGTCGGCTACGGCCAGGGCGACCAGCACCCGGAAGCTGTTGACCGCGACGCTCGGGACGATGGACACGGAGAGCGGCTTCTTGTCTCCCCGGAAGGTCCACGTCGTCGGCGTATTGGAGCCGGTCATCGCCAGGCAGCGGTGCTTCACGAGCTCCCGAGGCTCCTTGGGCGTGCCCGCGCGACGCAGGTATGCGGGGCTCGCGAACACCCCTATCTGCTGGGGCGCGCCCAGGCGCCGGGCGATGAGGCGTGAGTCGTCCAGGGTGCCTGCGCGGACCGCGATGTCGTAGCCCTCCTCGACCAGATTCACGCGCCGGTCGGTGAGGTCCGCTTCCAGCTTCACCTCGGGATAGCGGGAGGCGTAGACGGCGAGCAGGGTGTCGAGCACGTTCTGCCCCATCTCGAAGGGCATCGTCATTCGCAGGCGCCCGCTCGGATGGGCCTGGAGCTTGCCGACCACGGACTCTGCGTCGCGCAAGGCGGCGATGGCCGGGGCGACCTCGCGCTGGTAGCTGGCGCCAATGTCGGTGAGCGTCAGGCTGCGCGTGGTCCGCGCGAAGAGCCGCGCGCCGAGGTGTTCTTCCAACCCCGCCACCCGCTGGCTGAGCGTCGACTTGGGGATGCCCAGCTTGCGCGCGGCGCCCCGGAAGCTGCCCTGCTCGGCGACCTCCAGGAACGCGATGACGGCGTTGGGGTCCGCCTGACGGATTGTCCGCATGGCCGGACAGTACTTCCCAAATCATTCGATTGGCCACAATGCTCCACGGGAGCACATTCCCTGGCGTCACCCCGCCAAGGAGCGGACTCATGAACCTCTTTTCTTCCTACCGTCTGGGCCCCACCGAACTCACCAACCGCGTCGTGATGGCGCCAATGACTCGCAGCCGGGCGCCGAGCGCGCTGCCCAACGCGCTGATGCGCGAGTACTACACGCAGCGTGCCTCCGCCGGGCTCATCATCACCGAGGGCATCGCGCCGTCTCCGAACGCGCTGGGCTATGCCCGCATCCCGGGCCTCTTCACTCCGGAGCAGGTCGACGGGTGGCGCGCCATCACCCGGAGCGTCCACGAGGCGGGCGGGCGCATCTTCGCCCAGCTCATGCACGTGGGGCGCATCGCGCATCCGCACAACCTCCCGGCGAACGCCCGCATCCTCGCGCCGAGCTCCGTGCGTCCCGAGGGCACCATGTACACGGACCAGGCGGGCCTGCAGCCGTATCCGTCCCCGGAGGCGATGAGCGAGGCGGACCTCCGCGCGACTCGCGACGAGCTGGTCCAGGCGGCGCGCAATGCCATCGCGGCGGGCTTCGACGGCGTCGAGTTCCATGGCGCCAATGGCTACCTGCTGGAGCAGTTCCTCCACCCGCACACCAACCGTCGCGAGGATGCCTACGGTGGCAGCGCGGAGAACCGCGCCCGCTTCGTCGTGGAGGTGGTGCGGGCGGTGTCCGAGGCCATCGGCGCGGAGCGCGTGGCCATCCGGCTCTCGCCCTACAGCACCTACAACGACCTGCCCGCCCACGAGGGTGTCCAGGAGCAGTACACGGTGCTGGCGCGGGAGTTGCGCGGCCTGGTCTACGTTCACCTCATCGCGAGCGTGGAGAAGGGGTTCACCGCGACGGCGGACGCCATCCGACGTTCCTTCGGCGGGCCCATCATCCTCAACGGGGGCTTCACCCGTGACCGCGCGCAGGCCGCGCTCGACGCGGGACGCGCCGACTTGATTGCCTTCGGCCGGCCCTTCATCGCCAACCCTGACCTCGTCGCACGGATGAAGGGCGATGCCGAACTCGCGGCCCCTGACTTCCAGCGGCTCTACACACCGGGCGCGGAAGGCTACGTGGACTACCCCGCGCTCGGCTGATGGCGAGCCCACGGCCCGGACAAGTCGCCGCGTCATCACGGCACCGGTGACTGAATGGCACCTACATCGGAGATACCGCTTTGTATCGCTGACATTCCGTGGGCAGATGAGGGCCGTTGCTGACAGCAGCCTCGAGCGGAGGACCTCGTGTCCACGGATAACTACTATGTGCGGGTGGGAAAGACAGCGGGGCGGGAAGTCACCCTGCACTGTCTGACCGGCTTTGGTGGCGGCTTGACGGACTACGCTTCAGGTCGCGCCTTCGGCTTGATGCTGCTCCTGGACGCGAGGAGACGCGCTGACCCTACCGGGTTTCTGGTGAGGGGCTTGCCGAAGGCCGTGGCGAGGGAACGGGTCGCCCTGGCGAAGAAATCAAGCAAGGCGGATTCGCCCCTTCATGCGGAGCTGGGCGGCCCCCCTGTCTGGGAAGCCGCGTGGCACGCCGAACACACGCCGCGCTTCGTGGCGCGCTCTCGCCTCCTCGCGCGGCACAACGCGGTCGGCGAAGGGCGGCTGCAGAAGATCATCGACGAGATTTCCCCTCTCGAGCAGAAGGGGAAGGGGCTCTTCCTGGACGCCGCCTGGGCGCGTCTTCATCACTTCGACGTCTCGGTGGAAGTGACGGATGAGAAGTACCTCCAGCACCTCGTGGAGGGGCACGTCTTCGGAACGACGGCCTACGATGCCTGGATAGAGAAGCAACTGCCCCCAAAGAAGAAGGTGTCGGCGAAGAAGCCGAAGCTGGTGAAGCAGCCCCTGGTCGCCCGGCGCAAGGGTGACTTCTCCAGTGCGCGGCTGAAGGCTTCGTTCTGGGCCTCGGCCTCCTTGGGTGTCCACGACGTGAGTGGCTCGTCGTTCCGGCGGACGAACCTCGTGGAGGCCGGCTTCGTGAGCGGCGTGAAGGCCCTGAAGAGTGACTTCACGGAGGCCCGGCTCACGCGTTCTCCTCCGTGGAAGGAAGCGACGACCCTCCAGGGTTGGAACCTGAAGGGCTCCTCGTTCAAGGGCGCGAAGCTGTTCCGGGTCGAGTTCGAGGAGTGCGACCTGCGTGACTGCGACTTCACCCAGGCCGACCTCCGCCACGCGAGGTTCCTGTCGTGCAACCTCAAGGGCGCCATCTTCAACGGCGCCAACCTCACGAAGGCCTTGATTCCCCCGGAGCATGCCGACAAGGCGAAGATGGAGGGCGCCAGGAACTACCGTCCGCCCCCAGGCGGAAAGCCCGGCTCCGCATGCCTGGCGTTCGACAGGCTGATGACCAAGGCCAAGGCCATCGAGTTCGAGGTCCGGTTCGCCTCGCCGAACGAGAGGGGTGAGCAGGTGCTGCTCACCCTGGGGCCGCGCCCGACCGGTCCCAAGCGGATCATGTCCTATCAGCTCATGCTCGGCTGTCGGCGCAACGCGCGCCAGGCAACCCCCACGAGCGTCTTCTCTACGCGCGTGGGTTACTACTTCGGTCCCGCGCTGAGGCGGCTGTCGGACCAGTTCTCCGTTCCGCCAGACCGGAGGCTCGACCTCTCGACGTTGACGGTGTCGGCGAGAAGTCTGCGCGCGCCCCTGGAGCACGCCGACTTGCTGAAGCGAGTCCGCGCCGCGCTCTCCGAGGTCCTGGTCGCCTCCTGAACCTCGGATTCCACCGGGAGCGCGGCGAGCCGACGCCGCGCTACCAGCGGGCGTGGGGGTTGGCCACCTGCCGCGTCGTCGCGTTGAGCCGATTCCAGAGGTTGACCAGGCCAATGGACATCACCAGGGTCCCCAGGGCCGTCTCGTCGTAGTGCCGGGCCGCTTCCTTCCAGACGTCGTCGGGGACGGGGTCCGAGCGGTCGCTGAGCCGGGTGACGCACTCGGTGAGTGCCAGCGCGGCGCGCTCGGCGTCGGTGAAGTAGGTCGTGTCGCGCCAGGCGGCCACCGCGAAGAGGCGGTCATCGGTTTCCCCGGCCTTCTTGGCCATGCGCGGGTGCATGTCCACGCAGACGCCGCAGCCGTTGATTTGACTGGCGCGCAGGTGGACCAGGTCGAGCGTCTTCTGCGGCACGCCGCCCTTGTGGGTGGCCGCTGCCAGAGCCTGCAGTGCATTCATGGCCTCGGGGACGACCATCGCGGGGTTCTTCATGCGGGAGTTCATGGTGAGGACGCTCCAAGGGCCTCCAGGGCCCTGGCTGATGGGTGGACCGAACATCCGCGTGCGTGTCATTCCGGCTGCGTTACGTTCGGCGCCGCGGTGACGGACCTCAGCGAAAGAGTGTGACCGGTGGACGAAAAGAATCTGCGGGCCGAGGGCTTCGAGGCACACCGGGTCCACTTGCGAGCCGTGGCCTATCGGATGCTGGGTTCACTCAGCGACGCGGAGGACGCCGTCCAGGAGTCCTGGTTGCACTTCAGCCGGGCGGACACCCATGACGTCGCGAACCTGCGGGGCTGGCTGACCACGGTCGTCTCGCGCGTGTGCCTGGACCAGTTGCGCTCACGCGAGTCGCGCCGTGAGGAGCCTGCGGAAAGCAAGGGCGTGGAGTTGCTCGCCAGTCACGCGGCCAGCGGCAACCCCGAGCAGGAGTCGCTCATGGCGGACTCGGTGGGGTTCGCGCTGCTCGTGGTGCTCGAAGCCCTGAGCCCTCCCGAGCGCATCGCCTTCGTGCTGCACGACATGTTCTCCCTGACGTTCGACGAGATAGCGCCCATCGTCGGGCGCAATGCGACGGCGACCCGGCAGCTCGCCAGCCGCGCGCGTCGTCGCGTACACGGCGCGGCCCTGTCACCGGAGGGGGGCCTCACCGCGCAGCGAGACGTCGTCGCCGCCTTTCTCTCCGCCGCGCGCAGTGGAGACCTCGACGCGCTGCTCGCCGTGCTGGACCCCGAAATCGTCGCGCGCACGGATGCGCGGGTCCTGCCCGCGGGAGCACCGAGGGAGGCTCGCGGGGCGAGAGAGGTTGCCCGGCAGGCGCAGATCAACGCGGCCCGGGGCGGCTTCGCTCAACTGGGGCTCATCAACGGAAAGGTCGGACTCATCGTGGCTCCGGGAGGACGGCTGCTCTCTGTCCTCGTCTTCACCATCAGCGATGGGAAGGTCCGCGCCCTCGAATCCATCTTCGACCCGGAGCGTCTGGGGCGGCTGGAGCTGGCGGTGTTCCCGGCCTGAGCCGCGTCGACTTCCGGGGGGCGCTCGTCACCAGGCCGCGCCGCTCAAGCTGCTCTCCCGGAGCAGGCCGTCGGGCAGCACCGTCAGGAAGCGGCGGGCCGCCGGGTGCCACGCCGTGGGCACCACGGTGGAGTCTTGGAGGAGCCGCTCGCCCGTCTCCACATCCCACACGGTGGTGCCCGTGTCCTTCGCGCTCACGAGCAGCAGGTTCCCATCGCACCTGAACGCTCCGCGCGGTCCCGGGAACCAGCGCACCAGCTTCCCGGTCTCGACGTCGAAGAGCATCGCGGCGTCGAGCAGGGTGTCGACATCCCCGCCGAAGCCCCAGACGGCCAGGGTGCGCGGGCCCACGAAGCACAGCGGGCCATCCCAGTGGTACGAGCACTCGCGCAACTGCTTCAGGGAGGGGCCGTCCTCGGACTCCCAGACGTTCTCGTGGACCCAGCGCCGCAGGGAGAAGGCGGTCAGGATGCCCACCGGGTGCCAGACCCACCCGTCGTCCACGAGCCAGTTCCCATCCGGAGACACCGTCAGGCCGCAGTGGAAGTAGTCGAGCTCGTGTTGTGTCCGGGGCTCGCCGGGCTTGCCTCGCCGGGTGGACTCTCGCGGTGTCAGCAGCTCCCCGGTGGCCGGGTCCGACACGTCCAGTCGGTTCCAGGCCGTCGCGTGCGCCAGCAGCGTCCTGGTGCCGTCGCGAAAGAAGGCCACGGGAAACTCGCAGCGCTTCTCATGGTACGAGCCCCGGTCCAGCGGCATCGTCACCTTGCCGGAGGCCAGCTCCATGACGAGGCCCTTCGCGCCGCGCGAGTTCACCACCGCCACGTAGCGCCCGCACGGCGAGACGTGCGGCGCCAGCTCGGCGGAGAGGTCGAGCGTCCCCGTGCCCACGACGCCTGTGCGCGTGAGCGAGCCCTCTTCGAGGTCGAGGCGAAGCAGCTCGCCCTGCTCGTTCACCGCGAGCCACTGCGAGCGAGGCTCGGTGCCCAGCGCGATGAGGCCGCGAAGCGTCTGGCCCGCGAGTGCGGGGAGGGAGTGCTCCCGGTGCTCGAAGTGGAGCGCGGTCGCCCGCGTGCGCACGCCGGGGCGGCCGATGATGCCCATCAGCGCGGAGGTCCTCCCCAACCTCACGTGCTGGCAGGCCGCGCAGATGCTCCGGAACTCCTGGCCAGGCAGGGCCACCCGCGCGCAGTCCTCGCAGAGCAGGTCGTGGTGGACGCCCTGACCCGTGAAGCGGACGTGGTAGCCCGCGTCCTCGTCCTCCGCGAGGTGCGCACACCACTGTCCCGCGAGAGGTGCGGCATGGCCACATGCGAGCTGGTTCATCATCTGTCCTCCTGGTTCCACTTCAAGGTCGACTCAGCGAAGCGCGACCCTGGGTAGGACGAGCCGCTCGCGGGCGGGTGGCTCGAGTTCCAGGCATGAAATAAAGCTTCACGAACATCCCCCTGGTGCATCTCGTCGGGCGAGAGGCTGTTCGGCAAGGTACCCGAGGCCGCTCAACTCCGCATCCGACGCGAGCGCTGGTTCGTTCGATGAAGCGTGTGACTCCTCAAGGCACGGTGGTGTTCCTCGCGAGCTCCGACGACATGAACGCGCGAATCTCGGAGACGACCGTGTCCGCGTGGTCCTCGAAGAAGAAGTGGTGTGCGTTGGCGAGCTCGATGGTGTGGTGGCTCGGAAACGTCTGTTCCCAGCGGACACGGTCCGCCTGAGGAAAGCCGGGGTCGTCGAGCGCCCAGAAGATGAGCGCCGGCTTGTGGACGAGGGCAGGCAGGCCCGCTTCGACCTCCTCGAAGAAGGTGTGCGCCTTCGTGATTTGCCCTGGATAGAAAGTGGCGATGCCACGGCGCTCGAGTGGCTGGAAGGGCCGCAGGTAGACGTCGCGCACGTCGCGAGGAAGCTCCCGGACGATGCTGTCCTTCAGCCCGAAGGAGGCGATGGCGTTGAAGTGGTGCTGCGCGAACGCGCCAATGGGGCCGCCCGCGATGACGGACCACATCCCCCGGGGCTCGCTCGTGCTCGTCTTCCACGCCCAGGTGCTTCCCAGGATGACGCGCTGGACGAGCTCGGGGCGCCGCGCCGCGAAGTGCGTGCCGATGGGACCGCCCCAGTCCTGCATGACCAGCGTCACGTCGCGAAGGCCGAGGTGCTCCGCGAACTCCTCCAGGACGCGACTCTGCTCGCCGGGCGTGAAGCCGAAGCCGGGAGGCGCTGTCGACAGGCCGAAGCCCGGGTAGTCGAGGGCGACACAGCGGTAGGAGCCGCGCAGTCCTCGAATCAAATCCCTCCACTGGAAGGACCACGAGGGGTTGCCGTGCAGGAAGAGCAGCGTGTCGCCCGTGCCCTCGTCCACGTAGTGGATGCGCGCGCCACTGGGGAGGTCGACGAACCGGTGCTCGGCGTCGAACATCGCGCGAGGAATCTCGCCGACGAGGGACTCCGGGCCGTGGGGCAGTTCGTGCTCCCCCGCGAGCGCCGTCACCACGCCCGCGGCTTCGAGCGTGCCGAGGAGCACGAGGGCGACTGTCCGCACGCGTGAGCGCGAGGGCTGTTCGACCGCGCGTGGAGCGAGCCAGGCCACGGCGAACGCCACGGTGATGAAGGCGGGGAGTGCCGCGACGGCGAGTCCGTCACGGCCCAGCACCGCCATCCCGAGGAGCAGCACCAGCGCCAGTCCCAGTGTGGCGGTCGCCAGCATCGAACGGGGCCGGGAGACTCGCCCGGTGAGCCAGCCGTGGCCGAAGGCGGCGAGTACCGCGACGAGGACATACACGGGAGCCAGGACCGCGTACCGCAGCTCCGGGAAGAAGGAGAGGCCGTGCGCATGGGGCCGTGCCTCCATGGCGAGCGTCGCGAGGAGGACGGTGGGCACGGAGGCACGCAGGCCCGACTGGAGCAGGTGGAGGATGTGGGGCCGCGTCCACGTCATGGGGGCGTTGGGACGGAGTGATTCGAGGGGCATGGGGGTTCTTCCGGAAGACGAGGTGAGGGGGCTCGCTGGCGGCGATGCGCGCGGCGAGCCCAAGGAGGACCGCTGTCGCGGGGCTACCTGAACGCGGCGGCGTGTTCGTTCGCCCAGGCCGCGAAGGTGCGGGGCTTGCGTCCCAGCACCTGCTCGATGGCGGGGGACACCGTCACGGCGCCGCCGGCCTTGATGGTCGCCATTACCTCCAGCATCCCCTCGACGAGCGGCGCGGGCATGCCCGCTTGCGACATCGCGTCGCGTGCCGCCGAGGGAGGCACGTCGACGAAGCGCAGGGGCCTTCCCACCGCCGCGCCGATGAGCGCCACCTGCTCGTCGAAGCTCAGCGCCTGGGGGCCGGTCAGCTCGTAGCGCTTGCCCTCGTGCCCCGGTTGGGTGAGCGCGGCGACCGCGACGGCGGCGAGGTCCCTGGGGTCCACCACCGCCACCTTTCCTTCTCCCGTCGCGGCGAACGCGGTGCCCTGCGTCTTGAGGGTGTGCGCCCAGCCGAGCGCGTTGGTGTTGAACCCGCCCGCGAGCAGGACGGTCCACGCGAGCCCGGAGGACTCCAGCGCCGCCTCCACGTCACGATGCCAGTTGCCGATGGCCAGCGCGTCGCGGGTCGGACCAAAACCCATCGAGGAGAACTTCACGACGTGGCGCACGCCAGCGGCCCTGGCCGCGTCGAGCCCGTGCAGCTCGATTCGCGCGGGCCCCGTCGTCAGCAGGAAGAGCTTCTCGATGCCCGCGAAGGCCGCGCCGAGTGTCTCGGGTCTCGCGAGGTCTCCTTGGACGACCTCCACGGCGCCGCCGTGCTTGGACGCCTTCGCCGTGTCGCGCACCAGGATGCGCACTCGCTGCCCCGCTTCGACGAGCTGCTGAACGACCAGGCTGCCGACCGTTCCATTCGCGCCAGTGACCAGAATCATGTGGGAACCTCTCTTTCGCGAAGTACAGTACGTCCCGAGCGGAGGACTTTCAGTGCCTGGAACTCCAGATGAAGTGTCCAATCGTCCAGACGGAGCGGCTCCATCGGGAGTCGACCCTTTCAGCGACGTGTTCACCGCGATGCGGGTCCGGAGCGCGCTGTACTGCCGGATGGAGGCGACCGCGCCCTGGGGCGTGCGGTTCCCTGGCTCACCGCACGCGAAGTTCGGATTGGTGACGCGGGGGAGCTGCTGGCTGGAGGTGACAGGGGAGCCCAAGGCCATCCCCCTGCGCGGCGGGGACTGCTACGTCGTCGCGGCCGGGCTGGGCGTCACGGTGCGCGATGCGCCGCGCACGCGCGCCCAGGATGGGGAGGCCCTCATCCGCACGAAGACGGGAGACCTCCTGCGCTTTGGCGGTGGCGGCGCGGCGACCCAGGTCATCACCGGGCTGTTCGAGTTCGACGCGTGGAGCGGCCAGTCGGTCTTCGAGCTGTTGCCGAGCGTCCTCTGTGTGCGGGGTGACGAGGCGCAGGCCAGCGCGCTGGGGGCCACGCTCAATCTCCTGGCGCTCAAAACCGCGACGTCCGCCATCGGCTCACCCGTGGTCATCAACCGGCTGGCGGAGATTCTCTTCGTGCAGATGATTCGCGCGCACTACACGTCGGGAGGCGCGGGGGAGCTGGGGTGGCTGGCGGCGCTGGGGAACGCACCGCTCGGGGCCGCGCTGCGGGCCATGCACCACGCGCCCGCACAGCCCTGGTCCGTCGAGGCGCTCGCCCGCATCGCGGGCATGTCGCGCTCCGCCTTCGCGCTGCACTTCAAGGCGAAGGTGGGTGAGACGCCGCTGGAGTACCTGACGCGCTGGCGGATGTACAAGGCGGGCTGCCTGCTGCGGGACGGAGACCTGGGGCTCGCGGAGGTCGCTGACGCCGTCGGGTACGAGTCCGCCGGGGCCTTCAATCGGGCCTTCCAGCGCGTCCACGCGCGGACGCCGGGAGAGTTCCGGCGGTTCATCCGTCAGCAGACCCCGTCGAGTGCCACGGGCGCGCCCGCCTGAGCTGCTCTCTGTTCAGGAGCGCGGCACGTCGGAGGAGGGCGCGGCCTCCTGGGCGTCGACCACCTCGACGTTGCGGAAGTTCTGGCAGGCCTGCTGGAAGCCGAGCACGTACTTCAGCGAGCGCGCCTCCTGCGTCAGCTTGTGCCACCACCTGCGGGGCAGGCTGGGGCCAATCGCCGCGGGCAGCTCCTGGGCGCTCTCGTTCAGGTCCAGGTAGTGCGTGGCAGTGCGGCCCAGGCCCTCGAACTCGTGCTCGAGCCCCCGGGTGAGCTGGCGCAGCTCCGGCTGGAGCCGCTGGTGCACCGAGTCGGTCATCAGGAAGTACTCGGACACGGGGACGTCGTTCTTCAGCATCCGGTGCACGAGGATGACGTCCACGCCCGCCAGCTCGGTGAGGTGCTTCACGCGCTGGAAGGCGACCTCTCCGGAGTGGGCCACGAACTTGAGCGTCAGGCCGCCGACCTGCATGCAGCCCTCGCACTTGCACATGCGGTCGACGATGAGCCGCTCGCGTCGGGCGAGGAAGGCGCGGCGGATGTCGGCGATTTGCCGGGCCAGGACGCTGCAGTCGTCGCCGACGGCGTAGAAGAACGCCGCGTCCCCTTCGAGCTTCGCGAGCTTGAGCTTGCCGGAGGCGTCGATGACGGCTTCGAGCAACTGCGCCACCGTGTCTTGCGCGTGCGCGAGACTGAAGCGGTGGTGTTTCATGAACCGGGTGTAGCCGCCGATATCCGCGATGAGCAGCAGCGCCTTCTCTGTCGCCATTCGTGTTTCAGCGTATCGCAGGGAGCAGGGGAGGCATAGCGGTGCCTCTCCCCGCTCCGAAGAGACCTCTAGCCACCCACGACGACGGCCTTGGCCTTCTGCTTCTCCGCCCAGGGCAGGTAGTGGCGCTCCATGAACTCCGGCTTGAAGTCCCGGTACGAGCTGATGGCGCCCATCCAGGACCACCCGCGGATGAAGTGCCAGGCGGGGTCGAACTGGTAGGACAGGAAGCCCGCGCGGGCTCCGTGCGGATAGAGGTGGTGGTTGTTGTGCCACTCGCCCGTGATGAGTCCCGGCCAGAGCTGGTTGATGGACTGGTCCTTCATGTTGAAGTCCACGCCGTCGCGCCGACGGTCCTTGCCGCCCCCGTGCCCGTCATAGTTGAACGTCCGCACGCCCACGGCCCACACGCCGGACCAGCCGAAGAGGGCCAGCGCCAGGGCGTGTCCGCCGAGCAGGAAGAACACGCCGTACCAGACCGCCCAGTTCGCCAGGAAGTGCGCCACCGTCCAGCCGGGGTGACAGAGCGAGCCCCACTTCTGGTACTGCTCATAGCTGTTCAGGTGCACGCCCGTGTGCTCCATCAGCTTGCACAGCTGCGAGTAGTCCTTGGCGCTCAAGTCCCTGCGGATGCCCTGGTGATTCACGTCCGCCAGGAAGCAATAGAGCCAGCCGGCCTTCGCGTTGTAGGGGTCCCCCGGCGTCTCCACCTTGGCGTGGTGGACGTGGTGGGAAATGACATACGCCTCTTCCGAAATCGTCTTCACCACCAGGTTGCGGCAGAGCTCACGGAAGAAGGCGTTCTTGAACTGGAAGGCCCGGTGCGTCGAGTACCGGTGGAACCAGATGGTGCCGTGTGTGCCCAGGACCACCATGCTGTAGACGAAGCCCACGAGCAGCAGCCACCAACTGAAATGGTGGGTGAAGAAGAGGGCGAGTGGGATGCCGAAGCCCAGCGTCGTGGTCCACCCGATGAGCGCCAGCCAGTTCTTCCGCGTCCGGAAGATGTTCAGCCGCGCGAAGAATTCCGAGAAGATTTCCCGGTGGGTCGGCACGTAGAGCGCGCCGTTCTTCTCGTAGCCGTAGCTCGGAGGGTCGAGGATGCGGTCCAGAAATGACATGAATTCCCTGAGCAGGCGGCTGGGCGCGTGAAGTGTCGCGGAGTTTGTCATGAAACTCCGGTGGCGGCGCGAAGTGCTACCCGACAATTTCTTCGAGGCGCGGGGGGGCGAGGACTCCACGAGGGCGGAAGAATGAGCCCCCAGCGGAGGGAAACGCCTCTCGGCTCCGGGCTCATCCTGAAGGTCCGTGACGACCCCGCCCCTGCCTGGAGCACGGGCGGAAGCCCTGAGTCGCCTGCCTGCTTGTCACAATCAGGTTGTGACGGCGCCCCAGAACAGCACCGCGAAGCCTCCGAGTTCCCCCGCGATGAGGGCGACCATGGAGGCCACCATCACCGCGGGAGGCAGCACTGCACGCCCGAGCCTGTGGGGGCGCTCGAATTGATTGTCCGTGTCTTTCAGGAGGCCGTGGATGACGTAGGTCGAGAGGCCCACCGCGAAGAAGCCGATTTGAGCGATGACGGCGATCAGCTCGACGGTGTCATCCAACGCGCTGAGGACGACGAAGCGCTCGACGACGAGGCACGCGAACGAATAGAGGAGCGCGGCCCGGTGGGCGATGTCGACGTAGGGCGAGGCCTGGGCCTTGGGGCTCTGGGAAATCTGGAGATATTTCCAGACGCCGAAGAGCAGGCCCGCGAGCAGGAAGCCACCGGCGGAAAAGGCCGCGATTTTCTGGGCGAGGTTCATGGCGCGAGTGTGGGACGCGCGTGTTCCCTGGCGCTTGTACGAACCGGCTACGTCGGGATTGCGCACCCGGGCCCTCGACGTGATGAACCCCCGCGACGGGTGGGTGCCGCACGAGCAGTCGTGACCGAGGCCGCCCGCGAGGAGAGCAGCTGATGCGCCTGGCCGCCGAAGAGGACCACCCGCTCGCCGGCCTCCAGGGGCAGGACGTCCTCGCCGGCGCGCAGCCAGCTGCTTCCCTGTTCCATCCAGTGAAAGGATGCGAAGGGAGCCTCCGGCAGGCCCATGCCCCAGGGGGCCCGCAGCTCCCAGGCCGCGTAGATGCTTCCCTTCAGGTTCATCCCACGCAGCACCGCGGACAGCGGCTCCATCCCCATCCCTCCCTTTGGAACGCGAGGCCCACGAATCGGAACGGCCGACAAAGCGGGGGTCCTCCCGCCGTCCTTACAGTGGCATGGCTGGGCGGGAATGCACCCTCGAAACCAGGCCCCGCCCTGGAGGTCGTCCGTGTCCGGGAAGTCTCGTCGTGTCGGCTTGTTCCTCCTCGTCGCCGCCCTGGGCGTCGCGGGGATTGCCGCCGCACCCCGTCCGTCGAAGTCCTCATCGAACAAGGAGC
Source organism: Myxococcus sp. CA040A (assembly GCF_013336725.1). Classification (NCBI taxonomy): domain Bacteria; kingdom Pseudomonadati; phylum Myxococcota; class Myxococcia; order Myxococcales; family Myxococcaceae; genus Myxococcus; species Myxococcus sp. CA040A. The sequence continues at coordinate 210,722 of NZ_JABUMR010000005.1, read as the reverse complement.
AGTCCATGATTGTCGAATACATCCGCTATGACATCCCGGCCGAGCGCGCCGACGCGTTCCTCGAGGCCTACCGGGCCGCGGGCGAGCACCTGCGCGCCTCGCCGCACTGCCTGCGCTACGAAGTGAGCCGAGGCTCCGAGGAGCCCCACCACTTCGTGGTCCGCATCGAGTGGGATTCCCTCGAAGGACACATGAAGGGGTTCCGGGGCAGCGCGGCCTTCCAGAAGTTCTTCGTGCTCGTGCGGCCGTTCGTCTCCGACATCCAGGAGATGAAGCACTACGACGTCGACACGGCGTGGACCCGGCCGTGAGCGACAGCGGTGATGCGTCCGCGGTGCCCACGCTCTACGCGTGGGCGGGTGGGGCGGAGGCCCTGGCGCGGCTGACCGAGTGTTTCTATGCCCGGGTGCGCACCGACGCGCTGCTCGGCCCCGTCTTCGAGCGCATGTCCGCGCAACACCCGTCCCACGTCGCCCTCTTCCTGGGTGAAGTCCTGGGCGGGCCTCGTGCCTACAGCGAGGCGCATGGCGGACATCCCGGGATGCTGCGTCACCACCTGGAACGGCACCTGACGGAGGCGCAGCGGCGACGCTGGACTGACCTGCTGCTCGACAGCGCCAACGAGGTGGAGCTGCCCGCGGACCCCGAGTTCCGCTCGGCCTTCGTCGCCTACGTCGAGTGGGGCTCCCGGCTCGCCGTCATCAACTCCCAGCCCGGCGCGAGCGTCACGCTGGACGGGCCCATGCCCATCTGGGGCTGGGGTGTCCCTGGCGGTCCCTATCGCCCGGAGACTTGAATGTTGAACTTGTTGGTCGTACAGTAAGTTCACGATGGTCGCCGCCGCGAAGAAGAAGCCCGTGCTGACGAGGGACCCGGAGGGGGTCCGGAAGCGGATCCTCACGGAGGGCACGCGGCTGTTCGCGGAGCGTGGCTTCGCCGGGACGTCCTTCCGGGATGTCGCCAACGCGGCGGGCGTGTCCGTGAGCCTGATTCAGCACCACTTCGGGACGAAGGAGTCGCTCTACGCCATCGTGAAGGCCCACGCGGTGGAGGACTCCGCGCGGGCCCACACCCCGGCTCCCGATGATGACGGACTGGGGCTGCTCACCGAGGAGGGGCTCCAACAGCTCGTCGGCTTCTTCAGGGCGAGTCCGGAGTGGTCCCGCCTGGCCGCCTGGGCCGCGCTGGAAGGGGACTTGGAGATGTGGCCGGGTGAGGACGACTTCGTCGAACGACAAGCCGCCCAGGTCCGGGCCGCGCAGCGCAACCGCGCCGTCGCGAAGGACGTGGACCCGGAGCTGCTCCTCATCGCCATGGCGGGCCTCATGAAGGCCTGGGTCAGCTACAGCGAGCGCCATGCCCACCGGCTGCGTCACCTGGGCAGCCGCGCTCAGCGGGAACGCGCGTACCTGGCGCTCTGCCTGAAGCTGCTGCGGCACGGTGTCCTGCCCTCCCGCGCGTAACGGGTGGGGACCTGTGCCCCGGTTCGTCGATGCCGCTGGTCAGGCGTCGATAATGAATACTATTATCGAAATCAAGTCAATGGGAGGTCGTCCGTGAGTGTCGTCGAGGAGTCGCCGAGTCATCCGCCGCCTGGCCTGCGAGGGTTGGTGTCGCTGCTGGGTTTGCAGGGGCCGCTGGTGGGGCTCGCGGCGCTCAGCTCGACGGTGGCTGCCGCGCTGGGGTTGGTGCCGTTCTTCATCGTCGCGCGCATGGCCACGGCCATCTACGCGGAGCCGCCGAAGCTGGACGAGGTCCGCACGCTGGCGCTCGTCGCCGTGGGGGCGCTGGTGCTGCGCTACCTGTTCGTCGCGGGGGCGACGATGGCCGCGCACATCGCCGCATTCCGAATCCTCCATGCGCTGCGCCTGCGAATCGCGCGGAAGCTCGGCGCGGTGCCACTGTCGTTCTTCAGCCGTCGGTCCACGGGCTCGCTGAAGACGACGCTGATGGACGACGTGAATCAGATTGAGTCGTTCGTCGCGCACAACTTCCCGGACGCGGTGGCCGCCATGGTGGTTCCGCTCGCCACGGCTGTCGCGCTGCTGTGGGTGGACTGGCGGATGGCCCTGGCGAGCATCGCCGTCGCTCCCTTGGCCGTGGGCGCCATGGCGCTCGCGATGCGCGATGTCGGCAAGGCGCATGCGCGGTGGAACGAGATTCAGCAGCGGATGAACGCGTCGCTCCTGGAGTACTTCCGGGGCATCAAGGTCATCAAGACGTTTGGCCTCTCCGCTGCCCGCTTCGGGGACCTCTCGCGCTCCATCGAGGAGGGCCTGGCGTGGATGGAGGGCTTCATGCGCACCAACGGGCGGGGCTATGGCGCCTTCGGCGCGCTCATCGGCTCCAGCCTCGTCGTCCTCGTACCCCTGGGGGGCTGGCTGTACGTGCGAGGCGGGCTCTCGCTGGAGTCGCTGGTGTTGTTCCTGGTGCTGGGACCCCAGCTCCTCATGTCGCTGATGCGGCTGATGTTCGCGTGGGGCAACGTCGAGCGCGTCACAGCGGGCAACGAGCGCATCCACGACATCCTCCTGGCGCCCGACCTGGAAGACGTCGCGGGCACCGAGTCGCCACGACATGACGGAATCTCCTTCCGCGAGGTCGACTTCCGCTACGACAGCGCGGGGAAGGACGTGCTCCACCGCGTCACGTTCGATGCGCCGGCCGGGAAGGTGACCGCGCTCGTGGGGCCCTCGGGCGCTGGCAAGTCGACGCTCGTGAAGCTCGTGCCCAGGCTGTGGGAGGCCCACGGCGGCACGGTGGAGCTGGGAGGCGTCGACGTGCGCAAGCTGCCCCTCGACACGCTGCTCTCGCGCGTCTCCATGGTGTTCCAGGACGTGTTCCTCTTCCATGGCTCCGTCCGCGACAACCTGCGGCTGGGGCGCGCGGAGGCGACGGACGCGGAGCTGGAGGCCGCATGCCGCGCCGCGCGAGCGCACGACTTCATCCTCGGGCTGCCCCAGGGGTACGACACGATGCTGGGTGAGCGTGGCGCGCGGCTGTCCGGTGGAGAGAAGCAGCGGCTGTCCATCGCGCGGGCCCTGCTCAAGGCCGCGCCCGTGCTCCTGCTCGACGAGGCGACCGCGTTCGCGGACCCGGAGAACGAGGCGCGCATCCAGGAGGCGTTGTCGGAGTTGTGCGAGGGGAGGACCGTCGTGGTCGTCGCCCACCGGCTGTCGACCATCGCCACCGCCGACCACATCGTCGTGCTCGACGGAGGGCGGGTCCAGGACCAGGGTCCGCATGAGGTGCTGCTCTCGCGCTGCGCGCTCTACCAGCGACTGTGGGCGAGTCACTCGGATGCACGGGACTGGTCGCTCGGCGGTGCCGAGGGAGAAGCCCCGCGTGGTGTGGAGGTGGCATCATGATTGGAGAGTTCTTCACGCTCGGAGAGCGGCTGGCGGGCCAGAAGGACGCGCGGCTGCGGCGCGGCTTCCTCTTCGCCTTCGGTGAGGCGGTGTCGACGGCGCTGCCCTATGCGCTGGTCCTGTTCTTCGTCCGCGCGGCGTTGGAGCGACGGCTCACCCTGGAGCTGACGGGCCAGGTGACGGGCGGCATCGTCCTCGCGGTGCTCCTGCGGATGGTGTTCACCCGGTCGGCGATGGCGAACATCTTCACCGCGGCCCATGCGCTGATGGGACAGGCCCGCATCCGCACGGCGGACCACCTGCGGCGGCTGCCCATGGGCTTCTTCACCCAGCACCGCAGCGGCGAGCTGATGGGCGTGCTCACGACGGACCTGGCGCTTGTCGAGGACATCTGGTCGCACATCATCGGCGTCTTCGCCGCCAGCTTCGCCCTGCCGATGCTGGTGGGCCTCGGGCTGTGCTTCCTCGACTGGCGGCTGGGGCTCGCCGTCCTCGCGATGTTGCCCGTCGCGCTCGCTGTCCTGGCGGCCACGACGCCCCTCTTCGTGCGGGAAATCACCTCCGTGCTCGAGGCGACGGCGGACGTGAACGCGCGCATCGTCGAGTACGTGCAGGGCATCGCCGTGCTCCGCGCCTTCGGCCGACACGGTGAGGTGTACCAGCGCTTCGTGAAGGCGATGGAGCGGCTGCGTGACGCGCTCATCCGCGCGGAGGTGGCGCCGTCGCCGCTCTTGTCCGTCTTCGGCTTCCTGGTCGAGGCGAGCTTCGTCGTCGTGGCGTTCGTGGGCAGCACGCTGGCCTTCCAGGGGACGCTGGCTCCGGGGACGCTCCTGGTGTTCCTCGTGGTGAGCGTGGGCGTGACGCGACAGGTGGCCGAGCTGGGCGTGGCGCTCCTCATGCTCCGAGGCTCCCAGCGCGCGCTGGAGCGCGTGGACCGGCTCATGGCCGAGAAGCCGCTGAGCGAGCCTTCCTCGCCGGCGGCGCCCGTCACCCGCTTCAACGTGGAGGTGGAGGCCGTCTCCTTTGCGTACGAAGGGGAGCACGTGCTGAAGGACGTCTCCGTCGAGTTCCGCGAGCAGTCGCTCACGGCGATTGTCGGTGCCTCGGGCTCGGGCAAGTCGACACTGGTGCATCTGGTCGCGCGGCTGTGGGACGTGCCGCGAGGGCAGGGGGCCATTCGCATCGGCGGAGTCGACATCCGGGATTTGCCCTTCGAGGAGCTGCACCGGCACATCGCGATGGTGTTCCAGGACGTGGTGCTGTTCTCCGGGACGGTGCTCGACAACCTGCGCGTGGGCCGCGCGGATGCGTCCCGGGAGGACGTCGAGCGCGCCGCCAGGGCCGCGAGGGCGCACGACTTCATCCAGGCGCTCCCCCAGGGCTACGACACCGTGCTCACCGAGGACGGTGGCTCACTCTCGGGAGGCGAGCGGCAGCGGCTGTCCATCGCGCGGGCCATCCTCAAGGACGCGCCCATCGTCCTGCTCGACGAGGCCACGGCTTCGGTCGATGCGTCCGCGGAGGCGGAGATTCAGCGGGCGATTGACGAGCTGGTCCGGCACAAGACGGTGGTCGTGATTGCGCACCGGCTGCGGACGGTGCGTCGCGCGCACCGCATCGTGGTGCTGGAGCGCGGACGCGTGGCGGAGAGCGGGACTCACGACGAGCTGGTGCGTCGCGAGGGGCCCTATGCGGCGCTCTGGCGTGAGCAGGAGCGGGCCAAGGGATGGCACCTGGGCCCGCGGCGAGAAGTCCCCCGGGCCGAGCAGGCGTAGGGCCGTCGCTACCGTCGACGGAGTTCTTCGTTCACGTCCTCGCGGAGGCGGTGCAGTGCCTCCGCGAGCGGGTCGTCGGAGTACACCTGAACCCAGGCGTGCAGGCCCAGCACGGCTTCCAGCTCGACGAGCGCCTTCAGCACGCGTCCGGGTTCCAGCGTGTTGACCCGGACCGAGAGGCTGTCGTTCCCGGGCGTCGAGTCCACGCGGTCGTCTGGGGTCAGGTACGGACGAAGGTGCGGGACGACGTCGGGCGGGCCGCGCTTCGGCTGCGAGAAGGAGCCCCTCACGATGACGCGCTGACTGGTGAGCATGAGCGCGGTGCCACCCTGGCGCTGGGCGAGGTAACCCAGGCGGGGTCCGAAGTGGTCCTCCTCCAGCAGGACGTGCGGGCCCGCCACCGTGACGTCGCCGCTCAGGTCCTTCCCATAGCGGCTCGCCACCTCCGCGGACTGGAACAGGACCCACAGGCGCAGCCGCCCCGCGTGAGGGCCGCGCGAGGCGAGGCGCTGTTCGAGGCGCAGGTCCTTGGGGACCTCCACCAGCTCCGCCGCGACGACCGCGCCGTTCTCCTGGGCGAGTGTCTTCAGCCTCGCCACCACGGTGTCGAGGGACTCCTTGCCGCCAGGGGCGCCCCAGTAGCCCACGAGCCCGTGGAGCTGGTTCGCATGGCGGATGAAAGAGCCGTGCACTTCCTCTTCCAGCACGCGCTCCAGTGCGCCCAGGGTCGCCGTGTCCCGCACTCCAAACGCGGTCGCCAGCTCGAATTTGCCGTGCCCGTGAATCTCCGAGTGGACCATGCGCCCCTTGCGCTTCCACAAGAGGGTCCGCAGCGCGGGGAAGTCGTCATCCAGCGTCATCTCGGTGTGCAGCATCACCACCCGGCCCAGCGAGGCCATCAAATCGGGGACGCGCTCCTCCGCGCCCACCGGGATGCCCTCCGCCGCGAGCAGCTCCTTCCATCGCTCCGGGTAGGCGCGTCCCGACTTCCAGTCTGGCAGGAGCGTGTCGAGGTAGGCCGTGGCCTCTTCAGCCGTCTCGAAGCGCCCCACGAGCACGCAGTCTCCGCTGTTGTTTCCGGAGAACCCGCGCCACACGCGAACGCCGTCGGACAGCGCCTCTCCCAAAGGTGCCCCCGCGCGCGCACAGCCCGCCAGGGGCGACGGCGCGGACAGCACGTCTCGCCGCCCGTTCCATCCCGCGAGCACATCCTCCGCCGAGGTGATGGGAAGTCCCCCGCCCTGAAACGAGCACGCCTTCAGCCGTCGGTCCGACGTCAGGGTGACGAAGTCGAGCCCCGCGCCGCAGTCGCCACCGAAGAGGCGGGGGACCTCCGTCAGTGTGTCTCCGAAGCAGACCGACAGGCGCGTGCGCAGCGGGCTGTCCGCGAGCACCTCCGTGAGGCGTGCCTCGTCCGAAGGACTCAGTCGGAGCTTCGCGTCGTCGCCGACGTGGCGCAGGAGCGCGGCATCTCGACAGCCCAGCGCGTGAAGCGTCCGGAGCTGTGCGGGCAGCGTGGGCAGTCGCTCCGGGGTCGCGAGGATGTTCACGCCGAACGTCTGTCCGGCGCGGGCGAGCCGCTCGACACACGCCTCCCAGTCGTTGTCGTCGTAGAGCGACACGCGAACCTCTCCGAGGTGGGGCGCGAGTCGTGCGAGTCGCTCGTCGGAGAGCAGCATCCCGTTGGTGGTGAAGTGGATGGCGAGCGGCGTCTCGTTCGACAGCCGCCGCACCAGCTCATCGAAGCCACGAAAGGCGAGGGGCTCGCCGCCACCGAACGAGACCTCCAGCGTGCCCGCGCGGGCCAGGCCCGACAGCACGTCGAAGGCGGAGTCCACCGTCCACTCGCTCTTCGCTTCCCGCTCTCGCGAACAGAAGGTGCACGCGAGGTTGCACGCGTTGGTGATGCCGAAGAGGACCAGCCGGGGCGCCCTTCGCCGCAGGTGGCGCGTCCGGGGTCCGTCCACGCGGAGGTTCGTGCCGGTGATCCGGTGGAACCAGAGGAGGGCGCCATCGAGCGCGTGGGGGCGCCAGTCGGAGTGTGGCTGCATGAAGGTCCTCGCAACCCCCTGGATTCAGGGGCAATCCAAGGGTGGGGCGTGGTTCTCAGCCTACAAGAAACAATCGACGTTCCAGGGCCGATAACTCCAGAGTCAGCCGAAGTCTGGCCGCCCACACCCCCCGAGGTCCCACCCACATGGGTTTCAAGATCCCCAGCTTCAACGACGTTCGGAAGACGGTGACGAACACCGTCAACGACGTGAAGGACACGGTCGTCGACAAGGCGACGGACGTGAAGAAGGCGGTCGTCGACACGACCAACGACGTGAAGAAGGCCGTCGTCGACACGACCAAGGACGTGTTCGAGGACGTGAAGCACAACCCCGTCACGGACGCGTTCAAGAAGGCCATCACCGACCCGAAGGACCTGGCCCGCGACGTGTTCCAGACGGGCCTGCGCACCGCCTACCACGGCGTCACGAAGGTGCTGCCGGACGGCGCCGCCGACCAGCTGGTGAAGGCGGCCGAGGGCGGCATGGATGCCCTGGCCAAGACGTCGGAGCTGCTCGTCGGCAAGGACTCCTCCATCACCCAGAGCCTGAAGACGCTGGGCAAGGTGGACCTGGAAGGCATCACCCGGACGACGGACCCGGTGACGGGGCAGAAGCTGCAGGGTGACTGGCCCAAGCTGTGGGGCACCTGGCTGCTCGAGGAGAAGCCCAAGGACCTGGGCACCTGGGACAAGACGGACAACGGCACCGAGCGCGTCACCGTGCGCGACAACGCGTACACCGAAGACCTGGCGGGCCGCCCCCACCAGCAGCAGGTCACCGAAGAGTTCTTCAAGATGTACCCGAACCCGAAGCCCGGCGACGTGTTCCCTCCCGCCGAGGCCACCGACGCGCAGAAGGACAAGGCCCTGTACCGCTTCACGGGCCCGGGCACCGACGAGAAGAGCAAGGAGAAGTACACCTCGCTGGAGTGGTTCATCGGCTCCTACCGCACGCAGGTGACGTGCACCGGCATCGACGAGAAGACCGGCAAGCCCAACCTCCAGTACGAGGTCGTCAACAACTCGCACCTCGAGTCCGGCACCCGCGTGCCCGCGTCCTTCCAGGACAAGGGCCTGCCCCCCGCGCTCGTCCAGGACCGCCAGCGCGAGACGGGCCTGGGCGTCGGTGGTGACTGGATTCAGCGCTACGTGTGGACCAACAACGGCGTGGACAACCCCACGAAGTAATCCCGCCCCCGGTCGTTGACGAAGGCCCGGTGGTCGCGAACAGCGGCCCCGGGCCTTCTGCTTTCTGGCGTCCGGGTTCGCGCGGGGCAGACGCCGACATGACGCGGGGCACACCGGGTCGCCGCCGAAAGGTGTGACGTCCTGCGTCACATCACGCCCCTCGGTTTTTCCTAGGCGTCAGGAAACATTTTCGGCTGATTCGCGAAGATGTAGGTATCCCCCCTTCAACACGAGGCGCTGTCATGGCCGGTATCTCCTCTGTGAACAGCAGCGCAGCCGAGTCCGCCCGTCGCCGAGCGGAGGCCGCGCGCGTCGCGGCCGAGCAGCAGACGGCGGCCAAGGAAAAGCCCAAGGCGAAGCCCGTGGAGAAGGTGGAGACGGTCTCCGCGTTCGAGGGGCCTCGCAAGACGGGGGCGGAGAAGCTCACCGGGGAGAATGCGCCGCTCGCCGCCAAGGGGCCGCTGGACAGCGCGCCCGCGGACCCGAAGGCCCGCGCCGGTTGGTGGAAGCAGCTGTCGCCCACGGAGCAGTCGCAGGTGGTCAGCTCGGACCCCAAGAAGCTCGGCTCCATGGATGGCCTGCCGGCCTCCGTGCGTGACACCGCGAACCGCACGCAGCTGAAGAATGAAATCGCCCAGCTCAGCGCGGAGAAGTCACCCTCCAAGGACCAACAGCGCCAGCTGGAGAACGCGCGGGCCGTGCAGACGCAGCTGGACCGGGTGGCGAAGGAGGCGGGCTCCGCGCAGCTGCTCGTCTATGACTCGACCTTCGTCAATGGCGAGGGCCGTGCGGCCATCGTCGCCGGCAACCTGGACACCGCGAAGCATGTGTCGGTGAGCGTGCCGGGCCTGAACTCGGACGTGCGCGGCTACATGGACAACATCACCAGCGACGCGCTCAAGCTCCACAAGGCCTCGGGCACGCAGCAGGGTGAGGTCGCGACGGTGGCCTGGATGGGCTACGACGCGCCGGGCTTCCAGAACGTGGCGTCCGACAACGCCGCGGAGAATGGCGCCAAGCTGTTGGCCGCCGACGTGGCCGGCATCCGCGCCGCGCGCGACGGCAACCAGCCGCACCTGACTGTCATTGGCCACAGCTATGGCAGCACCACCGCCTCCATCGCCGCCGACAAGAACGGCCTCCAGGCGGATGACCTGGTGCTCATCGGCAGCCCCGGTGCGGGCAGCGCCAAGTCGGTGAAGGACTACGACGGCGCGCTCGCCAACGGCCACGTGTGGTCCGGCTCGGCCAGCCGGGACGTGGTGTCCTGGCTCAATGGCAGCAACCTGCCCGGGGACCCGCTGGGACAGGACCCGTCCGAGAACAAGTTCGGCGCCAACCGGTTCACCGCGGAGGCGAAGGACCGCGGGGACAAGAGCAACATGGGCGACCATTCCAAGTACTACAAAGAGGGCTCCGAGTCCCTGGCCAACCTGGCGGACATCGTCACCGGGAACTACGGCGGAGTGGACCGGGCCCAGCAGCGCTACGGCGAGCATGACTGGTGGAAGGGCAACCGCGTCATCGACCCCGAGGCGAAGCGCGCCGTGGAGTGAGCCGGATGTAGAGCGGGCCCAAGGTCCGCTCCACCGGAATCCCTTACAATTTTTTCGCGGGACCGGCCGGTGCTCTGGCGGGTCCCGCTTGTCTTGAGTGGACCTGGGAAGGTCGTGCATGCGCTTGTCGAACGTGGTGTTGAAGAGCCCTGACGTGGGCTCACGGCTGTCGTCTGTCGAAGTGGTGCAAGGCAGTCTGGTGAGCGGACGCGAGCGGGTGCTCGTCAATGCATCCAACACGAATGGCCAGCTCGGCTCGGGTGTCTCCGGCGCCATCCGCCGGGCGTGCGGCGAAGGCTTCCAGGAGCACATCCTCGCGGCGCTGAATGCGCGCTTCGGTGGACCCATGTCGCCAGGCGAGGTGCTGGTGACGGAGGCGGGCGCGCACCCCACGGCCAAGTGGGTGGCCCACGTCGCGGTGATGGACTATCGCGAGGGCATTCACGGGGGCTCGTTCCCGGACTCGCAGCGCATCCGCGCGGCCTGCGTGAAGCTGTGGGAGACGCTGGAGCAGTTGGACGAAGCGGACCTCTCCGTGGCCATGGTCGCCCTGGGGGCTGGCACCGGAGGGCTCTCGCTGCGTGAGTCGGTGGACCTGGCGTGCTCCACGCTGAGCGAGCACCTGAGCGCCAGAGAGGGTTCGCGGCTCGGGCGTCTGGTCTTCTACGGCTACAACCTGCCGGAGTACATCGCCACCGTGGATATCGTCTCGCGCTACTTCGCGCTGCCGGAGGGCTCCGTGTCGCGCGAGGTGCTGGACTTCGTGGAGCGCTGTCGCGAGCAGGAGCAGCGCGGCAGGTAGTCGCCGCGCGCTCACGGGCGCAGCCGGTCAGCCGAACCGCTCGCGCAGCGCCGACGCATGGCTCCGGCTGAGCGGCAGAGGCGCTTCCAGCCCGCGCAGGTAGACGTCACCCCCGCCACTCAAGCCCCGGTCCACGCGCTCGACGTAGGTCAGGTTGACCAGCGCGGAGCGGTGGATGCGCGCGAAGGTCCGCTCCGGCAGGCGCAGCTCCCACTCCTTCAAGGGGCGCGGCGACAGCGTGCACTGGCCGTCCGCCGTGACGAGCTCCACGTAGTCGCCCGCGCCGCGAAGGCAGACGAGCTGCTCCACCCGCACGAAGCGCGACTTCGCGCCGTTCTCCAGGAACAACACGTCCGCCTCGGTGAGCTTCTGGCGGGTGGGGCCCTGCGCGGGCGCCGGTTTACCCTGCTCCCGTTCCACCAGTCGCTCCACGGCCCGCGCCAGCCGGTCCGGATGCACGGGCTTGAGCAGGTAGTCCAGCGCGTTGACCTCGAACGCCCGCAGCGCGTGCGTGTCGTGGGCCGTGACGAAAATCACCTGGAATGGCCGCTCGGGCAGGCGGGCGAGCAGCTCGAAGCCACCCTCTCCGGGCATCTGCACGTCCAGGAAGAGCAGCTCCGGCCGCAGCTCCTCGATTCGCTCCAGCGCGGACTTCACGCTGTCCGCCTCGCCCACGACCTTCACATGGGGAGACGATGACAGCATCTCGCGCAGCTCGACTCGGGCGAGCCGCTCGTCATCCACGAGCAACGCGCGCAGGGGCAGCGTCATGCGATTCCTCCGCGAGTATCGGGGTCCATTCCATGGCGGGGAGCTCGACGACGATGTGGACCCAGCCCTCCGTCTCCGACGTCTCCAGCTTCGCGCGGTCCGCGTAGAGGTGGGCCAGTCGCTCGCGCACGTTGCGGAGCCCGGTGCCCGTGCCCTGGGGGCCCAGCTCGCGCGCCGCGGGCGCCCACGTGCCGGTGTTGTCCACCTGGATGCGCAGTACGTCCCGCACCCGCGTCACCCGCACACGTACGCGCACTGGCAGCACGCCGGACGCGAGGCCGTGCTTCACCGCGTTGTCCACCAGCGGCTGGATGAGGAACGCGGGCACGGTGAGCTGCTCGGTGCCGGGCTCCACGGAGAGGCTCGCGTCCAGCTTCTCCTCGAAGCGCACCGACTCGATGCTCAGGTAGCTGCGCACCATGGACAACTCCTCCTCCAGCGGGACATGTGGGTAGTCCCCTTTCTGGAGCGAGAAGCGCAGGAAGTCCGCCATCTCCGTCACCATGCGCCGCGCACGGGCGGGGTCCTCCCCGATGAGGGCGCGCACGGAGGTGAGCGCGTTGAACAGGAAGTGCGGGTGCATCTGGTGACGCAGGGACGCGAGCCGCGCCTCCTGCGCCAGGGTGTCCGCTCGCAGGGCGCGCTCGCGCTCCTCCTGCCAGGCTCGGGCGTGTTTGATTCCGAAGTAGAGCCCGCTCCAGCCCAGCAGCGTGACGCCGTATTCCAGCGAGAGCCGGGGAAGCGACATCTGGTGTCGATGCCAGTCGTACGTGGGATAGAGCCAGATGGCCCACAGCTCACCCAGCACCGTCCAGAGGACTCCGAACGCCGCGCTGGTGACCATGGCCCAGAGCGTCTGCCGCCGGAAGGTGCCTGGAAAGAGGCGCCGGTAGGCCAGCCTCATCACGCTGGTGAGCGCCAGGCCGTACAGCGCGCGGTGCGCCTTGGCCACCACCAGGTGCAGCGCGCCGCCATCCGCGTTGATGGCCGGATAGAAGGTGATGATGAGCAGGATGGCGTAGAGCCCCCAGCCCCCGAGCTGCAGGGTCCAGAACGCTGGAGCGGGGGCCAGGCGGTGTTTCATGCGCGGGAACCTACCAGAGTGAATCCAGCCCGACGACGCGCGAGCGCCTCGGGGATGCGTGCGCCTGTCTGTCTGCTCTCAGGTCTTCAGCATGGAGCGCAGGAGCGTTCCGAACGCGCGCATCTCCTCCACCGTGCCCAGCGTCAGGCGCAAGGCGGAGTCGTCCAGGGAGATGGGGACGTTCGGGTTCGTCATCAGGTGGAAGCCATGGGGGGCGAAGCGCACGGGCAGGTCCAGTTGCTGCCGGGTCAGCGGAATCCAGAGGAAGTTGCCGTGGCCCGCGATGTACTTCATCCCCAGTTCGTCCAGGACGCGGGTGGTGACCTCGCGAGACTCGGCGGTGAGCTTGCGCATGCGGGCGAGGAAGGGCTTGTCCTGGAGGCTCGCCGTCGCGGCCATGATGGACGTGGAGTTGGGGAGGGACATCCGCAGCTCGGACAGCCGCTGGACGACCTGGGGCTGGGCCAGGGCGTAGCCCACGCGCATGCCGGCCAGCCCATAAATCTTGGAGAAGGAGCGGGCGATGATGACGCTTCTTCCCGCGCGCACCTGGTCCACCATGGACTGGCCCGGCGCGGGCTCCAGGTAGTTCAGATACACCTCGTCCACCAGCACGGTGGCGCGGGGAGACACCGCCTCGCAGAAGGCGCGCAAGCGGGCCGGGTCGACGACGGTGCCCGTGGGGTTGTTGGGATTGCACACCGAGACGAGCTTGGTGCCCGCGCCCACGCGGGCCTCCATGGCCGCAAGGTCATGCGTCAGCGTGGCGTCGAGCGGAACGCGTTGCACCTTCCCTCCGACGCGCTCGGCGTAGTTGGCGAGGACGGGAAAGGTCAGGTCCGCGCACACGACGCCGCCCCCACCGGAGGCGTACTCCGCCGCGATGATCGTCAGCGCCTCGAAGGAGCCCGCGGTGAGCAGGACGTGCTCGGGCGTCAGGCCCTCCTGCTCGGCGATGAGGCGCTTGAGGGCATTGACGCTGTCGGTCGTGGCGTAGCGGCTGCTGAGGTGGAGGGACTCGCGGATGGCTCGCTTCGCGCCTTCAGAAGGGCCGTAGCGGTTCTCGTTGGAGAAGAGGCGGACGGGGTCCTCGCCCGGCGCGCGCCTGGGCGCGGGGGCGGCCCGTGCGAGTTCGGGCCGGAGCGCCAATCCGGCGGTGGTCGCCGCGGCGCCGGCGAGGAGGGCCCTGCGGGTGGGAAGGAAGTGGGACACGTCGATTCTCCCGGCGCTGAATGGGGTGGACGTCTCAGCGCGAGGAGAAGGTTAGGGGCGTGGCGGGGCGCAATCGCGGCCGCATCTGTGAAGGCCCGCGCGCAGCCGGCGAGCGGTGTCCTTCACCTGTGAGCGGCGGGGGCGGCGCATCCCAAGCACCTTTTCGTGCCATTCCCCGACAATTGAGAATCGGAGGATGCACCATGCCTTTTGAGCACGGCGGTCGGATTGGTCCCAGGGTCGTCCCGCTCCCCAAGCCGTCTCCTCCGCCCCCGGCGCCCGAAGTGAAGGCCGTCGCTCCGGCGACTGTCGCCAAGGGCCACTCCCAGGTGGACAGCTTCCAGGCCACCACCGCCAGCGCGAAGTCCGCCGAGTCCCCCGCACCAGTGGACAACACCTGGTCTGGGACCCAGCCGCTCTCCGAGGCGCGCAACGCGCATCGCACCAACACGAAGGAGCAGTTCGAGGACGCGCTGAACAGCGGCGCGAACTGGTTCGAGGGTGACGTCCGGAAGGAGATCAACAAGGACTCTCCGGAGATGCGCCACGACAAGAACCACGAGGATGGGGACAACCTCACCCTCAACGAGTGGCTGACGATGGGGAAGGAGTCCGGGCGCGGACTCAAGCTCGACATCAAGGAGGCCGACCAGATGCCGGCCGTCCTCGACGAGCTGGAGAAGGTGGGCATCTCCGAGGACCGGTTGATGCTCAACCTGGGCTTCGAGGACATGCAGGAGTGGGGGCCGAAGATTCGCGAGCGCTTCCCCAATGCCATCCTGGCCATCAACCCGCCCACCGGGGGAGACGTGAAGGGGACGGATGCACAGAAGATGGTCGACCTGGCGAAAGAGCTGGGCGGGCCCGCCACCTTCGTGGTGCGTCACGACAAGCTGACCGACGAGGCCATCAAGACCTTCCTGCCCGCTGGGAGCCCCGCCGCCGGCACCATCTCGGTGTGGGGCGATTCGAAGGACCCCGTGAAGGCCGCCGAGGACCTGAAGGCCCGAGGCGTCAACGGGATGATCGACATCGCCGGACCCCATGGGAACAGCTGGGGCGACAGGGCCGACGCCGTGAAGAACTGGTTCAAGACCGGCTGGGACAAGTTTCTCTAGCCGCGTTGCTGGGAACGCGTGAGCGGCAGCCGGTGTCAAAGCCGCCCGCGTTTCCGTGGCGCCGGGGATGTGCCGCGCGTGTGTCGCTTTGCGGCGCCGCCGCGCGACGTGCCACGCTCCGGACATGGCCTTCGAGTGCAAGGGATTCGGCGCGAGCCTGAGAGGATTCATTCCTCGGTGGGCTCTTGCCATGGGATTGGGGCTGAGTCTCCGCGTGCATGCCCAGGTGGAGACTCCCCGCGAGGAGCGGGTGCGGCTCGCGGAGCGCTTCGTGCTCGCCGCGCGAGAGGTGTTGGGCGTGCCCTATGTGTTGGGTGGGCGCCTGCGGGAGGGCGGCGCGGGGCTCGATTGCCAGGGCGTGTTGTTCTACGCCGCCGAGCGGGTGGGGCGCTGTGGCTGGAAGTCCTTCTCCGTGCTGCCCACGGTGTCGGTGCCCTCGGAGGAGTTGGGGGCCTCGGTGTCGGGCCTGTCCCCCATGGCGTCCTCTTCGCTCGAGGTGTCCCGGCTCCTGCCCGGTGACGTGCTGTGGCTGGTGGGGTTCGACGCCAATCCCGCGGAGGCTGCCGTGGGCGAGCTGTCGGGCCGCCCTGTCTGGGTCTGGCATACCGGGCTCTACAGCGGGAACGGGAAGTGGATTGTCGGTGACCACTTCGCTGGCGAGGTGGTGGAGGTGGACCTGGTGACCTACTTGAAGGAGCACGCGGACACCTACTCGGGTCTGGTGGTGACGCGGATGGAGCAGGGTCCTCGGCCTGGCCGCTGTCGTCAGCATGCGCCCATGCCGAAGCCTCGTGCGACGCGCACGGCACCTCCCGGGGTTTCACTCCCGCGCCGCGATGGCGGCACGTGAGTGGCTTTGGATGGACGGTGACAGTTGCCATCGGGTAATCCGTGCGGCTGCGTTTCACTTCGGGGAGCGTGAGCGTGAACATCAAGGGACTGACAGGGCTGGCGGTCCGCATCGAATTCAAGAACGCGCCGAGGAAGGAAGCGGCCTGGCTGCGAAGCCGGCTGGAGGGGCAGAAGCGCTCCGTCGCCCAGCGCCTCGAAGAGCTGCGTCAGCGTCCGCTGGTCGACCTGGGATGGCTCTCCAGCCCCATCGAGCTCTGCTATGCCGTGGCCGACGCGGAGGTTCCGGCGGAGCGCGTGTTCCTGGAGGCGCTCCTCGACCTGGCCGTGCGGAAGGGTGGGCGGGGAGAGCTGGCGGTCTTCGCGCTCGACGGTGACGTGCGGTGCTTCCTCTGGGAAGGCACGAAGCGCGCGCTGTCCGTGCGTCACTCCGACCCGCGTGTGAAGACCGACTTCGTCACCTTGCGGAAGCACCGCCGGGAAGCGGCGCTGCGGTACGTTCCTCCCCGGACAGACGCCCTGCGCTGCGCGTGTGGTGTGCCCGTCGCACCAGAGGCCGTGGCCTGCGCGAGTTGCGAGCGTGACTTCACCGCGCCCATCGGCATCGAGTCTCGGCCCGAGGACCTGGAGCGCTTGCGGCCCATGCGCGACCGGCTGATGGAGCTGAGGATTCCGCTGCCCGAAGGGGACGTCTTCCTGGCGAACGTGTTCCGACCGCGCAACGCGTTCGAGGCGGTGACGCACGAGGAGCTGCTCCCCTTGGCGGGCGTCAAGCTGCTGAGCCGCCGCGAGATGAAGCGCCGTGTCGAGCTGCTGTCCGAACTCGAGGGCTGGCCGAAGCGCTACGCCCTCCCGGGGATGTCGGGCGAGTGGAGCTTCTCGCAGTGGTGCGTGGGCCTGGTGCGCCAGCTTCGCCCTTCGGCACGCAAGGTCCTGGAGCGACTGGCCAGGGAGCAGGGGGACCTGTTCGAGGAGGTCAAGGCCGTCGTCCGCGATGAGCCGGGCTGGATGGCGGCGGGAGAAGTCAGTGGAAGCTCGCTGCCCGCCTCCTTCCAGCAAGAAGCCATCGCCCATGCCCTGGACTTCATCCGGCGCTTCGGTGGCGACCGGGTGGAGCTGCCCGACGAGTATCTGCCGGCCCTCCAGCACGTCGCTCCGGACCTGCTCACCGCGAAGGAGCTGAAGCGCGGCGAGCAGTACCTGGATGAGCGCGCGATTCGTTCGGGCGTTGGTTTCGGGGACTACTTGAAGCGGCGGGGCGCGAAGGCGAAGTCGAACACCCATGCGCTCGCGGCGGCGCTCAAGCAGGCGGGAGACCCCGACGCCGAGGACCGTGTGCCAGATGCGTTCCAGAACCTGGCCCGTGGCGTGGTCGAGTGGCTGGTGGATGGCCGTCGACCCGAGGTGGAGGACGTGGATGGCGACTGGCTCGTTCGGGAGTTCGAGGCGCTGAGGCGCTCGAAGGCCCTGCCGAAGGTCATCCTCCAGCGCGCGGAGGAGGCTCGGCGCCTGCCCGCGCCCTTCGGCCTCACGGGAGCCCGGTGCTGGGACGTTCAGCCGGCGCGACTCTCCGACGAGGACCTCAAGGCCCGGGCGGCCTGTCCCGAGTGCAATCGGCGCGTGAAGCCGACGCGGGTGTTCCACATCCCCTCGCTCGACACCGACACGGAGGCGCGCACCCTCCGGCTCTACGAATGCGAGCCGTGTGACAGGGCCACGCTGTTCGCCCGCGCCGTGAAGCCGGCCCGTTCGACGAGGGCCCGTGCGCGTGTCTTCCTCGAGTTCAAGAACGCGCATGAGGTCAAGCGGCCGCTGCCGGAGGGCTTCGTCAGATGGCGCCACGAGCGCTTCGTGTCCCGACAGGTGAAAGGCAAGCCGCTCGCGCTCCAGCTTCGAGGGCTGCCGCTGGTGCTGGAGTCGCATGACACCGACCTGGACCAGGACCTCGGCTGTGGCCATCCCTTCGTCCGGATTCGCATCCATGCGAGCCAACTGGACCTTCAGCCCGGCTTCGGTGGCGGCACCGTCACCGGCGGGCTGTGCATGACGCCGGGCTGCAAGAAGCCGGACGTCCGGAATGTCCGCGACGACTGACGCCTGACGCGCGCGGCCGTCAGGTCTCGCGGGGCCATGTGAGCCGCACCTGCGTCCCGTGCGGCTCCAGGGGACTGATGGCCATGTCCCAGGTGAACCGGCGCGCCAGCCGCTCCACGAGCGACAGTCCGATGCCGAAGCCCGTGTGTCGGGGTTCGACCCGGCCGAAGCCCACACCCGTGTCGCGGATGCTCCAGCTGTCGGGGGAGATGTGGATGACGATGCGTCCCTGGCTCGTGTAGGCGAGCGCGTTCTTGATGAGGTTGCCCAGCATCACCCGCGCCACGGACCCTGGCAGCGACACGAAGACCTCGCCCTCCGCCTCGATGACGAGCTCCACGTCGCCGCGCTGGCGGGGGCCGCCGTACAGCGCGGCCATCTCGCGGGAGATGCGCACCAGCTCGCAGTCCTCGTCGGTGCGGCCCGCGCGGGCCAGCCAGAGGATGCCCTCGGTCAGCAGGCCCATGTGGTGGACCGCCTGACGCAGCCGCTCGAAGGTCTCCACGTCCGACGGTGGGTCCTGCTCCAGTATCTCCACCGCGCCCTGGGCCACGGCCAGCGGCGTGCGCAGCTCGTGGCTCGCATCGCGGTTGAAGGCCCGCTCGCGCTCCAGCAACTCCTGGATGCGGGTGTCCCGGTCGCGCAGGGCCGCCGCGAGCGCGCGCACCTCGGCGATGCCGCCGTCTTCTTCCGGGCGCGGGGTCGCATCCGCTTGCACCCGCGACACGAGCTGCTCCAGGGGACGACTGAGTCGTCTCGCGACGATGCGCGAGAGCAGCGCGGCGCCCAGTAGGGCCAGCAGGGCGCTGGTCACCAGCAGGTTGGCTGTCCGTTGGAGATGGCGCGTGGTGCTCGTCAGCTCCGTCGTGTTGAAGACCACGTAGCGCGTGGGGCCCTGGGATTCGTCCGGGCGCACCGCGACATGGAAGTGGCCATGGTCCCGGGTGAACACCTCGCGCTCGCTGAGTGGAGCGTCCTTGGGCACCGACTCCTGGATCCACGGTGGCAGGCTGGCGTGGCCGACATAGGTCGTCATGCCGGACGGGACGACGCTGGCTTCACCCGGGCGCCGGTCTGCCTCGGTGGCCACCAGCCGGCCGAAGATGGCGTCCTCCAGGTCGTAGCTGAAGACGGTGAAGAACGCTCCCATCAGCACGAGCGCGAGCACCGCGGACAGCGTCATGGCGCCCAGCAGGAGGCCTCGGACCGACCTAGTCTTGGGGCGCATCCAGGCTGTAGCCCTCATTGCGTCGGGTGGTGATGGAGGGGCTCATCCCCAGCTCCGCGAGCGCGCCTCGCAGGGCATAGACATGGGTGCGCAGGGCGCTGGATTCCGGGGCCTCGTCGCCCCAGAGCTGGTGGGCCAGCTTCTCCGTGGAGACAGGCTTGGGCGCGGCCTCCATGAGCAGCTTCAAGATGAGCGCCTCCGTCCTGTTGAGGCGCACGGTGCGCTCGCCCAGCCGCGTGTAGCCGGTGTCCGGCTCCAGGGTGAGCTGTCCCACCGTCAGCCGTCGTCCACTCGGAGGCACGGGGCGTCGCGCCAGGGCCTCGAGGCGCAGGCGCAGCTCGCGCAGGGAGAACGGCTTCACGAGGTAGTCATCCGCGCCCGCGCGAAAGCCCTCCTCCTTGTCTTCGAGCGTGTCCCGCGCGGTCAGCATCAGGATGGGGACCAGCCGGGGCGCGAGCTCCCGGTAGCGCTGACACAGCTCGATGCCGTTCAAACCCGGCAACATCAGGTCCAGGACGATGACGTCGTATTCATGGCCCAGCGCGAGCGTGAGTCCCTGCGGCCCCGTGGTGGCGAAGTCCAACTGGAAGTCCGCTCCCAGGAACCGGGCGATGTTCGCCTGGAGGTCGCGGTTGTCTTCGACGATGAGCACTCGCATGGGGATGCCCGGGAGGGCAGGGGACCTTGGAAGGAGAGGGCCCCAGGTTATCAGTCGCCGCGTCAACCGGAGGTCAAGCCGGCGTTGACGCGTGGCTGACGTGGGCGTTGGCAAGGTGGCGGGGCCTCTCACTTCGAGGAATCCCGACATGACTCGCCTGCTCTCGCTGTGCCTGCTGCTGCTGTCCGCCTCCCTGGCCCACGCCGCCGAACCGGGGGCCCCGCTGGACGTGCGGGGCGCGGACGGAGAACGCATCCCCACCCAGGTGCTGGAGCCCGAGGGCGGCGCGGCGAACCCGCCAGTGGCCATCCTCCTGCACGGCCTCACCCGGAAGAAGGAGGACTGGCTGTCGGACGCGGCCCCCACGCATGGCGGTGTGTTGAAGGACGCGCTGCTGCGGGCCGGCTACCGCGTCTATCTCATGGATGCGCGACGACACGGGGAGCGGGCCACCCCCGAGGCGAAGCCTGGGGCGCTCGCCAAGCAGGCTCACCGTGGCGAGCCCGGCCCGTATATCGCGATGATTGCCGACACCATCAAGGACGCCCACGCGCTGCTCACCGCCGTGCTGGCGAAGGGCAAGCCGCCCAGGGTGCTCGTCGCCGGGTACAGCATGGGCGCCCAGGTGGGGCTCGTGCTCGCGGCGCGTGAGCCTCGTGTCACCCACCTCGTCACGATGGTGCCGCCCCACATCGAGCCGACGATGGAGGAGATTGCTCCCTCGCGACACATGTCACGGATTCACCAGGACTGGCTGCTGCTGACGGCGAACCAGGATGACTTCGCCCCTGTCGCGGAAAGCCGTGCGCTGTTCGACGCGGCCCCGTCTCGTCGCAAGGTGCACAAGACCTTCGACAGTGGTCATGCGCTCCCGCGTGAGTACCTGGACGAAGTGAGCCGCTGGCTGCAAGCGGACCGCCGAGCGCCCGCTGGTGGCAAGCGCCCCTGAGCGCGGCTGTCGTCCGTGTGGCGAGTCATCGGCCGTTGAAGAACGCGGCCTGCTGGAATCGCAGGCCCGCGAGCACCTGCTCCACCCGCTGCGCGGAGAGCGTGCCGATGTACTCGCCCAGTCGCGTCTTCTCCACGGAGGAGACTTGCGACACGACCAGCACACTGTGCTTGGGCAGGTTGCCTTCACCCACGTCGAGCAGCACGTTGCCCGGCTCGTTCGCGCGCTTCAGGTTCGACGTCACCGCGCAGACGACCACGGTGTGGATGCGCGAGTGGTTGAAGACGTCCTCCTGAATCACCAGGTGGGGATGCAGGATGGGGGGAATCGACCCTCGCGCTTCATCGGACTCCATCCAGTAGAGGTCGCCTCGGTGGAGGGTCCGTGGGGGCCGGGGCTCTTGCATGGCGGTCCTTGTAGCGCTCCGGGTAGGCCCTGTCCTCGCTTCAGTTCAGGCGCGCGAGCAGGGCCGCCAGTTCGCCCGTGAGCTTCGGGGACTTGAGCGCGCTCTTGAGGAGGCGGGTGAGGGGCTCATGCTCAACGGGTGACGCGGCGCTCAGCCGGAGTGCCCACTCCGTGCCCAGCTCCTCCGCGAGTTTGCGCTGGGGACCGGGGTGCGCGAGCAACCAGGCGCGCAGCTCGGTGACGAGCGCCGAATCAGGGACTGCTGGTGTGAGCCGTGCCTCGACGCCTGGCAGGGTCCGCCCGTTCAGCACCGCGTCGAGGTGGTCCCATGCATCGAGCAGGTTCCACGCCCCATGCGTCCCCGCACCAACGCAGGCGCACAAGGTCAGTACGCGCTCCACGTTGTTCTCGGTCGGGTCCGACATCGCGAGTGCCGCGGCACGCGCGAGGAGCCGACCGCGTCCCCCGGCGGTCGTGAGGTTGATGGCGCGCTCCGTCCACCCTTCGAGCGAGACCTGTCGCAGCAGGTCTCTGGAGCCAGGGCTTCCCGAGTGCAACGTGTCGAGCGCGGAGCGGAGCCCCTCACCGCCGAGCGAGCGAGCACCGGCGCGTTCGAGGGCCCAGCCCATGAGCTTTCTTCGCTCCGGTTCATCGAGTCGTGCCGCGAGCTGCCCCGGACCTGGGTAGTCCCAGGGCCAGGCCACGCCTTGCGCCATCAGGTCGAAGGGAATGCCAGGGCGTCCTCGACGGCGGTCCTGCCGCACGCCTTCGAGGACCCGCTGGAGCAGCGCGGTGTCGCGCGTGCCGCTCGCGACGCGGCGCCAGTCGACGTCGAGTTTCTCCCAGCGGAGCCCTCCTCTGGCGATGCGCGCCTCGGCCGCCGTGAGGGCCGCTGCCTGCTGTGCCTCGAAGGACTCCGCGCCTGAGGGAGGGGGCATGCGTTGTTCGAGCCCCTCGCGCGGCAGGCTCCGCCACCGGGCCTCGATGTCCTGGAGCCTCTCGGCGAGCCAGGAGTGGACGTCGGGGGATGCGAGCGGCAGCGGTTCGGTGGGGCCCACGGGCTGGGTGCAGACGAGGTCTTGATGGTACTGGCCGACGCTCGGGCCACTCATCCCTCCGAAGCGGGCATCGAGCGCCCATGCGGGCTCGAGGTCTCGCTCCGTCGTGAACAACATCCACTGCTCGGCACGGGGCACGCCGTTGAGTTCGGCCAGCTCCAGGTGGCGGTCGTGTTCGTCGAGCAGCCTCGGCGCGCTGAGCAGGCGCAGTCCTGGAGCTTCGTCACCGTCGTCGAGTTCGATGGGAGAGACCCACACGAGGCCCCGTGCTTCGAGCAGCTCGCGCAGGTCGCCCCGCAGCTCGAACCCGCGCCGCCAGAACGCGGCCTCGTAGCGCTCCAGTTGCTCTCGCGAGAGTGGCTCCGCGCCGAAGAGCGCGCCAAGGCCCGCGTGTGTCTGGCGCGCGCTCCACGCATCCCACAGCTCGACGATACGCGACATGGTGCGCTCTCCAGATTCACCGTGGAGCGAAGTCCTGCTCGCCCCATCCCTGGACCATCGCCGACGATGACCCGTGAGGCCATGGGGGAGTGGGCGTGGAGAAGCAGATGTGGTCAACCCAGGGGCTGTCGAGACGGCCCACCGCGCTGACACGTCAACGGACACGTCAAGAAGCGCGAGGAGCGACTTTTGACACACCCGACCCCGTGCATCGGGTGGGCCTCGCCCCTCTGGAATGGATGGAGCCTGACTGGCCTGCTTGTTGCTCTCGGGCTGTTCGCAGTCACTTCGACCCCCCGAAAGCGACACGCCCCCATGAACCCCTCATTGAAGTTCGCGAACCTCGCGGCCCTGTGTCTGGGCTTGATGTCTGTCACCGCCAGCTCCCAGGCGGTCGCGCAGCCGCTCCCCGCCATCGCGCAGGTCCCGCCGAGCCCCCCTCCCGCGCTTCCCGCTGGCACCAAGGTGACCTGTACGCAGGGACCCGGCACGGGGGCCGCGGCCGCCACGTGTCCCGTGCTCAAGTACGACGGCTACACGTACTGGGCGCTCAGCTACGGCGACAACCGCATCGGGATGACCATCGCGGCGTATGACGCCACGGGCGCGCTCGCGGCGAAGTGGGAGAAGCCGGGCGCGCGTTATGTGTATGGCATCACGGTGAACCCCACGAACAAGACGGTGACGTTCGCCGGGCAGACGGACGCGAAGATCACCATGACCTGGGACGAGCTGGTGCCGCCTCCCGTGGTCGTCCTGGTTCCTCCCGTGCCTGCGCCCGCGATTCCCTCCGGGATGAAGGTCACGTGTACGCAGGGGCCTGGCACCGGAGCGGCCGCCGCCACCTGTCCGGTCATCAAGTGGAAGGGCTACACCATCTGGGCCTTCAGCTACACGGACAACCGCGTCGGCATGGGCATCGTCGCGTACGACGCCGCGGGCAAGGTCGTCGCGCAGTGGGAGAAGCCGGGTGCGCGTTACGTGTACGGCATCACCGTGAACACTACGGACAAGACGGTGACGTTCGCGGGCCAGTCGGATGCGAAGATCACCATGAAGTGGAGTGACCTGCTGGCGTCTCCGACGCAGCAGTGGGTGCTGCAGCCGGGCCCCCAGGGCGCGACGCTCAAGCAGATCTCCGTGGGGAGCGCGAACGCCGTCTGGGGTCTTGATACCGCGGGCTTCAATTGGAAGTGGACGGGCGCGACCTGGCAGAAGATGGGCGGCACGGTGACGAACATCTCCACGGCCTCGGATGGGACGCTGTGGGCCACCAATCCCCCGGACTCGCTGCGCGTGCTGAAGTGGGATGCGACGGGCAACAAGTGGACCTGGAACATGCCCACGGGCATGAAGCAGGTCACCGCCATCAACGCGACCACGGCCTGGGGTCTGGACACCGGTGGCTCGTTGTTCCGGTGGACCGGCTCCGCGTGGGAGAAGAAGGGCTGCTGCGTCAGCCAGCTCTCCGTGGGCGCTGATGGCGAGCTGTGGGCGACGAATCCCGCGGACTCCAACCGCGTGCTCCGCTGGGACGGCACGAAGTGGACCTGGAACATCCCCGCCGGAATGACGTTCGTGTCCGTGGGCAACGTGAAGAACATCTGGGCGCTGGACGGCTCGGACCAGGTCTACCAGTGGAGTGGGACGGCCTGGCAGAAGGTGCCCGGCGCGCTGCGCAACATCTCCGCCGCGGGGGATGGCTCCGTGTGGGGCCTCAACGCGCAGGGCCTCGTCTACAAGTGGCAGTGACGGACGGGTAGGAGCGTGGGCGAACTTCACGCTCGATGGAACGGCTGGGAGGGCCGGGGGTGTCTCTTCGAGTCACCCCTGGAGGCCCTGCTTGCTGACCCTCGTGTTGCTGAGCCTGCTCGCCGTGCCTCCCGTGGCGGCGGTGGAGGTCGAGGTCTTCGTCCCGCTGTGTGACAACGCCTTGATTCAGTGCGGTCGTACACCGGCGGGCGCGCCTCGTGCCCTGGAGACGAACCTCTACTGGGGCGCGATGTATGGCGCGGAGCGGTTCCTCTCACGGGCCTCGGGATTCAAGGTGGTGAGCCGCGAGGCGGGGCCGGCGGAGTCCGCGGTGTTGCGCGTGCTCGTCCTGGAGCGGACCGCCGCCAGGGGAGAGCGGCCCGTGCGGCTGCGGCTCCATGCCTATGCAGGCGACCGGATTGACACCGCGCTGGAGGACTTCCTGCGGGCGGCGGCGGGCGCGAGCAAGGCCGACCTGTTGGTGTGGGCCGGACATGACCGGCTGATGGACCGCGCGCCTCCCCAGGTGGACACGCCGCCGGGTGCCACGCCAAGGCCCGTCGTCGTCCTGGCCTGCATGAGTGAGCAGTTCTTTGGCCCGGTGCTGAAGACGCTGGGCGCGAGCCCCGTCGCCCTCACGCGAACGCTGATGGCACCGGAGGCCTATCTCCTGGAGGCGCTGGCCACCACCGTGGCGCGGCATGGGCCCACGGAGCCCACGGCCATGCGCACCGCGCTCGTGGAGGCGTATGCCCGCTATCAACGCATCTCCCACCGCTCCGCCAGCTCGGTCTTCTCCAAGCTGGGTGAGGCTCACGAACGCCAGGCGGGCCGAACGCCCATGGCCCCGAGGAGCAGCGCCGTCAGCGCGGAGGGAACCCCGGCGAGCAGCGGCGCGATGAGGAGACCGGGACCTCCATTGAGGAAGTAGGGGAGGTCCAGCAAGAAGAGGACGACGCTCGCCGCCGCGAGCAGCATCAATGCCCGGACGTCCTCGGGTTGGCTCTCCGCGTTGAGGACCAGCTTGACGGCACGCCAGAAGGTCGCGCTTCCGAGCAGACCCACCATCAGATTGGCGACGGGCGGGAACCCGTAGCGATTGGCGAGGAAATCCACCACGACGGGAAGGATGAGCCCCAGCACCAGGGCGGCGGCACCGCCGAGCCCGGTGAGCGTGGCCGCGATGGGGACCAGCCAGCGAGGGAGCCGTGGAGGCCGGGCATTCGCGAAGGCCAGGTCCTCCTCGGGCACCTCGCGTGCCTCGGGAACATCGAGTGAGCGCAGCGCCTCCACCGCGAGCTTCCGACACGACTGTCCACGGCGGTCGCGCACATGCGTCAACGTCCGGGATTGAAGCAGTCCCAGCAGGACCTCGCCCAGCGCGGGAGGCCCGCCCCGCCCAACGACTTCTCGCAGCCTCGCGCTCAGCGCCTCGACGTCGAGCGTTGCCTCACCCTGCTGCGCGAGCAATGCCTGTTCGGCGAGTCCGCGCAGGGTCGCGACTTGCATCGTCGCGAAGTCAGACGGTTCTGGCTCGTTCACAGGGGCATCCTACGCGAAGCCGTCAGTCCCCTGTCTTGCCCGGCAGTGCTCCCGTCCCGAGGTGCCTCTCTAGCGCCAATGCCGGCGTGCCGCCACGGAGCGCCGCGTGGCGCGACGACAACCGAAGGAGCCCAGGCCTGGGCGGGGAGCCTGGGCCCCTCCTCGTGGAGGCCCCACGCGGGGCGTGGGGCCTCGTCGTCGCGTGAAGCCGTTCGCTAGGGCTTCGTGTCCAGGTAGCGCCGCAGGTTGTCCAACTGCACGTTCGGACCATTGGGATACTTGGCTCTGTCGAAGAACCGGTCCCAGTCCTCGCGGGTCTTCATCGGCCTCGTCAGGTCGGTACGGCACCTGCGCACGAAGTTCTCGATGTCCTGCTCCGGGTCCTTGGACCCCTGCGTGTAGGCGTCGAGCATCGCCACGAGCTCCGCGGGCTGATGTCCGTAGGCCTCCATCATGTCCTTCATCTTGGTGAGCGCGGTGGCCGAGGTGTCGAGCAGCTTGGGGTACTTCACCGCGAGCTGTTGGACCTGCTCCGGCGGGAGCTTCAGGTCCTTGCCGAGCTGCTTCAACGTCTTGGGGTCGGCGTCGAGCATGACCGAGGCGACCGGGTCCTTGACGCCCGCCGCCTCGAGGGACTTCTTCACGTCGTCCTTGTCCTTGCCCTCCTTCAGCTCGTCCGCGACGAAGGAACCGAGGGCGCCCACCGCGAAGGCCCCGCCCGCGATCGCCAGCCCCCAGAGCGGCACCGCCACCACCGAGGCCATGGCGAGTCCGAGGCCCCCTCCGCACAAGAGGGTTTTGGAGCCCGCCTGGAGGTATTCCTTCTCATTGAAGGCCTCGATGGCCTTGAAGCCCTCCCCCACCGCGACGACGGCATTACCGACGCCGGAGAGCCGCCCCAACAGCGCCGGGACGTTGGCCGCCGGCCCTGTCATCCGGAGGAACATCGCGGCGCCATCTCCCGTGAGGGCCAGCGCGTCTCCCGCGGTGGTGATCTTCTCCGAAAGTTTGGCGTCATCCAGCTTGCCGCCGCTCTCCACCAGTTGGACGAGCGTGCAAGCCATCCCCAGTCCACGGAGCGCCTGCCCCCCAGGGATTGCGCCGATGTCGTCCGAGAGCTTCGTCTGTGCATCCTTCTCGCCGGCCATCACGGCCTTGAGGCCGTCGCAGATCTTCTTCATTTGATCGGGAGTCGTACCGAAGAGCGCTGCTTTCTGCTCCAGCGAGCCCAGGAGGCGCTTCGCGCCCTCCATGTCCTTGTTGGCGGCCTTCCGGAGCACGAACTCGCCAATCGCGCTCGTCATGGCCGAGGCGATCTTGGTCCCCACGTCCGAGCCCAACTTGCCCAGCTTCGCCACGTCCAACAAGTGCTCCATGGCGGGAGAAGGCTGCCCCTCGAACTGCTTGTTCAGCTCCTTCTGGAGCCACGCCTGACCCGAGCTGGTGTTGATGAAGTCGGGCACCTGCTCCTTGACCGCGCCGATTTCATTGCGAAGCTTCGTCTCCCATTCAGGGCGCTTGGCGTTGGGGTCGCGCACGCTGCCAGGGGGCTCGAAGGCCAGGCCCGCATCGACGACGCCCTGGAGCTTTCCGGCCGCCGCCTCGAGGTCTCCGTACTCCTGGTGACGCTCCCGGAAGTCGCGGATGGCCACATCCCGCTGCGTGTCGGTGAGGGAGTCACCCATCCCGCCGATGTGCTTGGCCAGGACCTCGTCGAGCTCCTTGACCTTCTTCTGCCTCTCCTCGAAGTTTTTGCGCTCCGTCTCGATGCCTCCGCTGACTGCCCTGGACACGTCGGCGACGGCGAGCGTCTTGTTGCTCTCGCTCAGCTTCTGGGCGAGGCCGACGCCCAGCTCCGCGCCTCCGGGCTTCGAAATCAGGCCGGACAGGGCCTCCTTCGCTTCGTCGGGGAGGCCCTTCGTCGAGACGCCCTCCGCCAGTCCCGAGATGATGCTGTTCTTCAAGGCCGGGTCGGCCTTCGCGGCGACGGTCAGGGCATCCAGCATCGGGCGGACGTCCTGCCCCGGGTCCAACGACAGGGCCTTCTTGGCCATCTCACCGAGGCCCGGCGCCAGCGCCGCGAGCAGCTTCTTCTTGGTCTCCGGGGGATAGGGGCCGTCGAGCGCCTCCTGGAGCGCCGCGGCACCGGGGCCGCTCGGCGAGCAGCCCTTGGTGGCGTCGAGCACCTCCTGGGCCTTGGCGCGGATCGCCTCGTCGGGGGTGGCGGGCAGGGCCGCGCCGAACAACTTCGTCTGCTCCTCGGGGGAGAGCAGGATGGCCGCGTCCACCGCGTTCGTCACCTTGGCCTTGTCCGCGTCGGGGAAGGGCAGCTTTTCGCCCACGCCCTTCGCGGCGCCGTTCGCGTTGCGCTGGGCCTCGAGCGCCCGGGTGGCGGCGTCCAGGGCCGCCTTCTTCGCCTGGTCGGCCTCGGGCCCCGGCGGCAGCGTCGCCGCCTTCTGCGCCGCATCCTTGGCCTCCTTCAGGGCGGTGTTCGCGTCCGTCAGCGAGGTCTGCGCCAGCTCCCGCTCGGCCACGCGCGGGTTGCGAGGGCTGGTCTCGTCCGCCACCATCATCTTCTGCAGCTCGGCGGGGACCTTCGCCTTGTCCAGGGCGGCGGCGCGCTCGGGCGAGCCGGGCTTCGTGTCGAGGATGCGCTTGACGCTGCTGGCGGAGAGGCTGCCCGCCTCCTGGTAGTGCGGCTGCGCCTTCTTGAAGGCGTCCATCGACTCGTAGGACTTGTTCGTCGTCGGGTCGAGGACCTTGTCGCCCTGCCGGATGACGACGTGGCCGGACTCGCCCTCCTTGCCCGCGCGGGTGTCCTTCAGGAAGACCATGTCCGACTTCGCGCGCAGCTCCGGGGTGGCCTTGTCGGCCCAGTCGGCGGCGACGTCCAGGCAGTTCACCTGTCCGTCCTTGGCGTCCTCGGTGAGCAGCGACGTGGCCGGAGCCTCGGCGCCCAGGCGCTTGCCGAAGTCCGTCTGGCGCGTCTGGCCCTCGAAGGCCGTGTTCGACTTCCGGGCGGCCTCCGCCGCCTGCTGGGCCTCCGCTGCCTTGCGCGCGGCCTCCGCCGCCCGTCGTGCCGCCTCCGCCGCGCGACGCGCCTCCTCGGCGGCGCGTCGTGCCGCCGCCTGCTGCTCGTTGACGCTGCTCCGACTGCCACTCGCGGGGCCGACGCTCATGAAGCCACTCCTGGAAAAACGTGGGGGATGTGGACAGCTCCAGGAGCAAGGACCGGGCCCACGGCCAAGTGCGCGTACCGACGAGGAAGGCGCACCCGGGCCTGTAGGCCGCGGACTACAACTCACGCGGAAGTCGATGTCCGCGGCCTGCAACGGTGACATCCGCGGCGTCGCGCTCGGGCTCTGGCCCGGAGCCAGGCGTCGGCGGGAGACGCCCCGCCGGCTTCCGCGAGGTCCTCGGGATGCAGGCCGGTGACCAGTCCCTCCAGCTCCTCCGCGAGGACCACCCAGAGCCCGTGTCCCAGCTCCTGGGACAGCGTGGGGACACGCGATTTGCAACACAGAAACGAATCGGCGGTGGACCCGGTGCGCCGCCGCGCTCAGGGGCGCGCCTCAATTGGAGGGAGCGGGACGGCGCGCAGGTTCTTCTCCCCTCCACCAAGGGCCAGGGAGGCCCCATCGCGGGAGAACGCGAGGGCGCGGAACGCGCGGCTTCCGGCCTTGTACGCGCTCCAGCGCCCCTCCTTGCCGAGTTCGATGACGAGGCCGTTGTTGGTGACGATGACTCCCAGTCCATCCGCGCGGAAGCCGAGGGCGGCCCCTCGCGTGGACGGGCCCGTCGTCAGGCCGCGCGCGAGCATCGACAAGGAGTGGCGCGCGAGTTCCTCGCCGCTCGTTGCGTCGAGCACGAGCATGTCATGGCTCATCCCGCCACCAACGGTCACCAGGCGGTGCAACGCGGGGTCGAGCGCCAGGTCCGTGACGGTGCCGTCGATGACATTCCGAGACGGCGGGCGCTGCCACAGCAGCCGGGCGTCGGTGAGTCGGACCGCGCTGATGCGGGAGTAATGGGTGGTGGAGTAGAGGATGTCTCGGTCCGGGGACAGGACCGCCTTCACCTCCTCGTCGAGCAACAAGGCGGGCAGCAGGGGTTCGCAGGTGAGCGTGGCGAGGGAGACCCTCACCAGGGACGGCTCCGGCGTCACGAGCGCGGGATGCGCGGCGGCGAGGGCCGGGTCCACCCTGCGCGTCTCGGACCTCACCGGGTTCCCGTCCGGGAACGCGAGCTTCCAGTTCGGGGACTGGGCGATGAAGTGCGCGTCGTCGACCCATACGAAGGGCCGCATGATGGGCAGCGTGTGGACGACCTGGAAGGAGTGCAGGTCGATCAACTGGCAGCAGGCATGCTGCCCGCCGATGCGCGCGCCTCCCGCGAGGAGCCAGCGTCCGTCCGGCGAGAGCGCCCCCGGGCCGATGAGGCCTGGGAGCTCGGCCTCGAGGTCGAAGCGGGGTCCGCTCCGTCGCCGCAGCCGCCCGAGCTCACGGGCGAGGTCGGGGGACTCGACGACCAGGAGCGAGCCTCGCGGCTCGAAGGCGAGGAACTCGACGAAGGGGAGCGTGTCCTTCGCGACGATGGTGGGCGCCGCGCGCGGTGACGCGGGTGCGGACCGGGGGAACACCTCCGTGCACTCAACCCTTTTCATGCGGGGACGCTATCACGAGCGCACCAGGCGCCCACCCCTGAGCGCCATGCCAGGAGGGCACGCTACGCCGCGAAGCGCGGCTCGCGAGGATGAACGGGCAAGCCGCTCCGCCACGCCCGACACCGATGCGGCCTCCGCGCCAGGTGCAATGCCGATCATTTAGGTGGCCCTTGCATGGGCCTACCAAGCTGGTGCGTGTTGAGATGGAGTGAGCCGCGGATGAGGCCGGCGTGGAGCCGCCGCGCATCAGCTTCGTCAATGCGCTGTCGCTCATCCGCAACGCATGGCTGGTCTGGTCGACTCCGCCGCTGGCTCCCGGACGGATTCCGGAGCACCTGCTCGACCTGCGCAGGCACTGGGACTGCTGCTACTCCCGGAACGAAGAAGCGAGAGGCGCTACCCACGAGTTGTAAAGATGAGCAACTACGACAAGAAGTGGGTGAAACGCCCCCGCCCTCACTGACCGGTATTGGCGCTAGCGTCCGGACTGGGCGAGGAACTCGGCCGTCGGTACGAGCTTGCCGTAGCCCATGCCGAGCGCCGCGAGGAACGCGGCGTGGACCTGCGGCGCGGAGACGTGCTGGCCGTTGAACTCCAGGCTCCGGGCCGCGCAGGCATCGTGGAGGATGGTGACCGCGTAGCCCTGGTCCGCCGCCGCGCGCGCCGTGGCGTCCACGCACATGAGCGTCATCATCCCGGTGACGACCAGGTGCTTCACGCCCAGGGCCCGGAGGCGCTCCTGGAGGTCCGTCTCCCGGAAGCTGTTGGGGAAGTGCTTGAGCACCACCGCTTCGCCGGGCCGGGGCTCGACGCGGGAATGAATCTCCGCCCCCGGAGTCCCCGGCAGGAAGAACGTGGCCCCGGGCTGCGGCGACTCGTGGCGGATGTGGATGACCGGCAGGCCCCGCTCACGGAAGAAGTCGAGCGCCGCCCGTGCCTTGCCGGCCGCCGCGTCGGCGCCGTCCAGCTCGAACCGACCTCCGGGGAAGTAGTCATTCTGGATGTCGATGAGCAGCAGGGCGGCGTTTTCCAGGGGCGTGTCCATGGGTGTTCTCCTCCAGCGGGTTCTCGTCTGTTGTCCGGCTGAATATCCAGACGCCGCTCCCGGCAGGAGTGCTCGGATTGACAAAGTCCGGGCGGAAACCGACAAGCGCTCATGGCTGCCAGGTCCTCGTCACTCCACATCGCGGTGTTGGCCCTGGAGGGCTGCGTGGCCTCCAGCGTGACAGGCCCGCTGGATGTGTTCGCCATGGCCAACCTCCTGAGCCGCGAGCAGGGCCGGAGCGAGCCCTTCACGGCCGAGCTGGTGTCCGCTCGCGCCGGCCCCGTCCGGAGCTTCCATGGCCTGGAGCTGGCCGCCGCGCGGGTGCCGGCCCCCACCGACTGCTTCGACGTCGTCTTCGTCCCCGCCGTCATCGGCAACCTGGAGGGCAGCGTGGCCGAGCGCTCCACGGCGGACTGGCTTCTGGGGCAGCACGCGAAGGGCGCGCAGCTGGCGGCGGTATGCGCCGGTGCCTTCCTGCTCGCGAAGACGGGCCTCCTGGATGGGCGGGAGGCCACCACCCACTGGGGACTCGCCCAGGACTTCGAGGCGCGCTATCCGCGCGTGGCGCTCAAGCCGGAGCTGCTCCTTGTGGACCACGGCGACGTGCTCACCGCGGGTGGCGTGACGGCGTATCTGGACCTCTGCCTGCATCTGGTGGCGAAGCACGCCTCACCGGAGCTGGCGGCGCTGTGCGCGAAGATGCTCCTGGTGGAGCCCGGCCGTCGGTTCCAGGCGCCCTATGCGGTGCATGCCGCGCCTCGGGGCCACGGGGACGATGCCGTGCTGCGCGCCCAGGAGTGGCTGGAGGCCCACCTCTCCGGCCCGGTGAGCCTGTCGGGCGCCGCCGTGGCCGCGAGCCTGGGAGAGCGCACGCTGTTGCGCCGCTTCCGCAAGGCCACGGGTGACACGCCGCTGGATTACGTCCAGCGCCTGCGCGTCGAGGCCGCCCGGCGCCTCCTGGAGACGACTCCTCGCACCGTGGAGGACATCTCCCAGGCCGTGGGCTACGCGGACACCACGTCGTTCCGCCGCCGCTTCAAGGCTCGCACGGGGCTGACGCCCGACGCCTACAGGCGGCGCTTCGCCTTGCGTTGACCGGAAAGCAGTTCGCTCAATCCTGACACACCTCTGTCAGCGCCCTGGGAGAGGGTGGGGGCTCTTTCGGAGGTCGACATGGGAAGTCCAGCGGAAGTGGTGAAGGCGTACTTCGACGCGTGGAGCGAGAAGGACGAGGCGAAGTTGCGCGGCACGCTCGCGCCCGACGTGAGCTTCGTCGGTGCGCTGGGGACGGCGGATGGGGCCGACGCGTGCGTGAAGGGGCTGGTCAACGGCATGTGGAAGGTGTCGCCCCAGGTGACGGTGCTGCACCGCTTCGTGGACGGTGCCGAGGTGATGACCTGGTTCGAGATTCATCCCTCCGACGGAGCTCCGATTCCGGTCGCGAACTGGAGCCACGTCGAGAACGGGCGCATCTCCCGCATTCGCGTCACCTTCGACCCGCGTTCGCTCCTGGCGAAGCGCTGACCGACGGCGACCTTCGGCTGTCCTGGAGCTGAGGCGGCTCCAGGACAGCCGTTGAGGCGGCGCGCCGCTATTCGATGGAGGCGACCTTGTCGTCCTTGTCGAACGTGACCTTCACCTTGGAGATCTTGCTCTTCCAGTAGGTCCAGACGGTGGAGTCGAACGAGGGCGTCTCGTGCGGCGGAGGAGGGCCCCACGCCATCCGCACGGCGGTGCGGGACATGCCGGTCACCACCTCCGACGCGGAGACCTTCTTGCGGTCCTCCGCCGACAGCGTCGCGAGCTTGGGGGCCTGGTCCTCGGGGGCGAACGCGGCCTGGAACAGCGCCCAGGTGTCCGCGCCAGAGCGCGAGTCGTTCTCGAACACGAACTCCTTGCCCGTCTCCACGACCTTGAAGCTCACCTTCGAGTCGCTCTTGTCCAGCACCTCCACCCGGGTGTTGAACGGGAGGATGGGGCCCTTGAGGTAGTTCACCCAGGACAGGGTGTCGCCCTCGAAGTGGAAGTTCGCCGTCGCGTGGTGGAAGACCTTCTCCGTGGGGACGGGGGCGGGCGCCGGCTCATCGCCGAACGAAACCACCTTGCCCGCGCTGTCGAAGACCACGTCGAACGTGGAGAACTTCGAGCTCCAGTAGGTCCACTTGGTGCTCTCGAGCGACAGCGTCCGGTGTGGCGGCGGCGGGCCCACGGTCAGCAGCACCGCGTCCCGGGACATGCCCTTGGCCAGCTCACCCGCCTTGACCTGCTTCTGCTCTTCCGGCGTGAGCGCGGCGATTCGCGCCGCGGGGTCCGTCGCCGCGAAGAAGCCGGGGAACAGCGCGACGGCGCTCTTGCCCAGGCTCTTGTGGGAGACGAATTTGAACTCGGCCCCCGAGTCGAGCACCTTGCAGCGCACCTCATCGTCGCTCCGCTTGAGGACCTCGACCTTGGTCCCGACGGGAATCGACAGCCCCTTGCCGCGATAGTTCACCGCGGAGAGCTGGTTCTTGTTGAGCAGGAGGTTGGCCTGGGAGAACAACACCTCGGCCTGGGCACTCACGGTCGTCAGCAGTCCCAGTGCGAGCAGGGTGCTGAGCACGTTCTTTCGATTCATACGATGGATGAGCCTTGGGTGGATGAAGGGCGTGCTTCTAGGCGCCCACCCCGGGGTTTGCCAGCCTGGGGGGCGCCGCGCCTGATGACGGCGGTCATCAGCCCCTTGTTCACGGTCATCAGCCAAGGCGCTCCGAAGAGCCCCACGCCTGGTGGAACCTCTTGAAATCAGGGCGCTCCACGGCCGCCGCGCGCCACGGGGAGGCTGGCACACCGGATGCTCTAGGGAGCCTCGTCACCGACTCCCTCCAGAGGCGATCCCCCATGAAGCTCCGCTCCAAGCCGTCTTCCCTTCGGTCCCCGTCCTCCTCCTCCAGCTCGCGTTCCCGGAGCAACAGCGCGCCCCCGAAGTTGGAGACGAGCTCGCCGAAGTCGCCGGAGAAGAGCCCGCCGAAGAAGACCGAGTCGGCCCCGAAGCCCGACGCTCCCCGCCCGACCCCCGCCGAGCTCCAGAACGGCAAGAACAACCTCAAGCCGACGGACTACGGCGTGGCGCACCCGGACCTCCAGGGCATCCGGACCCGCCGCGACAGCGGCCAGTCGGGCGCGGACTTCGCCGACTTCACCTCGGATGTCCGCGACTCCACGCACCGGCTGACGAGCAAGCCCGAGGGCGGCCGGTTGATGACGGAGCTCAATGACCGGACCTCCCACGTGAATCCGGGGGCCATCGGCACGCAGCGCAACCCGCTGACGGTGGCGGACATCTACTCGGGCCGCGACGCCGCGATGCCCATGTCGCACGCGCCCCGGCACAACGGCGGCCTCGACTCGCTCCGCCCCGCGTACCGCTACGAGGGCCAGCCCGGAGCGGGCACCGCCAGCCGCATCAACTACAACGAGAACGCCCCGGGGCAGCGCTTCA
Organism: Myxococcus sp. CA040A; assembly: GCF_013336725.1. Taxonomy (NCBI): domain Bacteria; kingdom Pseudomonadati; phylum Myxococcota; class Myxococcia; order Myxococcales; family Myxococcaceae; genus Myxococcus; species Myxococcus sp. CA040A. Next base: position 175,633 of record NZ_JABUMR010000005.1, on the reverse strand, counting down.
ACAGCCTGGGCCACGAGTCGGTCCACGCCTGGCGCGCGGCCAACGGCGTGCAAGTGAGCCCGCTGGCGGCCAGCAAGCACCACGACGCGGACGTCTTCAAGCGCTTCCCCGAACACTCCGCCAACATGAAGGACACCGTCGAGACGCGCCTGCGTCTGCGCGAGGAGTTCGAGACGGTGGGCCTGCGTCCCACGCCGCACACGCCCGCGGGCTGGGCCCCCACCGAGAACAAGATTCGCCAGGAGCACGGGCTGCCGTCCCGCCAGGACTACTCGGGCATGCTGCCGGACCGGAACCAGAACGACGTCAACCTCGGCAACTATGACGCGGGCTCGGACACCCGGAACCCGTTCCAGAAGATGCTGGGCACGCCGTCGCCCATCGGGAAGATTCTCGGCGACCTCGAGAAGTGAGCTCCCGGGCGCGGCCCTTCATTCAGAGGGGCCGCGGCTCGCCGTCGAGAGAGGGCTTCAGCGAGGCGCCGAGCTGCACGCGTGGCGGGGCAGGGTCACGATGAACGTGGTGCCTTTGTCTGTCGAGGACCGCACGTCGATGCGGCCCCCGTGCGCGTCGACAATCGACTTCACGATGAACAGGCCGAGTCCCACGCTGCGGCCCGCCTTGTCCACGCCGTCGGTGCCCCGCTGGAAGGGCTGGAAGAGGGCGGGGAGCTGGTCCTCCGGAATGGGCGCCCCCATGTTGTGCACGCTGAACGTCACCTGCTCGGCGTCGCCCCGGCAGGCGACGTGGATGGGCGTCTCCGGCTCGCCGTACTTCAGGGCATTCGTCACCAGGTTCTGGAGCACCTGGGAGAGCCGGTCCCCATCCCACAGGCCCTGCCCGTTTCCACTCAGCTCCACGCGGACCTGGGCGGAGGGGTTGGCCGCTTCCACCTCCTCCACCATGGCGCGCATCAAGGCGTGGAGGTCCGTGGGGCCACACTCAATCCGGATGCCGCCGCCCATCCGGGCCTGGGTGAAGTCCAGCAGCTCGTTCACCATCCGCACCGCGCGCGCGGCGGAGGACTGGATGCGGGCCGCCAGCTTGCGGACACCCGGGTCCAGCCCGTCCTGCTGGTTCAGCCGGGCGGCCCCCATCAGGATGGCGCCCAGGGGATTTCGCAGGTCATGGCTCACGATGCCGATGAGCTGCTGTTCGAACTCCGCTTGCCGCCGCTGCTGCTCGACCGAGTGCTCTCGCTCCTTCGTCAGCCTCCGCTCGGCGGTGATGTCCTGGAGCAGCGCCACATAACCGCCCGGGTCCTGCCCCGGCTCCCGGTGCGCGATGAAGGTCACCTTCACGTCGCGCGTGCCGCCCAGGCGGTAGGGGACGTCGTGCTGCTCGAACGAGAAGCTCTCGCCCGCGAGGCCTCGCTTCACGTACGGGCCGAGCACGGCGTACGCCGCCTCCCCGATGACCTCCCGGATGGACCTTCCCCGGAGGCTGTCCTGCTCAATCCCGAACCACTCCTCATAGGCCTTGTTGACCCGGCCGTAGGTCTCGTCCGGTGCGACATACGAGACGAGGACGGGGATGGCGTCGAGCAGCACGCGCAGCTCGGCCTCGCTGGCGCGAATCTTCGCGTCCAGGGCTTCGCTGTGTCGCCTCACGCGCGTCTGCTCGGTGACGTCGCGGAAGACGAGCACGGCGCCGGTCAGGTCGCTCGCGCCCACGCGGATGGGGGCGGCGCTGTCCTCGATGGGGACTTCGGAGCCGTCCTTGCGCGACAGCAGCGTGGCCCCGATGAGTCCCTGGGGCGTGCCGAGCGTGAGCACGCGGCCCACGGGGTCCTCCACCGGGGCCCGCGTGCCCGCGTCGATGAGGCGGAAGACCTCCGACACGGGACGCTGGCGCGCGTCCGAGTCATGCCAGCCGGTGACCCGCTCGGCCACGGGGTTGAGGAAGGTGATGCGCCCGGCCCGGTCCGTGGTGATGACGGCGTCGCCGATGCTGGAGAGCGTCGTCGCCAGGTACGCCTCGCGCTCGCGCAGCTGCTGCCCCTGGGCCCGGATGCGCAGGAGGCTGCCCACGCGCGCGAGCAGCTCCGCGTCGTCATAGGGCTTGGAGACGTAGTCGCTGGCCCCGGCCCGCAGGCCTTCCGTGAAGTCCGCGTGGGCTCCGCGCGCGGAGAGAATCAGGATGGGCAGCGAGACGTCATCGTAGTGCTCGCGCACGTAGCGGCACGCATCCAGGCCCGAGACGCCCGGCAACTGCCAGTCCAGCAGGAGCACGTCGGGAGGCGGACCCTGGGTGAGCCGCTCGAGCATCGTCTCCGCGTCGCGGAAGGTCTCGACCGCGTGGTGCTTCGACAGGAGCGCGCGAGCCCGCTCCATCTGCATGGCGCTGTCATCGACCATCCACACGCGGGCCGGGTCCACCGCGCGAGGAGGTGCAGGGTCGATTCCAGGGCCAGGGATGCGCGAGTTCACGAGTGGGGCGGGGGAAGGATTGGAGCGGCGAACGGTGAGGCGAGGATTGCGTTGCGTAGCACGGAAGCGAAGGTGCCGTGCGAACACGACGTTCCGCGTTGAACTCATTCGCGGCCCGTGGGAGGTCCCGCTCGGCTGGCGCTGCGATGTTCATGAATCTGGACATACGCTGGCGTCGCCCTGGAAGCCGACCCGAGCTGGAGCGCCACGTGACAGGACCTGCGAGACGGATGGAACCCCTGGCCTCGGTGGCCTGGGAGGGCGTGGGCGTGGCCCTCTACCAGCATCAACAAGTGTGCACGGCGGAGCACCATCATCCGGAGTCGCAGCTGCTCATGCCGCTGGTCCGCCAGTCCCTCCAGGGACGGTGGCGGCCCGCCGGGCGTCCGGTGGACCTTCGCGTGACCTGCGAGGAGGTGGGCGTCGTCAGCCCCGAGCAGCCCCATTCCTTCGCGTGGGCGGAAGGCGCCCAGGTGGTGTCCTTCTTCCTGCACCCGGAGCGGCTCGCCGTGCTCAGCGGGGAGTCCGGCGCGGGGCGCGGACTGCGGTCCATTCCGTCCGCGTGTCAGAGAGACCCGGTGCTGAGGGAGCTGCTGCGCGCCAGCGGCGAGGCGCTGCGTGACGGCCTGCCACCCGCCCGGCTGGAGATGGAGGCGCTGGCCACGGTGGTGGGGCTGCGGCTGTTGCGGCTGGATGGGCAGCGGCGGCGCGCGAGCCTCCAGGCGGTGGGCCTCGCGACCTGGCAGCTTCGTCGCGTCACCGACTTCGTGGAGGCGAACCTGGACGGCCCGCTGGGACTGGAGGCGCTGGCGGGGGTGGTGGGGCTGAGCCCGTCGCACTTCGCTCGGAGCTTCAAGCGGGCGACGGGGAGCACACCGCACCGCTTCGTCCTGACGCGGAGGCTGGAGCGGGCCCGGGAGCTGCTCGTCACCAGCGCGCTTCCACTGGGGGACGTGGCGCAGGCCACCGGCTTCTGCAGCCAGAGTCACTTCACGGCGCTGTTCCGTGCCCGCCATGGCGCCACGCCCGCGCGCTTTCGCCGCGAGCGGCGGGCGTGAAGCAGCGCACGATTGTGACAAGCGGCGCCGGAAGCCGGTAGACGCCGCCGTCCGTCGTGGATGAGGGTGCGCGCCATGCAGCCCTCTTCTTCGCCGTCACGCCTGGTCGTGGACCCCTTGCTCGCCCGACGCCTGGAGCTGGCCCAGGCCGCGCAGAATCGCGGTGCCACGCCGCCCTCCGGTGTCCTTGAAGTCGCGGGGGGCCTGGCCCTCTTCAACGGCCCGGACTCGCCCCTCACGCAGGCGCTCGCGCTGGGATTGGAAGGGCCCGTCAGCGTCGAGGACCTGGACCGGGTGGAGTCCCATCTGGGCCAGGGCGGCGGCGTGCTCCAGATAGACCTGCTGCCCTTCGCCCATCACACGCTGGCCCAGGGGCTGGCGCAGCGGGGCTACCAGGTGGGCGAGTTCCAGCAGGTGCTCGTGCGCGAGTTGCCGGGAAGTCCCACGCCGCCGACGGTCGCGGAGGTTCGTCCCCTTCGCCCTGGCGAGGCGGAGGTCTTCTCGCGCACGGTGGCCCAGGGCTTTCTCGGACGCGAGGAGGTGTCGGACGCGGAGGCCTCGCTCATGTTGGGCACGGCGTCGATGTCGGGCACCACCTGCTTCCTCGCGCTGGTGGACGGAGAGCCCGCGGGCGGCGGCACCGTGGCCCTGCATGACGGCGTGGCGACGCTGTCCGGGACGGGGGTGCGCGAGCGCTTCCGTGGCAGGGGGCTGCAGCAGGAGTTGATTGCCGCGCGACTGGCGTGGGCCCTTCGCCAGGGGTGTACGTTGGCGGCGAGCAGAACCCTGCCGGCCAGCGCGTCTCAGCGGAACATGGAGCGCATGGGGTTCTTCATCGCGTACCCCAAGGTGGTGATGATGCGGCAGCGCTCGTAGCGCCGTGCACGGCTGTGTCGGGCATCGGTGTGCGGTCCTGGCATGGCGGGAGTTCCAGACTCTTGGGAACGGAGACGTGCGCCAGGGGGCTGGTGAGAGGACACCCGCCCATGCGTAAGATTCCCGGCACCGAAATCATGCGCCCTACGACAACCGCTCCCGGCTTCCTGCGCGGCTATGTGCTGCCCGCCCTCTGGCTCTTTGCCCTCCCACTCTTTGGTCTGTGGTTCACCGGCCACGCCACCTCCAGCGTGGACGGGGACGTGCTCTCGTCCATCGAGCAGCAGGTTGCCCAGGACACCCAACTCGACGAGCAGCAGCGGCAGGAGACCCTGGCCTTCTTCCGCGCCGTTCCGGCCTCCGCGGCCTGCCTCAGCACGGATGCGGAGCTGGCGAACTTCCGGAGCAACCTCGGCGGGGTGTGCAAGGACGTGCAGCAGTTCGACTGGATGCACAGCCTGGCGCTGGGCTTGCTGGCACTCGGGCTCGCCACCACGGTGATTGCCCTGTTGTGTGGTCTGGCCGCGTTCGTCTCGCGCCCCTTCCAGTACGGCAGCTTCGTCATCGGCTGGAACGTGCTGCGCGTCACCGGGGCGCTCCAGGCGATAGGCCAGGGCGGCCTGGCCGTGTGGCTGTCCTATTGGGTGACGGCGCTCTGGTTCAACCGCTACTCGCCCAAGCTCATCCTGGTGGTGGGCGCGCTGGCCGCCATGGCCATCTTCATGGTGGTGGTCGCCATCTTCCGTCGTCCGCCCATGGACTTCGAGGTGGAGGCGGAGGTGCTCGAGGAGTCGAAGGCGCCGGAGCTCTGGGCGCACGTGCGCAAGCTGTGCGCGCGGCTCCAGACGCCTCCCCCCAACAACATCCTCGCGGGCATCGACGCCAACTTCTTCGTCACCGAGGGCGACGTGCGCGTCGGGGACCGGACGCTCTCGGGCAGGACGCTCTACGTGAGTCTGTCCCTGCTGCGCCTCATGGAGCAGTCGGAGGCCGACGCGGTGCTCGCGCACGAGATGGGGCACCTGCTGGGCGGAGACACGGGGCACGGCAAGCGGCTCGCGCCGATGCTCGCGCACTTCGGCCAGTACCTCCAGACGCTGCACGAGGGCGGACTGACGCGGCCCATCTACCACTTCATGGTGGCCTATCGCGGGCTCTTCGAGCTGTCGCTGGGCCGCAGCCGGCGCGCGAGCGAACTCGCCGCGGATCGCCTCGCCGCGGGCATCACCTCGGGTCGGGACATCGCCCGCTCGCTGGTGAAGGTGGGCGCGTACGCGGGCTTTCGTGAGCGCGTGGAGTCGGACCTCTTCTCCCGCGACGAGCGGCAGCAGTCCGTGGCCATCGCCCGGCGGGTCGCCCTCGGCTTCGCGGAATACGCGCAGTCCGACGCCGTGCATGGCGACCTGCACGGGACGGTGACGCCGCATCCGTTCGACTCCCACCCGCCGCTCTCCGCGCGGCTGGAGAACGTGAACGCGCGGCTGGCGCCGGGGGACATGGCGCAGGTGCTGCTCGAGCCGGTGACGTTCTCCTGGGTGACCACCATCGAGGACGTGGACGCCATCGAGGCGCGGCTGTGGGGCGCGTACGAGGCGCGCTTCTCCCAGGCACACGACATGGTGCTCGCCTACCGCTACGTGCCGTCCAACGAGGCGGAGCGCGAGCACGTGGAGCGGCACTTCCCGCCGCTGACCTTCGAGGGCAAGGACGTCGGAGTGGACGCGCAGCTGGACTTCGCGCAGGTGAGCTACACGGAGTGGGAGGAGCCCGTGCTGCTCGAGCACGTGACGAACGCGAGCACCGCGGACCGCATGTTCAAGAAGTACCTGGACCTGCAGCTCGCGGGCGAGGGCGGCTCCAAGGAGAAGCGCTCCATCTGCTTGAGCAAGCTGAAGGACCCGGACGCGCTGCTGCGTGCCTTCGAGCACTACCTGGGGCGCAGCAGGGCCATGAAGGAATACCAGGCGCGCTCGCAGCAGGCAGCCTGAGGCGCGGTCCGCGGTGAGCCGCAATCAGTGGCGCCCTCCCGAGCCGCGAGCGGGAGGCTGAAGCAGACACCATGGACATGATAGAAGTCTGTCCATGAACCTCTCGCTCGGGCTGATGACTGGATTGGGTGTGGCGCTCCTGGTGTCTGGTTGTGGCGGAGGCCGGAGCAACTCCAAGGTGGACTTCTCCGAGATGGGGCCGTCCATCAACTCCAAGCGTTATGCGAATCTGGAGAAGATCGCCGCCGAGGACCTCAAGTGCTCCGAGGAGCTGACGCCCACCTATCTCGGCGAGAATCAGTACCAGCTGAGCGGCTGCGGTACCTCCGGCACCTATGAGCTGCGCTGTGTGATGGGGCAGTGCTCCTGGGTTCCCGACGTGAAGGCTCGCGCGGAGTTCGACCTGGGCTGTGCACGCGCGCAGCTCGAGTCGACGCGGCTCGACAAGCACACGGCGGGGGTCACGGGTTGCGGCAAACGCGCCACCTACCGGCTGCTCGGCTCGCGCTACTCGTTGAGCTGGGTGCTCAACTCCCAGGTGAGCCAGGACGAGGCGGCGCCCGCACCCGCGCCAGCGCCCGCATCCGCAAGCGACGTCTCGCCGCTCTGAGTGCACCGGGGGACGCGTCCCAACCTGGGGCCGCGCCACCCCGCCTGCCGACGCGGTCAGCCCTTCTTCTGCGCCTCGAAGAACGCCTTCGCCGCGTCGTCCGCGGCCTTGCGGTACTCGGGGATGCGGCTCCGGTCCGCCGACGCGAGCGCTTCCTTCAGGCTTCGCGCGTCGAGGTCCCGGGTGTAGCAGGGCGTTCCCGGCTGCTGGCGCCACGACTCCTCGAGGCCGCCCACATCGACCGGGTCGAACCCGAGCTCGTCGACGAGCCGGAGGACCTTCGCTCGCGCCTCGGGCGGGTCGCCCGCGACGGGGAGCGCGATACGCCCGGCAGTCCCCTTCGGCGTGCCCTTCTCCGCCAGGGATTGGGAGTAGATGTTGTTGAACACCTTGATGACCGGCCGCCCGAGCAGGCCGCTGACCCACTCGCTCTCAATCTGTCCGCCCGTCAGCGCGGAGATGCCGCCGTCGCGGCTCGGGTAGTAGTTGCCGGTGTCGATGACGACCACGTCCGAGGGGACGCCCGCGAAGAGATTCTTCGGCAGGTCCTCCACCGCGCGCTGGGGGATGGTGACGACCACGACCTCGCCCCCGCGAGCGGCCTGTTCGACGGTGACGGGGGTGGCTCCAATCTCGGCCGCGAGCGCGCGGAGCGAGTCCGGTCCGCGCGAGTTCGCGATGACGACCTCGTGACCCAGCTTCACCCACTTCCTCGCCAGTGCCGCGCCGATATGGCCCGCGCCGATGATTCCAATCTTCATCTGTCACTCCGGTTGGTAGGGGGACGGCAAGGCGTGCGCCTCGCCACCTGACCCCGGTGATAACCCCCTCAGCGCGTGGACGCTCGTGAGAGAGGGTGCGCCGGGCGCCGAAGGCCTCATCCGCTGATAGGGGGTTCAGGGCCCGCGGGAGTGTCCTGGCCTGCGAGCGGTGCCTCCGTGAGCACGCGATGTCGAGGATGCGGCTGTAAAAAGGACTGGCTGTCCGAATGGGCTCGCCCGGCGTCGCGGAGTTGTTTCATGCGAGGGAGCGATGCTCTAGAACTCCGCTCCCGCGGCACGACCGGGGAGCGCGACCACGTGAATGCGGAGGAGCTGTTCAGCGGGACCGGGGAGATGGCTGCCCGGATGCGCGCGATGGACTGGGGTTCGACTCCCGTGGGCCCCGTGGAGCGCTGGCCCGGCTCGCTGCGGACCACCGTCCAGACCTTGCTCCACTCGCGCCACCCCATGTTCCTCTGGTGGGGCCCCCAGCTCATCCAGTTCTACAACGACGCCTATGTGCCCAGCTTCGGCAAGGGCAAGCACCCCGCGGCCCTCGGGCGGCCGGGTCGGGAGACGTGGCCTGAAATCTGGCCCATCATCGGACCGCAAATCGAAGACGTGATGCGCGAGGGGAAGGCCAGCTGGAACGAGGACCAGCTCGTCCCCATCTTCCGCAACGGCCGCATCGAGGACGTCTACTGGACCTATGGCTACTCCCCGGTCTTCGACGAGTCCGGGAAGATTCAAGGCACGCTGGTGGTCTGCACGGAGACCACCGGGCGCATCTTCAGCGAGCAGGCCCTGAGGCGCAGCGAGGACCGCCTGCGTCGGGTCGTGGAGGCCTCCGGGGCCGGCACCTGGGAGCTGGAGGTCGCCACCGGGGGGCTGACGGCGGATGCTCGGATGGCCGAACTCTTCGGGCTGCTGGAGCAGACGGAGTACGGCCTCCCCCAGTTCCTCGAACGCATCCATCCCGATGACGTGGAATCCGTGCGCGCGAGCATCGCCGCCGCGCTCGCGGGGGAGGCGAAGGGGCATTACCTGCGGGAGCACAGGATGAGAGGGAGCTCGGGTGAGCGGCCTCGCTGGGTCGAAGCGCGAGGTCAGGTCTCCTTCGACGCGGAGGGAAGGGCGACCCGGTTCATCGGGACGGCGCTCGACATCAGCGAGCGCAAGTGGGCGGAGGAGGAGGGCCAGCTCGCGCGTCAGGAACTCCAGAGCTTCCTGCTGCAAGCCCCGCTGGGCATCGCCATCCTCAGCGGGCCGCGCCACGTCTACACCTTCGTGAACGCCCCCTACATGTCCATGCTGTTCGGAGGGCGCCCGGCCACGGACCTCTTGCACCTGCCCGTCCGGGAAGCGCTGCCGGAGCTGGAGGGGCAGGGGTTCCACGAGATTCTCGACGGCGTCTATCAGACGGGCAAGAGCTTCCATGGCACGAAGCTGCGCGCGTCCATGGTCCAGTCCGACGGGGCCGAGCGGGAGCTGTTCATCAACTTCACCTACCAGGCGAAGCGCGACCCGGCCGGGCGCATCGACGGCATCCTGGTGGTCATCTACGAGGTGACCGACCAGGTCAACGAGCAGAAGGAGATTGAGCAGCTCGCGGAGAACCTCCGCGCGGCCATCGTCTCGCGGGACACGTTCCTCGGGGTCGCCTCGCATGAGCTCAATACGCCGCTGACCACGCTCAAGCTGCAGGCGCAGATGAGCAAGCGGCTCTTCGCGAACCAGGGCCTCGCGGCGTTTCCGCCCGCGCGCTTCGAGAAGCTGCTCGACACCACGCTCATCCAGGTGGACCGGCTGGGGCGCCTGGTCAATGACATGCTCGACGTGTCGCGCATCAGCACGGGCAAGCTGACGGTGATACCCGAGGAGACGAACCTCTCCGACCTGGTGCGGGAGGTGCTGGGTCGTTTCACGCCCCAGTTCGAGGCCGCTGGAATCCAGCTCGAGCAGCAGGTGGCGGACGGCCTTGTCGTCCGTCTGGATGCCGCGCGAATCGAACAGGTGCTGACGAACTTCATCACCAACGCCATCAAGTACGCGCCCGGCAAGCCGGTGCACGCGAAGCTCGAGTCGCGGGAGGGCTGGGTGAAGTTCAGCCTCCGGGATGAAGGCCGTGGCATCCCTCCCGAGCATCACGAGCGAATCTTCGTCCGCTTCGAGCGCGCGACTTCCGCGAGCGAGTCCAGCGGTCTGGGGCTGGGCCTCTACATCTCCAAGCAGCTCATCCTGGAGCATGGCGGGAGGATTTCGGTCGAGAGCGAGCCGGGCCAGGGCGCCACGTTCAGCTTCGAGCTGCGCCAGGGCGCGAAGGACTCACCCGGGCCGTCGGGTCGGGGCGGGCCCACCCCCCGCTCTTGAAAATGAGACACGCGCGCCGCAAGGTGGAGGACCCCCTGACAGGGCGAGGTCCGAGCATGGCCGCAGTGATTCTCGATGCCCGCTGTGTCGCTCCCTTCGTCGTCCGCGTGCGCTTCAGCGACGGGCATGAGGGCGAGGCGAGCCTCAAGCCGTGCCTCTTCGACTGGGAGCCCGCGCGCGTTCCCGACCTCACCGAGGAGACGCGCGACTGGCTGCGCTCGCCGGAGAACTTTCAGACCGTCCGCGTGGACCCCGAGACGGGCACGCTGGCCTGGGGGGACGTGAAGCCGTTCAGCACGTCCCTGGTGTACTGGCGCGTGGAGCAATACCGGATGAAGGTGACCGTTCGCTCGAAGCAGGGCGAGGTCCTCTCCAAGCTGCTGCTTGGTGGTCGGCACGAGGTCTGGTCCAGTCCGCTCACCGTCGGACGGGCGGCGACGAACGTCATCGTCGTGGACCAGGAGGGGGTGGCCGAGCACCAGGTCAAGGTGACGGTCGGCGGGGGGCACCACCCCTGCTTCTACGTCGAAGCGGTGGAGGGCGTGACGACGGTCGGCGCGAAGCAGCTGTCGATGCCCGGTGAGCGCTGTCGGGTCTCCGCGCGGGAGCCGCTCCTGCTGGAGGTGGGTGCGTGCGTCGTGGATATCGAGTGAAGTCGAGCCTCCCTTCCTGATGGCAGGCCCGGACGTCACGTGAGCGCGCCCCCGAGAGAAGCCACGCAGTTGTTGGCGACGCTGCTCGTCGCCGCTCCCTTGTTTCATGAAGAGCAGGTGGGGCCGCCCGGAGCGCGGGCACATGGCTCCAAGGGCCGCGTCGCGGTGCCGGAAGGACTCCTCACCGTGCCCAACCGGGCGAGCGCGTTCGGCGAGGATGCGAGCGAGTCGTTCGTGACGGAGGGCGCCTCGCTCCTCGGGAAGGAGCGCGAGTTGGTGCAGCTCTGCCTCGACACGCCGAACTTCAATTGCTGTCGTCTGCGGTTCGGTTTGGAGGTCCGCATCGGAGGCCGGTCCTGGACGGAGGGGACCTTCGACCATTTCTGGCAGGTCGCGAGTTGGTTCACCGCGGTGGAGACCCTGCTCGTCGATGGCGAGCGCTCCTCCGCGGGCGCCATCGTCTGGGACCAGTCCGCCCTGGGCCTGGAGCGCGATGGCTCACGCGTCACGATGTCCGACGCGAACGTGGCGCAAGGTCTCTACGGTGCGAGGGCTCCCGACGAGGCGTGGATGCCTGTCAGCGTGAGTCTGGAGGAGCTGGTGTTCGAGCTGGCGAACGAGGGGAGGATATTGGAGACGCTCCGCCAGGGCATGCTCGCGGACATCCAGCGCCGGGGCTTCTCGCTGGAGCAGCTCCAGGCTCGACTCCAGGGGCTTGGCGACAGGCCCGACGCCTCCCTGGGAGACGCCGAGCTCTGTCTGGCGATTCTCGCTCGTGAGCTGGACCCGCCTCGGCTCACGTCGGCGGTGCTGACGCTGGAGCGCGCGGACCCGGGGCGGAGCGCCTCGTAGTCAGGCGCCACCGCTCCCCCGCTGGATTACGGCGCCACCGCCGTGAGGCAGTAGAGCGTGGTCGTCTCGCGCGAGCGCGCCATGTGCAGCGGGTCCGAGGTGTCCTGGGCCTTGGAGTGCCGTGCCACCGTCGAACGGCTCGACTTCACCGTCAGGCCGCACCGGGTGAACTGCTCCTGGAGCCATCCGGACGGACGCAGGCCGAGCAGCACCGCCAGGTCCGACAGAATCAGCAGCCCCTCGCCTCCCGGCGTGAGCGCGGCGGGGAGTCCTTCGAGGAAGCGCCGCAGGAACTGGCTGTCCTCGTCGAACACCGCGCGGTCCACCCGGTTCTTCGGCGGCTCGGGAATCCACGGCGGGTTGCAGACCACGAGGTCCGCCTTCCCCTCGGGGAAGAGGTCGGCCTCGGCCACCTGGAAGGACTTGCTCAGTCCCAACTGCTCCGCGTTTTCCCGGGCGCAGGCCACCGCGCGCGAGTCGCAGTCCGTCGCCTGCACGGACGCGGCGCCCCGCTGGAGGAGCAGGAACGAGAGCACGCCCGTCCCCGTGCCCACGTCGAATACGCGCTGGCCCTTCAGGAGGGGCAGCCAGAGCAGCAGCTCCACGTAGTCGGTGCGCGTGGGCAGGTACACGCCGTAGTGGGGATGGATGAGGCCCGTGAGGCCGGGCACCGCCAGGCCCTTTCGCCGCCACTCCGTCGCTCCGAGCATGCCGAGCAGCTGCTTGAGGGGAACGACGGTGAACTCCGTCTCCGGCTCACCCCAGACCTGTCGGCACGCCTGGGCCACGTCGGGGGCCCGCGCGAGCGCGAGCCGGTAGTCGCGGTCGAGCGACACGACGATGCGTGACAGCGTCTCGTGCTCCAACTGCCGTGCGCGACGCTCGGCCCGGAAGGCTTCCAGGGGTGAGCGCGCGTTCGACGCCCGTTCGAGCCGCCGACCCAGTGCGCCCAGGAGCTGCTTCGCGTTGTGGAAGTCGCCCGAGTACAGCAGGAACTCGCCATTCCGGACCCGCTTGAGCGCGGTGTCCGCGCTGAGCCGGTCATTCACCGCATGCAGCCGGGTGGGCGAGGGCTCGTTGCTCTCCGAGCGCCAGGTGAACGGGGCGCCAGGCGGGAGCGGGGTCGCCGGGGCGACGGGAGCCGACCCCTTGGATGGGGACGCGGTGGCGCGGGGCGCCGACCCCTTGGATGGGGACGCGGTGGCGCGGGGAGCCGACCCCTTGGACAGGGATGCGGTGGCGCGGGGCGCCGACCCCTTGGAAGGGGACGCGGTGGCGCGGGGCGCCGACCCCTTGGACGGGGACGCGGCTGCGCGGGGAGCCGCCCTCTTGGACGAGGGGGCGGTGCGAGGGGAGCGGGGGGGCATGGATCCGAGGGGGTAACACGTCCGCGAGCCACCGTCGCGCCTGGGGTGACGGTCCTACCGGGCGCTGGCGTCCTGCTCGGAGCCCTTACCCCGCCTGTCCCCGTGGAGGGCCCGGCGGCCCACCGTCACTTCTTCCGACGTCTGGGAGCCGCGGGCTGAGCCAGCGCGGGCTGCCCCCGGCGGATGAACGCCGCGAGCTTCTCCGCGTCGATGGCGTCGATCCACGGTGCCTTGGGGTCGGCCTCCTCGCCTTCTTCGTCCTCGAACACCTCGTCGGCGAAGACCTTCAGCAGCTTCGGTGAGAGGACTTCGCGGACGCGCGGGTCGGTCTCCTCGATGAACGCGTGCTTCTGTGCGCTGCGGATGTGCTTCGCGTCCCCGGTGACGAGCCGGGCCTTCACTCCGCCGTGCACTTTCACCGCGTGGTAGTTCGTGTAGACGAAGGGCGCGCTGACGTCGCCGAACACCTCGCAGCAGGCGTCATTGTCGAGGAACAGGATGGACTGGCTGGCGACGAGGTCCCCGTGTACCTCCAGGAACCCCGTGGTGATGACGTCCCGGGCCCGCAGCGAGCCGGTGACGATGACGACCGACTCAGGGTCGAGCGAGTCCTCGTAACGCCCCTTCACGGTGAGGTCGCCTTCGACGATGAGGAGGCCGATTCGCGGCCGGCGCCCGGTGACGAGCTCCTCCAGGGTGAGGTTTCCCACGTGGTGGAGGATGTCGCTGTCGGCGCGGTCGCCCCCGGCGCGCTGCTCGATGAAGCGCTTGGCGGAGCGGAGGGTGCTCGACTTCGCGAACTTCCCACGGGCGTGCTTCTTCAGCAGCGCCAGCGCCGACTCCTCCGTGAGGGTCCCCGCGCTGAAGCGCTGTGCCTTCGGGAGCAGATGTTTCTTCGTGCCCATCATGTTCGCCACGATACCGCACGGGGGCCACATCCCGATGTGTTCCCTGTCACGGCGGCTTTGCTTCGACCGCGTGGGGGCTATGCGCCCGCGGCGCGCACGAGCCGCAGCACCACCACGAAGTGGAACAGCGCGCCGACGATGGTCAACGCGTGAAACAGCTCGTGATATCCGAAGACGCCGGGACGGAAGTCAGGGCGTTTCAAGGCGTAGGCGATGGCGCCCGAGGTATAGGCGACGCCCCCCAGGAGGATGAGCGTCAGCTCGACGCCGCCGAGCGCGGCGCGCACCTCGTCGAGGTAGGGCACCAGCGTCCAGCCGACCGCGAGGGCGAGGGCGGCGGTGAGCACCTTGGGAGCATGGGCCCAGAACAGCGACTTCACCACGCCAACGAGGGCGCCGCACCAGATGGCGAGCAGCAGGCTGTCACCCGCGGCTCCGGAGAGTCCAATCAATGCGATGGGCGTGTACGTGCCGGCGATGAGGATGAAGATGGAGGCGTGGTCCATCTTCCGCATCCAGGCCCGGCCGCGCACGGACCAGTCCACCCGGTGGTAGGTGGCGCTGACCGAGAACAGCACGACGAGGCTGATGGCATACAGCGCGGCGGCGGTGGCGGTCCGGAGCGTGGGCGCCATGGAGACCAGCACGCTGCCGGCGCCGAACGCGCCCACGGCGGCGAACTGGTGCAGCACTCCGCGCAGCTTCGGCTTCTCGACGGCCTGGGCGGTCAGGACAGGCCCCCGGCACCCACCAGACAGCGGGTGCCGGAACCGGGTGCGCGCAGGCCTGGCTTCTCTCGCAGCGCGAGGGCACCGCTTCCGTGGCGGGAGGAAGACGCTGCGAAGCCCTTGGCGCGGTGCGTGACGAACATGGGTACATCAGAAGCACAGGTGCCGTGTCAGAAGCGAGTGGCGCACCTCCCCGCACACATCCGCGAGTCGAATCCGCGTGGGGGAAGGTGAGAGCAGCCCCGTTCATCGAACTCCGTTCTCCGGCAGCACGGCTTGCGACGGGCGACGGGGGCGCAGCAGCGCGGTGGCCAGGACGACGCCGTAGACCGCGGCGCTTCCATGAACCATGAGTGCGTAGGCGAGTGAGGCCCCGTTCTGCATCACGGTCAGCGCGTCCACCGTGGGCATCACGATGGTGGCGAGGACGAAGACGCCCGCGGCCTGCCGTTGCCGGGTCGCCACCAGGGCGAAGATCGCGAGCCCCAGGCCGAGGTCTCGCCCCGCCTTGATGTGCATCCAGGGAATGGCTTCGGACCCGGTGAGCGGGAGGCCGAAGCCCGTCGCCGCCCCGACGGGGTCCAACACTCCCCCGACGCTGAGGTACAGCATGAAGGCCCCCAGCAGCAGCGTGAACAGCGCGGTGGGAGAGGTGAGCTTCCAGGACAAGTTCGAGGGGGTCGGATTCATGGGGCCTCCAGGGGGAGTTCGGTGTCGCTTGTGAAGGGGAATGTGCCGTTCAGGCCCCGGAAGCGCCATTCGCCGATGACTCAGTCTTTTGTCTGAAACGCTCAGTGCGCGAGCGCTATGGACAGTCCGCTGTTAGCCTGGAGGCATGGACCTGACGCATGCCTCCGACCTGCTCGGGCAGATTCTCGAGCGCACTCATCTTCGTGGGCGGATCTACTGCCGCACCGTGGCGCGGGCCCCGTGGGGGCTGCGTTTCGCACCGACAGCCACGGCGGCCCTGCACCTGGTCATCGCGGGCACCTGCCAGTTGACGCAGGGCGGAGAGGTCATCGCGCTCGGGCCCGGTGACGTCGTGCTGCTGCCTCGTGGGGATGGACATGCCGTGGCGGATTCGCCGCGCAGCCCCAAGCTTCGGCTGGAGGACTGGCTGGCGACGCGAGGGGAAGGGGAGTCGTCCTACGTGCTGGGCGGGTCTGGCGTGGAGTCGCGCCTGCTCTGTGGCTGCTTCGCGTTCGACGAGCCCGGAGCCCATCCCGTGCTTCGACTGCTTCCCGAGCGAGTCCATCTGCGTGGAGCGTCCGAGGAAGCACGTGCCTTGTTGCCCACGGTGGCATTGCTCGAACGGGAATATGAGCGGGGGGAGCGGGGCGCCTCGGTGATTGTCTCGCGACTGCTCGACATCCTCCTGGTGCAGGTGCTGCGGGCCTGGGCCGATGCGCAGACCTCAGGAGGTGCTGGTTGGTTGGGCGCGCTCGGAGACAGGACGCTCGCGAGTGTCCTGGGTTGGATGCACGCCGAGCCAGGGAGGGACTGGACGGTGAGCGAGCTCGCACGGCGTTCGGGCACCTCGAGAGCGACACTCGCGCGGCGCTTCGCGAGCGAGGTGGGCGTGGCGCCTCACGAGTACCTCACCCGGCTGCGGATGCAGGAGGCCGCGCAAGCACTGCGCGAGGGCCAGGACGGGCTCGCGGCCATCGCGGGACGTGTGGGCTATGAGTCCGAGTTCGCCTTCAATCGGGCCTTTCGCCGGGTCATGGGCCTGCCTCCCGGCGAGTACCGACGCAGGGCGCGTGGGGAACTCCCACCGTCGCAAGGGCACCCGCAGTGAGAATGAGGTGGACACCGCGGGCGCGTCGACGCGGGTGAGCGCGACTTCGTCACGCTTCGTCGAGGCATTTCCTGCAGAGTCGGAGGATGGCAAGTCAGCAAGAAATCGCGGCCTTCATCGCCGCGGAGTTCCCGCAGACGCGGGTGCGGATTCTGGAGGTCGGGGACAAGTCCGCCACCGTGGCGCATGAAATCGGGCGCGCGGAGCTGCGGCCCGGAGGCACGGTGTCCGGCCCGGTGCTGATGGCCACCGCGGACGTGGCGCTCTATGTCGCGATTCTGGGCGAGCTTGGAATTGTCCCGCTCACCGTGACGACGAGCCTGAGCTTCAACTTCATGCGAAAGCCGTCGGCGGACCGCCGCATCCTCGGGGTGTGCAAGCTGCTGAAGCTGGGCCGGACGCTGGCGGTGGGAGAGGTGTCCCTCTACTCGGAAGGACTGCCGGAGCCCGTGGCCCATGCGGTGGGGACCTATGCGATTCCGCCCGTGGACCGGAGCGGCGCGGGTTCCTGAGCCCGAAGGTCGAGGAGGCCTCCCGCGTGGCTGAGCCCTCGATGGCGTCGAAGCGTTTCGCTGACCGTGCGCGCGTTGATGGGCCCCTGCTCTACCGCGCCGGGCGAAGCGCACGCGGTGACCCGCCTCCGAGCTTCTTCATCAACCGGCGAAGCGTGCTCGCGTCCTGGTAGCCGACCTCGGCGGCGACGTCGTCGATGCTCAGGTGCGTCGATTGAAGCAGCGCCTGGGCGCGCCGCACCTTGACGCTGTGGACGAGCGCGAGAGGGCTTCGGCCTGTCGCACGCTGGACGTGGCGCGACAGGGTCCGCTCCGTCATGCCGAGGCGCGTGGCGAGTTCGGCGACTCCCGGGGGATTCGGGAAGCCCGCCTCGAGCGCCGCGGTGATGCGCGCAATCAACGCATCTCCGTTCGCGAGCAGCTCCGGCGCGATGAACTTCGCCTGCGCCTGCCTGCCGTCGAGCAGCATGGTTCGCGCGAGGAGGTCGACCAGTCGCGCGCCGCAGCGCTCTCGCAGCAGGTGCAACATGAGGTCTGTCTGCGCGAAGGCGGCGCCAGCGGTGATGATGGGGCCATCCGCGCAGACCATCGCGTTCGAATCAACCCGGCACTGCCGCTCCAACTCGGAGAGCAGTCCTGCGAGCCACCAGGTGGTGGTGACTCTGCGGCCGGTCAGGACGCCCGCTTGTCGCAGCAGGAAGACGGCGGTGCACGAGGCGGCGACGCGCCCGCCGCGCGAGACATGACGGGCGATGGCCTTCGAGAGCTTCGTGGCGTCCGGCCTCGCGAGCCGTGCGTGCACGGCGGCGGCGTGGGTCATGCCGAGTCCCGGGATGACCCAGGTCGACGTGTCACCGCGGGCCATCGCACGCAGGCGCGACGTGTCGATGCTCACGCGCTCCGTGAGTGGGACCTGTCCGCCGTCTACTGAGCACACCTCGAAGCGCAATGACTCCGCCCCCAGGGCGCGCGCGGCCCGGAGCATATCGAGTGTCGCCGCGACGCTCGTCGCGAAGGCGCCCTCCATGACGATGATGGTGAAGGACATGGTGTCTGAATCTGCCCGAAAATCGTCTTTTCGGACACTGGCGACGTCGAGCGGGCCGGTGGTCTTCTGCGGGCGAAAGGAGTTGAACGCACATGACGACCCAGGCCGCGCCTGCCGTGCGCAATCTCGAAGAGGACGATTCCCTGGAGGACTTTCAGCGCCGCGACGTCACGCTGGTGGGAGAGACGCGGAAGCTTTACACGGCGGGAGAGGGGCCCGCGGTCCTTGTGATGGCGGAGATGCCGGGCATCAGTCCCCGCGTCGCGCGCTTCGCTCGCTGGGTGCGGGACGCCGGCTTCACCGTGTGGATGCCGAGCCTCTTTGGTCGTGATGGCGCGGTGCCGACCGCGAAGGAGGGGAAGGCCATCTTCGAGCGCGCCTGCATCAGCAAGGAGTTCCGGGCGCTCGGTGCGAATGCCTCCAGCCCCATCGCGGCGTGGCTGAGGGCGCTTGCCGCGCAGGCGCACGAGGAATGTGGCGGCCCGGGAGTGGGCGCGGTGGGCATGTGCTTCACGGGCAACTTCGCGCTGTCGATGATGCTGGAGAAGGCGGTGTTGGCGCCGGTGCTGTCCCAGCCGTCGCTGCCGCTCGACGAACCTGGGGGCGTCAACATCGCTCCCGAGGAACTGGAGCGTGTAAGGCAGCGACTGGTGGATGAAGACCTCACGGTCCTCGCCTATCGGTTCCAGGGCGATTCGTTCTGCCGTGCGGAGCGCTTCGCCGCCTACCAGCAGGCGCTCGGGGAGCGCTTCCTCGGGCGCGTGTTGCCCGACAGCGCGGCGGGCCCGAAGTCCGAGCGCCCTGATGACTTCTTCAAGTTCATCCCCACGCCCCACAGCGTCCTGACCGTCCACTTCGTCGACGAGGAGCACGCACCCACCACCGCCGCGCGAGACGAAATCCTGGCGTTCCTCCGCCGGAGACTCCTGGCGTAGCGGGAGCGCAATCGGGCGGGGGCAGCCACGACGAACTGGAACGGAGCCGCCTGCCCGCGAACTGGCGGGAGGCGGTCTCCGCTGGCGCTGCTCATTGCCTCCGCCCGGAAGCCTTCGGGCGGCTCGCGCTCACTTCATTTCGCCGCGGCGGGCGGCGGTGGTTTCGCGGAGACGACCGAGACCTCGCCCTTCTCCTGCTGGACGGTGTGCGTGCTGCCGATGGCGAAGCGCTGGAACTCTTCCAGGGTCTCCGGCGAGTACGTGACGGGAGGATGGCCTTCGCCCTGGAAGACGACGGTGTAGCTCGCGCTGCGGGAGTTCCGCTCCTGCGTGCCCTTGGGCAGTGCCTTGGGCGGGCGCAGCTCGGCATCAGCGGGCCAGCGGGTCTCCAGCGTCTTCCCGCTCGCCTTCACGTCCCGCTCATGGCTCCAGGTCCACTCCTTCCAGGAGAACCACGGCGCGTCACGGGGCACGCTCCGATAGCGCGGCTCCTTGCGCGAGCGCCGCTCGTCGACATAGCGCGGCTCCTTCCGCGTCTTGGTCACCGAGCAGTAGCGGGTGGTGCAACGCTTCTCCCCACCGGTGCACGTGGTCTTGCACGTGGCGAAGCCGTTCTTGTTGCTCGTGCAGTCTTCCTTGCACTTCTTCGGCGTGGTGGAGCAGTCCTCGCCGCAGGCCTCTTTGTCGCGGTAGGTCTCGGTCGTGTATCCGGACTGCTTCCGCTCCGTGAAGTAGACGGTCTCGTAGCCATTGAGGACCTGGTCGTCATGGTGGTGACGCTGTCCCTGGGCCTTCACCTGGAGGGCGTCCGACGGCTTGTCTTCGGCGAAGCCCTCGCGCTCGACCTGATGGCGACGCTCGACAGACACCGTGTGCTCCCAGGCGAGTTCCTTGACCTGGAGGCTCCTCGTCCACTCGGGGCCTGTCTTGACCTGCTCGGGCGGTGGCTGCACGGCCGCCGAGCCCGACTTCCCCGAGTTCATCCACATGGGGCAGCAGCAGCCGAAGAACGCCACGATGAGGAAGAGGGAGATGCACCCGCGCCGGGACTTCTTCTTCTCGGGAGGAGCCGGGGCCTTGTCGGGCGTGCCAGGGCTCACCGGTGGCGAGGCGCCGCAGTTCTTGCAGCCGCCGTCCAGGGCTCGCTGGTCGCTGTCGCAGTAGGCGCAACGCCAGTGGGGGCCGGCGGTGGCCATTCGCAGGAGCGCCGCGTCGGTCACCGTCACCGCGGAGGCCGTGTCCTCTGGCATCTCGTACTGCTCACTGCCGTCCTTGGCGTTCTTGCAGCCCTGACACACCATGTGACGACCGAGGTTGCGGTGCTGACAGCTGGAGCACCGCCAGAACATCTCAATATGCCGCTCCGACATCCGTGATTTCACCTCTGTGGCTCATCCTGCGGGGCGGCCCCTATACCATGAGGGCTCGTGGGTCGCAGGGCGCGCCGGCTTGACTTCGCGGAGGTGCTGCGTTCGGTTCCGCGCCATGGACTCCACACCCCCGACGTCTGACTGGCCCACGTGGGCGAAGGCCTTCCCACCTCAGGAAGGTGAGCACGTGCTGGCGACGGGAGGCCCGTGGTTCATGGCGTATTTCCTCGCGTTCATGGTGTCCCTGACGCTGCTGCCGACCGTGGTGTTTCCCCTGCTGGGCATCTGGTTCTTCTGGGGTCGGTCCGGGAAGTTCCTGCTCACCAGCCACCGCCTCATCTGGAAGCCGAACCTGGGCAAGGCGGTCATCGTTCCCCGCGACGTGCTTCGGAGCCTGGACGTCGATGTCGGGCCTCGCTTGAGGAGCGTGCAACTGCGTGGCGAGCGGAAGGTCTCGATGCCGCTGCTGTGGAAGTACAAGCAGTTGTGGGGTGGACTGGCGCTGCTCCAGCAGTGGAAGCCGCCTGCGCCGACGTCCTCGACCCCGGCCCTGAAGGTGGCCTCCGCGTGGCTCGTGTCTGGAATGGAGCTGCAGCCCGGCGCGGTGGTGATGGAGTCGAACGGCGTGCGGTTCTTCCCGGCGGAGCCCCGCGCGAACGTCGCGTCGGAGGCGGGCGCCGCGCTGGTGGGACTGGCCTTGGGCGTCACGCGCCGGACCCACCGGGCCCAGGTTCCCGTGGAGGCCGCGCTGTCGCTCGTCGCCAGGGCGGAAGCCGTCGAGCCCGAACTCGACGCGTTGGGCCGCATCTTGGGGAGCGAGCTCTGGCAGGGGCCCCCCGTCGCACAGGGGAACGCTGGCGCGGGACGCACGCGGATGACCTATCAGCAGGGAAAGCGGAAGCTGACGTTCGTGGTGCCGACGGCGCTGCTGCCCGGCTGAGCGACAGTGTGGCTACCGTTCGCCGCGTGCGAGGGCCTTGGGCGTCACTCCCAGGACGCGTCGCATGCAGCGCGCCAGGTGGCTCTGATGGGAGAAGCCCGCTTCGAGCGCCACCTGGCTGATGGGCAGCGTCCCCTCCTGGAGGAGCGCCCTGGCCCGCTCCACCCGGCGCAGGATGACGTACTGGTGCACGGGCATTCCGAGTGAGCGCTTGAACAGCGTCCTGAAGTGGGACGTGCTCACCTCGGCGAGACGGGCGAGTCGCGCCAGGGAGAGGTTCTTGTCCAGGTGGCTCTCGATGTAGTCCGTCACCTCTCGCGACTGCCGGGCGGACCACTGGCCGCGGACCTCCCGGGGCGCGGGGTAGTGGTTCAGGAGATGGACCGCGAGGGCCAGTCCCAGGCCCTCCGTGTAGAGCCTGCCGTTGGGGCGTGCGGCAGTGCGGTCCGCTTCGAGCGCGTGGACGATGTGCTCGATGCGGGCGTCGCGGAATCGGTGCTGGGGCGTCAGGCCCGCGCGCTCGGGCGGCAGTCCCAGGTCCTCAGCCGCGAGGCGCAGCAGCGCGGGTGCGAGCCGCACGGTGAGGGAGCGCCTGGGCTCCTCCTCGACCCAGCTTCCAGAGAAGCCCGCGGGCAGGAGCGTGGCATCTCCCGAGGAATAGCGCTGTCGGACATGGCAGGTCATCCGGGCGGAAGGTCCCACGTGGACGGACAGCAGGTGCTCGGTCAGTGGCGCCAGCTCCACCCGGCCTCGCGGCTCCGTGCGCGGCTCGACGCGCAGTCCCACCCGGCCTGGGACGCCCGAGTGTCGCGCCGTGCCCAGGTCTCCGACTTCACTTGCTGCTCGTGGGGCGCTCGCCCCGTCCCGCAGGTCCATCTCGCGCTCCGGTCCGGAAGCGACAGATGTAGTGGGGTGTCCGCGCCCACGCCCGGCTTTCCGTGGGGGCGCGCGAGCAGCCGATTGTGCTCCGCGCGAAGCGGAGCGTGCGCGATGCGAGCACCGTGTCGGAGAGAGGGTGCGCCCACTCGGCAAGTCCGCCGAGCTGGAGGTGCGAATGAAAGCGATTGTGTTCGACCAGATGGGCCCGCCGCTGGAGGTGCTTCAGCTTCGAGAGGTCCCCGTGCCGGAGCCCCGCGAGGGCGAGGTGCGGCTCAAGCTGCTCTCGGCGTCCATCAACCCGGGAGACTTCCTCTTCATCCAGGGCCTGTATCCGGAGCCGAAGAAGCCCGCGTTGCCGGGACAGGTCGCGGGCAACCACGGCGCTGGCATCATCACCCGCGTGGGAAAGGGCGTCGTCTCGTGGGAGCCGGGGACCCTCGTCGCGTTCAGCCACTTCGACTCCTGGGCCGAGCACGTGGCCCTCCCCGCCGAGCGGCTCATCCGGCTGCCACCGGACTACCCGCTGGAGAAGGCCTCCCAGTTCTTCAACATCATCACCGCTTGGGACCTGCTCGAGCGGGCGAACGTGCGGTCGGGGCAGTGGCTCGCGCTCACCGCGGGCAACTCCACCGTGGCGACGCTGGTGGCGCAGTTCGCCCGGCTTCGCGGTGTGAAGGTCCTCTCCATCGTGCGACAGCGACAGGCGACGCTGGACCTGGCGTCGCTGGGCGTCTCCGCCGTCCTGGCGCTCTCGGAGGGAAGGTCGGACCTCGGCGCGCGTGTACGAGCGCTCACGGATGGGCTAGGGGTCCACGGCGTCATCGACTGCGTGGGTGGAGCGCTGCTGGAGGCCCTCCTCCAGGAGAGCGCTCCGGGCGGACAGGTGATTGTTTATGGAGGCTTCAGTCCGGAGCGCTTCAGCCTCCACAACTTCGACCTCCTGATGAAGGACCTGCACCTGCGAGCGTACGTGTATCGCTACTTCTTCGATGCGCCGAGGCGGGAGGACGAAGCGTTGCTCCAGCACCTCGTGAAGCTCTCCGCGCCCGCCAGCTTCCAGGTCCCCCAGGGCCCGTCCCATGCGCTGGAGGACTTCAAGCTCGCGGTGGAGGAGAGCCTCGGGCGCCCCGAGGCCGGCAAGCGCTTCTTCCGGATGCCGAGGGAGTCCACGGTGTCCGGACGCTGACGGAGCCATGCCCTGGCGGAGGAACTCGAAACACCTCCCTGCGGACCGACGCCGCGCGCCGCCCCTGGAATGGCGGCGGGCGAAGTTGGCCCCATCGAGGAGCACGTCATGGGTGGGAAATCCAAGCCGCTGCTCAATCCGCATGCGTCCGAGTCACGCCCCCGTGGAATGTCGACGCGGGGGAAGGCGGCTGCGCACAGAGGCCCACTGTTGGCGCGGTGTTGGATGCAAGGGTTCGACATGGACGCCAGGGGGGCGTTCTGTTTGGCGACGGCCCGGGGAGCTTCGGGGCCCAAGAGGCCGGAACAGTTCGTGGGGTCGATGTGTTACATGGACCTTCGGCACCAGGCAGGCGATGGCCGCGGCGGGGTCCTCCCAGCGCGACTCCAGACTCCACCGATGGTGTCCCTGGGGCGTGAAGGTGGTGGACGTTGTCGCACGCGACGAAGGCGAAGTTTCTCGAGTCAGGGGCCTTTCTCCAGGACCTCCAGGCGCGAGTGGAGCTCTACCTGGGAGCAAGCGGGCGCTCACCCCGCGACCTCCCCTGGATGTACGCGAAGACGGTCATCATCCTGGGCTGGTTCACGGCGTCCTATGCCTGGCTCGTCTTCGGCGCCACGGGCCCCTGGGGCGCGGTCGCCGGGTGCCTGTCGCTGGGGCTGGCCATCGCGGGCGTGGGGTTCAGCGTCCAGCATGACGCCAACCACGGAAGCTACTCCGCGCATCGTGGCATCAACGAGCTGCTGGGCGGCACGCTCGACGCCATCGGCGGCTCGTCCTACGTGTGGAGCTGGAAACACAACATCTTCCATCACAGCCACACGAACGTGGTGGGGCTCGATGAGGACATCGACATCCAGCCGCTGTGTCGGCTCGCACCAGGCCAGCGACTGCTGAAGGCGCATCGCTTCCAGTACGCCTATATCTGGTTGCTCTACGGGCTGTTGACCGTGAAGTGGCACTTCGTCGATGACCTCAAGGATTTGGTCAACGGGCGCGTGGGGCGGCAGAAGATGCCGCGCCCGAACAAGCGGAAGCTGGCCGGGGCCGTGGGCGGGAAGCTCCTGTTCTATGGCTGGTCGCTGCTGTTGCCGTGGTATTTCCACCCGCTCTGGCAGGTCTTGTTGTGCCACGCGCTCACCTCGTTCGTGCTCGGGTTGATCCTGGCCACGGTGTTCCAGATGGCGCACTGTGTGGAGGAAGCGGACTTCTCCCTGCCACCCGAAGGTGGCGCCACCTTTCCTCGCGACTGGGCCTCACATCAGGTCGCCTCGACGGTGGACTTCGCGCGGGGCAACCCGTTGGTGAGCTGGTACCTGGGGGGGCTGAACTTCCAGGTGGAACACCACCTCTTCCCCAGGGTGTGTCACCTGCACTACCCGGCGCTGTCTCGTATCGTCGAGGACACCTGTCGGGAGCACGGCATCCGCTATCGGGCGAACGAGAGCGTGGGTGCGGCATTGAAGAGCCACGTGCGGTGGCTCAAGCGGATGGGGCAGCCTGCCATCGAGGTCGCGGTATGAGTGACGAGACAGAGAAGGTGCGGTACGGGCGGGCGCAGAAGTTCCGGCTTTCGCCCAAGGGCACGGAAGCCGTGGCGGCGTATTCCGTGATGATTGAAGCGGCCAAGTCCGGCACGGGTCGTGCCCAGTTCGATGCAGCGCGCGCCACCTGGGGTGCGTCGCTCGGGCTCGCCGCGGAGGATGGGCTCTACCTGGTGGAGTTCGAGGCAGGAGGGCGGACCGTCTCGGAGGCGACGCAGAGCCTCGAGGGCTGCGACATCTCCGCGAAGTCGGTCAAGGAAGCTGTCGACCGGCTGTTGAAGTGCGGCATGTTGGAGCCGCTGCCGGCGCCTCCGCCGCGCGTGGCGCCTCCGCGTCGCTACTGGTAGGCGGGCCGGTGGAGGGGCTCGCCGCTCCACCCCGCGCCCTGACGGGACGCGACTCCGTGGACGCGGTGGGTGACACCGCCGTCCAGCGCGGCTGACGGAGTCGTGGGTTTTGCTGCGAGGTGAAAACGCCCCACGCTAGGCTCGGCGGCCATGAGCCCCACCCGAATCATTGTGCTCGCAGTCGGCGTCCTCGTCCTCGTGGGGGTCGTGCTGTTCTTCTCCGGCGGCTTTCTCTTTTTCGCCTTCCGGAACAGCTACGAAATCAAGGGCGGGAAGGTCTTCTATCACGCGGCCGGAATCGGCTTGTCCGAGGTGCTGGGCGCCGACGCCGAAACCTTCCGGGAGCTGAGGAGGGGCGCTCGCGGGTACGCTGAAGACAAGCACGGCATCTACTTCCATGAGCAGCGGCTCCCGGGCGCTGACCGGGACAGCTTCGAGGTGCTGCGCGAGACTTCGTACTGGTCGAAAGACCAGGACACGGTGTTCTACGGCGCCAGCGCCCTGCCGGGCGTCGACGCCGAGCGCTTCCGGCTGCTGAGCGCCTACTACGGGACGGATGGTGTCGCAGTGTATGGCGTGGGGCGGCGCATGGAAGGTGTCGATGTCGCGACCTTCGAGCTGGTCGGCCAGGACGGGGCGATGGCGAAGGACAAGAACGCCTCCTACCGGCTGGAGGAGCGCGGCCGGATGGTGAATGGCGAATTCATCAGCGACGCGGAAGCGGCAGAGGACTCCCAGTAGACCACGAAGAGAGGAGCACGCCATGCACAGAGGATCCTGCCTTTGCGGAGCCATCACGTTCGAAGTCACGGGCCCCCTTCCGCCACCCAATGCCTGTCATTGCTCACAGTGTCGCAAGCAATCGGGACACTTCTGGGCATCCACGGACGTCCCCCGCGCCGCGGTGACCATTCACGGCGCCGACAAGGTCACCTGGTTCCGCTCCTCCGAAAAGGTGCGGCGAGGGTTCTGCTCCACCTGCGGGTCGGTGCTCTTCTGGGAGCCGCTCAACAAGGGCGTGGTGGCCATCGCCATGGGCGCCTTCGATTCGCCCACGGACACCCGGCTCGCGAAGCACATCTTCGTGGCCGACAAGGGCGACTACTACGAGTTGGGCGACGGCCTGCCCCAGCACGCACAATAGGACAGCGCATGCACACCCTCCCACGCCCCTTCGCCGCCCTCGTCGTCCTCGCCGCGCTCAGCGCCGCCGCCCAGGTGCCTTCGTCTCCACTGGGGCCCGTGTCGCCCACCACCGGCCTGGTGCTGCGGGATGACGTGGTGCGCGCGCTCATCCAGGAGAGCTCCGGCGACCGCATCCACGATGGGGTGCAGCGGCTGGCGCTGCTCGCCCGGGACAATCAGGGGGGCTACACCGAAGCGGCCGAGTGGACGAAGGCCGCCGCCGAGGCCGCCGGCTTGAAGGACGTGCGCCTGGAGCCGATGAAGGATGCGCCCCAGTGGCGCGCCGCGCGGGGTGAGCTGTGGGTGACGGGCCCCCACCGGTACAGAGTCACTTCCCACGCGGACCTGCCCATGTCGCTGGCGCTGAAGAGCGGCAGCTTCGAGGGCACGGGCCTGGAGCTGGTCGACGTGGGCACCGGCGCCCGGGATGAGGAGTACGCGGGCAAGGACCTGAAGGGCAAGGTGGCGCTCACGCGTGGCCATCCCAGTGCCACCCTGCGCACGGCGGTGACGAAGCTCGGCGCGGTGGGCGTCGTCTCTTCCTACTCGACGCCTCCCTGGAACACGCCCCACCGCATGGACGGCGACTTCCCGGACCAGGTGGGCTGGGCCATCGTCCCGCCGGGCCTGGTGCCCCAGGGCGCGCGGAACCCCTTCCTGTTCATGGTCTCCGACCGCCAGGGGCGCGAGCTGCGAGCCCAGATGCGCACGGGCCCGGTGAAGGTGGACGTGAGCGTCGCCTCCGAGGAGTACCCGGGGCACTACAGCATCGTCAGTGGCGTCATCCCCGGCACGCGCGCCGGTGAGGAGGTCGTCCTCACCGCGCACCTGGACCACTACAAGCCGGGGGCGGATGACAACGCCTCGGGCTCGGCCACCTTGCTGGAGCTGGTGCGCACGTACACCACGCTCATTCGCCGGGGCGTGCTGCCTCCTCCCGTGCGCACCGTGCGCGTGCTGTGGCTGCCGGAGTTCGAGGGCACCCGCGAGTGGTTCTCCCACCACGGCGCGGACCCCGTGCGGCGGGTGGCCCACTTCAACTTCGACATGCTCGGCGCGAGCCTGTCCCGCGTCCACTCCCGCTTCCTGGTGTCCTATACGCCGGACTGGAATGGCAGCTTCGTGAACGCGGTGTCCGAGTCCACCGTGGCCTTCATGAACCGCTTCAACGGGGTGACGTATCCGCCTCGGAAGGACTTCCGCATCGGCTCGGTCACCGGCTCCCAGGACCCGCTGGATGCGCATATGGACCGCTACAGTCGCGGCTCGGACCACCAGCTCTTCAACGACCACGGCATCCCGGGCGTGGCCTTCTCCACCTGGCCCGATGACGGCTACCACACCAGCGGCGACCGGCCGGAGAACGTGGACCCCACGCAGCTTCACCGCGCCGCCTTCGCGGGCCTGGCCTCCATCACCGTCGCCGCCTGGGCGGAGGGCTCGGGCGCGCTGGACCTGGCGCGGCTGGTGGCGGTGCATGGTGTGCGGCGCGTGGCGGAGGACGAGTTCCGGGCCCGCCGAGACCTGGCCTCGGCCCCCGGCGCTCAAGTCGCGGGCACCTCCCGGCTGGCTCGCGCCGTGGTGCGCGCCGGCTACCAGCGCGAGCGCGAGGCCCTGCGCTCCTGCCAGCTCCTGGGCGCGCCAGCAGCCGCCGTGCGGGCCCTGATCAGGACGCTGGAGACCTCCGAGGCCCAGGCGTTGGAGCGCGTGGAGGCGGACGTCAAGGCGCGCGGAGGGGCCTCGCGAGAGCCCCCGCCCATCGAGGCC
The DNA here is from genome assembly GCF_013336725.1 of Myxococcus sp. CA040A. Lineage (NCBI taxonomy): Bacteria > Pseudomonadati > Myxococcota > Myxococcia > Myxococcales > Myxococcaceae > Myxococcus > Myxococcus sp. CA040A. The sequence continues at coordinate 147,522 of NZ_JABUMR010000005.1, read as the reverse complement.
GAGCGCCGGGCCCGGGCCTTCGTTCCGCGCCGCGTGAAGGGGCAGGAGCTGGCGGCGTTCGACGAGGTGGTGACCAAGGCCAGCCCCGAGACGAAGCCCCGCGTGGCAGCCGTGCAGGCCGCGCTGAACGACGCGACCACCGCCCTGCGAGAGCGCGGAGAAGGCGAGCTGCGCTTCTACCAACTGCCCGACGCCATCGCGAGCTACGCCGACGGCAGGCGCTCCGTGGCGGACATCCGCGACGCGGCCTATGCCGAGTACGGCTACGTCTTCCCCGTGGAGGCGCTGCTGGACCTCTTCGGGCTGCTGGAGCAGGGCGGCATCATGACGAGCGCCCGCTGAGGGCGGGACTCGCGAGGAGCGGCGCTTCCCTGTGAAGGGCAGTTCGTGCGCGCCCGGCTCTTCATTCGCGGGGACGCCACGGCCTGTCGCCGTGGCGGTGCACCCGGAGCTTCCTCGGGGGGGTGGACGCGAGAGGTTCAAGGGTGGGCATCGCGGGGGCTCGAGGGTGGGACGCGTCAGAGGGGAGCGTTAGGGTCCCCTCGCGCTGGGCGGTTCGTCCCGGCATCACTCCTCGTCGAGGTCTTCTGATGCGTTTCCCTGTCCTGATGCGCGAGCTGCGCACCGCCTCCGTTTGCCTCGTGGGGGCCTGCTCGCTGCTGACAGCCTGTGAATCCACCGACGTGCCGCCCCGGCCCATTCCTCGGGACACCTCGCCGCGCACGCTGACGCTGCTGCAGACGAGCGACCTGCACACGAACATCTTCCCGTGGGACTACTTCACCGGGAAGCCCGACGCGAAGCGCGGCGTCGCCAAGGTGGCCACGCTCATCAATCAGGAGCGCGAGAAGAACCCGGACTGCACGCTGCTCGTCGACACCGGTGACACCATCCAGGGCACGCCACTCGGCACCTACTATGCCCTGGTGGACAACGCGCCCCGGCACCCCATGGCCGCCGCGATGAGCGAGCTGGGGTACGTGGCCATGGCCGTGGGCAACCACGAGTTCAACTACGGCCTCGACGTGCTCAACAAGTTCAAGAGCGAGGTCAACTTCCCCCTGCTCGGCGCCAACGTGCGCGACAGCGCGGACGGCTCCGAGGTCTTCACGCCCTACGTGCTCACCAAGGTCTGCGACGTGACGGTCGGCATCCTCGGCCTCGTGACGCCCGGCGTGGCGACGTGGGAGCGCGCGGAGAACATCCCCGGCCTGCGCTTCGATGACCCGCTGGAGACGGCGAAGACCTACGTGCCGAGGATGAAGCAGGCCGGCGCGGACGTGGTCGTGGTGGCCATCCACAGCGGCCCGGACAGGCAGCCCGTTGGCAGCGCGAGCAACCCCGACTCGTGGCTGGCCGACTACGCGGATGACTCGAAGTGGGCGGACCGGGGCAACCTCCCCGGCGAGAACGAGGCCGTGCAGATTGCCCAGGGCGTGCCCGACGTGGACGTGCTCCTCACCGGCCACACCCACCAGCCCATCCCGAAGATGCTGCTGAAGAACCCGCAAGGCCGCGAGGTCCTCCTCACCCAGCCCAACCGCTGGGGCAGCCACCTGGCGGACGTTCAGCTTCAGGTCACCTGGAACGGGGAGCGTTGGGGCGTGGACGCTCATGACGCCCGGCTTCACGTCGTGGACGACAAGGTCGCCGCGGATGCCGCCGTCACGCAGCTCACCCAGAACTACCACGACACCACCGTTGCTTACGTGAACCAGAAGATTGGCACCACCACCGCGCCGTTCCCGGGCGGCTTCGCGGGACGCTACGTCGACAGCCCCCTGGGGGACCTCATCAACATCGTCCAGGAAGAGGCCGCTCACGAGGCCGGCTTCGACGTGGACCTGTCCCTGGCCGCCCTCTTCACCAACGATGGGGCGCTGCCGGCCGGCGACGTCACCCTGCGAGACGCCTACAGCATCTACATCTACGACAACACGCTGTACGTGATGGAGATCAACGGCTCCATCCTCCGGCGCGCGCTGGAGATGAACACCCGCTATTTCGGCACGCTCGACGCGAGCAACCTGCCCGCGAGGCCCGAGGGCGCCAAGGCCACCTCGCCCGTGGTCGCCGACTACAACTGGGACCTCTACTCGCGCATCGACTACGGCTACGACCTGACGAAGCCCGCAGGCTCCCGGCTCACGCACCTGCGCTTCCAGGGCGCGGACGTCACCGACGACCAGGTCTTCATCGTCGCCATCAACAACTACCGCGCGGGCGGAGGAGGCGGGTACGCCATGTTCAAGGAGGGCCGCGTGCTCTGGACCTCCGCTGACGGCGTTCGCGACTACGTCGCCCGCTACATGCAGTCGCACCAGGGCCTGTCGCCGGAGGCGGTGAACACCTGCAACTTCTCCCTCGTGCCCGACCTCTACACGCCGTACTTCGCCTCCACGCTCGGCCCCGCGAAGTGCGGTCCCTCCGTTGGCCGCCAGGGGGGCGGCCTCCGAGGCCTCGGGCGGCTCCCCGGGCACCAGTAATCCCGGGCTGGCGGAGCTGGCAGACCGTTAGCAGGGGAAAACTTGGAACAGAGCGGACGTTGGCTCGCTGCGTTGCCCCGTCCAGAAGTGAAAGAAGGGGCAGAAGCGTCATGGGTGACGTGCGTGGGGGTGGACATCTTCCAAGGCAGATGCTTAGGCTGCACCGTCTTGTAGGGTTGATACTCTGTGGGGCCGGACGGCGACTCTCCCTGTCCGCGATGAAAGAAGAACAAGGCAATGGCAACCGGTACCGTGAAGTGGTTCAACGATGCGAAGGGCTTCGGCTTCATCACCCAGGACGGCGGGGGCGAGGACCTGTTCTGCCACCACACGTCGATCCAGGCGGACGGCTTCCGCTCGCTGGCCGAAGGCCAGAAGGTGGAGTTCGATGTCGCCCGGGGCCCCAAGGGCCTGCAGGCTCAGAACGTTCGCCCGATCTAAGCCCATCGTCATCCTGACGACTTCGTGATTCACCCAGAGGGTCCGATCCATTCGTGGGTCGGGCCTTCTGTATTTTCCGGGCCCCGCGGTGTCCGCCCCGCGTGAGGGCCGCCGGCTTCGGCAAGATTCCAACCCATTGGCAGCGAGAGCGCGTGCGCGGACCCGCCGGTTTATGTCCCCGCTCCGGCCCAGGTGCCGCGCTCCTCGAAGGGACTGCCATGAAGCTCGCCTCGCTGTTTCCTCCACCCCCATCGACGCTGGCCAGCACGGGGCTCCTGCTGCTCCGGGTCGTCGCCGGGGCCGCGTTCATGTTCCACGGATGGTCGAAGATTCAGGACCCGTTCCACTGGATGGGGGCCGAGGCCTCCACGCCGGGCGTGCTCCAGGCGCTGGCGGCGCTCTCCGAGTTCGGCGGCGGGCTCGCGTGGATTCTGGGGGCGCTGGTGCCCCTGGCCTCCTTGGGGCTCTTCTTCACGATGGCGGTCGCGGTGCACTTCCACGCGGTGATTCGGGGAGACCCCTTCGTCGGCCACACGGGCAGCTACGAGATAGCGCTCCTGTACCTCGTCATCGCGGTGGTGCTGCTGTCCGTGGGGCCCGGGCGATTCTCGGTGGACGCCTGGCTGCGGAAGAGACTCGCCAGCGCTTGAGCCGTGGCCGCTCAGGTCGGTGAACGCGAAGGTGGGGGGCTCACCGGTGTTCCAGGTCCACGTCACGGAGACGTGCGACAGGGGCACACGACTGTTTCGATGAACTGGCTCAGCGCCGCCGCCATCTTCCGGTGCGTGGCGGCGGACGGGTGCCAATCCTCGCCGACACCGTCGAGCTCGGGGACCTGCTCGGCCATCTCGTGGCGGTAGACCCGGGCATCCCCCTGTTGGTGACGTTCCGCCACGAGGTCGGAAATCCATTGGCCGACATGCACCGACGGCGGCCCGCCAGCTCCTTCGGCGTCCTTGTGCCCGTCCGTCATGCTGCCCAGCGTGCAGACGATGTGCGCCCGTGGGTGCAGCGTCCGAAGTCGCTCGAGGAAGGCCCGGTAGGCGGCCTTGAAGGTCGCCTCATCGGGAAGGTACGCGTCGGTGCCACTGCCGGCGAAGGTGTCGTTGGTGCCGGCGTTGACGACAATCACGTCGGGCGACTCGTGCGAGAAGTCCCACGGGACGGCCTGGTCCGGGACGGCGAACTCGTAGATGGCGGGCAGCAGTCCCGACGTCGACGCGTCCAGGTTGCGATACACCCCCCGGCCGGAATAGCAGAGGAGGACGGGCTCCGCGCCCAGCGCCAGCGCCGTGAGCCAGGCGTAGCTCCGCTGGGGATTCTGGTGCTTCGAGGTGAAGGTCGGCGCGCTCCAGGGCGGTGGCTGGGGGATGACGGTGACGTCGTTGCCGTAGCCACAGGTGATGGAGTCTCCGATGAACTCCATCCGGAGCCCTTCGCGTGCGGGAGGCTCCTGAAGCTCGCCATGGACCTCCAGTGCCACCAGCTCGCTTGCGCCCACCGAGGACTCGGTGCGCTTGACGAGCTCCACCGTGTGCCGTCCCTCGTCCAGGCCGGTGGCGAGCTCATAGGTGAGCTGGCCGCGATGCACCGCGAGCTGCTGGGGCGGTGCTCCGTCAATCACGACATCGAAGAAGTTGGTCCCCACCTCGCCGCCCAGCCCCATGTCGTTGAGCTGCATCCGCACGGCGTCTCCCCAGAAGCTCGCGCGAATCGTGATTCCGGGGTGGGAGAAGATGACGCCGGTGGGGGCGCGGTAGGTCCGCCCGGTGTAGCGCACCCGAGGGTCCGTGGCGGGAATGGTCACCCACGTCAGGGACTGGGCGGGAGGCGCCGGCGGTCTGCACGCGGCCAGCGTCAAGCCGAGGCCGAGGATGACTGCGATACCGCGCGGCGTATGCGGACTCATCCTCATGCCCTCGATGCGTACCACGGCGCGGGGGCTGGTGCCCTGGTGCCGCGCCGCGAGGCGCGACACGCGGGCCGAGGTTTCCTTGGGGCGACGCTGCTCAACAGTTCTCGGGGAGATACACGGCGAAGTCCGTCTTCTGTCCGACGACGCGCAGCGTATGGCCACAGCTGCAGTCCCCATGGCCGACCTGCACGCTGTAGGTCGCGTCGCTGTAGTACGTGACGAAGGAGAACCCTTCACAGAAGGGGAGCTCGTCCTCGCGCGTGCCCAACTGGGAGTCCTCACCCACGTTGTCGACACCGCCGCAGCCCGCCAGCATTCCAACCGCCAACAGCCCACCCATGATGCTCTTGCGCATGATGAGACCCTCGGAGAGAAATTCGGGGATGTGAAGCCTTCCTAGGATAGCGAGCTTCCGCCCGGAGGGCACGCGTGAGGAGCATTGGCTGCTGTGTCTTCCGCTCGGGCCAGGCGGGGCGCGGTCATTGCCTGCGCACCCTCCGCTCCCCAGTCTCTTTTCTCCATGCAGCGGGGGGCCTCGCATGACTTCCAGGAAACACAATCACTCCACGCCGGACCGCACCGTCCTGCCGCCCGAGCCGTCTGCCTTCGGTGGGACGATTGGCGAGACCTACCAGGACTCCGTGCCCGACTGGACACCCGCGCTCCCCCTGGTCGCGCCGGAGGGTGCGCCGAACGTGCTCATCATCCTCCTGGACGATGTCGGCTTCGGGCAGTTGGGGTGTTACGGCGGCCCCATCGAGACGCCGAACCTCGACACGCTCGCGAGCACGGGGCTGCGGTACAACAACTTCCATACGACGGCGCTCTGCTCACCGTCGCGCGCGGCGTTGCTCACCGGTCGCAACCATCACTCCGTGGGGCTCGCCGCCATCACCGAGGCGGCCACGGGTTTTCCTGGCAGCTACGGGTCGATTCCGAAGAGCGCCGCCACGGTGGCTGAAGTACTGAAGCAGAATGGTTACAACACCATGGCCCTCGGGAAGTGGCATCTCACCCCGTATACCGCCTACACCGCCGCGGGGCCGTTCGACCGCTGGCCGGTCGCCATGGGCTTCGAGAAGTTCTACGGGTTCCTCGGAGGAGAGACCGACCAGTGGGCGCCGTTGCTGGTCCAGGACAATCAGTTCATCGAGACGCCCACGCGTCCGGGATATCACCTGACTGAAGACCTGGTGGACCGGACCATCACCTACATCCGGGACCAGCAGCAGGCGAACACCGGGCGACCCTTCTTCACGTATCTCGCGCTCGGGGCCTGCCACTCACCGCTCCATGCGCCCCGGGAGTTCATCGACAAGTACCGGGGTCGGTTCGCGCAGGGCTGGGACAAGGTCCGCGAGGAGGTGCTCGCGAGGCAGAAGGCGCTGGGCATCCTTCCCGAGAGCGCGCGACTGACTCCACGAGACCCCGCGGTCTCCGCCTGGAGCGACTTGAGCGAGGCGCAGAAGGCGGTGTACTGCCGGCTCCAGGAAGCCTTCGCCGGGATGCTCGACCATGCCGACCACCACATCGGTCGCCTGCTCGCCGCGCTCGACGAACTGGGGCTCCGTGACAACACGCTCATCCTGGTCGCCTCCGACAACGGGGCGTCTCAAGAAGGGTTGGAGCACGGCGTCACGAATACGGACCGCTATCGGAACTTCAATCCGGAGACCGTGGAGGAGATGACCCTGCTCCTGGACCAGGTGGGCGGTCCCCAGACGGACCCGCTGTATCCGATGGGCTGGTCCCTCGCGGGGAACGCGCCCTTCAAGAAGTGGAAGCAGGACACGCATATGGGCGGCAACACCGACGCGCTCATCATCTCCTGGCCCGCGAGGATTCGAGCGAGGGGAGTGATTCGCAATCAGTACCACCACATCATCGATATCGTTCCGACCCTGCTCGAAGTGGGCAGGCTCCCCGAGCCCACGTCAGTCAATGGCGTCAAGCAGATGCCCGTTCAGGGCGTGAGCCTCGCCTATACGTTCGACGATGCGACGGCGAAGACTCGCAAGAAGGTGCAGTACTACGAGATGCTCGGCAGCAGGGCCCTGTGGTCGGACGGCTGGACGGCCGTGGCGTGGCACAAGAAGGGCACGTCCTGGGACGAGGACCGCTGGGAACTCTACAACACCGACGTCGACACGACGGAGTTCGACGATGTCGCCGCGAAGCACCCCGAGAAGCTCCAGCAACTGATTGCGCTGTGGGAGGTCGAGGCCAGGAAGTACCAGGTCCGGCCGCTCGACGACCGGCGCTATGAGCGCGCCGCGGACCCAGGGCGCCCGGTCGCGGCACTGCCCAGGGAGCGCTATACGTTCTACACGGGCACGTCGAACCTGCACCCGCTGGCGGGGCCCGCGCTGCTGGGCAAGCCGCACACCGTCACCGCGTTTGTCTCCCTCCCTGACGCTGGCGCGGAGGGGGTGCTGGCTTGTTTTGGCGGGGCGTTCGGTGGATGGACCCTGTTCGTCCAGGAGGGCCGGCTGCACTACGTCCACAACTACCTCAAGATCGAGGAGTACGCCGTGTCCTCGACCCGGGTGGTCCCAGCCGGGCAGCACAGGTTGGGGGTTCGCTTCACGCCGACGGGAAAACACCTCAAGCCGGACTTCTCCACGGGCGACGTGGTCCTGTTGATGGACGACGAGCAGGTCGGGGCGCTCAAGGGCATCAAGATGGGTGCGATGTACAGCGCCATGACGGGTTATGGGCTGCTCGTGGGGCGGAACACGGGCACGGCTGTCAGCTCTCGCTACCAGGTGCCGTTCGTCTTCACGGGGACGCTGGAGAAGCTCGTGGTGGACGTGAAGGGCGAGCGTGACGCGGAAGGAGAGCTGCGGCTCGCCTTCTCCCAGGAGTGAGGAGGAGGACCCTCCCCATGGCGAAGTCGGTTCAGCGTTTGGGCTTGTAGCGCAGCCAGAGCAGGTCGCCGGTGCGCTTCTCGAAGGAGACCCGCTTGAGGTGGCGAGTGGGGCCCTTCCTCTCGCGTGCATCGAAGATCGACGGGGCGCCGATGGAACCATCGGCGATGGGCGCCACCAGCACGCTCAGTTCGTCGATTGAAATCCGGCCAGTCATCCACGCATGGGCGCTTCACTTCACGCATCCGCGGTGTCCTCGCGAAAAGGCCGGGGTCGCTGCTCCCCGGAGTATTGCCGAGCGCCTGTGCCGGCGCGTGGGACGCGGTGATTCAGCGGCCTGTCGTCTTCTCCAGCGCCTCCGGGTAGCGCGCACCCTGCACGGTGATTTTCGAGGCCGCGTCCCGGAGCTCGTGAAGGTCCTTCGCCGTCAGCTCGATGCGGGCCGCGCCGAGGTTCTCCTCGAGGCGGTGCAACTTCGTGGTGCCTGGGATGGGGACGATCCACGGCTTCTGGGCGAGCAGCCACGCGAGCGCAATCTGTGCCGGTGTCGCCTGTTTCCTGGCGGCGACCTGGGTCAGCAGGTCGACCAGCGCCTGGTTCGCCTTCCGGGCCTCGGCGGTGAAGCGCGGGACGATGTTGCGGAAGTCGTCCTTGGCGAAGGAGGTCGTCTCGTCGATCTTCCCCGTCAGGAAGCCCTTACCGAGCGGACTGAAGGCGACGAGGCCGATGCCCAGCTCCTCGAGGGTCGGCAGCACGTCCTCCTCCGGCCGTCTCCACCAGAGTGAGTACTCGTTCTGCAGCGCCGTGACGGGCTGGACCGCGTGCGCCCGACGGACGGTCTGCGCACCGGCTTCGGAGAGCCCGAAGTGCCTCACCTTGCCTTCACGAATCAGGTCCTTCACCGCGCCGGCGACGTCCTCGATGGGCACGTTCGGGTCCACACGGTGCTGGTAGAAGAGGTCGATGGTCTCGACCTTGAGCCGCTTGAGCGAGGCTTCGGCGACCTGCTTGATGTGCTCGGGCCGGCTGTCCATGCCGGCCTGCTTCCCGTTCTCATCGAGCCTGAACCCGAACTTGGTGGCGATGGCCACCTGCTTGCGGAAGGGCGCGAGCGCCTCGCCCACGAGCTCCTCGTTCGTGTAGGGACCATAGACTTCGGCGGTGTCGAAGAACGTGACGCCCTTCTCGACGGCCGCTCGGATGAGCGCAATCGCTTGCTCTCGGTCCATCGCCGGGCCGTAGCCGAAGCTCATACCCATGCAGCCAAGTCCGAGGGCTGATACTTCCAGGTCGCTCTTCCCGAGTCTGCGCTTCTTCATGGCTCTTCCTCCCGTGGGTCTTTCCGAGCCCCTGCCTGGCCGCCCGCTCGCGCGATGTCCGCGACGACGGCCTCGAGCCGGTCTGTCCGACGCGCGCCGAGGGTCAGTTCGGGTCTGCCGCACCCTGTTCACGAAGAAAGGTACGCCCCGGGTCCTGATTGGACCAGGCGCGCCGAAGCCCATGGGCTTGTAAGGCCTGATTGATAATGCGACGTGCGGTTGGGGCGCTTCAGTGTCCCAGCTTGCTCATGACCACGAGGAGCCCGAACGGAATGCCCAGCAGCCCCAGCGCCATTGCCATGGGCGGCAGGTAGCTCTCCCACCGTCCATGGAGCGGATCAGCGGACACCCGTGCGTCGTATTGGTTGGGGTCCTCTTCCACGCCCCCTTCAACGACGTTCTGATAGAGGGCGAGCGGCGTCCAGAACATGCCCCAGGGAATGCCCCACCAGCCGACCAGGGCGCTGCAGAGCGTGGCGGGAAGGGCGCGCAGCAGGGCATGGTGCCCGCACAAACGGTGGAACTCCCCCGTCCAGCGCGTCGTCACGACGAGCATGCTGACGCACCACACCGGTGCCACCACCCGGGCGTTGCTTTCGCCGCAAACCTCGCAGCCTCCCCAGCGGCTCGGACGGCGAGGTGCTTGCTTCGGCTCGGGAGTACTGCCCGCGAGTCGTGCCAGCAAAGGGGCTCTCCACTTCAGCATGGCGACAGAGACCATGACCGGTAGCGCCGCGAACACCGCGGTCTCGGCGAGCCCCATCGTGATGAAGCCGAGGCTCGTGAGGACTCCCAGCCCCCACAGCCCCTGCGCGACGTGCCACGACAGCGCGAACCAGGGCAGCAGCAGGTGACTCACCAGCATCAGGACCGCGTAGAGCCCCAGGAGCGCGGCGGAAAGCGGCTGGTCGTCGAGGTACAGCCCCACGGCGGCACCGGCGAGCGGCAGGGAGAGGGACGCGCCGAAGTTGCGGAGCGTGTCCAGCCAGGCATCGAGGATGGCGACCTCGGTGCCGTATGGCCGGTGCCGGACCGCGCGACACCACCGGCAGCGCGGCCATCGCGCGGCGACAGGGCGGGAACAGTCGTTACAGCGGAGCATCAGGCAAACCTTCCTCGGCGCGAAGCCAGATGGAGATCTGGAGTGCCTGTCTCGTGAGCGGGCGGGGAGGGGACATGCGACCTTGGGACCTCCCGGGAGTGTCATCTGTTCCAGGGGGTGGACGACGGCAGCATAGGGGGCTCGCCGTCTCCTCGTCAGCATGGGGGCGCTCCTCCCGGGGTGACAACTCCACCATGCAGGGGAGGCACCACGGGCCGTGCATGCCGCGAAGCGGCACGTTTGAGCGCTGCACAGAACGCGAGGAAGGGCTGCCGGTCGGCACAGCGGTGGAGTACAAACGACGTGATGGGACGCTTGAGCGCAAGCCCCCTCCGTTGTGAGCCCCCCGCGCAGAAGGACCTCAAGACATGAATGCAACCCGGTGGTTCGGACTCGCTTCCCTGACCCTGATGCTTGCCTCGAGTGCCCTGGCCGAGGACAAGGCCCCCGCTCCCGCCGCGACGAATGGCGCCGTCGGCAAGTGGACGACCATCGATGACGAGACCAAGAAGCCCAAGTCGGTCATCGTCATCTCCGAGGAGGACGGCAAGCTCGTCGGCAAGATTGAAAAGCTCTTCCGCGACCCCAAGGAAGAGCAGAACCCGGTCTGTGACAAGTGCCAGGGCTCGCTCAAGGACCAGCCCATCATCGGGATGACCATCCTGCGCGACCTGAAGAAGGACGACGACGAGTGGACCGGTGGCACCATCCTCGACCCGGCGAACGGCAAGACCTACAAGTGCAAGATCGCCCTCGAGGACGGCGGCAAGAAGCTGAAGGTCCGTGGCTACATCGGCATGTCGCTGCTGGGCCGCACCCAGCACTGGGTCCGCGCCGAGGAGTAGCGCGTCGCCGCGTGAGCCCGGGTGGACTCCCTGTTCGAGGGGAGTCCACGCCACCACGGGATGCAGCCGCTCACGGCATCACCCGCCGTTGACGCCCGCTCCACTTCGCAGCAACAACGCCGCGCGTTTGATGGCGGCCCGGATGCGGACATAGGTGCCGCATCGACAGACGTTCTCGCTCATGGCGGCGTCGATGTCCGCGTCGGATGGGTGGGAGTTCTTCCTCAGCAGCGCGACGGCGGCCATGATCTGCCCCGGCTGACAGAAGCCACACTGGGCCACGTCCTCGGTCACCCACGCCTGCTGCACGGGATGCAGCCCCTGGGCGCCCAGCCCCTCGATGGTCATCACCTCGCGGCCCGCCGTGCTTCCCACGGGGTGGATGCAGGGACGGAAGGCTTCTCCATCCAGGTGGCTGGTGCAGGCGCCGCACACGCCCACCCCGCAGCCATACTTGGGGCCGGTGACACCCAGCACATCGCGGAGTACCCACAGCAGGGGCAGGTCCGCGGGCGTCTCCACCGTCACCGACTGACCATTGAGGATGAATTGATGGGCCACCATGGTCAGACTCCCTCGTCGAGGATGGGGAAGCGGGTGGGCATCGTGCCGGTCGCCCGGGCAATCGCGTTGGCCAGGGCCGCCGCGGCGCTGGGATAACCCAGCTCTCCCACACCGCCCACGCGGTCATCCGACCGGACCAGGTGCACCTGGATATCGGACGGGACGTGCTTCATTCGCAGCCACCGGTAGTCCGCGAAGCTGCCCTCGCGCACCGCTCCCGCGTCGATGTGGAGGCCCGCGCTCAGCGTGGTGGACATCGCGTCCACCGCCGCGCCCTGGAGCTGCGCCTCGATGCCCTTCGGGTTGATGGGCAGGCCGACATCCGCGGCGATGACCACGCGCAGCACCCGAGGCGTGCCTCCCGTGACGTCCACTTCGATGAGGTGCGCGATGGCGCTCTCCCACTCCTCGAGGACGGCGACGCCCTGGGCCACTCCGGGCGGCAGCGCTCGGCCCCACTGGCCCTCGGACACGACCTTCTCCAGGACCGCCTTGAGCCGGCTGGACGTGAGCCGCGAGCGCCTCAGGGCCACGGGGTCGACCTGGAGCTCGCGAGCCAACTGGTCGACGAAGACCTCGTTGGCGACTCCCACCTGACTGGTGAACACCGAGCGGAAGGAGGCGGTGGGAATCGGAATCGCGACCTCGCGCAGCTCGTGGCCCACCAGTCCGAACCGGTAGTGGAGGCGCTGGGAGAGGGCGAAGAACACCGCGCTCGTCACGTTGGGGAGGACTTCACCCGCGAGCGCCGTGAGCACATCTCCAAAGCCGTGGGGGAGCTCCACGGTGGGAATGGCGGCGCGGTGGTTCCAGCCGAGGAGGCTTCCTCCCAGCCCCAGGTGGGCGAGGATGCGGTGGTGGCTGGCGGGCCGGAAGTGTCCGTGGCGCATGTCGTCGTTGCGGCTCCACATCAACTTCACCGGCCGGCCAATGGCGCGCGAGACGAGCGCGGCTTCCACCGCGACCTGATTGAAGAACCTGCGACCGAAGCCGCCACCGGCCCGGACGACGTGCACGGTGACTCGCTGCGGGGCGAGGTCCCAGCCGAGCGCCCTGGCGACCTCGCGCTGCGCGTACTTGGGGTCCTGCGCCCCGAGCCAGACCTCCGCTTGAGTCCCCTGCACCCGGGCCACGCAGCTCTGGGTCTCCATCGTCGCATGCGCGAGGTAGGGGAAGTCGAAGCGTCCTTCCACGGTCCGGGTCGTCAGCAGCGGGGGCAGGGGCCTGGGACCTATCGCGTCGCGCAGCCGGGCCCGGATGTCGACGTCGGACAGCGTGCTGGCTGGGCCGGCTGCCCAGGAGACCTGCAGGGCGTCACGCGCCGCGAACGCCTGCGCGAAGGTCTGGGCCACCACGGCCACCCCCGAGGCCAGGGGCACCACGCCGACCACGCCTGGCATCGCTCGGGCCACGGCATCGTTGAAGGATTGGACGGTGCCTCGCAGCGTCGGAGGCCGAGCCACCACCGCGGGCAGTGCCCCGGGGACGTCGAGGTCCAGCGCATAGCGCGCCGCACCGGTGACGATGTCCAGCGCGTCGATGCGTCCCGTGGGTCGACCGACCACGGTGTACTCGCTCGGAGGCTTGGGCTGGGAGGAGACCGCGGGCAGCAGCACGTGCGCGGCGTCCTCCGCCAGTTCGCCATAGCCCACGCGTCGGCCGTCGGGTGCGTGCACCTCCCCGTTGGCGGTGGTGAGGGTGAAGGCGAGGGCCCGAAGGCGGAGCGCGGCGGCGGTGACGAGCCGTGCCCGCGCCTCCGCCGCGGCGGAGCGAAGCGGCCCCGCCAGGTAGCGCATCGTCGAGGACAGCCCGGTGAGCTGGATGAGCCAGCGAGGGTCCGCGTCGGCGCTGCGCACGTCGACCGAGTCGAGCGCCACGTCGAGCTCTTCGGCGACCAGCATGGCCACGGCCGTGGTGATGCCCTGGCCCATCTCGGTACGTGGCAGCGTGGTGACGACACGCCCGTCCAACTGGATGGCGATGTAGAGGCTGAGCGGCGTCTGCGCCTCCGTCACGGGCGCTTCGGCTGCCGCCGCCTCGGGCACGTCCAGCCCCAGCCTGGCTGCAATCATCAACGTGGGAGAAGCCACCACCCACGTCAGGAACCGGCGGCGGTTCATCCCTCCTGGAGCCGCCGCGTCTGATTCGAGCGCATCCGCCATGGGCAAAGCATCGCACACGGCCACGGTGTGCCCAAGACGACGTGGCCGCCTGGTTCATCGGGCTGACAGGCCCTCCGTCCAGGCGAGGACATCCGTCCCGGTTTGTGTCGAAGGAGCCGCACGCCTGGGCGAACATTCGAGTCGCGCGGTACGTCCGCTCCGGAGTTGAGCGCCACATGTGAGGGATTGTGGAGTGTCAGTCTCGCGCACGGGTATCACGCGCACGACGTTCTTGTTCTCCGTCGACAGCAGGACCTCTTCGCGGCTGGCCACGAGCCACCCTCCGCGGCGCGAGACTGGCGCTGGATGGACGCCCGATGATGGACCTTGCTAGGGTTACAATTGAAACATCGATACTTGTCACAAGGAGTTCATGATGACGCTGTCCCGTTGGGTCGTTGGGATGTCCGCGCTGCTGGCCAGCGCTTGCGGTGGGCCGCCCCCGGAGCAGTCCGAGGAGGCAACCCCCGCGGCCGAGGTGAGCACGGTGGAGCAGCACTCAGAGCCGCCGGGCGGAGAAGTGCGGTACGGCGAGCACCGGACCTATTACACCAGCGCGACCAAGACGACCTGGGCCGGGGCCTGGCACTACGACTGTGAGGGGTACATCACGGTGTCGGGCCAGGTGACGCCCTACTATACGGACATCCGTTTCATCTGCCCGTAGCCGTCCTGTTGAAGCTCGGAGTCGGCGGATGCGCGGTCGCCTCCGAGCAGGGACGAGGCGTTCCAGGGAGAGGCGCGAAGCCGGACACGCCCCTCCCCGGGCGCTGCTCACTCCTCTGGTTCGGGAGTGGTTCGCGGGCAGCTCGGTGACCCGGGGAACGGCGACCAGCCCCGTCCACAGGCCGTGGCGCTGAGCCTGGCGAGCCGAGACAGCACTTCAGGCGTTTGCATCGCGGGCAGGAGCTGCCCGTTGATCAACGCCGCCTTGAAGGCGGGCTCCGTCGCGGCGGGGATGAGCACCCCCCTCAGTCGAGCGAAGACCACCAGTTCGTCATAGACAGCGGAGAGCGTGGCGGCCGTGGTGCGGTCCTGCGGGCTGAGCTTGGAGAAGTCGACGCCAATCTCATACAGGTGCCGGAGGGAATGGAGCCCCTGGCCACATTCATGGCCCGTGAAGTCCTGGCGGAAGCCACCGTCGACGCCAACGGGGCCGACGAACTCCGCGCGGTCCGTGCAGACGTGGTGGGAGATGCGGTCCGCCAGCGCGTGCAGGTGGATGCCGAGCCGCGCATCCGCCACATGGGACGCGCCGCCACCGACCCAGGTGTCGAACTGATTGGAGAGCACGGGAGGCGTGCCGCTGTCGGAAGACACGGAGATCACCTGCTCCCCCGTGGAGAGGGTGAAGGGAATCGCCAGGTCGTCGTACAGGCCGATGAGCCCCTTCACCTCCACCGACTCGCCGCCCTTGTCGGTGTAGCAGGCCGAGCCGGTCGCGAGGTCTCCCCCGGGGCTCGCCACCGTCAGGCCCGCGGTGCACAACGGCGCGGCGGCGCCCGCGCCCTCCATCGCCCATGCACGCGTGTGGGCGAGCATCACCTCGGTGTCCGCGTCATCGACCTCGGGCGCGAGCCCATTCACCCCCGTGGGCGGCACCGCCAGCACGCCGTTGTAGGGCGCCAGGTAGTGGTAGAGCACGCCTCCCGTGCTGAGGTTGGTGCGCACCAGTCCACTGACGTCGACCGTGGTCAGGTCCGCCGCACCCGGCACGGGCTGCCCGTAAATGTCTCGCGGGATGAATTGACCGAGGTCGGTCGCCTCGTCGTAGGCCGCAATCCAATAGGCATCGGAGAAGGAGAAGCCCACAGCCCGCGCCATGAGGTAGGTGGCGTCGGAATGGACGACGCTCCGCCCTCCGTCGAACTTGTTTGGGGCCGAGAGGAGCACCTCCAGCGCCTCGGCGCGGCACCGGGGGCTCGTCGGCTCCTTGAGTGAACAGCTCTTGGGCAACGTCGTGCAGTTCGCCACCGTCCCCGAGCCCTTCGGGTAGCACACGTCCTCGGCGAAGGCCCGCGCCGCTGCCGGCACCAGGACCGTCATCATCACCGCGGCCCCACACCACCATGATTGTCGATTCCGCATTGGCTGACCCCCCACGAAAGGTGAACTGAGACACCGAGGCTCGGCGGGACGGGTCGCTCAACGTCCTCGTGGCGCGTCGGCGTCGGGATGTCGAACTGCTGGAAGTGTGTCAGGCCGCTCCGGCGGGGAGCCTGGCGTGCGAGGACTCGATGGGGCGCCCCTGTCCGCGGTCCCCGTCGAAGGGCTGCCTGCCATCCTTCGTGGAAATCGCGCCCATGCGAAGAGTCCTTGAAAGAGGTGAAGGGGACACCGGAATTGAAGCTCCGGCTCGCGAAGTCCTGAGGCAATCCTCCTGAAAGGCTTGCGGATGGCCGAGAGCGAACACTGGGTCCTGGAGCCCACTCCCCGCGAACCACTCCTTCCAGAGCGGGTGGGCCAGGAGGCTCTCCTCCTCGAGCCCCACCGCGTTCAACGGCTGCTCACACGCTGTTGGGAGCTCCTTCTCGGACGGTGCCGATGGAGGGACCTCGAACTGACGTCTGAGCGGGGGAGGAAGGTCCACTGGCCTGGCGGGCCGTGGTCAGACGAGGGGATGTCCACCATCCACGTGCAGCACCTCTCCCGTGGTGAACCCGTTGCTCATCAGGAACACCGCGGCATGGCCCGTGTCGGTGGTGGTGCCGATGCGTCCCACAGGGAGGCGGCGCGCGTGTTGTTCGAGGAGCGGGCCCTTGGCGTCCCCCGCGACTGCATCCCAGACGGGCGTGTCAATCCAGCCGGGCGACAGGACGTTCACTCGCACCGGCGCGAGCTCCAGGGCCCAGGCACGCACGGCGGACTCGATGGCGCCGTTCACCGCCGCGATGACAGAGCCGTTCTTCATGGGGCGCACCGAGGCGATTCCCGTGGTGAAGACGAGCGAGCCGCCGGGCTGGAGCCGCGCATGCTTTGCGACATGGAACGCAGCCATGAGCTTGGAGTCGATGATGCGGCGCGCGGCGGCGAAGTCCATCTCCTTGATGGGAAGGTAGCGAGCCTCCACCGCCGTGACGACCACGTGGTTCACCGGGGGGAGCACTTCGAAGAGCCGGCGCACCGCATCCTCCTCGGTTGCATCGGCTGAGACGGTTCGCACACGGTCCGGGCTCCCAAGCTGCTCGGCGGCTTGGGCCAGCTTTTCAGGGGAACGGCTCACGAGCGTCACACGCGCGCCTTGCTCCAGCGCCGCCTGGGCCACTCCGAGCCCGATGCCCGAGGAGCCTCCCACCACCACGACATGTTGTTGTTCGAGGGTCATGACGCATGACTAGCGCTCGAAGACGATTGCAACCACGGGATGAAATGAAAGACTCCATCCCATGGATGGGATGATGATGAGCGAGAACCTGCGACTCTTCGTGGCCGTGGCACGGCAGCTGAGCTTCGTGGAGGCTGCGAGGCGCCTGGGCATTCCCACCAGCACGGTGAGCCGCCGGGTGGCGCTCCTGGAGGAATCGCTTGGGACTCGGCTCCTCCAGCGCACCTCGCGGAGGGTCGGGTTGACGCTGGAGGGGGCTCGACTGCTGGAGCGCGCGGGGCCGCTCCTGGACCAGCTGGGCGAAGTGCTCGACCAGACCATGGACCGGGAGGAGGAGCCCGCGGGCAGGTTGCGGATGACAGCGCCCGTGACGTCCGGAGCCCAGCGGATCGCCCCCTTGTTGTTCTCCTTCATGGCCCGGCATCCCCGCGTGGACGTGGAGCTGTTGCTCACCAATTCGAAGGTGGACCTGGTGGAAGAGGGTTTCGACATCGCCTTCCGGGTCGGCCCCATCCTCGACGCCGAGCTGGTGGCCCGACGGTTGTGGAGCATCGAGTCGGTGTTCGTGGCCTCCCCACGCTTCGTGCAAGACGTCTTGAAGGGGCGAACCCTGCTGACCCGGGAGGAACTCCAGGACGTGCCAGCGGTGCTCTCGCGGCCTCAAGGGGTCTGGCGTCTGCGCCGCCGCGACGGCCGAGTCGAAGAAGTCCGACCCAGGGATGTTCGCGTCACGGTGAATGACCCCCGGGTGGCCCTGGCCGCTGCCCAGGAGGGGCTGGGCGTGGTCAGCGGAATCAGGGAGATGGTCGAGCAGCAAGGCACCGCGCTCGTGTCGCTCACCGTGAAGGGGCATACCCTGGAGCCGCGAGACGTCTTCGCGGTGTATCCCTCACGCCGGCAGCTCTCCACGCGGGCGCGCCGGGTGCTGGACTGGGTGATGAAGCACGGCTCGACGGCCCCGTCGGCGAAGCAGCGGGCAACCCGCGCTCACGAGTAGCTGATGACACGGGACATCAGGGGGATGAATGCCGTCATCGGGCTCCTCGGTGTCGAGCGGGCTGAGCTGTCGCGTGCGTCCGCCCCAAGTGCTTGATCTCCCACGAGGAGGAGCGCCACGCCCTTGGTGGGTGATGGGGCCGGCGGGGTGGCATGCGTCCTGCTCTATGCCCCCGCGTGCCTCGCCATGGCGGCCTGGGTGTCCTCCCTGGGCTTGCCCCCACTCTTCGGCTTCCCCGGGTCTGAAATGTCCATCTCGGTCCTCAATCGCTCCTGCTTCTCCCTTCCCCACGCGGGCACTTCCACCAGCCAGCCCGTCTCGGCTCCGGTCCAGGGAGTGGAGAGCACTGCCGCGCGCCAGCCGCGCAACGACGTGTGGCAGAAGCTCATGACGGACTCCTTCGAGCCGGCCCCGACCCGGCCAGGAAGCTCTCGCGCGGCGGGCGTGCCCTCGGGGGCTTCATCAACCAGTGACGCGGGGCCCGGCTTCGGCGCGCCCTCCGCTGGGTCCACGCAGCAGGCGAACCCGAGTGAGCCGTGGTTGAGCCGCAACAACGTCGGCTCACCCTACAACAGCAACATGCTGCTCATCGACCCGGGCCAGAAGAGCCAGTACAAGTACACGAACACGTTCACCAACAACACGGGCCAGCCGCAGACCGTCACCCTCTGGAACAAGACGGGCGAGAACGGTGGCCCGAATGATGGGCAGAACTTCGACAAGAGCACGCCGAAGACCTTCACCCTGCAGCCCGGCCAGTCGCAGGTCGTGGCGTTCGACACCAACAGCAGCGTGGCGTGGTGCGTGTCCAAGGACGGTACGGCGAATCCTGGCGCGAACTCAGGTCAGACCTGGGGGGAGGCGACGTTCGCGAATGCCGGCACGGGCTGGAGTGGCTACGACACCAGTCAAATCAGCCCCGCGGGCCACAATGGAAACATGTCCATCAAGAACGACGCCGGGGGCGCCACCGTGACGCAGGCCAACGCCTGGCAGACGCCCTCGGATGACCCCGCAGGCCGCGATGTGGGCGTCCCCGTGGGTCCGTTGAACCTGACCACGACCTTCAGCTGAGCTGGACGTCGTCGCTCGCTCCGGGCGAGTGCTCAGCGCGTTCCCGTCGCGCGCGGGCTCACCTCGACTGGCAGTTGCTCCGGCTCGTCCGGTTTGACCAGGTGGATGCTGGTGCCGGAGGCCGCGTGCCCGAGGCCGGGCTTGAGCACCTGCTGGGTGTCGTAGTGGCCACCGTTCTGCCTCCGGAACGGGATGACGTCGTCGGTGAACAAGCCGTCCAGACGCGCCTTGAACGCCGCCGCGATGGACGGCCACTGCTCTTCTGTCAGCCGGTCCACGTGATACGCCGTGAATGGCGGCAGGACCTCCATGCCGGGATAGAAGAGGACCCCGTGCTGGATGGGGAAGAGGAGGTCATCCAATGCGCCGTTGACGCCTCGCTCGGTGTAGTGCGGCGCGCGCCCGCCAATCGTGACGGACAGCATGGCGCGGCGGCCCACCAGTGTGCCCTCGCCATAGCGGTCGCCCCAGCGCTCGCCTCCGTGTTCGCCCACGCCGTAGGCGAAACCGTAGGCGAAGACCCGGTCAATCCAACCCTTCAGGATGGCCGGCATCGAGAACCACCACATCGGGAACTGGAAGAGCACGGCATCGGCCCAGAGCAGCTTCTCCTGCTCGGCCTCGATGTCCGGGCTCTGAGAGCCGTTGGCGAAGGCGTGCTTCGACGCCCCCACATAGGACAGTCGCTCCCTGGCATCATGGTTCAGGAAATCAGCGCCATCGGCGACCGCCTTCCACCCCATGGCGTAGAGGTCGGAGACGCGGACCTCGTGACCCAGCGCGGTCAGGTGGTTCACGGCGAGGTCCTTCAGCGCCCCGTTGAGTGAACGCGGTTCGGGGTGGGCATAGACCAGCAGGACGTTCATGACGTCCTCCCGGCGCGGCTCACGACGACCTTGCCCAGGTGCTGGCCGCTCGCGAGGTGCTCCCAGGCGGCGCGCGCATCGTCGAAGCCGAACACGCGGTCGATGACGGGCCTGATGCGGGTGTGCTCGAGCGCCGCGACGAAGCGTTCGAACATCGAGACCGAGCCGACGTAGACGCCGTGCACGGTCTGCCGCCGGTAGAAGACCGAGTGCAGGTTCACCTCGCCCCGTCCGCCGGTGAGTACGCCGAGCATGCTCATCGTGCCGCCGTAGCGCAGCGCCGCGGAGGACTGGTCGAAGGTGGCCTGGCCACCGACGTCGACCACGAGGTCCACGCCGCGCCTGCCGGTGAGCGCCTTCGCCCGCTCGCCCCACTTCGCCTCGGCCCGGTAGTCGATGACCTCCTCGGCGCCGAGCTCGCGCAGCCTCGCCGCCTTGTCCGCGCTGCTCGATGTCATCAGCACGCGCGCGCCGGCGGCCTTCGCGAGCTGCAGCGCGAACACCGAGACGCCACCGGAGCCCTGGAGCAGCACCGTCTCACCCGGCCGGAGCGACGTGACCTCGAACAGCGCCTGCCACGCGGTGAGCCCGGCGCAGGGGAGCGTCGAGGCCTCCTCGAACGAGTACCCCGCTGGGATTCGCACCCAGCTGTGCTCCGGCAGCACCACCTCTTCGCGAAGCATGCCGTCCACCCCGCTGCCGCCGAGCGCGCTGGCGTGGTGCGCGTCGCTCAGCTCGCCGTCGACCCAGTGAGGGAAGAAGTTGGCCATCACCCGGTCGCCTGCCTTCCAGCGCGTGACGCCAGGACCCACCTCGATGACCTCGCCGGCGCCATCGGAGGTGGGCACGCGCGGTGACTTGAGGTTCTTCTCGGCGCCCTTCGCGATGAGCACGTCGCGGTAGTTGAGCGACACCGCCTCCACGCGCACCTTCACCTCACCCGCGCCCACGCTGGGCGAGGGGCGCTCGGCCCGCGTGAGTGCATCAAACCCCGGCTTCGGCTGCAGCTCCCATGTCTTCATGGTGAAGACGTACGATTCAGGTTATTTCTTCGCAAGTACGCACAAGTTTGGTGAGTACGCACAAAAAGGGAACCATGGCCCGGAAACGCGACGACGACTCGAAGACCAACTGCGCGGTGGAGGCGTCCCTGGGCGTCATCGGCGGGCGCTGGAAGGGCGTGGTGCTGTACTGGTTGTTGAAGGGCACGCACCGCTTCGGCGAGCTGCGCAAGCGGCTGCCGAACTGCAGCCAGCGGATGCTCACCTTGCAGTTGCGCGAGCTCGAGGAAGACGGACTGGTGAAGCGCACCGTCTACGCGGAGGTGCCGCCGCGCGTGGAGTACGAACTCACCGCCTTCGGTCGCTCCCTGGAGCCGGTGCTGATGGGGCTGCGGGAGTGGGGTGAGAAGTACAAGCGCCGGTTGCAGCGCGCGGCCTGAGCGCACCGGGCCTGCCCACCCGACCGCATCATCGAGTCCGGCCCGACGCTACAGTGTCACCCGATGCTCGGCGTCCGGCCTCCGGATGATGAGCTCCGAGAGCTCCACCAGCCGAGGCTCCGGCCCCGCGAGGAACCGGCCGCGCACGACGGCGGGGTCGTTGTAGTACCAGGGCCCCCCCACGTAGGCGGACACGACCTGGAAGCAGCGGTCCTCGATGTTCGGGTACTCCAGCCGGATTCGGGGCCGCTCGGGCGTCAGCTCCAGCGACTCTCGCGGCGCGCTGATGAACGCCTTGGAGAACATCGCGATGAACTGTCCCTCCACGGCGACGGGCTGACCGTCGTACCGCTGGGCTTGTGCGAGGAGCGCCTCGACCGAGATGGGAGTTTCCATGGGGTTTGTCAGTACCAGTGGAGCACCTTGACGGCCTGACCGGTGAAGATTTGCGAGAACTCCGCTTCCGACTGGAAGTACTGGATGCCCCAGGGGTTTCGCACCGCCACCACCTTGACCCCACTTCTGACGGTGACGCCGTCGATGACCACCGCATGCAGTGGATGGGTGGGATTGTTGGTCTTGATGACGGCGATGGCCGGGTTGCCACCCTGTGTCGCCGACGCGAGGTCCGCCACCTTCCAGCCTGTCTTGGCCTCGGCGGCGACCCTGTTCCACTTCAGCATCTCCACCATCTTCTCGATGGTGGTGCCCGAGGGGCCCGCCCCCTTGAGCATGTCCTTGAGGAGGGTCGGACTGACGGGCCCGCCCATGCTGGCAATCATCTCGCAGGAGACCGGGCCGCAGGTCGGCGCCGGCCCCTGGAAGGAGAGGGGCCTGCCGGGCGAAGCGGCCCTCGGCGTGACGCCCTGGATGCCCTGGTCGGGGAGCTGGGCCAGCTTCGTGGGCTTGGAGCCCAAGAGCGCGGCGTCCGTGAGGACTCCCTCCGCGAGCAGCTCGCCATCCTTCCCGAGCACGACGACCCGGGGGCTGCCTCCCACGAGCTCGGAGATCTTGACCGTGCCGCCGTTCTGCAGCTGAGCCTCGATGGCCACCGCCGCGCCCACGGTCTTCTCGCCGGTGCGCGCGCCACGGATGATGGTGACCGCCCGGATGCCCGTCGTCCCCAGTGACAGGGCCGACAAGCCTACCGACACCAGGCCCATGGCCATCATCGTGTCGGCCGCCTTCTGCTGCGCCGGGTCGACGACGTTGTTCGCGCCCTGGGTCAGCGAGAGCATCGAGCCCTCCTGATACATCTTGAGGCCGCTGACGGCGCCATACGTCGCGAGCGACGTCTCCAGCGCGATGACTCCGGCGACACCCACCGCCGAGGTGGGCGGGAAGATGGTGAGCACCAGCAGGCCAATCGTCGCCGCGCCCATGACGATGGCCTGGGCGATTTCCCACCGCTGCGCGGAGGCAATCTCGTCGAGGACCTGCTGCTGGACCTCCGGCGTCGCCAGCACCATCAGGTCCTGGACGATGGGACGCAGGAGCAGGTAGTCGAAGTCCGCCGAGTCGATCTTCGTCTTGAAGAGGTCGTAGTCGGCCTGACGCTTGTCGATGCTGGAGATGATTCTCGCCAGCAGCGCGGCGGGCGACCGGTTCGTCGAGAAGATGTCGAGCGGCAGGATGTCGTACCGGGCCGGGCCCAGCTCATCCAGATAGGGCCTGAGAGTCTTGACGGCCTGCATCGCCTGCTGTGCGGATTCGTAGCCCGTGAACTTGTTCGGGTCGGCGACCGTGCTCTCCGCGTCGGGCCCCTCGTGGAGCCGGGGGGCGGGGTTCGCGGACTCCGCCTGGGCGTGTTCCTGGAGCGATGAGACAGGGCTGCGCGCCGGCGCGACGAACGCGGGGCGGTTGCGCCACCGGTCCTCTGCCTGCACCAGGGCGTGGCACCCGGTGCAGGCGCGGTACCGGCCTTCAATCTGCTGCTCGTAGACCCAGCCGAGCAGCGGGTTGTCCGTCCTGGCCCACTTGTCGAAGGTGAGCATGGTCATGCCCCCCTCGCTGGCCGCCAGCATGCCCAGCTCGTTGGCCCGGCTGGCCATCACCTGGCCCTGGACCTGATTGGCGCTGAGCTTCTCGGTGAAGAACTTCTTCCACTCCTCCAGGCGGGCCTTGTTGCTGTCCATCCGCAGCTTGCCCGCCTCCTTCACGCGCTGCTTGAACTCCCCCAGCGACGTCGCCGCCGTCAGCGTCGTCATGCCGCTCTTCGCGGAGAGCTTGACCGTCTTCTGGCCGCGGAAGAGGGTGACGGGGTTCAGCTGGCCGGGGGCGATGGAGAAGCCGAACTGGAAGGCCTCGGCGGCGACCTCGTTCGACTGGATGTCGAAGCGGACGCTGTTGCTCGCCGCGTCGATGACGACGTTGGCATCGAACTCTCCGTCGACGATGTCGCACTGGGTGAGCTGGTAGGAGACCGGCCCCGTGCTGGCGTGGAACGTAATCGTGTTGTCCGCGCAGGCGATCTCCACGAGCGACACGCCGGACGCGGGCGCGCCCCCCTTCCTCCGCAGCGTGTGCCCCGCACCGCCCTGTTGCGCGACATGCGCCAATTCGTGCGCGAGCAGATGCCGGCCCGCGCGCGTGCCCGGGTTGTACTCGCCTTGATTGAAGTAGATGTGGGTTCCGTGGGTGAAGGCGCGCGCTCCCAGGGAGCTGTTCATCCGGGCCGCGTGGTCATCCGTGTGGATGCGGACCCGGTCGAACGGGGTGCCCATCGCCGCGCCCAGCTGTCCTCCGAGGGCCGTCGGGAGCTGCTGCCCTCCCGACGACCCGCTCAGCTGGCTCTGCAAGTCGGGGGCGGACGCGGTGGCTCCGAAGTCGGCCTTGCGCTGAAGGGTTCCTTCCGTCTCCTCTTCCGCGCACTTGCCGCACTTGCGCTGGATGAGAGGCGAGGGTCCTTCCTCGTCCTCGCACGTCGAGCACTTGCGCTGGATGCGGTCTCGCATCGTGGGCTGGGAGGCTTGTGCGTCGCCTCCCCCCACCACGCGGTCCGCCACGGCGTCAGCCTCGCGCTCCAGGGCATCATCGGGGGCTCCGATGCGAAGCTTGGGCTGGATTCGCGGCGTCGGGGGCATGACGCTGATGCGGGCGAAGTCGAACCGGGGCCCCGTGTCTGTCGGCTCCGCCTGTCGTGCCTGGGAGGAGCGCCGCGGCTCGGTCTTCGCGGCGGGAGCCCGAGCCGCGGACGGCTGGGGCTTACGGTCGAACGCGAACATGAGGCCCTCCAGGAAGGCTCATGCCAATTCTACTCACTCTCCGAGTGAATTCATACGGAGCCTGTCTGGGACCTCACCCTGGAGGTGAGATGGGGAGGGCGTGCTCATTCCCATCCAGGTGAAGAGGCGCTCCAGCGCGAGCGTCCGCTCGGGCTCGGCGAGGCGGCTGATGCTGGAGCCGTGGTTGCCTTGCGGGGCGAAGTAGCGGAACGAGTCGTTCCTCGCGCGCACGGAGAAGGCCGCCGCGGAGTAGGGGTCATTCTCCCCGTAGATGAAGAGCATCCGCTCGCCGTGGTTGCGGACCCAGTGCTCCACGCGGAGCATGGCGCCCCAATCGAACGGCTCCGTCACGGGGAAGCTCAAGTACAGGTCCGGCGTGTTCTCCCCGGGGTAGCGCAGCAGCCCGCGCAGGTGTCGGGCGGGGAAGCGTGACCAGCCAATCTGCGTCGCGGCCTGGTAGTAGGCGTACTCGAGTGGCGCGATGAAGCGGTCCGAGTAGGTGTAGGCCACGCCGACGACGGCGTTCAGGAAGGCGAAGGTCTGCGCCGCCGGCGCGCCTGGCGCGGGAATGCGCGGGCACGCGGTGGACGCCGTGCCGTATTGCCAGAAGTAGAAGGACGTCTCGACCGCGGAGAACTCCAGCGCGCGGTCCGCGCCGCCGACCACCGTGAAGGTGGTGTTGAACTGCGTGGCCAGCGCCTCCACGAAGGGGAGCAGCTCCTCGCGGCGTCGCAGCACATCCACCTGGAAGGCCTCCAGCTTCGCGCGGCAGGCTTCATCCCCCACCTGTGCGAGGAAGTGGACATAGCGACCGTCGCGCAGCCCGTGGCTGCTGGGCGCGACGTACGGCACGGTGGCGTCCACGTCATCTGGGTAGAGGTAGCGGTGATACACGGCCGCGACGCCGCCCTTGCTTCCACCCGTGGAGAGCCAGCGCGCGGGGTACAGGGGCTTGAAGGCCTGGACGGCGCGGTGACTGTCGCTCGCGGCCTGGGAGAGGGTGAGCATCCGCAAGTCCCGGGACTCGGGTAGCGAGACACCCATGAAGCGGTGTTCCACGGAGAGCTGGTTGGCGCCGAGCAGCGCGGTGGGCTCCGCCTGCGAGGGTGTGCTTGCGACGATGTAGCCCTCGGTGGAGAGCACCATGGGCGCGTCCACCGAGCGGTGCAGGAGCGTCATCCGGAGCTGGAAGCGCTCTCCGAACGGGCGCTCGTGGTCCAGGGGCTGCTCGAAGCTCAGCACGAAGAAACGTGTGCCCGGGAAGGGAGAGGGCTGCTCGAGGACGACGGTGAGCCCGGGGATGGACTGGAGCTGGGTGAGGATGTCCTCGGGCTGTGCCGTGGCCTCCTGAGTGGCCGACGCCTGCTCCGCTGGCTCCGGGGCGTCAGGCTCCGCGAGAGATGAATCACCACACGCGTGCAGCAACACGCTCATGGCCAGCAGCCATGGCGTCCTATGAATCTTCATCATGCGATGCACCTGGGGGGTCGAGGTGCCGTTCAAATGCCTCGCGGATGTCCCCATATCGGACACGCTGGATATCGCGTCCGGCGAAGGCGGTGCTGGCTCAGGAGAGGGAGCAGCGTCGTGCCGCTTTCCGAGGGCGCCAGCTTGCACACCGCGTCACTCATCGCGCGGCGAGGGGCTCGGGCTCATGGGCTCCGGAGGTGGCGGTCGTGTCTCGGTATTCGCCAGTCGCTGGAGCGGCACGACGAGTGACCGGGCCCCATGGGTCAGCACGGGCAGGGCCACGAAGGGGTGGAGGACCGCTCCCAATCCGGTCTGGAGATGGAGCACCCGGTTGAACCGGCGATGGACGCCCGCGTCGGTCGATGAGCGCTCCATCAACTGACGGATGTACCAATGCAGCGCGCCCAGGCCAGGGGCCCGTTCGCCCGTGGCCTGTGGATACTGGAGGTCCATGCTCGTGCTCATGAACCAGGGCAGCCGGATGACTTCGGGAAGTCGCCGCCGGAAGTGCTGGGCGAGGCCGGTGAGGTCACCGCGGTGGGCCTGCTCGCGCAGGCAGGTGTCCAGCAACTCCGCGCCCAGTCCCGCCACGGACATGCCCTGGCCGAAGAGCGGATTGAAGGCACAGGCGGCGTCTCCCAGGACCACCAGTCCCTCGGGAAACCGGGCCAGCCGCTCGTAGTGCCGCCAGCGGGTGTCCTTCACCTTGTGCGTGGAGAGGGGCCCCAGGGGCCTGGCGTCGCGCAGGTAGTCGTACAGGTCCGGACGGCTCAACGAGCGGGCGAACTCGAGGAAGCCCTCGGGCTCGGTGGGCGCGTGGTCTCCGAAGTAGCCATTGAGGGTGACCAGCCACCTGCCACCCTCCACGCTGGAGATGAAGCCCGCGCGCCAGGTCGAGGGAGGGCGGGGGTACTGCATGAGCGCCTTCCATTCGCGGTGGAAGCGGGGAGGGGGCGCATAGAGCCCCGAGGTATAGGCGAGGTCCACCTGGACCTGCTCCTCTTCCGGACGCGCATGGCCGAGTGCCTCCAGCCATTGAGGCATGCGCGAGCCCCGACCGCTCGCATCCACGACGAGGTCCGCCTCCCAGGACTCATCGCCCTGGGCTGACTTCACGCGGAGGCCCGTGACGCGACCGCCGCGCTCGTCGGCGAGCAGGCCCTCGACGGAGCACCCCTCGCGGAACTCCACGTTGGGCCGCTCCTTCACCCGGCGCAGCACGTTCCACTCGAGGAGGGTTCGCGTGCAGAGCAACAGGGGAATGCCGCTGGTGTAGCGCTTCTTCCAGACGCCGAAGTGGTGCCAGGCGACGTCGCGGCTCGAATCGATGAGCTCGGCTCCCTGTTCCTGGAGCTGCTCGAAGAGGCCTGGAAAGGACTGGTCGAGGATGCGTCGGCCCGTATCCAGCAGTACGTGGAGGTGCACCCCCTGCGGGAGGCCCTTCCGGGGGACAGGCCCCTCCGCTCGGAGGTCCCGCTCCACGAGGATGACCTTCTCGAAGTGGTCCGCGAGCACCCGTGCGGCGAGCAGTCCCGCCATGCTGCCGCCGATGACCACGGCACTGCCCAATCCGCGCCCCGCCATGTTCATGCTCCTGTTGTGAGAGGATATCTCTCCGGTCCAAGTCCTGGCCCGAGGCATTCCACGTCGGTGGTCTGACATCCGGGCAGTGGGTGGAGGTGCTACCGGAGGATGTCTGCTTCGAGGAGCCGCGTGCGCGGTTTCGCCGCGATGTGTGTCATGTCCAGCAGGGTGTTGGTGAGCTGACGGAGGGCGCTCTCCGTCTTCAGGGGGTTCACATCATGAAGCGTGTCATTCCGAGTACCGCCATTCTCCTGCTGCTCATGGGTGGCATGGGCGCGTGCAAGTGCGGGGAGCCTTCGGACCTGTCCAGGGCCGGGCTCCGGGAAGCCCAGGTCTGTTCCACGCCTGGGGAGGGCGGGGCCCTCTCCGCGTGTCCCCGGCTCTGCGACGCCGTGGGACAGCTGCCCGCGCCGCCACCTCGGGAGGGGCTGACGCGCGACCTCATCGCGACGGCGCTGGACGTGAAGCTGGGCGCGATGCGCGGCACGGCCACGCTCCAGGTGGGTGAGTCGAAGGAGCCGGGGCTGTCGTTGATGGTGGGCACGCTGAACATCACCGGTGTGCGGGGGCGCTGCGGCGACCTGAAGTACACCGTGAAGGACGGGCGGCTCGACATCGGTGTGCCGGAGTGGGCGACCACCGTGGTCGTCGACTACACGTTCACCTCGACGGAGAAGACCGACGGGTACCGGCGCACGGGGACCACGTACACGTGGCCGGCCTTCTGCGGGAACCTGTTTCCCTGCCATCCGTCACCCGACGACGGCGTGAAGTTCTCGTTGCGGCTCGGAGACCTGCCGGAGGGGCAGGTGGCGGTGTATCCGAAGCAGGTCGCGGGCGATGTCCCGGCGTACATGCTGGGATGGGCCGTGGGGGCCTATACGGAGCGACCGCTGGGCGCCACGCGCGCGGGGACGCAGGTGTCCGTCTGGTATCTGCCGGGCGAGGAAGAGGCCGCGCTGGCGGGCACGCGCCACCTGCGGGACGCGATGGACTTCTTCGAGACGCGGTATGGGCCGTATACCTTTGGCGACAAGGTCGGCTCGGTGTCGGCGAACTGGGGGCCCAAGGCCAAGGGGGGCATGGAGCACCATCCGTTCTGGCATCTGGCTTCGGAGTCGATGGGGGACAGTCTGGTGCATCACCATGAGGCGGCGCATGGCTGGTATGGGAATGGCGTGCGCATCCAGTGCTGGGAGGACTTCGTGCTCTCGGAGGGGACGACGGACTACCTCACGGCCCGCGCGGTGCGCGCCACCGAGGGCGAGGAAGCGGAGGCGAAGCTGTGGGAGTCGAGGCGCAAGACGCTCGAGGCGCTGGTGGTCCGGCGCGACACGGTGGTCCTGCCTGACGCCACGTGCAATGCGATTGACATGAGCACGCACCCGCTCGCCTCTGGGCTGCCCTATCTGAAAGGAAGCCTCTTCTTCCATGAGCTGGAGAAGCAGGTGGGCACCGCCGCGCTGGACAGCGTCCTGGCGCGCTTCTACCAGCTCCACGTGGGCAAGGCCGCGCGCATGCAGCAACTGCTCGACTTCGTGAAATCAGAGACGGGCCATGACCCCGGGCCGCTCGCGCAGGGCTGGCTGCGAGGGCTGGGCGTCCCCGCCACGTCGCCCATCACGTCGGGGCCCAAGCCGTGACGTGCGCCGCGCTACAGCTCCGGGAACTTCGCCTGGCACAGGGCCTTTGTCTCCGCGACCAGTTTCTCCAGGGCGTGAAGGCGAGGCCGCAAGTGACTGGCGTCCGCCCCAAGGGACGCGAGGACTTCAGTGACGATGGCTGAGAAGTGCGCGGGAGCGACCGGGAAGTCAGCAACCAACGGGACCGAGCGCTTCTCGTTGATGCAGTAGCGGGCGTTGAGGGCAAACAACGCCTGGACCATCATGGCGACGGAGCGAAAGAAGCATCCGGAGACGTAGAAGACGTCACCGCGCCCGATGGCCTTGTGGCTCGTCTCCAGCGCGAAGCCGGCTTCCCAGACAGCGCGCTGGAGGATGGATTTCATCAGCGCCTCGGGATACGGCGTCGTCAGCGCTTGGAGTCTGGCGAAGGTTCCGTGAGGGTCGAAAAGGGGCCGCGCGAGGTGCGCTTCTCCCATGTAGATGTGGCTGTGGAAGGCATGGGGATGGCCCGGCTGATAGTGCGAGGTCCAGATGCCTTGCCGGCAGTCCGCGATGACCTGCTCCACCTTCGACACATCCCGGTAGAGCCAGTCCACGCGAACGCCTCGGATGTCGAGCCAGGCGCCCCCATTGATCCACGGGCCCCAGCCACCCAGGTCGGTGACGGCATCAGCACGGTGGTGGTCGTCCACTTCCAGGGCGAGCGCGCGCAGCTCGAGCAGGGAGGGAGGACGCTCCGGGTGGTAGTAGATGCCCAGGTCGATGTCGGACGTCGCGTCCGCGTCTCCCCGTGCCTGGGAGCCTCCGAGCACAACGGCGAGGACGCCGTTGATTCGCCCAAGACGCTCCGCGACTTCACGTGCGAGTTCTCGCGGGTCCTGCATGAGGCCTACTCTCCTTCCGTGCATGCGGAGGATGTCTTGGCGAGCTAGGGACGAGGCGGTGCCCAGATGGCGCTGTGGGCCTCTGGTGCGTCGGGGGATTCCTGCGCGGTGTAGAAGTAGGCCGCGACCGCGGCGCGCCCCCGGCCCTCCGGACACTCCAGTGGGGCGGGGTGGCCATGCCAGTGCGTGTCGCCATGGGCCATCACGACCAGGCGGTCCAGGAGCGGCGCGATGCGCGTCTCGCATCGGGAGAGGTCGGCACTCCACAACTCGAGGTCGCCGCCCCACGCGGCCTCCCAGCCGGGGTTCAAGTAGTAGAGGACGGTGAGTCGCCGTGAGAGCGCGCGGAAGCGGTCGCGGTTGAAGTCGGCATGCAGCGCGAGGTGGCCCCCGCGCAACGTGAGGTGCAGCCCGGCGCCCCGGAAGTGTGGGTCCGCGATGAGCCCCTGCACGCCGGTGAGGGTCTCCAGGAAGTCGATGAACGACATGCTGGAGAACTCCGAGAGCAGATGCCGGAGCGCACCGGGCACGTCCTCGAACGCCTTGCGCTGAAGCTGTCCCAGGCGAGCCGCCTGTTCCGGGTGGTCCCGGCGCTTCCAGGTGGCCTCGGTTGCTCCCGGGAAGACGTCGGCCAGTCCGGTCGCCAGCGGCTCTCCGAGGAAGCCGTCGATGACGACGTGGGGATGGGGTCGAGCACCGCCGTAGCGGTCCCGATGGGCCAGCGCGAGCGCTCGGAGGGTTGTCCGGCTGAGAAAGAAGCTGGGCCCCCGCAGGGGGCCTTCATCGAGGGTCGCGACGCTCACGGATGCTCCTCCACTACCACAGGCCTCGAGCGCCGACGCGCCACCTGCCAGGCGACCAGGATTCCCGCTCTCCAGGCAAGGATGCGAGCGCGCCCGTTCGCTGCACGCCGGAGCCCGTTGGCTGCTCCCGCTCGGACGTGGTCCCGGTTCGAGCGTAGAATCCACTGGCCGTGGAATCCACCTCTCCCGTCGCGAGTCCCGTCCTGTTGTCCTCCGCCGCGACACGCCGGCCGGCTCCCTCCGCGTCCGCGCTGCCCGCGCTGCGCGAGCTGGTGCGCAGCCTGCCGTGGTTGATGCTCATCTTCGCCGTGCCGGGCATCATCACCGCCAGCCACACGTGGTTCTACGCTCAGGCCAAGGACCCCACGTACCCCTTTACCCGGGCGCTGGTGATGCAGGTGCCGCCTTGGCAGTACTGGGCGTTCGTCACTCCGCTCATCCTCGCGCTTGGACGGCGGTTTCGCCTGGAGCGCGGCGTCTGGCACCGGAGTCTCGCGGTCCATCTGACTTCCCTCGCCGCGGTCATGGTTCCCTACGCGACGCTCATCTACTTCCTCTCCCGGGCCGTGGGAGAGAGGTTGATCAGCGACGGCACACTGGGCCAGCTGCTGCCACTGCTGATGGCCAAGTACGTCGTCACGAGCCTGCTCATTTACGGAGGCATCGTCGCCATCGGCTCCGCCGTCGAGTACCACCGCCGCTACCGCGAGGGCGAACTGGCCCAGTCCCAGCTCGAGACGCGACTGGTCCATGCGCAGCTCGACGCGTTGCGCGCCCAGCTCCATCCGCACTTTCTCTTCAACACGCTCAACGCCATCTCCGTCCTCGTGCGCAAGCAGGACACCACGGGCTCCATCCGCATGCTCACCGGCGTCAGCGAGCTGCTGCGCATGGCGCTCAACAGCACGGGCCGCCAGCTCGTTCCCTTCCACGAGGACGTCGACTTCCTGGAGCGTTATCTCGACATCGAGCAGACGCGCTTCCAGGACCGGCTCCAGGTGGTGCGCGCCATCGACCCCGCCACACTCAGTGCGCTCGTGCCGAGCCTCATCCTCCAACCGCTGGTGGAGAACGCCATCAAGCATGGCCTCGCCACCCGCTCCGGCGCGGGACGCGTGGAGCTGCGTGCCTCGCGTGAGGGCGCGCGGCTGGTGCTGGAGGTGCTTGACGACGGCCCCGGGCTGGCTCCTGGCTGGGACCAGCATGACGGATGCATCGGGGTCGCCAATGTGCGCGCTCGCCTGCACCAGCTCTACGGCGAAGGACATGTCTTCACGCTGGAGAACCGCTCCGGAGGCGGCGTGCGCGCCCGTCTGGAGCTGCCCTTCCAGGCCGCTTCGTCAGAGGCGCTCGCGTCATGAACGCGGCCGCCGCCATTCGCACGCTCGTCGTGGATGACGAGCCCCTGGCTCGCGAGGGCCTGCGCCTGTTGCTGGCAACGGACCCCGACGTCAGCGTGGTGGGCGAGGCTGGTAACGGCCCGGAGGCCGTGCGTCTCATCCGCGAGCAGCGGCCGGACCTGGTCCTGCTCGATGTGCAGATGCCGGAGCTCAATGGCTTCGAGGTGCTCTCCCACCTGGGGCCTGGCGAGGTGCCCGCGGTCATCTTCGTCACCGCGTATGACCGTTATGCCCTGCGCGCGTTCGACATCCACGCGCTCGACTACCTCCTCAAGCCCTTCCGAGACGACCGCTTCCACGACGCCATTGGCCGCGCCAAGGCCCAGATTCGCCTGACGCGGATGTCCGACCTCAGTCAGCGGCTGATGTCCGTGCTCTCCACCTACGGCGAGCGTGAGGGCACTCCCGTCCCTGCGCCCAATCTCGCGCCCCCCGAGCGGTGGGTGCGCCGGCTCGCCATCCGCGACTCGGGCCGCGTGGTGTTCCTCGACGTGGACGAAATCGAATACATCGAGGCCGCCGACTACTACGTGCAGATTCACGCGGGCGGGAAGGCCTACCTCCATCGCGAGACGATGCAGGGCCTGGAGGCGCGCCTGGACCCGGAGCGCTTCATGCGCATCCACCGCTCGGCCATCGTCAACTCGAGTCGCATCCGTGAGCTGCGCAGCGAGGGGCGCAGGGACTTGGTCGTGGTGCTCACCGGCGGCACGGAGTTGCGCGTCGCTCGCAGTCACCGCGAGAAGTTCCAACACCTGCGCTGAGCCGCGCTGCTCGCGGTATGGCCCCCCTCGCCCTGCTTGCGAGCCGCGTTGCTCGTTCGCCGCCCGCCGTCATGTGTCGAGAGTCGTCGGCGCGTCGTCTCCCTGCGCGATCGCCGAACGGCGACTCGTCGGTGCGTCGTCGCCCGACACGTGGCCCGTTCACCGCAACTCCATCGAGTGTCGTGACTCACCGGGGCGTCGTCGCGCCCCGCACGTGGCCCGTTCGCCGCACGGTGGTGCCGGTTCGCCGCATGTTCGTCCCCACCGGCTGAACACTCCGGCCGAGCGGCGCTCGCGCGGGCACTGTGCTTTCCGTCACCCAGTCACCCACGGAGGCACCCCATGCCGCGCAGGTCCTTTGTTTCCTCGTTGCTCGCCCTTGGTCTGACGTTCGCTCCTGCCCTCGCAAGCGCTGGCGAAGGTGCCGAATGCGCCCAGGGCAAGCTGTCGCTCCAGTCCGTCGTCGACAAGCACCTCCAGGCCATGGGCGGCAAGGCGCGCCTCAAGGCCGCGAAGACCTACCAGTTCACCGTCGTCGCCACGGAGGGCAGCACCGTCACGACCACGAACGTGCGGCGTGCCCGCCCCAACCTCATGCGCCACGACACGGACAAGAACGGCACATCCTTCACCAAGATGTTCGACGGCAATCAGGGCTGGACGGTGGAGGGCTCTGCCGCGCCACAGCGGCTGGACAAGGAGAAGAACACGGCGCTGGCCGAGGGCGCGCACTTCGATGACGCGCTGCTGGACCCGAAGGCCCAGGGCGTCTCGCTGGCGATGGACGGCGCGGACGACGTGAACGGCACTCCCACGTTCAAGCTGGTCCTCACCCGTGGCACCACCACCCAGGTTCGCTTCATCGACCAGAAGTCCTTCCTGGAAGTGCGCCGCACCTACGCCGGAGTCCATGAGGGCAAGGCGTACAACAAGGCCATCACCTTCTCCGACTTCCGCAGCGTGGACGGCATCATGGTGAGCCACCGCGTGAAGTGGGAGGGCGACGGCCAGCAGGGCGAGAAGGTCATCCAGGGCGCTCGCTATGACGCGCCCATCGAAGCCTCCGTCTTCAAGCTGTCGCCCCCGCGCAGCTAGCTGTTCCCCATGCCCGTGCTCCCGAGGGTGCTCAGCGCGCCCTCGGGAGCGCCCGGTCTGGGCACTCCACCTCCCTCATCCATGTCTGGCGTATGGCCACTTCTTCCGTCCTCCTTCTCGCGCTCATCGCCACGTCCGTTCAGTCCGAGCTCCCTCCCGTCGCCGCGCCACCCAGGGTGGAGGACGCGATGCTCGCCCCTGTTCCACCCGCCGCGCAGCAGGTGAAGACCTGGGACGAAGCGCTGGCCCTGGTGCGTGAGCGGTCCACGGACCTGCGCGGCGTGGAGGCAGGGGTGCGGCGCGCGAGTGGCCGGTGGCGCCAGGCGCTGTCGGTGCTGCTGCCCAACGCACGCCTCCAGGCCAGCGTGGCCCTGGACGGGCTCAACCCCGACACTCCCGCGGTGAATCCGGGACAGGGGACGGGGACTGGCGTGAGCGGGCGCACGCCCACGGTGCCACTGGGGACCGTCACCGCGACGCTGACGCAGTCGCTGGTGGACCTGAGCGCGTGGCGAGGGCTGTCGTCGGCCCGGGCCTCGGAGGCGGGCGCGGTGGCGAGCCTCCAGGACGTCCGGCGTCGCCTCACGCTGGGCCTGGCCCAGGCGCTGGTGGCCACCGTCGCCGCCGAGCGCGCCGCCGAAATCAACCGAGTGGGCCTGCGGCGGGCCCTGGAGAGCGAGGCCCTCACCCAGCGCATCTTCGAATTGGGCGCGGGCACACCCTTGGACGTGGTGCGTGTGAGTCAGGACGTGGCGGTGGCGAGGAGCGTGCTCATCGCCGGTGACGAGCAGCTGCGACAGGCCCGCGAGTCGCTGGGGCTCTCACTGGGCTTCGGCCACGCGGTGGGGGTCGACCCGACCTTCAACCTCCAGGGGTTGGTGGAGCAGACACGCCAGGACTGCGCGCCGCTGGAGCGCCTGGACGCGCGCGCGGATGTGTTGGCGGCGCGGGCACAGGTGGAGTCCGCGCGCGACAGCCGGCGTCAGGCCTCCACGGGCTACCTGCCCACGCTGGGCGTCTCCAGCACCCTCTTCGGTCTCACCACGGACCCGGGCTTCGGTCGGTTCGCTACCTGGAATGTCGCCGCCGTGCTGTCGGTGCCCCTCTGGGAGGGAGGCGGACGCGAGGGCCTGGTGCGTGAGCGCACGGGCATAGAGGAGCAGTCCGCCGCGGCGCTGGAGGGCGCGCACCGCGACGTGGCCCTGGAAGTGGCCCAGGCACGGCGCGGTGTGGAGGTCGCCGAGGCGCTGGTGAAGACGGCTGTCGAGTCGAGAGCGCTCGCGGAGCGGACCGACACGCTCACCCGCCGTTCTTTTGAAGTGGGCCGTGGCAGCAGCCTCGAGCTGGTGCAGAGCGGAGCGGCCCTCCGCCAGGCGGAGCTGAACCTGGTGCTGCGTGAATTCGAGCGAGTCCAGGCACGCCTGGCCGCATTCCTGACGGAGGCCCGGTGCGACTGGTGAAGTGGGTGCGTCCCCTCAAGGCGCTGAAGAAGTCGGTGTGGCGTGTGGTGGTGCTGTCGGCGGTGGCGGGCTGCTCGGGCCAGAAGGCGGCTCCTGCGGCGCCTCCGCCTCGCGAGGTGGCGGTGGTGGTGGTGGCGCCCCAGGAGGTGCGGGACACCAGCGAGTACCTGGGCTCACTGCTGTCGCGGCGAAGCGTGACGGTGCTGCCGCAGGTGGCGGGCTCCGTGCGCCGCATCCCCGTGCGCCCCGGACAGCAGGTCGCGGAAGGCGCGCCACTGGTGGAGGTGGACGCGAGAGAGGAGTCGGCGGCGCTCGACAGCGCCCAGGCCCAGCTCAGCGCGTCACAGGTGAGCCTGGAGCTGTCGCGCCGCACGCTGGCCCGTACGGAGGCGCTCCATGGGGAGGGCCTCGCGAGTGTGCAGGAATTGGAGGGCGCCCGGGCCCAGGTGCAGGCCGCCGAGGCCGCCGCGCGCTCCTCCGTCGCGCAGGTGACGCAGCGTCAGGTGCAGCTCCAGCTCAACGTGGTGCGTGCCCCCTTCGCCGGCACCGTGGGTGACGTGCTGGTGCGCGTGGGAGACTTCGTCAGCGCCTCCACGGAGTTGACCAGCGTGGCGCAGGCGGACGTCCTCGAGGTGAGCGTCTCCGTGCCGTCGTCCCGCGCGCGCTCGATGAAGCCGGACACGGTGTTGGAGGTCCTCGACGCCCAGGGCAGGGTGGTGCTCACCAGCTCCGTCTTCTTCATCGCGCCCCAGGCCGACCCGCGCACCCAACTGGTGGAGGTGAAGGCGGCCTTCCGCAACACCGTCGGCCTGCGCCCCAGCGAGCTGGTGCGCACGCGCATCGTCTACTCCCACCGTGACGCCCTGCAGATTCCGGCGCTCGCGGTGGTGCGCCAGAGCGGCCAGCCCTTCGCGCTGGTGGTTCAGGAGCAGGAGGGCCGGACGGTGGTGGCGCGCCGGCCCATCACCCTCGGTGCGCTGGGGGACAGGACCTACGTCGTGGAAGGAGGCCTCAAGGCGGGAGACCTCGTGGCCGTCTCGGCCATCCAGGCCCTGCGCGATGGCATGCCCGTGACGGTGAAGGCCACCGCATCCGCACCGCGCGCGGAGGCCGTGAAGAACGACCTTCGCGAGAGCCGTCGCTGAACCCAGGGGACTCAAGCGCACCATGTTCATCGACTTCTTCATCCGCAGGCCCGTCTTCGCCATCGTCTGCTCCATCCTGCTGACGCTGGTGGGTGCCATCGCCATCCCGACGCTGCCCATCGCTCAATACCCGGACCTGGCACCCCCGCAGGTGACGGTGACGGCCAACTATGTCGGCGCCAGCGCCGAGGTCGTGGAGAGCGCCGTCACCATCCCGCTGGAGCAGGAGCTCAACGGCGTGGAGGGCATGCGCTACATCACCTCCACCAGCAGCAACGACGGCTCCAGCCAGATAGTCATCACCTTCGAGTCCACGCGCGACATCGAGGTGGCCGCCGTCGACGTGCAGAACCGGGTCAGCCGCGCGGCCTCGCGCCTGCCCTCGCAGGTGAACCAGACGGGCATCGTCGTCAACAAGGCCTCCAGCCAGATTCTGCTGTCCGTGGCGCTCTTCAGCCCGGACGACCGCTACGACGTGAAGTTCCTCAGCAACTACGCCGACGTGAATCTCAAGGACGCCATCAAGCGCGTGCGAGGCGTCGGTGAAGTCCGCATCTTCGGCGAGCGCAAGTTCTCCATGCGCCTGTGGTTGGACCCCACGGAGCTGGCGCGGCGCAAGCTCACCCCGCAGGACGTGACGCGTGCGTTGCAGGAGCAGAACCTCCAGGTGGCCGCGGGCCAGGTGGGCCAGCCTCCGTCCGCGGCGGACCAGCCCTACCAGCTCTCTGTGCGGGCCCGAGGACGACTGGTGGAGCCGGAGGAGTTCGGTGACATCGTCCTGCTGCGCCAGCATGACGGCAAGAGCGTCCGGGTGAAGGACGTGGGCCGCGTGGAGATGGGCGCGGAGAACTACAGCACGCTCTTGCGCTTCGACGGGAAGCAGGCGGTGGGAATCGTCACCTTCCAGTTGCCCACCGCCAATGCCCTGGACGTGCGTGACGCCGTCTTCAAGGAACTGGAGCGGTTGTCCACGCAGTTCCCTCCGGGCATGACGTACCGGACGGGCACGGACACCACGCTCGCGGTGCGCGCCACCGTCCATGAGGTGCTCCGGACCTTGGTGGAGGCGATTGTCCTCGTCATCCTCGTCATCTTCCTGTTCCTGCATGGCTGGCGCAGCGTGCTCATCACCGCCCTCACGCTCCCCGTCTCGCTGGTGGGCACCTTCGCCTTCGTGCGGTTGATGGACTTCTCCATCAACACCCTCACCTTGTTCGGCCTCACCCTGGCCACGGGCCTCGTCGTCGATGACGCCATCGTGGTCATCGAGAACATCGAGCGGCTCATGGTGGAGCGGAAGCTGTCGGCCGCGGAGGCCGCTCGCGAGGGCATGAAGGAGGTGTCGGGCGCGGTCATCGCCATCTCCATCGTGCTGGTGGCGGTGTTCGTCCCGGTGGCGCTCTTTCCTGGCACCACGGGCGCCATCTACCGCCAGTTCGCGCTGACCATCGCCGCCTCGGTGGCGCTCTCCACCTTCTGCGCCTGCACGCTCACCCCCGCCTTGAGCGCGCGGATGCTCGTGCACCACACAGGGGAGAAGTGGTGGCTCTTCCGGCAGGTGGACACGGTGCTCGACGGGATTCGAGTCGCCTATGGCCGGAACCTGCGAAGGCTGCTGAAGCGCCCGGTCATCATCCTGGTGGCGTTCTTCCTGTGCCTCGGCGCCACGTTGGCGCTCGTGCGAGCCACGCCCAAGGGCTTCATTCCCGACGAGGACCAGGGCTACCTCCTGGTCTCCGTGCAGGGGCCGGAGGGGACGTCGCTGGCCGAGACGGAGAAGGTGATGGAGCAGGTGGAGGCGGTGCTGAAGGCGCAGCCCGAGGTGCGCGCCATCTTCGCCAACGGTGGTTTCTCCTCTCAGGGCACGGGCCCCAACATGGCCAGCATCTTCGTCCCGCTGAAGCCGTGGGACGAGCGGCCGGGGAAGGACCAGTCCGTGGCCGCGCTGGTGGAGCGGCTGCGCGGGCCGTTCGGGCGCATCGACGGCGCGCGGGTGATGCCCTTCCAGCCTCCGGCCATCCGGGGCGTGGGCAGCGTCGGCGGCTTCCAGTTCATGGTCGAGGACGTCGCCGGCACCTCCTCGCTGGACCAGCTCGCCGCCACGGTCCAGGAGTTGATGGCGAAGGGCAACGAGGAGGGCCGGTTGCGCGGCGTCTTCACAGGCTTCAACGCGGACACACCGCTGCTGGACGTGGAGGTGGACCGGCAGATGGCCAAGGCGCTGGGGGTCCCCATCGAGCAGATCTTCAGCACGATGCAGGTCTACATGGGCAGCCAGTACGTCAACGACTTCAACTACGCGAACCGCTCGTACCGCGTCTATGTCCAGGCCGAGCAACAGTTCCGCGACAGCCCGAATGACATTGGCGCCTTCTACGTGCGCAGCGACAGCGGAGACATGATTCCGCTGGAGTCACTGGTGAAGGTGGCGCCCACGGTCTCCGCGCAGGGCATCCGCCACTACAACCTCTTCCGCGCGGTGGAGCTGAGCGGTCAGGCCGCGCCGGGGGTGTCCTCCGGTCAGGCCATGGATGCGATGGAGTCACTGGCCGCGCAGGTCCTTCCGCAGGGGATGAGCGCGGAGTGGACGGGCATCAGCCTGGAGCAGCGGCAGAGCGGTGGGGAGACGCTGGTCATGTTCGGACTGGGGCTGCTGTTCGTGTTCCTCGTGCTCGCGGCGCAATACGAGAGCTTCACCCTTCCGCTGGTCATCATCCTCTCCGTGCCATTGGCCATCCTGGGGGCACTGGGGTTGCAGTGGATGCGAGGGTTCGCCAACGACGTGTTCTGTCAGTTGGGGCTCGTCATGCTGGTGGGCCTGGCAAGCAAGAACGCCATCCTCATCGTGGAGTTCGCGGAGCAGCTGCGCGAGAGCGGCAAGAGCGCCGTCGACGCGGTGGTGGAGGCGGCGGAGGTCCGTCTGCGCCCCATCCTCATGACGTCGTTGGCCTTCCTGCTGGGCGTGGTGCCGCTGATGACCGCCGAGGGCGCGGGCGCCGCCTCGCGCAACTCGCTGGGGACGGCAGTGTTCGGAGGCATGCTCGTGTCCACGGTGGTGAACTTCGCCTTCATCCCCGGCCTCTATGTGCTGATGCAGAAGCTGCGCGGCGAAGCGCGGCGTCCCGTCGGGGCTCCCGGTGACGGGGCTCGGCGGGAGACGAGGTTGGCCGAGGGCCAGGGCTGACCGTTCACGCATCGCCCGCGCCTTCTTCAAATCAGCGTCGCGCTGCACTAGAACGTCACGACTCCCAGGAGTCCCCACGCGTGCAGCCCACTGCCCCCCGACGTCGAGAGCCGCTGGAGCCGCACCGCTCATGGTGGTCGCGGTTCCTGGACTTCATGGAGCTGGACTCGCCCGAGGGACGGTGGGGACTGGGGCTCGTGGTCGGCCTGCTCATCATCGGATTCTGGCCGCTGCTGCTGCTGGCGGTCCTCGACGTGAGCGGCACGCCCCGCAAGATGCTGGTGGCCCTGGGGCCCGCATCCATCTGCCTGGGTCTGGCCCTCCTCATCCTGGTGTGCGGCCACCGGTATGGCGAGTCGCTCCGGTGGTCGCGCGGCCAGACGTGGGGGCTCGCGGCGCTGTTCCTGGGACTGGGCCTGCTCGGCGGCGTGGGCCTCTGGTTCAGCGAGAGCTGAGGACGCGCGAAAGACGCCTCAGCCCTGCTCCGCGCCCTCGAAGGTGAGCTTCGCCTTGTTCATCACGTGCTCCACGGCGAGCAGGTACCAGGCCAGCTCGGTCAGTCGCTTCGTCGTCTCCGGCGACTCGCGCAGGGCGGCGTGGGTGTCCTCCGCGGTGAGCCCGAAGGGCGCCGTGTGGTCGCGGATCAACTGCTCCAGCTTCTCCGGCGTGAGCTGAAGCTTCTCCGCCTCGGTGACGGCCTTCAGCACGATGCCAATGTGCAGCCGGCGCTCGGCGTCCGCGCGCGTGGTGGGGTCCGTCAGCCAGCCCTGGAGCGCCTCCCGCTGCTCGTCGACGTCGAACTGGTGCTCGACCAGGGACTGTCCCTCGGCCTGGACCCAGCGGCGGCGCAACTCTTCGTCCACCAGCGCGCGGGGCAGCTCCACCGGCGCACGCCGGGCCACCTCGTCCAGCACCATGTCCCGGGCTCGCACCCAGAGCTCCGCCGCGCCCTCGTCCTCCAGCGTGTCACGGAGGTGGAGCAGCACCTCTTCCAGGGTGCCGCCCATCCCGAGCTGCTCGAGGAACTCCGGGCTGCTCTCCGGCAGCATCGTCACCTGATGCGCGCCGACGACGTCCACGAGGAAGCGCGCGGGCTTGCCGCGCAGGGCCTCCACTGGATAGGTGTCCGACAGCTCCAGGGCGATCTGCATGGACTCGCCCACCTTCCCGCCCTCCTCCACGGCCTCGCAGAACCCGGGCAGCGCCTCGATGGGCGCCAGCTCCGTCTTCATGCCGAAGCGCGCGGAGAAGGGGATGAGGTGCCCATCGCAGTACCCCACGATGTTGAGCTGCACCTCGTCGCCCATCTCCAGCGATTCGCCCGGTTGACGCTCGCGCGTGGTGGCCAGGGCGCGGCGCTTCTCGTGGAAGGCGCGCAGGAGGTCTTCTTGCGTCAGGTCGTCCGGGGTGGGGACGAGCACCGAGATTCCCTCCAGGGAGGGGGCCGCCACGCTGGGAAGGGTGAGGGCCTCCTCGGAGACGGTGCTCACCACCGGGCTCATCTTGAGAAGCCGCTCGACTCCCCGACCAGGTCCTTGAGTCCGTTGCTTGCTGCTCACGAATGCTCCCGGGAGATAGGCGTGCCAGCGTCCGCGCCAATGGGGGGAAAAGCGACGGCTCGGCATGGACCAGGGCATAGTCCAGCCGAGCCGCTCTGACAAACCCCGAAGGGCGGGGCGCTGATTAGAAGAACGCGCCCACGATGCTGGACACCGTGGAGACCGCGGCGCCGACCTGGCTGACAATCGGGATGTTGGTGGCCGCGGCGATGGAGCCCACGGCGGTGATGACGGACGTCACCTTCTTGCCCGTGCTCGCGTTCTTGTCCATCAGCGTCGCGCCCGCGTTGGCCACGTCGACCGCGGCGATGGCCACGTTGACGCCCGGAGCGAACCGGCCCAGCGCCTTGGCGGCGGTGGTGCCAGCGGCCTTCGCGCCCTGCTTGAGGGCGGCCTCACCGACCTCCGTGCCAACCTCCTTCAGCGCGGCCTTGGCGGCCTGGCGCGTGCCGCTGCCCAGGATGCCCTCGGCCAGCGTGCCGCCCGTCTTCGCCACGTCCGCGGCGACGTTCTTGGCGGCCTTGGTGATGCCGCTCGCCGTGGCGCCCTCGAAGACGCCCTTGGTGGCGACGTTCTTGACGGCCTTGAGCACGTCGTCGCTGGCGTTGGGGAGCTTGCTCTTGAAGGCGTCGACAGCCTTCTTCCCGGCCTCCAGCTTGTCCTTGAAGACGGTGCCGCCGAGCACGCCGCCCATCACCTTGCCGCCGACGATGCCACCCGTCGCGGCGGTGAGGCCGGCCTTGGTCGCGTCCAGCGTCGAGCGCGTGGCGCTGATGATGTCGTCCTTGCTACCGGTGCGGATGGCCTGGCGGATGTCCTTGACGGCCGTGGAGCCGGCCATGACCGCGCCGGGGATGCCCGCGTAGCGCGCGAAGGCCTTCATGTTCGCGCCCAGCTTGGTCAGGCCCTTGAACTCGCCCTTGGCGTAGGTGGGGTTGCTGACGAAGTCGAGGTTCTTGCCCGTCAGCAGGCCCTCGGCGCCCTTCTTGATGTTCTTGATCTGCTGGAAGGCGTCCTTGCCGAAGCCGAAGGCCTTCGCGCTCTGGGTCGCGACCGCGGTCCCGCCCTTGATGAGCTCCTTGTTCTCCTGGACGGTCTTCTGCACGTCCTGGACGGTCTTCTGGACGTTGGTGCGGACGGTGTTGAGCGTCTTGCGGATGTCGAAACCCATGGGGGGCCTCACGATAAATTGGATGGAACCTGCAGGGATTATCGGGATCACCGGGCAAGAGTTGCGTCGGTCGGGCCTTCATCGCGAACCCCGCGAACGCGGTGGGCCCGAGTCCGCAGACCCTTGGAATTATTGAACTCTTGAGCAGGCCATGGGGGGTGGACATCACCCCATTGACGAGGAAAGACCCGTCGAATATTGAACGCGTTCAAAATTGAACGGGTTCAATATGTCCCTGCGTGAGCGAGCCAAGAGCGACAAGTGGGAGCGGATCCGCGCCGCGGCGAAGCGGCTGTTCGTGGAGCGCGGGTACGCGGGCACGACGGTGCGAGCCATCGCCGAGGAGGCGGGCGTCGCGACGGGCACGGTGCTGGTGTACGGCGAGACGAAGGACGCGCTCCTGCACGAGCTGTGGCGCGCGGAGGCGATGCCGCTGGTCGAGCAGGCGGTGTCGTCCCTGCCGGACGGCGCCTTCGTGGACCGGTGCATGCACCTGTTCACACCGCTCCTGGCGCACTACGCCTCGCAGCCCGAGCTGGCCCGCGCCGTGGTGAAGGAGCTGCCGTGGCTCACGGGCGCCGCCGAGTCGCTGCACCGGCCCGCGCTGGCGAGGTTGGTCGGCGCGCTGGCGCGAATCGTGGACGAGGCGAAGGCGCGCGGAGAGCTGCGAGCGGACGTGGAGCTCCAACTGGCGGCGGAGCTTGTCTTCTCCGTGTACCACGCGGCGGTGCTGCGCATGCTCTCGCCGCTGACGAACTCGACCGTGGCCGAAGCGAGGGACGTCCTGCGCCGCACCCTGGCCACGCTGCTCGTCGGACTGGGCTCCAGGAGGTCGTCGTGAAGGTGCTGATTGTCGGCGGTGGAATCGGTGGGCTCGCGCTGGGCGCGGCCCTGGCGCGTCGTGACGTGGAGGCCGACCTCGTCGAG
Organism: Myxococcus sp. CA040A; assembly: GCF_013336725.1. NCBI lineage: Bacteria > Pseudomonadati > Myxococcota > Myxococcia > Myxococcales > Myxococcaceae > Myxococcus > Myxococcus sp. CA040A. The sequence goes on along the minus strand of NZ_JABUMR010000005.1, from coordinate 103,823 downwards.
CGGCGGCCCTCCTACGAGGACGAGGGCGCGGGCATCGTGCTCGGCCCCAATGTGATGTCGGTGATGAAGGGGCTCGCGTTGCACGAGGCCGTCGTCGCCGCCGGGCATCCGGTGGGCCTGGCCCGAATCACGGACGCCTCTGGCCGCGTGCTCCAGCAGACGGCCTACGCGATGCCGGACATGCCGCTCCCGGCCACGGCCATCCACCGCAACGAGCTGCTTCGGGTCCTGCGTGCCGCGTCCCCCGCGCCGCGACACGGCGTGACGGTCGCGAGCCTGGAGCGCGGCGCGGACGGCGTGGACGTGGTGTTCTCCGACGGCACGGCGGGTCGCTATGACGTCGTGGTCGGCGCGGACGGCATCCGCTCCACCGTGCGGGCCCAGGTCCCCGGCGCCGACGTGCCCTCGCGCTACTCCGGCTACACGTGCTGGCGCCTCGTGGTCGACGGGCACTTCGGGGACGGCGTGGTCGAGATGTGGGGCCGGGGAAAGCGCGCGGGCGTGGTGCCGCTGGGAGCGGGGAAATCGTACGTGTTCCTCACGCTCAATGCTCCGCGTCGCACGCCTCCGCCGTGGAAGGACCTCGCCGGCTTCCGGGCCCTGTACGCCGAGTTCGCGGACCCGGCCCGCTCCGCGCTGGCGGCGTTCGAGCGGCTGGAGGGGCTGCGGCACAACGACATCGAGGATTGCTCCGCGCCGCGCTGGTGGAGTCCCCGCGTCGTGCTGCTCGGGGATGCAGCCCACGCCGTGACGCCCAACCTGGGGCAGGGCGCGGGGCTCGCCATCGAGGACGCCGCCGCGCTCGCGCAGCTCCTCGTGACGCAGGGCCCCACGGACGCGGCGCTGGCCCGCTACGAGAGCCTCCGTCGCCCGCGCGCGGAGCGGATCCGCGACCGCTCGTGGATGCTCGGGAAGGTCGCCCAGTGGGAGAGCGGCCTCGCGCGAAGCCTGCGCGACGTGGCGATGGCGTGGACGCCGGAGTCGGTGGCCCGCGCGGAGCTCGAGAAGGTCGTCCGCGACATGCCTGGCGTGCCCGTCGGCTGAGGCGTGGGCCCTTCCGCGGCCGTGGTGGTTCACGCCCACCCTTGCAGGACCGCAGTTCAATGCCTAACTCCCTCCGGCGATCCAGGAACCTGGATCTTCGTACCGTGAGCGGGAGGCATTTTTGTCGAATCGCGACCCCGAAGAGCTTCTGACGCCGAGCGAAGCCGGGCATGTCCTGGGCCTTTCGCCCGACACGGTGCGCGTGCTCTGCGACAAGGGCCGCCTGCCGGCGCTGCGCACCATGAGCGGGCGACGGCTCGTGCGCCGAGGCGACGTCGAGCGTCTGGCGGAAGAGCGTCAGCGCAATGCGCGGCCCAAGGCTCGGGGCCGCGAAGTGTGACGCCCTGCTTCTCGTCACCTCATGGGATGGCGGGACGAGGACGCCGAAGCGAGTGACAGCGGATTGGCTTGGGGCTGCTCGCATGCGCCCGGACTGGATGGCCCGTGACCGAGAAGCGTGAGCAGCCTCAGAGAACCGAGACCGTCCATCCGCCCGACTGTGAGGCGGCGGTGCTCTTCGAGGTCCTCTGGTCGGCGTTGGCCGACCTGCTGGGAACGCCGGCCACGGCGACCCTCATTCGTCGCAGCTTGAAGCACGCCGCGAGAACCGTGCCCGAACTCCAAGGCATCTCCGTCAGCCGGGAGCGCTTCGAGTACCACCTGTTCCTTCCCCCCGAATGGAAGGCCGGCACCGCCGGAACGCTGGACGGCCTGCGCGAAGTCGCGCGCGAGCTGCAGCCGCTCCTACAAGAACTCACGGGCCCCGTGGTCCTGCGCAGGCTCCGCGGGATTCCCGAAATCGAGCGCTGTCGTCTGTTTCCTCCAGAGGATGAGTCATGATCGCCAAGAAGACCTCTCTCGAGTCCGAGACCACGGGTGACGTGGCGCTGGACCGGATTCTCGGAGGCGGGATTCCCGCCCGTTCCATGGTGGTCATCGCCGGCGAGCCGGGGTCCGGAAAGACGGTCCTGACGCTCCAGATGCTCTTCCATGCGGCGCGTCAGGGAAAGAAGTGCCTCTACTTCACCACGCTCTCCGAGCCGGCCCTCAAGGTCATCCGCTACATGCAGTTGTTCGACTTCTTCGATGTCGAGCTGCTCGACAAGCAGGTCATCTTCGTCGACCTCGGTGCGTGCGTGCGCCAGGGGGCGGAGCGGACGCTCGCGGAGATAGAGGCGCGCGTCGAGAAGCATGAGCCGGACTTCGTGGCCATTGACAGCTTTCGCGCCATCGGCGAGCTCCTCCAGAACCAGGGTGGGGGAGCGCGTCCGTTCATCTATGACCTGGCGGTCCAGACGGCGAGCTGGGGCGCGACGACGCTGCTCGTCGGCGAATACACGCGGGAGGAGTTCCCCGTCTTCGCCGAGTTCGCGGTGGCCGATGGCATCATCCGTCTGGGCAGCGAGCGGCAGGAGCTCACCTCGGTGCGCGAGCTGGAGGTGCTCAAGCTGCGGGGCGCGGGCTACACGTCGGGCCGGCACTTCTTCGACATCAGCAAGGCGGGCGTCTCGTTCTACCCTCGCGTGAGCACTCCTTCGGACACCCAGGTCCAGCCCAGCGCGGACCCGGGGGCGCGCGCCACCATGGGCGTCGAGGGCCTGGATGACCTGCTGGGTGGCGGACTCCCGAGCGGGAGCGCGACGGTGATTCAGGGCGGAACGGGCAGCGGAAAGACGCTGCTCAGTCTCCAGTTCCTCATCGAGGGGGCTCAGCGGGGTGAGAAAGGCGTCCTCTTCACGCTCGAGGAGACTCCCGACCAGCTCCGCTCGATTGCGCGCAGCGTGGGTTGGGACCTGTCCGCGCTCGAGGAGCAGGGCAAGTTGGTCATCAAGTACACGTCACCCGTGGAGCTGTCGACGGACCGCTTCCTCTATGAGGCTCGCAAGGAGGTGAGCGCGCTGGGGGCCACCCGAGCGGTGTTCGACAGCCTGACCACCATGTCCCTGGGGGTGCCCTCGGACCGTCGTTATAAAGAGATGGTCTACGCCATCGCGAAACACATGCGCGGCGCGGGCGTCACGCTCCTGATGACCGTCGAATCCGAGCAACTGCTGGGCACAGCGGTCATCTCGGGGCACGGGGTTTCCTTCATCGCCGACAACCTCATCCAGCTGCGCTACGTGGAGATAGGCAACAAGCTGGAGCGGGCCATCTCGGTGCTCAAGGCGCGCGGCATCAAGCACAACTCCGAGCTTCGGTCGATGACCGTGGGCTCGGACGGCTTGAAGGTGACCTCGGGGCGCTTCAAGGACCTGCGCGGTGTTCTCACCGGCCTTCCCACCCGGGAGCCGAGGGAGAGCCCATGAGCGCGGAGTACGACGCCGAGCTTGGTCGCATCGCGCGGACCCTCTCCGAGATTGCGCGCACGCTCGAATCGGCCGACAGGGCGGATGAGCGGGTCCAGCGCACGCTGGAGCTGACGCGGGTGCTCATTCCCTACCGGCGATGTGCGCTCTTGAAGGCGTTCTCGGGCACTTCGTACACGCTGGTCGTGGTGCCGGAGCCGCCCGCCTCGGAGCGGGGGGCGCTGCTGTCGACCCTCACCCGGCTCTTCCGCCTCATCGCGCACGCCGACGAGATTGGCCGCTCGTCCGATGCGCATCCTCACCTGACCTTGCCCTTGATGGGATTGGACGAGGTCATCGGCCTGGTTCGCATGGAGCCCTCCGAGGACATCTCCTACGACGTGCAGCATCTCCGGTTGCTCTCGGTCATCACGGCGCAGCTCGGCGCCTACCTGACCATGATCAAGCTTCGCGACGAGGACGCGCAGCGGACGCGGGAGCTCGCCGCGGCCCATGACTTCCAGCAGATCCTCGTGGGGGTCGTCAGCCATGACCTGCGCAATCCGCTCTCGGTCATCACCACCGTGGCCTCCCACCTCCTGCGCAAGACGGAAGACCCCCAGCGGGCGAAGGCCATCGAGCGCGCCCTGCGGAGCGCGGAGAGAGCCAACCTCATCATCAACGACCTCCTGGATGTCACCCATGCTCGAGTGACCAGTCACCTGCCCGTGTCCCGGCAGCGCATCGACCTCCTGGCGCTCCTCAAGGAGGCCCTTGACGACCTGGGCCTGTCCCATCCCGGGCGGGAGATTCAGTTGGTGGCGACGGAGGTGGTCGTCCTCGGCGACTGGGACCCTGGCCGCCTCACGCAGGTGGCCACCAACCTCATCACCAACGCCCTGCAGTACGGAGCGGAGCGAGCGCCCGTCCGCGTCACACTCCGGGCGGAGGCTGACGAGGTCGTCTTCGCGGTGCACAACCGGGGACCCGTGATTCCGGATGACCTGGTGCCGGTGCTGTTCAATCCCTTCCGACAGGGCCAGCACGCGCAGCGGCGCGTGGCGGGCGGAGGGTTGGGCCTCGGGCTCTACATCGTCGAGCAGATCGTTCGAAGCCACGGAGGAACGGTCTCCGTGCGTTCTTCTGAAGCAGAGGGGACGACCTTCACGGTGGTGCTCCCCCGGTCGATGACGAGTCAGCGTGCGAGTGAGGATGCTCCCGCGCGGAGCGCGAGTCATGGGCAGGAGCTTGCGTCCATGGAGCGTGGGAACGCCGGTTCAACCACGGTGATGGTCGTCGAGGACGAGGACGAGGTCCGGCTCGGTATCTCGGAGATTCTGGAGGGCAGGGACTACAAGGTGGTTCCCGCGTCGAACGGCCAGGTGGCGCTCGAGCTGCTCCGACAGGGCCTGCGCCCCGGTCTCATCCTCCTGGACATCCGGATGCCCGTCATGGATGGCGAGACGTTCTACAACGCCTGTCGTGAAGACCCCGCGCTCTCCTCGATTCCGCTGCTGATTCTCTCCGCGGATGCCGCCACCGCCGTGAAGCTGACTCGGGGTGGGGCCTCGGGCTTTCTGGCCAAGCCCGTCCAGCCGGAGACGCTGCTCCGCGCCATCGAGACCTTCTCGCAATAGCTGTCGCGAGAGGTGGCGCGCGCCCTTCGAGGCTCTCTCGAAGGGCGGCACTCTCCTCCAAGGTGCCTACTGCTGCGGCGCGACGGCGGAGGGGTCCATCCAGAAGCTCTCCCACTGGTGCCCGTCCAGGTCCTCGAAGCTGCGCTGGTACATGAAGCCCTGGTCCATCTTCTCCTTGGACTCCTTGGCGCCCGCCGCGAGCGCCTTCTCCAGCAGCGAGTCGACGGCGGCCCGGCTGTCCACGGTCAGGGCGATGATGACCTGGGTCGTCTTCGTGGCATCCGCGACCTCCTTCTTGATGAAGCCCTTGAAGTAGGGCTTCACCAGCAGCATCGCGTAGATGTCCTCGCTGATGACCATGCACGTCGCGTTGGCGTCGGTGAACTGGGGGTTGAACGTGTAGCCCAGCTTCGTGAAGAAACCGACGGCGCGGTCCAGCGACTCGACGGGGAGGTTGACGAAGATCTTGGTGCCCATGGTGCGTCTCCTTCAGAGGGTTGGATGAGGTGAGCGTCGCCTTCATCCTCACGACGAACGTATTTCGGGGAGATCGACACGGGATTTATTTTTGCCGGAGGGCGGCGGCGAGGAGGCGCCAGGTCGGACCGTCCGTCCGCGCGCGCCCTCCCCGCGAGTGCAGGCAAGAAAACTAGCAAATATTGATAAGCAGAGAATCCGGGGATAGGTTCGCTTGGGTACCCCTCGACTCGGAGTCTCTGGATGAAGAAGTCATTTTTGACAGGGTGGATGACCCTGGCCGTGCTCGCGCCCCTGCATGCCAGCGCGCAGAGTGCCATCGTCGCGTTCGGCGACAGCCTGAGCGACAACGGAAACAACGGGGTCTCCACCAGCGGTCCGAACACTCAACCGGCCAGTCAGATTTACGGGGTTTGGGTCAAACAGCTCGCCACCGCGCTCGGGTTGCCGCTCACGGCCTCCGACGACGGCGGGACGAACTACGCACGAGGAGGGGCGCTTACGAGCGGAATGACGACCCAGGTGAACTCCTACCTGAACAAGGCTCCGCTCATCACCCCCACGACGCTGTTTACGTTGTGGGGCGGCGCCAACGACATCAGCCGGAAGGTGGAAGACAACCCGCTGAACTCGACGGCCATCAAGGCCGCGGCGGCCCAGGCTGCTTCGAACGTCGAGGCGCAGATTCGTAAGTTGGTGGCCGCGGGCGCCAAGAAGATTGTCTGGGTGAACCTTCCCCCCTTGGAGAAGACGCCGAAGGCGCGAATCATTCCGGGCGGCCTGGGGACGTACGTGTTCGCGCCCCCCGTGACACATTTCAACAGCCTGTGGGCTCAGGCGCTGAAGCGGCTGCGCATCGACTACCCGACCGTGACCTTCTATGGCGTGGACGCTCACAAGCACCTCAACCTCATCATCGCGTCTCCGTCCACGTATGGGCTGACGAACGTGAAGGACTCGTGCGAAGGCAAGTCAGTCAACCCGGACAAGTACCTGTTCTGGGACCTCGCGCACCCGACCAGCTACGGGCACAGCATCTTCGCGGACCTCGTCTATGACCTGGTCTCCGACATCCCCGGCTTCGGTGCGCCATTCCCGGTGGACCCGTCCGTGATGGCACCCGAGAGCACCTTGTAGGTCGCTTGTTCGCTGCTCGTGCCATTCCGCGGAGCCGCGCGGCGGAATGGCACGGGCTGTCACGGCCTCCCGGCTCGAAGACACCGCGAACCGGCGGCTACGGCGGCTCCGGGTAGTGGAGCACGCGACCGTCTCCGACAAGCCAGAAGTTCGCCGCCGTCTCCATCGCGAGGTCGTGCAAGGGTTTGTCCGTCAGGTGCTCGGGAAGGGCTGGCCCCTTGGCCCAGCCCTTCCCGGTCAGCCGATGCAGCCTGCCATTGTTGCTCTTGTCCACGATGTAGCAGTCATCGTTCGACAACATCACCACACTGCTGAAGTCGACCGCCCCAGCAGGGGGCGCCGATTTCCGCGCCCACTTGTCCGCTTCAATCTTCCGCCAGACGCCTCCCCGGTCACCGACCGCGCATGCCGTGGTGGAGGACCTTGCCCACACCGCATTCATGGCTCCGCTGATGTCGCCAGGATTGTCCAGAGACTGCACATGCAGGCTGTCGTTCCTCGTGAAATAGCTCAAGACCGCTTGCTTGCCTCCCGTGACCGCCGACACACACAGTTCTTCATTATCGTCTTGAGTGAGGTCCGCGGAGAAGCCGTGCAGCCCCGTGTAGCGGTGACCCTCCCGAGAGCTGTTGGCGGTTGATTGGGGAGGCCTCCCGAGGTTCCATTCAAAGGTCCTCCAGTAGAAGAGCTGGCCCGCGTCGGTGGCCATGTACACGATGGTGTCGGAGCCATTCTCGAAGCCCACCATTCCCACCACCTTGTCATTGACGGGAAGTTGCGACGCGAAGGCGCACGTCTCCCCGTCATGGATCGCCACCCGGCCGGACGCTCCGCCCAGGTAGACAGCCCCCTCGGAATCAACCCACGAGGCATACCAACCGTAGTTGCCGCAATGGTTCGGACTGGCCGGCGGACTCCCATCTGGAGGCGGCGTCGTCGTCGAGGCTCCAAAGCTGAAGCTCTCGAACCGCTCGTTCGCCGCCTTGCGCACGACCAGTTGTCCCCCGAGGCCGGCGATCCACACGGGATACCCGCCATTCGCTGGGGACATCGCCACCGTCCTCCAGGGGGCGTCGCCACCCGGACCTTGGAGATGAAAGTCGGCGACCTCTCGCAGCGTGCCCCCGCAGTCCCCCACCTCGTCCACCCCTCCCTTGCAGTTGTTGTCGATGGCGTCGCACACCTCCGCCGCCGTCGTCTTCACTCCAGGGTCCGAGTCATCGCAGTCCCGGCCGTTCGCCACGAACTCCGGGGGTGGTAAGGCGCCTTCGCAGGACGGCTTGGACGAATCACCCTCTCCATCACCATCTCCGTCGGGATAGAGGACGGTGAATCCCTCGTTGAGTACCTGGTCGCAGTCATTGTCCACGGCGTCACACACTTCGGTGTGGCCAGGAAAGGCACTTGCGCCCGTTTCGATGCTGTCGTCGCAGTCCGTGCCGCCGTTCGCGAGGGGGACGTAGCCATCCGCGTCCATGTCCGGCGTCTCCAGCATCACTGACTGCTCATCCTCGACTCCCGCCGCGAAGACGACCACCTGACGGTCCACCTCCGGCCCATTACAAGTCTGCTCGTGCGCGGTGACGGTAAGACTTACGTCCCCGCCCCAATGGGGCTTGCGCAGAAGCACCCACTTCAATGGGGGGGAAATGGAGGCCAGGTTCGAGGCTGTCTCCTCCATCCTTGTCGTGGCGTCCTGTGCCCCCTGCGCCACCACACGGATACAGCCCGTCCTGAAGCTCGCCGTGTAATGGATGGAAACAGGGAGGGCGCGCCCTCGTTTGAGTTCCTCCAGTCCTGGCACGCTGCAGCCCGCGAGGACAGACAGCCACACTCCGAGCCACGGGGCCAGATACCTCATCGTCCCTCCCTCGACCCGTCCTGCTCCCAGTTGGAAATTGGCATGGGCTTGGGCAGGCCACGAGCTTATCGATTTCCCTCCACCCACCAAGTCCGGCCGCCCATCTGGCAAGGAGTTTGGGAGCCGGGTTGTCTCACTCGAAGAGGGACAGCTCCGCGATGGAGGTCACCTCTATCTCCCGGGCCTCGTACCACAAGGACAGCAGGCGGACGTACCGGACCCGGGGTCCTCCAGGCAGGGCAATGTCGAGGAAGGCGTAGTCATGGCCCGGGAACGGTGGGTCCCATGGACTGTCCGCGTCGCTCACGTCGCGAAAGAGCCGGCTGTTCCCTGTCGTGGGTGCTTCGGCGAGCGGTCGCCTGGCGAGCTCGGACCATTGCACTCCGTCCTCGCTGCCTTCGATGACCACCTCCTGTCCATATGTCCTCAGGCCTCGGATGACCACGCGCGAGAGCTGGGCTGGCGTCTCCAGTTGCACGCCCACGCGCCGTGGGCTGGAGGAGGGCTCCCCCCTCGGCCACAGCTCGGAGAGGCGCTGTTCGGCGAGCAGCCCATCCGTGAACGGGCAGGGCACGTCAGTCACCGGATGGCACCGGGCCCCCCGGCTGAGTGGGCGCAACGCACCCGCCGGCAATGGCAGTCGCTCGCTGCGCCATTCGAGTCGGAAGTGGAGCCAGGCCTCGTCGCTGGTGAGGGCATCGCGGCGCCAGGCGCCCGCGCTCACCACTCGCACCTGGGCCTCCAGTGTGGCGAAGTCCTCGAGCAGCCAGGGTGACAGGAGCCTCGGCGAGGTGACGGCTTCTTCGTTCCAGACGAGGCCCTCCTTCGTGTGGAGCTGAAACACGGGCCGCGGAATCGAGGGGTCCTCCAGGTCACCGCTCGGGCTTCCGGGTTGCGGTGTGGTGTCGTCGAGATCGACCACCACGCCTCGGGGCGCCTCGGGCGCGGACGGTGGCGGTGCGAAGGTCAGCCACCATCCGGTGGGGGCATCGCTCCAGGCGAGGTCCGCATCCCAGACACGCAGCACCGGCAACTCGGAGTCTCCTCCTCCGTTGACCTGGGTGAACGAGACGAACGCCGCCGGGCCGTCCTCCAGGGGCGTCGCCACCCGGAAACGGGCGCGGGCGTTCGGTCTTGGCGCGGAGCCGCTGACCGTCGCGATGGACCCGATGTCTCCCGAGAGGATTTCCAGCACGAAGGCGCCATTGTCGCGCGTGGTCGTCATGCCATACGGCGAGAAGTCGAGCGGGTCGCCGTAGAGCTTGCCGTGTCGTCCCCCGTCCAGTGGCAACGCTGTCGCGTGGAAAGGGGAGCCGTCGGCCCTCAGGGCCATGCCGTAGAAGAAGATGGGGGAGTCGGGAAAGGGCTCGCAGCCCGCGCTACCCAGGCTCACCAAGAGGAGGCCCGCACGAAGGGTGAGGCGCATGTCAGTACGTTCCTTTCAGCCCCAGCATGGGGAGGACGATGGGGAAGCCCCGTGCCTTGCGCACGAGAGAGGATTTGTCCGTGCCCGCTGGCTCCGAGGTGTATTCGTAGAAGAGGACCTCCGTCTGGAAGGAGGCGTTCAGCAGGTCGAGGGAGGCCTCGAGCACGAGGTCATCCAGGGCCCACGCCTTGGCGGCGCGCAGGTCCACGCGCCAGAAGGAGGGCAGGCGCCCCGCCTGGCTCCGCTCCTGCCGCACCCACTGGGGATTGCCCTCGCTGTCCTGGGAGGCGCGCATGGGCTGCGGCGTGAGCTCCCCTGTTTCGGGGCGGCCCGTGTTGAAGTGGACGACGGCCCCCACGGTGTAGCCATTGCCGAACTTGCGGCTGAGGGCCGCGTTGAAGACATGCTCCTGCTCGAAGGCGAAGGGCACGGTGGCGTGGTCGGTGCCCAGCAACTGGTTCTGGTCATCGTAGCGCTCGATGCGCACCCGGCGCCGGCTCTGGAGGAAGCTGTAGGACGCCCATCCGAACCAGTCTCCGCCGAGCGCGTGGCGGGCCATCAGCTCGAGGCCATACGCGTGGCCGCTGCCGGCCGGGTCCGACGCCGCGACGCCACCCCGCCGCCGCAGGTCGAGGAGTTGCTGGAGGCTGAACTCCACCGTGCGACGCAAGGGATTGTAGAAGGCGTCGGCGCTCAGCTCCCATGCGGGATGAGGCCTCCACTCAGCGCCCAGGTCGAACTGCAGGCCTTCCTGCAGCCCGTAGCGAAGGCCGGACGCCTCCATCACCGGGAGCTGGAGCAGCACGGTGGGGGGCTGGTGGAACAGGCCCGCGCCCCCCTTGAGGACGAGGGCCTCCGTGAGGGCGTGGCGCACCGTCAGCCGGGGTTCGAGCGCCGTGCGAGTGACTTCCCCGAGCAGTTGATAGACGTCCGCGCGCACGCCAGGGACGACCTTCCATCGCGGTGATGGGCTCCACTGCAGCTCGGCGTAGGCGCCGCTCGTTCGGGCGTCCGACGTGGGGCGGGTGAGCGGGTCGTCCTCGGAGAAGTACTGGGAGCCGGCGGGGGCCTCGCTCCCGGTGGCGACCACCGTCCCCCGGCGCTGCTCCACGTCCGCGCCCACGGTGAGCTGCATCGTCGACCCCAGCTCCCGCTTCCAGCGCAGGCGCCCCGCGAGGCTCTTCTGCCGCAGGGTGAACTCACCGATTCGGACGCGGGGAGGGCCTCGCTCGGAGAAGATGCCCACCGTGTCGATGCCCGCCGTGAGGCCCACCTCCAGCTCCCCGCCGGCGAGCGGGTGGAGGCCGCGGAGGTCCATCCGGTGAAAGCGCGTGATTCCGCCGCCGCCATTCGTGGGGTCCTTGGGCATGCCAGGCATGCCCGGTAGTTCCCCCTCCTCCTCGGGAGCGTAGGACGCCAGGACATCGGAGCTCCCGAGGGCCAGGAGGCGCAGCCGTCCTTGCCCCACCTTCTGGTCGACGCGGGCCTGGTAGTCCCAGAACTCGGCGCCGACGGCGTTCGAGCCTGGCTTGGAGAGACTGTTGACCAGGAGCGAGCTCAGCAGGCCCGTGTAGCTCATCCGGCCGCCCACGCTGATGCTGGTGCCGGTGGACGCGAACGGCACCTCCAGGAAGGCGGCGCTGTTGATGAGGTCCAGGGTGGCCGAGGCGTGGACCCGGTCCTCGCGCGGGCGGGAGACGCGGCCCTCGACGATGCCGCCGAGCAGTCGCCCGTACTGGACGGGCGGTGTCCCGGGGAAGAAGTCGATGGCGTCGATGAACTCGGGCTGCACCACGGCCGGCCCGAGCATCAAGTGATAGAGCATGGGGAGGCGGACCCCATCGACGAAGAAGCCCGTGGAGGCCGGCTGACTGCCTCGCACCACGGGATAGCCGAGGCCGGAGGCGAGGCTCGCCACGCCCGGCATCACCATGATGACGCGGAAGGGGTCTCCCTGCGTCCCGGGCACCTCGCGAACCTCCTGCGCGTGCAGTCGGATGCGAGTCACCTCGGTGCGCGGCCGGTCCTCCCTCACCACCGTCTCGTAGGGGCTCACCTTCAAGGGGTCGAGCCGGTAGATGACCTCGACCTGCTGGCCCTGGCTGACAGTCTCCAGGAAGGTGGCGGACTTGTGGCCGGGGGCACGCACCTCGATGGAGTGGGTGCCGGCTGGGAGTTGGAGCACGAAGCGGCCTTCCGCGTCGGGCCGCACCACCTCCGACACTCCGGACACCTGGAGGGCGGCGTCGGCCAGGGGGCGGCGCGTGCCCCGGGCGCGCACCGTGCCCCGCACCTGTCCCTCTCGCGGTGCCTCGGGAGGCTCCTGCGCGAGCGTGGCGTGGGGCGCGAGCAGGAGCCCCAGGGTGAAGGCCCACATGGTCAGGTACAACGGCAGTCGAGACATGAATCCCTCCGGTCCGCCAGAACAACGGGGCGGGGGCCCGGAACCGGCCAGGCCTTCGTCCGGAGATTCGTCGCGGGATTTCCTGTCCGCTTTTCTGGCCCCTGTTCGTTTCCCTCGGAGAATCCCTCCGGAGCCTCCCAGAGCCTTGGACACCGACATCCAGAGCGCCTACCTGCGCTACTTCCCGCTCATCCGGGAGAAGTGCCGCCGGATGCTGGGGGACTCCGACGAGGCGCAGGACGTCGCGCAGGAGACCTTCATCCGGCTGTGGCGGACGGGGCTCCCCAAGGACGCCCGCCATGCGACCGCGTGGATCTACCGGACCAGCACGAACCTGGCCGTGGACCGGCTCCGCCAGCGCCCGAGCAGCGCATCCGCCCATCGTTCGGAGGAGCTGTCGGATGAGCGCTCCGCCGAGGCGACTTTGTGGCGGCGTCAGGAGTTGGAAGCCTATGCGCGGCACCTGCCCGCGGATGCGCTGGAGGCCGCCTTGCTGAGCCGGCTGGATGGATTGACGCAGCAGGAGATATCCGAGGTGCTCCAGGTGTCGGAGCGCACCGTGCGGCGACTCCTCCAGCGGCTCGATGAGCAGGTGGAGCACCTGAGGAGGACGCTCGGACCATGACGACGACCCCACGGCATCCTTCCTTCCTCGAACTGGACCGCGCGGCGCTCGGCCCGCCAGCACCGTCGCTCGCGCGGCACCTGGAGACCTGCGCCGAATGTGACTCCTACCTCCAGCGCGTGAAGCAGCCCGAGTCCGTGCCCGCGTGGGCGCGGACGCTCGGCACCGAGCCGCCCCGTGGGACGTGGCGTCTGGAGTGGAGGCGATGGGGTTTGCCCCTCGTCGCCACCGCCGCGCTGGCCTGTCTGGTGTTCGTGGTCGTCCCGGGGACGCCGTACGTGGCCCCCAAGGGCGCGCCCGCTGTCGCTGTTCATCTCAAGCGCGGCGAGCAGGTCTTCCTCTGGGATGGGCAGACGCCGCTCGTGCCCGAGGACCGCATCCGGTTGCAGGTGTCATCGGAGTCGTACCGGTACGTCGCCGTGGCCGCGCGCGCGCCGTCGGGGTGGGCGGTGCTCTTCGCGGGGCCGCTCTCCGAGGGGCCAGACATGGCGCTGCCCGCGAGCTGGCGGGTGGACGAGGCGGGGGGCGAAGAGGTCCTGCGCGTCCTCTTCAGCCGCGAGCCGCTGCCCACGTCCCAGACCGAGGCGCTCTTCTCCGACGCGCCCAGGACTGAGAAGCTGTGGACCACCGAGCTGCGTCTGCCCAAGGGTCCTCCGCCATGAATGGATTCACCCGCGCGTGCCTCGTCGTCCTGCTCTCGTGGCTGATGGCCGCCACGGCCCGGGCCGAGGAGGCGCGTGCCACGCCCCCCGCGTCGAGGCGGATGGCCGTCATCGTGGGCTCCAACGCGGCGGTGCCCGGCCGGGCCGCCCTGCGCTATGCGCACGATGATGCGAGGCGGGTGGCGGACGTCCTCGTGCAGGTGGGAGAGGTCCGCGCGGAGGATGTCGCGCTGCTCCTGGACCCCACCCCTGCGGCGGTGCTCGCGGCGCTCGACGGGCAGCTTGCGCGCCTGCGCTCGACGTCCGGGGACACGATGTTGCTTTTCTACTACTCCGGGCACGCGGACCAGCAGGCCCTGTATCCCCAGGGTGCACCGCTCCTGCTCGCCGCGTTGAAGCAGCGGATCGAAAGCCCGGATGCCACGGTGCGGGTGGGCATCATCGACGCGTGCCGTGGTGGAGGGTGGACGCAGGCCAAGGGGCTTCACGCGGAGGCGCCATTCGCGCTGGAGGTGCCCCTCCATGTGCAGAGCACGGGCTCGGTGCTCATCGCCTCCAGCTCCGGCCTGGAGAACGCGCACGAGACGCAGGCCCTGGAGGGCTCGTTCTTCACCCATCATCTGGTGGCGGGGCTGCGCGGCGCCGCCGACATCGCCGGAGATGGCGAGGTGTCGCTCGTCGAGGCCTTCACCTATGCGAAGCAGCTCACCATCCGCGACACGTCGGTGTTCGTGGAGCGCCTGCAGCACCCCAGCTTCGACATGAACCTCCGGGGGCGCGATGACCTGGCCCTCACCCGTGTGGACTCGGGCGACAGTGTCGTCGTGCTCGTCCAGCGCCGGGGACCGCTGGAGGTGGTGCTCACGTCGACGGGGCAAAGCGTCATCGAGACCCCCGCTGGCGAGCGGCAGATGAAGGTGGCACTTCGCCCGGGGCGCTACCTGCTGGTGCGCAAGGGCCCGGACCGCCCGGCCGTGCGCGAGTTCAGCATCCAGGCGGCGCAGTCGCTCCAACTCGACGAGGAGGACATGGTGCCGGCGAGCTTCGCCCCCATCGTGACCAAGGGGGCCGAGGACCCCGCCACGACCTGGGCCCAGGTCACGCCGCACCGGATGGTGTTGCTCCACCCCTTGGCACTCGCGTTCGCGGTGACGTTCCGGATGGAGTACGCCCACGCCCTCACCCCGTTCTGGGCGTTCACGCTCGAGCCCTCGTACTGGCAGGAGACCAGCGTCACGAGCTACACGATGGGCGGGTTCGACGCGGGCGCCCGCTACCATCTCTTCGGCAATGCCCCGGAGGGACTCTTCGTCGGAGGGAAGCTGGGTATCAGCATCCTGGGGGTCAAGGATGATGGGGCCAACAGGACCATCTTCACGCTGCACCAGGCGCTCGAGGTGGGCTACTCGCTCTTCCTCTGGAACCGGCTCGTGCTGTCCCTGGGCGTGGGCGTGGGCAACGCCTTCTCGACGGCGCGGGACGTCAATGAAGACGGAATGTGGCACCCCATCGTCATCGACATGGGCCCGCGCAGGCCTCAGCTGGGGCTCTCCGCGGACTATCGGGTCGCTGTCGGCGTCGCGTTCTGACGCCGCTGCTCCCCGAGCCTGGGGCACGCCTCACTGGAAGGAGAACTTCGAGCGCAACTCCGGAGGCGCGAGCAGGTTGCTGTGTCCCGTGTTTGCGATTTCCGCCATGGTCTGCAACATCCGATGAATCACCCCGCACAGGGTGTCGCAATTCATGATGAAGGTCTGCTTCTTGGTCTTCTTGACCTTCTTCTTGCTGTCCAGCTTGTCCAGCTTCCCCTTGTAGGGTTTGAAGTAGTCCTGCACGTCGCGCAATGGGACGTTCTCGCCTTTCGCCGCCCTCGCGCAGAGCTCCTCCAATAGGTTGAACTTGGGCTGGACATGTTTCGCGAAGTCGAAGCCCGCGTCCTCGAGGTTGATCTGCGAGATTCGCAGGATGCAGAAGGTGAGGCGTTCGACTGACATCACGGGGCCGTAATCCACGTACGGGAGCGCCCTGGCTTTCGCCCATTTGCTTTGCGCGATTCGCTCTTGGGAGTTCGTGTCGACCGTCTGGTCGAAGATCGTCACGACCGTCGGCTCCTCGAGGCTGAGGATGCACGGCACCCGGATTTCGGTGCGGAAGAACGTCTTGAGGGTCTTGTGGAGGAGGGTGAGCACGGAGGCATCCTCCGGACTCTCGAGCGTGGCGGAAGCGACTGACAGGTCCTTGATGAGCATCCCGAGCAGGTCGACCTTGCCTTGATAGCGGCGCAGCTCGCGAATGAGGGAGAGCGCGAGCGCCGCCCGGCAGCCCCAGTTCCCGTAGAACACCTCGAAGAGGAAGCAGTTGTAGTGTTTGGTCTTGCCGTAGACCTGGGTCCACTCGCTGCAGTGTTTTTCCTTGAAGTCGATCACCCTGACCGGCTCGTCGTACAAGATGCTCTTGTGGGTGTTCTCGTTGTCGAAGGGGATGCCCTGGTCATGAAGGGAGATGCACAGCTCCGGTCCGATCTCATCGAAGTTCATGCACAGGACGATGTCGCCGTAGCGAGAGCCGCCCGTCATGGCGTTGTACGTGAACTCCAGTCGGCCGAACACGTATTCGATGTGGCCGAACTTGGCGTCCATCGTCTTGCTGGTGTACTTCGCGCTCTGGTTGCCGACCGTCGGTGACATCAGCGAGTGGCTGCTCTTGATGGCCTCGGTCTCGGTGCCGTGCTTGAAGTACATCGGCAGCTTGATGAAGTGCTCGTAGAGCATCCACTCCGCGCACGTCAGGACGATTTCCCGTGTGTCCTCCTCCACGGACAGGCGGGTATAGGTCTTCTTGACCTCCATGGGGTCGATCTTCCAGGCCGAGTACCCTGACTCCGCGTAGATCTCCCCGCTGTACAGCAATTGATAGAACTTCTCCTTGGTGACGCAGGCCCCCTCCTTGGGCGGGAGCTTCGTATTCAACTCTTGAATGACGAAGCAGAGGTTGCACTCGCTCAGCTCGATGAGGGTTGCCGGAAGCGAACCGCACGACACCGCCAGCACGCGCTGCTGCTTCAGTTTCTCCATGGCGAGCGTGTAGGCTTTCCCGTGCATGAAGATGTAGTCCTGGTAGATCTTCTCCTGGATTGTTTTCGTCCACACCTTGCGCTGCTCGACGCGCCATTTGTCCAACAGGCTGATGGACTGCGTCGTCGAGGACGACGGGGGAGAGGCCCCGTTCTCGTGGAGCTTGAGCAGGTACGTCAGCGTGTGCAGGCGGTCCAGGAAGATTCGCCGGAACAGCAGGTCGAAGTCATTCGGGCTGACGCTCAGGAGCCCCTGCGTCTGCGCGAGGAGGGTGACCTTGCGAAGCGCCTGATGGAATATATCCAGCTCGCCCTGCTTGTTGCTGAAGGGGATGGGACGCGCGAGCGTTTTCAGCAGACAGTCGACCACGACGGCGAGGTCGCAGGAGTGCGACTCAAGGTATTTCCTCGTCAATTCGAACGACTGGAGTTCGTAACCCTTCCAGAAGTCATAGGTGTTGATCCATCGATCAATCAGCGAGAGGACGAGCTCCAGCGAGAGGGTGCGGGGCCCTTGCACGGTGTCATTGGGCGTGGGCTGATCGACCTTGAAGCCGCAATCAGAACACCAGCCATCATCGAACGAAATGGGTCCCTTGCAGTTGGAGCAGAGCGACGGCGCCTGACCGAAGATCAGCAGGTTCGATTGCGGGCTCGGCCCGCCACGAGAGCTGTTCGACTTCTTCCCACAACCCATGCAGAGCCCGTCCTCGGATTCTCGACGGAACAAGTGGCACGAGATGCAGAGGTTTCGCTTGCAGGGCTCGCATGGGTCGCCCCGGAAGTCGACGACGTTGCGCTTGCAGAGCACGCAGTAATGCGTCAGGTCCATGGGCTCCTCCTGAAGGAGAGAGGGTGGGGAGACGGCCTGTGCTTCTTCATCAGGAGGGCGGGAACCCGGACCTCGTCGAACTCGAATTCCCAGGGACCCTGTGCGACATATCCCGCGGCTCGGTAGAAGGGGACGGCGCACAGGGACGCGGTGACGTCCAGGGCCTCCATGCCCAAATCCCAGGCGGTGCGTTCCAGGCTTCGCAAGAGGCTTTGCCCCAGGCCTCGCCGCATGTGGCCAGGCGCGGCATACAGCGCCTCGATACGGGCCCTGCGGGGATGGAGCTGGCCAAAGGCAACCACCCGGCCCTCCTGCTCCGCGACGAGCAACTCGCGGACGGACTGCGCGTCGCGGCGGTACGTCGGATGGAGCGCCTGGCACCAGGCTCGTATCTGGGTGCCGTCGTAGTACTCACGCCAGGCGGAGTGGATGGAGGCCAGCTCCAACCGGTACATCGCGTCTCCATCCCTGGGTTCCGCCCGGCGGATGTGCGGTTCGATGACCCGGGGTAGGGAAGGAGCACCAGGGAGCAATGCGGGGCGCGGCACCATGCCGTATGCCTATTGCAAGGCAGGCGCCGGGCCGGCGGGCCTCTCGCTTGGGTTGTGTGGGGATGCCAGTGCGCGGCAGCTCCCGCGTGCCATCGGAACGCGGCTGCGTCCTGGAGGAACGAGTCCCCCATGGGTTCGTTGCCCGCACGTTGATGGCTGTCACCTCCCTCCTTGCAGCCTGAGCCATGACAGGGCCTGGAGCGAGGCGAACCAGGCGCCCGCGACCAGGAGGTGGCGCAGGTGGTTCAACCGGGCCCAGAGCATCGCGCTCTCCACGGACGCCGGCGTGTCTGACGCCTGCATCAGCCGCATCATCGTGGGGATGAAGTAAGAGAAGGTGAGGAGCCTGTCCACGAGCGCCACCACGGCGGCCGCGAGCCACCAGGTGCGCAGCGGCCCCGTGGCGCGCGTGGCGAAGAAGAGGCTCGCCAGGGTGAGCAGCGTCAGTGGTCCCGTGCTGACGAAGGCCCAGAAGCGCAGCCCCACGTTGTCCTGGCGCGCTGCCTCCGCGAACCAGTGCGCGCCGGTGGCGTCGAGCCATCGGGGAAGCACGATGCGGTGCTCATAGAGCCCCGCGCCGAGGGAGACGCCCAGGTTGAGCACGAAGAGCCACAGGAAGATTTCCGCCGCCGAAGGCTTCAGGTTCATCATGCGGGCAGGATGCGTCCGGGGCCCGTGTGCGTCTTTCGTGCCCTTGTGCTGTTTTTCTGATTCCTGCGGTGTTCCTCATGGGTCCCCGACACTCCCTCCTCGAGCAGATTGGCGCCGACATCGTCCGCTTCCAGGAGGCCACCGCGGAGTTCGACGCGGCCGTCGGGGAAGTGCTCGCGCTCGGCCGCGCGGAGCTGGTGTGTCTGGCGCAATTGCACTTCGGCGGGCCCACGCCCTTGAGCGCCGTCGCCCGGGGAACAGACGTGGCGCGGCTGGAGCTCGCGGGCTATGTGCGACGGGAGTCGGCGGGAAGTGGCACGCGGCTGGTGCTCACCGGACACGCGCGCGAATGGATTGAGACCCTCTGGGGACCCTTTCGCACGGATGGGTTCCAGCTGATGTCGTCCCTGCCGGACGCGGACCTGAAGGTCATCGCGGGCTTCCTGACCTCGGCACGGGCGGTCCAGGACCGCCATGCATCCCGTGTGGCGAAGCTGCTCCAGGCCCCCGGAGGCTCCAGGGCGGCGCGGCGGCGTGGAGGCCTCTCCGCCGCCGCGCTCCATCGCGTGCAGTTGTTCATCGAGGCGCACCTCGCGCGGACGATTCGCGTGGAGGAGCTGGCCCAGCGCTCGGGGTTGAGCGTCTTCTACTTCACCCGCGCCTTCCGGCAGTCCACGGGGATGACGCCGCACGCCTTCGTGCAGCAGCGGCGGGTGGAGCGGGCCCGCGAGTTGTTGCTTCGCACCTCCCGCTCCCTCGGGGACATCGCGCTGGAGGTGGGCTTCAGCTCGCAGAGCCACTTCACCACCGTCTTCCGCCGACTCACGGGGCTGACTCCCGCTGTCCTCCGGCGCGGAGGCGGGTGAGACTCTCCGGCGCTGGAGTGCCTGCGTAGACGGAGCCCTGCCATGTCGCAATCGACCATCCTGTTCGGCGAAGCGTTCTCGCCCTGGACCCAGAAGGCGCGCTGGGCCCTGGAGCATTGCGGCGTTGCGTTCGTGTATCGGGAGTACACCCCGACGCTGAGCGAGCCGGCGCTGCGTTGGCGCATGCGGCAATGGTCGGGCAAGGTGTCGGTGCCGGTGCTGCTGGCTGGTGCGCAGGTCGTGCGCGGTTCCTGGGACATCGCCCGCTATGCGGCGCAATGGGCCGGTGACGGGCGGCTGGGTGACTTCGAGGTGATTGCTCCCTGGAACGAATTGAGTGAAGCGGCGCTCGCCGAGGCGCGGACGCGCGTGGTGCGCTCCGTGTTGGCCGACCCGGAGGCGCTCGACGAAGCCGCCGCCTCGGTGCTGCCCCGGCCGCTGCGCCGCCCCCTGCGTTTTGTCGCACGCGATGCCGCGCGTCGACTCGACCGCAAGTATCGGCATCTGGTGGTCCCAGGCTTGCTGCGACAGGCGCTGGAGCGAACCCGCGCCGGGTTGCGCGCGTCGGGCGGTGAGTACCTGCTCGGGCGCTTCAGCTATGCGGATGTCACCATGGCCGTGGTGCTGGAGGGCATTGCCCCGGCCGCGCGGATAGAGCCGCCCTTGGGCCCCGCGACGCGTCGCTGCTGGAGTGACGAGGCCCTGGCGGGAGAGTTCGACGACTTGCTGAAGTGGCGCGCACGTCTGGTGGCGACACACTCGGCGCGGTAGGCGCAAGGTCGCTCGCTGCTGCCGCGGCGGCTCGGCGCTCAGTCTCCGCGCCGACTGCCAGAACCACTCTGCCCATGGCCGCTCTCCGCGCGGCCTCCGTCCCACGCGGGCACGACGGAAGCCGGCCGCGCCGGAAGGGGAGTGCCTTCGCGACGCGGCCAGCCTGGGTCAGAAGTTCATGAACAAATCAGGGACTCGCCTGACAGAGGTGGCCCCTGAATTTGTTGGGGAACCCTGGGCTCCCTGCTCAGGGCGTGTCGGGCCTCGTCGCTGACACCTGCTCCTCCTGGGTGTGCTGCCGCTGTCGGAGGTGCCGCAGGGCGGTCAACGTCACCAGGGCCATGACCGAGGCGTACCCCACCAGCGGCCACGCGGTGTCGCCGTCGAGCAGGACAACCATCAGCGTACCGAGGACACCGACGATGAGGCTCTGGATGCAGAAGTAGAGCGCGACCGCTGTTCCCGCCATGGCGCCAAAGGCCTGGAGTGCGCCATTTGCGGTGACGGACGCGGCGAACACGATACCGGCCGCGATGACCCACATCGGCACGACGAACGTCCAGAAGGACGGGGCCGCGAGGAGCTGCCCGGCTGTCAGCAACGCCGCGCCGAGCAACAACAGGAGCATGCCGCGGGTGAGGCTTCCTGCGAGCCCCCAGGTCGCCACGAAGCGCTTCGCGAAGCGTGTCGTGAGAATCATCGCGAGCGCGGCGGTGGCGAAGGCCAGGCTGAACCCGAGCTCCGAGAAGCCGGCCTGTCCGATGAGGACGCGAGGCGCCGTGGAGAAGAACACGAAGAAGGCGCCCATGGCCGCGCTGAAGCCCAGGGTGTACGTCCAGAACGCGGCGCTGCGCAGGATGGGCCGGAACGCCACGCGGTGGTGTGTCCCGCCGGAGGGGCGCGTCTCGTGCCATCTCGGAAAGGCGTTCAGCAGGGCCGCCGCCGCCAGGATACCGAGCGTGATGAAGATGGCTCGCCATCCCAGTTGTTTGGCGAGCAAGGCCCCGGCGATGGGACCGAGCGCGGGCACGAAGGCCAGCATGGCGCTGAACAGGCTGTAGATGACCGCGCTCTCGGGTCGGTCCGCATAGACATCACGGACCGTCGCGAACGTGGCGACGAGGGCCGCCGACGCCCCCACGGCTTGCAGGAGCCGCAGGCCGACGAACATCGCGGCATCGGACGTGCCCGCGAGCAGGAACGAGGCGGTCGCGAACAACAGCGCGCCTCCCAGCAGGACTGGACGCCGGCCGATGCGGTCCGAGACGGGGCCGAACACCACCTGCCCGAGCCCGAGCACGGCCATGTAGAGGCTCAGCGTGAGCTGGATGATGGCGGGGGAGGTGTTGAGGATTCCGGTCATCGCCGGAACCACGGGGAGGTAGATGTCCATGGCCAGTGAGGCCAGGAGGTCGAACGGGGCCATCAGCCACAGCGCTGCTGGCACCGAGTGCTTCCACGACAGGGTTTTAGGGTCAGGCACGATTGCATCCGCACAAATGAGGAACATCTGGCGGCGCTCTGCCTCTCCACGGGTACCGGGATGAGCTGGGACAGAGGGCCGCGGCAACGGTTGACGTGTCGCCGCGGCTCACTCATCTGCGGATTTGGTGGTGCGCATCCGGCTGGCTCCTACGGGCGTCGTGTCTGCGCACGAAGGCCACGGGCGGGTATAGCAACCGCGCCGGTGTCGCTCAATCCTCCGGCAGTGGTCGGACGGTTGCTTCCAGGGGCTCTCTCGGAGGAGTAGACAGGCTCAACAATCAGCTAAACGCGAGAGTCGTGGCTGTTGGTTTAGATAGAGCGGCTCGAGAGCGCGGTGCTCCAGGAATTCAGCCACACCACCGGGGAACGCAGTGATTCTTCAGACAGGCTGCGGCAGGACCGCACTCCAAGCTCTTAGTCCCACAGACACCTTTCATCGAGGCGACGGATACGCACCTAGGGGGGATGCTGAAGACCAGCTCGCAGCTTGATTCCAGACAGTCGGCGAAGTCCCCTGTGCCGTTGGAGTCGCCACACCGCTCGTCCATAATTGGCAATGAGCGACAGGTCCCTGAGCCTGCGTCGCAATAGGAGAGCGGACCGCAGTCCCCTGCGCCAGGCTCACAGGCCTCATTCGGTGCCTTCGCGGCCCTGCACTCCTTCGGCGAGCGGTCGCCCTGGATCGGTACGGTCTTCACGCATTTAAATCGCAGTGCGCACTGCTCGTCGTTCTCGCACGGGCCCGCCTCCCTGCGCTTGATACACAGGCCATTCTCGCACTGTGTTTCCGAGTCCGGCGAGCACCGCGCCACCGCGCCGCAGCGTTGGTCCAGCCCCACGTCGCTGACACAGATTCCTCCCAAGCAGGATGAGCCCTTCTGACACCGGTCCAGGCCCGTACACGCCCCGCTGAGGGGGATGAACGCCTGGCACACGCCGGGACACGCCTCCGTGATTCTGCACCACCCGCCCTGGCAGTCTGCGGTGTTGGCACACGAGCCTCCCGCGGTCACTTGGGGCTCGAATGCCTGGCATCCCTCCAGCAACGTTCCCTGCGCGAATGCCTCAAGGTTCCGCTTCCCCTCGTCGTTACGCAGCCCCTCGGGGTTCACCTCCCCACAAGACCTCGTCCGAAGGGCTCGCACGCAGGCGCCAAACTTCTCGGGCCGGAACACCTGTCGCCCCGCCGCCACGCTCGCCTCGACCGACCCGCACACGAAGGTCGGGCCCAACATCCGCTCAAAGTCCGCCACGGACCCGCCGAGGCACTCGCTCGCGTGGACCGCGATGCTCTGTATCGCCGCGAGGCAGGACTCCCCGAGCATCTGCGCTGTCCGCGCGCCCTCCACGCACACTGCCTCTGCCCCGCAGTGCTGCGATTCGAGGCAGTGGAGGTCGTCCTGACACGGCACCGGCGTGAGCGTCACGGAGCAGCCCAGCCACAACACACCCAGCAGCATCCAGGTCGCGCGCATGTCAGAAGCTCCCTTCGATGAAGAAGAGGGTGACGCTCGTGGCCGCAGCCACGCCCGCCACGCCATAGAGGATGTTCGCTGTCCGTGACTTGCCTTGCGCCGAGTCTCGCAGCCGCCGGACGTCGGCCCCGTCGTGCGGACGGGTGGTCAGCTCCCGGGCATCGGCGCGCGCGATGCTCCCGAGCAGCACCGCCCCCACCGTCGCGGCCCCCGTGGCTCCAGCGGCCACCCAGGTCCAGGTCCGCCCTCGCGAAGGAGCTTCCTCCGTGACGACGGGCGCGATGGCTGGCACGGGGTCGGCGGCCATCACCGGCGTCGGCGCGAGAACCAGTCGCAGCTGGATGGGCTCGCCCGCGCGCACCTCCAGGCCCCGCTTCAGGGACAGGTGGTCCGGCAGGGTCAGCTCCAGCTCATGAGCGCCCACCTCCACCGGCTCGCTCCAGGGGGTCTGCCCGCGGGCCTGACCATCCAGGAGCACCTGCGCGCCCGAAGGCTCGCTGTCCACTGTCACCCGAGGCCGCCGCGCCGCCTCGAGCCGGGTCTCCAGGTTGGTGATGCGGTTCTGGACGCCCTCGCGGTCCTTCGCCTTGGGCACCAGCCGCAGGTACTCGCGATAGGAGGTCAGCGCCTTGTCCAGCTCACCGAGCTTCTCGTAGCACTGACCCAGATTGTAGAGGACCACGCCGTTGGGCACCCGGCGATACGCCTGCTCGAAGGCGGTCGCTGCCTCGGCGTAGCGGGCCTGGTCATAGAGGCGGGTTCCTCGCTCGAAGGCGCGACGCGCCTCGGTCCGAGCGGCGGCATTGGCTGCGACCGCCGTCGTGCCCGTGAAGGTCAGCACCAGCGCGAGGAGGAGGGGAGACGTGGCTCTAGGGGGACGGATCATCATCGTCTCAAAAGGGGTTGGGCTTGAGCTCCCGCACCTTCTTCAGCTCGGAGGCGGGCGGTTTCGGGACACGCGGCGCGGGCAGCTTCGTCAACGTCACTTCCACCCGCCCGCTCGGCGGCAGGTATTCCACGGAGGCCGGAGCATGCCCCGCGAGCGAGAGAACCCACGGTCCTCCGTCATCCGAACGGTCCAGCTCCAGCGGCGTCGTCCCGAGGACCTGGCCCCCCGCGCTCACCGTGGCACCCGGGGGCTCGGAGACGATGGACACACGAAGCCGGGGCGCTGGAGTCGGAGCCGGAGCCCGCACGGGGGCTGGGGGCGCGGCCACCTGGGCTGTCACCGGAGGCTCGCGTTGAGCGAACAATCCGGCCACGACGACGAGCAAGGTCAGCACGCCACCCGCCACCCCCCACCGCACGCCTCGCTTCGAGGGCGAGGTGCGAGGAGGCGTCACCTCCGGGCTCACGAGGACCCGTGCCGACCTGGCGATGGGAGTGGGGGAGGGCGTCGTGGCCCGTGCCGTCGCCAACCCAAGCATGTGTCCCGAGGCGAGCGCCTCCAGCTCCTCACGAAAGCGCGCCATGGACGGACGCGCATGGGGCTCCTTGGCGAGCGCCCGCAGCACCAGCGCATCCAGTTCGGCGGGCAGGCCCAGGTCCGGGCGCCGCTGGCCGGGGGGCTCCACCGTCCCTTCCAGATGCTGGAGCATGGTGGCGAAGGAGTTCTCCCCATGGAAGGGCGGCGTGCCGGTGAGCAGCTTGTACGTGAGCGCACCCACGGCGTAGACGTCCGCGTTCGCGTCCACCGCGCCGCCCGACACCTGCTCGGGCGCCATGTAGTCCGCGGTGCCGAGGATGGCGCCCGTCTGCGTGAGCTTCTCACCCTCCGGGTGGTTCATCTTGGAGATGCCGAAGTCCACCACCTTGACGAAGTCCGGCCTCCCCCCGCGCGACACCAGCATCACGTTCTGCGACTTCACATCGCGGTGGATGATTCCGCGCGCATGCGCCGCCTCCAGCGCCCTGCACACCTGCACGAGAATAGGAACGGCCCGCGCCAGCGGCAGGACGCGCTCACGCCGCAGCAGCGTGCCCAGGCTCTGGCCGTCCAACAACTCCATCACGTAGAACAGCTCGCCGTGGGCGGTGCGCCCCAGGTCCGTCACGTCGACGATGTGCTCGTGGCCAATCTGGCTGGCGGCAATGGCTTCCAACTCGAAGCGACGACAGAAGGTCGCATCGCGCGACAGCTCACCCCGCAGCACCTTCACCGCCACGCGCTTGCCCAGCCCCATGTGCTCGGCCAGGTAGACCACTCCCATGGCCCCTTCGCCCAGGAGGGACAGGAGCCGGTAGCGCCCCTCGAGCACCATGGGCAGCAATGCCTCGCCATCCTGGGCGCAGTAGACGACTCCCTCTCCATACTCGCTCTGGCACCTCGAGCACCGCGGCATCGTGGGGCGAGAGGTTAGCACGCGGACATTCCAGGCATGTGCCTCAGCGCACCGCGTGTTTGCGCAAGAGCTTGATGACGTGGGCCCGGTCCACCTCGGCTTCGCGCGCCATCTGACTCACATTGCCGCCCGCGGAGTTCAAACGCTGGCGCAGGTAGGTCTCCTCGAAGTGGTCCAGCCAGGCTTCCTTTGCATCCTTGTACGAAAGATCCACACGCACCGAGGGAAGGCTCGGCATGGAGCCCGGCGTGGGAGTGCCCTGGACGAACGCCGCGTCCAGCGCTCCGGACATGGCCACGCTGCGCTCCACGAAGTTTCGCAGCTCGCGCACATTGCCTCGCCACGGAAGCGACATGAGCTGGCGCAGCGTCTCCGCGCCAGGGGGCGTGTAGGGGCGCGGCGGCAGCCCGAGCGAGCGGAAGGTCTCCTCCCACAGATGTCGGAGCAGCAGCGAGAGGTCCTCCAGGTGGGCCCGCAGCGGGGGCACGCTCACCATGCCCACCGCGAGGCGGAAGTAGAGGTCCTCCCGGAACTCCCCCCGGTTGACTCCCGCGCGCAGGTCCCGATGGGTGGCGGCCACGAAGCGCACGTCCACGGGCCGGAAGGCATCCGCGCCCACGCGCTTGACCTGTCGGCGCTCCAGGGCGCGCAGCAGACGGGGCTGCACCGCCAGGGGGAGCTCGCCAATCTCGTCGAGGAAGAGCGTCCCTCCATGGGCGGCCTCGAAGGCCCCTCGCCGCTCGTGGGTGGCTCCAGTGAAGGAGCCCTTCTCATGGCCGAACAGCTCGCTCTCCACCAGCTCCGGCGGAATGGAGCCGCAGTCCACCACCACGAAGGGGCCGGAGGCGCGGGGGCTGCGCTGATGGAGCGCCTCCGCCACGAGCTCCTTTCCCGTGCCGCTCTCCCCTTCGATGAGCACGGTGGCATCCGTGACGGCCAGCCGCGCGAGCCGCGCGAACAAGGCCCGCATCACCGCGCCCTCGCCGACCAGCTTGCCAAAGTGTGGCTCGGGGTGGAGCGGCACCACGTCCTGCTCGGCCACCCACGTGAAGCGCACCGTGGTGTTGCCGAAGGCCAGCGTGGAGCCATCCACCACATAGGCGTCCGTCACCCGGACGTGGTCCACCCGCGTGCCATTGGTGCTCTCCAGGTCGCGCAGCCGGTAGCCCCCGTGCTTCCTCTCAAGCTCGGCGTGGAACCGGGACACGGTGGGGTCGCTCAGCACCAAAGCGTTTCCGGGCGCGCTGCCGATGGTGAGCCTCTCCGAGGAAGAGGACACCTCGATGTTCGTGTCCGGGCCCGTGGAGACCTGGAGTCGCACTCGCCGGACAGACAGCCCACCTGGCGTGTCCTGAAGGGAGATGACCTCGGTATGCTCTGACATGCTCGCGCTCATCCCCTCGTCATGGCGCGGAGCCTGTCCGACGCCCGATGGACCCGCCGCTTCATGAATCGTCCTCGCGCAGCTCGAGCAGGGCCGCCGAGAACGGACCGCGGTTTCCGGCCCCCCGAGAGGCTGCGGGCGCCGTGCCCTCCGAGGTGAGCGTGTCCGCCACCACCTCCGCCACGCGCCAGGGCTGCTCGCTCTCCCCCGTGCCGTCCACGGCCGCCAGCGCCCGCGCCATCTCTCCCGCGGTGGCATAGCGCTCCGAGGGGTGACGTCGCAGGGCTCGAAGCAGCACGTCCGCCAGGGCGGGGCCGGCCGTGCGCCGCAGGTCCTCGGTGGGCGCCAGCCGCGCGTCGCGCACGGCGAGCAGCAGCTGCGCGTCATTGGTGGCGGAGAACGGACCCTGGCCCACCACCGCCTCGTAGAGGAGCACCGCGAGCGAGAAGAGGTCCGCGCGGCCATCCAGCGGCCCTCCCTGGACCTGCTCGGGGGACATGTAGCGGAGCCTGCCTCGCGTGCTGCCCGGCGCGGTGTGCGAGGGCGTCCGCAGGCCCTTGGCGACACCGAAGTCCGTCAGCTTCACATCCCCGGTGCGGCCGAGCAGCACGTTGGCCGGGCTGATGTCCCGATGGACGATGCCGAGCAGCTCGCCCCGCGCGTCTCGCAAGCCATGCACGTGCTCCAACGCATGCAGCAGGCTCAGTCCCACATAGCGCACCAGCGGCGGCGGCAACGTGCGCCTCGCGCCCAGGACGCGCCCCAGGTCCACGCCATCCACGTACTCCAGCACCAGGTATGGGCTGTCCTGCTCCACGCCGAAGTCCAGCGCGGAGACGACATGGGCGTGCCCGAAGGTGGCCATGAGCCGGGCCTCCTGGGCGAACATCTGCCGGTAGGTCTCCTGCGCGGCGAGCCTCGGCAACATGCGCTTGATGACCACGGGCTTCTCGAAGCCCTCGGCCCCGGGGAGCACCGCGAGGAACAGCTCCGCCATCCCTCCACTCGCCAGCCGCGAGCGCAGCCGGTACCGGCCGAGCATCCCCAACTCAGTCGCGAGCGTCATGGCACCGGACCTGCCTTTGAACGCGGGCGCCGGCGGTCCGGGAGGCTCGTCCCACACATGTCCCGTTGCTCTCCAGGCTTTGCCACGCCCGCAGCATACCCGGGGGATTCGCGGACTCCCACTTTCGTCGCCTGGTGGAACAACTTCCGTCCACCCTCATTGCGTCCAGAACACTCCCACGAGCGCGCGCGAGCGCGGCCTTGTCTTCCATTGGAGACGGGGGCACAGGAGTTCCCCATGGTCCGTCTGGAAGACGCTCGTCGCATCATCGCCGCAGCCGAGAAGAAGGCCCAGGAGCTGGGTCAACCCATGAACATCGCCGTCGCCGACGAAGGCGGCAATCTGGTCGCGCATGTGCGCATGGATGGGGCGTGGCTGGGCAGCGTGGACATCTCCATCAAGAAGGCCTTCACCTCGCGGGCCTTCGACATCACCACGCAGGAGCTGGCGAAGCACTCCCAGCCGGGGGGGCCGTTCTATGGCATCCACGCGTCCAACGACGGCAAGGTGATGATTTTCGCGGGCGGTGTCCCGCTGAAGAAGAACGGCAAGGTCGTGGGCGCCGTCGGCGTCAGCGGTGGCTCCGGCGACCAGGACCATTCCGTCGCCACCGCGGGCGCGTCCGCCTTCTAGAAATAGTCGCCCAGGGTGAGCTTGCGCTTGCCGCCGTCCTTCATCGTGAGCACCACCGTCTGGCCCGCGGCGCGATACCTCCAGCGCGACAGCTGCGTGCTGGAGTAGTCGGGCCCGATGGCCTGTCCATCGATGGCGACAATCTCCTCGCCGGGCTTCCAGCCCGCGGCCGCGGCGGGGCTCCCGGGGGCGACCAGCTTCACCACGAGCCGACCCTCCGAGGGGAGGGCAATCAATCCGGACCGGTCCTTGCGGAACGGCTGCCGCAGCGCGCGGGCGTCGGGGACCAGCATGAGCGTGTCGGTCGAATAGTCCGTAATCATCCGGAAGCGTCCGAGGACGTCGAGCCCCACGTTGCCCATGACCCGGTCCGAGGCGGACATGCTCTTGCCCGCGTCGTCGAACACCGTGGGCACGTTCTTCAGGGTGACGCCCGCGAACTGGATGTGCTTCAGCGTCGCCACGTCTCGCTCCCGCATGCCGCCCACCGCGCCGGACAGCGTCTTGGAGCTGCGCCGTCCCGTGAGCAGCCCCGCCTGCTGCCAGTATGAGGGGAAGAGCGAGAGCGCCCCTCCATTGCCCACGTCGAACAGCACCTCGATGGCGGGCCGGTCCTCGATGGAGAGCTGGACCGCGCGCTGCCCGCCCGCGGACTCGACCAGGGGGATGCGCACCGCTCGCGGCGGAGCCTTGAAGCTTCGCGGCTCGTGGAAGGCGACGCGCCGGTTGGGGAAGTCCACGTCCACGACGAGCTGGTTGAAGGCCTCCTTGCCCAGGATGACGGGCAGCGAGTGACCGAGATGCCGCGCGACCTCCGCCAGGTCGATGACGGCGACGGTCAGCCCCGTCAGTCGCAGGTTGCCCACGGTGATGTCCACGCCGCCGGCGAACTGGGCCTGCGCCTGTCCGCCGCTGCCGACCGCCGCGAGCTGCCCCTGCGTCTTCAGCCCCAGCTCGCGGGCATACGCCGTGTCGACCACCGTCATCTCCGCGCCGCTGTCCAGCAGCACCTGCGTCGCACGGCCGTTCACCTGGGCCGGAATGTAGACGCGGTTCTCGTTGAAGAACTCGAAGGGGATGAAGCCCGTGCTGTGTCGGCCGCTCGCGAAGGTCGCCTTGCGGACGTCCTCGGGCCGTTCGAGGACGGCGGGCGGAATGGGCACGTTCAGCTCCAGCGTCTCCACCACCGTCCGCGAGTCGGAGTCCGGGTTGTCGGTGAGCTCCTCCTCCAGGAAGGGCATGCGCACGCCCTGCACCTGCCGCCAGTCTCCCAGCCGCACGAAGCGGGTGACGTTGTCCTCGCGGATGAGCACGCCGTGGAGGGCTCCGTCGGCGTCATGGAGGAACAGGTCATAGAGGTCTTCGTCGCCGAACGTGACGCGCACCACCTTCCAGGTGCGGCCGTCGCGCTGCGCGTCGGGTTGCAGGGCGATTTTCGCCCCGGCACCGCCCCGCAGCGCCGTTCCGAAGTCGAGCGCCACCCGGTGCAGCGCATCGCGCGCGTCGGTGGGCGACGCGTCTTCGACCTGGCCGCTGGTGTTCACCTTCCAGCCGCCCTTGGGGGTGACGGCCATCGCTTCGCGCACCACGCCATAATCCGCGTTCATGCGGACGCGTCCGTCCCGATGTCTCCAGGACTCCATCGGGCCCTGGAGCCCGCCCGTCGCCGTCTTCCCCTGGGCGTGGATGCTCTCCAGTCGCGTGAAGGCGTCCCCGCCACGCCAGGCGAGGTGCATGTCGACGAGCGACCGCAGCGCGTCCGCCCTGGATGCGACGGGAGTGAGCACGAGGGTCAGGGCCATCAGGCCCGGGAGGAGGAATCTCATGGAGTGTCTCCGCGCTTGGAAGTGGAAGAGGTCTGGCCCACGAGCTGGCGCAGGCCGGGTGGGCTCGAGGCGATGAGGGAGAAGGACCGCGCCAGCCGTGCGCGCGCGGACTGGGGCGCGTTCAGCCGGACCTCCGCGGACAGCCCGCTGTGCTGCAGGCAGGAGAGATAGCCGCTGTCGCTCCAGATGGCCTGCTTGACGCCGGTGCCATCCGGGGTGAGCAGCGCCACCAGGAACTCGCGGGCATCGACCACGAGCGTGAGCTGCGCGCCCGGCCAGCGCTCCCGCACGAAGTCCGCCTCGGACGAGCGCACGCAGTCGAAGGGCACCTTGGGAGTCTCGTCGTAGACGAGCCCCGCGATGGCCACGCGCCGGGAGCTCGCTTCGGTGAGCGCCTGGGTGAGGGATGCGAAGGGGGGAGGGAAGAGGTCGAAGAGCAGCCGCTCGGTGGCGCCGGCAATCATCGTCCGTGCGCGCTCCATCACCTGCGCGGTGCTCTTGAGGTGATAGATGCGGTCGTCCTGCACCGGGGCGTGGAGCTTGCGCAGCGCGTTCGCGGCCTCGCGGCTGCGCGTCTCGAAGCCCCGCTGGAGCGCCGCGAGCACCTCGTCCGGAGGCACGGGCCGGAAGGAGCGGGGCTCACCCTCCTCGACGAGCACGGCCCCCTTGTGTTCGAGCGAAGCGAGCGCCTGGTAGATGCTCGGCGGCGCCTTCCCCAGCGCCTGCGCGAGCCGGTACCCGGTGGCGGGCGCTCCCTTGAGCAGCTCGCAATACACCCGCGCCTCGACCTCGGTGAACCCAAGGGCCACGAGCCCTTCATCCGCGTTCATGGACGCTGTTATTACTCGCGAATAATAATAGTCAAGCCGAAGTGCCGTGAACCGGTGCCCCGACCTCCGGAGGGCTCCATGGGGCAGGCGACCGTCCGAGGCCGTGCCCCGAGCGCCGCCCTGTGCTAATCCGCGCTGACCGCACAGCGACTTTTCACCCTCCAGCCCGAAAGAACTCCATGGCAGGCAGCAGTCTGATTGCGCTCATCGACGATATCGCGACCATCCTGGATGACGTCTCCATCCTGACGAAGGTGGCGGCGAAGAAGACGGCGGGTGTGCTCGGAGACGACCTGGCGCTCAACGCTCAGCAGGTGACGGGCGTGAACGCGGACCGCGAGCTGCCGGTGGTGTGGGCGGTGGCGAAGGGCTCGCTGGTCAACAAGGCCATTCTGGTCCCCGCGGCGCTGGCCATCAGCGCGCTGGCGCCCTGGCTGGTGACCCCCCTGCTGATGGTGGGCGGCGCCTTCCTCTGCTTCGAGGGCTTCGAGAAGCTCGCGCACAAGTTCCTCCACAGCGAGGAGGAGGACACCGCGCACCGCGCCGAGCTGCGCGAGGCACTGGTGAACCCGAGCGTGGACCTGGTGGCGCTGGAGAAGGACAAGATCAAGGGCGCGGTGCGCACCGACTTCATCCTCTCCGCGGAAATCATCGCCATCACGCTGGGCACCGTGGCGACGGTGAGCTTCGCCACCCGCGTCTCGGTCCTGGTGGGCATCGCCCTCATCATGACCGTGGGCGTGTACGGGCTCGTGGCGGGCATCGTGAAGCTGGACGACGCGGGGCTGTATCTCAGCCGCCAGTCCGGGGCCTTCCAGCGCAGCCTGGGCGCGGGCATCCTCCGCGCCGCGCCGTGGTTGATGAAGTTCCTCTCCGTGGCGGGGACGGCGGCCATGTTCCTGGTGGGCGGCGGCATCCTCGTGCACGGCGTCTCCCTCCTGCACCACGCGGAGACATCCTTCACCGATTGGGTCACCACCGTGCCGGGTGTGGGCCGCCTCCTGGGGGGGCTCGCCCCCATGCTGCTCAATGCCGCGGTGGGTCTGGGCGCCGGAGCCGTGCTGGTCCTGCTCGTCGTCCTGGGCAAGAAGGTGATGAAGGGGAAGGCCGCGAAGAAGTAGCGCGGAGCGAGCGCGGGACCCCCGCCTCGATTCCTCCCTCCTGGCCAGCGCCTCTTGAAGGTGCCCAGGAGGGAGCTGTCGAGGCGACTGGATGGACCGTCATTCCAGCGCTCAGCGCTTCAGCGGGTCGCCGTGCTTCTGGTTGAGCGCCAAGGCCTCGTGCACCAGCGCCGCGAGCGAAGCCGGGAGCCGCTGGCCCGACTGGATTCTCACGTACCGCATCCCGTCGCTGTCACCCTCCAGGATGCCGTCCGCATCGCGCATCTGCCCGCCACGCCAGAACCCGAGGGTGACATGCGCCTTGGCCGCCTTCACCAGCGCGAAGGGGCCCGCATGGTCCCACACGGGGTGTCCCCACTTGATGTAGGCCGAGGCGCCGGGCGCCTCCTTCGCGATGAGCGCCGCGAGCGGGCGCACGAGGTCCTGCTGCCAGCCCTCCATCCTGGCGACAAAGGCGTCCACCGCCGACCCCTGCGCGGATGACGTTTGGGGGGTGACCTGCGCCGGCGCGAGCTTCGGTACGGGGCGCTCGGGCCTGTCCTTCGACGAGGACTTCCTCGCCGAGGGGGCCTTCTTCGGGGGCGCGACCTTCTTGGGCGCTTTGTCCTTCTTCGACGTGGAGGTCTTCATCGCCGCCTTTCGGGGCGAGGACTTCTTCGCGGTAGCCATCGGGTGGGTGCTCCCCTGATTGGGTTCGGTTCGCTGCTTCACCCTGGCGACGAATGACCCACTGGGAGATCGACACACCCCTGCTTTTTCTTGTCGGCTCCTCGAAGCGCGTGGAGGTCCCGAGCCACCCTGACGCGCGTCGCCGTGGCGGGTTCGAGGGCACTGCGAAGTGGCGGTGGCACCCGCGTAAGGGACGCGCCACGACGGCCTTGTCCGGAAAGGACAGGCCCGGGCTCGCGTCCTCAGAGGGAGCCGGGCCGTGCACCAGTCTTGCACTGGCAGCGCGGCTCACAAGTGAAGGAGGTTCTCATGCGATGGACGCGCACGTTGTCCCTGGGTGTGCTGGTGATGCTGGGTGGCTGTACCGAGAGCAAGGTGGATGCGGACCAGGATATCGCCCTGAGTGGGCGATACATCGACGAGGCCGGCGCACCCCTCCCGGAAGCGCTGCTGAAGCTCTACCGCAGCGAGAACTCCTCGTGCGCGTTCGCGGGCTTCACGTCGAGCTGGAAGTCGGTGAAGACCCGGGCTGATGGCACCTTCGAACTCGACCTGCTGGGCGCGGACACCCGCAACGGGAGCATCGCGCGCTGCTTCGTCGCCCGCTCGCCCGAGCACTCCCAGGGAAGGAGCCTCTCGGCCTTCTTCCTCATCCAGCAGTCAGGGGTGGCGCTGCCCACCCTCCAGGAGTGGACCGGCACGCTGACGGCCAACGTGGAGACTCAGGGAGTGGGCGTGGGCTTCCGGCCCCTGTCCGCCACCCACGGTGCGGGGGATGACGACCACGTGCTCTCCGTTCACACCACCTCCCTCAGGGCTGCCTGGCAGGTGCTCGAGGTCACCTCTCCGGTCCACCTGAGCGACTACGTCCTCGAGGACGTACAAGGACTCAAGGCCTCCGTCAGCGTCGAGCGCGAGGCGAATGCGGGGGGCGTGACGGTCGGCCTCTCCTACTCCAGCAACTTCGTGGCGCTGCCTCGCCGCGCGCTCGTCCCGGTGAGCCGTGGCGCGGCGTGTACCTACCTGAACGCGGAGACGCCCTGCCGCGTCACCAACGGCGACCTCAGCGGGCTCGTGCTCTTCCAGCAGGGAGTCCGGGAAGTCGCCGTGCAGCTCTCGCGGCCCGTGGTGCCGCGCAAGGCCGTGCTGCGCAACTTCGAGGTGTCCGGCACCATGACCGAGCTGGTGCTGGAGGGCAGCACCGACGGCACCCAGTGGCTGCCCCTGGCCAACCTGCTCGGCGGCGCTGGCGTGCGGCTCTTCATGGAAGTGGACCTCACGGGCACGACGCAGGTGTCGCACGTCCGCGTGCGAGCCACCCCGAGAGATACGACGGGAGAGCTTCGCTCGCTGGGGCAGCTCTCCGTCTTCGAGTAGCGACGCGCCTGTGGGCGGCTACCCGTCATGGCGCCACAGGTCCGGCCGGCTCGCGAACAGCTCCATCGTCCATTCGATGAAGACCCGCGAGCCGGCGCCCCGCTGGCGTGCGGGTGGGTAGACCAGGAACAGGGGCCGGGCCTCGGGCCGCCAATCCTCCAGCACCTGCACCAGCTCACCGGTGGCGATGTACGGCTCCACCACGAAGCGGGGCGCGAACATGACACCCAGGCCGGCCAGTCCGGCGGCCAGGTACGCGTTGGTTTCGTTGAGCGTGAGCAGGCTGCGGCCCTGGACCTCCAGTCGCTCCCCGTCGCGGAGGAAGACGAAGGGGAGCTCCTTGCCACTCAGCGACGAGAAGTAGCTGACCACCGCGTGTGTCGGGCCCGCCAGCTCTCGCGGGTGGCCTGGCGCACCGTGACGCTCCACATACCTGGGGGACGCGCACAGCCAATAGCAGAGGTCCCCCAGGTGTCGCGCCACCAGGGACTCATCCTTCACGCCCCCTCCGCGAATGGCGCAGTCGACATTGTCCGCGAGCAGGTCCACGACGCGGTCGCTCACCCCCAGCTCGATGTGCATCTGCGGGTAGCGCGCGTAGAACGAAGGCAGCGCGGGGACGAGCAGCAGCCGGGAAATGGTTCCACTCGACTCCACGCGCAGACGTCCCCGGGGGCCGCGCCGTGACTGGGACAGCGTGGCTTCGAGCTCCCGCACCTCCCCGAGCAGGCGCAAGGCCTGGTGGTAGTAGGTCATGCCCTCCGGCGTGACAGTCACGCGGCGCGTGGTGCGGTGCAGCAGCTTCACGCGCAACTGCGCCTCCAGTTGCTGGATGAGCCGGGTCACCGCTGTCTTCGGGCGGCCCAGCGCGTCCGCCGCCTTGGTAAAGGTGCCGCTCTCCACCACGCGGACGAAGGCCTCCATCGCCGTGAACCTGTCCATCTTCCACCTCCGCTGACGGCATATCGCGTTCAGCCCGGGGGCCGCGGGGCTCCTGATTGTTTCTGGGGTGAAACAGTGTGTGTGACGCGCGCCCGTTTATCCGAGGCGAGGTCGGGCGCTACTTCGTCACCCATGACAAGACCTCTTCCTCGCGGTGTCTTTCTCGCTGTCTCACGCGCCCTGACCTTGCTGGTGATGGCCACGGCTTCACTGCTTCCGGCCGCTGCCCACGCGGCCGCGCCCCAGGTGCGAACGCAGGCACCTGGCTTCTACCGGATGATGCTCGGAGACTTCGAGGTCACCGCGCTGTCCGACGGAACCGTCCCCCAGACGGTGCGCGACGTGGCGACGCACACGACGCCGGAGCAGGTGAAGGACCTGCTCGCGCGCGACCACCTCGAGGACCCCGTCGAGCTGTCCATCAACGCGTTCCTCATCAACACCGGCACGGCGCTGGTGCTCGTGGATACGGGCGTGGGTGGCTTCTTCGGCCCCGGCGTGGGAGGCCAACTCCAGCAGAGCCTCCAGGCCGCGGGCTACCAGCCCGAGCAGATTGACGTGGTGCTGCTCACGCACATCCATTCCGACCACTCCGGTGGCCTCATGTCTGGCACGCGCCGGGCGTTCCCCAACGCCATCCTCCAGGTCCACGCGCGCGAAGCGGACTTCTGGCTGGGGCGTGAGAAGGCGCGGGGACAGGTGGACCCGAAGTACTTCGAGGAGGCGCGGGCGATGGTGGAGCCCTACCGGGTCGCGGGGAAGCTGAAGACGTTCGGAGGCGGGGACTCCATCGTCCCGGGCATCCGGGTCATGCCCACCGCGGGACACACGCCGGGGCACAGCAGCTACATCATCGAGAGCCGGAGGCAGCGGCTGGTCCTGTTTGGCGACCTGATGCACTTCGGCTCGGTGCAACTGCGCGAGCCGTCGGTGACGGTCGCCTACGACGTGGATGACCGTGCGGCCGCGGCCCAGCGAGCGCGCACATTCGCTGAGGCGGCGCAGCGCGGCGACCTGCTCGGCCTTTCGCACATGCCCTTCCCTGGACTGGGCCGCCTGGGCGCGGAGGGGAGGAGCTACCGGTGGATTCCGGCCAATTACAGCTCAGGCCAGCGGTGGCCGGAAGCGAAGGTCCTCGCGGAGTGATTCGCTCCCGGCTCTGTTCACTGGTGTGCAGGTTGTCTGGGGAGGGGACACCTCCGCGGGCCGTGGCGACCGGGTTCCGGACAAGTCCAGGGGGCCACTATTGACGTTGTGCCAATAGCGGCCCATCATCCCTCTCACGAATCGCTCTCATGGCCTGTCACCGCAGCCGGTCGTCGGTTGCCGCGCAGGCCGCCACTGTCGAACTCCACCCTCCGGAGGCGCGCAACGGCTGCACGTTGACCATGGCCTGGCGGACGAACTCCGAGCTGCGCTCGACGATTCTCCTCCCCGCGGACGTCCGCCCCCGCCGACCGGGAAGTGGGAACACGCAGCGAAGGAGGAGGGACCCATGAGCGCAGTCAGGAAGGCGTTCGCAGCGCGCGGCACCGCTGTTCCATTCATTCGAGTGTTGCTGGCCATGGGGACACTGGCGATGCCCGGTGTCTCCGTCGCCAGTGATTTGCTGGGCAGCAGCCGAGGCGGCTCGGCGCAGTGGGATTTCTGTTACGGCAAGCCGGACGGTGCCGTCCTACCGGTGGACCCACGAACCCTGGTGCAGCCCGGCATCAGCAACGGCCGGGCGGTGCACTTCAATGCCTTCTGGAAGAACTGTCATGTCAATCCAGAGGCGGTGCAGGAGGAGGGCGCGGCCAGGACTTGCGGCGAGCTGCGTGGACGCTTCAGTCGCGGGGAGGGGCTGCTGACGAACGGCCATCCGGGCGTGGGCGCGCTGTTCACCGGCACCGACGCCACGCGCCCCGAGGCGGGCTTCGGCATCGCCACCTTCTCCGCGGCGCAGTACAACGAGCTGTGGCGTGTCTGGGGCTTTCCATTTCGTCCCGACAACTTCGATGCCTTGGTGGCCCAGCGCTACGGGTCGGGGTTGAGCACCGAGCGCAATCCCTATCCGCTGCCCTTGCAGCTGCCCAATCGCACCAACGGCGGCAGCGGCCAACTGCCGCAGATGCTCACGCAGCTGCGCAACCCGGATGGGAGCTGGAGCGGACGCATGGGCGTCACCTGTCACGCCTGCCACAGCGGCGTGGTGGGCACTCCCTCGGACGGCCCGGGCCTTGGGGTGTTGATGGGTGGCGGCAGCAGCCTGGCGGACCTGGACCTGTTCCTGAGCGACCTCTTGCCCCTGGGGTATCCGGCGTCGCTGGCCACGTTCCTGAACCTCAACCGCACCCGGGGCACCAACAACGCCAGCGACATCAACCTCGCCTTCCTGTTCCCGGATGAGGAACCGCTGACGCCCTCGGAGGTGATTGGCCTCATCAACTCCGGCTCGACCGCCGGAATGGATACGCCCGCCTGGTGGAACATGGGGCACCGGCCGGTGAAGTTCATCGACGGCGTGTTCCCGATGGATGCACCCCGCGTGGACATGGTGTTCTACACACCGTTCCTCGGACTGTTCGGCGGCATCGGCGGGCCGGTGAGCGAAGCGGGGCAGGACTGGATGCGCGCCAACGGCCCGGCGCTCAACACCTGGGTGGAGTCGCTCAAGTCACCGCCCTATCCGCTGCCCGTCAACACGTCGTTGGCCGAGCAGGGCGCGGTGCTGTTCCACACCCTCGACATGTGGGCTCCGGGGCGCAACAACGCCGTGCCACGGCCTCAAGGCAATGGCTCCTGTGCGAGCTGCCATGGGGCCTACTCGCCCCGTTACGTCAATGACCCGGCGTTCCTGGCGACCCCCGCGTTGGCGGGCATGGCGAGCTACATCGCGCCGCTGCGCATCATCGGCACGGACCCGGTCCGGGTGAACACCAACAACGCCGCGGTGCAGTCCGCTGGTGCCAAGAACTTCTTCGGCTATCCGCAGACGGCCGGCACCGCGCAGGACTGCGGCCCGCAGAACCAGCCCCACCTTCGTGGAGACCGCGAGCACGGCTATCTCGCGCCACCGCTCTACGGGGTCTGGGCCACCGCGCCGTACTTCCACAACGGCTCGGTTCCCAATGTATGGGAGGTGCTCAAGCCCGCTGACCGCAAGCCCATCTGGCGCCGCGTCTCCGCCCCACCGCGCTGGGACCAGCCGCTCGTCATCATGGGCTTCGACACCAGTCTGCAGCGCGCCTACGACTCCACCCGGCTCGGTTGGAAGTACGACAGCATCGCCTGCCAGTGGCGCACGCCCTGGAATCCGGCGGTATCGCCGTACATCAACTGCGACCCGGGTGACGAGTTCCGCACGCCCCTCGCGCAGGAAATCATGGCCGTGCTCTTCAGCAACCTGAGCGCTTCATGGAACATCCTCTTCCCACCGACGCGCACACGGCAGCAGCTCGAGGACCGGAAAATCTACAACACCCACGCGTTCGGCCAGGACAACGGCGGACATGAGTTCAACGCCGTCCTCACGGACCCGGAGCGTCTGGCGCTCATCGAGTACCTCAAGACGCTGTAGCCCCGGAGTCGTCATCGGGCCGCCTGCTTCGACGACCTCGACTTCCGCCGAGGCCCGTCCCGGTGGGGCGCGCAGGTCGCTCTCCAACGGCCCGTGCTCGTCGTGTTGGCGAGCACGGGCGGGGCAGGGCGATTACGCCCGTGCCCGCGCCGTGTCGAGCTGCTCGGGCCTGGGAATGAGATAGGCGCGGTCGATGGTCAGCAGCCCCAGCCGCTCGAGCGCGAGGCAGGCCACGAAGCCCAGGTCCACCTCGTGGCGGTGGTGCGAGAAGGACGCCGAGCCCGGGTAGGCGTGGTGGTTGTTCTGGAAGCCCTCGCCCAGGATGAGCCAGGCGGCCAGGTGGTTGTTGCGCGAGTTGTCCCGGGTGTCGAAGTTGCGCCCGCCCACCGCATGCCCCAGCGCGTTGACGATGCCGCCCTGCACCGGGTGGCTCATCATCCCGAGGAAGTACGCCGCGCCCAGCACCCAGCCCACGCTCAGCGCCAGCGCCAGTCCCACGCCCGCGTGCAGCGCATAGGGCAGCCACCAGAGGTTCTTGCGGTTGAGGGCGTTGAGCGGGAAGTCGAGGTCCTTCGCGTACTTCGTGTACTCGGGCTTCTCTCGCATGAGCCCCACGATGATGCGCTTGTAGTTGCGCAGCTGCTCGTTCGCGATGCCCAGCAGCCCCACATTCACGGGGGAGTGCGGGTCGAGCGGCGTGTCCGAGTGCTCGTGGTGCAGCCGGTGCATCACCACCCACGCCTTCGGGTCCAGCCCGGTGAACCAGTTGCCGCCCACCACGAGCAGGCGCCGCAGCGCCGGGTGCAGCCGCACCGCCTTGTGCGCGAGCGCGCGGTGATAGCCCACGGAGATGGTGAGGATGTTGAGCAGGTAGGCGCCAGTGAAGACGAGGCCGCAGAGGATGAGGTACACGGAGGTCTCCTGAAAACCGGCAGGTAGCCTACTCACCGGTAAGTTACGTTGAAGTAACCTACGCTCGGGTAGCCCAGAGGTCAAGGTGGCCAAGAAACAGCGTTTGACGGGCCCGCAGCGGCGCGCCCAGTTGCTGGAGGTGGGCCGCGAGCTCTTCGCCTCGCGCGGCTACGAGGCGACGTCCATCGAGGAGGTGGCGGCGAAGGCCGGCGTCTCAAAGCCCATCGTCTACGAGCACTTCGGGGCGAAGGAGGGCCTCTACGCGGCCATCGTGGAGCGGGAGATGGACGGGCTGGTGCAGGGCATGTCGGACGCCATCGCCCAGGGCAGTGCCCGCGAGCGCTTCGAGGCCGCGGTGCTGGTCTTCCTCACCTACGCGAAGGAGGAGCCGGCGGGCTTCGCCGTCCTCACGCGCGACTCGCCCACGTCCAGCGCCCGGCGCGGCCTCACGCGCGTCATCGACGACCTGGCGCAGCGGGTGGGAGACATCTTCCAGGCGGAGTTCAGCCGAGCGGGCTTCAACCCCAAGGTCGCCCCGGTGTACGCCAACGCGCTCGTCGGCATGGTGACGCAGGTGGGGGTGTGGTGGGCGGCGGAGGGCCGTCCCATCCCCCTGGAGCACGTGGTGCGGCACGTGTCGGCGCTGGGCTGGATGGGCCTGCGGCACCTGCCGCGCGACCCCTCGGCCAGTGGCCTCCGGACCAAGGGCAAGGCCAAGGGCTGAGTGCGCCGCGTCGCGCGGGTTTCCGTCTGGCGATTTCGCGGGGAGTCGCCCGCCCGCTCAGGACGCCGAAGGGCTCACGGCGGAGGGCAGGCTCGAAAGAATGGTCACCTGCGCGGGGCCGCCGAAGACCGAGGCGGGCACTCCGAGGACCCCTTGCTCCAGGAGTTCATCGAAGGAGCACTGGGACGTGGCGAAGTAGCCCACGCACGGTGAGGCCCGGAGTTCGGGCCGGGTGGCGGTGAACGCGTCCAGGGCGCGGGCTCGCTCGGCCAGCAGCGCGCCGACCTGGCGAGGACGGGACGCGTGCTCCGTGAGGGCCGCGTAGCCGATGCGCAGCTTCTGTTCGTCTTTCGGCAGCGGCGCGAAGACGGCGCGCGCGTCCTGCCGCCATCGCGAAGGCGTGATGCACAACCCCACGTGGTCGGGGATGAGCCAGCTCTTCGAGAGCGAGACGAGGACGAACGCGAGTTCCTCTCGCAGCAGCCGGAGTGTCCACGGGGTGGGAGGGGTCGCGTACGCGGAGTCGATGATGAGCACCCGCTTTCCCGGCTCGGCGCGGACCCAGCGCTCCACGCGCTCGGCCTCTTCGCTCCGTGGGGTTCGTCCCCAGGGCTTGAGCGGCTCGCAGAGGAGCAGCGCGTCGCAGGCCTCGAGCTCGGGCAGCCCCTCCCGCGCGGCGAATGGAACGACCTCGACGCCGGCTTCCCCGGCGAGCTGGAGGTAGACCGGATACACGTCGGCGGGAACCGCGACGCGGGCGTTGCGTGACGCGAGCCAGCCGAACAGCGCTCGCAGGGAGCGGCGCACGCCGTGACTGACCTGGGTCCTGGACTTGAGTTCCGCGTCGAGTTCGAGGTGCGCGAGAAAGCGTTCGGCGAGGTGACACCGATACGGAGCCTCGGGATGCGTCGACGGAGCGATGGCGGCGAAGGTCGGCGCGAGGCTGCGATAGACGTTGAGCTCCGCCAGGTCGACGAGCTCGGGGCGCTGGCCACGCCACGCGTCAGCCAGGGAGAGAAAGGCGTCGTGTTTCATCGGCGCAGCTCCGAGGCCGGGTCTTCCAGCGAGGCCAGGCAGGTTCCATCGCTCATGAGGTTCCACGAGCGCACCAACCGATGTGTTCGCTCCCAACCGACCGAAGGCTCCGTGTAGGCCGCGACGCGCAGCACGCGCCCTGCGACCTCTCCCTCGAACACCGGGCTGCCCCACGGCAGTTCGGTGACCTTCGTGAAGCCCCACACGTCCATCGCGCGGAGCACCACTTCGAGCGGCACCTGGTTCGCCTCGCAGTAGCGATTCACGGCGCTTGGCGCCCATGCGTTCTCGGAGAGGCTGGAGACATAGAGCTCCTTGAAGCAGACCTCGTGGAACCCTTCGAGCGCGCTGCGCTCCAGGTACGCGTGGACCTGGGCCACGTCATCGACTCCTCCGCGCTGAAGCACGCAGATGGCCCGGCTGCGGAGGCCAAAGGCCCGCGCGAGCGCACCCGAGTCGACGGACAGGCCCATGATGCGCGCGTCGTCCTCGCGGGTGACGCCGTGACGGCTGACGGCCAGCGTGGTGAGTCCCTCGTCACGCAGGGTGTGCAGTTGCTCGGCGTCGAGCCGCGCGCCATTGGTGATCAACAGCGTCTTCGGAAATCGCTCGGCGAGGCCATGGACCAGCGAACGCAACTGGCCAGGCGCCAGCAGGGTCGGCTCGCCGCCGCCGGTGATGACGGCGCGCTCCGCCCCGCGTGCGCGCGCGAGGTCCGCCCAGTGCAGTTGCTCTTCAAGCGAGACACTCCGCTGCCGCGCGAGGTCCGAGACACTGGCCTTCGAGAAGCAGAACGCACATTTCGCCTGGCAGGCCTTCGCCACGGGCAGCACCGAGAAGGAGCGAGGCCGACAGTCGGCCCAGGGCGCGAGCCCCGTGTCTTCGAGCAGGAAGGCCTGCGCGGTGACCTCCTCATGCAGCGTGGGCCGCAGCGCACCGGCGTCGTCGACCCAGGCCACTCCGCTCAGGGGCACTTCGGGGGCGGGCCAGCGCCAGCCGATTCCCGTGCCCGTGGTGTCATTGGGGCGCATCGCTGGCGCCCCCGACGTCGGCAGCCGCGCGCGCAACGCGACGACGCGGTCCTTCGCGCGACCGAGCTTCGCCACCAGCCGCCGAGCCTTCTCGAGCCCGGGGGCCCAGGGCTCGTCTTCCTTCAACATGTAGAACGCGTCGGGGAAGGTCGACTCAGCGATGGACGCCTTCGAGTACCGCATTCGGTAGCGATCAAATCCGCGCAGCCAGTTCGACAGCGGAATGAAGGCGACGAAGGCGGTGTCCATGGTGGCTGCACTCTCGCAGCACCATAGGCTTCGTGTCAATTGTACACTTATGCGCGAGGGGCCCGTGGGGCGCGGTTCAGGCCTCCGAGCGCAGCGCCGTCATCGGGTCCACCCGCGAGGCTCGCCGGGCCGGCAACCAGCTTGCGAGCAGCGCCACGCCGAGCAGGAGGAGCGCCACCGCGGCGAAGACGAGCGGGTCGGTGGTGCTCACTCCGTAGACGAGCCCCGCGAGCACCTGACTGAGCCCGATGGCGCCCAGCACGCCGAGCGCCACGCCCAGCCCCGAGAGCAGCGCCGCCTGCCGGAGCACCAGCTTCAGTACGTCCCCCGCCGTCGCTCCCAGGGCGAAGCGGATGCCGAACTCCTGGGTGCGCTGCGCCACCGCATAGGACACGACGGCCGCGAGCCCCGCGACAGAGAGCAGCAGCGCCACGACACCGAAGGCCCCCAGCAGCAGGAGGCTGAAGCGCCTGGGCGCGAGTGAGTCCGTGAGCAGGCTCTCCACGGTGTGCAGGCGCGAGGGCAGCTCGGGGGCGAGCTCACGCAGCACCGGCCGGACCGCGGTGACGAGGGCCGCGGAGCCCACCGGGCCGTACACGGCGAGGTGGAAGCGGGAGGAGGCGCGCGCCCGTTGGCGGGAGCAGCCATAGAACATGGGCTTCGGCGCCTCATCCAACCCCCGCTCGCGCACGTCCGCCACCACGCCGACGATGGTGAAGGGACGCAGGTCGCCGTCCATGTTGCCGAACTGGATGGTCTTGCCCAGCGGGTCTTCTTGGGGCCAGCGGGCCTTCGCGAGCGACTCGCTGATGACGGCGACATGAGGCGTCTCGGCGGTGTCGCGTGCATCGAAGTGGCGCCCGCGCACGAGCGGAATGTCGAGCGCATGGAAG
Organism: Myxococcus sp. CA040A; assembly: GCF_013336725.1. Classification (NCBI taxonomy): domain Bacteria; kingdom Pseudomonadati; phylum Myxococcota; class Myxococcia; order Myxococcales; family Myxococcaceae; genus Myxococcus; species Myxococcus sp. CA040A. Next base: position 59,968 of record NZ_JABUMR010000005.1, on the reverse strand, counting down.
TAGCCCTCGCTCGCCACGCGGTACTCGGCGGAGCCCGTGCGCTCGCGCTCATGCGCCAGCCGCCCGAAGTCCTCGATGCTCTTCACCTCGTCGGGACGGTTGAGCACGAGGAAGGTGCCGTAGCCCGAGGGGCTCCCCTCGAGCGGGAAGTTGCTCACGGCGCCCACCGCGCGCACTCCGGGCAGTGCGCCCAGCCGCGCGAGGAGTTGCTCCTGCAGTTGAAGGTTGCGCCGCCACCCCGCCTCGTCCTCGACGGGAGGGAGCACGAGGCTGAGCACCGCGACGTCCTCGGTGCGATATCCCGGGTCCAGCGAGAGCAGGCGCATCAGGCTGCGCCCGAGCAGCGCCGCGCCCAGCAGCAGCACCAGTGCGAGCGCGAGCTGTCCGACCACGAGGGCACGGCGCGTGCGCTCCGCTCCGACTCCTCCGGCCTGGGTGCGCCCCGCCTGCACCAGCGTGGCCCAGGGGTTCTGGCGCGCCGCGCGCAACGCCGTCACCAGCCCGAGCCCCAGTGCGAGGAGCAGCGAGAGCCCGAGCGCGAAGAGGAGCGCGGTGGCGTTCACCTCCACCTCGTCCACGCGTGGCAGGCGGCCCGGCTCGAACGCGAGCAGTGCGCGCACGCTCCATGCTGCGAGCAGGGTGCCCAGCGCACCGCCGGCCAGCGACAGCAGCAGCGACTCGGTGAGGAACCGCCGCGCCAACGCGCCGGGCCCGGCGCCCAGCGCCACTCGGACGGCGAGCTCGCGCCTGTGGGTCGCCGCGCGGGCCAGCAGCAGGTTGGTGACGTTGGCTCCCGCCACCAGCAACAGGAAGGCCGCGGCGCCCAGCAGCACGTAGAGCGTGGACTGGGCACTCCCCACCAGGCTCTCGTGCAGGGGCACCATGGCGATGTCTTGCATCGAGATTTCCCGGCCGTACCGCGCCTCGAGCTCCCGTGCGATGCCCGTGAGCTCCGCTTGCGCGGCTTGGGGGTTGACGCCCTCCGCCAGCCGTCCCACCACCCACCAGTTGTGCGCGGTCCTGCTGGGCAGGGGCGCCTTCAACTCGCGCGGAATCCACAGCTGTGTGCCCACCGGGTAGTCGAAGGACTTGGGCATCACACCCACCACGGTATAGGCGCGCCCCTCGAAGGTGAGGGTGTCCGACAGCGGCAGCGGCCGTGCGCCCAGGTGCCGCTTCCAGAAGGTCTGGCTCACGACCACCACCGGGGCGCCTCCCTGCTGCTGCTCATCCTCGGCGAACAGGCGGCCCTGTACGGGCTGCACCGCGAAGGCGCGGAAGAAGTCGCGCGAGGCGAGCGCCATCATGGCGAAGGTCGGCTCGTCCGTGCCGGTGACGGCGACGCTCGCCGCTCCCGATACCTGGGCCAGCGCCGAGACGGTGCGGCTCTGTGTCCGCACATCCTCGAAGTTGGGGTCCGAGAACGGAATCGAGCGGCCGACGGCCGTCCGCTGCGACAGGTGCACGAGGCGCTCGGGGCTTGGATAGGGCAGGGGGCGCAGCAGCACCCCCTCCACCACGCTGAAGAGCGCGGTGCTCGCTCCGATGCCTACCGCCAGCATCAGGACGCAACTGAGCGTGAAACCGGGGCTCCGGCGCAGCGAGCGCAGTGCCTGACGCAATCCAACAAAGAAGGTGTCCACGCGGGAGGCTACGTCCTGGCCGCCGAACGATTGCCGCACGGGGTGGGGGAGACTGAAACCCGGCCGCTGCGTCAATCAGGCCTCGGGTCGAGGGCGTCGCCAATTCCCGCCAGGCTTGTCCTTGAGCTGATTCCAGATGGGAACGAGCGGCTCGGAACCGCATGGGGGAGCGGTTGGCGCGGGCTTGCTCCGTTGCGCCGCGCTGGGTCCGAGGCCAGCAGCACCGACCGTCCTGGCGAATCCTCCCGAGTTGTGAACCCTCCCCGGTGCGGTCCTCTTGTGACCCCGGCGCCACCCGCGCTACTTGAAAATTGTGGTACGAGAGGAACTTTGCTGGGACCCGGAGGCTTGCTTTGACGTTGTTTCGAGGGTGTCTGACCGCGTTGCTGGTCTTGGTTGTTTCCTGTGGTGATTCAGAGCCTGGGGTGATTCCCGATGCGGGGGAGACCCGGACTGACGCGGGAAATGGGACGCCGGACGCGGGTGGTGGGACGCCCGACGCGGGTGATGGGACTCCGGATGCGGGCGAGGTGACGCCGGACGCGGGCGGAGACATTCCGGACGCAGGCGGAGAGCTTCCGGACGCGGGTGAGGTGACGCCGGACGCGGGCGGAGAGCTTCCGGACGCGGGCGAGGTGACGCCGGATGCGGGCGGAGAGCTTCCGGACGCGGGCGAGGTGACGCCGGACGCGGGCGGAGAGCTTCCCGACGCGGGCGAGGTGACGCCGGACGCGGGCGGAGAGCTTCCGGACGCAGGCGGTGAGCTCCCCGATGCTGGAGGTGAGACGCCGGACGCGGGTGGTGAGCTCCCCGATGCGGGTGGTGGGACGCCTGACGCGGGTGGTGGGACTCCGGACGCCGGTGAGCCTCCCGTCGTGAGCGTCATCGGCAACTGGGGCTTCGAGGTGTGGCCCGATGCGCTTCCGGCGCAGTGGTTCGGCAGCAAGTCGAATATCGATTCCGGCGCCGTGCAGAAGGTGACGACGAATGCCTTCGAAGGAGTGAACGCGGTCCGGCTGACCAACGCCTCTTCCACGCATCGGCGGTTCACGACGCTGGCGAAGTCGATGCCCGCCGGTCGCTACTCCTGCACCTTCCAGGCGCGGGGCACCGGTGATGTCCGGAATGCCTTCTTCGACGACGACTACTCCTCGTACTCGTCCTACACCTCCGTCGACACCACGGCGTGGACCCAGGTGACGTACAACTTCAACCTGGCGAGCGACGTCTTCGACACGTTCGAACTCATCTTCAGCGTTCGGAATACGAGCGGAGAGAACCTGCTCCTCGACGATGTGCGCTGCATGCGGGCGGCCGAACCGTGTGACGTGGTCAGCTGCGAGTCCTGGGAGCGGTGCGTGAATGCCTCCGCGACCTGCGAGCCGCTCTCGGGTCGCTGCAACATCGGCGGGGACTGCGCCGCGTGGGAGGCCTGTGATGGCACCAACACGTGCGTGGTCGCCGAGGACCGCTGCGTCCGCCACGCCGATTGCGCGGAGACTCCGCAGACGCCGGTCTGCGAAACCAGCACGCACCTCTGCGTCGCCGGAGACCCTTGCGCTGGAGTCGTGTGCAGCAGCCCGGCGACCACCTGCAATCCCACGACGGGCGTGTGTGAGCTGGCCGAAGGCGCCTGCTTCACGACCCTCGACTGCGTCGGCGCCCTGCCGGCTTGTGACCCGGCGACCCGCAGCTGCGTCCCAGCGGAGCACCCCGCGAACATCGTCCGCAACGGTGGCTTCGAGTCCTGGAACATCTATTCCATCCCCTACCAGGGGAACCATCTCATCCCTGACTACTGGTACGGCATCGACAACGGCGTCGCGGACCCGGGCACGGAGATCAAGCCCACGCGTCTCGTGCGCTACCTCAACGCGGTGCACGGCGGTTCGACGGCGCTGCAGTTCGTCGTCCCCATCCAGGTCGCCGAGCGCTTCTCCACGGAGAAGTTCAACGTCCCGAGCGGCAACTACTCCTGCTCGTACCGGGTGCGAGGCCACGGCAGCATCCGTCATCGAATCTACTCGAGTGGAGGCTGGAGCCCGCAGACGGACTTCCTCGTCGTCGACAGTGATGAGTGGCAGCCGGTGTTCTTCCGCTTCACCGGCAACGTGCGCGACTGGCGCCTGTTCCTCTATCCGAGCCGGAGTGAAGCCGACCGCGACCACCTCCAGGTCGACGACGTCGTCTGTACGAAGGACTAGCGCCGCTGTCGCATGAAGGGTCGAGCGCCGGCCGGGGTGGATGAACCCGACAGCGCTCGACCCTTTCTCGACGTGAGTCACCCGTCCTCGGACTCCGCTGTCTCCAGGCTCAGCGCCAGCTTCCGCAGGAGCGAGGTCAGCGTCGCCCGCTCGTTGCGTGACAGGCCCGCGAGCAACCGGGCCTCGACGGCCATGTCGGCGCGGAACGCCGCCTCGGTGCGCTCGCGCCCCTCCCGGGTCAACTCCACCGGAAGGCTGCGCGCGTCTCCCTCCGTCGCGGGGCGGCGAATCAAGCCCGCGCGGGTCAGCCGGGCCAGTCGGTCGGTCAGCCCCCCGGAGGAAATCATCAGCGACTTGTAGAGCTCCGTCGGGCGCATCCGGTAGGGCGGGCCCGAGCGCAGCAGCGCTGACACGACGTCGAACTCACCCGTGTCCAGGCCGTGCTCCTCGAACACCGCTTCGATGGGGGGCCGCACCCGCAGGGTGATGCGACGGGCCCGCCCGAGGATTTCCATCCCTTGGGTGTCGACGTCCGGAAGCTCCCGCTCCCACTGGCCCCGCAAGCGGTCGACATGGTCCTGGGTGCTCCTGCTCATTCGCGAACTCCAGATGTCTTGACGTCGAGATAAGTCGGCTGCATTGTCTCGACATCAAGATAATGGAGTTCCAGCGATGAGTCAGCGACCCTTCCAACCAGCCACGGTCGACCACCTGGTCCTGCGTGTCGCCGACGCGGCGCGCATGGCCTCCTTCTATCGGGACGTGATTGGCTGCACCGTCGACCGGGAGGTGCCGCACCTCGGCTTGACGCACCTGCGGGCGGGGACGGCGATGATTGACCTGGTGTCCCTGGATGGAAAGCTGGGGCGCGCGGGAGGCGCGGCACCGGGGCGTGAGGGCCGCAACGTCGACCACTTCTGCATCACCGTGCAGCCGTTCGACGAGGCGGCGATTCGCGCCCACCTGGCCGAGCAGGGTGTCGCGGTGTTCGCTCCTGGGGAGCGGTACGGTGCGACGGGTGACGGCTTCTCGTTCTACATCCAGGACCCGGAGGGCAACACCATCGAGTTGAAGGGCGCATAGGCGTCGCGGATGCTCGCTCGACGCCGCGCCCGGCCCTCTGGAGCGCTGCCGCGTCAGAACCCAAAGAGGTTCGAGACGCCGTCCTTCTTGTCGGGGGACGCCGCCGCGCTGGAGGACGAAGCCGGGGTCGTGGCGGAGGTGGACGCGGGGCGGTTGGAGACGCGCATGGGAGTGCTCCGGGGAGGCGGTGGGGGATGGGGCCAGACGTCGTCCAGCCCGTGACGTGACCTCCCTAGAGCACGGCGTGTGCCAGCCTCTCGCGGTCCCCCCAGTGTGCCGTTTCCCCTCTGAAGCGCTTCAGCCGGGACGGGCTCCGGAGCCCTGTTGCCGGTGACTGGAGCCATCGAGGGTGATGACCGCTGTCATCAGGGCTCGATGAGGACTGTCCCGGCGTCAGCGAGGGGCCGCTGCGAGGGGCGCGGCCACCCTCACGCGGAAGCCGAAGCCGACCCACATGTGGAGGGTCCGCTCTCGGAGGCTCTCGCTTCCAGAGCCGGTGCTCAGGTCCACATCCAGCGTGCTGTATCGGCCGCCCGTGACATTGACGAAGAGCCCCGCCCAGAAGGCTCCGCCGAAGTTCCTGTCGAACCCTGCCTGGAGCGTGATTTCCGGCCCGGAGTACGTGATGTCGACGTCTCCAATTGAAAACGACGTCGTTTCGTGGCCGAGCGCCACCCCCGCCCAGGGTGAGTAGGGGCCGGCTGGATTCCAGTGGTAGTTGCCTTGAAGTCCGAAGCGCAGGTTGCTGCCTGGACACGCCTGGTCGGCGGAGCAGCGGATCCGCATCTGCGCGTGGGCGAGCTGAAGCCAGGGCCCCAACTCGACGTTCGGGCCGATTCGGACGGTGGGTTCCAGGATGGCGGCGAAGAGCCCCTTGTAGACCTCGTACAGGTAGAACGGCTCGGCGGAGCCATCCATGCGCCCGCCCGGCATGAGGTAGCCCCCGCGCGCGGAGATGGCGAGCCAGCGCGGAAAGCCCCCTTCGAGCCCCGCGTGTTCCTCCGCCAAGGTTGGAGAAGACACCAGGAGTGACAGCAGGACCAGCGCCTGCGCGGCGGGACGAGAGAGCGTTTGCATGCGCGGGTGTTTGGTTATTACGGTCAATCGACGGTCGTCAACCCAAGGTCTCCGGTGTCCCTCATTCGCTCATTTTTCAGCCCGCGCCTGTTCGCGCTGGTGGCCTGCGGCCTCTGGGTCGCCTGTGGTTTCCCTTCCGCCGAAGAAGACGCGCGCGTTTGCGCCGATGTGGAATGCAGCGCGGGACGCTGCGTCTCCGACGATGGCGCCCCCATGTGTCACTGCAGCGCATGGGAGGAGGCCTCGGGCCTCAGCTGTTTCATCTCCGCCTACCGGCAGCCGGACGACCACGGTGACGCCGTGGCGGCCGCCACGACGCTGGTACCCTCGGTGGATTTCCACGACGCTGCCATCCAGCCTCCCTTCCGGGTGTGGAAGGATCAGGATGTCTTCGCCATGCCCACCCTGCCGGGCCATGGCCTTCGCTTCATCGTCCGGCCCGGCACCCTGGCCAAGGTGGCCGTACGCCTGCTGAGTGCCTCGGGGCAGGTAATGAGTTCGCTGGTTGTCGTGGCTCGAGGCGGCGCCCACCTGGAGTTCACGTCCACGGAGGCGTCCCCCCGGTTCATCACGGTGGCCGCGGATGAGGACGGCGCTTCTGGGACGTATCTCTACCGTTTGGAAGACATGGGCAAGGATGCGAACGGTGACACACCCGCGACGGCGACACCGGTGGAGCTGGCGAGTGCACCATTCCCTGTCACGCTCGAGTTCGACGATGACGAGGATGTCTTTACCTTCCGCACCGAGGCGGGCCAGGGCTTCCGATTCTCTTGTGAGTCCGAGCGAACCTCCCTGACTCTGATGAATGGCGCGGGCGCAGTGTTGGAGAGCGGAGCGTCAGGAGGGGGAGTGGGTGGCAGCGTGGGCCACAAGAGCCCGGACGCGAGCACGTGGTTCGTCCGCGTCTCCACCTCGAATGGCAGCCTGCCGGCCACCCACTGCCAGTTGGACGACCTGGGGGTGGATGAACACGCGGATGCGCTTCCCGCCGCGACCCGACTGACGGACGGTGTCCCCGTGACGGCACGGCTTCAGGGCACCAACGACGTGGATGTCTTCTCCTTCTTCGCCACCGCGGGGGAAATCCATGACGTCAGGCTGACGCCCTCGCGTGTGGCGAACGTCAAGCTCACGGACGCGGACGGCACGACGCTGGCGGCGACCACCTCCAGCCGAATCGTCCAGGGCGCACCCACGACGGGGACGTATTACGTGCATGTCCAGAAGGACTCAGCCTGGGGGACGGACTTCCAGGTGGGAGTGGAGAACCTGGGACCGGATGACCATGGTGGCACTTCCGAAACGGCCACTCGCGTCGCGGTGGAAGAGACTGTCACCGGGCTCATCCACAACGTGGCGGACCTGGATGCCTTCACCATTCCTCTCGAGGCGGATGGCGTGTACCGGCTCACCTGCACGCCCGGCTGCACGCTGTCGACGAGCGCTCCTGTCGCGTCCTTCCGCGTGCATCGTGCGTCCGGGGGTGGCACCTGGAACATCCACCTGCTGTCCTCGGGGGACGTCACCTTCACGATCAGCTCGCAGACTGCTCCTCTCTTCTTCACGTTCAAGATGGCGCGGGTGGGCACGGACGACCACGGCGATGACGCGGCCCATGCCACTCCGTTGACGCTCCCTGCGACAGTGGACGGCTCCTTCGAACTGGGGACGGACATCGACGTATTCGCCTTCGAGTCGGAGGCGAGCCGGACCTATGTCGTGGAGTCCAGGGCGGTGGGTCTCCGGATTCTGGACCCGAATGGCGCGGAGGTTCCCCTGCTGTTCGATGCGCCAACGGCGACCCGGCGCTTCACCGCCCAATCGTCGGGGACTTATGGCGTCGTGGCCACCTCTCCCGATCCTTTCGTGGGTGTTGCCAGGTCCTGGAGTTTCACCCTGCGCCTGCCGTGAGCTGTCGGGCGGCGGGGCGCTCCAGAAGCGCTGAACCGTCGTGGGGGTCGGTGGTAGCCTCCTGGGCGTGGGCCCCGGTTCCGTCGAATCGTGGGCTTGATGTCAGGAGTGCCTGGGATGCATGGGGCTGACGCCGAGTCCTTCGAGCTGGTGGTGCGGTCCGCCGGCGAGCAGTCCTCCCTCCGTCTCCGAGAGGCTCCGGGAGCCCGAGCCGCCGTGGAGCGAGCCGTCTCCCAGGCCGCCGCCCTCCGCGCCGCCGCGCCCGAGCCAAGCACCTTCGCGCGTCACCTCGGGGCCCAGCTTTCACGGGCGCCGGACCCGATGCGCGCGCTGGAGCGACTGCATGCCCGGGACCTCGCGCTCGCGCTCTCCTGCGCGCAGGGGCTGCCGGCGGCCTGCGCGCTCCTGGAGCAGGAGGTCCTCCTCAAGCTGCGCGTCCCCCTATCGCGCATCCATCCCTCGCCGGCGTTCGCGGACGAGGTGCTGCAGGTGCTCCGGGCCAACCTCCTGATGCCTCGCGAGGAGGCACCGTCACGGTTGCTTGGCTACTCGGGTATGGGTCCGCTGCTGCACTGGGTGAGCATCTCCGCGGTGCGGCTCGCGCTGAGGATGCGCAAGGCGCAGGGGGAAGAATCACACGTCGAGGCGGAGGTGCTCGCCGCACATCCCGCCCCGGGTGGGTTGGAGCTGGGCTTCGTCCGGGAGGAGGCTCGGGGGCATGTGCGCGCGGCCTTCATCCGGGCGGTGGCCTCGCTGGACGACGAGGACCGGGAGCTGCTGCGACTGCACTTCGTCGAGCGCCTCTCCCTGGAGCGCATGGGCGCGCTGTTCGACCTGCACAAGTCCACGCTCTCACGCAGGCTCTCCGCGGTGCAGACGCTGCTGGAGAAGCGCACGCGGCGAGCGCTCGCCGAGCGTCTGTCTCTGCCCGAGCCGGAAGTCGACAGCCTGATGCGCGCCATCCATGGCCGGTTGGACCTGAGCCTCTCGGGTCTGCTGGCGGTGCGCGAATGAGCTGCCCGGACGAGAACACGCTCTCGGGTTATGCGAATGGCGCGTTGGACTCGGAGGGCACGGCGGTCGTGCGCCAGCATGTCGCGGGCTGCTCGGAGTGCCGGAGCGTGCTCGCCGCGCTGGGCGGACTCGAGGCGCCTCCACCGCTGGTCGACACGGGGCTGCTCGTCTCCGGCGCGCGCGTGGGGCGGTACATGGTGCTCGGTCTGCTTGGCGAAGGAGGCATGGGGCGCGTCCATGCCGCCTATGACCCGGAGCTGGACCGCAAGGTGGCGCTCAAGCTGCTGAACCTCGCGAGGCTGGGGGTGGACTCCCTGGCCCAGGCGCGTCAGCGACTGGAGCGCGAGGCCCGCACGATGGCCCGGCTGTCGCATCCCCATGTTGCCCACTTGCACGACGTGGGCGAGTTCCAGGGGCAGCTCTTCCTGGTCATGGAGTTGGTCGAGGGCGGCACGCTCCGGCGCTGGCTGGCGGAGAAGCCGCGCACGCGCCGGGAAATCCTCGCGCGCTTCATCCAGGCGGCGGAGGGGCTCGCGGCGACGCACGCGCTGGGCATCATCCACCGCGACTTCAAGCCCGACAACGTCCTGCTGACGCGCGACGGTCAGGTGCGCATCACCGACTTCGGCCTGGCCAACGTAGCGGGTGCCCTGGAGCCTCCTCGAGAGGACGTGGCCCCTGTCCCTGGCGGAGAGTCGCTCACCGTCACCGGGGCGTTCCTGGGGACGCTCGCGTATGGCGCGCCGGAGCAGCTCCGCGGAGAGCGGGGTGATGCACGCTCGGACCAGTTCGCCTTCTGCGTCGCGCTTTACGAGGCGCTCAACGGACAGCGGCCCTTCGAGGGCGCCACGCGCGAGGAACTCCTGTCGTCCATGCAGCGCCAGGAGGTGCGTGCCGAGACGCGGGGCGTGCCCTCGTGGCTCAAGGCCGTGGTCCGGCGTGGACTCTCCGTGGACCCGTCGCGGCGCTTCGAGTCCATGCAGGTGCTGCGGGCCCAGCTCTCACGGGAGGTGGTGGCCTGGAAGCGCATCGCCGCCACGGCGGTGCTCACGGGAGGTGTGGTGGGCCTGGGGTTCGTCGTGCTGGGACCTTCATCGGCGACGCCGAGCGAACTCTGTCAGGGCAGTGAGCGGCACCTCGCGGGCATCTGGGATGTGTCCGTGCGTGAGTCCACGCATCTGGCATTTCTGAAGACGGAGGACCCTTCGGCCGAGGCCTCGTTCCAGGCAGTGGCCTCCTCGCTGGAGCGGTGGACCCGGGACTGGACGCACGCGCATCAGTCCGCGTGCGAGGCGACGCGCGTCTTCGGTGAGCAGTCGGAGGCAGTGCTCGGGCTTCGGATGACGTGTCTGGACCAGCGGCTGGGAGAGCTGTCCCGGCTGACGGTGGCGCTGCAGGGAGCGGACGCGCGGACGGTGGAGAGGGGCTTCGGGCTGGGCGCCTCGATTGGCGGCGTGGGCCGATGCGCGGACGTGCGCACGTTGCAGGAGGCCGTGTCTCCACCGGAAGACCCGAGGGTGCGCGCGGAGGTGGACGCGGTGCGCACGGAGCTGGCGCGGGCGAACGCGGAGCTGCTCGCGGGGCATACACCGGAGGCGCTGCGAATCGCGCTGCCTGCCCGGGAGCGCGCGCTCGCCACCCGGCATCGACCCCTGGAAGCGGAGGCGCATCAGCTCTGCGCGCTGTTGCAGGAGGATGCGGGAGCGTTCGAGGACGCGCGAGCGTCGCTGGCCCAGGGCTCGCTGGCGGCCGAGGCGGGGCGACACCTGGGTGTGCTCGCGCGGGTGCTGAAGTCGCAGGCCTGGCTGCATGGATATGGCTTGGGGCGCACCCCGGAGGCGTGGCCCTTCCTCCAGCGCGCCCGTGCCGTGGCGGAGACGCTGCGTGACGCCGAGCTGGACACGATGTTGGACAACGTGCAGGCGGAGCTGCTGGAGCAGGAGGGCCGCTTCTCGGAGGCGGAGCCGCTCTTGCGTGCGTCGCTGGAGACCGTCACCACGCGCGGACAGACGCACGCGCGTGCGGAGCTGAGTGGTCGGCTGGGCCTGCTGGCCCGGCAACAGGGGCGCCTGCTGGAGGCGAAGCATTGGCAGGAGGAGGCGCTGCGGCTCCATGAGGAGCACTTTGGTCCGGTCCACCGGGACACGGGACGGGCCCTGGCGAACCTGGGTGGCACCCTGGCCCTGCTGGGTGAGTTGACGAGGGCCGAGGCGGTCCTCCAACGGGCGCTCGGAATCCTTCGCCGGACGCTGGGCGAGGAGAACCTGTCGGTGGCCCGGACGTTGTCCAACCTGGCCCTCGTCTACTTCGAGTGGGGACATGGGGCCCAGGCGCGCAAGGCCGCGGAGGAGAGCTGGGCGGTGGCGCGCGCGAGCGTGGCCGCGGACAGTCCGGTGCTGATGGGGATGGAGTCGAACCGACTCGGCGTCCTGGGAGAGCAGGGCGAGCGTCCGCTGGAGCTGGCGCACGTGCGACGCGTCCTGGCGCATCGAGAGCGCGTCTACGGCGCCTCACACCCGGAGGTGGCCCTGGACGTCCACGAGGTGGGCAGGCTGCTGCGTCTGCTGGGGCGTCCGGACGAGGCGCGAGGTTTTCATGCGCGCGGCGTCTTGCTCCAAGCGCCCCTGGTCGCCAAGGGCGAGGTGGATGGTGCAGGGCTGCGTGCCCTGGCGGATGCCCTCCTCTTCCTGGGGCGGGTTGACGAGGCCCGGGGGCATGTGGAGCGGGCGCTCGCGAGCATGGAGCGGGACTTGGGGTCTTCGTCGTCCGAGCGCATCGAGGCGTTGCTCCTCCAGGGGGACGTCCACCTCGCGCGGGGCCAGCCCGCCGAGGCACTGGTGCCGCTGCGCACCGCGCTGGAGGTGCTCACGGCGCGGCAGGTGGTCTCCGCGCGTGTCCCGAGAGTGCGTCGTCGGCTCGCGCGGGCGCTCCGGCTGACGGGTGCGGTGGAGGAGGCCTGCGTGGAGGCTCGGCACGCCTGGGAGGAGCTGTCCGTCTGGAGCAAGGCCTATGCGCAGGAGACAGCGGAGGCGCGGGCCGAGCTGGGGCGCTGTCGCGGGGACGTGGATGATGGATGAGGAACGCCTGAGTAGGGCCCCCACCCTCAAATCATGAGGTTGCTCAAGCTCAAGTCCAGGCGACTGCGAATCAAGCCCAGGAAGCTCTCGAGCTGGGTGTCGTCGAGACGAAGTCGCGAAGCCAGCTCCGCGCGAGTGAGCTTCAGCAGCCGCCCACGGGCCAGCAGCACCCTGCGCGCGATGCCGGAGCGGGAGTCTCCGAAGACGGTGGCGAGCTGGGTCATGTTGTAGCCATGGAGGTGGTGCAGGCGCAGCAGTGCGCGCTCCGGTCCAGGCATGGCGGCCAATGCCTTGCGGAGCACGTCCGCGACGATGGTCCTCGAATCCTTTCGCAGCAACTCCAGCTCGGGGTCTCCGGGCGTGAGTAACTGGACGTAGGTGTCCGGAGATTTTTCGGAGAAGGGCGTATGGCCCTCCCGGTTCGCGAGCCCCGCGGCGAGTCGGGCCGCGGAGATGGTCACCCAGGCCAGGAGCGGCCCTCGGCCTGAATAGCTCGCGATCCTCGCGGGCGTGTCCGCCCGGCCCAACAGCAACTGCTCGCGGAGCTGTTGGAGCGCTTCGTCCACCACGTCCCGGGGAAGGGTGTGGATGCGTTCGGGAATCCGTCGCAGGACGTGCCGCTCGAAGCCCCGCAGCGCGGATTCTTCCCCGGCGGCGCAGGCGCAGGCGAGATACAGGTCGCTCGCATGCAACTGGCGGAGCACTTCCGGCGCATTCTCCGCCGGCAGATGCCGGGCCATGTGCCGAAGGAACGTGGGGATATCGAGCGCCAGCTCGGGCCAGGCCTCCCGTGCGGAGGCGACGTGACGCTCCAGGAGCGGCTCCAGCCCGTCCACATCGTCGAGGAGGGCGGCCTTCGCGGGCGGCAGCTCTGCTCGGAGCCACGTGGCGAGCACGAGGGCCGGGCTCGTCATCGCGAGGCCTCGAGCCGTTGTCGCGCCATCAGGTTGCGCAGCTCTGGAGCGGCCCGGACTCCCAGCCTGCCCAGGCGGGCCCTGGCTTCCTCGGTGAGTCGTGCGGCGCGGGCGAGGTCCGGAGATGGGTGTTGCTCCGCCACGGCGCGGGCCAGCAGGAAGGCGCCACGGCCCGCGTCCAGTGGGTCCAGGGGCGGGTGCCGCGTGTGGATGTCCCACGCTCTCTCGAGCAGGGGCAGCGCTTGCGCCGGCTCTTTCAGCGCGAGCCGCGCTTCCGCGACGCACGTGAGCTCCAGCGCCACGTCGCGGAGTTGTTGCAGCGCAGAGTCCTTCTCGTCGATGGCCAGGGCCCGTTGACAGTGCACCATGGCTTCTCGCGGCTGGCCCGAGGCCAGCGCCGTGTTGCCCAGCCAGATGTGCATGTCCGTGGACAGGACGCTGTCCTTGCCGTGCTCTTTCTCCGCGAGCTCGAGCGAGTCTCGCAGGTCTTTCTTCGCGGTCGCGAAGCGGCCCGCCGCGAGGTGTATCTGTCCGCGTATCAAGAGCGGCATGGCGTTGCGTGGAGACTCGGGCCCGAGGACGTTCCGGATGCGCGTCAGGGATTGCTCGCAGTAGGCGAGCGCTCGTTCGAGCTGGCCCGCATCCAGCTCCAGCAAGGCGAGCGCCTCCAGCGCCGCGGCCACCCGTGGATGATTGGGGCCATGGGCCTTCTCGAGAATGGCGAGCGCCCGTTCGAGGTGACCCCGGGCTTCGTCCAACAGCCCTTCGACCCGCAGGCGCGCTCCCAGGTTGAGCAGGGGCGATGCGAGGGCGACGTGCTCCGGTGCCTGGGTTCGCTCCTGGATGGTCAGGATTCTCCGCCAGCCGGCGATGGCCTGCTCGTACCGCCCCAGCAGCCACTGGTCCAACGCGATGCTGTTGTCGAGCGACAGGCGGGTGGCGTGCTCTGGAACGAACGTGGATTCGAGGATGGCGCGAGCCTCCTCGTGGAGCGTCAGGGCCTCTTCTCCTCGCTGCTGGGAGTAGCGAAGCTGTCCCAGCGCGAGCAGGAACATCGCGGTGTAGGGACTGGCGGGACCATGGGCCTCGCGGGAGAAGGCCAACCCCTGGAGGGCTTCGGCTTCGGCCTGCTCCAGCTTGCCGCGCTGCCTGAGCACCACGGCGCGCCACAGGTGCATGTCGGAGGTGGTGACTGGGAAGCGCATCCTCCCCACGCGTTCCACGGCGGCCCGGGCATGCTGGGTGATGCGCTCCGTGTCCTCCACGCGCGCCAGTTCATTGCCGACGACCCACAAGAGGAGCACCCAGGCACGGGCCACCGACTCGTCGTCGCCGCCCGCCTCCGCCGCGTACACGGCCTTGTAGAGGGTCGCCTCGGCCTCCTTCATCTTGCCGGACTTCCCCAGCAGGTCTCCCTGCGCGAGCAGGACCTCCGCCTCCAGCGGTCGGAAGTCGAGCCCCTTCAGCGCCTCCGTCAGGGCCGGCGTCCGCGCGAGCGCGGTCGTGTACTGCCCGGCGAAGAGGAGGGCCTGGACCTGGGCCAGCTTGCTTCGCACCTCATCGACGCGACTCCGGATGGCCTCGGCGGGCTGCGGGCGCGTGGCCAGCGCGGGGGTGTCCCGACACGCGTCGAGCCCCTCGAGCGAGGTGAGCAGCCGAGGCACGTTCTGCAGGGTCAGCGGGTCCGCCTTCTCCAGCACCTCGACGGTGGCGGTGAAGCGCCAGAGTCGGGCGTCCAGACAGGTCGCGGTCTGCCAGGCGGGCGTCGACAGGTCGTCGCTCCTCCCGGCGCAGGACTCGCCACGCAGCGTCTGCCAGCGCTGGGCATATGCATCCAGCGCGGGGGCGAGCTGTGCCCAGACGGTGTCCGCATAAGGGGCCTTCGTGGCGAGAACAGCCTGCCGCACCTTCTCCCGCCGTGAGGGATTCCACGTCGAGGTGAGTCGTTGCACCTCCTGCTCGCAGCGCGCATCGTTTCGATGGGCCCACTGATATGCCGCGCCCGCACCCACCAGGACCATCAGCGAGAGCAGGGCCCAGGCCCGGGCCCGGTTGTGCCTGGGGGAAGGGGACAGCGCCACGAGCAGGGCCTCCATGGAGGGGAACCGGTCCTCGGGGCGCGCCTGGATGCCCCGCAGCACCACGCGTCGTATCCACGCGGGAACGTGGACCGTGCCCTTTACGGGCCGGAGGATTCCCTCGCGCGCGGACCGGGCCAGCGTCTCCAGGTCGGCGCCCTCGAAAGGGCGGGCCCCGTAGAGGGCCTCGTGCAGTGCGACGCAGAAGCTGAACTGGTCGGAGCGCTCGTCGGCAATCCCTCCGTCCAGCAGCTCTGGCGCCATGTAGGCCGGGGTGCCGAGAAGGGCTCCAGTGCGGGTGAGGGGGCCAGGGGGAATCTCCTCGATGCGAAGGGCCTCGGGAGGTGGAGGCAGCGTTCCTCGGAGGATGGAGCGCGCGACGCCAAAGTCCGTCACGTAGACGCGGCCCTGGCCTCCCACCAGGACGTTGGCGGGCTTGAAGTCGCGATGCACGAGCCCCACGGCGTGTGCCGCGGCCAGGCCCCGTCCCGCTTCCAGGAAGATGCGCACCACTTCCCGCCAGGGGCGCTCCTGTCGGAGCCATTCTTCGAGCGTGGTGCCCTCCACCAGCTCCATGGCGAGGAACACGCTGTCCTCATGGGTGCCCACGTCATGGATGGTGACGACATTCGGATGGGAGAGGCGCGCGAGGGCCTGCGCTTCCTGGAGGAGTCGTTGCTGGAGCTCCTTGACCTCACGGCCCTCGGGGCGGAGGACCTTGAGCGCGACCTGTCGCGCCAGCGCGGGGTCCCTGGCGGCGTACACCACGCCCATGGCCCCCGCGCCGAGCTGTCGCTCCACCACGTACCGCGCGAAGGTCGCCCCGGGCTTCAAGGGCGTGCCCTCGGGCGGCCACGTGCGACAGGCCTCCAGGACCCACTGACACCCGACGCAACCCTCGACATGGACGAGGACCGCGTCCCGACGGTCCGCCGCGAGCATCCCCGCGAGGAGGTCGCTCAATGTGGTTTCGCCAGGGCACTCCGTCGTCATCCCTGGAAAGGCTAGCAGAAGCGGTGATGCGTTTTTCTGGGATGGCGTTGGGGCTCGGGACCTCTTTGGGAAGAAGCCCTCTGCCCCCCGGAGACCCCCTATGTCCGCCATCCCCTCGTCCAATGGAATGAACCCGAATGCAGCGGCAGCGGCCGCCGAAGCGGAGCGCCAGCGACAGGCCGCCGAGGCCGCCCGTCGCGCCGAAGAGGCCCGTCGCGCCGCCGAGATGGCCAAGGCCGCCGCCGCTGCCGCTGCTGACGCGAAGGTCCCGACGGCGAGGAACAGGCCCGAGTTCGCGGGGGCTCGTGATGAGTTCGTCCCCCAAGCCAACGCGCGCCCTCTCGTCAACCTGTCCGGTGCGGAAGCGCCTCCGGCCGCGCCGCCCGCCGGGCCTGCCATGGCGAAGGCCGAACTGCCGCCGCCGCCCGCCGCGCCCGCGCCACCTCCTGGTGCCACCCAGGCCCAGGCGGTCGCGGATGCGTTCACGAAGGGTGGCGCGGAGGCCGCCGCCGCCGAGCTGCGCAAGCAGACCGAGAACGCTCCTCCGGATGTCGCCGCTGAAGTCCTGCGCGCGGCCCAGCCGACCGTCGACAAAATCACCGAGGAGCTGGGCAAGCAGGCCAAGAAGCTCGATGGCGGGCAGTTCGACTCCTCGCTCATCGCCGAACCTCAAAAGAAGTACGACCAGGTGGTGACCGACCTGGCCGCCGCGACCAACATCGCGGTGAAGGATGGCAAGAACCAGGACGTGTTGCAGGCGGTGGGCGCGTCCATCACCCGCAACATCGACCAGAAGGACATCGGGCGGTTCGACGAGGCGCTGGGGAACGCCGTCACCCATGGTGCTGGCGCGAACCTCTCGCTCGAGGTCAGCCGCCAGCTCACGGAGACGGGGCGCGGCAAGCAGGCCGACGATATCCTCGAGAACGTGAAGGAGGGGACCAAGGCCTTCAACGACCACATGAAGGATGTGGCCAAGAAGGTCGAAGACCATAACGGGAAGCTCGCGGAGCTGATTCACGCTTGGGGCCCGTTGATGACCAAGGATGAGCTGACGAATGCCATCACCGAATACAAGAAGGGGTTCTCCGAATACGACGAGCTGGAGAAGCTCGGCGGGCAGATGGTCCGGACGGCCCAGTCCCTCAAGGAGATGCCCGAGAACCTGAAGGGCATGGACCACGCCGACGACATCATCAAGGCTAACGAGAAGCTCGTGGCCGAGCAGTTCCCTCGGATTGAGCAGAGCGGTGATGCCCAGCAGGAGCTGCAGGCGCTCTTCAAGCGGGAAGGCACGGGTGGGAACACCATCCTGAAAGACGTTCCCGCCATCGCCAAGACGACGGACAACGAGAAGGAGTTTCTCACGCAGTTCGCGACCACGTCGCTGAATGTCGTCGCGGCACAGACCATGACTGGCGCGGGCGGCTCGGAGCCGAACGCGTTCAACGAGATGCTCGAGGGTGTTCGCAGGAACGCGGCGCTGTTTGGCCTGCAACCGGAACAACTCAACGATGTCATCGCCAAGATTCAGAACGTGAAGACCGAGGCGGCGGCCTATCCCGTGCCCGACCCCGCATCGGGTGGCTCCTTCAGCGTCAACCTGCCCCCGGGACTGAATACCGCGCTCGAGTCATTGCGCGGGGCCATCGATGGGCTCAGCGGCATGGGGCTTTTCGCTTTCAATGATCCTCTGTCCAAGGCATTCCAATCGATGGGGGGCGTGGTCGCCGCATGGGGCGTTGGTACGACGGTGCCCAAGGCGTTCGATAATCCCAGCGTCACGAATGTCCTCACCGCCATCAACACCACGTTGGGCGCCGCCCTGCAGGTTGAAGCACTGGCGGGGCTCTTCCGCGCCACCCCTCAGTCCGGCGCCGCGATCGGCAGCAGATGGGCCGCGGGCAAGTTCCTTGGCGCAGTGGGGGCGGGAATCACCCTCGCGCAGGGGGTGATGGCCGCGAAGGATGGAGACCTCGCCAAGGCAGGCATCTATGCGGCTCAGACGGCGGGTCAGATGGCGTTGGTTGCAACAGGGTTCGTCGGCGTCTCGGCAAGTCTGGCCCTGACCGGTGTGGGAATCGTGCTGGCGGTCGGAGCGGCCTGGGGGTTCCGTCAGCTCGACAAGGTGAGGGCCTCCAACAAGCACGAGAACGAACACACCGAGGACTTCCTGAAGGGAGGCGGTGTCACCCAGGATGGCGTCGCCCACCACCTGCGCAATGCCGATGAGGATGGCCGCAGCGTGGGGCCGGTGCTCACGGCGCTGGCAAAACACATCGGTGTCGATCCGACAGCGATGCTGGACTACGTGCAGGGGCTGCCCAAGGACAAGGTCCTCGCCCTGGTTGAGGCGTGCCACGAGGTCGACGCCAACAAGGAAGGAGTGTTCCCAGTCAAGGACTCGAACGATGCCTGGGTGGGGCCGAAGCGCTCGGGACCTGGGGGCGTTGGCAGAGCACCCCAAAGCCTGACCGGGCTCGAACTCTGGGCCAAGGAGAGCGGGTACGCGCTTCCCGTCCCTCCCGGACGTTAGCGGCTTCAGGGGGAAATACCTCGAGGGTACGGGGGCGCGGTCATCACCCGCGCCCCCGTGGTCCACGGTCCCTGGTCAGCGGATGTACGTCGCGAGGTGCTCAGCGGTCAGCGTCGAGCGCGCCGCGACCAGGTCGGCCGGGGTGCCCTCGAAGACAATCTTCCCGCCCTCGTGGCCCGCGCCCGGTCCCAGGTCGATGATCCAATCGGCGTGCGCCATGACCGCCTGGTGGTGCTCGATGACGATGACCGACTTGCCGGAGTCGACCAGCCGGTCCAGCAGCCCGAGCATCTGCTCGACGTCGGCCAGGTGCAGTCCGGTGGTCGGTTCATCCAGCACGTAGATGCCTCCGTCCGTGCCCATGTGCGTCGCGAGCTTCAGCCGCTGCCGCTCGCCACCCGACAGCGTCGTGAGCGGCTGGCCGAGCCGCAGGTAGCCGAGCCCGACGTCGGCCATGTGCGTGAGAATCTCATGCGCGGCCGGCGTCTTCGCCGCGCCGGAACCGAAGAATGCGACCGCGTCCTTGACGGGCAGGTCGAGCACCTCGGCGATGTTGAGCCCGCCGAGCTTGTATTTCAGCACCGCCGCCTGGAACCGTCGGCCCTCGCAGTCCTCGCAGGGCGTGCTGATGCCGGCCATCATCGCCAGGTCGGTGTAGATGACTCCGGCGCCGTTGCACGTGGGGCAGGCGCCCTCGGAGTTGGCGCTGAACAAGGCGGGCTTCACGCCGTTGGCCTTCGCGAACGCCTTGCGAATGGGCTCCAGCATGTCCGTGTACGTCGCGGGGTTGCTCCGCCGCGAGCCCCGAATCGGGGCCTGGTCGACCGACACCACTCCGTCCCTGCCCGACACCGAGCCGTGAATCAGGGAACTCTTTCCCGACCCGGCCACGCCCGTCACCACCACCAGCACACCGAGCGGGATGTCGACGTCGACCTTCTTCAGGTTGTGGGAGCTGGCGCCGCGGATTTTCAGCGCCCCCGACGACTTGCGCACCGACGGCTTCAACGCAGCCCGGTCGTCCAGGTGCCGTCCAGTCAGCGTCTTGCTGGCCCGCAGCGCGGCGACGGTGCCCTCGAACACCACCTCACCACCGGCGGTTCCAGCCCCAGGGCCCAGGTCGACGACGTGGTCGGCGATCTCGATGACCTCCGGCTTGTGCTCCACGACGAGCACGGTGTTGCCCTTGTCGCGCAGCCGCAGCAGCAGGTTGTTCATCCGCTGGATGTCGTGCGGGTGCAGGCCGACCGTCGGCTCGTCGAACACGTACGTCACGTCCGTGAGCGCGGACCCGAGGTGACGAATCATCTGCGTGCGCTGGGCTTCACCGCCCGACAGCGTCCCCGACGGCCGGTCCAGGCTCAGGTAGCCCAGGCCAATCTCCACGAACGAGTCGAGCGTCTGCCGCAGCGTCGCCAGCAACGGCGCGACGGACGGCTCGTTCAGCCCGCGAATCCACTCGGCCAGGTCGCTGATCTGCATCGAGCAGGCGTCCGCGATGTTGATCTTCTTGATTTTGGAGGACCGGGCGGCCGCGTTGAGTCGGGTGCCGCCACACTCGGGACAGGGGGTGAACGTCACCGCCCGCTCCACGAACGCACGGATGTGCGGCTGCATCGCCTCCTTGTCCTTGGTCAGGAACGACTTCTGGATTCGCGGAATCAGGCCCTCGTAGGTCAGGTTGATGCTCTCGAACTTCACCTTGATGGGCTCGTGATGGAGGAAGTCGTGCAGCTCCTTCTTCGTGTACTTTCGAATGGGCTTGTTCGGGTCGACGAAGCCCGAGGCCGCGAAGATGCGCACCTGCCAGCCGTCGGGGGTGTACCCAGGAATCGTGAGCGCGCCCTCGGCGAGCGACTTCGTGTCGTCGTACAACTGCGCCAGGTCGATATCCGTCACCGAGCCCATGCCCTCGCAGCGCGGGCACATGCCGCCGGCGGCCGTGAACTCGCGCTTCTCGGTCTTCCCGTCGCCCTTCTCGACTGAAACCTCTCCGACCCCTCGGACCGACGGGATGTTGAAGGAGAAGGCGTTGGACGAGCCGATGTACGGCTTGCCGAGGCGGCTGAACAGCACCCGCAGCATCGCGTTGGCGTCGGTCGCCGTGCCGACCGTCGAGCGGGAGTTGGCGCCCATCCGCTCCTGGTCGACGATGATGGCCGGCGTCAGCCCCTCCAGGACGTCGACCTCCGGCCGGCCCAGGCTCGGCATGAACCCCTGCACGAACGCGCTGTAGGTCTCATTGATGAGCCGCTGCGACTCCGCGGCGATGGTGCCGAACACCAGCGACGACTTGCCCGAGCCCGACACGCCGGTGAACACCGTCAGCCGTCGCTTGGGGAGCTCGACGCTCACGTCCTTCAAGTTGTTCTCACGTGCGCCCCGGACGCGAATCAGGTCGTGGCGGTCCGCGGGAGGCTGGCTGGGGGAGGGCTTGCGCTCAGTCATGGCTTGGGAACCAACGGCAGTGGGGTGGGGTGTGGGACATCCGAACGGCCCGGCCGTCCGGCCGCTCAGCTTCTACGTCGACCGGCGGCCGACGGCGAGTAATATGCCTTGACGAGTATATGCCTCAATGGGTATGTATGGGGCGTGGAATCATCGTTCGCCATCATCGCGGAGCCGCACAGACGGGCCATCCTGAGCCTGCTGCTCTCATCAGAGCGCTCCGTGGGCGACATCGAGCGCGAGCTTCGATTGTCGCAGCCGTCCGTCTCCAAGCACCTGCGGGTGCTGCGGGACGCCGGGTTCGTGGAATCACGTATCGAAGCGCAGCGTCGCCTCTATCGACTGAGACCGGAGCCGCTCATGGAACTCGACGAATGGCTGATTCCCTTCAGGCGCTTCTGGTCGAAGCACCTGGATGCGCTGGAGCAGCACCTGGACAAGATGGACAAGGTTCCTCCTGTGAAAGGAAAGAAGAAACATGAGCAGCCGTGAGCACTACATGCCGGGTGCCGCTTCTGGTGCCAGGATTCAGAAAGAGGGAGAGAAGTGGACGCTCGTGGTCGTGCGCGACCTCTCCCATCCTCCCGAGAAGGTCTGGCGGGCCATCACCCAGCCCGAGCATCTGCGCGAATGGGCGCCGTTCGACTCTGACCGGAACCTCGGGAGCCTGGGCACCGCGAAGCTGTCGACCGTGGGCGCTCCGACGCAGATGGTCGCCGAGACGCAGATCAAGCGGGCCGACGAGCCCCGGCTGCTCGAATACAGCTGGGGAGGACAGGACCTCCGCTGGGAATTGGAGCCGCAGGGCGCCGGCACCCGGCTCACGCTCTGGCACAACATCAACCGTGGCTTCATCGCCATGGGCGCCGCCGGATGGCACATCTGCTTCGATGTGATGGATCGGCTGCTCGCAGGTCAGCCCATCGGACGCCTCGTCGGCCCTGACGCCATGCGGTTCGACGGCTGGCAGCGCTTGCATGTCGAGTACGCCAGGCAGTTCGGCGTTGAAGCTCCCTCCTTCTAACCCCCGTTGGACATGAACATGCACCGCTCAAAAGGTATCGTCATTGGCTTCTGGGTCGTCACCGCGCTGCTCTGCCTGCAGATGGGCTTCACCGCCTACGCGCAGCTGAGCATGCCGGAGGTGGCGGAGGCGATCGCCCAGCTCGGCTTCCCTCACTACTTCCGCAAGGAGCTCGCGTGGGCCAAGTTGCTCGGCGTGGTGCTGTTGCTCGCGCCGGTGCCGGCGCGGCTCAAGGAGTGGGCCTATGCGGGCTTCGCCTACACCCTCGTCTCGGCGCTCATCGCCCACCTCGCGATGGGACACGGCCCGGAGTCGTGGAGCTACGCGGTGGTCACCGGAGTACTCTGGGGGCTCTCGTACTTCTTCTGGCGCCGCCTGCAGGCCCCGTCCGTTGGGCTCCGCCCGGCGACCGCCTGAGCGCTGGACCTTCTAGGAGGAGACCATGAAAAAGCCCGTCGCGAGTGAAGGCCCGTCGGCATCGGAGCTCATCTCGCAGAGAATCGTCGACCTTGGGGGCTGGCGTGGGGAGACCCTCGCCAGGATGCGCAAGCTCATCAAGGATGCGGACCCGGACGTCGTCGAGGAGTGGAAGTGGATGGGCACTCCAGTCTGGTCGCGCGACGGCATCATCTGCACGGGCGAGTCCTACAAGGAGGTCGTGAAGCTGACCTTCATCAAGGGCGCCTCCCTGATGGACCCGGGCGGGCTCTTCAATTCGAGCCTCGAAGGGAATACGCGCCGCGCCATCGACATCCGCGAAGGAGAGAAGGTGGATGCGGCCGCGTTCAAGATGCTCATTCGCCAGGCGATCGACCTCAACAGCGAGGGCAAGGCGAAGCCAGTGGTGAAGGCCAGGCCCGCGAAGGCGAAGCCGGTAGTGAAGGCGAAGCCCTCGAAGGCGAAGGCGGTGGTGAAGGCCAAACCCTCGAAGGCGAAGCCGGCGGTGAAGGCCAGGCCCTCGAAGAAGGCGAAGTCCTGAGTGATTCCGCCCCTGCGTGGTTCCGCACGGGGCGCCTCATTTCGGGTCTGGAGAAGAGGCTGAGCGGATGAGGTCGGACACGCCGCCGCTGATGGAAGAGGCGGCGGCGTTCGCGCTGATTTCAGGAGCGGCGCGGGTGGCCGCTCACATCCGTTCGCCAGGCAATTTGCTGGCTTGCTTCACCCACCTGGCGAACTGAGCTTCGTCGAGCGGAGTGTCCTCGCGGATGTCGAGGTAGCGCGTGTCCTGGCTCTTGGATTCGCCCGGGGGGAGAGGACGCAGCGAGGTGCCGCGGAAGAACGCCACCTTGACGTACTTCGCGAAGCAATGGACGCCAAGGAACCAGCCCTGGCCCTCGACTCCGTACATCGGCGAGTTCCATTTGACTGCCTTGCTCACGCCGGGGACGGTGCGCGAGATGAGCGCGTCGAGGCGGTGCCCGACGTCGCGTTTCCACCCCGGCATGGCCGCGATGTAGGCCTGTACGGGGGCGTCGCCGTAGCCCTTCGCGATTTGAGGATTGCCGCCGGAGAGGAGGCGAGGCTCCTTGGCGCTCTTGCGCGGGGCCGGGGTGGCTTTGGGCGCCGCACGGCGCGCCGGTGATTTCTTCGCCGGGGCCTTCGTGGGCTTGGGCTTGCTGGCTTTGGCGGCGGTCTTCTTGGCGACCTTCGCCGACTTCCGGGGTGTCTTGCCGGCCATTGTGCTCCCTCCTGGACCTCGGTGGCTTTGACGCACGTCATTCCAACGTCTGGAGGATAAGCCGCGCGGCCCAGGCTGCCGAGGGCAACCTTCACTTCAGCTCAGCGCAGACCGTCCAGGAGCGCGGCGAGCGCCTCGGGCTGCGACGCGAATGGCGAGTGCGAGGCCTCCAATGACTCGACGGTGAAGGCATTGCCGGGCGTGAAGGCGTTGGCCTCGCGAATCATCAACTCCTGGAGCGCCGGTGCCAGTGCGCGGTCCTGGGTGCAGCGAAGATAGCTGCGAGGAATCCGGCCCCAGCGCGCCGGGGTGGCTCCCACCTTGGCGGTCCAGAGCGACAAGGGGAGGTCCGGCGTCAGGGAGAGCGCGAAGGGCAGGAAGTCCGCCAGGGGCACGTCCTGGTAGTACGCCTCGCGAAGGGCCTCCAGGTAGTCCGTGCCTCCGCGAGGGTTGATGCGCACCGCGCCCAGCTTCCCCGGGTCCCCGAGGAACAGCGTGTCCCCGTAGCCGGTGCGCGCCTCGGGCAGTTCGTTGTAGCCACTGGGGCTTCCCAGTCGCAGGGGGCAGTACGCGCTCAGGTAGACGAGCCGGCCGATGTGCTGTGGCGCCAGCTCTCCCGCCCGGGTGATGACGGCGCCGCCCACGCTGTGGCCCACGAGGACGGGCTTCGTCCCGCCCGCCCCCTGTCGCAGCTTCTCCAGCGCGGTGACCACGGCGACGGCGCAGTCCTCCAAGGTGAGGTCCGCCTGCGGTGAGCGCTCCTCGAGGAGCTTCGCCGCATCACCCGTCACGTAGGCCGAGGGAAACCGCGCATTGAGGCCGTGTCCAGGCAGGTTGATGGCCACCACCTGGTGGCCTCGCGCGGAGAGTGCCTCCGTGAGGCGTGCCCAGTGGAGGGCGTTGTGCCAGGCGCCATGCACCAGGAGGAACGAGCGACGGGGTTGCTTGCCCCGCTCGGACGCGGCGGCGAGGGCACCTTGCATCGGGAGCATGCCCGCGCCCAGGAGGGCGGTCTTCATCAGGTCGCGACGATTCATGAGGTCCTTATTTGGTGGAGCGGGCATTCGCGCCCAGCGCGCGAGCGAGCCGGTCTCGACGACCCGCGAGCTCCAGGAGCTGCTGGTCGAACTCCGCCAGCCGCTTGCGGTGGAGCGCGAGCGCCTGCGGGCAGATGGCATGCGTGACGTCGCGGAGCATGCAGGGGGGAAAGGTGGCGATGTCCCCCAGGGAGAAGCCCAGCCGGATGAGGTGGGCCACCTGCATCACCCGGGGCACCGACTCCCCATCGAAATCCCGGTAGCCATTCGCGCGTCGATTCGACCTGAGGAGCCCCGTCTTCTCATAGTGACGGATGGAGCGCGCACTGCAGCCCGTGCGCCTGGCGAGTTCTCCGATGTTCATCCGGCTCTCTTGGAAACGAACGCTAGCCCCTGACACCAGTGTCAAGGTCAAGACCCGCGACGGTGCGTCGCGGGTCGGCTTCGTCTTCGAGAGCTTAGCGAACCTCGAACTCGTAGATTCGCGTCGCCGGGTCTCCATTCTGGGTGGGCGTCGTCACGTTGAGCTTGATGTAGCGCGCCGACGTCGAGGTGATGGCGTGCGTGGAGCTGCTGGCGGTGTTGGTGCTCACCGTGACAGGCGTGCTCCAGGTGGTCCCATTGCTCGACGTCTGGATGGTGAACGCCTGGGTGTTCCAGCTCGTGTTCTCACCCCCGGCCCCCGCGTGCTTGAGGGTGAAGCTGCTGACCGTCTGGGCCGAGCCCAGGTCCACCTGCATCCACGCCGGCGAGACCAGTGAGCAGAACTTGTCGGTGGTGCCGCCCGAGACGCTGCCGTTGACCGCCTTGGCCGCGGACTCGTTGCTGTTGCAGGCGGCCGAGCTGGTGGTGGGCTTGTTCAACGCCAGATTGGCGACGCCCGCGCCGACCGAGACCGTCTGGCTCTTGGTATTGCTCGCGCCGCCGTTGTCGGTGACGGTGAGGGTGACGTTGTAGTTGCCGGCACTCGCATAGGTGCGCGAGGGGTTCGTCGCGGTGGAGGTGCCGCCGTCGCCGAAGTTCCAACTGCGCGAGGTGATGGTGCCGTCGGCATCGGTGGACGAGTCGCTGAAGGTCGCGGTGAGGCTGCTGACGGTGACGCCGAAGTTCGCCACCGGCGGGGTGTTGCCGCTGACCGCGGTGTTGATGGCCGCCGCGTACTGCGCGCTCGTGCCCTGGGCGGAGCACCGCTGGATGTCGTCGTACAACCACATGAAGCCGCCGCGAATGCCAGCGCTGGTCTTCCAGCCGCTCATCCGGCTCTGCACCGAGGCCGGGCTGTCGCCCGAAGTGCAGCCAGTGCCATGCCTGGACCACAGGCCCGGGTCGACCGTCATGCCCATCGCGGTGTTCCAACTCGCCGGGTTGTTGCCGGCGCCGCCGTCGTACACCTGAAGGTAGATTCTATCGACGGCACTCCCCAGGTTGTCCTTGAGGCTCCGCCAGAACGTCTGCTGGGTGTACGGCGCGAAGGTGATTTTGTAACCCTGGCCGATGAGCATCTGCCCGAAGGTCGTCGTCGGAGCCAGGGCGTAGGCGCTCTCGTCGTCGAAGTTCACCGCGTCGGCGCCGGTGGCGGCCTTCAGCGCCTGGAAGTTCCTGTACAGGATGCTGTTGCTGCCGGTGCCGCAGACGAGGGTGGTGCCGCAGCCGGCGGCGGTGCCATTGACCAGTCTGGCCATGCGCTCGAAGTCCGGAACGCTCCAGGCGCCGATGGACACCTCGATGCGATTCACCGAGGTCGGCGCGGTCTTGAGCGTTGCCAGGCGTGTCGGCCACGCGGCATCACCCATGTAGGCGCCGTTCCTGACCACGGGGATGTCGTTGTAGACGAGGTCGCCGTTGTCCTCGATGTGGAAGCTCCACAGGATGATGGTGGTGAAGCCCGAGGCGCGCAGGTCGTCCATCACCGCGGTGCCGCCGGAGTAGAACGGGCCACCGCCGTAGACCGCGGAGGCCGCGGAGGCGTCCGGTGCGGCGACGGCCAGGGCGAGGGCGGCGAGTGCTGGCAACAGGCGGCGGGAGAGGGGTGGCGCTGACTGGCTTGGTTTCGACATGGATGGCTCCTCGGCATTGAGCGTCGCGAACGACGCAATGGACGGCGATGCGCGTCTGCCTGTGAGAGCCATTGCGCTCGCTCACACCAGCAGGCGCTCCGGGTCGCCAGCGTCGGCGACAGGCCAACCTTGGGAGCGGCGATTTCGCCATGTCAATCTTTGGAGCGATTCAAGTCAGGCAGGAACGTTGAAGCATGGGCGTTGGTAGGGTTTTCCCCGAACAATCGAGTCACGACGATGGAGTTCCGGACCGCGGGTCACCAAACGTTTCAGGCGATGAGAGCGGCTCGCCATCTGCGTGAGTCGATTCCACTCTGTTGAGTTCCTCGATGCGCGATACCGCGACCATCGCGTTGATTCGCTTGCGCACCGCAACGGGCATTCTGAATGGACTGACAAGGGCGAGGTGGCGCTGGGAGGAGTTCAGTCGCGCAAGCAGCTCGGCTCCGGAGATGACTTGACTACGGCTGTAGTCACGCGTACGTTCTGACTACAGATGTAGTCATGGCGACTGTGGGAGAGCGGGTGATGGAGTGGCTGCGGACGAAGGGGCACCTCACCCGGTTCTCGGAAGCTCCAGGACGTCGTGGCCCGGCTGAACTCTCGGAAGCAGGGGAAGGAGTGCGCCCATGGGTGCTGAATGGCTGACGGACTTCAGCTGGGGGTTTTCCACACTGGAGTGTCTGTGGCGGGCTTCCTGGCAGGGTGCGCCGTGGGCCGCGCTGGTCTGGGGGCTGTCCCACGCAGTGCCGCGCATGCCCTCCGCCCTGCGCGCGGGACTGTGGTGGCTGGTTTCCCTCAAGTTCGTGCTGTCCCTGGGGGCGTTGAGCCCGGTGCAGCTTCCTCTTCTGCCCACGCTGATTCCGGGACGAGTGGAGTCGATGGGGCCGGAGGAGAACGTGGCCACTCCGGACACCATGGCTCTCATGGGCGATGGAGTGCCCTGGCGACATGGGGGCGCGGCGGTGCTGCTCGTTGCGTGGGGATTGGGAATCGCCTGGCAGCTCAAGGGGCATGTGCGAGCCTGGAGTCGCATGCGTCGCCTGCGCCTTCGCGCGATGCCCCTTCGCCAACCGGACATCGAGAAGGCCATCAGCGAGCTCGCCTCCGCCGCGGGACTGCGCCGAGTGCCCTGTCTCCTGATGTCCGATGAGATGGCGAGCCCTCTGGCCACGGGGCTGATCTCCCCGGTGATTGTTCTGCCCGCGCAGGCGGTCCGGTGCCTGGACCTGGAATCAGTGCGGATGGCAGTGGCTCATGAGTTGGCCCATTTCCAGCGCCGCGACCTGTGGTTTGGCTGGGTTCCGGCACTCGCGGAGAGCGTCCTCTTCTTCCACCCGCTCGTACGCAAGACAGCCCAGGAGTATGCGCTGGCACGAGAGGAGGCCTGCGACGCCGAAGCCCTCCGCCTCACGGGGGCCGCGCCCGGTGATTATGGCCAGCTCCTCCTCACCTTTGGCGTCACCCGTACCCACGGCACCGCCGCGGTGCTCGGTGCCTCAACTCACATCCACACGCTGCACAGGAGGTTGTCCATGCTGGAACACGTCGATGTCTCCACTCCGCGACGCCGTACTTCGTTGCGAGTGGCGCTGCTACTCCTTGGCCTCGCGGTCCTCTTGCCGGTCCAACTGGTCGCACGCGAGCAGACAGCGTCGCCGCGGGCTCGCTCGGACTCGGCCGCGCCAGAGGTCGCGACTCCAGCCGTCGTCGCCACGAAGGTGTCGGCGGCTCCCATCCCTTCCGCCCCGCCTGCCGCACCGAGCCTCAATCCCGCCCCGGTTCCGTCTGCGCCCAGCCTTCCCTGGTCACCCGACGACGCGCTGTGGTCACCCGATGGACCCGATAGATGCTGAAGGACCTCCCTTGAGGGGAATGGGCCCGGGCTCATGGCCCGGGCCTGGTGTGAATCACATCACGAGGCTGCGTCCTCCAGGTCTCGCGCGAGCTGCTCCACCAACTCGGAGACTCGCGGTGCGCTCAACATCGTGAAGTGGTCGCCCGCGACGTCGTGCACCGAGAGCACCCCGGTGAGCCACTCGCGCCAGCCGCGGTCCTCGCGCAACGGGGCCTCGTCGGGAGACCGGGTGGCGCGGAAGAGCACGGTCCGACCCGTGTAGACACCGTCTGGCACGTGGCGACGCTGGGCCTCGGTGAGTCGCTGGTAGACGTTGAAGAGCCGCTCAGCCGTGTCGAGTTCCAGCGTGTGCAAGGCCGGAGCGGCGAGTCGCAGCCGTGGCAGCACCTGGGCCAGCACCTCTCGCGCTCCCAGGTGCTCCAGCCGCCCCACCTCCAGTGAGGCATCTCCCCAGGACACGCCGAGCATCTGACCGAAGCCGGCGAGCAGCGTGAGCGTGTCGGGCTTGGGCATCGGCTGCCGCGTGGGCGCGCGGCTGTCGAGCAGCACCAGCAGGTCCACCTTCTCTCCCGTGGCCTCGAGCAACCGCGCCATCTCGTGTGCCACGACGCCGCCGAAGGACCAGCCGCCGAGGAGGTACGGCCCCCGAGGCTGCACCGTGCGGAGCTGTGCGAGGTAGTCGCGCGCCAGCGCCTTCACGGAGGACTCGGGAAGCTCGCCGCCCTCCATGCCGGACGCGGACAGGCCGTAGATGGGCCGCTGGGTACCGAGCTCACGAACGAGCTCGGTGTAGCCCAGCGCCGCGCCTCCGCCGCCGTGGACGAGGAAGAGGGGCCGCTCGGTCGACGTGCCGGTGTCCAGGCGCACGAGGTTGGGAGTGGGCCGTGGAGCCTGCTCGCGCTGCTCCACCCGTCGTGCCAGGCGCTCCACGGTGGAGGCCTGGAAGAGGGCCGACACCGGCAGCGAGACACCCAGCCGCTCGCGCAGCAGCGACATGAGGCGGACGGCCAGCAGGGAGTGGCCGCCGAGGGCGAAGAAGTCGTCGGTGGCGCTCACCTTCTGCCTGCCGAGGAGCTCGCGCCAGAGGGCCGCGATGGTCTCCTCGCCAGGGTTGCGCGGAGCGACGTACTCGATGCTCGTGGAGGGCATGTCCGGAGCGAGCTGGGCCTTCGGGTCCACCGTGTCGTCGAAGCGGCCGAGGTAGACCAGTTCGCCGTTGTCCCGTCTGCGCACCTTGTCACCCGTTCGGTAGAGGCGGGCGCCAGGCGTGGACGAGAACGGGTCTGGGAGGAACCGCTCGGCGGTGAGGCCAGGCCCGCCGAGATGGCCCCGGCTGATGCCCGCGCCCGCGAGGAAGAGCTCGCCGGGAACGCCCAGGGGAACGGGCTGCATGCGTGCATCGAGGACGTGGGCCTGGACGTTGGCCAGCGGGGTACCGACGGGCCGGGGAGCGGAGAGCTTCTCCCAGTAGGACTCGTCAATGGCCTCTCCGTGGATGGCGCCCTCCCAGGGCCGCTCGCGATGGGTGTCGTTCCAGCGAGTCAGCATCTGCTCGCGCTCGGCGACGGGCATCAGCGGAAGCTCGCCCACATGTGTCTCGGGAGCGTGGATGGCGGCTTCCAGCAGCGTGGCGAAATGTCCCGCCATGCGGGTGATGGTGGACTCCTCGAACAGGTCGGTCCGATAGGTCAGTGCGCCGGAGAAGCCCTCCGGCGTTTCGGCGAGCGACAGCGTCAGGTCGAAGTGGGTGGAACGCACGTCGGGCGCGACGGACTGGACGCTCAGCATCGCGGTGCCTTCGCCGGCCTCCAGCGTGTCCGTGGGGGTGTTCTGGAGGGTGAACATCACCTGGAAGAGCGGCGAGTAGCTGAGGCTGCGCTGGGGCTTGAGCTCCTCGACGAGCTTCTCGAAGGGGACGTCCTGATGTTCATAGGCGGCGAGTGTGGAGGCTCGCACCTGGGAGAGGAGCTGACGGAAGGATGCGCGCGGCTCGACGCGGGAGCGCAGGACGAGGGTGTTGACGAAGAAGCCGATGAGGCCCTCCAACTCGGAAGCCCTGCGGCCGGCGATGGGGGAGCCGATGGAGATGTCGTCCTGCCCGGAGTAGCGCGAGAGCAGGAGCTGGAAGGTGGCCAGCACGCCCATGAAGAGGGTGGCGCCCTCCTGCTTGCAGAAGGCTTCCACGGCACGAGCGAGGGCCCCGGGAATCTGGAAGTCGACGGTGCGACCGTGGAAGGACTGGAGCGGTGGGCGAGGGAAGTCGGTGGGCAGCTCGAGAAGCGCGGGGGCTCCCGCGAGCTGGTTCTTCCACCAGGCCACCTGCCGGGAGAGGACATCGTCCTTGAGCCACTGGCGCTGCCAGAGGGCGTAGTCGGCGTACTGGAGCGGCAGCTCGGGAAGGGGGGAGTGGAGTCCCTGGCGGAAGGCCTCGTAGAGGGTGACCACTTCTCGGACGAGCAGGCCCATGGACCAGCCGTCGGTGACGGCGTGGTGGAGGTTGAGGAGCAGCACGTGCTGCTGGGGCGCGAGGCGCAGCAGGGAGGCGCGAAGCAGGGGGCCGCGACTCAAGTCGAACGGGCGGACGGCGTCCTCATTCGCCCGCTCGCGAGCGAGGGCCTCACGCTCCTCGACGGAGGAGAGGTCCTCCACGAGGAGCGCGAAGGGAGCCGGGGGAGAGATGTGCTGGAAGGGCGAGCCGTTGTCCTCGGCGAAGGACGTGCGGAGGGCTTCGTGGCGGCGGAGCAGCTCCGAGAAGGCGCGCTGGAGGGAAGGGACGTCGAGCGAGCCCTCGATGCGGAGGGCCGTGGGCATGTTGTACGTGGGAGTGCCGGGCTGGAGCTGCTCGAGGAACCAGAGGCGCTGCTGCGCGAAGGAGAGAGGCAACGGTGCGCCGTCTCGCGGTGCGGGGAGCAGCGGCGGGAGCGCGGACGCCTCGGTGGCGCGCTCGACGCGGAGGGCGAGCAGTTCCAGGGTGGGCGCCTCGAAGAGGGCGCGCAGGGGGAGCTCCAGGGCGAAGACGGAGCGGATGCGCGACATCAACCGGGTGGCCAACAGCGAATGGCCGCCGCGCTCGAAGAAGTGGTCATGCCGGCCGACAACCGGGAGGCGGAGGACGTCGGCCCAGAGGGCGGCGAGGCGCACCTCGGTGGACGTGAGCGGAGCGACGAAGGCGTCGGCGCCGGGTGCCGCTTCGGGAGAAGGCAGGGCCTTGCGGTCCACCTTTCCGTTGGGCGTCAGCGGGAAGGACTCCAGGGCCATGAGCGCGCCGGGGACCTCGTAGGCCGGGAGTCTCTTGGTGAGGTAGGCGCGGAGGGCCGCGGGTTCGGGCGGGCGTGAGTGAGCGGTGTAGTAGGCGACGAGGCGCTGGTCTCCTGGGACATCTTCGCGGAGGAGGACCAGGGCTTCACGGACGTCGGGGTGGCGGGCGAGGGTGGCTTCGATTTCGCCCAGCTCGATGCGGAAGCCGCGCAGCTTCACCTGGAAGTCGAGGCGGCCGAGGAACGCGAGCTCTCCATCAGGGAGCCAGCGCACCTTGTCTCCCGTGCGGTACATGCGCGCGCCGGAGACGGAGCTGAACGGATTGGGGACGAAGCGCTCCGCGGTGAGGGACGGGCGCGCGAGGTAGCCACGCGCGAGGCCATCGCCGGCCAGGAACAGCTCTCCGGAGACACCCACGGGGACAGGCTGGAGGTGGGAATCCAGGACGTAGGCCCGCACATTCGTCAGCGGTGAGCCGAGCGAAGGACGCGGCGCTCCGCGTACCGCGCGCGCCGTCGAGTCCACCGTGCACTCGGTGGGCCCGTAGACGTTGAAGGCGGTGATGCGCGGATGGGTGGCGAGCCGCTCCCAGAGGGCGTCGTCCACCGCCTCGCCCCCGACGAGGACTCGCAGGGCTCGATTGGAGGCCAGCCCCTCATCGAGCAGCAGACGCAGGTGGGACGGCGCGCAGTCGAGCACGTCGATGTGGTGTTGCTCCACCCAGTTCACCAGGCGGGGCGCGTCCTGGCGAACGGCCTGGGGCACCACGCACAGGGTGTGGCCATCGGAGAGCTGGATGAGCTGCTGGACAGACGCATCGAAGGCCAGCGGCGCGTTGAGGCTGACTCGCTGCGGGCCTTGCAGGCCGGCGAGCGCCGTGGACGCGAGGGCCGCATGCAGATTCATCACGGAGGCGTGCTGAATCATGACGCCCTTCGGATGCCCGGTGCTGCCCGACGTGTAGATGACGTAGGCAAGGTGCTGGGGCGCGGAGACACGGGGTGGCGCGGTGTCCGCTTCACTGGCGAGCATCTGGGCCACGTCCGGGTCATCCATGCGGAGGACCTTGACGGACGGCGTCTCCAGTCGCTCGGCCAGGAGCTGCTGCGTGAGGACGAGCGTGACGCCGGAGTCGCGGCGCACGAAGGCGAGCCGCTCGCGAGGATGGGAGGGGTCCAGGGGGACGTACGCGCCGCCCGCCTTGAGGACGCCGAGGACGGCGACAATCATGTCGACGCCGCGCTCCATGCAGATGGCGACGCGGGACTCGGGCCTGACGCCGTGAGCACGCAGCCAGTGGGCGAGCCTGTTGGCCCGACGGTCGAGCTGGTCGAAGGTGAGCGACGTCGTGTCGTCGAGGACCGCCAGCGCATCGGGTGTGCGAGCGACTTGAGCTTCGATTCGCTCGTGTAGAGCTCCTCCCCACGGCAGCTCGCGGTGCGTGTCGTTCCACGTCACGAGGAGCTGCTCCCGCTCCGCGTCGGAGAGGAGGGACAGCGAACCCAGGTCCGCATCGGGCGTGGTGACCACGGCCTTCAGCAGGGTGATGAGGTACCCCGCCATGCGCGCGACGGTCCGCTCGTCGAACAGCTCCACGCGGAAATCGAGCGCTCCTCCGAGTCCCTGGGATGTCCGGGCGAGCGAGAGCGAGAGGTCGAACTTCGCCTCCAGCCCCTCCACGCCCATCGGCGTGAGCTTCAGTGCTTCCAGCCCGCTCTGTCCGGAGCGGAGCGACGGCGCCTGTCGAGGCGTGTTCTGGAGCGCGAGCATCACCTGGAAGAGCGGCGAGTGGCTCAGGCTGCGCCGGGGATGGAGTTCCTCGACGAGCTTCTCGAACGGGACGTCCTGGTGCTCATAGGCCGCGAGCGTGGATGCACGGACCTGGGAGAGCAGCTCGCGGAAGGTTGAGCGTGGGGCGATGCGGGAGCGCAGGACGAGCGTGTTGACGAAGAAGCCGATGAGGCCCTCGGTCTCCGCTCGGTTGCGTCCCGCGATGGGCGAGCCCACGGAGATGTCGTCCTGCCCGGAGTAACGCGAGAGCAGGAGCTGGAAGGCGGCCAGCACGCCCATGAAGAGCGTCGCCCCTTCGGCTTGGGTGAAGGACTCCAGGGCCTGGGTCAGCTCCTCGGGCAGGTGGAATGGCACCGCTCCACCCTGGGAGGACTGGACCGCCGGGCGGGACCTGTCGGTGGGCAGCTCCAGCACGGCGGGCGCATCCGCGAGCTGGTTCCTCCAGTAGTCGAGCTGTCGCTGGAGCACCTCGCCGCGCAGCCACGCGCGTTGCCATGCGGAGAAGTCGGCGTACTGCACAGGCAATGGCGCGAGGTCTGGCGACGTGTTCGTGGCGATGGCCGCGTAGAGCGTGACCAGCTCGCGCACCAGCACGTCCATGGACCAGCCGTCGGAGACGATGTGATGCATCGTCACCAGCAACACGTGCTCCTTCGCGTCCATCCGGAGCAGCGAAGCGCGCAGCAGCGGGCCGGTGGCCAGGTCGAAGGGCTTGAGCGCCTCCTCGTTGATGAGCCGCTGAGCCCGAGCAGCGCGCTCGTCCCCGTGCACGCGGCTCAGGTCCACGAGCGGAAGTGAGAAGGCCGCGGCCGGGTGGATGACCTGCACGGGATCGCCGTCATGCGACGGGAAGGTGGTGCGGAGGGCTTCATGGCGTCGCACCAGGGCGTCGAAGCTGGCCTTGAGCGCGTCCGCGTCCAGCGCCCCTTCCAGGCGCAGCGCCGCGGGCATATTGTAGAGCGCGCTGCCGGGCTCGAGCTGGTCGATGAACCACAGGCGCTGCTGCGCGAAGGACAGCGGCAGTGCCTGGGTGCGGGATACGGGAATCAGGGGAGGCAACGCCGAGGCGCCCCCGCGAGCGTTCGCGTCGATGCGTGCGGCGAGGGACGAGACGGTGGGCGCCTCGAAGAGGGCTCGGAGGGGCAGCTCGACCTGGAAGACCGTGCGGATGCGCGAGGCGAGCTGGGTGGCGAGGATGGAGTGGCCGCCGAGCGCGAAGAAGGAGTCCTCGGCGCCGACGTGCTCGATGCGCAGCAACTCCGCCATGAGGGTGGCCAGCGTGCGCTCGGTGGCGTTGAGAGGCGCGACGTGGGAGTCGGTGCTCACGGCGTCCGGCGAAGGCAGCGCGGCGCGGTCGACCTTGCCGTTGGAGGACAGGGGCAGCGCCTCCAGCGCGACGATGGCTGAGGGCACCATGTACGCCGGGAGGCGTTCACCCAGATGACCCCGCAGGGCGTTGGCGTCGGGGAGGGGGGCGCCTGAATGCGGAGCGACGTAGGCCACGAGCCGTGCGCCCAAGGGGCCCTCCTCGCGCACCACCACCACCGCGTCGCCGATGGAGGCATGCGTCCGCAGCGCGGATTCAATCTCTCCCAGCTCGATGCGGTAGCCACGCACCTTCACCTGGAAGTCGGCGCGGCCCAGGTACTCCAGCCGTCCGTCGGCGCCCCAGCGGACGCGGTCGCCCGTCTGGTACATCCGGGCTCCAGGCAGTGTGCTGAAGGCGTCGGGGATGAAGCGCTCCGCGGTCAACGCGGGCCGCCGCCAGTAGCCGCGCGCCACGCCCGAGCCGCCGATGAACAGCTCACCCACGACGCCTACCGGCACCGGGCGCAGGTGGGCATCCAGGACGTACAGGCGGGTATTGGCGATGGGACGGCCGATGGAGATGGAACCGCTCGTCGCGTCTCCGGCGGCCACAGTGTGGACGCTGCAACCGACCACCGTCTCCGTGGGGCCGTACTCATTGATGAGCAGGGTGTCTGGAGCATGCTTGCGCCAGAAGGCCACGCCCTCGGCGGTCAGGGCTTCGCCACCGATGACAAAGGCTCGGGTGCGACCGGCCGCCTCACCCTGCGTGAGCTGGTACGAGAGCAGTTGCAGGTGGGTGGGCGTCAGCTTCACGAGGCTGAAGTCGCTGCCCTCGCGCAAGGCTTCACCCAGTCCCTCCACGCCTGCCTCCTCGGGTACGAGCACCACGGGTCTTCCCGCGATGAGCGGAGCGATGAGGCTGGTGACGGTCAGGTCGAAGGAGAGAGGCGAGTGGACCGGAGAGCCGGAGCCTTCGGCGATGCGGTACGCGTGCAGGGCCCAGGTGAGGTAGTTCACGACGCCCCGGTGTTCCACCATGACGCCCTTGGGGAGACCGGTGCTGCCGGAGGTGTAGATGAGGTAGGCGAGGTCGTCGGCGGTGGCCAGGGGGGCCGGCGCCGTCGTGGGCTGCTTGCCGGCCGTGACGTCCCAGTCCTTGTCGACTCTGAGGACGGAGACTGTGTTCGTGAGCAGTGCGTCCGCGAGCGCGGCCTGGGTGAGGACAACGGCGACGTCGGTGTCTTGCAGGAGGAAGGCGATGCGAGAGGCGGGCAGGGCCGGGTCGAGAGGCAGGTAGGCGGCACCGGCCTTGAGGGTTGCCCAGAGGGCGACGACCATGTCGGGTGCGCGGCGGAAGTACAGGCCCACTCGTGAGCCTTGCCCCACACCCAGGTCGCGCAGCGCGTGGGCGAGCTGATTGGCGCGTGCGTCCAGCTCACGGAAGGTGAGCTGAGCGTCGCCCATGGACACGGCGAGCGCGTCGGGAGTGCGAGCGACGGTTTCCTCAAAGAGGGCGTGGACGGTGGTGTGCGCGGGGAAGTCCGCGTGCGTGTCGTTCCAGTCCACCAGGACGCGGCGCTGCTCGGCCTCGTCCATGAGCGGAAGGGACGCGACCGGGGCGTCCGGCTGATTCACAGCGGCGCGGAGTAGCGTGAGGAAGTGCGTCACCATGCGCGCGGCCGTGGAGGCATCGAAGAGCGCGGTGGCGACCTGGAGGGCGCCTTCGTATCCAGAAGGTGCTTCGACGAAGGTGAGGTTGAGGTCGAACTTGGCGAGCGCGTCACCCTGGTCGACGGAATGCACTCGCAGGCCGGGCAGCTCCAGGCCTCCCATGGGCGTGTTCAGCAGGGAGAACATGACCTGGAAGAGCGGGGGGACATCGAGGACCCGCTCGGGCTGCAGCTCTTCGACGAGCTTCTCGAAGGGCACGTCCTGGTGCTCGAAGGCCCCCAGGGTGGTGGCGCGGACGCGCTCCAACAGCGCGTGGAACGAGGCTCGTGGGTCGATGCGCGCACGGAGCACCAGCGTGTTGACGAAGAAGCCGATGAGGCCCTCGGTCTCCTCTCGGTTGCGGCCGGCGATGGGTGAGCCGACGGAGATGTCGTCCTGGCCCGAGTAGCGGGAGAGCAAGAGCTGGAAGACGGCCAGCAGCGTCATGAAGGGCGTGGCGCCCTGGCGCTGTGAGAGCGCCTTGATGGCGTCGGACAGCTCGGCCCCCAGCGCGATGGGGAGGATGACGGCCTCGCGCGACGCGTGGGCGGCGCGGGGCCTGTCGGTGGGCAGCTCCAGCAGCGCGGGGGCTCCTTGGAGTTGCTGCTTCCAGTAGGCCAGCCGCGTCCGCAGCGCCTCGTCACGCAGCCAGCCGCGCTGCCACGCCGCGAAGTCGGCGTATTGCACGGACAGCGGCGGAAGCTCGGCCGGCTCGCCGGAGAGGTGCGCCGCGTAGAGCGTGCCCAGTTCGCGCACCAGCACGCCGGAAGACCAACCGTCGGAGACGATGTGGTGGATGTTGGCGAGGAGCAGGTGCTCGCGCTCCGCCAGTTTGACGAGGCGGAGGCGGAACAACGGTCCGGAGGTGAGGTCGAAGGGACGCTCTCCTTCCTCCACCGTCAGTCGTCGGGCCTCGGCCTGACGGTGGTCATCCTCCAGGTGCCTCAGGTCGATGAGCGCGATGGAGACGGGCGCCGCGGGGTGGATGACCTGGGACGGTTGCCCGTCGATGGAAGTGAACGTGGTGCGGAGCGCCTCGTGGCGTGAGACGACGTCGGAGACCGCTCGCTCCAAGGCGGCGATGTCGAGTGTCCCCTCGAGGCGGAGCGCCGTGAGGATGTTGTAGAGGGCGCTGCCGGGCTCGAGCTGGTCGATGAACCACAGTCGCTGCTGCGCGAAGGACAGCGGCAGGGCGCCTGTGCGCGGCACGGGCGTCAGCGCCGGAACCTCCAGCCCCTGTTGCTCCTGTCGCGAGGCATCCAGGTACCGGGCCAGTCCGGCGACGGTGGGGGCTTCGAAGAGCTCCCGCAGCGGGAGCTCGACGTTGAAGGCGGAGCGGATGCGGGAGACGACCTGCGTGGCGAGAAGGGAGTGGCCTCCCAGCTCGAAGAAGTCGTCCTCCGGGCCCACTCGCGAGACACCGAGCACCTCGGCGTAGATGCCCGCGAGCACCTCCTCCGTGGCGGTGCGTGGCATCTCGGGCGCCTCTTGAGGCTGAGTGCTGACTCCGGGCGGCGGGAGGGCCTTGCGGTCGACCTTGCCGTTCGCTGTCAGCGGCAGCTCCGTCAGCGTGACGATGGCCGACGGCACCATGTACGCGGGGAGCCGCTCCTCGAGGAAGCCGCGCACAGCGCCCGTGTCCAGTCCATGCTCCGAGGGCACCACGTAGGCGACGAGTCGCTTGTCGCCCGGGGCGTCCTCGCGCACGACGACGATGGTCTCACCGACGCCCGGATGCTGGCGCAGGGCGCTCTCCACTTCACCGGGCTCGATGCGGAAGCCACGCACCTTGACCTGGAAGTCGGCGCGCCCCTGGAACTCCAAGGTTCCATCCATCCGCCACCGGGCCTTGTCACCCGTGCGGTAGAGCCGCGTGCCAGGAGCCCCGAAGGGATGGGGCACGAAGCGCTCCGCGGTGAGGTCCGGCCGCCCGAGGTAGCCCCAGGCGAGGCCGTCGCCTCCGACGTACAGCTCGCCCGTCACTCCGGGAGGCGTCGGCTGGAATGAGCCGTCCAACACGAAGGCGGAGGAGTGAGGCACCGGCCCGCCGATGGGGACCGAGTCGCCCACCGCATCACCCGCGCGCAGGGCATGTGTGGCGGAGAATGTGGTGTTCTCGGTGGGGCCGTAGCCGTTGATGAGGACGCCGCTCGGAGGCAGCAGCGCGAGGTGTTCGCGCACGCGCCGCGCGGGCAGCACGTCTCCACCCGCGAGCACCTGGGAGACGCCGGTCAGCGCCTGGGGCTGATACGTCACCATCTGCTCGTAGAGGGCAGCGGTGAGCCAGAGCGAGGAGATGCGGTGACGCGCGAGCAGCGCTCCCAGCTCCTCCAGGGAAAGCGCTCCAGGAGGCGCGAGGACGAGCCGGGCGCCGTGAAGCACCGCGCCCCAGAGTTCGAGCGTGGAGGCATCGAAGGCGACGGGGGCCGCCTGGAGCCAGACCTCGTTGGGCCCGAAGCGGATGGCACCGTGAGGCTGCACGAGTCGGACGACGCCCCGGTGCGGCACGCAGACGCCCTTGGGCTCGCCGGTGCTCCCCGAGGTGAACATGACGTAGGCCAGGGCGTCCGCGCTCGCGGGCACCTCTGGGGCCGAGTCCGGCTGGCGGGCGATATGCGCGGCCTCTTCGTCCAGGACGACGAGCACGACGCCCAGTTCTGGCAGCTCGTCCGCCACCGACGACTCCGTCAACAGGACGGCGGAGGAGGACTGGCGCAGGACCCACGCCATGCGCTCGGTCGGCCAGGTGGCATCCAGAGGGACGTACGCGGCTCCCGCCTTGAGGGTGCCGAGCAGCGCGACCACCAGGTCCACGGAGCGCTTCAGGTGCACGGCGACGCGGCTGCCGGGCTGCACGCCCAGTCCGCGGAGATGATGGGCGAGCCGGTTCGCGCGCGCGTCGAGCTGCGCGTACGTGAGGCTCGCGTCCTCGGACTCGACGGCGACGGCGTCCGGAGTGAGCGCGGACTGTCGGGCGAAGAGTTGATGGATGGCCGCGTCACGCGGGTACTCCGCGGCGGCGGCGTTCCACCGCGTCAGGACCTGATGCCGCTCCTCGGAGGACAGCAGCGACACGAGGCCCAGTGGACGCTCCGGCGCGGCGGTGACCGCCTCCAGCAGCACGGCATAGTGGCGCATCAGCCGCTTCACCGTGTCCGCGTCGAAGAGGTCGGTGTTGTAGTTGAGGGCGCCGGAGAAGCCCTGCGTCCCCTCTTCCAGCAGGAGGCTGACCTCGTACTGCGACGTGGTGATGTTCGCGGTGAGCGGCGCGAAGGAGAGCCCCGGGAGCTGGATGGCCTCGACGGGGGTGTTCTGGAGGGTGAGGGTGGCCTGGAAGAGCGGGCTGCGAGCGAGGTCGCGCTGAGGCTGGAGCTCCTCGACGAGCTTCTCGAAGGGGAGGTCCTGGTGCTGGTACGCAGCCAGCGTGGCACCGCGCACGTGGGCGAGGAGCTGGAGGAAGGAGCCGCGCGCGTCGATGCGCGAGCGCAGGACGAGCGTGTTGACGAAGAAGCCGATGAGGCCCTCCGTCTCCCCCTGCTGGCGGTTGGCGATGGGGAAGCCCACGGAGACGTCGTCCTGCCCGGCGTAGCGGGCGAGCACGAGCTGCCAGGCCGCGAGCAGCACCATGAAGGGCGTGGCGCCCTCACGCTGGGCCAGTGCTCGCACGGAGGCGCTCAGCTCGCCTGTCAGCGCGACAGGGAGCAGGGTGCCCTTGTGGGACTGGACGGCCGGACGAGGCCTGTCCGTGGGCAGCTCGAGGACACCCGAGGTGCCCGAGAGGTGCTCCTTCCAGAAGTCGAGCTGTCGCTGGAGCATGTCGCCGCGCAGCCAGGAGCGCTGCCATGCCGCGTAGTCGGCGTACTGCACGGGCAGCGGAGGCAGCGCGGCCGGAGTGCCCGTGGTCCGAGCCACGTACAGCGTGGCCAGCTCGCGCACGAGGACGCCCGTGGACCACGCGTCGGAGACGATGTGGTGCATCGTCACCAGGAGCACATGGGCCTGTGCGCCATGCTTCAGCAACGAGGCGCGCAGGAGCGGCCCCGTGGAGAGGTCGAACGAAGCGAGGGCGTCCGCCGCGATGAGGGCTTGCGTCCGCGCCTGTCGCTCCTCTTCGGACAGCGCGCTCAGGTCCACCACGGGCACGCTGAAGTGCGAGGCGGGGCGGATGCGCTGCACGGGCGCACTGTCACGCATGGCGAAGGTGGTGCGCAGCACCTCGTGGCGGTTCACCAGGGCGTTGAAGGCATGCTCCAGCGCTCCGACCTCCAGTGCACCCTCCACGCGCAGCGCCGTGGGCAGGTTGAAGAGCGGCGTGCCCGGGGAGAGCTGGTCGATGAACCACAGGCGCTGCTGGGAGAAGGAGAGCGGCAACGCCTCCGTACGAGGTACGGGAAGCAGGGGCGGCACCGCCGGAGTCGTCTCCCCCCGGCTGGCGTCGATGCGCGCGGCGAGGCCCGCCACGGTGGGGTCCTCGAAGAGGGCGCGCAGGGGGAGGTCCACCTGGAACGCGGCCCGGATGCGAGAGGCGAGCTGGGTGGCGAGCAGCGAGTGGCCTCCCAGGGTGAAGAAGCTGTCCTGCGCTCCCACCTGCTCGACGCGGAGGATGGCGGCCATCAGCTCCGCCAGCGTCTGTTCCGTGGGCGTGCGCGGGGCGATCCACGCGGCATCCGCGTCGGCCTGCATGTCCGGTGCGGGCAGCGCCTCGTGGTCCAGCTTGCCGTTCGCGGTGAGGGGCAGCGCATCCAGCACCACGAAGGCCGCGGGTACCAGGTGCTCAGGCAGTCCGGTCAGCAGTCCTCGCCGGAGCTCCGTGGCCTCCAGCGTGCTCTCTGCTCGTGGCACCACGTAGGCGACCAGCAGGTCGTCGCGCACCAGCACGACGGCCTCCTGGACGCCCGGCTGTCGCAGGAGCGCGGCTTCGACTTCACCTGGCTCGATGCGCAAGCCGCGCAGCTTCACCTGGAAGTCGAAGCGGCCCAGGTGCTCGAGGGTTCCGTTCGCGAGCCAGCGCGCCCTGTCGCCGGTGCGGTAGATGCGGGCACCGGGCTCGGTGCTGAACGGGTTCGGGATGAACCGCTCGGCGATGAGGTGGGGCTGGTGCGGGGCGCCGCGCGCCAGACCCTCGTCGCCCAGATACAGCTCGCCGGGCACGCCCGTGGGGACCGGCCGCAGGTCCGCGTCCAGGACATAGGTCTGGGTGTCGTTCCCCTCTCCGAGGACGCGTCGCAGCTCGGCCTCGTCCATCAGCGGCAGGGTGGAGAGCGACTGCTCGGGGTCCGCCGCGGCCGCGCGGAGCAGGGTGAGCAGGTGCTCCACCATCCGCGCCATGGTGGCGTCGTCGAACAGGTCGACGTTGTAGTCGAGCGTGCCCACGAAGCCGGCTGGCGTCTCCGTCAGGGTGAGGTTCAGGTCGAACTTGAGGGGCATCTCGTGGTCCCCCAGTCCCTCCAGCCGCAACCCGGGCAGCTCCAGCGCGCCCATGGGGGTGTTCAGCACGGAGAACATGACCTGGAACAGCGGCGAGTAGCTGAGGCTGCGCTCGGGGTGCAGCTCCTCGACGAGCTTCTCGAAGGGCACGTCCTGGTGGTCGAAGGCCTCCAGCGTGGTGCGCTTCACCTGCTTCAGCAGCGAGGTGAAGGAGGCGCGTGGCTCCAGCCGCGCGCGCAGCGCCAGCGTGTTGACGAAGAAGCCGATGAGGCCCTCGGTCTCCCCCCGGTTGCGCCCGGCGATGGGAGAGCCGACGACGATGTCGTCCTGGCCGGAGTAGCGCGCGAGGAGCACCTGGAACGCGGCCAGCAACGTCATGAAGGGCGTGGCGCCGTGCTGCTGCGACAGGGTCTTGATGGCGTCGGAGAGGTCCGTGGACAGCACGACGGCGCGCTGAGCGGCGTTGCGCGTCTGGACGGCCGGACGGGGTCTGTCGGTGGACAGCTCCAGCAGCGCCGGAGCGCCTTCGAGCTGTCGCTTCCAGTAGCCCAGGCGCGTGCGGAGCGCGTCGTCGCGCAGCCAGCCCCGCTGCCAGGCCGCGAAGTCGGCGTACTGCACGGGCAGCGGAGGCAGCTCCGCCTGTGTCCCTGACAGGTGCGCCGCGTAGAGGGCGCCCAGCTCGCGCACCAGCACGCCCGTGGACCAGCCGTCGGAGACAATGTGGTGCATCGTCGAGAGCAGCACATGCTCCCGCGCTTCCACTCGCAGCAGCGTGACGCGGAAGAGCGGACCCGTGGCGAGGTCGAAGGGGGTCAGGGCCTCTTCGCGGGCGAGGCGGAGCACCTCGGCCTCGCGCTCGGCCGAGGGCAGGGTGCTCAGGTCCACCACCGGCAGCGTCACGGGCGCGGCCGGATGGATGTGTTGCACAGGCTCCCCATCGCGCGAGGCGAAGGTGGTGCGCAGTGCCTCGTGGCGCTCCACCACGTCGGAGATGGAGTGCTCCAGCGCGGCCACGTCCAGGTCGCCCACCAGCCGGAGCGCGGAGGGCATGTTGTACAGGGCGCTGGCCGGCTCCAACTGGTCGATGAACCACAGGCGCTGCTGCGCGAAGGACAGCGGCAGCGCATCCGTGCGCGGCACGGGCACGAGCGGGGGCAGGCCCAGGCCTCGCCGTTCCAGGCGCAGGGCGTCCACCTGCCCGGCCAGCGCGGAGAGCGTCGGGGACTCGAACAGCTCACGCAGGGCCAGCTCCAGGTCGAACGTCGCCCGGATGCGCGAGACGACCTGGGTGGCGAGGAGCGAGTGTCCGCCCAGCTCGAAGAAGTCGTCATTCCTCCCCACGCGCGGGACGCCCAGCACGTCGGAGAAGATGCTGGCCAGCGCCACTTCGGTGGCACCGACAGGCACCATGAAGGCGTCAGCGCCCGAGCCCTCCAGCTCCGGTGCCGGCAGGGCATTGCGGTCCACCTTGCCGTTCGGCGTCAACGGCAGGGACTCCAGGCACACCAGGGCCGAGGGCACCATGTACTCGGGCAGCTTCTGGCGCAGGAAGTCCTTCAGCCCCACCACGTCGGCGTCGGGCGCCACGACATAGGCCACCAGTCGCTTGTCGCCGGGCGCATCCTCGCGCACCACGACGACGGCCTCGCTCACGCTGGCGTGCAGCCGCAGGACGCTCTCCACCTCGCCCGGCTCGATTCGGAATCCGCGC
This sequence comes from Myxococcus sp. CA040A, assembly GCF_013336725.1. Taxonomy (NCBI): domain Bacteria; kingdom Pseudomonadati; phylum Myxococcota; class Myxococcia; order Myxococcales; family Myxococcaceae; genus Myxococcus; species Myxococcus sp. CA040A. The sequence continues at coordinate 16,125 of NZ_JABUMR010000005.1, read as the reverse complement.
ACCTTGACCTGGAAGTCCGTGCGGCCGAGGAACTCCAGCGTGCCGTCGTCGCTCCAGCGCACCTTGTCGCCCGTGCGGTAGAGGCGTTCTCCCGCGTTGAACGGATGGGGCACGAAGCGCTCGGCCGTGAGGTCCGGCCGGCCCAGGTAGCCCCAGGCCAATCCGTCTCCTCCCGTGAACAGCTCGCCCGGCGCACCGGGAAGCACCGGCTCGAACCGCTCATCCAGCACGTAGACGCGGGTGTTGGAGATGGGGCGGCCAATGGGCACGGAAGCGCCGATGACGTCGCCCGCTTCCATCCGGTGGCATGCGGTGAAGGTCGTGTTCTCCGTGGGGCCGTAGCCGTTGACGAGCACCGCGTCGGGAGCCATCCGCGACAGGTGTTCGCGCACGCGCCGCACGGGCAGCACATCGCCTCCCGCCAGCACCTGTCGCACGGAGGCCAGGGCCTCGGGCTGGTGGATGGCCATCTGCTCGAAGAGGGCCGCCGTCAACCACAGGGTGGTGACGCGGTGGCGCACCAGCACCGCGCCCAGCTCTTCCAGCGTGGGCGTGTGAGGCGGGAAGAGGACCAGGCGGGCGCCATGGAGCAGCGCGCCCCAGACCTCCAACGTGGAGGCGTCGAAGGAGATGGGTGCGAGCTGGAGGAAGACCTCCTCGGGACCGAAGTGGATGAACTCGCCGCTCATCACCAGCCGGGTGATGCCTCGGTGGGGGACGGCGACGCCCTTGGGCTGCCCCGTGGAGCCCGAGGTGAACATGACGTACGCGAGGCTGTCCGCGTCAGCGCGAGTGTCGAGCGCCGACACAGGCTGGAGGGCCACCTGCTCCCAGTCGGAGTCGAGGCAGACGAGGAGCGGGACGTAGGCGGGCAGCTCATCGGCGAGCCGCTCCTGGGTCACGAGGACGGACGCGCCCGTGCTCGCGAGCATGGCGGACAGCCGCTCCGCCGGATAGGCGGGGTCGAGCGGAACGAAGGCCGCGCCCGCCTTGAGGATGCCCAGCAGGCCCACGGGCAGCTCCAGGCTTCGCTCCAGGCACAGGGCCACGCGAGTCCCCGGCGTGACTCCCAGGGTGCGCAGATGGTGCGCGAGCTGGTTGGAGCGCTCGTCGAGCTCCCGGTAGGTGAGCGTGCCCGTCGTGGACTCGACGGCGATGGCGTCCGGTGTGCGCGCCGCCTGCTCGGCGAAGAGCTGATGCACTCCCGCGTCGCGCGGGTAGTCGCGCTGTGTCCGGTTCCACTCCACCAGCACTCGCTCGCGCTCCTCCTGTGTCACCAGGGAGAGCGAGGACAGCAGGGCCTGGGGCTGGGCCAGCATGGACTCCAGGGCCGCGGCCCAGTGGCGCAGCACCCGCTCCAGCGCCGGCGTCTCGAAGCGCTGCGTGTCGTAGACGAGGCGTAGCTCCAGCCGAGGGCCGGGCAGGACGATGGCCACGAAGGGCACGTCGGACTGTTCGGCGCTGGCGAGGTCGCGGACCTGGAAGTCGCTGCCGCCGGAGTAGACGGCGTCGTCGACGGGGTAGTTCTCGAAGACGTACAGGCTCTGGAACAGCGGCTGGCCGCGAGGCACGTCGCTCCATGCCTGGATGCGCGCCAGTGAGGCGTGCTCGTGCTGGTTCAGCGCCTGCATCTGGGCGTGTTGCGAAGCGAGCCACGCCACCACCGGCATATCGGGCTCCAGCCGGCTGCGCAGGGGCAACGTATTGATGAACAGGCCCACCATGTGCTCGATGCCCGGCACGTCGGCGGCGCGGCCGGACACGGTGGTGCCGAAGATGACATCGCCCTCACCGGAGTAGCGGGCGAGCACCAGCGCCCAGGCGCCCTGCAGCACGGTGTTGGCCGTGAGCTGGTGCTGGCGTGCGTACGCGTGCAGCGCCTGGGTCGTCTCGGCGCTCAAGAGGAGCCCTCGCTCGCCCTGCGCGTATGGCGCGTCCTTGGTGTCGGGGAGCCGGGCGCCAGGGAGAGGCGTCGGCGCGGTGAAGCCCTGGAGGGCTTCGCGCCAGTGGGCCTCGCTGTGCGCGGTGGGGTCCTCTCGTAGCCAGGAGATGAAGTCCCGGTACGCGGGAGCGGCCCCCAGCGCGGGACGCTGGCCCTTGGAGGCGGCGTTGTAGGAGGCGAACAGTTCCTTGAAGACGAGGCCGAGGCTCCAGCCGTCCATCAGCAGGTGATGCGAGGACCAGAGGACGCGGTGCAACCCATCATCCAGCTTCACCACCGTCAGGCGCATCAGGGGCGACTGGCGCAGGTCGAAGCCCCGGACGCGGTCCGAGGCCATGAGGGCATCGAAGCGGGCCTTCTGCTCGTCCGGAGTCAGGCCGCGCCAGTCCAGCTCCTCCCAGGGCAGCGCGACGCGCGGGCTCACCACCTGAAGCGGCTCATCCAGCCCTTCCCAGACGAACGCGGTGCGCAGGGGCGCATGGCGCTCCACCACCGTCTCCCAGGCGCGGCGGAAGTGCCCCAGGTCGATGCGCGCGCCGAACGTCCAGCCGAATTGCGTGACGTACACGCCCGAGCCCGGCGCCATCAGCGACTGGAACAGCATGCCCTGCTGGAGCGCGGACAGCGGGTAGACGTCCTCCACGGGCAAGCCCGGTGGGAGCACCCTGTCCTGCGTCGCCTGTGTCAGCCGAGCCAGCGGGAAGTCGGCCGGGGTGTAGCGCAGGGCATCGGACGTGGCGCGGCCGGAGACGAGCAGGCGCAGCGCATCCTTGAAGGACTCCACGAGCGCGAGCGCGGTGGCCTCGTCGTGGAGGTCGCGGCTGTACGAGAGGGAGAGGTGGAGTTGTCCCCCCTGGACGACGGCTGACACGTCGAGCAGGTGCGCGCGCGGCGCACGCGGGCTGATGGATGGACCCTGGGCCTCTGGAGCGAACGTGAACAGCGAGGCGTCGCTGGAGGTGGAGTCCACCTGGCCCAGATAGTTGAGGGACACCTCGGGGACGGGCAGGTCGCGCAGCCGCGCATGGGTGTCGTCCTCGCGCAGATGGCGCAGCAGGCCGTGTCCCAGGCCGTTGGCGGACAGGGTGCGCAGCGCGTCCCGTGTGGAGCGCACGGTGTCACCGGGGCTGTCCCCGGCGCCCACCTGGAGCAGGACCGGGTAGAGGGAGGTGAACCAGCCCACGGTGCGTGACAGGTCCACGTCGGTGAAGAGGTCCTCGCGGCCGTGGCCTTCGGCTTCGACGAGGAAGCGCGACTGGCCCGTGCGCACGGCCAGGGCACGGCCCAGCGCGGCCAGCAACACATCCTGGAGCCGCGCGCGGTACGCCGCGGGCACCTCACGCAGCAGCAGGCCTGTGTCTCCGGCGTCGAGACTCGTGGAGACGGTGTGCGAGGAGGCGACGGTGTTCAGCCCCTCCGCCCTGTCTCGGGGCAGCGGGAGGACGCGCGCGCGGGCCTCGTCCAGCCAGTAGGCGCGCTCAGCGTCGAGCGCCTCGGACCGGGCATGCTTGTGCAGGCGCTCGGACCACGTCTTGAAGGACGTCGTCTTTGCCGGGAGCGAGGGCGCCTCGCCACGCAGGGCCTGACGGCAGAGGGTCTCCAGGTCCTCGACGAGGATTCGCCAGGAGACTGCGTCGACGACGAGGTGGTGGGCCACGAGCAGCAGTCGTGCGGACTCCCCCGGGCCGAAGTCGAAGTGGACGGCGCGCAAGAGCGGCGCCGAGCCCAGGTCGAAGGACCTCTGCGCCGCGGTGGCGATGGCTTCCACCCGCGCGGTCCGCTCACCCGTGGACAGCGAGGACACGTCCTCCCGGCGCAACGACGGGGTGTGCTCCAGGCCCGTGCCGTGCTGGCTCCACCGGCCGTCCACCTGGACGAAGCGGATGCGCAGGGCGTCGTGGTGCTCCACCAGCTTGCGCAGGGCGGCTTCGAGGACAGAGGGCTCCACCGGCTCGCGCAGCCGCAGCATCAGCGCCTGGTTGTAGTGGTGCGGCTCGGGATTCGTGCCCTCGAGGAACGCGCGCTGGATGGGCGTGAGGAGCACCGGGCCGACGACGGGCGTCTGCTCGGCGGTGGTGGCCTGGAGCCGGGAGACCTCGGGGGCCAGGGTGGCGATGGTCTGCGACTGGAAGAGCTGCCGGGGCGCGAAGTGCAGACCGGCACGACGGGCGCGCGCGACGAGCTGGAGGCTGATGATGGAGTCGCCGCCCAACTGGAAGAAGTTGTCGTGGATGCCGACACGCGGGACGCGCAACACCTGGGCCCACACCGTGGCGAGGGCCTCCTCCATCTCGTTGCGAGGCGCGACGTAGGAGTCGGTGCTCACGGCGTCCGGCGAAGGCAGCGCGGCGCGGTCGACCTTGCCGTTGGAGGACAAGGGCAGCGCCTCCATCGCGACGATGGCCGAGGGCACCATGTACGAGGGGAGGCGCTCACCCAGGTGCGTCCGCAGCACGCCGATGTCGGGGAGGGAAGCGCCGGCATGCGGCGCGACATAGGCCACGAGCCGTGCGCCCGAGGGGCCGTCCTCGCGCACCACCACCACCGCGTCGCCGATGGAGGCATGCGTCCGCAGCGCGGATTCAATCTCTCCCAGCTCGATGCGGTAGCCACGCACCTTCACCTGGAAGTCGGCGCGGCCCAGGTACTCCAGCCGTCCGTC
>NZ_JABUMR010000005.1:0-11421 GCF_013336725.1 Myxococcus sp. CA040A | reverse complement strand
CCACCACCACCGCGTCGCCGATGGAGGCATGCGTCCGCAGCGCGGATTCAATCTCTCCCAGCTCGATGCGGTAGCCACGCACCTTCACCTGGAAGTCGGCGCGGCCCAGGTACTCCAGCCGTCCGTCAGCGCCCCAGCGGACGCGGTCGCCCGTCCGGTACATCCGGGCTCCAGGCAGCGTGCTGAAGGCGTCTGGAATGAAGCGCTCCGCGGTCAACGCGGGACGCCGCCAGTAGCCGCGCGCCACGCCCGGGCCGCCGATGAACAGCTCACCCACGATGCCCACCGGAACGGGGCGCAGGTGGGCATCCAGGACGTACAGGCGGGTGTTGGCGATGGGACGGCCGATGGAGATGGAACCGCTCGTCGCGTCTCCAGGGGCCACGGTGTGGACGCTGCAACCGACCACCGTCTCGGTGGGGCCATACTCGTTGATGAGCAGGGTGTCCGGAGCGTGCTTGCGCCAGAAGGCCATGCCCTCGGCGGTCAGGGCCTCTCCACCGATGACGAACGCACGCGTGCGACCGGCCGCCTCTCCCGGTGTGAGCTGGGAGGCGAGCAGTTGCAGATGCGTGGGAGTCAGCTTCACGAGGCTGAAGTCGCGGCCCTCGCGCAAGGCTTCACCCAGCCCCTCCACGCCCGCTTCCTCGGGAACGAGCACCACGGGTCTCCCCGCGATGAGCGGAGCGATGAGGCTGGTGACGGTCAGGTCGAAGGAGAGAGGCGAGTGGACCGGAGAGCCGGAGCCCTCTGCGATGCGGTATGCGCGCAGGGCCCAGGTGAGGTAGTTCACGACGCCCCGGTGCTCCACCATGACGCCCTTGGGGAGACCGGTGCTGCCGGAGGTGTAGATGAGGTAGGCGAGGTCTTCGGCGGTGGCCAGAGGGGCCGGAGCAGTCGTGGGCTGCTTGCCCGCCGTGACGTCCCAGTCGTCGTCGACGCGGAGGACATGGAGCGCGCTCGCGGGCAGCGCGTCCGCGAGCACCGACTCGGTGAGGACGATGGAGACGTGGGTGTCGTCCAGGAGGAAGGCGATGCGAGAGTCAGGCAGGGCCGGGTCGAGAGGCAGGTAGGCGGCACCGGCCTTGAGGGTTGCCCAGAGGGCGACGACCATCTCCGGCGAGCGGCGGAAGTACAGGCCCACCCGTGAGCCTCGCCCGACACCCAGGTCGCGCAGCGCGTGGGCGAGCTGATTGGCGCGTGCGTCCAGTTCACGGAAGGTGAGCTGAGCGTCGCCCATGGACACGGCGAGCGCGTCGGGAGAGCGAGCGACGGTGTCCTCGAAGAGGGCGTGGACGGTGGTGTGCGCGGGGAAGTCCGCGCGTGTGTTGTTCCACTCCACGAGGACGCGGTGCTGCTCGGCCTCGTCCATGAGCGGAAGGGTCGCAACGGGGGCATCCGGTTGTTCCACCGCCGCGCGGAGCAGCATGAGGAAATGGGACGCCAGTCGAGAGATGGTGGCCGCGTCGAACAGGGCCGTGGAGAACTGGAGCGAGCCCTGGAAGCCCGACGGCGTCTCGCTGAGGGAGAGGTCGAGGTCGAACTTCGCGACGGCGTTGTCGAAGTCGACGGGAAGGACGCGCAGGCCGGGCAGCTCCAGGTCTCCCATGGGGGTGTTCAGGAGCGAGAAGAAGACCTGGAACAGGGGAGAGAAGCCCAGGCTGCGCTCGGGCTGCAGCTCCTCGACGAGCTTCTCGAAGGGCACGTCCTGGTGCTCGTACGCCTCCAGCGTGGAGGCGCGCACCTGGGCGAGGAGCACTCGGAAGGAGGCCCGCGAGTCGATGCGCGCGCGGAGCACGAGCGTGTTGACGAAGAATCCGATGAGGGGCTCGGTCTCCGCGTGGTTGCGGCCGGCGATGGGCGAGCCGACGGTGAGGTCGTCCTGCCCGGAGTATCGCGAGAGCAGGAGTTGGAAGGCCGCCAGCAACGTCATGAAGGGTGTGGCGCCTTCACGTTGGGAGAGCGCCTTGACGGCCTCGGAGAGCCGCGCGCCGAGGGAGAGCGGATGGGACGAGGCCGTGCGCGATTGAACCGCGGGACGCGGCCTGTCGGTGGGCAGCTCCAGCAGCGCCGGAGCCCCCTCGAGGTGCTTCTTCCAGTAGTCCAGCTCCGTGCGCAGCGCCTCGTCGCGCAGCCAGCCGCGCTGCCAGGCCGCGAAGTCGGCGTATTGCACGGGCAGCGGAGGCAGTGAGGCAGGCACACCGGACAGGTGCGCGGCATAGAGCGCGCCCAGCTCGCGTACCAGCACCCCGGTGGACCAGCCATCCGAGACGATGTGGTGGACGGTGAAGAGCAGCAGGTGCGCGTGCTCCTCCAGTTGGGCGAGGCAGAGGCGGAAGAGGGAGTCCGAGGTCAGGTCGAACGGGCGAGCGGACTCCTCCAGGGCAAGGCTCCGCTCCTCGAAGGAACGGGAGGTCGGGTCGAGGTGACGGAGGTCGATGCACGGAATGGTGACGGGAGCAGCCGCGCGGACTCGCTGGAGGGGCTGCCCGTCGACGGAGGCCGTGAAGGTGGTGCGCAGCACTTCATGTCGTGCGACGACCTCGGAGACCGCGCGCTCGAGGGCGGCGACGTTCAGGGTGCCTTCGAGGCGCAGGGCGATGGGGATGTTGTAGAGGGAACTCCCCGGCTCGAGCTGGTCGATGAACCACAGGCGCTGCTGTGCGAAGGACAACGGCAAGGCCTCGGTGCGAGGCATGGGTGTCAGGAGAGGCGCCTTCGAGATGCCTCCACGCGAACTCGCGTCGATGCGCGCCGCGAGGGACGCGACGGTGGGAGCCTCGAAGAGGGCTCGGAGGGGCAGCTCGACCTGGAAGGCCACGCGGATGCGCGAGGCGAGCTGGGTGGCGAGGAGCGAATGGCCGCCGAGCGCGAAGAAGGAGTCCTCGGCGCCGACGCGCTCGATGCGCAGCAGCTCCGCCATGAGGGCGGCCAGCGTGCGCTCGGTGTTGGTGCGAGGCGCGACGTAGGTGTCGGTGAGAACAGCGTCGGGGGCCGGCAGGGCGCTCCGGTCGAGCTTGCCGTTGGCCGTGAGGGGCAGGGCCTCCAGCGGCACCAGGACGGCGGGCACCATGTACTCGGGAAGCCGCGCCAGGAGGAACGTGCGCAGGGCCGCGACGTCCACCGTCTCGCTGGCGACGACGTAGCCCACGAGGTGCTGGTTGCCCGGCGAGTCCTCTCGAACCAGCGCGACGGCTTCACGAACGTCGGCGTGCGCCAGGAGCGCGGCTTCGACTTCACCCAGCTCGATGCGCTGGCCGCGCAGCTTCACCTGGAAGTCGAGGCGGCCGAGGTACTCGAGGGTGCCGTCCGCGAGCCAGCGCGCCTTGTCTCCGGTGCGGTAGATGCGGGCGCCAGGCTCGATGCTGAACGGGTCTGGGATGAACCGCTCCGCGGTGAGGTGCGGGCGGTGGAGGTAGCCGAGCGAAAGCTGGGCACCGGCGAGGAAAAGCTCGCCCGGGACCCCCGTGGGGACGGGCTCGAGGAGCGCGTCGAGGACGTAGGCCCGCGTGTTGGAGACCGGCCTGCCGATGGGAATGGCCGCGCGAGACTCCGACGGTGAGGCGAGGGCGAACGTCGAGTCGATGGTGACTTCGGTGGGGCCGTAGAGGTTGACGAGCAGGGCCCTGGGGAGCGTGGCGTGGAGGCGGCGCGCGAGTTCGGAGGGCAGGGCTTCGCCGCCGCAGAAGAGGAAGCGGAGGTGGGAAGCCGCGCTCGCGAGCCCTTCCTCGTCGAGGAGGAAGCGCAGCAGGGAGGGGACGAGCTGGAGGACGGAGACGCGGTGTCGCAGGACGCTGGCCAGGAGCGCGGCCGGGTCGCGGTGGGCGTCGGCGGGCGCGAGGACCAGGGGGAGTCCCGCGAGGAGCGGCGCCCAGATTTCCCAGACGGAGGCGTCGAAGCTGAGCGGCGTCTTGAGGAGGACCCTGTCGCCGGGCAGGAGCGGGAAGGCGGAGAGCAACCACGCCATGTGGTTGGCGAGGGCCTGATGCGAGACGAGCGTGGCCTTGGGCTGGCCAGAGGACCCGGAGGTGTAGATGAGGTACGCCGGGCTGGAGGGAGCCACGGCCACCTCGGTGTCGAAGCGTCTCTCGCCGTCATCCCCATGCGCGCCCCATTGCGGGTCGAGGGAGATGACGGTGGGGCCCTCGGGCAATGCCGCCTGGAGGTGGGGCTGGGTGAGGAGCACCGGGGGCGCGGCGTCCTGGAGCATGAAGGCCAGTCGCTCACGGGGATAGGCCGGGTCCAATGGGAGCCACGCGGCGCCCGCCTTGAGGATGGCGAGCAGGGCGACGGGCAGCTCGAGTGAGCGCTCCATGAAGACGGCGACGAGGGAGCCCGGACGGACACCTGTCTGGAGGAGCCGGGCGGCGAGACGGCTGGCGCGGGCCTCGAGCTGGGAGAAGGAGAGGGTGCCATCATCCGAGATGACCGCGGTGGCGTGCGGCATGAGCCCGGCCCACACGGAGACCTGTCGATGGACGGGGCTGTCGAGCGGGAAGTCGATGCCGGTGTTGTTCCACTCGACGAGGAGGCGCTGCCGCTCGGCGGCGTCCATGAGCGGCAATGAGGAGACAGGCACCTCCGGCTGGGCCACGGCGGCGCGGAGCAGGGTGAGGAAGTGCGTCGCCATCCGCGCGGCGGTGTCCGTGTCGAAGAGCGCGGTGGAGAACTGGAGCGCGCCCTCGAAGCCCGTGGGGGACTCGGAGAGGGTGAGGTCCAGGTCGAACTTGGCGAGCAGCCCCGTCGGAGCGAGCGGGCGCAGGCTCAGGCCGGGAAGCTCCAGGTCGCCGGTGGGCGCGTTGAGCAGCGAGAAGGTGACCTGGAAGAGCGGAGAGAAGCCGAGGCTGCGCTGAGGCTGCAGCTCCTCCACGAGCTTCTCGAAGGGCACGTCCTGGTGCTCGAACGCGCCGAGGGTGGAGTGCTTCACCTGGGTCAGCAGCTCGGAGAACGTCACGCGCGGGGCCACCCGGGCGCGCAGCACCAGGGTGTTGACGAAGAAGCCAATGAGGTCCTCCGTCTCGGCGCGGTTGCGTCCCGCGATGGGTGAGCCGACGACGACATCGTTCTGCCCGGAGTAGCGCGCGAGCAGGAGCTGGAACGCCGCCAGCAGCGTCATGAAGGGCGTGGCGCCATGGCGCTGGGAGAGCGCCTTGATGGACTCGGACAGCTCGGCTCCGAGGGAGACAGGGTGAAGCGCCGCCTCGCGTGAGGCCAGCGCGGCACGAGGCCTGTCGGTGGGCAGCTCCAACAAGGGGGGCGCGCCGGCCAGTGCGTCACGCCACCACGCGAGTTGCTCCTCCAGGGCCGCATCTCGCAACCAACCGCGCTGCCACACGGCGAAGTCCGCGTACTGCACGGCCAGCTCCGACAGGGGAGACGGAAGGCCCTCGCGGAAGGCCGCGTACAGGGCGACCAGCTCGCGCACGAGGACGCTCATGGACCACGCGTCGGCGACGCCGTGGTGCAGGGTGACGAGCAGCACGTGCGAAGTCGTGGCCCGCCGCAACAGCGTGGCGCGCAGCAACGGACCGCGTGCGAGGTCGAACGGGCGCAGGGCCTCTTCCGACGTCAACCGCCGCATCTCGCGGTCCCTCTCCTCGGGCGCGAGCGACTCCAGCCCCACCACGGGCAACGGGAACGGCGCGGCCGGGTGGATGCGCTGGATGGCCTTTCCGTCCACTGCGCCGAAGGTGGTGCGCAGGGACTCGTGGCGGCGTTGCAGCTCGGTGAAGGCGCGCTCCAGCGCGGGGCCCTCCAGCGGCCCCTCCAACTCCAGGGCCGTGGGGATGTTGTAGAGCGAGCTGCCGGGTTCGAGCTGGTCGATGAACCACAGCCGCTGCTGGGCGAAGGACAACGGCAGGTCTCCCGTGCGCGGCGCGGGAGTCAGCGCGGGGGCCTTGAGGGTGCTCGCGCCGGCCTGGGCCAGCGTATCCAGCCTCAGGGCCAGCCGCGCCACGGTGGGGGCCTCGAAGAGCTCGCGCAGGGGCAGCTCGACTCCGAAGGCGACCTGCACGCGCGAGAGGGCCTGGGTGGCGAGCAGTGAGTGGCCACCCAGCTCGAAGAAGTCGTCATGCACGCCGACGCGCTCGACGTGCAGCAACTCCTGCCACAGCGTGGCGAGCCGCGACTCCGTCTCACCGCGGGGCGCGACGTACTCCCGGACCTCGGTCTCGCCCGTGCCTTCGGGCGGAGGCAGGGCGTTGCGGTCCACCTTCCCGTGGGCCGTGAGCGGCAGCGCGGGCAGGACGGCGATGGCGGAGGGCACCATGTGCTCGGGCAGCCGCTCTTTGAGCGCCGCGCGCAGTGAGGCCGGGTCGACCGACTCGTCCTCCTCGGCCACGACGTAGGCCACCAGCCGGGTGAGGCCGGGAGCATCCTCGCGCACGACGGCGACGGCCTCGCGCACGGAGGGGAGCCGCGAGAGGACGGACTCCACCTCACCCAGCTCGATGCGGAAGCCGCGCAGCTTCACCTGCGAGTCGAGGCGGCCCAGGTATTCGAGCGTTCCATCGGCTCGCCACCGCGCCCGGTCTCCAGTGCGGTAGAGCCGCGCTCCGGGCACTCCGGAGAGTGCGTCCGGGATGAAGCGCTCGGCGGTGAGCGCGGGCTGTCCCAGGTAGCCTCGCGCCAGACCAACGCCGCCCACGCAAAGCTCGCCGGGCACGCCGACGGGCTGTGGACGCAGCGAAGCGTCCAGTACGTACACCTGGAGGTTGGCCCAGGGGCGACCGATGGTGAGGACCTGTCCGGCCGTCAGCGGCTCGGTGATGGAGGCGCAGACGGTGGTCTCGGTGGGGCCGTACGCGTTGAGGAAGCGCACGTGCGGGGCCCAGCGACGCACCAGTTCCGGCGTGCACGCCTCGCCCGCGGAGACGAGCGTCTCCAACGAGGGGAAGTCCTCGGGCGACAGTTGCGCGAGGACCGAGGGGGTGAGCGTCACCGCGGTGATGGATTCATCCCGGGCCAGCGCACGCAGGGGTGCTCCGGGCAGGAGTCGCTCACGCGGCGCCAGCACGAGGGTGGCACCCGAGAGCAACGCGCCGAAGAACTCCCAGACCGATGCATCGAAGCCAGCGGAGAAGAACTGGAGGACGCGGCTTCCAGTGCCGAGCCCCATGGCACGGCCTGTCTGGAGGGCCGTGTTGCACAGGCCCCGGTGCTGCAGGAGCGTGCCCTTGGGCCTGCCGGTGCTGCCGGAGGTGTAGATGATGTACGCGAGGTTGTCGGCGGTGGTGGCCGGCTCGGGCGCGCGGGTGGGCTGTGCGGCGATGAGGCCCGCCTCGGCGTCGAGCAGGACGAGCTGCTCGCTCCCCGCCGGGAGTTCATCGGCGATGGCCTCGGTCGTGACGAGGACGGGCGCCGCGCAGTCGCGCAGCATGAACGTGAGGCGCTCGACGGGATAGCTGGGGTCGAGCGGGACGTAGGCTCCGCCCGCCTTGAGGATGCCGAGGATGGCGACGGCGGTGTCGAGCGAGCGCTCCACGCAGAGGGCGACGGGCACATCCTCGCGGACGCCGAGGCCCCGCAGGTGGTGCGCGAGCTGATTGGCGCGAGCGTCGAGCTGCGCGTAGGAGAGCTGCTGGCTCTCGAAGCGCACGGCGATGGCGTCCGGGGTGCGCGTGGCCTGCGCCTGGAAGAGCTGGTGCGCGCCGACGTCACGCGGGAAGTCGCGCGCGGATGCGTTCCAATCGACCAGGAGCTGGCGCTGCTCCGCCTGGGCCATGAGGGGCAGGTCGGAGATGGGCGTGCCGGGGTTCGCCGCCGCGGCCTCCAGCACCACGCCGAGGTGACGCACGAGCCCATCGATGGTGGCGGCCTCGAAGAGGTCCGTGCGGTACTCGCAGGTGCACTCCAGCCCGGCCTCCGTCTCGACGATGGCGAGGGTGAGGTCCAGGCGCGAGGTACCGGACTCCGAGAACTCTGGGCGCAGCGTGAGGCCGGGCACCTCCAGCGCCGCGGCTGGCTGGTTCTGCAGCACCAGCTTCACCTGGAACAGGGGCGTATGGCCGAGGCTGCGCTCGGGGTTGAGGGCCTTGACCAGTTCCTCGAACGGCAGGTCCTGGTGCGAGTGGGCGCCCAGCGTGACGTCGCGCACCTGGGCGAGCAGCTCGCGGAAGGTCATCCCCGGCGTGGTTCGCGCGCGCAGGGCGAGCTGGTTCACGAAGAAGCCGATGAGGCCCTCCGTCTCCACGCGGTTGCGGTTGGCGATGTCCGTGCCGACGACGAGGTCCGCCTGCCCCGAGTACCGCGAAAGGACGAGGTCGAAGCCGGCCAGCAGCGCCATGAAGAGGGTGGTGCCCTCACGGCGGGAGAGTGCCTGGAGCGCCGTTGCCAGCGCGCGAGGCAGCGTGCGGGTGAGGGTGGCACCCTGGAAGCCCTGGATGGCGGGCCGGGGGAAGTCCGTGGGGAGTTCGAGGAAGCGGGGCGCACCCTGGAGGTGCTCGCGCCACCAGGACAACTGCGCGTCGAGCGCCTCGCCCTGGAGCCAGCCGCGTTGCCACGCAGCGTAGTCCGCGTACTGGATGGACAGCTCGGGCAGCGGAGAGTCGTGTCCCGCGCGGAAGGCGGCATAGAGCGCGGCGGACTCGCGAACCAGCACGTCGACGGACCAGCCGTCCGAGACGATGTGATGCAGGGTCAGCAGCAGGACGTGCCGCGACTCGGAAAGACGCAGCAGCGTGGCGCGCAGCAGCGGCCCGCGAGTGAGGTCGAAGGGACGCCGCGCCTCTTCGCGAGCGAGGCGCCGGGCTTCCGCTTCACCTTCATCGACGGGGAGCGCGGAGAGGTCCACGCGAAGCAGCGGAACAGGGGCCGCTGGATGGATGACTTGAACCGGACCCTCGCGGAAGGTGGTGCGGAGCACCTCGTGGCGGCGCACCAACTCGGTGAAGGCGTGCTCCAGCGCGGGGACGTCGAGTGTCCCTTCCAGCCGGAGGCCCACGGGCATGTTGTAGAACGGGCTGTCCGGCTCCAGCTTGTCGAGGAACCACAGGCGTTGCTGGGCGAAGGACAGGGGCAGCTCGCCCGAGCGAGAGACAGGCTGAAGAAGCGGGGAGTGGCGCTCCACCGCATGAGTCGAGGACTCGAGCCGGCGTGCGAGCTGCGCGACGGTGGGCGACTCGAAGAGGACGCGCAGCGGGAGCTCCACCCCCAGCACGGAGTGGATGCGTGAGACGATCTGCGTGGCGAGCAGGGAGTGGCCGCCGAGCGCGAAGAAGCTGTCCTCGGCCCCGACGTGCGCCACGTCCAGCACCTGCTCGAACAACCGCGCGAGCTGCTCCTCCGTCCGTGAGCGCGGCGCGGTGTAGCGAAGGACAGAACCACTCTGGGCCGGCGCGGGGAGGGCCTTGCTGTTGAAGGAGAGAAGGACCTGCTCGAGTTCCTCTCCCGTCAGCAGGGAGATGGAGGCGACGCGTGCCTCCGGAGCAGCCATCAGCGCCTGGAGCGCCACGCCCCAGTGGTGCAGGAGGCGCTCGGGGATGGATGGCGCGAAGCGCGCGGCGTCGAACAAGAGACGCAGCTCCAGCGAGTCCCCGGGAATGACGTACGCCTCCAGCGGCGTGTCCGTCTGGTCGAGGATGGTGAAGTCGCGGATGCCCAGCGCTTCTCCGGCGGAATTCACCGCGGCATCGACGGGGAAGTTCTCGACGATGAAGAGGGACTCGAAGAGGGGCGTGCCACGCGGCACGTCGCTCCACCCGTGCAGCCGCACGAGGGACGTGTGCTCGAACTGGCGCAGTTCCAGTTGCTGGGTGTGGAGCTGCTGGAGCCAGGAGAGCGTGGTGGTGTCGTCGTCGACGAAGACGCGGACGGGCACGGTGTTGATGAAGAGCCCGATGGCGCGGTCGATGCCGGAGACGTCGGCGGAGCGACCCGAGGTGGTGGCTCCGAAGAGGATGTCCTTCTCACCGGTGTGACGTGAGAGCACCAGCGTCCACGCGGCCTGGACCAGTGCATTGAGGGTGAGGTGGTGCTGGCGGACGAAGGCCTGGAGGTCGGTGGAGGTCTGCGCGGGCAGGTGGAGCTGGAGGCGCTGACGCTGGAGCACCGAGTCCGGGCTTCGGGGAAGCGCACCCGGCAGGGGCGTGGGCGCGGTGAAGCCACGCAGCGTCTTTCGCCAGTAGCGCTCCGCGGGCTCCATCGGCTGGCGTTCGAGCCAGTTGATGTAGTCGCGGAAGGTCGTCGCTTCACGCCGGATCCACACCAGTCCCGCGCGAACCTGCTCGTAGGTGGTGAAGAGGTCCTGGAAGAGGAGGCCCATGCTCCAGCCATCCATCAGCATGTGATGCAGGGTCCCGAGAGCGCGCCAGGCGTGCTCATCGGTGCGGATGACCGTCAGTCGCAGCAGCGGTGGCGTGCGCAGGTCGAACCCGCGAGCGCGGTCCTCGGAGAGGAGGGCCTGGAAGCGGGACTGCTGCTCTGCTTCCTCCACTCCGCGCCAGTCGAGTTCCTCCCAGGGCAGGGCAGCACCGGGGTGGACGAGCTGAAGGGGCTCCTGTGAGCCGCCCGTGAGGAAGGACGTGCGCAGCAGGGGCTGTCGCTGGATGACAGCCTCCCAGGTGCGCCGGAACGCACCCAGGTCCAGGGCGTCACCGAAGGTCCACGTCAACTGGGTGACGTAGACGCCGGAGCCCGGCGCCGCGAGGGTGTGGAAGAGCATGCCCTGCTGCAAGGGCGACAACGGATAGAGGTCCTCCACCGGCGTGCCCGCTGTGACGAGACGGTCGGCGATGGCCTGCTTCAACCGGCTCAGGACGACGTCCGTGGACTCAGGACCCTTCGAGTCCGTCGATGCGCGCAGGGTGAGCTCGAGCAGCGCGGCGTCCGACTGCTCGGCCCAGGCGCCGCCCTGGAGCTGTACCACTCGGGCCAGGGCTTCCAGCGTCGGGTGTTGGAAGAGCTGCTGGGTCGTGAGCTGGACGCCCGCGTTGCGTGCGCGGGAGACAATCTGGATGGAAAGGATGGAGTCGCCACCCAGCGCGAAGAAGTTGTCATGGCGCGTGACGCGCGGCACGCGCAGGGCGTCGGACCAGATGGCGGCGAGGACCTTCTCCTGAGGTGTCCGCGGCTCGGAGTCGTCGGCGACGGCGGGCTGTGGACCCCGGCTCTGCGGCGCGGGGAGGGCCTTGCGGTCGACCTTGCCATTGGGCGTGAGCGGCAGCGCGGGCAGGGCGACGAAGAGGGCCGGCACCATGTGCTCGGGCAGGTGCCGTTGGGCGAAGTCTCGGAGCGCGGAGGAGTCGAGCGCGAGGCCGGGCTGAGGGACGAGCCAGGCGACGAGACGACCGTCACCCGAGGCGTCGAGGTGGACGCCCGCGACGGCCTGGAGGACGGAGGTGTGGCGTGAGAGGACGGCTTCGACTTCGCCCAGTTCGATGCGGAAGCCGCGCAGCTTCACCTGGAAGTCGGCGCGGCCGAGGA
>NZ_JABUMR010000058.1:0-402 GCF_013336725.1 Myxococcus sp. CA040A | reverse complement strand
CCATCATCCACAGCATCGACCGGCAGCGGTACTACGAGTCCTTCCGGGGACCCGTCGCCGCGTTCCGCACGGTGCTGATGGATGCCATGGAGAACTCGCTCGACAACGGGGTGAAGTTCTTCAAGGACCTTGCCCGCAAGTACAAGGCCATCAACAGCTAGCGCCTGACGTCCGGTCGCCGTGCTCCCGTGCGCAGGTGCGCCGGGAGCAGCGGCTCGGGGTGTGCATGGACACCTGCCACCCTGTGCGCCGGACGACGTTGTCCACCGTACGCAAGTACGAGGCCGTCATGGACGAGCGCGACCGCCAGGTGGCCTGCCCCGGGTGCGCCGTTTCCACCGGAACGACGGCCAAAAACCCCTGGGATGTCGCGTGGATCGCCGCGAGGAGCCCGGCTGGGGA
>NZ_JABUMR010000057.1:0-403 GCF_013336725.1 Myxococcus sp. CA040A | reverse complement strand
CTCCATCTTCTCCGACGTCCTCGGCCTGGAGCGCGTCAGCATCCACGGCGACTTCTTCGAGTTGGGCGGCCACTCCCTCCTCGCCACTCAAGTCGTCTCTCGCATCCGCTCCACCTTCGACGTCGAGCTGCCCCTCGGTGAGCTCTTCTCCTCTCCCACCGTCGCTCTCCTCTCCGAGCGGCTGGACTTGCTCCACGGCTCCTCGTCTCGCCAGCCGGCCCTCGTCCCTGTCGACCGGGCCCAGCCGCTGCCTCTCTCCTTCGCCCAGCAGCGCCTCTGGTTCCTCGACCAGCTCCAGCCCGGCGCTCCCACCTACAACATCCCCTGGGCGCTCAAGCTCTCTGGCTCGCTTGACTCGCATGCGCTGCTCCAGTCCCTCAACGCGCTGATTCAGCGTCACGAG
>NZ_JABUMR010000056.1:0-414 GCF_013336725.1 Myxococcus sp. CA040A | reverse complement strand
CGAAGGCAGGCTAGCCCTGCTGGTGGTGACCGGCCTCTCCTGTCTGCACCGGGCGCCCGCTCCGAACCCTATTCCGGCCCCGCCCACTGCCTCGCCGCCCGTCGGGCAAATCTACGCCCCGGATCCCTCGAGCATGCTGAGCAGCATGGGGAACTTCTCCACGGGCGCCGCCCTGGGGGACCTCGACCAGGACGGCTGGACGGATCTGGTGGTGTCCAATGGAAATGACCTCGCGCCCCAAGCGCTCGTGGCCTTCTACAACCGCAAGTCGCGGCAGCAGCCGTTCCCCAGCAGCGCCACCCCGGATTGGTACTCCGCAGGGTACGACTACCACGGCGGGCTCTCGGTGGGAGACGTCGACGGCGATGGCCTGCTGGACGTGGCGGTGGCGGTTCTCTTCGACAAGCTTCGTCA
>NZ_JABUMR010000055.1:0-423 GCF_013336725.1 Myxococcus sp. CA040A | reverse complement strand
GTCGGCCTCGCAATTCACGCAAGTCCGCATGATGGCTTTCA
Organism: Myxococcus sp. CA040A; assembly: GCF_013336725.1. Classification (NCBI taxonomy): domain Bacteria; kingdom Pseudomonadati; phylum Myxococcota; class Myxococcia; order Myxococcales; family Myxococcaceae; genus Myxococcus; species Myxococcus sp. CA040A. The sequence goes on along the minus strand of NZ_JABUMR010000055.1, from coordinate 382 downwards.
GGTGCTTGCTGGCGAGCTTCGAGCCGGCGACGAGGGCCGCGACCTTCTGCTCTTCCTTCACCTTCCAGTCGATATAGGTTTCGATATCCGGGTGATCGACATCGACCACCACCATCTTCGCGGCGCGGCTCGTGGTGCCGCCGCTCTTGATGGCGCCGGCTGCCCGGTCGCCGATCTTGAGGAACGACATCAGGCCGGATGAGCGGCCGCCGCCGGAGAGCTTCTCGCCCTCGCCGCGCAGGCGGGAGAAGTTGGAGCCGGTGCCGGAGCCGTATTTGAACAGGCGCGCCTCGCGCACCCACAGGTCCATGATGCCGCCCTCGTTGACGAGGTCGTCCTCGACGCCCTGAATGAAGCAGGCATGCGGCTGCGGATGCTCGTA
>NZ_JABUMR010000054.1:0-426 GCF_013336725.1 Myxococcus sp. CA040A | reverse complement strand
GAGAACATCCCCAACAGGGAGTGTTCAGAAGCGGAGCACGCGATGTTTTGCGAGAACGGCAAGGAGGACAGCGAAGAGTGCCTCCGGAGGTGCGGGGAATGAGCTGGCGCACGGCCGTCGGCGCCTGTGTCGCCCTGCTGTTCCCTCTCCCCATGGTGATCCTCCTGGGCAGCGCTCTCCGGCTTGGAATGCCAGAGCAGCAACTGGAGCACGGGCGAAGGGTTGCACCGGTACTTCGCAGCGAAGAGCGACTGCGGCTGCAGAGCTATCACCGCAACTGCAAGCGCGACTCGGACTGCGAATTCCCCATGGGCTGTCTTTCGGATGCCCGGGCCAAGGCCAACTACTGCTCTGACAGCCAGTGCCTGACGGACATGCAATGCGGTGATGGGGAGGTATGTCGAGCGCTGACAACCTTCGGCGAAG
>NZ_JABUMR010000053.1:0-434 GCF_013336725.1 Myxococcus sp. CA040A | reverse complement strand
GGTCCGCGGTCTGCAGGCCCGAGGGACGGCGGTTCGCCAGAGTCGTATCGCAGACAGCGTAGGTCTCACTCCCATCGTTGATGGTGGGAATGAAATCGGTGCCGTTGAACCGGTAGAGCTGGTTGTGGCCGCTGATGTTCATGTCGCAGTGGGTGCGTTTGATGGCCAGGATGTCCGTCTTGCCATCCATGTCCATGTCCACGGGGGCCAAATCATCCAGCGTATCGCCCACCCTCGCGGTGGGGAGGTTGACGACCATGGACTCGCCGAACCCCGAGCCGGTGCTTAGCCGCAGGCGCCACTCCGGCTCCGGAAAACCGCCCGAGGGGCCAAAGACAGTGTACCGATAGAGAAGGTCGTCCTTGCCGTCTCCGTTGACGTCCACGAGCTGTATCGTCCAGTAATCGCGGGCAACATAGGGGTGCAAACTGTCG
>NZ_JABUMR010000052.1:0-435 GCF_013336725.1 Myxococcus sp. CA040A | reverse complement strand
AGTCCACTCCCATATGTTCGCTCGAGGAGTTTGACAAGCATTTTCAACCGCCCACACCAACTCCATGCGCTGCCGTTCACGGAATTCAAAAGGAAACCTCGGGACACCCGTCTCGCTCCATGCTGTTTCGCGGGAAATACATTATACAATTCTACGGGAAGCTCATCAAATGGGTGGCAGATAATGCGAACCAAAGACAACCAAAACACATCTCCAAGAAATACCCCAACAGCCTGACCATTCAGTCCGGGAATATACTTTCACAGCTCTCCCAATATGCAGACACCCCACCCTGCCTCATTCGCTTTCTTAAATCCATCGCCCAGCACTGCCCCACCAAGAGCATTATTCCCGCCTAGCAAGAAACCTCGACGTACTTGGCCAAAATATTCACTACCCACCGATAACGACCTGCCTCATCCGCACCAAGATATC
>NZ_JABUMR010000051.1:0-500 GCF_013336725.1 Myxococcus sp. CA040A | reverse complement strand
AGCTTCTCGAAGGGGACGTCCTGGTGCTCGTAGGCGGCCAGAGTGGACGTGCGCACCTGGGAGAGCAACTGACGGAAGGACTGCTTCGAGTCGAGTCGGGAGTGGAGGACGAGGGTGTTGACGAAGAAGCCGATGAGGCCCTCGGTCTCGGAGCGATTGCGATTCGCGATGGGAGAGCCGACGGAGATGTCGTCCTGGCCCGAGTAGCGGGAGAGCAGAAGCTGGAAGGAAGCCAGCAGCACCATGAAGGGCGTGGCGCCTTCACGCTGAGCGAGGGCCTTCACGGCCTGGGTCAACTCACGAGACAACCCGATGGGGAACACCGCACCGCGATAGGACTGAACGGCGGGGCGAGGCCTGTCAGTGGGCAACTCCAGGGACGAGGAGGCACCGGCAAGCTGGGTGCGCCACCAGGCGATTTCGGAAGAGAGGACGTCGCCCTGGAGCCACTGGCGCTGCCAGACGGAGAAGTCGGCGTACTGGATGGGCAGCGGAGAAAG
>NZ_JABUMR010000050.1:0-563 GCF_013336725.1 Myxococcus sp. CA040A | reverse complement strand
ACGAAGAAGCCGATGAGCCCCTCTGTCTCCGCTCGGGTGCGTCCCGCGATGGGGGAGCCGACGGAGAGGTCGTCCTGTCCGGAGTAGCGGGAGAGGAGGAGCTGCCAGACGGCGAGCAACGCCATGAAAGGCGTCACGCCCTCGCGCTGGCAGAACGCGAGGAGTCGCTCGTTCACGGAGGGAGGCAGGCGCACGGGGAAGGAGGCGCCCCGGTTCGACTGGACTGGCGGACGAGGCCGGTCGGTGGACAGCTCCAGGAAGGGAGGCGCGCCGGAGAGCTGCTGTCTCCAATAGGAGAGCTGCTGCTCCAACGCGTCGTCACGCAGCCATGAGCGCTGCCAGGCGGCGAAGTCAGCGTACTGCACGGGGAGGGCTTCCAGCCGAGGCGGCTGCCGGGTGGCGTGCGCGGAATAGAGCTCCGCCAGCTCACGGAGCAGGATTCCCGTGGACCAGCCGTCGGAGGCGATGTGATGGACCGTCCCGACGAGGACATGGCGCTGTGCGTCCAGTCGCAGCAGCAGCACGCGGAAGATGGGGCCGTGCTCCAGGTCGAAGGGCCGTGA
>NZ_JABUMR010000004.1:1146158-1255103 GCF_013336725.1 Myxococcus sp. CA040A | reverse complement strand
GGATTCCCGTGGACCAGCCGTCGGAGGCGATGTGATGGACCGTCCCGACGAGGACATGGCGCTGTGCGTCCAGTCGCAGCAGCAGCACGCGGAAGATGGGGCCGTGCTCCAGGTCGAAGGGCCGTGAAGCCTCCTCGCTCACCAGTCGCCGGGCCTCGACGAGCTTAGAATCCTCCGAGAGGGACTCCAGCTCCCTCACCGTGACAAGCATGGGCTTGGGGGCGTGGATGTGCTGACGCGGCTCTCCGTCGTGCGTCACGAACGTGGTGCGCAGGGATTCGTGGCGCTCGACGAGCGACGTGAAGGCGCCCTGGAGTGCGTCCACCTCGAGCGGCCCTTGCAGGAGCAGGGCGAGGGGAATGTTGTAGGTGGAGCTTCCGGGCTCGAGCTGGTCGATGAGCCACAAGCGCTGCTGCGCGAAGGACAACGGCAGCTCGCCCGTGCGCGGCACCAGGACGAGCGGAGGCCGCACCGTGCCCTTGCCCGCGAGGGTCGCCGCATCGAGCCGCCGGGCCAGCGCTTCGATGGTGGGGGCCTCGAACAGCTCCCGCAGCGCCAGCTCCACCTTGAAGGTGTTGCGGATGCGCGAGACGAGCTGCGTGGCGAGCAGCGAATGTCCGCCGAGCGCGAAGAAGTCGTCCTCGATGCCGACCTGGGGGACGCGAAGGACCTGCGCCCAGATGGAGGCGAGCAGCTCCTCGGTGGGCGTGCGCGGCGCGACGTAGGTGGAGGAGGGAGCCGAGAGGACGGCCTCGGGAGGAGGCAGTGCCTTGCGGTCAATCTTCGCGTTGGCGGTGAGAGGGAGCGCGTCCAGGCGGAGCAGGGACGACGGCACCATGTACTCAGGGAGCCGAGACTTGAGGAAGGCTCGGAGGGAGACGGCGTCCAGGTCGTCGCCGACAAAGTAGCCGACGAGGCGCTTGTCGCCGGGGACGTCCTCGCGAGCGATGGCGATGGCATCGCGGATGGAGGGATGCGCGAGCATCGCGGCTTCGACTTCGGGCAACTCGATGCGGAAGCCGCGCACCTTCACCTGCGCGTCGGCGCGACCGATGAAGGCGAGCGTCCCGTCGTGGCTCCAGCGGACCAAGTCGCCGGAGCGATAGAGGCGCGCCCCAGGGACGGAGGAGAACGGGTCCGGGATGAAGCGCTCCGCGGTGAGTGAAGGCTGGCCGACGTAGCCGCGAGCCAGGCCGTCACCACCGATGAAGAGCTCACCGGTGATGCCGATGGGGACGGGCTGAAGCGAGGAGTCGAGGACGAGAAGGCGGGTGCCGTTGGTGGGCTTGCCGATGGGCACCGTTGCGCCAACGTCCTCGAGCCGAGCGACCAGGAAGGTCGTGGCGAAGACGGTGGTTTCCGTCGGGCCGTAGCAGTTGGTGACGGAGACGCCCCAGTCCTGCAACGCGCGTCGGACATGAAGGGGCGAGACGATGTCGCCGCCCGTGAGGACGCGCTGGAGTGAAGGAGGCGCAGGGAGACGACTCTCGACGAGCTGGGAGAACAGACCGCTGGTGGCCCAGAGCGTGGTGACGCCGTGTCGAGCGACAGTCTGGAAGAGCTCCTCGAGCGAGGGCGCCTGAGGCGGGAGGACGACGAGGCGCGCGCCGTGGAGCAGGGCGCCCCAGATTTCGAAGGTGGTGGCGTCGAAGGAGATGGGAGCGAGGAGGAGGTGGGTCTGCTCGGGCCCGAAGCGGGTGTAGTCGACGCCGACGAGGATGTGGATGACGCCGCTGTGGGTGCAGCCAACGCCCTTGGGCTTGCCGGTGGAGCCGGAGGTGAAGTCGATATAGGCGAGCGACGCGGGGAGGGCGGAAGGAGGCAGGGCCCGGGTGGGGCTGTGGGCCAGCGACACTTCATCCAACAGGACACACGCCAGCCCATCGGTGGGAAGCTTGTCCAGGAATGCGCGGGTGGAGACGAGGACCTCGGGCCGCGCGTCCTCCATCATCGAAGCGAGACGCTCGCGCGGATACTTCGTGTCGAGGGGGACGTAGGCGGCGCCAGCCTTGAGGATGGCGACGAGGGCGATGATGAGTTCGGCGGAGCGGTCGACGGCGATGGCGACGCGGGAGTCGGTGCGGACGCCGAGCGAGCGCAGGTGCCAGGCGAGCTGGTTGGAGCGCTCGTCGAGCTGACGGTAGGTGAGGGAGGTGTCACCGACGAGGAGCGCGACGGAGTCGGGTGCGCGCGCGACGACATCGGCGAAGACGGCGGGCAGGGTGGAGTCCGGCGAGACGAGCGCGGGAGCCGAGGCCCAGTTGGTGAGGACGTCTCGCCGCTCCTCGACGGTCAGCATGGAGTGGGTAGCGAGCGGAGCGTCGGGCCGGGCGACGACCGCTTCGACGAGCAGCTCGAAGTGCCGCGTCATGCGCTCGATGGAGGCTCGCTCGAACAGGTCCGTGTTGTAGGTCAGCGCGCCGAAGAGGCCGTCCGGCCCGTCCACGAAGTGCAGCTCGAGTTCGAACTTGATGACGGTGGCTTCAACCTCCACCGGGCTGAGCGACAGCTCCTGCTTCTGGAGGGCCGACGCGGGCGTGTTCTGGAGCGCGAAGAGAACCTGGAACAGCGGGCTGCGGCTCAGGTCTCGACGAATCTGAAACTCCTCGACCAGGCGCTCGAAGGGGACGTCCTGGTGCGCGTAGGCCCCCAGGGCGGTCTCCTTCACCTGCCGCAAGAGCTGGAGGAACGTCGCGTTCGTGTCGATGCGCGCGCGGAAGACGAGCGTGTTGACGAAGAAGCCGATGAGCCCTTCGAGCTCCGCGCGCTGGCGACCCGCGATGGGTGAGCCGACGGCGATGTCGTCCTGCCCGGTGTGACGGGACAGGAGCAACTGCCATGCGGCGAGCAGCGCCATGAACGGCGTGATGCCTTCACGCTGGCACAGCGTCTTGAGCCGCTTGGAGACCTCTGGCCGCAAGGTGACGAGCACCTGGGCACCGGTGAAGGTCTGCACGGGAGGGCGCGGCTTGTCGAGCGGCAGGTCCAGCGTGGCCACACCCATCAGGCGTCCGCGCCACCATGCGAGCTGCTGCTCCAGCACTTCGCCCTGGAGCCAGTCGCGCTGCCAGACGGCGTAGTCGGCGTACTGGAGGGACAGGGGTGGAAGCGGCGACGGTGCCCCCATCGCGAAGGCCCCGTAGAGGGTGGCGACCTCCTGGGTGAGCACGCCCATGGACCAACCGTCGGAGACGATGTGGTGCATGTTGAGCGCGAGGAAGTGCTCGGTGGGGGACGTCTCCAGCAGCAGGGCGCGGACGAGCGGGCCGGTGGAGAGGTTGAACGGACGCAGGTACTCCTCGCGCAGCAGTCGCTCCACCTCCTGGCGGACGGCGTCCGGCGTCTGTCCCTGGACCTTCACCACGGTCACCGGCAGCTCCGCGTGCGGGGCGACGATCTGGAAGGGCTCGTCGTTCTGCTGGAGGAACGTGGTGCGCAGGGCCTCGTGGCGCCTCACCAACTCGGCGAAGGCCCGCTGGAGCGCGGCCAGATGAAGCGCTCCGTCCAGTCGGACGAAGGAGGGCATGTTGTACGTCGCGCCGCCGGGCTGGAGCTGGTCGAGGAACCAGAGGCGTTGCTGCGCGAAGGACAGCGGCAGCGGTCCTGTGCGGGCCACTGGAACCAACGCGGGCGGCTGCCGGTTCCGCGACGTCATCAACGTGGTGTCGATGCTCGCCGCGAGGGCGACCACCGTGGGTGCGCCGAAGACGGTGCGCAGCGGCAGCTCCACGCCGAACGCGGACCGCACACGCGACACGACCTGGGTGGCGAGCAGCGAGTGCCCGCCGAGCGCGAAGAAGTTGTCGGTGACGCTCACTCGCGGCACGTGCAGGACGTCGGCGAAGAGCGCGGCGAGCTTCTCCTCCAATGGAGTGCGGGGCGCGGCGAAGGCGGCACCTCCGCGCAGACTCTCCGCATCGGGCGCGGGCAGGCGCTTGCGCGCGAGCTTGCCGCTGGGCGTGAGGGGCAGCGCGGGCAGCGCCACGAACGCGGACGGCAACATGTACTCGGGCAGGCGCTGGAGTACGAACGCGCGCAGGGCCTCGGTGTCGAGCGTGGCGTCGGGCGAGACGACGACGTAGCCGACCAGTCGCCTGTCGCCCGGCACATCCTCGCGAACGATGACCGCGGCATCACTCAGCCCCGGCGCGGAGCGGAGCACGGACTCGACTTCACCCAGCTCGACGCGGAAGCCGCGCAGCTTGACCTGGGAGTCGAGCCGCCCCAGGAAGTCGAGCGTGCCGTCCGCGCGCCACCGCGCCGCGTCTCCGGTGCGATGGAGCCGCGCGCCCGGCTCCGTCGAGAAGGGGTCGGGGACGAACGCCTTCGCGGTGACTTCTGGCTGTGACAGGTAGCCGTGCGCCAGGTGGGTGCCACCGATGTACAGCTCTCCCGAGACGCCGATGGGCACCGGATGGCCGAGCGCATCCAGGACATACAGCCGCGTGTGGCCGACCGGACCGCCGATGGACGGAAGCCGGGGCCAGGACGTGGGAGTGCCCTGGAGTCGGAAGGCGGAGACGACGTGCGCCTCGGAAGGACCGTACTGGTTCTCCAGGACGCTGCCCGGCAGCTTCGCGAAGAACGCTGCGAAGGTGTCGCTCACCTGGAGTTGCTCACCCGCCGTCACCACTTCCCGCAGCGCGGAGGGCAGGGTGGCGCCATGCGAGACAGCGTCGGCGATGGCCTGAAGTGCGGCGAAGGGCAGGAAGAGCCGCTCGACGCGCTGCTGCTGCATGAAGTCGAGCAGCGCGGGGATGTCCTGGCGCAGTCCTCCGGTGGGAAGCACGAGGGTGCCGCCCGCCCACCAGGTGCAGAACATCTCCTGGACGGAGACGTCGAAGTTGAGCGACGCGAACTGCAACGTGGTGGCGCGCGGCTGGGGAGCGCGCTTCAGCTGCCACGTGAAGAGCGCGCTCAGCGCGCGGTGGGGCATGACGATGCCCTTGGGCACCCCCGTGCTCCCGGACGTGTAGATGATGTAGGCGGGGCTCTCCGCCGAGACGTCGAGACCTGGCGCGCGTCGGGACTGGCCGGCGACAATGGCCGCGTCGACATCCAACAGGAGGACGCGAGCGCCGCCATCGGCGGGCAGCGACGGCGTGAGCCGGGAGTGGGTGAGGACCACGGGCGCACGCGTGTCCGCGAGCATGAAGGCGAGGCGCTCGGCGGGATAGCTGGGGTCCAACGCGACATAGCTGGCCCCCACCTTGAGCGTGGCCAGGACGGCCACGGCCATGTCGAGCGACTTGTCCAGGCAGATGCCGACGATGTTCCCCGGCGTCACGCCTCGCGCGAGCAGGTGGTGCGCGAGCTGATTGGCCCGCGCGTCCAGCGCCGCGTAGGTGAGCGAGTCGGTGCCGTCGGTGACGGCGATGGCGTCGGGCGTGCGAAGCGCCTGGGCCTCCACGGGTGCGTGGAGCGTGGTGGGCGCGAAGGGCTCCCGCGACGTGTCGTTCCAGGAGACGAGGACCTGGCGACGCTCGGGCTCCTCCATCATCGGCAGGCGCCAGACGGGCTGGAGCGGGTCCTCGACGGCGGCTCGCAGCAGGCGCACGAACTGGTCCGCCATGCGCTGGACCGTCGCCGTGTCGAAGAGGTCGGTGTTGTATTCGAACACCGCGTTGAACACGTTGCCGTCGTCGGACGCCAGCAGCGAGAGGTCGAACTTGGCGGTGCCGCTGATGGCATCCAGCGGACGGACCTTGAGCGGCGCGTCGGGGTCTTCCTGTCCCTGCGTCTTCGGCGTGTTGTGCAGGGCGAGCATCACCTGGAACAGGGGCGTGCGGCTCTGGTCCCTCTCGGGACGCAGCTCGTCCACCAGCTTCTCGAACGGGACGTCCTGGTGCGCATAGGCACCGAGCGTCGTCTCGCGCACCTGGGCCAGCAGCTCGCGGAACGTCATGCCCGGGGTGAAGCGGGCGCGCAGCGCGAGCGTGTTGGCGAAGAAGCCGATGAGGCCTTCCAGGTCCGCCCGCATCCGGTTGGCGATGGGCGAGCCGACGATGATGTCGTCCTGCCCGGAGTAGCGCGCGAGCAGCGTCTGATAGGTGGCCAGCAGCACCATGAAGGGTGTGACACCCTCCTGGTGGCACAGCGCGTGGACGGCGGGCGCGAGCGCGGCGGGAAGGTCGACGCGCAGCATGTCCCCGCGCAGCGACTGGATGGGAGGCCGCGGCCTGTCGGTGGGCAGCTCCAGCGCGTGCGGCGCGTCGGCCAACTGGGTGCGCCAGTAGGCGAGCTGTGACTCGAGCACGTCGCCCGTCAGCCAGCCGCGCTGCCAGACGGCGAAGTCCGCGTACTGCACGGGCAGCTCCGGCAGCGGCGAGGGCCGGCCGAGCGCGAACGCCAGATAGAGGGCGGGGACCTCTTGCGAGAGGACGCCAATGGACCAGCCGTCGGAGATGACGTGGTGATTGACGATGAGCAACACGTGCTCGTGCTCATCGAGCGTCAAGAGCCGCGCGCGCAAGAGCGGGCCGGTGGCCAGGTCGAAGGGCGTGCGCGCTTCCGCGTCCGCCAGTCGCTGCGCCTCCGCGTCGCGCGCCTCCGGGGGAAGGGCGCGCAGGTCGTCGACGGAGATGGTGAACGGCGCGGGCGGTGAGACGGCCTGGACGGGGCCGTCCTGCAGCGAGCGGAAGCGGGTGCGCAGCGTCTGGTGACGCCGCGCCAGCTCCGTGAAGGCGCGCTCCAGCAGCGAGTGCTCCAGCGGGCCCGTGAAGCGCAGGCCGTAGAACATGTTGTAGGCGGGACTGCCGGGCTGGAGCTGATCCAGGAACCAGAGCCGCTGTTGCGCGTACGACAGCGGCGCGCCGTCGCCGTGACCCGTGGGGATGGGCCCGGTGAGGGACTGGCCGGACTCGAAGAGCCGCGCCGCCAGCGCCTTCACGTGGGGCTCGCGCAAGAGCGAGTGTCCGTCTCCAGGCGTGTCGTCGACCTGGGCGCCCTCCTCCGCGAGCACCGCCCAGCCCTTGTCCTTCTCCACGTCCGCGGCGTCCACGACTTCGGCGGCGCGAACGATGCGCGCGGAAGCGGCAAAGGCCTCGGGGACGTAGCGACGCGCGGCGCGCACGTGGGCGGAGAAGAGCTTGAAGCGCGCGCGCAGGAACTCGAGCGTCGTGGCCGCGGGCAGCAGCCCCTGGCGCGTGCCCTCCGCGTGCAGATGCACCAGCAGGGGCTCGGGGTCCTTGCCCGTGGTGAGCGCGGCGGGAAGCTCGAGCGGGGGCAGGCCCGCCTGGAGCGCCAGCTCTCGCGCGAAGAGGGCGGCGTGCGCGGCGAGCGCCTGGGCGGAGATGCTCCTGTCGGGTGACGCGGGCGGCGGCTCGATGAGCGTGAGCCGCGCGACGTGGCCGTCACGCTGGAGGAGGCGCGCCATCTCCCACGCGATGACCGCGCCGAGCGCCCAGCCCGCGAGGTGATACGGCCCTTCGGACCGCTCCGCGCGCAGGGCCTCCACGTAGAAGACGGCCATCGCCTCCAGCGACTCCAGCGGCGCGCGCCCGTCGTCCAGGCCTCGCGCCTGGATGCCGACCACGGGCTGGGACGCCGGAGCGTGGCGGACCAGCTCCGCGTAGCAGTCCAGGCGGCCGTCCATCGGATGCACGAGGAAGAGCGGGCTCGCCGCGTCGTTCCCCGCGCGCAGGGGCACCAGGGGAGAGGCGGAGGGGCTCGCTTCGGATGGGATGACGGGCCCGACGGACGTCGGGGAGTCGTTGCGCGTGCTCACGGAGTACTCCAGTCAATTCATTGCGCGGGGCCGGGACGCTGCGTGCTCAGGACGGGGTGTTTCCCGTCGCCGAGAGCGGACTCTCGGGCACGGCGCCAGCCGGGGGCTGCTCGGAAGGAAGAGAAGTGGCGAGCGGGTGGGAAGGAATCATGTCCGGAAGCTCTTCCTGGACGCGCCGCGCGCGAGGAGACAACAGGAGGAGTCCGACGGCGCCCAGCACCGCGAACCCCAGGACGACGAACAAGAACGCGATGCCACGCCCGGTGCCGGTGCCCAGCACGCGCCCCACGCTGCCGGCGAACGCTCCGCCCGGCGCCATCCACGGCTCGAAGACGCGGTCCGCCAGGGGACCTGCGATCAACGTGGTGAGCAGCACCCCGGACTGTCCCACCGTCTTGCGCAGCGCGGACACCCGGCCCTGGATTTCCAACGGCACCTTGAGCTGCCAGATGACATGGGAGTTGGTCGTGGTGAGCGGCATGGAGAACAGGAACAGCGCCGCCGCCGTGGCGAGCAGCGGCACGCTGGGCGGCAGCGCGGCCAGCAGCAGCATGACCGAGGCGATGATGGGGAAGCCCGCGATGCCGAGGATGCGGCGCCTGGGGCCGCCCCACACGCTGGTGAGGATGCCGCCCGCCAGCAGGCCCATGCCGGAGATGGAGCCGATCAGTCCCAGGTGCTTCAGGTCCGTGAAGGCCAGCACCAGCGGCGTGAAGAGCAGGAGCACCAGCGCGAGGCTCGAGTTGGTGAACGTGCTGAAGGCCAGGATGTACGACAGGCCCGGCCTGTCCCGGACGAAGCGCCACCCCTCCGCCAGCTCCGCGCGCATGGATCGAGGCCCCGCGCGCCGCACCGAGGCCCCGGGCGCCGACGGGAAGCGCACCACCACCAACACGCCCGCGGCGAACAGGAAGCTGACCACGTCCATGAAGAGCACGCCGTGCAGGCCGATGCTCCCCACCAGCAGGCCCGCGAACAGGGGCGACGCAATCTGGCTGATCGCCCCGCCCAGCTCCGCCATGCCGCTGGCCCGCCCCAGGTGCTGCTTGGGGATGAGCAGCGGCGTCGTGGCCGTCCACGCCGGCCAGCGAAACGCATTGCAACAGCCCCCCAGCAGGACGATGGGGTACAGGTACCAGGCCTTGAACGCGAGCTGGCCCAGGTCATCCGCCACCAGCAGCAGCCAGATGAGCGCGGTGGTGAGGCCGGAGCCCACGTCGCTCCAAAGCATCGCCTTCCTGCGGTCCCACCGGTCCACCAGCACTCCGGCGAACGGCGACAACACCGCCAGGGGCAGCGTGGCGAAGAAGGAGATGAGCACGAAGCGCGTCGTGGAGCCGGTGAGCTGGTAGACGTGCGCGCCAAGCGCGAACGACGTCAACCCCGAGCCGAAGAGGGAGACGAACTGCCCCAGCCACACGAGGCCGAAGGTGAGAAGCGGGCGCGACGGTGAAGCAGGCGACGGGGCAGTCATTTCGCGTGGCGATGCGAGCTGGGTTGGCTGGCGAGCTTCCCACTGGCCAGGGGCACGGCACAGGAACTGGGCACTCCCAGATCAGCTTCACAGCCCTGACGCATTCTTGCAAACAGACTACCCGGACAGTCGCGCTGATACCTGCTGAAACACGGACGGTGCGTGTGGCCGAAGGGAGGTGGCGGGGGAGGGGGCCCTTGTTGCGAGCGGGCGGGCACGTCGCACCTTCTTGCTCAGCAACCCGTTCACCACTTCCAGGAGGCCTTCATGGCGCACACCGACAAGGATGTCGACACGCTCAATTCCTTCCTCCGGGGCGAGATTTCAGCGGTGGAGACCTACCGGCAGGCGATGGGGCACATCGAGGATGACGTACGGCGTCGCACGCTGGAGGAGTGTCGACAGGACCACGAGCACCGCGTGGAGACGCTGCGCTCGCGCATCCTGCAACTCGACGGCAAGCCGGCGGAGGGCTCCGGCATCTGGGGCGCCTTCGCGAAGGTGGTCCAGGGCGGAGCGGACGTCCTGGGTGAGAACGCCGCCATCTCCGCGCTGGAGGAAGGCGAGGACCATGGCCTGCGCGACTACGAGCGCGACGCGGACAAGGTCCACGGCGACCTGCGGCGCTTCGTGCGCATGGAGCTGCTGCCCGCGCAGAAGAGTACGCACAAGAAACTCAGTCACCTGAAGCACACCCTCCACTGATGACGTGACGGGTGGGAAACCCCAGGCCCGGGCCCCGCGACTCGTTCGCGGACCCGGGCCGTTTCCGTTGGGACTCTCAACTTCCAGGAATGCGCGCGGTGCCTTGAATGGCCGGGCGTCGACCTCGTCACAACCGGCGCGGGTTTCATCTGAGGGAGTAGATCGCCGGGGTGGGGCTGGACGTCGAGGGTTTCACGCCGAGCGGATGGGGCCTGGAGGTTGGGGTTGTGGCGTGCGATAAACGGGGGTCCGCCGACGAGGCTGGAGGAGATGCATGTGGCTGGACGACAGCTCTTCGGAACGCGACGAGGTCTCCGGTGAAGCGCGGCGCGGAGACGAGCGGACCGTGGAGCCCGAGCCAAGGGAAGCGGAGCGCGAGAAGATGCCCCTGGCCCCCGTGGCGTTGAAGGAGAGCAGCCATGCGGGAGCGCTGAGCGCGACCTGTGAGGCGCTGTTCCGCTCCACCGAGGCGGCCCTGCCCTGGGCGTGGAAGCTGCTCCAACTGGCCAAGGGCCCTGGCGCCTTGTCGTCCGAGGCGCGCGGCGCGGCGCTGGAGTTCCTGGACCGCATTCCGCCGCACGTGCGCCGGGGCGTGAGCGAGCTGCTCGCCTTCAGCAACCTGTGGCAGGCGGTCTGCACCCGGCTGGGGCGCCCGGTGGCGCGCTCCACGGAGGAGCTGCTGCGAGAGCTGAACGAGGACCTGCAGCTGCTTCTGCGCGGCGCGCAGGCCCGGCTGGGGACGACGGCCGCGCTGGAGCAGGGCCTGCTGTTGCACCTGGGGCGCCTGCGCGAGTCGCGGGGCATGGAGCCTTCAGCCGCGCTGGAGCTGCGCGCCGCGCTGGACGCCTTCACCCACTCGGTGACGCAGGTGATGGCCGCGGCGAGCGCGTACCGCCGCGCGTGGGAGGCCGCGCAGGCGGAGCTGTCCGAGTCCGCGGAGTGGCTGGGCGCGGGAGACCCCGGCTTCTGCGCGTGGCTGGCCGAGCACCTCTCCGCGTCCGTGCCCGCCTGGCGCGAGGCGCATGCGTCCAGTCGACTCCTCCAGGAACTGGGCGCGCTGTCCGGTCCTCCGTAGGCGGGCTGCTCAGGCCTCCACGAGGATGCGGTGCCGGTACAGCTCCAGCAGGATGTCCTCGGACAGGTCCGCCTGCTTGTGCTCGCGCAGGTGGTGTCGCACGGCCTCCACCGGCTGCCGGCCGGTGAACTCCACGAGCAACCCGTAGGCTTCTCCAGGGAGGGCAATCGCGTCGAAGTCGCTGTATGCGCCCAGGGCCACGCTGCCGTCGGGCAGCCACTGCACGGTGGCGTCCGGGTTGAAGCGGAGGGTGCGCGGCAGCTGGGGTGAGACGGAGGTCGCGAACAGCTTCTCCACGGCCTTCAGCTCGATGACGCCGTCCAGGCCCAGCAGCTTGTCGAGTCCTTCCGCCGTCAGCCCACGCACCAGTTGGTAGCAGGCGCGGAAGTACTCCACCTCGCGGCCCGCGTGCTCCTTCCACAGCTCCGCGTAGACGCGCGTGGGGGGCGGCGCGTCGTCCAGGTCCTCCACGCCGAGCGGGACGCTGTTCAGCTCGGGGCGGTCCTTGCCGGAGAGGATGTAGTCCGGCAGCAGCTGGAGCGCCGTCCAGCGCGACAGTTGAATCTCCGTCAGCGTCAGGTACGTCTTGAGGGACATCCAGAACTTGCGGCCGTCGGCGCCCGAGACGTACTTGCAGAAGAAGGTGGAGCAGACGGCCTCGCGGTACGGCCAGATGGTGCAGCCGCCGCTCTCTTCGCCGTAGTAGGGGCAGCGAAGCGACGCGGCCCGGCCGAAGAACTGGTGCCCGTTCTTGTAGAGGAAGTTGAACTTCGCCGGGGGCTTCACCCACTGCGGCGTCACGCCGATGCGGCCCGCGATGCGCGCCTCCATGCGACCGCGTCCCTCGGCCAGCTCCGGGCGCTCATCCGACAGCAGGGCGCCGACGAGGTAGTTGGGCAGGCGGGGGAAGTAGGTGCAGCACTTGGTGTCGGGACGGAAGAAGCGGCTGACTCCGTCCACGGACTCCACGGCGCCCTCCGCGTTGTCCTTGCACATGGCGCACTTGGAGCACGTGGCCTTGGTCTCCTCGGGGACGTCCTGCCGGAAGAAGCCCGGGAGGAGGTCGCGGTAGAGCTCGGGGAGACTGTCGAGGAGGCGGGTCATGGGGCGGGGGGCTCGGGGGCTCTCGGAGGTGGGTCAGCGCGCGGAGGGGTCGTACCACTCGATGCGATAGGTACAGGACTCCGCGTCGTGACGGGTGCGGGAAATGGTGAGGCCCCGCACACCGATGCGATGCAGCCCTTCTTCCAGGACGCCCTCGACGAAGCCCTCGGTGACGTCCGGCTCGTTGAACCACAGCTCCGCGGTGGTGGGGTTCACCACGTTGACGCGCGTCTGCGTGAAGTTGTTGCCGCTGCGGAAGTTGTGCGTCATGCGGCCCAGCGAGCGCATGGGACCCAGCACGCGCGCCAGCGTGAGCACCGCCGAGCCCATGACCGTCTGCGCATAGCCTTCAATCATCCGCCGGGCGAGCCGCCGCCGGGCCTCTTCCAGGGGCTTCTCCGGATAGAGGGAGCGGCCGACCTCGTCCAGGCACCTCACCCACACGGAGTGGGGATAGGCGGCCTGGAGGGGGGCGTCCAGGTCCATGCCCAGCTCGCGCAGCTGGGTGCGCAGCTCGTAGGACAAATCCTTGTCGAGCGTCTTCAGGTAGAGGCTGTCCACCGTGTTGCCGAAGATGACGCGCTCCTGGCTCATGCGCTCGTGCCCCCGAGTGTCGCCGGCCTACCCGGGCCGGCGGACGCGCATTCTCCCCGGAGGTGACCTCCGGAGGCCAGTCCTGTCGACGACTACTCGCGGACCTCGTGCACGGGCAGCACGGGCGGTAGCACGCTGTTGCAGCCACGGCCCAGGTTGCCGAGGACGATGGAGTAGTCCGTGAAGTCGACGACGCGGTCCCCGTTGAAGTCCGCCGCCGGGCTGGCCGGGGGCACCCTCAGCCCGTAGTTGGCGAGCATGAAGCGGTAGTCCACGGAGTCGACGCAGCCGTTCCCATCCGTGTCGCCGGGGATGGGGAGCGGGCGCACGTCGTCGATAGGCGTGTAGCGGCCTCCGGACGCCTTGGCGACCTCCTGGACGAAAGTGAGGAAGAAGGGCTCGGGCGCCAGCGTGATGTGGTTGAAGAAGACATCCGCGTCGAAGACGAGCTGGAAGGGATTGGGGCTGTCGCGCAGCGGGTCGCCCGTCTTGAGCATGTTGCGGACCTTCCACTCCCACGAGCCTTCCTCCAGGTCGGGATAGCGCGTGGCGCTCGGAGGGCCGTAACAGAGCGTGGCCTCCGGCGTGCTGTTCTCCTCGCCGTCGGAGATGAGGCGGACGACCTTGCGGGCGTCGATGCCGGGGCCGAACTGGAGCAGCTCGTCGGCGGCGTCGCAGACAGCGAGCGCCAGGGGCGTCGCGCCCGCGCCCACGCTCAGCCGGCTCAGGCTCGCCACCGTCGTCGGGCCGTCCTCGAAGCCCTGCTCCCGGCGGTAGCCGCCGCCCTCGAACGTCCAGATGGCGAACAGGCGCGGCAGGGCGTTGGGCGTCTGGACGAAGTCGCGCCCGCGCACGAGCGCATCCGCGAAGCGCGTCTGTCCCGAGGCCCGCGTCGTCCTCATGGTGCCGCTGCGGTCAATCAAGATGATGACGTGCTCCTCGGTGAAGGCGTGCGCCGCGGTGCCGGACAGCAAGGCGAGTGAGAGTGCCGCGCCCGCGAGTGCACGCGGGGCCCACCGATTCAGGATACGGGCGAACATGGGTGTCTCCTTGTCGAGTTGCATCAGAACAGCTCCACCTTCACGGGGATGATGCTGTCGTTGCGCGTGCCATCACCGAGCTGGCCTTCCGCGTTGGCCCCCCAGGCCCACGTCGTGCCGTCCGAGCGCAAGGCCATGGAGTGGTGGTCTCCGGCGATGACGGCCACGACGCCCGTCATCCCCGCCACCATCACCGGGACATGGCGGTTCTCCAGGAAGCCGTCCCCAATCTGGCCGTCGAAGTTGAAGCCCCACGCGCGCACCGTGCCGTCCGAGCGCAGCGCCAGCGAGTGATAGTCCCCCGCGGTGATGGAGACGATGCCGCTCAGGTTCGCCACGGACACCGGCGCGTTCTGGCTCAGCGTGGAGTTGTTGCCCAGCTGTCCCGAGCCGTTGTAGCCCCAGGACCACACCGAGCCGTCCGAGCGCAGCGCCATGGAGTGGTAGCCCCCGGCGGTGATGGCCGTCATCGCCGACAGCCCCACCACCTGCACCGGCACGATGTGCCAGGCGTTGTTCCCGCTGCCAATCTGGCCATCGAAGTTGTAGCCCCACGCCCACACCGTGCCGTCGGAGCGCAGCGCCAGCGAGTGGCTGTGGCCGGCCGCGATGGCCGTCACGCCCGCCAGGCCCGTCACCTGCACGGGGTGGTTGCGGTCCACCGTCGTCCCGTCTCCCAACTGTCCGTAGCGGTTGAAGCCCCAGCCCCACACCGTGCCGTCGTTGTGAAGCGCGAGTGAGTGGTACGCCCCCGCGGAGATGGCGGAGATGCCAGACAGGCCCGACACCGGCACGGGCTGGGAGCGGTTGGTGTTGGAGCCATCGCCCACCTCGCCCCGCGTGTTGACGCCCCAGGACCACACGGTGGTGTCGCCCTTGAGGACCACGGTGTGGCGGTGTCCGGCGGCCACGGCCACGCTGGCCGTCAAGCCCATGCGCGCGGGCAACAGCCGGTCCGCGCCCAGGCCGTTGCCCAACTGGCCCTCCTCGTTGTCGCCCCAGCTCCAGAGGTTGCCCGCCGCGTCCAGGTAGACGGAGTGCAGCTGTCCCGACGTCACCCCGGGGTTGCCCAGCGTGGTGTTGCCCACGCGCACCGGAGACATGCGGGGCAGGAAGGTGCCGTCACCCAGCTGGCCGAAGGCGTTGTCACCCCAGGACCACACGGTGCCATCCGCGCGCAGCGTCAGCGAGTGCTTGAAGCCCGCCACCAGAGTGACGCCGCCACTGAGGCCCGCTTGAATCGGCAGCGTGCTGCTCGTCAGCGTGCCGTTGCCCAACTGGCGATAGCGGTTGTCACCCCAGGCCCACACCGCGCCGTCCACGCGGACCGCCAGCGAGTGGTAGTTGCCGGCGACCGCCGCCAGCACGTCCGTCAGCACCACCTGCACGGGGTAGGCGCGGTTGATTTTCGTCCCGTCGCCGAGCTGGCCCGTCGAGTTGAGTCCCCACGTCCACGCCGTGCCATTCGAACGCAGCGCCACGCAGTGGGACGCTCCCGCGGAGATGGTCACCACGCCGGCGAGCGACTGCACCTGCGCGGGCGTGCCCCGCGTCGTCACCGTGCCATCGCCCAACTGGCCACTGCGGTTGTCGCCCCAGGCCCACACGGTGCCGTCCGAGCGCAGCGCCAGCGACGTGTTGCCACCGGCCGCCACCGCGATGACGCCGCTCAGGCCCGCCACCTGCACGGGCAGCGTGCTGCTGGTCGCCGCGAGCGCGCCGAGCTGCTTGTAGCGGTTGTCGCCCCAGGCCCACACGGTGCCGTCCGAGCGCAGCGCCACCGAGTGCGAGAAGCCCGAGCCCACCGAGAGCACGCCGAACAGGCCCTGGGCGCGCACGGGCTCGTTGCTGGCGAGGACGGTGCCGTTGCCCAACTGCCCCGAATAGTTGTCACCCCAGGACCACACGGTGCCATCCGAGCGCAGCGCCGCCGAGTGGTAGTCCCCCGAGGCCACCGCCACCGCGTCCTCCAGGTTCTTCACCTTCACCGGCGTGGGGCTGTCGGTGAACAGGCCATTGCCCAACTGTCCCTGCCGGTTGTAGCCCCAGGCCCACACCGAGCCGTCCGAGTGGACGCCCACCGAGTGGTACTGACCCAGCGACAGCCGGGTGGCGGAGGCGCGGCCCGCGAGCGCCTGGCGCAGGGCCCGCTCGTGGGTGGAGGGGTCCTCGCCGCCGCAGCCCGTCCAAAGCCAGAGGCCGACGAAGAGCGCCCACGTCCAGCCAATCCTCGACGACAGGTGCGACTCGTTCAGGCTCATGGCCATCCCTTCGGTGTGCGCCGTCAGCGACGGCACCAGGTCTTGCCTTCGGTATCCTTGCAGCCGTCCACCACCCACCGGGCGATGAGCCGTCGCAGCTCCACGGGCAGCTCCATGCCGGCCATGGGCATGCCGGGCTTCGCGGCGACCAGGCCGTGCTCGGCCTCCAGCGCGCGCGTCTCCAGCCTGCGCCAGTACTCCTCGCCCGACTTCTTCTTGAGGTACGTCTTCAGGCCCTCCGCGTCCGCCGTGAAGGCGCTGGCCGCGCGAGGGCTCGTCGCGTGGCAGTGCACGCAGGTGGCGTCCCGGAAGAAGGGGCCCCAGAGATAGGTGAGCATCGTGGGAGGCACCGCCCCGGGCATGGCGGCGTCCTTCATCGCCAGCCGCGTCACGCGCGCGTCCAGCTCGCGCTCCTTCTCCACCCGCATCTCGTCGAACAGGCGGTGCAGGAGCCGGGCCTCGTCCAGCGAGAGCGGCACCTCCGGCATCTGTCGTTCCGCGCGCGCGTAGGGCGGCTGCTCGCGGCAGTACTCATACGTCCACTCGGGCGTGTAGAGCCCCAGCGACACCCCGTCCCGTCCGGAGAGGGGCTTGTCTCCGGCGTGACAGCTGGCGCAGCGCGCCTTCCAGAGGGTGTCCGCGTCCTTGCGCTCGGAGGCCGTCAGCTTCGCGGTGGGGGCCTCCCTCGCCGGCAGCCGCACCGACAGGAGCGCGGCGACGTCCTTCACGTCGCCCGACTGGAGGCTGGGGTAGGCCATCATCCGGGGCGCGCGGCTGCCCTCCTTCTGGGAGAGGGTGCTGGGGCGCTTGAGGAAGGCGGCGAGCCCCCGCGAGGAGATGCGGGGCACCTTCTGTCCCGGATGCTCGAGGAGCTCCGGGGCATTCATGTAGGCCAGTGGCGTCTTGGCCAGATGCGCCAGCTTGTCCTCGCGCACGGGGATGGCGAAGTAGCGCGGGTCCGGCTCGCGCTTCTGGCGCTTCACGGCGACGTCGTTGATTTCGGCGTGGCAGCCAAAGCACTGGCTGTCCGTCCACCGGCCCAGGCCGTTGGCGAAGCGCGTCTGGGGCTCGGTGCGCTTGGACGTGTGGCAGCCGGTGCACTCCTGGGCCACGACGCCCTTGGCGGAGGCCAGGCTTCCCAGCACGAGGACGAGGAGGGCGAGCCGTCTCACGGCGCGCTCCCGGTGGGCTGGGTGAGCTTCACGCGCGAGGGGTCCTCCTCTGGCTCGGCGAGGCCCCGAAGCACGTCGCGGAAGTCCTCGGACGTCGCGTCCTCCTGCTTCGCCTGACAGCTCCGGTAGGCGCTCACCAGGGCATACCCGGACACCGACCACCGCGCTTCGGTGGAGCCGGCGGGTGGGGGCACCCGGGTGACGATGCACTGCTGGACCTGCTGCCTGCGCTGCTCCGGCGTCTGGCCGGGCTCGTCGGGGTCATCTCCCGAGCACGCGCACGCCGTCCATCCCATGAGTCCCGCCAGGACCCAGACCCATCGTGTCATCTCGAAAGCTCCCGAGCCGGGAGCGTCATGGCCGTCGCCATGGCCGCCCCCGGCTGCTGATGTGAGGGTTTGTCTTCGCGCGGGGCGCCTCGCCGACTAGCCGAAGTTGATGACCAGCGGCGTGGGCGTGCAGATGGCGGCGGAGTTGCTCGCCGCGGCCGGGGACATCGTCGCGGTCTGCGCCGTCAGGTTGAGCGTGAAGGACTTGATGTACGTCTCCCAGCCGACCTGCGGGTCGGACGTGACGAACAGGGAGGGGCTGAGCTGGGCGAGCTTGGCGGACTCGAAGAGCACGTTCCAGCTGTTGCCGCCCACGCCCAGGTTGGGCGTCGTCTGGAGCACGCCGTCCGTCACCAGTCGCTGGTTGATGGCGGGGACGTTCAGCAGGGGGCTGTTCGTCGCGCACAGCGGCACCGAGGCGCGCAGGGTGATGACCGGGTTGGCGGCGATATGGGCGCGCACCATCGCCTCGTCGGCGGGGAAGAAGTGGACGCTGAGTCCGCAGACGAGCGGATAGTTGCCGCCGACCACCGCCGGCCGGTAGTTGGTCGGCATGCCCTTGAGCAGGTCCGCGATTCCCGCCGAGGGCTGGCACGAGCCGGCCGAGGGCAGCGGGAGCAGCCGCGCGTCGGTGATGCCATGGCGGGTGATGAAGCCGTTGTACAGGTCCTGCGTGTGGGCGGTGGGGTGGAGGTTGACGAAGAGCCGCCTCATGCCAGCCACGGTGGCGACGGAGTCGGTCGGAATCTGCACGTACTGTGTATAGAAGACGGGGCCGCGATCCATCCCCATGTAGGGAACGAATACCATCTCAGACTCGCGGATGGTGCGCGCATAGTCGAGTGGCGGCGTGTCTGTCTGGGCCTGGGCGGACGTGACGGAAAGACACAACACGGCTGCGAGAGAAAGCTGAAGCAAGCGCATGGAGAAAGGGCCTGGGTGAAGGAAGGAAAGGAGGGGCGGAAGCCACCCCGAAGATGGCCTCCGCCCCGAAGTCATGGCGGTGCGGAATTACTGACCGATCAGCGCCCTGCAGCCCGCGTCTTCCATGTTCCAGCGGACGCGGCCCAGCTCGAAGCCGTCCAGGAGGCAGGTGACGTTCATGTTGGTCTTGACGGTGAAGTCCGTGGGACCCGGGTTGTACTGGATGTAGGTGACCTCGTTGCGCTCCAGGATGAGCTTCTCGTAGTTGGCGCGCATGGTGAAGATGGAGTTGGTCTGGTTGGAGACCTGGCCGTTGACCGGCGTCGTGTAGCGGCGGACCTCGTTGAACAGCTCGTCCTGGAGGCGGGCCTGGACGGCGTTCACGACGTTGATGAAGTTGGAGTCATTGGGCGCGGTGGGGCCCCAGACGCCGTTGTTGAGGTACTCGATGCGGATGCCGCACGCGTTCTCGGACGAACACGTGACCAGGCGCTCGAAGAAGGCGCGAACTTCGATGTCCACGCAGGAGCTCAGGTGGAACGCCGCGAAGGCGCTGGCCTGCTCGAACAGCGAGCGCCAGTTCACCGTGAAGCGCGCCTGACGGGTCACGTTGTGGGTCTTGATGTCCCAGTCAATCTGGGCCGTCATGATGTTGTCCCACTGGGCGCCCGTGGCCATCAGGGCGCGCAGCTGGTTGGTCCAACCCGGCAGGGTGGTGGCCTGGAAGGAGATGTCCTGCGCGACGACGCTGCCGCCGAGCGCGGGCAGGGTGTTGAACTTGTACATCACGTTGGTGTTGATGTCGTACGGCTGGGTCGGGTCCAGGTGGGTGAAGCAGTTGGGCACCGGGACGTCGCGGCCGTTGACGACGATGATCTCCATCTCGCAGTCGATCTCCACGCGGCCGTTGACCGGCGCGTACCCGGAGAGGACGAACTGGGTGGTGGAGCGGTTGGCCGGAGCCGGGGCGATCTGGAAGCCCTTCGCCGCGGCCTCCGTCGACAGGCGGTTGAGTGCGCCCAGGTCGCTGGTGGTCGAGAACGAGCCGCCCAGGTTCGCCAGCTCCATGCCCGCGAAGAAGCCGAACACGGGGATGAAGGAGGTGATCTGGAAGCGGGGGACGGGGTTGGTCGTCGTGGGCGACTGGACGGCGATGCCGCCGCGGCGCGGGACGTAATAGACGAGGTTGAGGTTGTCCGTGTCGCCCAGGAGCGTGAACGCGTCCTGCACAATCGGAGAGAAGTGCTGCGACATGGGCCTGGCGGCGGGGGACATCGGCGCGGCGAGGGCTTGCGTCGCAGAAAGCGACAGCGCGGCTACGGCGGTAGCGGAGAGGAACTTCTTCATGAGAGACATTCCTTTGCGTGGCGTGAGGACTGGAGGGCGCACCCTTCCCGTGCCTGCGAGCCGAGGGCTCGCAAACCGCGTGTTGGCGTCTTCGGTTCCCCGCCATGCGAGCGTGGGTACCGAGGCCGTTCCGAGTGCTGTGTTTGGACTCCCCCCCATTTGTCCAAGGGCGATGATTGGACTTGGACGGTGGCATCCTACCGATTGCGGGCCAGACTGCCAGTGCGGGTTAGGCTAAATCGACTTTGTCTTGAAAGGTTATTTTGTCGGTGAAATCTGGTTTGCTTTTGTTTGTGGTTTCCCGAGGGGTCCGACGGATTCACCGCCCCTTCCATGGCGGATGCGTGTCAATGACGGGGCCTCACGGCAGGAGCACGAAAGGGTGTGTGGCTTCACTGGGAGGCGATCTGCGTGAAAACCGCACGTCCGCCCGCGTCGTGGCTTGAGCACGTGAGGCCAAGGCCGGTGGGGGCCGGGCGCGGAGATCGGAACCGTGAGGGCAGGGTGCCCGTGCGCCAACGGCGGCCGAGGTGTCCCGGTGGTGCACCGTGCCTTGTCGCCGGCCAGGCGAGCGCGTCGCACCGGGTAGGGCCGCTGGGAGCGGAAGTCTTCTGTCCCGCTGCTCGCGCCGAGCTGGAGTGCGCGGGTGACACTCGCTCCGCGTGCGTCATGCCGCGACTCGCGTGAGGAAGGTGGGTGTGAGTGAGCGCGTGAGTCGTTCACCACCCGTACGAGTGCGTGAGACATGGATGATGAAGGGGCACGACATCGTCACCGCGCGGAGGAAGTGTCCGCTACACTGCACGGCCAATGCTGTGGGTCACCTCACCGGTGGGCTTGCGCGGGACACGTGCCATGGACGGCTCTGGTTCCATCCCTTCCTTCGCCGTGCGCCGTGGCGAGGACGCGCTGTCTCGCGTGCGGGACTCGATGGCGCACAAGTTTCCCCACTTCCTTCCCGTGGCGCGTCGGTCGCTGTCCGCGCTGGTGGGCTTCTGTGATGGCTGGCAGCGGACGTTTCCGGCGCGCCAGGCCTCGGGCGTGGTGCCGGAGCTGACGACCTGGGAGCGCTTCCTCTCCACGGAGCCCCGCACGCGGCGCATCATGGTGACGGTGCAGCCCCTGGGGGTGGACACCTCGACGGGCACCTGGGCGCCGGTGCTGCTCGCCCAGGTGGCGCGCTGGCATCGGGACACGCGAGGGCGCCGCTACAACCAGCCCACGGATGTGTGGCTCGCGGGGCTGGGGCGTGAGGGGTTGGACGCCCGGCAACGTGTCTCCGACGACAGCGTGCTCACGGTGGCCGTCACCAGCGAGGGCGGAGGCTTTCGGATGGCCCGGCTGCCGTTGGATGACGCGCAGCTGACTCCGGAGGCGGTGGCCGGGTGGCTTGCGGCCTGCGCGCCGTGTACGCTCGCCGAGGCGCGCCGGGCCGGGTGGCATCCCCAGGTGGTGGTGGACGTCGCGGGCCGGGGGCGCAGCGCGTGGACCTCGCATCTGCTGACGACGAGCACCTGGCTGGGCGCCCGGGTGGAGCCTGGAACCGGCTCGCTGGAGCTGGCGTTCGACCATCTGGTGATGGATGGCAGCGCGATGATGGAGGTGTCGCGGGCCATCGCCTCGGCGCTGCCCCGGAAGGGACGCGCGGCCGCTGATGAATGGCTCACGGGGGCCGAGGACCCCTCGCCGCTCTTGCGCGTGGAGCTCCCGGAGCGGCTGGACTTCCGCAACCTCGCCTGTGCCTCGCTGGTGGCGCTGGGGCGCTCCAGCGGGGGCCTGCTGCGCTCCGACAACCCCACCATGCTTGTGCCGGTGTTGCCGGATGCGCCGTCGTCCGTGGCGCGGCCCTGGCGGCGCATCCGCATCGCGGTGATTCCCACCAGGACGAGCCAGGGGCCGGTGACGCCCGAGCAGGTGTCATTGCTGCTGGAGCGCACGCGAGGGGAGGGCGGGGTGTTGGAGGATATCTTCTCCACCTTGTATTCGCCGGCGCTGCCCTGGTGGATGCCGTCGCTGACCACGCATGGCTTCGCCTTCACGCCGGGACTGCGACAGGTGGCCACCGCGCTGTGTGGCAACGCCCTCTTGTCGAAAATCACCATCGAGGTGGAGGACGAGGCCGCCCTGGAGCGGCACCTCCCCATCTACTTCAACACCATGCGGCCGCTGCCCGCCGTGGGGGGCGGTGTGTCCCTCTGCGTGACGGAAGTGTTGTGCGCGACGCGCAAGGGCGTGCGCAAGCGCTTCTTCGGCGCTATCGCAGGCAGCGGCCCCTTCACCGCCCGAGAGCGGCTCACGGCTTTTCGGACGGAGCTCGAGCGCGAGGTGCTGCTTCGTGCCCGTCCCCCGATATCCCCTTCCCCCTGACCCGCCGTCCCCTCCGGCGCAGAGAGTCCCCCCACTCATGGTCAATCCCCCCGACCCTGGCCGCATCGTCCCGCGACTGAATCTGAAGTTTCACTTCGACGCCACGTTCCCCCGCGTGTGGCATCACAACGGTCTGGGTTCCACGCAGCTGTGGAACGGGCTCAACATGCTCTTCCCCGAGGGAGAGCGGTTCATCGTGCGCAGCGTCAATCACTACCTTCATGCCCTGGATGACGCGCCGGAGCTGCGCGCGCAGGTGAAGGCGTTCTTCGCCCAGGAGGGCAAGCACGCGCGGGAGCACCAGGACTACATCGAGCTGCTGGAGTCCCAGGGCTACGTCATCTCCGGCTTCATGCGGGCCTATCACCGCATCGTCTGGGGCTTCATCTTCAAGTACTTCCCGCCGGTCCTGCGGCTGTCCATCGCCGCCGCGCTGGAGCACTACACGGCCATCATGGGCGAGAACACGCTGACGCTTGGCGTGTTCGCGGATGGCCACCCAGCCATGCGCGCGCTCATCGAGTGGCACGCCGCCGAGGAGATTGAGCACAAGTCCGTGGCCTTCGACGTGCTGCGCAAGGTGGCGCCCGGCTATGCGCTGCGGGTGACGGGGATGTGCGCGGCCGTCATCGCGCTGTTTGGCCTGTGGTTCGCGGCCACCGTGACGCTGCTGCGCCAGGAGCCCGGGCTGGGGTGGACAGGGGTGTGGCGCGAGCTGCGGCGCGCCCACGAGAAGGACCCGGTCCTGGTGCGGGTGGTGTGGCGCGGCCTCAAGGAATACCTGCGGCCCTCCTTCCATCCGTTGGACAACGACAACCTGCACATCGCCCGGGCCCACCTGGCGACGCTTGAAGAGCCCTCCCGCGCGGAGGCCGCCTGAGCCGTTCCGCCGAGCCCACCACGAGGACTCCCGGAAGCACGAGGCGTCCTCGCGGGCGGAGGCTGCTCACGATGTTGACCTCGCCGCGCCTGGCCGTCGCCGCCCTCCTGTCCGTGGCCATTCCGTCGGGCGCGGGGGCCTTCTGGGTGAAGGACCACCACGCGTTGACCGAGGCCGCCATTGAACGGGCCCTGGCGGCGGGGGGGCCCCGCTCCCTGGCCGCGCACCGGGACGCGGTGCTGCACGGCGCCACCGCCGAGGACCTCAACCTCCACGTGAAGTGGACGGGCTGGCACCACTTCTACCGGCCGGAGGGCGCGCTGGACTCCTCCTTGCGCGCGGGCTCCGACGCGCGCGTGCGAATGCTCTGGGAAGAGGCCCTGGATGCCGCGCGAGGGGGAGATTGGGCGCGGGCGTGGGACAGGGCCGGGCATCTGGCGCATCACATCCAGGACGTGGCCTCGCCGCCGCATGTGGTGCCGGTGAATCATGGCTTCGCGGATGGCTTCGAGGGCTGGGGGCTGCGCGACGTGCTGACGCGGCTGCCTTCCCGCGAAGTCGAGCCGCTGCCGGGGCCCGAGGCACAGCACGCGCTCGCGAGCGAGACGCTGGAGGCGGTGCGCTCCCAGTTCCTGCGCGCGGAGGACGGCGTCGAGCTTCCCTGGAGCACGTTCTGGGTGGAGCCTGATGCCCGGCGTCCGGGTTCCTTCGGTGTCTACGGGAGCGTGGGCAATGCCTTCGGTCAGGCCGAGCCTCGCTGGAAGGACGGCGCGCACCGCGTGGCGCCCGCGACGTACGACGCCTTCATGGCGGACCGGGCCGCCGCGGCGGTGGCGTATACCCAGGCATTCCTGACGTGGGCGGGCGCTCGCTTCGAGGAGGTCGCCGCACCGGACGCACCTGCCTTCACGGCGCGAGGGTTCATCCCGTCGCCGGAGCTGTCGCTGCAGGCGCTGGGCGGCATGGCTCGGGACTCGCGAGGCGGCACACCCGTCGCGGGACTGCGCGCGGGGCTGCCGTTGCCGCATGCGCTGCGGCTGTCGGTGGAGTGGACGCGGGGCCTGGGGTTGGGGAACCGTCCGCTACCGGCGGGTGGGTGGAGCCTGTCGGTGTTGTCTCCGCCGCTGTGGGCCTGGCGACCGGCCTATTCCGTGGGCGTGGACGTGCGGGCTTCGCTGGGCGTGGGGTTGTTCTCCCAGGAAGGGGGGACTCGCTTCGGCGTGCCGGTGGGACTGCGCGCGAGTGCGCTGCTCGGCGGCCCCTTCCTCGCGAGCACGGAGCTGCGCTACCAGGGCCTGCGCCCGCTCTCCAGCGAGTGGACCCCTGGGTTCGCGTGGACACTCGGCTTCGGTGTCGCACTGGGTGACCGCTGACGCGTGAGATGTCTCGGGAATGAAACGCGAATCGCCGCGTTGTCGCGCGCGTCCCCCCGAGTGCATCACGGCCCCTTGGAGCCGTTGTCATGAAGACTTCGCGAAGGAAGTTCCTGCAGTACTCCGCCGCGGGCGCGTCGCTGCTCGCGCTCGGACCCGAGGCGATGGCCGCGTCGAAGAAGGGCGCGAAGAAGCGCATCCTCATCCTGGGCGGCACGGGGTTTCTGGGCCCCGCCGTGGTGGAGGCCGCGAAAGCGCGGGGCCATTCGCTGACGCTCTTCAACCGCGGCAAGACGCGCCCCGAGCTCTTCCCCGACGTGGAGAAGCTGCGCGGCGACAGAGACCCGGACAAGGACGAGGGACTCAAGGCGCTGAAGGGGCGCAAGTGGGACGCGGTGGTGGACACGTCCGGTTACTACCCGCGCATGGTCCGTGCCTCGGCCGGGCTGCTGGCGCCGAACGTGAAACAGTATGTCTTCATCTCCAGCGTGTCCGCCTACGCCAGCGACAAGACGCCGCGCGAGGACGAGAGCGGCCCCACGGCGACGCTGGCGGACCCCACTGTCGAAAGCATGGGCAAGGACTACGAGTTCTACGGAGGACTCAAGCGCGCGTGCGAAGAGGCCGCCGAGGCCGCGTTCCCGGGACGCGTGGCCAACATCCGTCCCGGTTACATCGTCGGGCCGGATGACCGCTCGGACCGCTTCACGTACTGGCCGGTGCGCTTCGACAAGGGCGGGGAGATGCTCGCGCCCGGGACGCCGAAGGACCCGCTGCAAATCATCGACGTGCGAGACCTGGCCGAGTGGCTGGTGTTGCTCATCGAAGGCCAGGTCAATGGCGTCTTCAACGCGGTGGGCCCCGCGGAGCCGTGGTCCATGGGCGCGATGCTGGACACGTGCCGGCAGGTGACGGGGCGGGACACGAAGGTGACGTGGGTGCCCGCGGAGTTCCTGGAGAAGCAAGGCGAGACGGGCGATGTCCGCCTCCCCATCTACATGCCGCCCGCCGGCACCAGCCTGGGCACGCACCTTCGCGGCAACGCGAAGGCAGTGAAGGCGGGGCTGAAGTTCCGCCCGGTGGACGTCACCGTCCGCGACACGCTGGCGTACTTCAAGGGGCTGCCCGAGGAGCGCCGGAACAAGCCGCGCGCGGGGCTGCCCGCGGAGCGTGAGGCGGAGCTGCTGGCGCTGTGGCGCAAGGCCCAGGCTCAGGAAGAAAAGCCGGCCGCGACTCCGGCCCCCGCGGCTTCTGGCAAGGGCGGGTAGCGCCCTTGGTCGAGTGTCCGTACGGGCACTGACTCCCGCACGCTGGGCGCACCCCGGGCCGTCGCTCCCGGGGGCGTTCGCGCTTCGTGCGGCCCCGCTTCATGGTTGCCGAGTTTCCCTACCTGTCACGAGCGCCGCGCAAGCTCCGACGTGTGAGGGGCTCCCACCGTGGCCCCTGTCCGCCTGGACAGCGAGCGGGCCGGGGCGAACTCTGTCCTCGCCCGCGCGACGCACGGTGATAAGGACGGCCCGGCTGTTACCCAGGGCCACACCCAATCCCCATGTCCAGCATGCACTCCCTGCGCGGCGCTCCCGTCCTCTCTGAATTCCGGCTCGCCAAGCTGCTCGCGCAGTGCCGCGAGCAGGTGCCCTCCGTGTCGTCCGTCTACGCGGAGCACGTGCACTTCCTCGACGCCCCGAAGGCCCTCTCCCAGGACGAGCAGGCGATGCTCGGCCGCCTCCTGGAGTACGGCCCGAAGGTGCCCTCGGGCGAGCGTGCGGGCAGCCTGTTGTTGGTGGTGCCCCGCCCGGGGACCATCTCTCCCTGGTCCTCGAAGGCGACGGACATCGTCCAGAACTGCGGCCTGGGCTCCAAGGTTCGACGCCTGGAGCGCGGCCTCGCGTACTTCGTGGCCGGCCCCGAAGGCCGCGCGCTGGAGCCCGCGCAGGTGGAGCGCCTGAAGCCGGTGCTGCATGACCGGATGACGCAGGCGGTGCTGGAGCGCCTGGAGGACGCGGCGGTCCTCTTCTCCGAGCACGAGCCCCGGCCCCTCACCACGGTGGACATCCTGGGCGGAGGCCGCGCGGCGCTGGTGACGGCGAACCGCCAGTTGGGCCTGGCGCTGGCGGAGGACGAAATCGACTACCTGGTGGCGCGCTTCCAGGAGCTGAAGCGCAACCCCACCGACGTCGAGTTGATGATGTTCGCGCAGGCCAACAGCGAGCACTGCCGACACAAAATCTTCAACGCGAGCTGGACACTGGACGGCAAGCCGCAGGAGCGCTCGCTCTTCCAGGCCATCAAGAACACCTACGCCCAGCACAAGGAGGGCGTGCTCTCCGCCTACAAGGACAACGCGGCCGTCATCGCGGGGTTCGAGGTGGACCGCTTCTTCCCGGACGCGGACACGGGCGAGTGGGGGACGGTGCGCGAGCCCGCCCACATCATGGTGAAGGTGGAGACGCACAATCACCCGACGGCGATTTCGCCGTACCCGGGCGCGGCCACGGGCGCGGGCGGAGAGATTCGCGACGAGGGCGCCACCGGACGCGGCGCGAAGCCCAAGGCGGGCCTGACGGGCTTCACCGTCAGCCACCTGCGCATCCCCGGCTACGAGCAGCCCTGGGAGCAGCCCTACGGCAAGCCCGACCGCATCGTCTCCGCGCTGGACATCATGATTGACGGTCCGCTGGGCGGGGCCGCCTTCAACAACGAGTTCGGCCGCCCCAACCTGTGCGGCTACTTCCGCAGCTACGAGGCGCAGGTCGCCACGCCCGAAGGCGTGGAGGTGCGCGGCTACCACAAGCCCATCATGATCGCCGGCGGGTTCGGCAACATCCGCGCGCCGCACGTGCAGAAGGGCAAGCTGCAGCCGGGCGACAAGCTCATCGTCCTGGGCGGCCCCTCCATGCTCATTGGCCTGGGCGGGGGCGCGGCGTCCTCCATGGCGCAGGGCGCGAGCGCGGCGGACCTCGACTTCGCCTCCGTGCAGCGCGACAACGCGGAGATGGAGCGGCGCTGCCAGCAGGTCATCGACCAGTGCTGCGCGCTCGGCGAAAAGAACCCCATCCGCTCCATCCACGACGTGGGCGCGGGCGGCTTGTCCAACGCGCTGCCGGAGCTGGCGCACGACAACGAGCTGGGCGGCCGGCTGGAATTGCGCGCGGTGCCCAACGCGGAGCCGGGCATGTCCCCGGTGGAAATCTGGTGCAACGAGGCGCAGGAGCGCTACGTGCTGGGCGTGGCGCCCGAGGACCTGGCGCGCTTCACCGCCTTCTGCGAGCGCGAGCGCGCGCCCTTCTCCGTGCTGGGCGAGGCGACGGAGGCCCAGGTGCTCAAGCTGTCCGACTCGCGGCTGGGCACGCCGCCCATCGACCTGCCGATGGACGTGCTGTTCGGCAAGGCCCCGCGCATGCACCGCGACGCGACGTCGCGGCCCCTGGCGCACGCACCGCTGGCGCTGCCGGGTGACCTCAAGGCGCTGGCCGAGCGTGTGCTGAGCCACCCCACGGTGGCGGACAAGTCCTTCCTCATCACCATTGGTGACCGCTCGGTGTCGGGCCTGGTGGCCAGGGACCAGATGGTGGGGCCGTGGCAGGTGGCGGTGGCCGACTGCGCGGTGACGCTGTCCACGGTGACGAGCACCACGGGCGAGGCCATGTCCATGGGCGAGCGTACGCCGCTGGCGGTGGTGGACGCGGCGGCCTCCGCGCGGATGGCGGTGGGCGAGGCGCTCACCAACATCGCCGCGGCGCGCATCGACAAGCTCTCCGACGTGAAGCTGTCCGCCAACTGGATGGCGGCGGCGGGCAGCCCCGGCGAGGACGCGCAGCTGTACGCCGCCGTGCACGCGGTGGGCATGGAGCTGTGCCCGGCGCTGGGCCTCACCATCCCCGTGGGCAAGGACTCCATGTCCATGCGCACCGTCTGGGAGGAGGCTGGCGCGCGCAAGGTCGTGACGTCGCCGGTGTCGCTCATCATCTCCGCCTTCGCGCCGGTGCTGGACGTGCGTCAGTCGCTCACGCCGCAGTTGGTGGAGCCAGGCGAGGACACGCGGCTGCTCTTCATCGACCTGGCCAAGGGGCGGCAGCGGCTGGGTGGCTCCATCGCCGCGCAGACGCACGCGCAGGTGGGCCCCGAGGTGCCCGACGTGGAGGATGCCGCGCTCTTGAGCGGCTTCTTCGCGGCGGTGCAGTCGCTCAACGCGGAGGGCCGGTTCCTGGCCTACCACGACCGCTCCGACGGCGGCCTGTGGGCCACGCTGTGCGAGATGGCCTTCGCGGGCCACTGCGGCGTGGACGTGGACGTGGCGGCGCTGGGCGCCGACGCGACGGCGGCCCTCTTCAACGAGGAGCTGGGCGCGGTGGTGCAGGTGCGCTCGGCCGACGTGGCCCGGGTGCGCGAGGTGCTGGGGCAGCACAGCCTCGCGGCGTCCTGCCATGAGCTGGGCCGGCCGACGTCCGCGCTGGAGGTCCGCGTGCGCCACGGCGCCCGGGTGCTGCTGTCCGAGGGCACCATGGACCTGCGCCGCGTGTGGTCTCGCGTCAGCCACGAGCTGCAGAAGCGCCGCGACAACCCCGTGTGCGCGGAGCAGGAGTACGCGGCCAAGTGCGACGCGACGGACCCGGGCCTCACGCCGAAGCTGACGTTCGACGTGGGGTTGGATGTCGCCGCGCCGTTCGTGGCGAAGGGCGCCCGTCCCCGCGTGGCGGTGCTGCGTGAGCAGGGCGTCAACAGCCAGCAGGAGATGGCGGCGGCGTTCACCCGCGCGGGCTTCCTGGCGGTGGACGTGCACATGAGCGACATCCTCGCCGGGCGCGTGTCGCTGAAGGACTTCCACGGCGTGCTGGCCTGCGGTGGCTTCTCCTACGGAGACGTGCTGGGAGCGGGCGGAGGCTGGGCGAAGTCCATCCTCTTCAACCCGCGCGCGCGCGACGAGTTCGCGGGCTTCTTCGCGCGCTCCGACAGCTTCGGCCTGGGCATCTGCAACGGCTGCCAGATGATGTCTGGCTTGAAGGACATCATCCCGGGCGCCGAGCACTTCCCGCGCTTCGTGCGCAACGCCTCCGAGCAGTACGAGGCGCGCCTGGGGACGGTGGAAATCGCTCGCACGCCATCGCTCTTCTACCAGGGCATGGAGGGCAGCCGGATGCTCATCGCCGTGGCGCACGGCGAGGGGCGCGCGGAGTTCTCCGACGCCGCCGAGGCCGCGCGCATCAACGGGCTGGGCTACATCACCACGCGCTGGGTGGACAACCGGGGCCAGGTGGCGGCGATGTACCCCGCCAACCCCAACGGCTCGCCCCATGGCATCGCGGGCGTCACGACGCGGGATGGGCGCTTCACCGTGACGATGCCGCATCCCGAGCGCGTCCACCGCACGTTGCAGCACTCGTGGCGGCCCCGGGAGTGGACGGGCGACGACGGCCCGTGGATGCGGATGTTCCGCAACGCTCGCGCCTGGCTGGGCTGAGGCGCGCGGTCAGCGCCCCGACCTCGAAGATGCTGTCGAGGCCGGGGCGACACGCGCCGCCTACGCGCGGACCAGCTCCAGCGGCTGGCCTTCTTCCACGTGCTTCATCGCCACGGAGTTCATGCAGTAGCGCTGCCCGGTGGGCGGCGGTCCATCCGGGAAGACGTGTCCCAGGTGGCCGTCACAGCGGGCGCAGCGCACCTCGGTGCGAACCATGCCGTGCGAGCGGTCGCTGATCTCCGTCACCGAGTCCGCGCCACTCAACGGCTGGGTGAACGAGGGCCACCCCGTGCCGGACTCGAACTTGGTCCCCGCCTTGAAGAGGGGATTGCCACAGCCGGCGCACACGTAGGTGCCCGGTGTCTTGGTCCCCAGGAAACACCCCGAGCCCGGGCGCTCCGTGCCATGCCTGCGCAGGACGTCGTACTCCTCGGGAGTCAGGCGCTCGCGCCACTGCGCATCGCTGAGGGTGAGCTTGTCGACCATGCCGTCACGCTCCTTTTCCCGGGTCCACGCCCGGGGTTTCTCTTGGATGCCCATCCTGCCCAATCGTCGCGCCCGCTGGCCAACCTGGAATGAGGCCCCCTGTCCGCCCGTCCGCCCTTCCTCCGGGCCCAGGGGCAGGGCGAGCACGACGCCTCCGCTGACGCCACGTTAGGGCGTAGCCCATCGTTCACACCCCCATCAGCGGAGGCGCCATGCGGATTTTCGAGCTGATGACGAAGAATGTGGAGACCATCGAGGCCGACGAGTCGCTGCGCGTCGCGGCCCTGCGGATGCGCACGTGCAACATCGGCTCGCTCCCTGTCACCGACGGCGGGCAGTTGGTGGGCATGTTGACGGACCGGGACATCACCGTCCGTTCAACGGCCCTGGGACAGGACCCCAACGAGACGCGGGTGCGCGAGGTCATGACGACCGCGCTCATCACCTGCGAACCGGACGCGACGCTGAGCACCGCCGAGCAGCTCATGGAGGACAAGATGGTGCGGCGGCTCGTCGTCGTGGATGAGGCCCGCCGGCCCCTGGGCATCCTCAGCCTGGATGACCTGGCCACCGTGCCCGCGGAGTTGATGCGCGCGGGCGCGGTGCTGGAGCACCTGCGTCACGCGTAGAAACCCCGAGGGGCGGGCAGCCGGGAGCTCCGGCCCCGCCCCTCGGTTCTTCATCAGTCCTCCGCCGCCGGCCCACACTCGGCCGCGAGCTCCGCCAGCCCCGCGTCCCAGGACACGTCCCGCTGCGAGCCGTCCCGCTTTCGCAGCCTGACGCCGTTCGCCTGCACTTCGCGCCCGCCCACCACCACGAGCCACGGGACGCCCGCCTGGTGCGAGTCCAACACCTTGCGCGACAGCGACTCGGCGCGCGCGTCCACTCGGGCGCGGCAGCCCGCGCGTCGCAGGCTGGCGGCGAAGCGCTCTGCGTAGGCCACCGCCGCCTCACCCACGGGCGCCACCACCACCTGCTCCGGAGCGAGCCACGCGGGCAGCGCGCCCCCGTGGTGCTCCAGCAACACGCCGATGAAGCGCTCCAGGCTGCCCAGCAGCGCGCGGTGAAGCATCACCGGACGGACCTTCGCGCCCGAGGACTCCTGGTAGCGCAGGTCGAAGCGCTCGGGCAGCACGAGGTCGAGTTGAATCGTCCCGCACTGCCACTCGCGTCCCAGCCTGTCCTTCAGCACGAACTCCAGCTTGGGCCCGTAGAAGGCGCCCTGACCCGGCTGGAGCTTGCAGTCCAGGCCGGCCTGCTTCGCGGCGGCGGCCAGCCACTCCTCGGCCTGGTCCCATACCTCGTCGCTTCCCGCGCGGGACGCGGGCCGGCCGGAGAAGGCGACCTGCACCTCGTCGAAGCCGAAGCTCGCGTAGAACTCCTTCAGGGAGCGCGCGAAGGCCACGACTTCATCCACCACCTGCTCCGGGGCACAGAAGATGTGCCCGTCGTCCTGCGTGAACTGGCGCAGCCGGAACAGGCCATGCAACGCGCCTCCCGGCTCGCTGCGGTGCACCAGTCCGAATTCGCACAGCCGCAGGGGCAAATCCCTGTAGCTGGGCGCCATGCGCTGAACGAGCTCGATGTGGCCCGGGCAGCTCACCGGCTTCAAGGCGAGGTGGCGGTCCCCGTCCTGGAGCAGGAACATGTTCTCGCGGAAGTTCTCCCAGTGGCCGCTGCGCTCCCACAGGGGCTGCGCGTAGACTTGCGGCGTACGGACCTCGAGGTAGCCCTCGCGTTTCATTCGCTGGCGGACGCGCTCCTCCAGCAGTTGGTACAGCTTCCAGCCGCGCGGGTGCCAGAAGACCATTCCCGGTGCCTCTTCCTGCAAGTGGAAGAGGTCCAGGCGATGGCCCAGGGAGCGGTGGTCTTGTTCGTCGAGCATTGCTTCGTCTCCGGATACGGAAGGGTTGAATGCCTTGCCGGACGGAGCACTGAGCGAGTGCACGGCTGCCCCGGCCGAAAAGGCGGGGCGGAAAGCCGTGCGGTCGTCAGCTCACTTCGCGACGCGCACCGCTCCACACCCGCCGTAGCGAGTCGTGGTGCGGGTGGTCGTGGTGATGATGACGAAGCTCACGAAGAGTAAAATGCAGGCGGGCCCGGGAATTGTCAACCGGACCCGCCGGACAACCCCTTGCAGGGATGTACGCGGCTCAGCAGCTCAGCTTGCCGTTGTAGCAGGCGCAGTACGACTCGACGTCCCCCCGACAGCAGGGTTCGTGCTGCGAGCAGCGCCGGCCCGAGAGCGAGAAGCAGGGCCGGTACGTGCCAGGACAGATGGTGGGGGGGCAGTAGTGGACGACGCCATCACACGTCACGCTCTGGTTGTTCACGTAGCTGCACGTCGTTCCCGTGCAAGAGACCGACGTCCCGCCGTAGCAGGTGGCCGTGCAGGTGACGAGCTCCTGGGACACGTCCTGGACCTCTTCCGACACGACTTCACCGTTGGGTGTCGCGAGGTCCGCGCCGCCACAACCCATCAACGAGACACCAAGGACCGCTGCCATCATCACGATTGCGCGCTTCATGGGAATCCTTCCGGGGAGGACTTGCGTCAGACGCCCAGGGTGAGCGTCTTGTGCTTGTTTTCCCATGAATGCCGGGATGGGTGTCGAGCCTCCCCTCGCGCGGAAGTGTCCAGGCGTGGACGCCCTAGAGGCAGTGGAAGCGCTTCATGGTGGGGTCGCAGGCGCACCACAACAGGAAGTCGCCATCGCAGCAGTCCACCCGCCTGATGCAGCGTTTCCCCTCGTAGGTGGAGCACTGGGGAAGGTCACCCGGACAGGTGACGAGCTCCTGGGAGGACTCCTGCGTGGGCTCCTGGGAGAGCGGCTCGCCGCCCTCTTCCGCCAGAGGCCCACCGCATCCCAGCCACGAGACACTGAACAGCGCCACGCACAGCACGAAGACACGCTTCATGGGCTTCCCTCGGTTCGCTTCGGATGGAGCGCCGGGAATCGGTCGCTCCCCGAGAGGGACTGTGGCATGTACACTGTGAGTGCGTCAGGAATTGGCCCGCACCGGCAACTGTCAAGTCACGCCAGCAGCGAGGCCAGTCCAATCATGCCGGCGATGAGGAAGAAGAGGGACTCGCCAGCGATGAGACCGCCGCCCACCAGGGACATGGTGCTCATGTCCTCGGGGAGCGCTTCGCCCTGGCCAGGGCTGCCCGCTGCGACGGGGCCGCGCTTCTTCGTCACCGTGTTCCACACGGACGCGATGATGCCGCCCGCGCCGAACCACAGTGCCGCCGGAAAGGACACGAAGGCGCCGAAGGACGACGCGTAGGGGCTGGCCAGCACCAACGAGTCCATGGTCCAGCCCACCGCGAAGCCCGCGCGCGAGCTCTTGATGTAGCTCTGATAGCCCTGGTGACCCTGGAGCAGCTTGCGCAGCACCTGGATGCCGAAGCCGAGCCCCAGGCCGAAGAACATCGCCTGAATCTTGGCGTCCGACAGCGAGCCCAGGTCCCGGATGGCGCCCACCAGCTTGTAGGTCATGGCGGAGCCCCACTGGCCCACCGGGGCATTGGGGTTGTCGAGCTGGTTGATGGTCAGCGCGGGGTAGGCCGTCATGAAGACCTTCGCCAGACCCACGCACAAGAGCGCGCCCATGATGACGCCCATCACCTGGTAGCGGAACTGGATGACGCGGTTGGTGCCCAGGCGCCAGCCGGTGGAGCGGTCCTGCTGCATGTCGCAGCCCACGGACGTGGAGATGAGCAGGATGGTCGCCGCCATCAACCCCACCAGCGGGTTCTTCAGGCCCATCAACGACATCAACATGATGGAGATGACGAACGCGCTGGAGATGGGGTTCTGGTCGGTGATGCCGTAGGAGATGCCGTTGATGAGCACGAACAGGAGCGCCAGGGCCAGGCCGAAGGCGAGCCAGCCCAGGGGCTGCCCCAGCACGAGGGTGCCCACCAGCAGCGTCGCCGCGCCCCAGCCCACCACCCAGGCCAGCAGTCGGGGCATGTTGACCTTCTTCCACGCCGGCTCCTCGCCCTCCGCGACAGTGGCCCGGGCGCGCACGCGCGCGACGGCCTGGACCGCGAGCAGCGAGAGGTCCACCGCCGCCGCGCCGCAAATCATCGCCAGACCGATGAGGAAGCCCACCTTGCGGAACGGGTCCGTCGCGCCCAGCCAGCCCAGCTCGCGCAGATAGGGCAGTTGCCACGCGCCAATGACGGCCATCAGCACCGCGGGCACGGTGATGCGACTGCCGACAATCATGCCCGCGCCCAGCGTGGCGGCGCTCGTTCCGATGGCGGCGACGACGGCGATTTTCTCCGTCATCCACGCGGCGATGGCCCCCAGCAGCGTGCCACCGCCCAGCTTGGAGATGGACGCCTTGAGCAGCCGCTTGTCCGTCAGCGCGCGCAGGATGTTGGCCACCGCGAAGCCCGACGGGTAGTCGAGCTGGAGCCGGTCCACGAGCAGCGGCGTGTAGAGCATGCCCACGCCCACCGCGAACATGCCCACGCAGCCTACGAAGAGCATCAGGTGCCAGGCGGGGGGCATCTCCATGCCCAGCCACACCATGGCCTGGATGAGCACGGACATGGCGCACAGCGAGGCCACCGACGCGGCCATCGTCTGCATGTAGTTGGCGCCGTGCTTGCCGTCCGAGCCGTAGCCGTACGTGACGGCGCTGCCGAGGATGCCCGCCAGCACCTGCCCGCCGACGAAGAAGCCCACGCTGAAGTTCATGTACGACGCGGCGATGCCACCCAGGGGCCCGAGGATGAAGAGGGCCACGGCGCTCAACAGCAGGTGGTATTTCCAGGACCCCACCGGCGGCAGCCAGCCCAGGCGCGGCTGGACCTGCTCGGGGGCGTCGGACAGCGAGGACGGGGAGGGCTCCGGGGACGGGAGCGGGGGGGCGGAGTGTGCCATGTGCCGCGAAGGGTACCGGCGTTCCCCACCGCTGTCACAACCCGAGACGTCTCGTCACTCCTCCTGGTGGCGCAGCGCTCGCACGGCGGCGCGCAGGCGGCTCCGCCCGCGGTAGAGGTGCAGGATGTGGAACACCGCCAGGGCCACGAGGCAGAGCACGCCCAGCGTCACATAGCGGCGGATGAGGTCGCCCTCCTGCCAGCCGTGCTCATCCACCAGGCGGCTGGGGTCGCTCAGGCCCTGGCCCTCCATGCGGCCGAACGGAATCTCCTCCGCGTTCGTCCTCGCCCTCCACCAGGTGAGGAAGCCGTCCCAGAAGGACAGCGCGCCAATGGGCACCAGGCCCCAGCGCAGCGCGCGCACGTGCAGGTAGCTGCCGGGCCGCACGTAGAAGCACCCCATCAGCACCGTGCCCAGCACCAGCATCCCCCCGTCACCGCCGAAGATGACGAGCGGCAGCGTGCTCGACATGGGCAGGCCCACGGTGCAGACGAGCTGGCAGGTGAGCAGCACCACGCCCCACGTCACCCACGCCCAGCGGCGCAGCTTCCAGCCAATCCAGATAAGCGCCCCGAGGCCGCCCGCGAGCGCCAACGCCAGCGAGTACCAGCGCTCCGAGCCCATGGAGGTCACCCAGAGCGACGGCACGGCGGGGATGCCGCACAGCCACGCGGTGACGGCGTGCCCCAGCTCGTGCACCAGCATGGTGAACAGCCGGACGATGAAGCGCAGCGAGCCGGTGGCCCCCAGATAACCCACGAGCAACGCCACGGGCACGACGATGAGCCGCAGCCGCAGCTCGTGTACGGCCTGTTCGTCGGCGGCGTCGAACCCGGCGGTCTCCAGCGGATGCGCGTCCGAGCGCAGGTCTGGTGGCGGCGCGAGCCAGGCGGGGTCCACCTCGAAGGGCGCGGGTTCCGGGGCGGGTGGGGCCGCTGCCGCCGCGGCGCGCTCCTGCTCGGCCCTGCGCGCCGCACGGGCCTCCGCGCGGGCGTAGATGATGCCGCAGCGAGGGCACTCCGCCCCCTCCACGCGGGGCGCCTGACAGCCGGGGCAGGTGAGGGCGGAGGCGGGGCGCACGCGGAGGAGCCTACCGGCCCGCGCGGTCCGGAGGGAACGGGGGAGGCTTGACGCGCATGGCGCGCCTCGACGAAGTGGGAGGCATGTCCACGCTGGATGCGAAGACCCGGGGTCGCACCGCGCCGGGTCGCCTGCGCGCGCTCGATGCATACCTGTGCCGCTTCGAGCCCCGGTTGCTGTCGCGTGTCGATGGCGCCTGGGCCCGGGCCGTCTTCGTGGACGTGGGCTTTGGCGAGCACCCGTGGACGACGCTGGAGAGCGCGGAGGCGTTTCGCGTGCTCCAGCCGGAGCTCACCGTCATCGGCGTGGAGCTGGAGGAGGCGCGCGCCCTGGCCGCCCAGGTTCATGCGGGCCCGCGCACGCACTTCCGGCAGGGGGGCTTCGAGCTGCCGCTCTCGGCGGACGAGCCGGCGCGCCTCGTGCGGGCCATGAACCTGCTGCGTCAGGGACCGGCCGAGCGCGTCTCCGACGTGCACCATGCCCTGGGTCGATTCCTGCTCCCGTCGGGGCTGCTCGTGGAGGGGAGCTCGGACCCGGAGGGTTCGGTGCTCACCGCGCACCTGCTGCGACGGGCGTCGGCGGACGGGGATGCGCCCCCCATGCGCGAGGCGCTGCTGTTCCACACCGACTTTCGCAACGGCTTCGCGCCCCTGCTGTTCCGCGACTGGCTGCCCCGGGACTTGCGCCGTCGCGTGCGTCCTGGCGAGCCCATGCACACCTTCTTCCAGGCGTGGATGGAGGCCTGGAGACAGGCGCGCGAGGCGGGACACACCTCGCCCCCCGACGCCTTCCGCGAGTCCGTCACACGCCTGGGGACGCGACTGGGCGGGGTGGCCATGGACGCGTGGCTGCTCGACTCGGGCTATCTCGTGTGGCGGCCGGAGGGCGGCGTGAGCCCCTGACGCGCGGAGCCAGCCGCTCGCGCCATGGCCTCACGTGGCGCGACCTCACCCCATGGGTCGTCGCGCGTCGGTGGGTCGTCGCGGCGGACCCGGTCGGATGTTCCGGGGCCGAAGGGCCTGGGGGAATGGGCCCGCGGAACAATGGACGCGAAGTGGACAGGGGCAAATGGTGGGGGGGGCGGCTATGTTGCGTGCCCAAGGTATGAAACGGCACATCCTCTCACTCCTCACCGCCGGGCTCGCCGCGGCTACCGCGACGCCTGTGTCGACCCAGGCTTCAGGTGTCGGCGCGCATGCCCAGGCCACGGCCCGCAGGGCGCCCCCGCGCCCGCGCAGGCTGGAGGACGTGGAGAGACTGGAGACAGCTCAGGTGGAGGCAGAAGACGTGAAGGTGGAACAGGCGGCGCGCCCGCGCGTGGAGGGGCGGCCGTCCGCGTTGCTCTTCTCCGCGAGCTTCTACGGCACGCTCGCCGCCGCGCGCTGCTTCGGGCGCAATGGCATTGACGTCACGGTGGCCGACCCCGGCCGTCTGGGCCCCGCGAGCTGGTCCCGCTTCGTCGGGCGGCGCGTGCAGTGTCCTCCCGAATCCCAGCCCGAGGCGTTCATGGAGTGGCTGCTGGACTTCGGCCGGAGGGAGCCGCATCGGCACGTGCTGTACCCGACGAGCGATGAGCTGGCGTGGCTGGTGTCTGTCCATGCCCGGGAGCTGTCCCAGTACTTCCACCTCTATGACCCGGGCGTGGAGGCGGTGTACGGGCTGCTCAACAAGCGCAAGCTCTTCGAGGCGGGCCAGGCGGTGGGGCTGACATTGCCGCGCACCTGGTTCCCCGAGTCCGAGGCGGACCTGGAGGCCATCGCCCGCGAGGCGCGCTTCCCGGTCCTCATCAAGCCGACGACGCAGATTCTCTACTCCACGCACGTCAAGGGCCTGCCGGTGGCGGAGCCGTCGCAGCTGGTGGAGGAGTACCGGGCCTTCGCGCGCGACGGGTACGCGCCCATGCTGGTGAACTTCGACCCGGCGGTGGCGCGGCCGATGGTGCAGGAGTTCCATCCGGAGGCGGCGCAGGGCATCTACAGCCTGTCGGGCTTCGTGGACGAATCCGGCGAGCTGTTCGAGGTGCGGGGCGCCATGAAGGTGCTCCAGCGTCCGCGCCGGCTGGGCGTGGGCGTGTGCTTCGAGTCCGCGCCGGTGCGCCAGGACCTGTCGGACGGCCTCAAGCGGCTGTGCCAGAAGCTGGGCTACCACGGTGTCTTCGAGGTGGAGTTCATCCAGACGAAGGACGACTTCCTCCTCATCGACTTCAACCCGCGCTACTACGGGCAGATGGGCTTCGACATCGCGCGAGGCCTGCCGCTGCCGCTGATGGCCTACCACGCGGCGCTGGGTGACAAGCCCGCGCTCCAGGGCGTGGTGAAGGCGGCGCGCGAGTGGACGGGGAAGGGTGAGGTGTTCTGCAACCGGATTGCGTTGGAGATGTTGCTCAACCTCCAGCGGCTCTCCGGCGCGCTCCCCGTCGACGAGGCACGTCAGTGGCGGCGTTGGCTGGGCGAGCACCGGGACGTGGCGGTGGATCCGCTCATCGACTCGGATGACATGATGCCCACGGCGGTGGAGGTCGCGCAGATTCTCTACGGCTCCGCGCGCCACCCTCGCGCCTTCCTCCGGATGATGGTGCTCAACCGGTAGTGGGGGACAACGCTGGCTGCATGGGCAGCCAGCGGAGGGGCTTGCGATGTGGCTTCCGCTCGAAGAGCGCACCCTGGTCGAGACCTTTCGGCGTCAGCCATTCCCATCGGGGTGCCCTTCTCCCGTGCTGGTTTGTCTGCTGGAGCGGCTCCAGCGGCTGGGAGGCCTGCGCGGTGTGTTCGCAGTGACCGGGATGGGGCAGCTCTCGCTGACGACCGCGCCCCACCACGGGGTGCAAGAGGCGCACGACTCCGTGGCGGTCTTCGCGCAGGGCGTTGCCTACTTCGAGGCAGGCTCCCGGCGGAGCACCTCTGGGAGATGGTGCCGGGAGGAAGAGCTACTGGACCTCGTCGAATGCCACCTGCTGCGCCTCCTACGTCATGAATAGGGGGCTCAGGGGGACTGCTCAGGCGGCTTCCGTCTTGCTGGGAGTCGCCGCCGCGCCCGTCACGGTGTCGAGGGCAATCTGGTCCTCGAACGTCTCCGCCCGGCGCAGTAGCAGTTCCTTCCCGTCGTCCAACGCGATGATGGCGGGCTGGGGATAGGAGAAGGACGTGGCGAACGGCACGAAGTAGGCGCCCGCGTCCATGATGGCCAGCGTGTCGCCCTCGGTCAGCTCTGGCAGCCGCTTCGCGTGGTACAGCGTGTCGCCCGGCGTGCAGATGGGCCCCACCACCGTGTACACGCGCGACGCGGGCGCATCCGGCCGGTCCACATGGAAGAGCTGGTGGTACTCGTTGCGCACGCACTCGGCATGGTTCACGCCCGCATCGAGCACCGCCCAGGTCCGGTCGTCACCCTGCTTGAGCGTGTGCACGCGGCCCAGGAGCAACTGTGTGTCGCCCGTCATGGCGCGCCCCGGCTCCAGGAAGATGCGCGGACGCTTGCGGCCCCGCCGCGCGTAGTGTGACTCCACCAGCTCCACCGCGAGCGCCACATAGCGGGAGATGCCGAGCGCCCCGTCCGGGTCCGGCGCGGGCACGTCGCGGAAGAAGGTGAGGTTGAGCCGCCAGTCGCGCTCGGCGATGTGCTCCACCGACGGCGTGCAGAGGCTGCCGCCCAAATCCAGCACCTCCAGATCCAACCCCAGCTCCTGGTGCAGCGTGTCCGTGAAGGCGAGCACCGCCTCCACGAAGCCGGTGAACTCGCCCTCCGTCCGGATGGTGGCGCCCCGGTGCGCGTGGAGCCCCACGACGTCCAGGTGTGACGACGCACGCGCCTGCGCATACGCTCGCAGCGCCGCGCCCCCGGCGACGGGCGTGCCGAACTGCGCCGCCCAGCCACTGTCCGTGCTCACCCGCAGCGCCACGCGCGGGCGCTTGCCCAGCTCGGCCGCGATGCGCGCGAACGTGCCCAGCTCCTCCGCGTGATTGGCGGCCAGCAACTGGATGCCCCGGGAGATGGCCTCTCGCACCGAGGCCTCCGACTTCACCGGGCCGTTGTAGACGATGCGCTCGGGCGCCACGCCCAGCTTCAGCGCGAGCCACAGCTCGTAGGCGGAGATGATTTCAGCGCCCACGCCCATGCCGTGCAGCACCGACAGCACACCCGGAATCGGGTTCGTCTTGTACGAGTAGAACACCTCGCAGCCGCCCGCCCGTCCCTGAGGCACCGCCAGGAAGCGCTCCACGTTGCGCCGCAGCGCCGCCAGGTGCACCACGTGCAGCGGCGAGCCCCAGCGCTCCACCAGCGCCTTGAGCGGCACACCCTCCAGGCACAGGCCCTGGCCGGGGAGGTGCTCCAGCCCCCAGTACGACGCGGGAATCTCCGTGCGCTTGGGCGCCATGGCCCGCTGGAGCACCGGCCGCAGCGTCTGCTTCATCTGCCGCTTGGCCGTTCCGACGAGGCGATTCTTCAAGCTCATGAGACCCGGCCCTGCTTCGGCAACCGCAGCGGCAGCCGCTTGGCGACGTCGAAGGGCAGCGCACGCATCAACAACTGCAGCGCGCGGTACTCCAACACGCCGTTCGTCTTGCGGTACTTGCCGTGAATCATCTCGTTGGACTGCATCACCAGCGTGCCGTCCTTGCCCAGGTTGTGCATCAACGAGGGCCGGCCCGTGCGGTAGTGCAGGATGGGCCGGTTGACGTAGACGTGGCCGAAGGCGCGGATGCCGCGCAGGTAGAAGTCCACGTCCTCGTAGACGGGGATGGACGCGTCGAAGCCGCCCAGCGCGGAGAAGTGCTCGCGGCGCACCATGCAGGCCGAGTTCACGTACAGCGTTCCGCGAAAGAGGATGTGCGCCACCGTCCACGCGCTGTTGGGCGTCGTGGAGCCCACCTTGGCGGCC
Source organism: Myxococcus sp. CA040A (assembly GCF_013336725.1). NCBI lineage: Bacteria > Pseudomonadati > Myxococcota > Myxococcia > Myxococcales > Myxococcaceae > Myxococcus > Myxococcus sp. CA040A. The sequence continues at coordinate 1,213,928 of NZ_JABUMR010000004.1, read as the reverse complement.
CACTCGAAGTACTCGCTCTTGTCCTTGAGCCAGTCCGCGTCGTCGCCGAAGGGCACCACCCAGCCCACCGCCACGCCCGCGTCGGGACGCGCGTCCAGCGCGCTCACCATGGCGTGCAGCGCGCCGTCCGCCAGCATGTCGTCGTCATCCAGGAAGTGCAGGTAGCGCCCGCGCGCCAGCGTCACGCCGTGGTTGCGCACCACCGCCGGACGGCCCTTGGAGGGCGGGTCGTTCACCACGTAGCGCACGCGCTCATCGCCCAGCCCCTCCACCGACGCCCGAGCGGTGCCCTCGGGCGTGTCATCCAACACGATGACCTCGACCTGGACTCCCTCCTGGCGAAGCACCGAACGGATGGCCTCCACCACTTCCTTCTCTCGTCGGTGGGTGGGCATCACCACCGAGACATCGATTGCGGACATGTCAGACTTATACGCGCTGGCGCCGGGGGCCGGGAAGACGCCTTGGTGTTCCAGCCCGCGCGCGGCTTGCGCGGCTGCCTGCCCGCCGCGCAAGGTGTGCGGGGCCTCGCGCGTTCTCAAACTGGATGAGGTTGAGAAGCGGCGTCCAGGATGGACGCCCACTCGTCAGGGGGTGACGCGGTCTTCAGTAGCTCGCCACCGCGAACTCGAAGTCGTCCGTCTCCCACCCGGGGTCTTCACCGACCTGCCGGGAAAGCCTCGCTGGCAGGACAGGCCTGTCCGGGTTGGCGGCGCGCGCGCTCAAGGTCCGAGTCCCCAGCCGCTGGTCGTCCCACGCTCCCCCCACGAAGGCGGAGTGAGGCACGAGGTCCTCGGTCTCCAGCTCGGCGTGGGCGAGCCGGTCCATCCAGGGCTGCAGGCAGTCTCGGGCCATGTGCTTCCGCCTTCACGTGGGAGTCACCCGAGAATGTTTGCAGTCGCCATGCCATGCCCTCCCGTCGGGGATGCGTCCGGGGCGCGACATGACAGACTGTCGGGGCGTGGCTCCCTGGCCGCGGGGCATCCTGACACCCGCGTCCGACTTGACGCCGGGCGGGCCGCCGGAGAGGAACTTGGACGGACATGGCCCTCCTGCTGGCACACGAAGTCGAAGCCCCTCGCGCGTGCAGCTACCTGCCCGAGCAGCAGGCGTCGTTGGAGAACCTGGTGATGCAGGACGTGTCACCGGAGGAGTACGAGCACCTGCTGGTGCGCGGCTGGCGTCGGTTCGGCCCGCTGTACTTCCGGCCCGCCTGCGCCACCTGTGGCGAATGTGTCTCGCTGCGCCTGCCGGTGGAGGGCTTTCGTCCCAATCGCAGCCAGCGACGCGCCCGTGCGGCGTGCGCGCACCTGCGAGTGGAGGTGGACGTGCCGCGTGTGGACGACGAGCGGCTGGCGCTCTACCGGGCGTGGCACGCGGAGCGCGAGTCCACGCGGGAGTGGGAGCCCTCGCCGCTCACCTTGCGCGAGTACTCGCTCCAGTTCTCGTTCCCCCATCCCTCCGCGCGCGAGGTCGCCTTCTACGACGATGGCGCGGAGGGCGGCCCGAAGCTGGTGGCGCTGGGCATCTGCGACGAGACGCCGCGCGCGTGGAGCGCGGTGTATTTCTTCTACGACCCGGCCTGCGCGGCCCTGTCGCTCGGCACCGCGAACGTGGTGTTCCAGGTGGAGCTGGCGCGCGCTCGCGGCATCCCCCACGTGTACCTGGGCTACCGCGTCCAGGCGTGCGCGTCGCTGCGCTACAAGGGCGGCTTCCGGCCGCATGAGTTGCTCGTGGGGCGGCCCGCGCTGGACTCGGCCCCCACGTGGGAGATTCCGGCGGTGGCGCCCGAGCCGACCTCCGAGCCGGACGGCACCCCGTAGCGCTCGCGTCAGCCCGCGTTCAAGAGGGCCCGGTCGAAGTGCTCGCGCAGCCGGCGGGCGTATTCCTCGGGTGCGACGCGCGAGTACTCGCCATGGCCCGCGCCCTCGACGACCCACAGGGACTTGGGCTCACAGGCCGCGCGGAAGAGGCTGGCCTGGAGCTTGGCGGGGGCGTCCGGGTCCACGTCGCCGTTGACGAGCAGGAGCGGCCGGCCCTGGAGCTGGCACATGCCGTCGATGGGGCGCACCGCGTCCACGTCCACGCCCGCGTGCCGCAGCGTCCACAGCACCGGCTCCGCGCTGAAGGCGCCCCACCGGCCATAGCCCGAGTACACGTCCGCCTCCAGGGCGGGATACGCGCCCGCCGCGACGACCGCCTTCACGCGGACGTCCGTCTCCGCCACCAGCAGCGCGGTGGTGCCACCCATGGAGAACCCGAAGAGGCCCAGCCGCGCCGGGTCCACGTCCTGGCGCTTGGAGACGAAGTCCAGCGCGGCCGTCACGTCGCGCCGCTCGCCGTCGCCCCACGTCACGCGGTCTCCGCCGCTCTCGCCATGCGCGCGCAGGTCGAACAGCAGCACGCCATAACCCGCTCGGGCGAGCGCGCGAGCCTCGAAGAGCAACTGCGCGCGGTTGTCCGCGAAGCCATGCACCAGCACCACCGCCGCCTGGTTTCGCGACGGCACGTACCAGCCGCGCAGCGTCAGCCCGTCAACGCTGGAGAAGCTCACGTCCTCAAGGCCAGAGAGCTCCAGTGAGGCGACGGGCCGCTCCACCGGCACATGGGGCGGATGCAGCAGGCCCTGCCCGATGCGGTGGCCGCGCACCGCGAGGAATCCGCCGGCGGCGAACACGCAGAGCAGGGACGCCACGAAGACGAGGACGCGCGAGCGGAGTGGGTTTTTCACGAGAGGAGTGGAAGGCGTGGACGCGCGCGAGCCTAGCCGAGTGGCCCGGCTGTGTGCGTCAGTCCGGTGGCTCGCGTCCCGTGAGGGCGAGCGGCCCGTTCGTCTTGTTGGCGGGTATGCCTCCTTGGGTTACGGTGCACCCGCCTTCTGGGGAGTGGGGGCTGGATGCTGCAACCGGTGCCACGAGACGCCTCGAAAGACCCCCGCCGGAAGCGCGTGCTCTTCACGCTCGTGTTCATGGGCGCTGGCGGTATCGAGCGCTCGGTCTGCAACATCCTGGCGGGCCTGGACTCCGAGCGCTTCGCCACCCGGCTGTTCTTCCACCACCGCCCTCCGCCGGACCGCGAGGACCGACTGCCCCGGAACACCGAGGTCGTCTGGGCCACCGACTCCTACGACTACCATCGGCAGAGCCTGCCGGTGTACCTCTGGCACCTGCTGCGCCATGCGCGCGAGGCCGACGTCATCGTCGCGGGCCAGGAGGGCCGTGCCGCGCTGCTGGCCTGCCTGGCGGGCAGGCTGCTCAACAAGCCCGTGGTCGGGATGATCCACTTCGACTGGGGCGCCTTCCATCGCGAGCAGCCGCGCCGACAGCTCTGGGGCCTGCGCCTGCTGTATCCGCGCATGAACCGCATCGTCGCCTGCGGCCATGACACCGCCCGGTCCTTCCAGTCGCTGGTGCCCGTGCCCGAGGAGCGACTCCAGGTCATCCCCAACTTCGTGGATGGCGACGTCGTGCGCGCCGCCGGGGAAGGGCCGCTGCCCGACTGGGCCCCGGCCGTCTTCGACAAGCCCGTGGTCATCGCCGTGGGCCGGCTGGAGCCCCAGAAGGGCTTCGACGTGCTCATCCGCGCCCATGCGCTCGCGCGAAAGCGGGGCGTGGACCAGCACCTGCTCATCCTCGGGGTGGGCTCGCTGGAGGCCGACCTGAAGGCCCTGGCCCGCTCGCTGGGCGTGGAGTCCACCGTCTTCATGCCGGGGTTCGCCGCCAATCCGCACGCGTTGATGCGAAAGGCCGCGGTGTTCGCCCTGTCCTCGCGCTTCGAGGGCCTGCCCATGGTGCTGCTGGAGGCGCTCGCCCTGGGGTGCCCCGTGGTCAGCACGGACTGTCCCTCCGGGCCGGCGGAGGTCCTGGAGCATGGCCGCCACGGGGTCCTGGTGCCCCTGGAGGACCCCCAGGCGCTGTCGGAGGCGCTGGGACGCGTCGTCACCGACGAGGTGCACCGCAAGGATTTGTCCCGCCGGGCCCGGGCCCGCGCGGAGGAGCTGTCGGCGACGCGGGCCCTGGGGGCCTGGGAAGCGCTGCTGGCGTCCCTCTGAGGCCCCCTGGGGGCTTTTCCGTCCGGAGGCCCCGCCGCCCTGCGTTGGAAGGGGGCGCCCGGCCCGGGTGTTCTCCTCCGAGGCCCGCTGGGAACGGCGAGGGTGCAAGGAATCGCTTGCCGGCCCCGGGCGGCTTCACGAGGATTCGCCCCCATCATGACGACGACGAACGAAACGCAGGGCCTGAACTTCCTCCAGGAAATCATCGAGGAAGACCGGCGCGCGGGAAAGCACGGTGGTCGCGTGCTCACCCGCTTCCCGCCCGAGCCCAATGGCTACCTCCACATCGGCCACGCCAAGGCCATCTGCCTGAACTTCGGGCTGGCGAAGCAATACGGTGGCCTGTGCAACCTGCGCTTCGACGACACCAACCCCGTCACCGAGGACACCGACTATGTCGAGTCCATCCAGCGGGACGTGAAGTGGCTGGGCTTCGACTGGGACGACCGGAAGTTCTTCGCCTCCGACTACTTCCCCAAGCTCTACGACTTCGCCGTGCAGCTCATCAAGCAGGGCAAGGCGTACGTGTGCAGCCTGTCGGCGGACGAGATTCGCGAGTACCGCGGCGACTTCACCACGCCGGGCCGGGACAGCCCGTACCGCACCCGCTCCGTGGAGGAGAACCTGGACCTCTTCGAGCGCATGCGCGGCGGAGAGTTCCCGGACGGCAAGCACACGCTGCGCGCCAAGATCGACATGACGTCCCCCAACCCCGTGTTGAGGGACCCGCCCATCTACCGCATCCGCCACGCGCACCATCACCGCACCGGCGAGGCGTGGCCCATCTACCCGCTCTACGACTTCGCGCACTGCCTGTCGGATGCGATTGAGGGCATCACCCACTCCGTCTGCACGCTGGAGTTCGAGAACCGGCGCGTGCTGTACGACTGGATTGTGGACAGCCTCATCCAGGGGGACCGGCCGCATCAGTACGAGTTCAACCGGCTGAACCTCAACTACACGGTGATGAGCAAGCGCAAGCTGCTCAAGCTCGTCATGGAGAAGTACGTCTCCGGCTGGGACGACCCCCGGATGATGACCATCAGCGGCCTGCGCCGCCGGGGCTTCACGCCGGCCTCCATCCGCGACTTCGCCACGCGCGCGGGCGTCAGCAAGACGCAGCAGCTCATCGACATGGGCGTGCTGGAGCTGTGCATCCGCGAGGACCTGAACGAGACGGCCCCTCGCGCCATGGCGGTGCTGCGCCCGCTGAAGGTGGTGGTGGAGAACTACCCGGAAGGCCAGGAGGAGCTCCTGGAGGTGCAGAACCACCCGCAGAAGCCGGAGATGGGCACGCGCAAGGTGCCGTTCATGCGCGAGCTGTTCATCGAGGCGGAGGACTTCATGGAGGTCCCCGCCAAGGGCTTCTTCCGCCTGGCGCCGGGCAAGGAGGTGCGCCTGCGCTCGGCGTACTTCATCACCTGCAAGGAGGTCATCAAGGACGCGGCCGGCAACATCACGGAGCTGCGCTGCACCTATGACCCGGCCACTCGCGGCGGTGACTCGCCGGATGGCCGCAAGGTGAAGGGCACGCTGCACTGGGTGCCGGGCAACGCGCCCACCGCCGAGGTGCGGCTGTACGACAGGCTCTTCTCCGTGGAGAGCCCGGACTCGGATGACGCGAAGGACTTCACCACCTTCCTCAATCCGGCGAGCCTGGAGGTCCTCAGGAACGCGCGCGTGGAGCCGGGCCTTGCCCAGGCGACGCCGGAGTCCCGCTTCCAGTTCGAGCGGCTGGGGTACTTCTTCGCGGACCCGAAGGACTCGCAGCCGGGCAAGCCCGTCTTCAACCGCACCGTCACCCTGAAGGACTCGTGGGTGAAGGAGCAGGGCAAGGGGAAGTAGTCCCCTCGCCGCTCAGGGTGTCGCCCCGTCCTTCGCGGGCGGCACCCTGCACGCGGCGTGGCCCAGGATGACGTCCCCGTCGACGGTGCTCGTGGGCGTGGGCGTCCAGCCCGCCGCGAGCCGGGCGTCGAGGAGTTCGTCTGCGCTGGGTCGACGGTCCCACACGGAGACCGCGTTGATTCCGCCGAGTCAGGTGGTGTCGAAGACGAGGTAGCCGCCGTCCTTCCAGGGCAGCACCACGTCGTGGGTGAACTCGTCCTGCACCACCACTTCCGTCACGTCGCGCGGCGGCGTGCTGGCGAAGCCCCAGCGCACCACGTCCTGGAGCAGGGTGAGGGGCGCGAGCTCTCGCTCCAGCGCTGCTCGTTGCTCCAGGGGCAGGGCGGCCCGGTCTGTCAGCGGCACCATGCCTGGCAGCCTGTCAGGGGTGACCAGGACTCGCAAGCCGGAGTCTCGCCCCCGCGGCCGGGCGAGGGCCCGGTGGCCCGTTGACTCCGGGCGTCCGCGTCCCGACTTCTTGGCTGGGGGCATTTCCGTCCCCGGCTTCTCGGGAGGCGCCTCCACCATGGTCTGCTGCACGCTGCCGCGCTGGTGGCCCGTTCCCACACAGGCGGAGGTGGAGGCCATCATCCAGATGGAGGACCCCGTCCTGCGCAACCTCCACATCACCCAGACGTACCACGTGCTCGAAGTGGCCCTCACCGACGTGTTCGGCGAGGAGGACCTGAGCTGGTGTGGCTTCTCGACGTGGGCCTCGAAGACGGCGGGGGCCTTCATCCGCAAGGACGTGCTGCCAGGGGTGATGGCGCAGTTGCTGGAGCGGGCGGACGCGGTGACGCGCGGCTTCTCGGAGCTGCAGGACCGGCTCCTGGGCGCGTGGGGCGCGTCCGTGGGCATCCAGTACGTGCTGGCGCGCACGGTGGAGGACGTGCTCGACGAGGTGGCCCGTCACACCGCGCGCGGCAACCTGGTGGTCTTCCAGGAGCTGGGGCCGCTGTACACGGACCTCCTGGCGAACTTCACTGGCATGGACTCGCCCGAGCCGTCGCGAGTGGAGGCGGTGGTGTCGCGGCTGGCTCCCGGGCCTGTGGGTGAAGGCGGGCAGGACCTGCTCATCCGCGCGGTGCGGCACTACCACGAGGCGTGTTTCACCGAGGACCCGAAGGCCCACGCGGAGCTGATGTTCCTGGCCAACGCGCTGGTGGGCTACCACGAGCAGGCGCGGCTGCAGGGGCCCGTGGTCGCCGCGCTCAACGCGCCGGTGAAGGAGCTGTTCCTGGAGCACCTGGTCGCCTTCGTCCGGGCGGACCCGAATCCCCGGGCGCGCAGCCTGTCCGAGTGGGGCCTGCGGGAAGGCTTCGCGCCGCTGGCCCAGCGCCTGGAGCGGCTGTGGCGCGAGCTGGCGACGCGGATGCTGATGAAGATGGAGCTGCCGGACGTGACGCTGCGGCTGGGGGAGGACCTGCCCGCGCTGACGGCGGAGCGGGACTTCCCACCGGCCCTGGAGCGGCTGTCGCATCCGGAGCTGGTGGCGTTGATGGCGGCACTGGACAGGTCACCGGACGACACGGCGGGCAGCGCGGCGCGGGACTGGGGGAGCCTGTCGGACCGGATGAACCTCATCGTGGACCTGTTCCGCACGCGGCAGCAGGACCGGCTCCTGTATGACCAGCCCTTCACGTTCCTCCAGGTGGATGCGTTCCAGCAGGGCCGGGTGCCGCACGGACGGCTGTGAAGCGCGCCCACCCCGTGGGAGTGGGCGCGCGCGGGGCCTTACAGGTGGGTCATCACCAGGCTGGCGCCGTCATAGGCGGAGGCGGCATGGACAAGGACATGCCAGGCGCCAGCGGCGGGCGAGGGGAAGATGCACTGCTCGTTGTTTCCCAGCCGGAAGGGGCGGCACTGATAGAGGGTCGTCGTGGGTTGGTCGCCGAAGCGGACATACAGGTCCGCGTCCCCGGTTCCCCCCGACAGGGTGAACTTCAAGTCCCGGGCTCCAGTGGGAACCATCCCCCTACCGAGCCAGGACTTCCCCACGGGCGCCCGGAGAGGAATGGGAACGTCCTTCGCCACGTCGATAATCACGGGCGCTCTGACGTTCACTGCCTCCCAGGCGGCGGTGACCGACGCCACGTTGCCCGCGTCATAGCCAAGCTGAATCGCGGCCTGCTCCGTCGTAATCCTCGCGGCCAGGAAACCGGAGGAGGGAGTCAGCATGTCCATGTTCGCCTTGTAGAAGATGCGCGCGGCCTTCTCGATGCCAATGCCTTCCACGAAGGGCCAGTCCGGATGGCTCGGGTGACGGCCCCCCTGGGAGAGCAGATAGAAGGCCATATTGGAGATGCCGGAGCTGTAGTGGACATCGACGACGGAGGTGTAGTTGCTGTAGTCGTCCAGCGAGACCCCATCCAGCCTGGGGTTGCTCATGTAGCGAAGCGCGTCTCCCGAGTGGGTGGGAGTCCAGAAGTCCTCGCCCAGGAGGAACGTGCCCGCGTTGATGGTGCGGTTCTCCGCGTGCCATTCACATACGGCGCCGAAGATGTCGGACATGGATTCATTCATGCCACCCGACTCGCCGGAGTAGATGAGGCCCGATTCGTGCTCCGTCACCCCGTGCGTCAGCTCGTGGGCCGTCACGTCCACGGCCAGGGCCAGGTTGTGGGCATTCACCCCATCGCCATCACCGAAGACCAACTGCGTCCCGGTCCAGAAGGCATTCACATAGTTCACCCGGTGGTGGACGGTGGCGATGAGCGGCGCTCCCGCGTTGTCGAAAGAGTCGCGACCGAAGAGTTCCCAGTAGCAGGCATAGACAGCGCCGAGGTTGTCATGGGTCACATTGACGATGGGGTCCAGGGAGGGCGGAGTCTCCGCGCGAGCCATCGTGCCGGGCAATGTGCTCGTGTTCCGACCGTCATACACCCTGCGAGACCGCAAGGAGTGCAGGTTCGAGTACCTCAGGAGCACCTCGCCCGAGCGTGCATTGACGAGCACGGTGTCGTTCACCGGGCCCCCGTCCTCCGCCGCTCCCGTGACGCGCAGCCGGTAGGCCAGCAGGAGCCGAGCCCCGTCGCGCCAGTAGACGAGCGCCGGTGCGCCCGCGATGACGGCGTCGCGAGGGGAGGCGCCATGGGTGCGAGCCACCTCTCCCGCCATGGCAGGCGAGCGCGTGGCGCCGAGGGGGGCGGGCAGGTCCGTGCGCGCCTCCCCGTTGGCGGCGAAGACCTGGCCATCTCGAGCGTGGAGTCGCAGCTCCGCGCCCATGACCTCCACGCCATTCACCCGCACGCCGAAGCGGAAGTGCGCATCCCCGTCGAAGCCGACGTAGGCCTTCTTCAGGAAGAGCTGCTCGGGCTTCACCCTGAACAGCGGCGCCACGCGCGCGATGACAGGGGCGAGCGCCTCCGCCTGGATGCCTCGCACCGCGTCGGGACTGGAGGGCACCTGCCCAAACGCCCCGTTGACGAACGTGGGGACGGAGTCCGCGTCGACGGCGATGACCTGGATTCCCTCCGCGAGTGGAAGAGTGGCCCGACTCTCGGCCACCCCGCCGGGGCGGTCCTCGGGCGTGTATGTGTCGGCGCACGCGCCCAACGACAATCCCAGCACGACGACTCCCAGGACCCTGCCTCCTCGATTCCAGCCCATGTGCATTCCCCCGGCGAATGATGAAGTCGCCATGGTGAAGCCAGGACTCGCACGATGACAAGTCGACCAGGACCTCGGCTGCCCACCCGCCCGTGGAGACACGCCCCACGGACGGGGAGCCGTCCTTCAACCTCTCGCGTCAGCGATAGGTGACGACGACCGATGTGTTGGCGTAGCCGCCCTTCGCGCCGTAGAGCCACACGTAGTATTTGCCGCCCTCGACATACTTGAGGTCGCAGCGCTCCGTGTTGCCTTCCTTCATGCCGCGGCAATCGTACTCGCTGTGGGTAGGCATGGCGCCGCGACGGACATAGAGGTCCGCGTTGCCCGTTCCGCCCTCGACGCGCACGGTGACGTTGCGATAGCCGCCCTCCGGGGCCTCCGGAATCTGGGCGAAGAAGCCTTGTGTGGAGTTCGTGGCGCCGGACAGGCCGCCCACCACCACGTTGGGCTCGAGCGCGAGGTAGCCGCCCTGGTATGTCATCACCAGCGACGCATTGGCGTAGGCGGTGAAGCCGTTGACCATCACGTACCACTTGCCGAACGCGGGAGTCGCGAAGGAGCACGCCTCGTTGTTGCCGGTGATATACGGCCGGCAGTCATAGGAGGAGGTCGTCGGGGCGTTGCCGAAGCGGACATAGAGGTCCGCGTCGCCCGTTCCACCCGACAGGGCGAAGCGCAGGTTCGTCGCGCCTTCGGGCACCTCACCCCAGGCATACTCCTTGACGCCACGGGCGGCGGAGAAGACCACGGGGACGTTGGGAACCAGGGGGGGAGGGAGCGGGGGCAGGATGATGACGCCCACCTGAACGGCCTTCCACGCGGCGGTGACGGAGGCGATGGTCGCCGCGTCGTAGCCCAACTGGGCGGCGGCCTGTTCCGTGGCGACCTTCGCCGTCTCGAAGCGGGAGGACGGAGTCAGGAGGTCCACGTTCGCCTTGTAGAAGATGCGGGCGGCCTTCTCGATGCCGATGCCTTCCACGAAGGGCCAGTCCGGATGGCTCGGGTGATGGCCCCCCTGGGAGAGCAGATAGAACGCCAGGTTGGCGATGCCCGAGCTGTAGTGGACGTCGACACCCGAGCTGTAGTCGGCGTAGTCATCCAGCGACTCCCCATCCAGCTTGGGGTTGAACAGGTAGCGAAGCGCGTCCCCGGGGGTCTCCGGCGTCCAGACGTCCTCGCCAATCATGAACGTCCCCTCGTCGATGACCTTGCCCTCCGAGTGCCACTCGCACACGGCGCCGAAGATGTCGGAGATGGCCTCGTTCAGGCCGCCGGACTCGCCGGAGTAGATGAGGTCCGACTCATGCTCCGTCACCGCGTGAGTCAGCTCATGGGCCGTGATGTCGACGGCATAGGGCAGGATGGAGGCGGTGGTCCCGTCGCCGTCGCCGAACACCATCTGCACGCCATCCCAGTACGCGTTCACATAGTTCACCCGGTGGTGAACGGTGGTGATGAGCGCGGCGCCCGCGTTGTCGTAGGAGTCGCGGTTGAACAGCTCCTTGTAGCAACGCCAGACGGCGCCCGTGTTGTCATAGGCCGCGTTGACGACGGGGTCGAGGACCGGCGGTTGTCCCTCCATGCGGCTCGGGGTGCCGGGAAGGCCGGGTCCGTTTTTGCCGTCGTAGACCCGGCGGTTCAGCGCGCCGTGGAGGTTGGTGATTCGCTCGAACACGTCGCCCGAGCGTGCGTTGACGAGCACCGTGTCATCCAAGCGCTCACCCCCGCGTGTCTCGCCCGTCATGCGCAGCCGGTAGGCGAGCAGGAGCTGTCCGTCATCTCGCCAGTAGACGAGCTCGGGCTTGCCCACGAGGGTGGCGTCGGGCGGCGAGGCGCGGTCCTTCCGGGCCTCCTCCACCGCGAGCTCCATGGAGACGCTGGCGCCCTCGGGGGCGGGCAGGTCCGTGCGTGCGTCACCGTTCGCGGCGAAGACCTGGCCATCGCGAGCGTGCAGCCTCAGCTCCGCGCCCATGACCTCCACGTCGTTGACTCGCACCCCGTAGCGGAAGTGCGCATCCCCGTCGAAGCCGACGTAGGCCTTCTTCAGGAAGAGCTGCTCGGGCTTCACCTTGAACAGCGGCGCCACCCGCGCGAGGACCGGCGCCAGCGTCGCCGGCTGGAGCCCCCGGAGGGCGTCGGCGCTCGTCGGCGCGGCGCCGAATGGCCCGTTGACGAAGGTGGGAACCCGGTCCTGGTCCACGGCGATGACCTGGTGCGCGCCGGTGAGCGCCTCCGAGGACTTCTTGCTCACCGCGTCCTTGCCTTCCTTCGGCGTGGTGGCCTCGGTGCAGGCTCCCAATGTCAGGCATAGCAGCGTGGCACCTATGACTCCGCGACCTCTCTTCAAGAGCATGCGCTTCCCCCAGCCGGATGATGAGGTCGTCATGTTGACGCCAAAGGCAGCTCAGTGACAAGGCGCACCCCGACTTCATCGCGATTCACGCAACAGGCAGGTCTGGACCTACCCCGCGAGAGCTCCCCATCGATGTCAGTCTTTGTTGGCGGAGTGGGAGGCGATGGCGCGACGCGTGTGACAGTTCACGTCACTCCATGCCAGGACTTGAGGACCACCCGCCAGGTCTCATGGGGTGGCCGGAAATGCGACGGCCCACCCGCCGAGGCTTCACGCCTCCGGACCGGGTGGGCCGTCTTGCATCAGGTCGGTTCAGCTCAGCGGTAGGTGACGACGACGGACGCGTTGGCGTAGCCGCCCTTCGCGCCGTAGAGCAACACGTAGTACTTGCCACCCTCGACGTACTTGAGGTCGCAGCGCTCCGCGTTGGTTTCCTTCATGCTTCGGCAGTCGTAGTCGCTGTGGGTGGGGATGGCGCCGCGACGGACGTAGAGGTCGGCGTTGCCCGTACCGCCCTCGACGCGCACGGTGACGTTGCGATAGCCGCCCTCGGGGGCCTCGGGAATCTGGACGAAGAAGCCGTGGGTGTCGTTGGTTGCGCCGGACAGGCCACCCACCACCACGTTGGGCTCGAGCGGGAAGAAGCCGCCCTGGTACGTCATCACCAGCGACGCATTGGCGTAGTCAGTGAAACCGTTGACCATGAAGTAATACTTGCCGGGCGTCGGATTGGCGAAGATGCACGCCTCGTTGTTGGTGGAGAGGTAGGGGCGGCAGTCGTAGGAGCCCGTCGTCGGGTAGTTGCCGACGCGGACATAGAGGTCCGCGTCGCCCGTTCCACCCGACTGGGAGAAGCGCAGGTTCGTCGCGCCCTCGGGCACCTCACCCCAGCCATACTCCTTGGTGGTGCGGGCTCCGGAGAGGACCACGGGGACGTTGCGCACCAGCTGGCGCGGATTCGGGGGCTCGAAGATGACGCCCACCTGCACGGCCTTCCACGCCGCGTTGACGGAGGCGATGGTCGCCGCGTCGTAGCCCAGCTGCGCGGCGGCCTGCTCCGTCCCGGCCTTCGCCGCGTCGAAGTTGGTGCCGGGGAGGAAGAAGTCCAGGTTCGCCTTGTAGAAGATGCGGGCGGCCTTCTCGATACCGATGCCCGCCACCGCCGGGCGCGTGGGGAAGCGCGGATGCGTGCCACCCTGCGCGAGGAGATAGAACGCCAGGTTGGCGATGCCCGAGCTGTAGTGGACATCGACGCCGGAGGTGTAGTCGCCGTAGTCGTCCAGCGAGTCCCCATCCTGCGTGGGGTTGTTCATGTAGCGAAGGGCATCCCCCTCGACGTCGGGCGTCCAGACGTCCTCGCCCACGAGGTACGTTCCGGCATTGATGGTCCGCGCCTCCGCGTGCCATTCACACACAGCGCCGAAGATGTCGGACATGGCCTCGTTCAGGCCGCCGGACTCGCCGGAGTAGATGAGGTCCGAGTCGAACTCCGTCACGGCGTGCGTCAGCTCGTGGGCCGTCACGTCCAGGCTGAGGGCCAGGTTGAGGGAGGTGGTGCCGTCGCCGTCCCCGAACACCATCTGCGTCCCATTCCAGAACGCATTCACATAATTCACGCGGTGGTGAACGGTGGCGATGAGCGTGGCGCCTGCCCTGTCGTAGGAGTCGCGGCCGAACAGGTCGTTGTAGCAATTGTAGACGGCGCCCAGGTTGTCGTAGGCGGCGTTGACGATGGGGTCCGCGACGGGCGGGTCTCCTTCGTTGCGGCCCACGGTGCCGGGAAGGGTCGTGGTGTTGCCACCGTCATAGACCCGGCGGACCAGCGCCGAGTGGATGTTGGTGTAGCGCTCGAACAGGTCTCCCGAGCGAGCGTTGACGAGCACGGTGTCGTCCACCGGGGTGCCGTCCTTCTGCTCGCCCGTCATGCGCATGCGGTACGCCAGGAGGTACTGGCCGCTGTCGAGCCAGTAGACCAGCTCCGGCTTGCCCTCGATGGCGGCCTTCGGCGGGGAGGCGCGGTCCTTCTGGGCCGTCTCCACCGCCAGCTCCGCGGAGACATTGGCGCCCACGGGCGCGCGCAGGTCGGTCCGCGCGTTTCCGTTGGCGGCGAACACCTGGCCGTTGCGAGCGTGCAGCCGCAGCTCCGCGCCCATGATCTCCACGCCGTTGAGGCGCACGCCATAGCGGAAGTGCGCGTCCCCGTCGAAGCCGACATAGGCCCGCTTCAGGAAGAGCTGGTCGGGCTTCACCTTGAACAGGGGGGCGACGCGCGCGATGACGGGCGCCAGCGTCTCCGCCTGGACACCCCGGACGGCGGCGACACTGGTCGGCGCCGCGCCAAACAGACCACTGACGAAGGTGGGGGTGGAGTCCTTGTCGACGGCGAGGACCTGGTGCTCACCCGAGAGCGCCGCCGAGGCCTTCTCGGTCACCGCATCCTTCGCATCCTTGGATGTGTTGGCCTCCGTGCAAGCCCCCAATGTCAGGCTCAGCAGCGTGGCGCCTACAACTCCGCGACCTCTCTTCACGAGCATGCGATTCCCCCAAACGAATGATGAGGTCGTCATGGTGAAGCCAAAGGCATCTCAAGAACAAGTCGACAGCAGCAACTTCATTGCATTTCCCGCAATAAACGCGAAGTGTGACATTTTCTGTCACAGTCTTCCAGGTGTTGAGAGTCTGGGTGATGCCCGTCGGTGAGGGTCTATCGACGCGGGTTCGTAGGGACCCCTGTGTTAATGTGCGAGGTATGACGACGGTTGGCAACAGCCTTCTTGCCCTGGCGGGCACCTGGCGGTGAGTTCCGTCCGGGAGATTCGCGCCGATTTCGACCGGGCGTCCATGGTGGTCTACCAGGCCTATCCGGACGCCATCGCGGACGTGGCGGTGAGACAGCAGAAGTTCGGCCCGCCGTTCTCAGTGGGTCGGATGACGTGGATCAAACCCAGCTTCCTGTGGCTGATGCACCGCTCGAATTGGGGCCGCAAGAGCGGCCAGGAGCGCACGCTCGCGGTGCGCATCCGACGCAGTGGGTGGGAGGCGGCGCTCGGTGAAGCGGTACTCACGGGGTATGAGCCCAAGGCCCATGGCACTCCGGAGGCATGGCGACAGGCCTTCGAGCGAGCGTCCGTCCATGTCCAGTGGGACCCGGAGCGCACGGTGCGGGGGGCGGGGCTCCCTCACGACAGCATCCAGGTGGGCCTGGGGCGCGGCATCATCCAGCGCTTCGTGGAGGACTGGGTGGTTTCCATCACAGACCTGACGCCGCTGGTGCAGAAGCTGCGCAAGCACCTGGACGAGGGGCGCGCGGACCAGGCCATGCGCCTGCTGCCCAGGGAGGCCGTCTATCCGGTGCCCGTGGAGCTGGTGCGCCGGCTGGGCATGTGACGCGGGGGGCACGACGCCTGGACTGTCTGGCGTCCTGCCCTCCCGCGACATGGGCTCCGGCGCTACCGGCCGAGCGTGTCCTTCATCACGGTGAAGTAGTCGGCGGGATAGACAATCTCATAGCCATAGAAGCCATAGGATTGGGTGCTCGCGCCGACGGTCAGGTTCTGGAGTTCGTCGTAGCGACGCGTGGCGAGCGCGCCCCATGTGGCCTGGGTGTCGAACCAGGCGGGGTTGCTGATGCGGCCCGCGGCGAGCTCCTGCTTGTACAGGCGGTCCAGATAGGCCAGCGGGTAGAGGATGTGGTGGTCGCCGCCGTCGTAGCCGCGCTGCGCTTCTGAGTACACGAAGAACTTGCGGGTGCTGTCGTAGCCATACTTGACGACGTAGTTCATGCCCTGGAGCAACATGTCCACCATCTGGGCGTGACTCACGCCGGAGGGCTTGCCCGCGGCGGAGAACAACACGTCGGCCTGATGAAACCTGATGAGGTTGCCCATGAAGGCCCCCGCCATCCAGGGGTTCGTCCCAGTGGCGTTGAACCCGGCGTTGTTGTCCATCTTGGTCATCGTCCAGTAGCCCGTTCCCTGGGTGGCATCATTCACGCCCAGGACGGTGTTGGAGACGGTGTTCGTGGCCGGGTTGAAGCCCACGTGATTGCTCGGGGTCCTGAACCACTCGACGATGTAGGCGGCCAGGTGGCCCGCCACGTCCTTGTGGTACGTCGCATCTCCCGTCACTCGCACGTACTCATTCATCACATAGAGGGGCCAGCCATAGTCGCGCTCGGCCTCGCGGTACCGGTCCGCGAACTTGAACGGGCGCTTGAAGAAGTGCGGGGTGACGAACTTCCACCAGTTGGCGATCTCCGTGAGCACGTCGAGCGAGCGCTTGTCGCCCGTGAGCAGGTAGAGATTGCTCATGCCGCTGACGTGCGCATGGCCCCAGTGCAGGTTGCGGACCTGGTGGTCGATGTTTTCATGGTTGATGGCATGCACCTCGCCCGCGGGCTGCGGCGCGCCGCCCGTGGCCCAGTAGCCCGCGCGGGGCCCATGCGACACGTCGATGTCCATGAAGTGACGGGTGCTGATCTCCCCGAGCTGGAACCAGCGAGCGTCTCCGCTGCGCAGGTACTGCGTGAGGAAGTTGTTCGCGCCGACGTGGGTGTCATTGTAGAAGCTGGGCACGTAGACGCCATTGACCTCGAGCGCCCAGCCCGCGCGCAGCCGGTCGCCGTAGTCACGCCAGCCAAACATCGTGGCGTTGCCATCGGACTGCTCGATGCTCCGCTCGTAGATGTCACGCATCAGCATGTTGTCGTAGCCCTTGTTGGTGCTGAGCTGGGGCGTGGGCGTCAGGTCGCCGAAGACACCTGACGTCGAGTACCAGGCCGGGGTGGCCGTCAGCTCCAGGCGGTGGCGCTGATAGCTGTCGTTGGCCGTGTGCAGCGCGCTGGTGGTGGGCAGGCCGGTGCTCGAGGCGAGCCGAAGCTGGTACGTCTTCGCGCCACCTGGGCGGGCGAAGTACATGCTCTGCGCCCGGATATAGCGAGTGCCGGACAGCGTGGGCTGCGTGGTCTCCGCGGTGCCGCCGCGTGCGGGGAAGAGGGAGGCGGTCAGGGTGTTGCCGTTGATGCTCAGCTCGCCCGGGAACTGCTGCCAGAAGTCCCGGACCATCAAGGCCAGGTGACGGCTGCCGGAATCCAGGGCGACCCAACCGGCGGCCTTGGCGCCTGTGCCCACGCCGCTGTAGTTGAACGTGTGGCCCAGGTCGACGCCGTTGTTGAAGGTGAACTCTCCCTTCTGGAGCAGGAAGTGCTCTCCGGAGACCTTGGCGGCATAGGCGGCGCCGCTCTCACCGCCGAAGCGGTAGTCGGCCGCGCTGTCGGAGAGGTAGGTCCAGCGCAGGCCCAGCGCCTTGCCGGCGATGGCGAACGACGCGGGGTTGGTCTGGACGTTCGGCTCCAGGCGGTCGTCGATGACGGAGACCTCGATGTCGACCTTGTCGGAGCCCTGGAGGGCGTAGTAGCGGACCAGGTACTTGATGAGCTTCGCGCCGCTGCCGTTGGTGAGGGAGCCCTGGGCCTTGATGACCGCGCGCATCGGCCCGTTCTCTTCCACGGTGACGACCGCGTCGCTGGCCGCGCCAGCGGTGTACTCCAGGTTGTCGTAGGCGTTGACCATGAACAGGTCTCCGCCGTTGAGGAGCTGCTCGCCCGTTTCGAACGTGCCGTTGGTGTTGGTGTCGCGCCAGAGCTTGTTGATGACGCCCTTGTTGTTGACGGCGAACTTCACCAGGCCCGTGTCGACGGTGAGCTCGGTGGTCGGCGTGCCGCTGATGGCCACGTTACGGGGCAGGGCGGCGCGCACGACGCCAGGGCCATAGGCGACGCGGTAGGAGCGAGCTTCGCCGAGGTCGGCGACGAGGTGGACGAGGGCTACCTTGATGGATCCATCCGGCCAGCGCGAGATGGCGTCGAACTGGGCTGGAACTTCCTGGCTGCCGTCACCGGTCTCCAGCCGCAGCTCGGCGATGTTCGACAGGGCTCCCTTGGGGAGGGGGACGCCAGTGCGCACGGGCGTCTTGTCGGCGATGGGGCCGGAGGCAAGGCTCAAGGGAATGTATTGGGTGCCCGCGACAGTGACCGGGGTAAAGCTCCCCTGCACGGTGGTGTCGGCGTCGAGGGTGATGGCGCAAGTCTCCGTGCCTGTGCATCCGCCGCCGCTCCACCCACCGAAGGCGTACCCCGTGTCAGGCGTGGCGGTCAGCGTGACGGCGGTGCCCTTGGTGAACGAGGCCAGACAGGTGCCGCCGCACGAAATGGCGGCGGGGCTGGAGGTGAGGGTGCCCGCGCCCAGGCGCGTGAGCGTCAACTGGACGGTCGTGTCGTCCCCCCCAGGAGGTCCTTCGGGAGGTGTAGGTGTGTCACTGGTGCAACCGAGGAGTAACGAGGCCGTGAGGGCCAGGGCCCGCCAGTTTTCTCTGCGGATGAGAGTTGTCATTGCGTCCAACAGAGCAATCGTCAGACCAATGGCGCGACATGCGGGGCTTCCCTGCGGGGATGCATGTTGCCTCGCGCGAGGAGCCGTGCCCCTGTGGTGGACAGCACCCACTGATCTGTGGGGCCTTGCCCCCGGCAAGGCAGAGGGGCGGAGGCACGGTTTCGCAGGGCGAACGGCCAATCCCCCGGTATGCCCTCGGCAATTTCGCCATGGAGTCACGGTCGCCAACGTGCGGCGTTCGAGGTCACCGGGCGGAATCCAGCGGGTTGTCCTCGTGTCCTCCTCGATGCCCGTTCGCAGGTGCCTGTTCTCCGCGCCCAGCCAGGTGCTCCCCGCGCGTGGGGGCGATACGCTGGCGCTCATCCCAGTGAGGGGCACCGGGACTGGCATCTCAACAGGAGCAGGGGGACTGATATGGGAATCACGATGTCGCCGCAGGAATACGCCACGGCTTTTCGCCTGCTGGCCGCCACCGCGCGCCACCCCGAGAACATCGCGCGTGTCGTCGAGGAGCGGATGCTCCCAGGTCTTCCACTCCCGCGCACGCTGCTGGACGTGGGCGCCGGGTCGGGCAAGGTGGCCGAGCGGCTCGCGCCACACTTCGGCTCACTCACGCTGCTCGAACCCAATCGCGAGCAGATTTCAGGACTGAAGCTCGACAAGGCGAAGGTCCTCGTCGAGCCCCTGGAGCGCTATGCCTCCACCGAGCAGTACGAACTCGTCCTGTGCTCACACGTCCTGTACCACGTGCCCCTCGCGGACTGGGGCGCCTTCATGGACAGACTGCTTTCGTTCGTCCGTCCCGGCGGCTACTGCCTGCTCATCATGGCCGCCGCCCGTGGGCCCACCTACGAGCTGTGCCGTGACTTCGCGGAGACGCTGAACTTTGGCGAGCTGATGCTGGACACCGTGCGGGGCAAACACCTGCCCCACGAGGTGCTCCCGACGATGAGCGGCTTCGTCGCGCAGACCTTCGAGGAGATGTACACGCTCTGCCGCTTCTTCGTGCTCGAGGGCTGCTTCACCGCGGAGCAGCTCGCGGCCATGAGCCCGGACCAGGCCCGCGAACTCGACCGGAAGCTCCGCCTGCATGCCGAGCGCTGCCGGGGCGCGGACGGCGTGTACCGCCTGGAGCAGGACGAGGACCTTGTCCTCATCCCCAAGCCCTGACGCATGCGCGACGCGCGGAGGCCGCCTGGCACGGCGTCCTCCGCGCGCGCGAGCGTGCTTCAGCCCAGGAGCCGCTCCCCCATGAGGAAGCCCACCGTCATGGCCACCACCAGCAGCGCGCCCTGGAGCTTCGGCGGAGCGGGCAGGGGAATGTCGAGCAGCCGGCACCCCGCGCCAATGATGAGCGCCAGGGCGAATCCCAACAGGGCCAGCATCATGAGCGCGTCCCCTGCGTCTCGCCGGTGGGACCGCCACAGTTGACGTGATTGCGCGCGGGACGGGACGCCAGCAGCTTGTCCGTCAGGGTGTAGCCGCTCGTCATCGCGACGACGAGCAGCGCCCCCACCAGCACCGGCGGCGCGGGCGCGGGCACGCCCAACCAGCGGCAACCAAAGCCAATACCCAGGCCCAGGAGCAGGCCCACACACAGTTTCCAGTTCACGAGTTGTTCTCCAAGGGGGTGAGACGGGGGCTCGTCGGCGCGGCGCCGACGAAGTGACGAACGGACGGCGGCTGGCTGTCCTGGTGGAGCGCGCGCAGCGTGTCCTGCAGCGCCTTCTCCTCATGCGTGACGCGCTCGTGTTGACGCAGGTGCTCCATCCACGAGCCGACGACGAAGTACTCGAGGAAGCGCCCAGGCTCCGCCGTGTCCTCCATGACGTCCCACTGCACGGCACCGTCGCGGCGCCGCGTGCCGCCGAGCTGGTGGATGACCGGAAGGAACGTCGCGCGGTCCCTGGGGGCGATGCGGTACTCCACGGTGATGAGCACCGGTCCCCGGTCCTGCTCGATGGCCTCGGTCAGCTCCGGCGACGGCCAGTGCGAAGAGGGCGCGGTGTTGCGCGTCATGGCCGCGCTCAGCCGGAAGCGCAGCGAGAAGGCGCCCGCGAGCACCGCCGCCAGGGACGCCGCCGTCAGCGAGACGGGGACTCCGAAGCGCTGGGCCACGGAGCCCCACAGGAGGCCTCCTCCGGCCATGCCCGCGGAGAAGACCACGATGTAGAGCGACAGCGCCCGGGCCCGAACCCACGTGGGAACGGAGACATGGGTGGCCGTCTGGAGCGAGGACAACACGCTGATCCACGCCAGGCCGTTGAACACCATGGCCACGCCCAGCACCTGGAGCACTCGCACGTGGGCCACGACGAGCATGGTGAGCGCGTAGAGCACCGTGGCGCCGAACACCAGCCGGTCGACCCCCAGTCGCGCACGGAGCCGGGGCAGCAGCACGGCGCCCGCGACGGCGCCCGCTCCGATACACGTCAGCAGCAACCCGTACGTGCCCGCTCCCGCGCCCAGTTCCTTGCGCACGACGATGGCGAGCTGCGCGGGCAGCGCGCTGGCGAAGACGTAGAAACAGGCCGACTTGAGCAGCACGGAGCGCAAGTCACCCGACTTCGACGCGTAGCGAAGCCCCGCGCGCAGGGCGATGCCAAAGGGCTCCGAGGGCAGCGTCGAGACAGTCGCCTCCCTCCGCCAGAGGAGCAGGGCCAGCAGCACGCCCAGGTAGGAGACCGCGTCCAGCGACAAGGCCCAGCCGACGCCGAAGCACGCGACAATCAGCCCGCCCAGCGCCGGTCCCACCGAGCGCGCGATGTTCATCCCGATGGAGCTGAGCGCCACGGCGGGCGCCAGCAGGGGCCGTGGCACGAGCTCCGCGGTCGTCGCCGCCTGCGCCGGCATCGCCATGGCCGCGCCCGTCCCGAGCGCGAACGTCAGCCCCAGCAGCACCCACTCATTCATCCTGCCGGAGAGGGCGAACCAGGCGAGCGTCGTCGCCATGACCAGCATCCACACCTGCACGGCGATGAGGTAGCGCCGCCGGTCGACGATGTCCGCCAGCGTGCCCGCGACGAGGGCGAACACCACGACGGGCATCGTCGTCGCGGACTGCACCGCGGCGACCATCAACGGGGAGCCCGTCCGCTCGGACATGAACCACGCGGCGGCGACGTCATGGACCCACGTCCCGATGTGGCTGGCCAGGACCGCGAACCACATCGTCCGGAACGAGGAGTGGCGCAGCGGCGCCCACGGGCCGACCTCCGGCGCGGGCACCGCCGGGGCCGCCGCGACGTTCGCCTCAGAAGGCATAGCAGAGGCACCCGAGCGCGCCCCAGAACCCGGTGTCGTCGCTCGTGGGGACCTGGTGGCGCGAAGCGTGAGTCCTGCCATGGCCGTGCATGGCGCAGGAGTCTCCATGCGCGTGCGAGGCCCCCTGGAAGGCGGCCCGGGCCTGGGCGACGGTGCCGCCCTGGTAGCCGCCGAAGCGATTCACCGGAGACCAGTCCGGCATCGGCCGGGGCAGTTGGGGCGCGAGCGGACCGAAGTCGCCATCGCCATGCACCACCTTGCCGCCCACCACCGTGAGCACGCTGGTGATGTCCAGGATGGACGCCTCCGGCACCTGGAAGAAGTCCGACGACAACACGGTGAAGTCCGCGAAGTAGCCGGGCTTGAGCAGTCCCTTGCGCTCCTGTTCGTGGGAGAACCACGCGCTGCCGTGCGTCCACAAGCGCAGGGCCTCCTCGCGCTCCAGGACGTTGTCCTCGCCGTACATCGCCAGCCCGCCCAGCGTGCGGCCGGTGACGAGCCAATACATCGCCACCCAGGGGTTGTAGCTGGCCACGCGCGTGGCATCCGTGCCGGCACCCACGGGCACGCCCAGCTCCAGCATCTTGCGCACCGGGGGCGTGCGGCGGACGGCGTCACGGCCGTAGCGCTCCGCGAAGTACTCGCCCTGGTAGGCCATGCGGTGCTGGATGGCGATGCCACCGCTGAGCGCGCGCACGCGCTCGATGTTGCGCTCGGAGATGGTCTCCGCGTGGTCGATGAGCCAGTGCAGACCGTCCAGCGGCACGTCCCGGTTCACCTTCTCGTACACGTCCAGCACCCGGCTGATGCTCTCGTCGTAGGTGGCGTGGATACGGAACGGCCAGCGCTTCTGGGCCAGGAGGCGCACCACCGACTCCAGCTCGCCTTCCATGCCCGCGGGCAGCTCCGGCCGGGGCATGCGGAAGTCCTCGAAGTCCGCGGCGGAGAACACGAGCATCTCGCCCGCGCCGTTGTGGCGCATCATGTCGTCGCCCTGGCGGGGGGTGAGCATGCCCGTCCAGCGCTCGAAGTCCGCCACCTCCGCGCCCTTCTTCTGGGTGAAGAGGTTGTAGGCGATGCGCACCGTCAGCTCGCCGTCGGCGTGCAGCTTCTGGATGATGTCGTAGTCCTCCGGATAGTTCTGGAAGCCGCCGCCCGCGTCGATGACGGACGTGACACCCAGCCGGTTCAGCTCGCGCATGAAGTGGCGCGTGGAGTTGAGCTGGTACTCCGGGGGCAGTCGGGGCCCCATGGCGAGCGTCGCGTACAGGATGAGCGCGTTGGGGCTGGCCAGCAGCAGGCCCGTGGGATTGCCGCGCGCGTCGCGCTCGATGCGTCCGCCCGGCGGGTCCGGCGTCTCCTTGCCGTAGCCCACCGCGCGCAGGGCGGCGCGATTGAGCAGCGCCCTGTCGTACAGGTGGAGGATGAAGACGGGCGTCTCCGGCGCGGCCTCGTTGAGCTCCTCCAGCGTGGGCAGGCGCTTCTCGACGAACTGGTGCTCGCTGAAGCCTCCCACCACGCGGACCCACTGCGGCGCCGGAGTGCGAGCCACCTGCTCGCGCAAGAGCGCCATCGCGTCCGCCAGCGAGCGCACGCCGTCCCAGCGCAGCTCCAGGTTGTAGTTGAGCCCTCCGCGAATCAGGTGGATGTGGCTGTCATTGAGGCCGGGAACCAGCCGCCGCCCGCCCGCGTCGATGACCCGCGTCCCCGGTGCGGCGAGCGCCATGAGGGTGGCCTCGTCTCCCACGGCCTCCACGAGGCCTCCGGAGATGGCCAGGGCCTGGGCCTCCGGATGGTCCCGGTCAAGGGTAGTGATGCGGGCGTTGCGGACAATCAGGTCGGCCATGGGGGTGCTCGTGCGCGGAGGAGGGGGCGGACAACGACACGACGACGGACGCGGCCCGGGGGGCTGGGGGCGCGTGTCCATCGCCGGGGTGTGACGGAAAGCGGGACGACGTCAGTGCTGGCCGCCCTCGGAGGCGTTGAACATGGACTTGGCGTACTGGACGCCCAGGCCGTAGCCCCCGCCGTTGCTGGTGGCGATGCCCGTGGTCAACGCGTAGGTGGCGCCGCGCGCCCAGTCCCGCTGGAGCTCCAGCAGGTACTGGAGGCTGGTCATCGGCATGGCGCCGGCCTGAACCATGCGCTGCACCGCGCGCTCGTGGGCCTCCTCGGAGATGTCCCCGCTGGCGTCGGTGATGACGTAGACCTTGAAGCCCTGGTCGATGGCGGACAGCACCGGCCCGACGATGCAGACACCCGTCCACAGGCCGGCAATCACCAGCCGCTCCTTGTCGAAGCGGTTGACCTGCTCGGTGACCTGCGGGTCCTCCCAGGCGTTCATCGTGGTGCGGTCCACGACCCTGGCCTCGGGGAAGACCTCCTTGATTTCAGGGAACAGGGGCCCCGAGAAGCTCTTCTCCGCGACGGTGGTCAGGAGCGTGGGGACGCGAAAGCCCGCGGCCGCCTTGGCGATGAGCGCGGTGTTGTTGCGCAGCAGCGAGATGTCGATGGAGCGCGTCGCGAAGGCCATCTGCGACTGATGGTCCACGAGGATGAGCGCGTGGTTGTCGGGGGTGAGCAGGTTCTTGCCGGGGGTAGGATTGGCGTTGGGCATGGGGCTCCTCGGGGGTGTTTGCACTTCATGGGGACGAGACTGCCGTCGACCTGGGTTTTACATAAAACACCCGGAAGTCCCGCGAGAGCATCCCCCGTTCGGGTGACGGCTCAATCCCCAGTGGCGTTGAAGGGCAAGGCCCCCGTCACGGGCAATCGCAGCCATAGTCAGGCCATTCCCGGCGTCCCCTCGGGAAACATCGAGATGAGTCGTTGCACGACGAGAGGATAGCGATGCCAGACGTCTGGATGAAACCCCATGCCAGGGAGGATGTCCTCCCCATTTCGGGGGATGGCGGGGGACTCGGCCTGTGCAGAGAGCGGCACGGGGCGTGAGGAATCCGCTGGTGTTGAGGGTGTATCAGTCCCGTTGTCGCGGTGATGGCCAGATTCCGGCATCCCTCCTGGAGTGGTATCCTTGACGTCATGAACGCGATGGACTCGAACATCCGAATCCTGGTGGCCGACGACCATCCGCTGTTGCGTGAAGGGCTCAGCGGGATGATTGCCGGCCAGCCGGACATGAAGCTGGTCGCCGAGGCGGAGAACGGCGAGCAGGCACTCCAGGCCTATCGGACCCACCAGCCCGACATCACCTTGATGGACGTGCAGATGCCGAAGATGAATGGCATCGACGCCATCACCGCGATTCGCTCGGAGTTTCCGGCGGCGCGCATTGTCGTGCTGACGACCTACAAGGGCGACGCGCAGGCCGTGCGGGCCATCAAGGCGGGCGCGTCCGGCTATCTGCTCAAGAGCATGCTGCGCAAGGACCTGGTGGAGACCATCCGCAGCGTGCATGCGGGGCGCCGCCGCATCGCCGCGGACATCGCGTCGGAGATGGCCGAGCACATGGCGGACGACGAGCTGACGTCGCGCGAGCGGGACGTCCTGAGCCGGGTCGCCGCGGGCAACGCGAACAAGGAAGTCGCCGCGCAGATGGGGATCTCCGAAGAGACCGTCAAGACGCACATGAAGAACGTGCTGACGAAGCTCTCTGCCAGGGACCGCACGCACGCGGTGGTGGTGGCCGTACGGCGGGGCATCATCGACCTCTGAGCGGAATTCCCCGCGCTCCCTGCCCAGCTCCGCGATACAAGAATTGTTCAACAGGCCGATGTTCCGTGCTTGTCCCGCAACGTAGGTGGATGTAGAAGGCGCGCCCCCTTGGCCGAACCGGGCCTGGGGGACATCCAAGGACAGCACAATATGAAGTTGGCCAATGCTTGCCTGCTCATGGGCATGCTTGCTTGCGTTTCTTGCAACACCCCTCCGACTGAAGCTGAACCCACTCCTCCCCAGGAGTCAGGGGCTGTCTCCCAGGCGATGGAGCCTGGTGATTACTGGGCGGCGCACGCCGCCAGATTCCAGCAGACCGAGCTCCAGCGAGACATTCCGGTCCAGCGCTTCCAGCGGCTTGGCGCGCACAATGCCCACGTCAGCAATGCCTATTCCCACGGCGGGCGTTGGTACATGCGCGTCAATCAGCACCGCTATGTCTACAACCAGCTCGCCATGGGCATGCGCGCGCTCTATGTGGACGTCTGGGACCATGGCTGTTTCTACAGCAAGGACGAGCCGAACGACCCCTACGGCAACGCACAGGCGCCGGGGTTGTGTTTCAGCCATGCCGTGGAGCCCTTCTCGACGCCGATCAATGGCATCCTGGGGGAGATCTCGACCTGGCTTCGCGAGCCCCAGAACCAGAATGAAGTTCTTCTGATTGGCATTGAGGACCTGGAGGTCAACTCGGCGGATTCCCGGACGCGAATGGTCAACCTGTTGCGCCATTTCTTCGACAAGTCCTATCCGAATGTCCCGGGGGATACACGGGGCAGTCTCATCTTCACTCCGCGGGACCTGCGAACCTACTTCTCGAACCCGTGGGCCATGGGGTCGGGCTCCCAGGCTCCCGGCGAGTATCATCCCCAGCGCTGGCCGACGAACGAGGAGCTGGCCAGGATGGGCAAGCGGGTCATCATCTCCGTGAAGGACCGATTCGACTATTCATCCCTGCCCGATGGAAACGGCGGCTCGCTCAAGGACTGGGTCTTCTCCGAGAGTTCGGGGCACCATGAGGGCGGCTCGGCCGAGCCGGATCTGTGGGTCAACGCGCCCGGTTACCCCGCGAACGAGGCGCAGAAGTTCACCGGATATCCCTCCTGTCGCTCGCAGGACCTGCCCGGGGCGCTGGGCCTGTATTGGACGGAGTTCTCGGAGCTGCGCATCTGTGACCAGACTCTCCACTGTGGGCTGCCGTACTCCGGGTTCTCCCACTACCTGGACTACTGGGCTGCCACGCGCTGTGGCTTCAGCATCTCAATGGACCAGGTGGAGTCGAACCTCTCGTATTCACCGTATGGTGTCAGTATGGATGCGATGAAGGAGGCGCTCTGGTCCTTTGGCGAGGATGAGCCGAATGACGGGGATGACAATGAAGACTGCGCGGAGTTCCAGGCGGATACCGGTCAGTGGAACGACGTGGACTGTGCTTCGAGTCTGCGGCGCGCCTGTCAGAAGGTGGGCGCGACCTGTGACGCCTCCTACTGTCCGTCTGATTACTGGAAGTTGTCGACGGGGGCCTACGAGTGGGCGCCCCAGTACAACTTCTGCCCGGACGGATATGCATTCATTCCCCCCCAGAACGGCTACGAGAACCAGAAGCTGCAGGAACTCGTCGATGGCGGAGACAACGTCTGGGTCAACTTCTCCGACCGCCTGCTCGAGGGCAAATGGCAGTACGAGGGTTTCCAGTGGTGGGCTGACGGCGAGCCCAACAACTACGATGGTGTCGAGCATTGCGCTGAGTGGAAGGGGCTGTATGGCTACAACGACGCCCCCTGCGCCACGAACAAGGCCTATGCCTGCCTCCGGATTGCAACCGGCTCCTCCTCCGGCAATCCCTGGTTCATTACGGACGCCACGGGCCCCTGGAACCGGCCGCAGTGCCCCGCGGGCTATGAGTTCGTCCCGCCCAGGAACGCCTCGATGGGTTATCAGCTCCAGGAACTCTCGTACCTCTCGGGCAAGAACGCCTGGGTCAACCTGACGGACCAGTTCGAGGCAGGTCGCTGGGAGGAGGTCCCCTTCCAGCCCTGGGGGACGGGCGAGCCGAACAACGCGGGAGGCGCCGAGAACTGCACGCTGGCCAACGTGACGGGCACCTGGAATGACGCGCCCTGCGATACCGCGGTGAAGCACGCCTGCCGGTGTACGAGCCAGGGCTGTGTGCTGAATGACTGGAAGCTGTCGGCCACGGCTGGCGCCTGGAGCGCGAGTGTCTGTGGCGATGGCTGGACGTTCTCGGCACCCAGGAACTCCATCGAGAACACGGCGCTCCAGCAGAAGCAGCAGGGAGCCATTGTCTGGGTCAACCTCACGGACCAGACAAAGGAGGGGCGGTGGGTTCACTGGGGCGGTGCCCCGGTGCCGTTTACGCAGTGGGCCGCGACCGAGCCGAACAACTACAATGGCAACGAGCACTGCGCCATGATTCTGGCCAATGGGACCTGGTACGACGCGAATTGCGCCGAAAGCCATCCGCATGCATGCCGGAAGTACGGGACAAGTTGCACTGCGACCGCCTGCCCGTCTGACTATTGGGCAATGGGTGGGACGGGGTCTTTCGACAACTTCCAGTGTCCCTCGGGCTATGGGGCCGGTGTCCCCAAGACCGCCGTCGAGAACGCCGCGCTGCTGACCAAGACGAACGGTCAGAACACGTGGCTGAAGCTGACGGACCGAGGCCACGAAGCAGACTGGACCACCTGGGACTGAGCCTCGCCCGGTGACACGCCCGCCGCCATTTGGGGCGGGCGTGTCGGAAGCCCTGAGTCCTCAGGGCTTCTTGGTCGTGTCGGGCGCCTCGCGGGTCATCTCCACCATGGTGGGGCGCCACCCGAGGCGCGCGAACATCCGCTGTGCGGGCTCGTTCTTGGCGGCGGCGTGCAGGACGACGCGCGGCACGCCCAGGGCCGTCAGCCGGCGCATCAGCTCCTCGGCGAGCAGGGGGCCTACGCCGGCGCGGCGGGCCTTCGCGTCCACCCACAAATCATGGAAGCCGCCGGAGCGGTCCAGCAGGGCGTTCCAGTCCACGTCCTCCACGCGGCCGTACGCATAGCCCACCACCTCACCGTCCAGCTCGGCGACGAGGACGACGGCGTCAGGCTTGCGGGCCTCTCGTCCCAGCCACCAGCGGTATCCAGACTCCACGTCGTCCGGAAGCATGAAGCGCTGAGGGTCGAGCTCGTGATGGAGCCGTGCGAGCGCCGCGCCCATCCGGCCCAGAGCGGGCTCGTCCGAGGGCTGGGCGGGGCGGAGGGTGACGGGCATGCGAGAGCTCCTTCAGGGAGGGCCGTCCAGGTGGCACGGCGCGGGGGCGACAGCGTCACACAGGGGCTTCGGGGCCGCACGGCGTTCGTTGGGGGTAGGTGTGGAGTGTTGGACGCACGCGGAACGAGTTGCTCCGAGGGGCGCACCTGCGTGCCGTCCGGACGCTGAGGCGTGCCGGGTGGACGCGAGGTCCGGCGCTCCAGCAAGGGAGGTCCTTGTCTTTACTGGGCTTGCGCTCCGGGTACACAGCTTGCTCCCCGGGCACCGACCAACCCGGGAGTCGTCATGCTGTGCAGCTTCTGCAAGCGGGAGGAGATGGAAGTCCGCCTCGAATGTGACACGTGCGCCAAGAAGTTCTTCATCTGTCTCAAGTGCTGGAATGGCTGGCGCGGAAAGGTCACCCACTGCGGGAAGCTGCTCGACGTCAAGCGCTTCATCTCGCGCTCGGACGCGCATCCTCCGCTCGATGAGCTGCTCGGTCGCGCCGCCGCCGAGGGACGGAAGTTCCAGTCGCGGCTCTCGCTCTCCACCATCGAGATGTTCGTGTGCTCTCCGCTTTCCACCTATGGGAGCACGACGACGAGCGACCTGGAGGAGGTTGTCCGGGTCTTCGCCCTGAAGACCTCCGTGGCCACCCTGCGGTCCATGCTGTTCGCGGACTACGTGGAGTTCACCGCGAAGCACAACCTGGAGTCGGGCTCGTGCGGCGCCACGTCCTCCTGGATGGATGACGTCACGACGGTGGGAGGCGACGCGCCGGCCGTGGGAGACATCGGCGCGCCCGCGCTGCTGAGCCTGCTCGAGAACACGCCGGGCCCCTACTACTGTCGCATCTCGCGCAAGCCCCACTCGTTCATGGTCGAGCGCCTGGGCGACGAGGTCCGCGTGTACCAGAGCTATGCGAGCAAGTACTCCCTCGCCCACTGTCTGGAGGCGATGCGGCCCATGACCCACGCGAAGTTCTGCGAGGACTTCACGCTCGCGCTGACGGAGCTGGGGACAGGCGAGGAGGTCCGCCAGGCCAAGAAGCGCCTGTTCCTCATCGACGTGCACTGGAGCCAGCCCCGCATCCAGTACCGGCTGAACACCGCTCCCGCCCGAAGCTCCCTCGTGCTCCAGAACCTCCAGGCGCGCCTGCAGGCCTACCGGGGCGAGTGGGCGACCTGTCTGACGAAGACCATCGAGGAGCTGGCTCCCGACCCGGTGCCCCAGGTGTTCGCGACAGCGCCGCTGGGGCCCCTGGAGCTCGTCGACACCCGCCAGAAGCTCCTCGTCTACTTCGACGAAGACACGTTTCCGGATCCACTCCAGCTGGGCATGGACGTGGATGGTGACTTGGGGGGCTACAGAGTCGTCGCGCAGAATGGCGACGTCTTCACCTTGCGAAGGCGCTGAGGCGGAAGCCCGCGCCCGCGACCATGGCTACCGCGCGAGCCGCTGCCCCTTGAGGCGGCGCCGCTCGCGCACGTCGGAGCGCACCATGTCCACCATGCCCGCGCCCGCGAGTCCCGCGAAGGCCAGGCCGCCGAACATCACCACGTAGCTGGACATCCCCGCGTTGCCGCACTCCACGCACGCGATGGCCGGGTCGTCCGGTTCGTAGTGCACGGGCAGCTTCGTGCCGGAGGCATACCGGTGCGTCAGGCGCTGGGCATCCGGCAGCGCGCCCGTGTCATTGCCTCCGAACGAAATGGTGTCCGCCGAGTAGGAATGGCCACCCACCGAGTACTCGTACTTCACCTCGGGGTGGAAGCGGGTGGTGCGCCGGTTGCGCACCGTCTCCACGCCCGAGGACACCACGGTGCCCTCCGTGGTGGGCCAGCGCTCGCTCGCATGGGCGCGGTACAGCATGCGCCCGCCCCCGAAGGCGAGCATCCCCCCGAACACCAGCATCAACCCCGCCAGTAGCACCTTCATCATCTCGGCATGTCCTCACTTCGCGTCGGGGGCTTGGGCGCGGGCCCGCTCCCCGAGCGCTCACGGTTCGCTTCGTGCAGTGCAGGAGCCACGCCACCATTTTCCCTCGTGGGCGCGTCCGGCCGGGTGGGGCAATCCGCCCCGCGCGGGGCGGTCCGCCCCATGCTCCAGGTTCACACCGACGCGCAAGCTCCCACCCAGGCCCCATTCGAGGGCAGACTGTCCGCCCATGCCATCCCTCGACACCGAGCTCGACACCGCCCGCCGCATCGCCCGTGAAGCGGGCGCCCTCTTGCTGGAGGTCTACGCCACCCCCTTCTCCGTCGAGGACAAGGCAGGCGGCCAGGGGCCCGTCACCGAGGCGGACACCCGAGCCAACGCCCTCATCGTGGAGGCGCTGCGCCGGGCCTTCCCCGGTGACGGCGTGGTGGCCGAGGAGTCCGACAACAGCGCGGCCGCTGGCCGCTTCGAACGCTGCTGGTTCGTGGACCCGCTCGACGGCACGCAGGAGTTCGTCAACCGCAACGGCGAGTTCGCCATCCACATCGGCCTGGCCATTGGCACCGAGGCCGTGCTCGGCGTGGTGTACCGGCCGGTGGGCGACACGCTCTATTCGGGCGTGGTGGGGCAGGGGGGCTTCGTGGAGAAGGCGGGCGCGCGCCGGGCCCTGCGCGTGTCGGACGTGGCGGAGCCCGCATCGCTGCGGCTGGTGGTGTCGCGCTCGCATCGCTCCAAGCTGACCAACCAGGTCGTGGCCCGGCTGGGCATTACCCGCGAGCAGGAGTCCGGCTCGGTGGGCGTCAAGTGCGGCCTGCTCGCGGAGTCCCAGGCGGACCTCTACCTCCACGTCAGCGACAAGAGCTATCGCTGGGACAACTGCGCGCCGGAGGCCGTGCTGCGCTCGGCCGGGGGCATCCTCACGGACCTGGGCGGCACGCCGTATCGCTATGACGGCTCCGAGCTGCAGAACCTGCGCGGCCTGCTGGCCTGCAACGCCGCCGCGTTCCCCCACGTGCAGCCCGTCGTCACCCGCTTCGCGCGCGAGGCGGGGCTCATCACCTGAAGCGCCGTCAGCGCGCGTCCGCCGCGAGTCGCAGTTGTGCGTAGAGCCGGGCCAGGTCCGGGAGCTGGTAGTGGGCATTGAGCCCGCTGGGATTGGGCAGCACCCACAGCCGCGTGGTCCCCAAGGTCTCCTCCTGGAGTCCGAGCTGCGCCTTGGGTCGCGCGAAGGCGGTGCGGTAGGCGCCCATGCCCAGCACCGCGAGGAAGCGCGGGTGGTAGCGGCGCACCTTGGCTTCGAGCGAGCGGGCGCCCTCGGTCAGCTCCGACTTGTCGAGCAGGTCCGCGGTGGCGGTGGCGCGGTCGACGACGTTGGTGATGCCCAGGCCCTGCTCGCGCAGCTCGCCCTGCTCCGAGGGGCTCAACTGTCGCGTCGTGAAGCCCGACAGGTGCAGCGTGGGCCAGAAGCGGTTGCCGGGGCGCGCGAAGTGGTGGCCCATCACCACGGAGTAGAGGCTGGGGTTGATGCCGCAGAAGAGCACGCGCAGGCCGGGCGCGATGATGTCCGGCATGTGGCGGCCGGTGGCGGCGTCGAGCTCGTCCCGCGTGGGGCCTCGTGGCGAGGGCATGTCACGCATCTCGCATCAGCCGCGCGGGGATGGCAACGGCCGGGCTGGCGGGGACGTGCCCGGTGGGGCACTCTCTGCGCTTGCGTTCCGAGAGGGACGACCTCTTCCCATCGCTGGAGACCTGGCACATGGCGCACATCGTGACGCTGACGCTCAACCCCGCCATCGACGTCGCGACGTCGGTGCCGGAGGTCACCCCGGAGCACAAGCTGCGGTGCGGCTCGGTGCGCAGGGACCCGGGCGGTGGCGGCATCAACGTGGCGCGCGTGGTGCGGGAGCTGGGAGGGGAGTCCATCGCCGTCTACACGCGGGGCGGTGCCACGGGGCTCATGCTGGAGGAGCTGTTGGAGGAGAAGGGCCTGCTGCGCCGCTCCATCCCCGTGGAGGGCTCCACGCGCGAGAGCTTCACCGTGGCCGAGGGCGCCAGCGCCCGGGAGTACCGCTTCATCCTCCCCGGGCCGGTGCTCTCCGAGCTCGAGTGGCAGCGCTGCCTGAGCGCGGTGGGGGAGGTCGCCACGGGCGCCGCGTTCATCGTGGCCAGCGGAAGCCTGCCCCAGGGCGTGCCCGACGACTTCTACGCGCGTGTCGCGCGGCTGGCGAAGCGGCTGGGTGTGCGCGTGGTGGTGGACACCAGCGGGACGCCGCTCTCGGCGGCGCTGGAGGAAGGGGTGTTCCTGGCCAAGCCCAACCGCCGCGAGCTGCGCGAGCTGACGGACCGGAAGGCGGAGGACCTGGCGACCCAGGCCGAGGCGGCGCGGGAGCTGGTGGCGAGGGGCCGGGCGGAGGTCCTGGCAGTGTCCATGGGGGCCGACGGCGCGCTCTTGACGACGCGTGACGCGCAGCTTCGCGCCTCGCCTCCTCCGGTGGAGACGCACAGCTCGGTGGGCGCGGGGGACAGCTTCGTCGCGGGGCTGACGCTGGCGCTCGCCCGGGGCCAGTCCCATGAGGAGGCCCTGCGCTGGGGCATCGCCTCCGGCACGGCGGCCCTGCTCTCCCAGGGCACGGACCTGTGCGGCCGAGCGGACGTCGAGCGCCTCTTCACGCAGGTGAAGGCGGAGCCCCTGGCCCGCACTCCGTAGCGCCGACCCGGGTAGACTCCGCCTCCTCGGGTGGCGTCCGACCAAGGGAGGGGGCGGCGTGTCTCTCTTTCCCCGCGACAAAAGCAGCCAGGATTGGACAGAGTGCGCTCGCGTGTCCGCCTCCACCCCTCCTTCTCCCGCAGCTTCCGCTTCCGCCCGTCTCGGGCCCTGGCACTGGGTCGCGTTCCTCGTCGGCGTGACGCCGCTCGTGGTGTACGCGTTCTCGCCGCGTATCGGCGACCTGGACCTGTACTTCAAGACGGCGCGTGCCTTCCTCGCCGGCGCCACGCCCAACCAGGACTTCCGCTTCGAGTACCCGCCCTACGCGCTGTTGTGGTTCGTCCCCGCCGCGTGGGTGCGCCATACGCAGTGGGAGTTCATCCCGCTGTTCGGCCTCCAGCTGGCGGTGATGGATGGGTTCATCAAGTGGGTGCTGCTGACCGAGGGCGCGCGCAAGTGGGGCAGGGCGTGGCGCTCGGTGGTGCCGTGTCTGGCGTACTCGGTGACGTCGTGGATGGCGGCGCTCTACTACCTCAAGCGCTATGACCTCATCCCCGCGGCCCTGACGATGGCGGCCCTCTTCGCGCTGGCGCGCCGCCGCGAGACGGTGGCGGGCCTGGCGCTCTCGGTGGGCGTGGTGACGAAGCTGT
This sequence comes from Myxococcus sp. CA040A, assembly GCF_013336725.1. Taxonomy (NCBI): domain Bacteria; kingdom Pseudomonadati; phylum Myxococcota; class Myxococcia; order Myxococcales; family Myxococcaceae; genus Myxococcus; species Myxococcus sp. CA040A. The sequence continues at coordinate 1,180,153 of NZ_JABUMR010000004.1, read as the reverse complement.
ACCCGGTGGTGCTGGTGCCGCTCGCGCTGGCCGTGTGTTGGAAGCGCGGCACGCTGGGCAAGCTGGTGGTGGGCCTGACGCTGGGCGTGGCGCCGCTGTTGCCGCTGAGCGCGGTGTGGCCCTGGTGGGGCTTCGCGTCGTTCCATGTCGACCGGGGACTCCAGGTGGAGTCGCTCGGGGCCTCGCTGCTGTGGGCCGCGCATCACCTGGGGCTGGTCCAGGGCGTGCTCTGGATTCACGCCCCCGCGGCGTTCGAGCTGCATGGCGCGGCCGCCGAGGGCGTGAGGGCGGTGAGCCGGTGGCTGTGGGTGGTGGGCTCGCTGGGCATGGCCGCGGTGGGCATGTGGTCCGTGCGTCGCAGGCTCCCCGAGCGGATGGAGGACCTGGCGCGGCTGGCGCTGGGGCCGCTGGTGGCCTTCATCATCCTCAACCCGGTGCTCAGTCCGCAGTTCCTCACGTGGGTCATGGGCGCGGCGGCGCTGGCGCTCTTGTCCGGCTCGCGCACGGCGCCCGTGCTCATCCTCGTGGCCGCCGTCCTGTCGCGAGGTGTCTTCGTAGGGCCCTCGTACAAGTACGGGCTGGGCATTCCCCAGACGCTGCTGTTGCTGGCGCGCAACGGGATGTTGTTCGTCGCGGGCTATCTGCTGCTGCGGGATGCGTGGCGCCGGGTGGCCTCGGAAGACGCGGCGCCCAAGGCGTCGGCGGCGCTGGACTACCTGCCCGCGTCGGTGGAGGCGGGCTGCGCGGAGCCCGCGGGCATCGGGCTGGCGAGTCAGCGCCGGTAGGGCGTTCCGTTCTTCATCACCCAGCGGACCTTGCGCACGGCGGAGATGTCCCGCGTGGGGTCTCCGTCCACGGCGACGAGGTCCGCGAGCAGCCCGGCCTTCACCTGGCCGAGCCGGTCCTCGCGGTGCAGCATCCGCGCGTTGCCGGACGTGGCCGCCTGGAGCACCTGCGCGGGCGTCATGCCGTACTCCACCATCAGCTCCATTTCGCGCCCGTTCTCCCCATGGGTGAAGACGCCCGAGTCTCCACCCATGCACATGGGCACACCCGCGGCGAGTGCTGCGCGGAAGCTGGCGCGCTTCTCCTGGATGGGGGCGGGCTCCGGGCCCACGCCCTTCTTCCAGCCGTGGTAGCGGAACAGCGCGTCGCCCGCCGCGAGCGTGGGGCAGAGGAAGACTCCGCGCTGCGCCATGAGGCGGAAGACCTCCGGTGTTCCCCCATCGCCGTGTTCGATGGTCTCCGCGCCGGCGAGCACGGCGCGGCGCATGCCTTCGGGCGTGCTGGCGTGGACGGAGACGGGGCGGCCGCCGTCGCGCGCCGTCTCGACGATGAGCTTCATCTCCTCGAGTGAGTAGGTGGGGCGCGCCTCGCCCGAGGGGCCCCAGCGATAATCGCCGTAGACCTTCACCCAGTCGGCTCCCCGGCCCATCTGTCCGCGCACCGCGCGCACCAGGTCATCGACGCCGTCGGCTTCCTCGGCGCCCTGGGGGACGTGCCACTCGGGGGCGAAGCCCTTGGGGGCATAGGTGCCAGTGGCCACCAGGGCCCGGGTCGCCACGAGGAGGCGAGGTCCAGGGATGATTCCCTGCTGGATGGCTTGCTTGAGTCCGACGTCGGCATCACCCGCGCCCTCGGTGCCCAGGTCTCTCGCGGTGGTGAAGCCCGCGAGCAGTGTCTCTCGCGCGTGCTGGGTGGCCCGGGCCACGCGCAGGGACAGTGGCTCCTTCAGCACCTGGTCGTTCCAGCTCGTCTCGTTGTACGGGTGGAGGAACAGGTGGGAGTGGCCCTCAATGAGCCCGGGCAGGAGCGTGGTGCCGGCGAGGTCGACGACTTCCGTGCCCTCGGGCGCCTTCACCTGCGAGGCGGGGCCAGCGGCGACGATGCGCTCTCCGGTGACGAGCACCACCCAGCCCGCATGGGGCTTGGGGGTGACGCCGTCGAAGACGCTCGTGGGGCGCAGCAGGTAGGACCTTGGAGCAGGGGCCGAGGCTCCAGACTGCTGGGCCGAGGCCGTGGTGACGACGAGGGCCAGGAGGAAGGCGCGCATGGCGGTTCCGGGGAGTGGGTGTGGGGGAGGGGATGATGACGCGGCGCCAGGAAGGCAGCCACTTCGCCGCTCCCTGTCCTGGAGGGCAAGCTGGACTGAGAGGGCGCTTCAGGTGCGCTCATCCCCCGTGCTGCGAGCGCCAGCGGGGGGTGGTTAAACCCAAGGGCATGGCCCGAGAACAGAGCGTCAACGCGTTGTTGCCGGTGGAGGCCGAGCTCCAGAAGGAGAAGGCCTCCGCGCTCAAGCGCACCGGCGAGAAGCTGGAGAAGGCCCTGGCCGCGCTGGAGGGCGCCGAGCGCGAGCTCTTGATGTCCCGGGGCCCCACGCGGGCGGTGCGCCTGGAGCGCTACCGCGAGGTGCGCAAGGAGGCGGAGCTGCAGCGTTGGTACCTGATGGTGCAGCGCGAGGCGTGTGGCATCCGCAACAACCGGGACCTGGACCTGATGTACCCGATGCCTCCGCTGGTTCGGGAGTGACACCGGGGGGGCGGGCATTGGTGGGGTGACTTGTCCCCTGTGTGATGGATCTACCCATTGGATCGCTTGCGGGTCACATCGAGAGTTGGCTACGCCGAAACCTGAACGGTTCCGCGCCCTTGCCCCTCCCGCGCGCGGACACCGGACAATCAATCTGCCAAGCCTGTGCGACCAAGACTCGCGATCCGTTTGGCCGACCCGCTTGCGGTCCATGACCTCTGCAAGCCCCGCACCGACGATGACCTGCCGCTATCATGAGCGGCGCGCCTCGGGGCCGGGTGCGCGCAAGCGCGGAACTCGTCGTGCTCGGATTGGTGCGGCTGCCAGCCATTGCCTCGGCCTACCTGCTGCCTGCGCTTGACGGTCCCTACCTGGTACCTGGGGACCGCAATAACTGGCAGCGACTGCATTCTCCGCTTGAGCAGCGCCGCGTCCCTCGCATCCTGAGCCGGCGCTTCCGCGCCAACCCGGTTGGCTATCTTCGAGACATCGAAGATGGGCTCAGGCCATATGTGCCGGCGTAGAGCCAATGGGGTGCGTGCCCGAACTGGAGACTCCCAGTCCATCGAGCGAATGAAGGACGTGCTGAAATTGTACGCGTATCCCCTGTGCTCGGCTGAACCTGTCGTGTGCTTTGTTGTAGGATGTCGCCAATCACTACCCGGGCGCGGAGCCCATCCACTTGGTGCTCGACAACCGCAGCATCCACGGCCGCCTCGCCCTGGGGGTGCGGTATGGGATACGAGCAGGACGTCGACCCTGGGGCCGATTCAGCGTGCATTACCCGCCTGCGCACAGGAGCTGGTTCAATCAGGCGGAGGTAGTGATTTTCCCGCGCTTTCGTTGGTGCCTCGGCAATTGGTGCATTCCAACCCGAAAGAAACGGGATCAGGAATCAGACGCCTGGGAGCTGTGGGCCAACCGCCAGCAGCTCCGAATCCGCTGACGATTCACCGTGCCGAAGGGCCGGGCGAGGTCCGGCGAGGACCCACCCATCCCCTCCTGGTCAAGGACTGGCTTCGAAATCCCAGGAATGCCTGTCTGGGCATGCTGACGCCCTCGCGCCCGTCCTCCTCTCTTCTCCTCGTCTGGCCTCGAAGCTGTAGGCATATTGCTCGGCATGCTTGGAATTCCTGTTACGCGTCGCGGGATTCATGCGCGGCATGACGGAGGGTGATTTCAGAATGTCAGAATGTTGATGTATTGATCCCCCCGCAAACGGTCGGCCAGCGGTCGAGGTGCGTTTGCGCGCTTGGGCACGGGGATATGTCACAACGGGTATGGATCGGGGCGGTCGTCGTGTGGGGCCTGCTCGGCGGAGGCGCCTGTGAGAAGCAGGCGCCCATCACGGATGTCACCGAGGGAGGGCCCGTCGCGGCCCGATTCGAGGGTGGCATGCTCACCGTGGCCGAGGTCGAGCGAGAAAGCCGGCGCCTTCCTCCCGCGCTGCGCGCGAAGTTCGAGACAGGGCCCGGTCGTCGGGAGTTCATCCGCTCGTTGGTCGACAAACGATTATTGGCCCTTGAGGCCGCGCGCCAGGGTTTGACCGCGACTCCCGAGATTCGCAGGCAGGTGCGAGAGCTTGAGGAGCGCTTGAGCATCGAGGCGCTCCTGGCGGCGGAAGAGCATGCTGCTGCGGCCCCCACGGAGGCCGAGGCCCGTGCCTTCCATGAAGCCCACGTGGAGCGTTTCGCCGAGCCGGAGCGACTGAGGGTGGCCCGGGTGCTGGTGTCAGTGGCGTCTGGCAGCACGAAGCATGCCTGGGAGCAGGCAAGGGCTCGCGCCGACGGGTTTCGCAAGCGTCTGTTGGCGGGCGAGCCGGTAGGGAAGGTGGCGGTGGAGGGGGAGGGGCCGGAGCGGATTCGCGGTGGAGACCTGGGGTTGCTGGCCCGCGGCGAGCTGGGAAGCGAACCGCAGGAGAGGGCGGCCCTGGCGCTGACGAAGGTCGGTGCCGTATCCGGAGTAGTGGAGTCCTCCGAAGGTGTCTTGGTTCTGGTGCTGCTGGATCGGCGGCCCGCCAGGGTTCCCGCCTTCGAAGAGGTTCGCGCGGCGGTCCTGGGCCAGATGCGACCAGGTGGCCAGCGCAAGGTCCTGTCTCAGGTGCTGACGCGCTTGCGGACGGCGGCCCACGTCAAGTTGGAAGAGGGCGACGCGACAACCACGGCCGCTGAGACCAGCGCCGGGGCGCGGCGCTGACGCGGCAAACAGCGGTCTTCCGTGTAGGAATCGAGGGGGAGCCGTGCTCCTTACGCTTTCGAAGAAGTTCCTGACCTGCGTCGTCTTGATGACTGGCCTGGTGGTGGGCTCCGTCGCCCATGCACAGGCGCGTGTCGCGACCACGTTTCCCCTGGTGCCGCTCCGGCCGGGCATCAACGCCCTGGATCTCGGCTTCTCGACCGAGGGGGACGCGACCCAGCTTCGGGTGGCTGTGAAGGCGACCTCCGCGTCCACGGGAGTCCTCGTGGATGTGCGCGATGTCATCGTCGATCGGGACCTCGCGGGTGCCATCCCCTTCCATCTTCGGGTTCCCCTGCGGCGTGAACTGCCGGTGGACGCCGTGGTGGATGTGGAGGCGCAGCCGGTCAGTGGCGGCACCGGTTCGCCCCTGCTGGCGCACTATGACCTGAGCACGCCACCCCTCGTCCTGCCGGCGGGCTCCATCCAGGTCAATGCGAGCGCGGACCTCTCGCAGTTGCTCGTGCGCATCACCGCCCAGGGGCAGCTCGCTCATGCCGAGCTGTCTCTAGTGGGTGCCTCGGTCGAGGCGCTGCGGCGCGTGCACGGCAGCCTGAGCGACGCGGAGTCCGTGGCCTTCGCGAGCGTGCGCCGGGAGGTGGGGCGTCCTCGTGTTCAGGGGGCGGGGCAGGTGGACTTCGTCATCACGCTTCCCGAGGGCGTCAAGGTCCCCGGGGACGGCGTCGTCGTGGCCGATGTAGCGGTTCATGACCCATACGGGCGGGTGGTGAACACGTCGGCGGTCGAGTTCACCAGTGGGCGGGCCTTCGATCCTCTCGTGGATATCTCCGTGAGCCCAGCGCCCCTGTTGCTGAAGGGGGGCTATGGCACCACTGTTCCGCTAAAGGTCACGGGCCATTTCGCGCTGGGTGGGGATGTGGACCTCAGCGGTCCCAGGCAGGGGGTGGTCTATGCGTCCTCCGACTCCCGCTATTTCGTCGTCTCTCCAGAAGGGCTCGTACAGGCGAGGGAGGATGGAACGGGTCAGGTGACCGTGAGCTTCGCCGGGGCCACGGCCACCGCGGACATCATCGTCGACTCCGACGCCGACCTCTCCTCGCTGCGAATCGAGCCGTCCCAGCCGCAGGTGTCACGCGTGGGAGGCGACACCCAGCTCAAACTGGTCGGCGTCCTCACGGATGGTCGGCTCGTCGACCTCACGTCCGGAGCACTGGGAACGGTGTGGACGTCAGAGCGACAGGACGTGGCGACCGTGGGCCGTGACGGCCGGGTGTCGGGCATCCGTCCGGGTGTCGCGCGCCTTCGAGCGAGCCGCGATGGGGTCGAGCCTGTCTACGTCGACGTCGTCGTGCGTGATGGAGCCCCCACCGTGCGCGTCGTCGCGCCCTCGAGTGTCACCGCGGGCAGCGCATTCGATCTCCACGCCACCGCCACGGACGACATCGCCGTGGCCTACGTGGAGTTTCTGGTCAATGGGGCGCCCGCGGGGCGCGTGACGCAAGCCCCGTACGCGCTACGTGTCCAGACACCTCCCTACGGAGGGGCGACCCTCACGCTCTCCGCCGCGGTCGTGGACAGCGAAGGCAAGCGGGTGGTGGGCAATGAGCTGAAGGTGAAGGTCGCGGGGACTCCGCTGCCCAGCAGCCAGCCCATCACCATCGAGCTGCCCGCGCCAGGAGCGCTCCTGGTCCAGGGGCTGCCCCAGGTCCTCCGGGTCACGAGTGGGGACTGGATGGGCGGTGGCCTGGCGGCGGACGACTTCCAGTTGGTGCGCTACTACGTCGATGACGCGACGGCTGGAACGGTCGACCTGCCCCGGGTGGAGATTCGCAAACACCCGGTGACCGGTGCCGCCATCGCCGTGCCGCTCTGGGAGCTTGCCTTCACGCCCCGGCAGGGCACCGCGGGCTCGAGCGTGGCCTTTCGCGTGGAAGCGTTGGACCGCGCGGGCGCGCTGGTTCGCTCGGAGACGCTGTTGGTGCGCGTCGTTTCCGACGCGCCACCGCTGCTGACCTTGCAGCAGCCGCGCGGAGCCACCGCGGAGGCGGTGGCCGCCGTCCCCATGCAGGTGGCGGGAACGGTGAGCGACGACGCGATGGCATTTGGCACGCTGGTGACACTGAGGGTGGATGGCACCTCGGTGGACTCCGTCCGGCTGACACGAGGGAGCGTGGGCGGTACGTCCCTGGGCATCGAACCGTTCTCTCTCCGGTGGACACCTCCGGAGCAAGACGTGGGGAGGGTTCGTCAGCTCGAAGTGGTCGCCACCGACAGCGCGGGGCAGGAGCGCCGGCAGCGGGTGGATGTCACCGTCAAGGCGGATCGTCCTCCGCAAGTCGCCATCCTGAGCCCCGCCTCTTCCGCGACCTGGGTGGGAGGCTCTCTCATCGAGCTGTCCGCGAAGGTGGTGGATGACACGGCGGGAGCCGTGGAGGTCGTCTGGACGGTGGGCGGCATCCCCGTGGGGAGCTCCGCCGTGGAGCCCTATCGCGTCTCCTATGCGTTGCCCGTGGTGAAGGAGCAGACCCCGCTCACGGTGACCGCGCGGGCGCGTGATGCCTCGGGCCTCACGTCGCGGGGGGACGTGACGTTCTTCGTCGTTCCAGACGCAACCCCGCCCTCCGTCTCCTTCGTCGTTCCGCGAGATCAGGCCCGGGTTCCAGAGACCCAGGATCTGCTCGTCACCGTGGCCGGGCTCGACGATGTGGACGTGGTGAAGGTGGAGCTGCGCTTGGACGACGTGCTGGTCCACACGGACAGCTCGCCTGGAGAGAACGGCGGGGTGCGTGGCTCGTTCGTCACGCACGCGCTGGTGGAGGCTTCCAGGCTTCAGCCAGGGCAGACGCACGTGCTGACGGCGAGGGCCTACGATGCGTCTGGCAACCAGGGCTCGGCGCCAGTGATTCGTGTGCTCGCCCAGGAAGACACCGCGCCCGAGGTGTCCTTCATCGCAACCACTCCGACAAAAGCCACTGCCGGTACTCGCGTGGACGTAGAGGTGAGCGCGCGGGACGACGTGGGGGTGAGGTCCGTGGAGCTGTGGATGGACGGGCAGCGCGTGGGCGTTGCCACCGCGCCCCCCTATCGCTTCGCCGTCAACGCGGCGCTTCCCGCCCGCTCAGTTGTTCTGGAGGCGCGGGCGACGGATGGGACCCGGGTCCAGACGGCGCGGCACACCCTCTCCATCGAGGAGGACACGCGGGTCCCGCTGCTGACCTTCCGCGCGCCTTCGCCAGGAGCCCCCGTGTTCGCGGGCCGCCCACTCCAGGTGGAGCTTGCCGCCTCGGACGATGTCGCCGTGCAGCAGGTGGAGCTGTTCACGTCCACCAGCCTGGGCGTGCAGACCACGGGGACAATGGAGGGGCTCTACACGGTGTACCGCTGGACGATGCCCGTGAACGAGAGCCTCGTGGGCGGGAAGCTGACGCTCAGGGCCGTGGCCACGGACTCCTCCGGGCTCACCGCGGAGCGCCTGTTGGAGATTCCGGTGGTGAAGGATGAGGCGCCCGTGGTGGGCATCTTCGCTCCTGCTCCCGGGACACCGTACAAGGAGGGCGACGACGTCACCCTGGCCTTCACCATGGGGGACGATGATGGCGTGGTCGGCTTCGTGGGGCTGTCCGGAGGCGTGCGTGAGAAGCCCCTCCCGGAATCAGGAACGCCCCTGGTGCTGAACGGGCAGCAGCTCCTGGGTGTACGAGCCCCCATCATCAGCAAGGGGCTGCCGCCGTCGGTGGGCGTGGAGGCGTTGGATACCGGAGGGCAGACGGGCAAGGCGGAGGTCCACCTCCAGGTGATTCGCGACATCGAGGCCCCGTCGGCAGTGCTCGTCACGCCCCTGCCTCGTCCAGAAGGGGAGCGGCTCACGGTTCGAAAGGACGGTGCGTTGGGGCTCCGGGTGGAGGTGGGCGACGACGTCCGTGTGTCCAAGGTCAGCCTGACATTGGATGACCACCCTGTCGTGACGAACGGAGGCGCGGAGGTCCTGGTGGTCAAGGACTCCCGCCATGAGGAGACGCGCACGCCCAACCCCCTGTCACCCGGGGAGATCATCACCAGCCGTCGATTCCTGGCCAGCTTCGAGGGGACGCTCGACCTCAGCGGCCGGGCTCCGGGCATTCATCGCTTGACGGCACGCGCGCTGGATCCCGCGGGAAACGGAACCGATACCCGCGAGCTGGTCTTCGAGATCGTGGAGACCCAGGACACGGAAGCCCCGAGCCTGACGCTGCGGTTGACGGGAACGCCGTCGGCGAGGACGTGCGTTGCGGGCTCCTCCGTCACGCTCCAGGCATTGGTCATGGACGACGGCAAGGTCCGGTCCCTTGCGGTCGAGGCGGATGGGAAGGCGCTCGCGGTCCCAGCTTTCGACCCCATCGCGAAGCTGCCGCAGTCCTGGTCTCTGACCCTGCCCGCGCTGGGCGTGGAGGGGCCCCGGACCTACGCCGTGAAGGCCCAGGCCACGGACCTGGCGGGGCGTACGACCCACGCGACGCTGACGTGTGAGCTGATCCCAGATGCCGCGCCCAGCATTCGCTGGGTGAAGCCCACCGAAAATGCGTCGTTGACCGAGGAGGCCGCGCAGCAGGTCCAGGTGGAGGTCGAAGAGGATACAGGCGTCTCCGCGGCCTGGCTGGTGGCGTCGACGCGGGCCCCGGCGAGCTTCGGCGCCGATGGGCACTTCCTGCTCCCCACGCCCGCCGCCACGGGAGGGCTCTACGCCGGTCAGGTTCGCCTCGAGTTCGGAGAGGCCCAGGTCTTCGACCTGCGAGCCCGACCGACGGCGCTGGAGGTCCAGCCGCCCTTGACGGGGCAGTTGGGAGCGTCCCCCCGAAGGCTGGTGCTTTCCGCGCCGACCGAGGCGGCCGCCGGCCTGCGTGGCGAGGTGCTCTATCGCTTCACCCTGACTCCAGGCCTGGAGGGCAACGCACAGGTCCAGGCCTTCCTCGCGGCGAATCCCGGAGGACGGCGAACGTTCAACCTGGGCACCGCCGCTCAGCACGCGGAGGTGCTGACCTTCCCAGCGGGTATCCAGGTCGAAGAGGTCAAGGTGACCCTTCTGCCCTCGGAGTCGGGGGCGGCCGCGGCCATCACCGAGGTGGGAGTCCGCTACGAGACGAACATGGTTCAGGTCCGCGCCGTGGCGGCCGGGGAGCGGCTGACGGTTCGCCCGTGGGCCATGAGTGTCCAGCCAGGACAGCTGGGCACGTCGAGCGCCGAGCAGCGGATGCCCGAAGGCTGGGCGCCCAACCCGGCGCTACTGACGCTCGCGGTGAGGGACCTCGCGGGTGCGGTGGCGGTGCAGAGCCGGCAGGTACGGGTGGGCGCGGACGTTCGCGGTCCCACGGTGCGCATCACGCAGCCGCTGACGGGGACGTCCCGCGTGCGCCAGGAAAGCTTCAATGTCCAGGTCGAGGCGCAGGACGAGGTCGACGTCCGGCGGATCGAGCTGCTCGTGGACGGCGTCAGCCGGGGTGTCCGTGAAGGCATCCGGCTTGGATCGGTGTCCTTTCCGTTGAGCATTCCCACCGCGACGGTGGGCACGCCGCTCCAGTTGATCGCGGTGGCCGAAGACCGCGCTGGCAACACCCGCACGTCCTCCACGGTCTTCCTGGAGATCGCCGAGGACCAGGGGCCGAAGGTGGGGCTGTCCCGGCTGGAGTACCACCTGGGCGGAGACGTCGCGGGCAACTATCGCGCGGTGCCCGAGGTGGAGCTGCGCACGGGCCATGTCCGGTTGCTGCAAGGTGCCGCGCATCGCGTGCAGGTGGACGCCGAGGACGACGTGGGACTCGTCCGGGTGGAAGCGCACTACGCGGGCCAGCGCATCTTCGAGCGGGACCTGGCGGCGGGACAGAAGACTTTCTCCCACGGCCTCGACTTCATGCCACCGACGGGGGCCAGTGGTGCGGCGACTGCCCTGGTGGTGACGGCGAAGGACAGCCAGGGTGTCGTCCGAAGCACCCAGCTGCTCGTCGAGGGGCGCCAGCCCACGGCGCCGGCCCTGGCCATCGCGAGCCCGGCCCCGGGTGCGACGCTCACCGAGGGGAGCATCTCGTTGCAGCTTTCCGCGGTGTCGGGTGACGACACCTCGGTGGCGCGCGTTCGTTTCTTCATCAATGGGCAGCTCGCGCTGACAGTGCCGCGCCCCGAGGCGCGGTTGATCGAGACCCTCCCGACGGATGGCAGTCCTGAAGCCGGGTTTCCGTTGGCGCGTGATCCCGCGCTGCGAGGGGCCATCGCGTCCCTGTCCGCGCCCTACAAGGACAGCGCGCTGCTCCAGGAGTTTCGTGGCCGCGTCATGTTGCCGCCGGGCTTCGTGGAGCTGGACCCGACCCGCCCCGACGTCGGGCTCGTGCTCCGTGCGGTCGCCACGGACCTGGAAGGGCATGACACGGTGGTGGAGCAGGTCGTCCGCGTGGTCGCGGACACCACGCTTCCCCAGGCGATCATCCTGACTCCCTCTCTCGGCAAGGACCTGGTGGAGGGGAGTCCCGTCCATATCGAGGTCGTGGGGACGGATGACACCTTCGTTCAGGACGTGGAGATCCTCGTGGGCCCCACCCTGGATACGTTGAAGGTCATCCGCCGCGCGGGAGGTTTCCCGCCCGAGAATGCCATCGAGAGTGGGGGGTACTCCGTTGCCAGTCCGGTGGTGAGCGCGGACTTCACGCTGCCGAGGCTCAGCGAGCTGGGCGCGGGGGACTCGGCCCCGTTCCTCATCGCCGCGAGGGTGCGTGACTCCGCGGGCAATGCCAGCGAGCAGGCCCTCCAACTCGTGGACGTGGTGAGGGATCAGGCTCCCTCGGTGGCGCTGGTCTCGCCCTCGGATGGCCGACCGGTGGTGACGCAGTCCCTGGTCCCAGTGATGGTCGCGGCCGAGGACGACGTGGCGATCACCAGTCTGCGGCTGAAGGTCAATGGCGCCTTCCTGGACACCATTCTGCGTGCTCCCCCGTTCGCCTTCCTCGTCTACGTGCCCGCCGGGGCCGAAGCCGTGGAGCTCCAGGCCTTCGCGACGGACTCCTTCTTTCACGAGGTCCGCAGTCAGGTGGTGAGGTTGCCCGTCGTGGATGACCGGCCTCCCACGGTGGCCATCGCCGAGCCCCGCCAGGGCCAGAAGGTGACCCAGGGGCGCGACTTCGCCTTCGTCGTGGCGGCCCAGGACGATGTCGGCGTCCAGTCCGTGGAAGCAACGGTGGAAGGTGGGCTGGGTGGAACGCTGACCTTTGTCGGCACCAGCGCGCCCTATCGCTTCCGGGTGCCGCTGCCTCCGGGCTCGGCCGGGCGCACGCTCGTCCTGAAGGCGCGCGCACGCGATACCTCGGGCCAGGAGACGCTGGCGCCCACCCAAGAGGTGGAGGTGCAGGCGGATACGGCGCCCCCGACCGTGAGCTTCCGCGCCCCCGCAGACCAGTCCGAGATCGTGGCCGGTCAGCTGCTGCGCATCGAGGCGGATGCCGACGACAACGTCGCGGTGGTTCGGGTGGACCTGTCCATCAATGGAGTCCGGCTGGCGACGATGCCCGCGCCGCCCTTCGTGGCCAACTACCGTGTCCCCAGGGAGCTGGCGGATAGCGACCTGACTCTCGAGGCGAAGGCCACCGACGCCTCTGGCAACGAGCGCGCCGCCACGGTGGAGGTCGGCGTGGTGGAGGATGAGCCACCCACGGTGACGCTGGAGCCGGTGTCGGGGCTGGTGGTGGGGCGGCCTTCCGTGCTCTCCGCGCATCCAGCCGACGACCTGGAGGCCGTGGCCAGCGTGGGCTTCTTCATCACGCGACCTGGTGGGGAAGAGGTGGAGGTGGGGCGGCGCCATCAGCTGCCCTTCCAGTTCGTCTACACACCTGACAGGACCGAGGCCGAGCAGACGCTGGTGTTCCGTGCTCGCGTCGTGGACCTGGCGGGGCAGGAGGACTGGAGTGAATCCAGGTCCGCCATGGTGGCGAAGGACCAGCCCCCCACGGTGGTCATCGTCAAGCCTCTGCCTGACAGCGCCATCTTCGAGAGCACGCTGGTGCGGGTGGAGGCGGATGCACGGGATGTGGAGGAGCGCGTCAAGACCGTCCATTTCTTCGTGGATGGACGCAGGGTCGCGACCGCCAACGCGCCGGCGGGCTTCGCGGGCAAGCCGACCGTCTTCGCGGCGAGCTTCCAACCCGACGTCGGCAGCGGCAATCGCGCCCTGAAGTTGATGGCGGTGGCCGTCGACTCGGTGGGCCAGGAGACGCAGTCGGACATCGTCACCCTGGGCACGGTGCGTGACACCGCGGCCCCCACGGTTGAACTCGTCGAACCGCCAGGCCTCGACGTGGTGACCGAGGGGACGCTGATGCCGATGGCGGCGGCGGCCGTCGACAACGCGGCGATAGCGGGCGTGACGTTCCATGTGGACGGTGTCGACGTGGGAACCACCGCCGTGTCCCTGCCGGGGCCGTCGGGGCGTCCGCTGTATCGCCATGAGTGGCTCGTCCCGACAGGTGTCGCGGGCACGCAGCGGCAGGTCCGCGCCTCGGCCGTGGACCCAAGCACGAACCGCGGAGAGTCCATGCCCGGGTGGGTGGAGATTGGCATGGCGCCCGCGCAGACCTTCAATCCCTTCCCGGGTCTTGGCACGCAGACCGTGCTGAGGGGCGGGGACTCGGCTCGGCGGGTCCTGTCGGGGGTGACGGACGGCACGACCTTGAACCGGGTGGCGGTGACGCAGGTGGATCAGGGGACGACCACGGCCCTGGGCTCCTTCGACGTCGAGGGGCCCCCTCGGGCCATGGCCTTCCACGGCAACCTCGCGCTGGTCGCCACCAGTCGGTCCGCCCCGCGGGGCGGCGGCTCCATCCCGCCCCGGTTGACGGTGCTGGACCTCGCCACGACGCCCTTCCTGAGCCTTGGCTCGGTCGACCTTCCTGGCGAGGACGTTCACGGCGTCGCCTCGGCCGGGCGGCTGGCTTTCGTGGCGAACGGAGACGTGGGGGTGGCGGTGGTGGATCTGGGCGAGCCGGCTCAGGCCTCTCCGATGCGTCTGGATACCGTCGTCACGGAGGGACCCGCGCTGGACGTCGCCGTTCTCGGCGACCTGCTGCTGGTGGCAGCGGGGCCCGCGGGGCTCCAGGTGCACAGCCTGCGAGACCCCCTGCTCCGTCCCAGTGGCTTCGTGGCACTGCCGGGCGAGGCGATCCGTGTGGTGACCCAGGGTTCGCTCGCCTACGTGGCGTGCCGGGATGCCAATGCCACGCTGGCTGTGGTGGACGTCTCCAACCCCGTCGAGCCGCTGGTGCGCGCGCTCCTGCCTCACCGCTCCGAGCGGGCGGATCTGCTGGCCACTGGCCTGTCCGACGTGGCCGTGAGCGGGAACCTCGCGGTGGTGGTCGCCTCGCTGCGCAACGCCACGAACCAGCCCGTGAAGGGGCTGCTGTCCGCGTCGGTGCTCCGCTCGGATGGAACGGCGCCCATCTTCGTTCGTGCAAACCTCCCGCGCGCGGGTGGGGTGACGATCGAGTCAGGCGCCCCCGTCGCCCAGTACGGCGACCAGGGAGCCGCTGTCTACAACCTGCCCGACTTCGTCGTCACCTGGGTCTCGCCCGTGGATGGTGACGCCCAGGTGCCCGTGGGGGCCGTGGTGTCCCTCGAGTTCTCCGCGCCGCCGAACCCCGACACGGTCACCGCACAGACCGTCATGCTTCGTGAAGCCGACCCCACCCTGGGCCGGGTCATCACGGCCACGGTCGCGACGAACGGACGCCGCGTGACGCTGACGCCCTCCTCGAGGCTGAAGGTCTCCACGCCATATTTCGTCTCGGTCACCAAGGCCGTGACGAATGGCAACGGCCTGCCGCTCGCCGAGTCGTTCATCGCCCGGTTCGCGACGCTGTCCACCGTGGAGCCCGCTCCGGTGGTGGTGAGGGTGTCACCCGGGGCAGGCCCGCTGGAGGGGGGCCTGCGAGTCACCGTGTCCGGCGACCACTTCGTGCCGGGGGCCCAGGTGTTCTTCGCAGGTGCCGAGGGACGCGGAGTCTCGGTAGCCCCGGATGGCAAGAGCTTGAGCGTCGTCGTTCCCGCCCAGCAGAAGGGGCCGGCGGTGGTGACGGTGGTGAATCCAGATGGAGGGGAGGGGTCGCTGGTCGGCGGCTTTGTCTACCTGCCCATCCTCCAGGTCTCCTATGTGTCGCCGGCCTCGGGCTCCGTGGACGGAGGCACGCGTGTGGAGATCTCAGGCGGGGGCTTCCAGCGTGGCGCCACGGTGACGTTCAATGGAGTGCCCGCGACACAGGTCCGGGTGCTTGCCCATGGCCGCCTGGAGGCGCTGACCCCGCCCGGGGCCTTCGGGGCCGCGGACGTCGTGGTGCGCAATCCGGACGGAGAGAGTGCGTTCGTCGCGGGCGCGTTCCTGTACAGCAAGCTGGTCGTTGCCTCGATCATTGGGCGTTACGACCCAAGCATCGATGGAGAGACACAGCCCGACCATCGCCTGTCGCGAGGCACTCCGCTGGCGGTCTCCCTGCGTGAGAAGACGGCCTGGGTGCTGTCCTCGGCCCAGGTCCACGCGCAGGCCAAGACTCCCGCGGAGTTGCTGACCCGGAGCACGCCAGGAGGCCTGGGCGCGGTGGATGTCTCCGTTCCGGAGAACGCCTCCGTGCTGGGGGGTGTCTCCATCCTTCCGCCCTACGAGCCCTCGGACCTGGCCGTGCGGGGGACGCGTGCCTATGTGGTCGCCAACGCGCCGACGCTGCCGTTCATCGACGCCGTGGGGGAGGGTGGCCCGTCCCTGCTCGTGTTTGATTTGACCAATCGCTCCGCGCCCACCCACCTGGATGCGGTGCCCTTCCAGGGAACGGCCCACTCCATCGCGCTCGCGGGTGACCTCGCGCTCGTGGCGGCTGGCGACGCGGGCCTGGTGATCTTCTCCCTGGCCACCCCGGATCGACCGGTGTTGCTGGGCGCCCAGCAGCGCTTCCTGATGGCGGGCTCCATGGCCCCTGTCAGCGTGGATCGCGTGGCGGTCAGCGGGCGCTTCGCGCTGGTCCAGGCCCATCGGGACGGTGCTTCCAGCACGCTCCTGGTGGACTTGACGACGCCAGGGCTGGCGGCGGTGGGGGAGCTGACGGACGCCCTCGGAAGCGTGTCGATGCGCGGGACGCAGGCTCTGTCCGCCTTGCGAACGCTGCGGACCGTGTCCCTGACGCCGGCTTCGCGTCCGTTCGTCCAGGCCATGGTTCCTCCGCTGCTCTCCTCGGGGGTCTTCGTCGGTGCCTCCACGAGCCAGCACGTCGCGGCGGCCATCCTGTCGCCGCTCGGAGCGCAAGGGAGCCCCGCGGCGCTCCAACTGGTGGAGGCCTCGAACCTCGCGGCGCCCCAGAGCATCGATGCGCTCGACCTGTATCCGGGAACCAGCCTCTCCGACGTGGACATCGAAGGGGATGTCGCGGTCGTCTCCATCTCCGAGACGGTGCGAGGCGAGGCACTCGATGGCCTCGCCATCGTCAAGATGCCCTTCCCGGTGGTGGTGGCAAGCCGCCCCCTGGCCGGAGAAGAGGCTGCCCGTCCGACCGAGGTTCCGAGGCTGACGTTCAACATGCCAGTGGAGCTGTCGCCCACCGCCCACATCCAGCTCGTGAAGATGAACGGGTCCGCCACGGGCGCCGAGGTCCCCGTGACGTCGGCCGTGTCGGGAGTGGAGCTGTCGATCTCTCCCACCCTGGAGCTGGCCACGGCGACGTCCTATCGGCTGCGCGTCTCGGGTATTCGCGGCGTGAGCGCCCAACCCGAGAGCCCGGGGCCGTCGATGCCGGGCACCTTCACGCTCGAGTTCAAGACCTCCGCTATTCGCAACGCGGTTCCCATGGCCCTCTCCGCCCTCCATCCCCGCCAGGGACCGACGGCGGGCGGAACCCAGGTGACCCTTGAGGGCAGCGGCTTCGACAGCTCGCTGGAGGTGCGCTTCAACGGCCTGTTGGCGAGCCAGGTCACCGTCGCCGAGGACGGCTCCCAGGTCACGCTGCGGACGCCTCCAGGAGTCGAGGGCGCCGCGACCCTGGAGCTCAAGAGTGCCTCGGGCGGAGCCGTGCTGCGGCCCGGTGCCTTCCTCTACACGGAGTCACTCGCGCTCACCGGGCTGTCGCCCAGTCGCGGCCCCACAGCGGGCGGGACGCGGGTGGTCCTGGAGGGGCGCGGCTTCTCTCCCACGGGGACCGTGCGGGTTCGCTTCAACGGAGTGGAGGGGTACCTCACTCGCGTCCTGGGGCTGAATCGGTTGGAGGTCTACACCCCCAATGGCCAGCGGGGGCCGGCGGACGTCGTGGTGGAGAACCCGGATGGCACCACGGTGGTCCTGGAGGATGCCTTCGTCTTCGATCAACCCACGGGTGCCTCGGTGTCGCTCGGCGGCGCGCTGCGCGACGCGGTGGTCATTGGCACTCATGCCTATGTGGTGGGGAGCCGTGGCCTCGACATCATCGACATGTCGGGCCTCTATACGCGCGGCCCGAAGGCGGATGCCGGCATCGCCATTCCCCCGGAGCTCCAGGCGAAGCAGGTGGACGAGGACAAGGACGGCGTCGACGACCGCGTCATCGGGAGCGTCGGTGGTGGTGACCTGTGGGCGGTGTCCTATCCGCCCTCGGAGGGAGACAGGCTCTTCGCGAGCGGTCTGCTCTCGACGGGTGGGGCCAATGGCGGCCCCACGGGCGTGGTCTACGAATACGACATCTCCAGGCCCTCCGCTCCGCGAGTGGTGGCCGCTCGCACCATCCCCGGGGCTGGCGTCTACGGCGTGGACGCACGTGGCGACCGCCTGCTCGCGGCGGCCTCGAGTCAGGGGTTCCACACCTTCGACATCTCCCATGAGCCATTCCCCATCCGTCGCTTCCCGTCTGAGGCGGGGGCCCAGGTGGTCGCCATCCAGGACGGCCTGGCGGTGGTCGGAGTGGGGACGCGCACGGCATCGGGGACGGTCGCGGGTGGACGGCTCCAGACGTTGTCCGTGGAGGGCGCCCTCTCGGTCCTGGGAGAGCTGGAGCTGAATGTCCAGCGCATCCGCCTGCGCGGCGCGCTGGCGGTGGTGGCGGCTGGAGACGCGGGGCTGGTGCTGGTCGATGTCAGCCAGCCGGAGAACCCCACGCTCGTGGGCTCGGTGGATGTCCATGGGTTCGCCACGGATGTCCGGCTCGCGGGAGATCTGGCCTACGTGGCGGCCGGTGCCGCCGGTGTCGCCATCGTGGACCTGAGCAACCCCACCGCGCCCAAGCTGCTCTATCACGTGACGGGCGCACAGCCCGGCAGCACGACCTCCGCGGTGGTGACGCCTGGTGGGCGGCTGGTGAGCCTGCGCGAGCGAGCGTCGGGCGGAGGATGGTCGCTGGACTTCGGTCCCGCGACGGACCTGTCCGTGGTGAGCGTGAGCGTGGAGCCGGGCGCCGTGGTGCCACTCGACCTCCCGTCCATCTCGGTGCTCCTGTCCACCACGGTCGCTCACGACTCCGTCGGCGCGGCGGTCCAGTTGACCGCGAACGGCAACCCGCTGCTGGAGGTGCCGGATGCGGGAGATGTGCAGGACGCACGCAGCACCATCGTGATCCCACTGACCGCACCGCTTCCTCCGGATGCACAAATGCGCCTGACTGTCGGCACGACGCTCCGGAGTCGGGATGGACGGACGTTGGTCGCCCCCCTCCAGGTCGACTTCCGGACGGCCATGGCCGAAGGTGTGGCGCCGCGAATCACCCGGCTGGAGCCGCGCGTGGGACCGGTCGCGGGCGGGGGGCTCAGCGAGGTCCTGGGCTTCGACTTTGATGCCACCTCCGAGGTCTACATTGGCGGGGCGAAGGCGCAGGTCCTGGCTCGCTCGTCCACACGCCTGCGCGTCGAGATTCCGGCCGGAGAGGCCGGACTGGCGGACGTGGTGGTCCTCAACGAGTCGACGGGCCTGCGGGCTCGGCGACCGGGTGGCTACTTCTACACGGTGCCGCTGCAGGCGAGTCTCGCGAGCCCTCGCTTCCTCAACCCGCGTGGCGGCAGCACGGTCGAGGTGGAGGGAGAGGGCTTCCTTCCGGACTGGGCCCACGGGCTCGGCTCCACGCAGCTCCGCGTGCGAGGGATTCCCGCGACGAGCGTGACGGTGCACTCGCCCACGCGGCTCACGGCCGTGGCGCCACCTGGCTCGTTCGGAGATGCGCCGGTGATGCTGGTGTCTCCGGACGGCATGGAGCGGAGCGTGGCCCCCAGCAAGGTGGGGTATGGCCTGCCGTTCCTGGGGGAGGAGCGGGCGCTGTCGGTGCGCCCTGGTGCGCTCGCGCCCAGTCCCTTGTCGCCGTTCTACGTCTACACGTCAGGAGGCGCGGCCCACAACGGCAACAAGTTCCTGCAGTCCTACCAGGGCTCCCTCACGGGAGACGGGATGATTCCCCAGTCCTTCCGGATGGCGGCCCTCGACGTGCAACTGCGTGGGCGCCCGCGTGCGGCGGGAGCGCACGTTGTGAATCCGGACCCGAAGGACGAGGGGAAGGTCGACCTGCTGGTGGCCATCCTCAACAACTGGGTGCCTCGCGAGACGCCCATGCCCGACGTGGAGGTCATGCCCGATTCGCTCGACGTGGCGACATCCGGGGATCGGCTGTACGTGGCCAATGGTTTGAGCGGGCTCTCCGTGCTGGATGGCCGTGGGACCTTGGAGCCACGGCCCGAGGGAGACCTGATGAGCCTGGGCCTGCTGGGGCGCGCGAAGCTGCCCAGCTCGGAGGAACTGCTCGCCACACGGGTCGTCCCGACGCCGGCCGGGGCGTGGGTGCTCGCCAATGGCTTGACCGATCCTCCCTCCAACGGAGGGTCATCGACCTGTCAACCCAGCAAGGAGCAGGTGGGGGGGGATGGAAGCCTGTTCCTCGTGGACGCACGCAATCCCGCGGACCCCCTGCTGGTGGCCCACGAAGGCGGGGAGGGTTTCGAGCCCTATGGCGCCACGGTGGCGGAGGGACGGCTCTACGTCGTGACGGGGAATCACCAGGGCGTGAAGTACGCCAAATGCGAGCCGGCGCAGCCTTGGCCGCCGGTGCCGTACTACTCGATGAGCGGTGGCGCGCGTGGTGGCCAGCGAACCAGCTACCCGGGGCCGACCCCGACGAAGCCGCGAGGCTCGTTGCTCATCTACTCCTCGGCGGGCGCGAACGCGCAGGTGGTGGGCTCGTGGGTGGAGGATGGAAACCTCACCGACGTGGTGGTGCGAGACGGGGTCGCCATCCTGGCCTCCGCCGAGTTCGGGCTCACCTTCGTGGATGTCACGGATGTGGAGCACCCCACGCTCATCCGCCGTATCGAGTTCAACACGACGCTGTCGAACACTCCTGGAGAGCCTCAGCGCTTGAGGCTGGTCGGCGACGTGCTGTTCGTCGCGGCCAATCAAGGTGGCGTGGTGCTGGTCGACGTCTCGAACATCCGCGAGCCCGTGCTGCTCAGCGGCGGCAATACCGAGACGGCCATGGATGTCCTGGCCGTGGGAGATCGGCTGTTGCTAGCGGGGCAGTCACGGCTGAGTGAGCTCGAGACACCGTTCATGCTGGTGACAGGGTACGAGCCGGGACGGGGTGCGCTGGTGCCGCCGTCACTGGCGCGGTTGGTCGTCCAGGTAAGCCGCCCCCTGGCGGCCGCGAGTGTGACCTCGGACACGGTCCGGTTGAAGGGCCCCGATGGCGACGTCCCCCTGACGCTCACCGTCCGCGCCGACCCGGCGAAGCTGGACTACGCGATTGTCGCCACGCTGGAGGAGCCCCTCCAGGCCCGCGCGCTGTACACGCTGGAAGTGGATGGGACGGTGGCGGACCAGCGCGGCGGTGCCCTGCTGGTGCCCCTCAGCGCCACCTTCCACACGGCGGACAGCGGCGCCCGCGCGCCAGTGATTGCTTCGGTGTCTCCCTCCACGGTGTCGACGGCAGGAGGGCAGCAGGTCACCGTCCTCGGGCAGGAATTGGAGGGCGTGAACGCGGCGACGGTGGGTGGCGTTCCGGCGTCGGTCTCTCGCTCGGAGTCCGGGGAGCTGCGGCTCACGCTGCCCCCGCTCCCGGCGGGGCCCGCCGATATCCGGCTGGTCGACCAGGGCGGACCGGCGACCTTCTTCCCGGCGGGCGTGTTGGCCCTGGATTCCCTTGTCGGCAGGACGGTGACACTGGGGCCGAGCCACGGCCCCGTGGAAGGCAAGACGCGCGTCAGGGTGTCGGTCTCGGGACAGGCCATCGCGCCAGGGACTCGCGTGTATGTAGGTAATGAGCCGGGGGTGGACGTCGACGTCCTGGATCTCTCGTCGCTGGAGTTCTCCACGCCCCGGGCCCCAGGAGCAGGCCTGGTGCCTGTCACCCTGGTGCGTCCGGGCGAGGAGGGGGTGGTGGTGGGGACCTTCTCGTACGACCTCCCCATCGGCGTGACGATGTCCTTGCCGGGCTTTCCTCCCAAGGAGGTGTCCGACCTGAAGCTCGTGGGAGACCGGCTCTATGTCGGCGTGCCCACGCCGGGCGCTTCCGGGATGGAGATCTTCGACGTGCGCCTGGAGGAGCGTCCGCTGCGGCTGGGCACGCTCTCCACCTTGGACCCCGTGTACGGACTCGACGTGGACGGGCCTCTGGCGCTGCTGGCGAACGGCAGGTCGGGGCTCGCGGCGGTGGACGTCTCACACCCGGAGACCCCCTTCATCGTGCGGCGGGTCGCCACCCTCGGAGAGTCGGTGGCGACGGGGGTCCGGCTCGAGGGGACACACGCCTATGTCACGACCACGGACACCAAGTCGGCCATGGGCCATGTCCAGGTCTTCGACGCGGCCTCCCCCGAGCTGCGCCTGGAGGGCACGGTGGCGCTGGATCAGGATGCACTCGCCCTGGACCTGGGACCCGAGCGCCTCTACGTGCTCACCTCGAGCGTCCAGGATGCCCAGACCGACGGCCTCTCGCTTTCTATCTACACGCGCACCGGCCTGTTGCGAGGACGCATCCTGGTGGACGCGTCCTCGGGCCTCTTCGACGCGCGGGTCCGCAGCCGGGTGGTGGTGCGGGCGAAGCGCGCCTACGTCACGGCGGGACACAAGCTCCATGTGTTCGACCTCTCCGATGAGGTGAACCCGGTACGGATGCAGGCGACCGACCTGGGGGCGGAGCTGTCGGGGATTGGCTGGGTGGGGGGGACCCTCTTCGTGGCCGGGTCGGGCGAGGAGACCCTCCAGTCCGTTCCTCCGGTGGAGTTGTTGCCGGTGGCCATGACCCCCGCGCCCGACTCGCTCGTGGCCGAGGCAGGGCAGATCCGGATCGACTTCACGCTCCCGGTGCAGGAATCGTCGCTGACCGCGCAGACGCTGCAGGTCTCCGTCGTCCACGCCAATGGCGTGAGCGTGCCTTCGGTTCCAGGGACACGAACGGTCGAGTTCGCGGTCCGAGGCTCATCGGTCGTGTTCACGCCCGCCACCCCCTTTGTCGCCGGGGATGTCGTCACGGTGTACGTCGACGGGCTCAAGTCCTTCGGTACCCAGCGGCAGGCGGAGCCCTTCCTGGGCACGTTCGAGCTGGCGGAGGAGGGCGCTGTTCAGCCGCGCATCGCGTCGCTGACACCTGCCTCCGGGCTCGCGGACGAGGAGACGATGGCGGTGCTCACGGGCAGCGGCTTCCGCGAGGGAACGCGCGTGTTCGTGGGTGGGCAGGAGGCGCTGACGACGGTGGTGTCCCAGGACCCGCAGTCCATCATCCTCCGCATTCCGAAGGCGCGCCTGGAGAATGGAGTCCGCCTCGTGGGCGCCGCGATGGTGGAGGTGCGTGACCCCAGCACCCTGGCCGCGCGTCTCATGGGTGGCTTCGTCTATCGGGATGCCCCGAAGCTGGTCAGCCTGTCGCCGGAGCGTGCGCCCGGGCAGGGCGGGGTGCTTGTGGCGCTGCAGGGGCGCGGTTTCGCGCCCGGGCTCCGCGTCAACTTCGGCGGTACGGACTCGTTCGATGTGCGCGTGACGAGCTCCCAGAGCGCCGAGGCGGTGGCACCGACGCATACGCCCGGGCTCGTCGACGTCTCGGTGTCCGTGGGAGCCGACAGCGGCACGCTCCCGGCGTCCTTCCTGTACGGCTCTGGCGCAGTGGCTCGACTGAGCACACCGCCCGTGCGCGATGTGGTGGTCGACGGCGCCATTGCCTATGTGGCGCTGGGCGCGACCGTGGACGTCTACGGCGCGGATGGCCAGCTGCTCATGGCGAACCGCCAGACCGCCGTAGGCGGGTTGTTGTTGGCCAACCTGAGTGAGCCGACACACGTGACGCTCATCAGGTCGATCTCCTTCCCGGGACTCGGCGGAAGCCGGCGCGTGCTGAAGCGCGGCAACACCGTCTTCGTGGCGGCCGGGAGCGGGGGAGTTCGTCGGGTGGATGTCACCCGTCCGGACGAACCCCTGGAGCGTCCGGAACTCTCGGGGAATGCCTCGGACATCGCGCTCGATGGGTCCCTCCTGTTCGTCGGCGGCCCCGAGGGCGTCCACGTGTACGACGTCTCGGACGAGGCGCGACGGCCGCTGCGCGTGGGTTCGCGGTCGATTCCTGGCGGCGTCAGTGCGCTCGCGCTCCAGGGGACGAACCTCCTGGTGTCGAGTGCGTCCAGGAGTCCGGCGCGGCTGTATGTGCTGGACGCCCGGACGGGCGACCTGGCCGAGCGCGGTACGACGGACCTCGTGGCTCCCGCGGTGCACATCACCGCGGAAGGGAACCGTGCGTTCCTGTCCCTGGGGCGCGCCAGGCAGGTGGCGATCTATGACCTCACGGCGCCGGCAAGCCCGGCGCCGGCGGGAACCCTCGTGGTGGATGACCCCCTGGGGGGAAATTGGGTTTCGGCGGAGCAGACGCGGGTCGCCGCGGGCATCGCCTACGTCGCGGCGGGAGGCGGCAAGGTGCAGCGCTTCGCCGTTCCCGTGGGAGCGGTGCCGACCCGGCTTGGACGTGCCTCGGTGGTGGGGGATGCACGCACGCTGGCGTTCATGGGGCGGCATCTGCTCGTAGGGACGCTCGTCCTGGATGGAGACGGGACGCCCGTGGAGCTGCCGGTGAGCGACCCGGACGACGCCGACCTGCCTCTGGCGGGAGCGCTGGCCTCCGTGGAGCTGGACACCCTGGAGATTCGCGGGACGCAGCCCGGAGAGGGCGACACCGTGGCGCCGGGTGAGGTCGCGCGAGTGCTGGTGACCGCGCTGCCCGACGTGGCCACGGCGAGCGAGGTGGTGTTGGTTCGGGGCTCGGACGGTGAGCCGGTGGCGGTCTCGCGGCAGGTCCGCGCCGACGAGCAGGGCGGGCAGGTGGTGCTGACGCCCTATGCCCCCCTCGCGCTGGATACGGGGTACGAACTGCGCGTGGGCGCGGACCTCGCGGATCTGCGAGGCGCGCGCCTGGGCACCGCTGCCCGGATTCGCTTCCGGACGAGCCGTGATGCCTCCCTGGAGCGGCCGGAGGTGTCGTCCGTGGCGCCTGCCCAGGGTCTTGAGGCGGGTGGCACCATCGTCGAGGTCTTGGGGACAGGCTTCCTGCAAGGTTGTGTCGTGCGTGTTGGTGGGCAGCCCGCCGTCGTCCAGGCGGTCGCGCCAGACGGACGGTGGGTGCGCATCGAGGTGCCTCCGGGCAAGGCGGGAGCCGCCGCGGTGGAGGTCATCAACCCGGGTGGGCTGACGGGGCTGCGCCTGGGGGCCTATCGGTATCTGGTGCCTCCGGTCATCGCCAAGGTCCAGCCAGCCCACGCACCGTTCGGAAGCCGGGCGGTGGTGACGCTCACAGGTGAGGGCCTCTTCCCGGGCAGCGAAGTCGCCTTCGGGCAGACCCCCGCGCGCGGCGTGACGATGGATGACACCGGCGCGCTTCGGGTGGAGGTGCCGGACGACGTGACAGGGAGCGTGGCACTGACCGTGCTGACGCCGGGAGTCCCGCCCAGGCAGTTCTCGTTGCCGGAGGGTTTCACCTTCACGCTGGCCGAGCGCGCCCGCCTCGATGACGTGGGTGGAGTGCTGGTGCGCGCAGGGCCTCGACTGTTCACCGCCCGGGAGGGCTGGCTGTCGACGGTCGACCTGTCGGATGCGCGCAGTCCGCTCATCACGGGGACCGTGGAGGGCGTGGCGGCTCCGGTGGATCTGGCTGTTGACGGAGACACGCTCTATCTGGCGGGCGAGGGCGAAGTGGTTCGCTATGACCTGTCGGCGTGTACCGAGGCGCCCCGGTCTCCCTGCGAGCCGGCCTTCATCGAGCGCGTGGCCCTGGCGCCCTCGGGAGGGGTGCTCTTGAGCGCCGTGGCGGCGGGTGGCAGCCGCGCCTATATCGCCGTGGCGGGTGGCCATGAACTCGCGCTGATGGCGCCGGTGGGTGGGACCTACGTGGTGGTGGGGCGTACCGTGCTCGGCTCGGGCGTGGTGCGAGACCTCGACGTGGTGGACGACAGCTTGCTGGTGCTCGTGGAGGATGGCGCGAGCTCCCGTCTGGAGGTCCGAGGCACGGAGGGAAGCGACCTGCCGTTGATTGGCGAGGTGCGTGGGCTCACCGCTCCCGTGGGCGTCATGGCCCGCGAGGGGACTCGCGTGGCGGTGGCCGCCGGCCGTCGCCTGAGCCTGGTCGATGTGACGGACCTGTCCGCGCCCATCGTCGTGGCCGCGGCAGCGGACCCGAGCGGGACGACGTCGAGTTCGCTGTCGCTCTCGGGCCCCTGGCTGTTGGCGGTGGGTGGAACCCGGGTCGCGTGGATCGACACCAGTCTCGGCTTGGATGAGGCCACGTTCGCCGAGGGCGTGGGAGCGGGACCGGGCTCGGCCATCGTCAACGGCGTGGCCGTGGTCGCGGCGGGGGATTCATTGCGAATCCTCCGCGTGCCGTATCCCACGGTGGACACACTGTCTCCTTCTCCGGGAGGACGGGTGCCGTCGGGCGCGAGTGTCGCCGTGACGCTGCCGGTGGAACTCCCGCAGGCGATGACCACCAGCTCCATGGTGGAGCTGCGTGACGGTGCCGCGCTGGTTCCGGGCTCGCGACTGCCTGGCACGCTGACCTTCGTTCCGTCGGAGGCCTTGGACCCCACGCGGATCTACTCGGCGCAGGTGACCCTCGCGCCGATGGCCGACATCGAGGGCGGTGCCGTTCAGGGCCCCTGGGCGTACCCCCTGCGTGGCGGTGGAGCGCCGGTGTCCCTGCGTGTGGACGCCGTGGATCCTGTCAGCGGCCCCGTGGCCGGAGGCGTGGCGGTGACGGTGCATGGACTGGGCTTCGATGCGTCCACGCATGTCCAGGTGGGCGGTGTCGAGGCGCAGGTCATCGAGTCCGTGTTGCCCGAGCAGTTGACGGTGACCCTGCCCGCCTCGTCGCTGGCGGGGCCGGCCGTCGTGCGCGTGAAGCGCGAGTCCGACGGCGCGGAGGCGAGGGCGGTGACACCCTTCCTGTACGTCTCGCCGCTGACGTTCGCGAGCGTGGCTCCGGGCGCGGTGGACATGGCGGGCGGTTGGGTCCGCATCTCGGGGGCGGGGTTCCACCGGGGCCTCGAGGTGTTGTTCGGCTCGACGGTGGCGTCGACACGGAGCTGGACACCCGACAGCGTGGAGGCCCTGGTTCCCTCGGGGCCGGAAGGGCACCTGACGCTCACCCTGCGGCAGCCCGGCGTGTCGCCAGTGGTCGTGGCGGACGCCGTCTATCGCGGCGACGTGAGGGCTCCCCTCGTGGCTCGCGTGGAGCCCTTGGATACGGTGGGGGCCTCGTCGGTGCCGCTGACCGCCACCTTCGACGTGCGTTTCGACGAAGGCCTGTCGTTGGCGAGCGCGAGTCGCCTGCGCCTGATGCGCTCCCCGACGCGCGTCGCGGAAGCAGGCGTGTCGACGCTCCTTCCGGATGGGCGCACGCTGCGGTTCACGCCGACAGCACCACTTGTCTCCACGACCTTCTATGTCTTGAGCGCGGAAGGCGTCACGGACGTCGCGGGCAACATCGCGGCCCCGTACGAGCGAGTCTTCCGCACGGTGGATACGGTGAAGCCCACCCTGCGACTGCGTCGCTCGGATGGTGGCCTGGTCGTGGACCACGCGGTCTTCGCCGCTGGCGTGGCCTGGACGTTCCAAGTGGACGGGAGCGATGACAGTGACGGCTCGCTGACGACGTCATTGCGCGTGGACGGTCAGCCACTGACCGCACTGTCGGGAGGCGACTACCGCTACTCGTGGCCGATGGACGCGGTGAATGGCCCGTCGACGCTGGTGGCCACGGCAACGGATTCGAGTGGAAACACCAGCCAGCCGCTGACGGTGGTGGTCAGCATCGTGGCGGACTCGCCACCGACCGTGAGCATCGACTCACCGGCGGAGGACTTGACGGCGGAGGAGGGGGAAACCCGGAACGTGGTCGTCTCCGCCCTCGACAACCATGAGCTGAGGGTGCTCGAGCTTCACGTGGACGGCGTTCCCGTGGTGCGCCACGAGCAGGCCTCCGGGACGAGCGCAGCCGTCTCGTACCCTGTCGGATTGGCGAGGCTGACGGGCGCGGCGACCAGCGCGACGCGGGTGCTCACGGCCTTTGCCACTGACGACGAGGGCCAGGTGACGGCGGCGACGCCTCGCACCATCACCGTGACGAGAGACGTCACGGCGCCTGTGGTCGCCCTGCGGACTCCGGTGGCAGGTGGCCGGGTGGTCGGTGGAGCGGCGCTGGTGCTGGAAGCGACCGCCACGGATGCCAACGGTGTCGTGGAGGTGGAGTTCCTCGTGGATGGCGTGTCCATGGGCGTTGCTCGCAGAGCCCCCTGGACCGTGACCTGGGCGGCCCCCGTCGTGACGTCGGCCGAGGCTCATCAGGTGGTGGCGGTGGCTCGTGACGCGCGTGCGAACGCGACGGAGGCCGTGGCCTCGTTCACGGTGGAGCCGTCCTCGGGACGCCCCTACGTGTCCTTCGCCGCGCCGTCCGTTGGAGCGGTGCTCTCGGAGGGGCGCTCCTTCGACGTGTCGGTGGATGCCACGGCCCAGGCTGGCGTGGCGTCGGTTCGGATTCGCTCGGGCGCCGATGAGCGCGTTCTCACCCAGTCTCCCTGGCGCGCGACGTTCAAGGCTCCGGTCCTGGATGGCGCGAGCGCACCGCTGCGACTGGAGGCCCAGGCGACGGACAGGGCTGGGGCGATGAGCCCGAACATCCAGCTCCACGTGACGGTCATGGACGATGGGGCCTCCTCGGTCTCGGTTTCCCTGGCCCAGGAGCCCGCCGGCCCCGTGCTGCTGGGTGGGTCGACGCTCGCCCTCGTGGGCACCGTGGAGGCCGGCGCGACGCCAGCCCTCTCCGTCAGCGTGGCGGACGCGGAGCTGCCCGTGCGACTGGCGGCGAACCAGTCTTCAGGGGAGACAATCCTTCCGGAAGGTCCGGAGGGTGCCGCCGTGGTGGCGCGGGCGGCCGGGACGGCGCCGGGTGGAGCACGGGGTGTGGCCGAGCACGGCGGCGCCTTGGCTGTCTTCGCGCACGGGCAGGCCACTCAGGTGGAGGACTCGCTGGCGGCCATGGAGCCCGTGGCGCTCGTCTCGCAGGGAGACGACGTGCTCGTGCTGAGGGCGGATGGCGGCGGCGGGGGCGAACTGGAGCTGCGCTCGCGGCTCACCGGTCAGCGGCGTGCATCACGCTCGCTGGTCGGCATCCCCGTGGGAGTGAGCTTCGGCGGAGACTCCGCCGTGGTGGCGCTGCGACGCGGCGGAGCCGGTGCGCTGGAGCGGTTCACGCTGCCAGGGCTGGTGTTCCAGACCTCGACGGAGTTGGTCCGGAGCCCCACTGCGATGGATGGCTCGGCAGCCTGGCTGGCGGTGGCCACGGACGAGGGCGTGGAGTTGCGGACGTGGACGGGCGGCCGCCTCGGCTTTGTCCCGCTGGGGCCGGTGTCGGCCGTTTCCATGGAAGGAACACGGTTGTTCGCCGTTGCCGGTACGGAGCTGGTGCTGCTCGATGTCTCCTGGCCTCAGGCTCCGCGCATCGCGGCTCGCGCGGGACATGGTGCGACGGTCTCCGCGAAGGTCGCGGCGCTGGCCGACGGCGGGGTGTGCGTGGCCGGCGTCCGGGTGCGTTGCTTCGCGGCCGACGTCGTGGCGGGGACACTGACCTCGAGGGGCGAGGCGGTCCTGGGGGCGAGCGCCCTGAGCGCGGCGGCCTTTGGAGAGCTGCTCGTCGTCGGGACGCAGACGGGCGCACGCTTGCTCGATGCCCGTGGCGCGCCAGTGGCGGCGGGCCTATACCCCGCCGTCACGGGGGTGGCCGGTCTGGTCCCAGGTGCGCTGGTGGGTGGACTTGTTCGGGGCGTGTCCCGTCAGGCGGTGGTTCGCGGAGCCGCGACGCCACGGCTCACGCTGGCGGCCCTTCCCGCAACGGCCCTCCGTGGAGGGCGGCTGCAGTTGATGGATGCCCAGGTGTCCGACGACCTGCTGGGCCTCAATGGCTATGTGTCCGAGGTCTCCGTCAACCAGGTCGTGGTGGACGTCAGGGACTCCCGGCCGCCCTCCTATGTCGACCTCCCCCTGACTGGCGATACGGCCACGGTGGAGTGGTGGGTGCGGGATCTGGCTGGAAAGCAGGCTCGGGTGACACGGCAGATCTCGTTGTCGGGTGCGGCCACGGGCCCGGCGCTCGCCAGCATCCAACTGCCGCTCACGGTCGCCGAGGGGGCCTACTTCCCCGTGGTGGCGATACCCGAGGAGCCCGCGCGTGTCGCGCAAGTCGAAGTGACGCTCGAGGGAGCGCAGCCGATGCTCCTGGTGGCGCCCGTGTTGGCGGGTGAGCTGCGTGCTCCGCTGGTGGGGTCGACGACGCCGTTGACCGTGACGCTGGTGGCCATCGATGCCGAGGGACGTCGAGGGCCGGCCCGCGAACACACGGTGCAGGTGGTCGATGGGTTGAACGGTCAGGGACCCGCGGTTGTCCTGGAGCGCGTGGGGACGGGGCTCGTGTACGAAGGGAGCCGCGTCACGGTGCGTGCGTCGCTCATGCCCGGAGGAACGGGCGACAGCGTGCGCTTCCTGGTGGATGGTCAGGACGCGGGAGCTGGCGTTGGCTCGGTGGTGGAGGCCGCGCTGCGAATGCCGCTGGGTGTGGGGACACGCGCGGTGGTGGTGACCGCCGTGGCAAGAGACTCCGCTGGGCGCGAGTCCGCGCCTACGGTGCTGACGCTGAATGTGGTGGATGACCTGGCGCCACCGCTCGTGGCCGTGACGGTGGACCCCTCGGGGGACATCGTGGCCGCGGGGAGCGAGTTGCTCGCGCGTGCCGAGGCCTCCGACGATGGGACGTTGGAGCAGGTGAGCCTGGAGGTGCGGCTGTCGGGAGTCCTCCAGGCAACGGGAGGACCGGAGCTGCGCTTCCATGTCCCGGACGCGACGCCGACGGGAGCGCTGCTGGAGCTTCGCGCGACGGCGAAGGACCGCGCGAACAACACGGCGACGGCAGCGGTGTCCCGAACCGTGGTGGGGGCGAGGCTGCCGACCGAGGTGGCCAGTGTGACGCTGGATGGCGCCACTCGACTTGTCCGGCTTGGAGAGCACGTCCATGTCGCGACTTCGAGTGGTCTGTGGATTGGGCGGCTGATGGGAGCGGCGTCTTCGCCTGGGCTGGCCCCGGTGGCGACGGTGAGTACCCCCGTGGCCCCCGTCTCGCTGGCGGTGCTTGGAGACCATGTGGCCCTGGCGCTTGGAGAGGCCGGATTGTGGCTCGTGGACATCGGTGTCCCGGCGTCACCTCGAGTGGTGGGGCGGCTCGAAGGCCAGTACACCGGTGTCGCGGCCTCAGGCCGCTTCTACGCCGCGCGCACGCGCACCGACGGCCAGCGCGTGGTGGAGGCGCTGGATCTCGGAGACCCGACGATGCCCATTCGCTCGGTGCTGTCACAGGGCAGCGCCGAGCTGCTGCTGGGCGCACAGGCGGACGGGCCGATCATCGCGGTGGGGACCTCGACGGTGAGGGTGCCACTCGTGACGCCCGAGGGGCAGGGTGGCGTGGGCGAGCTGTCCGTGGCCCCCGCGCAGGTTCGGGCGACGCAGGTGGATGGTGATCTCGTGGTGTCGGCGACGGATTCCGCAGTGCATGCCTGGGTGCGTGCGAACGGAACGACGCTCTCCCATGTGTCCGAGGTGGGAATGCCCTCGGGTGTCCGCGCACTCGACGTGGTGCGGGGCGTTGCCTATGTGGCGGGGGGGGATGGCTGGCTTCGCGTGGTGGACCTGCGCGAGCCCTCTCGTCCGTGGGTCGTGGCCCGCTCCGCGCTCGATGTGAGTGACGTGCTGGTCACCGAAGGACTGTTGCTGACAGCCGGCCCCACGGGCGTCCGGGTGTTGAAGCTGCCGGACTCCGTGCCGACGGTTGTCGCCAAGCCAGTGGCGCTCCCCGACACGGTGGTGGGACTGGCTCCGTTCCGAGGCGGCGTCCTCGCGGCGGCGCGTCTGGCGGGTGTCCAGGCGATTGACGTGGCTGGCGGGGCGAAGCCTCGAGTGGTGGGGCCGTTGTTCGCGGGGCAGGACGTGCGACAGGTGGAGCGCGCGGGGCGTGATGTGCTGTTCCTGGATGGCAGCACGCTGAAGGTGGTGAGGGAGACGGCCGAGGGGGCCTTGTCGGCAAACGACCTCCGCGCGGATGCGCTCGTCGCACTGGGGGCAGTGGAGCGCTTCGCCGCTACTCCGGGACGGCTGTGGACGGTGTCGTCCGGCACGGTGAAGTCACTGCGCTGGCCGGCGGCGGAGGCGCGTGACGCCCTCGTCCTGGGCAGCGCCGCGCTCGATGTGGCGGGTGATGAGAAACGCGCGCTCGTGGCCCTGGGGAACCAGGGGGTGGCGGTGGTGGAGGTGGCCCCCTCGGGTCAGCTTCGTCGGGTCGCGACGCTGCCCGTGGCGGCGACGAACGTGGTGCTGGATGGGACGCTCGCGGTGGTGGGCGGCACGACGTCGCTCGCGATCTACAGGTGGGAGGACGGTGCCTCGCCGGTGCTGATTGGCACTGTTCCCACGGCGGGAGCAGTCCAACGCATCCGGCTGGAGGGGCGGCTGGCGCTCGTGAGTGAAGGGACCGAAGGCGTCGAACTCTGGCACCTTCCGGAGGGCGCGGCGGCCGTTCGGTTGGGCAAGCTGTCCGCCACCGGCGCGAGCGACGCGGTGTTGGCCGCGGGCCGAATCCTGGTCGCGGACGGCGCCACGGGAGTGAGGGACTTCATCCCGCCCGTCGAGGTCATTCCGTCGGCGCGTGTCTACGTGCCTGGCGGGACGGTTACCGCGGAGGCGGGGGCGGACGTCGTGTTGGCCGCCGAGGCACGTGGCGTGGCGGTGGACGACGCGGAACTCGTGGTTGATGGCGTGCCGGTGGTCGCGGTGGATGAGCAGGCACCGCGAGCGCGGTGGTCCGTGCCCGCGGACTCGGTGGTAGGCCAGCGGCATTCATTGCGGTTCCGGGTGCGTGGCGCCGGCGGCGTCGAGGCCCTGTCTCCGGTGCTCTTCGTCGACGTGAAGGCGCCCTCCACGGGCGCTCCAGCGGTGGCCGTGGTGTCGCCGGGGGCCAACCAGCAGCTCCGCTCAGGGGCCGTGTTGACCGTGTCCGCGAGACGCACGGGGGGGCTGTCTCCCGTGTCGGTCGTCGCGCGACTGGGCTCGCTGTACCTCGGAAGCCTGACCTCCGAGCCGTCGGACCCGACCTTGTTCAAGGCCTGGGTCCGTGCACCGGTTGTGAGCACGTCCGTGGACCTTCCCCTCACGGTTCAGCTCACCGACGGCGCGGGCCGAAGCGTGGAGGCCGCTGTGACGGTTCGGGTGTTGGCCGATACCCAGGCGCCCGGGGTTCCCACGGGGTTGCCCTCGGAGCTGCGAGTCAGCCCGTTCGTCAACCTGCTGCATCTGGTGACTACGGATGATGGACAGGTGTCGCTGTCCCTGGAGAGGGATGGTGTCGTGGTGGCGTCAGGCGCCGAGGCGAGCGGGAGCGCGAGCCTCGACCATGCCCTGGTGCTTCCCGAGGAGCTGATCGGCCAGGAAGTCCGCCTGACGGTGACGGCCGAGGATGCCGCGGGCAGGAGGAGCGTGGCGGAGCAGCGCTATGTCGTGAAGCCGGATGGTTCGGCGCCGACGGTGGTCCTGGGAACAGGCACGCCGCCGGAGACGGGCCACGAGGGAGCGACCCTCGTCGTTCAGGCCACCGCGTGGGATGCGGACGGCGATCTCGTGGGAGTGCGGCTCTACGCGGACGGCGTGGAGATTGGGGCGGGCACGGGTGGACAGGTGTCGGCGAGCCACGTGTTGCCCATGCAGTCGGCGAAGGCGTCGGTTCAGTTCCGTGCTGTCGCGACAGATGCTAGTGGCCGGACGGCAACGGCCGAGCGCACGACGACGGTGAACTCGAATGTTCCGCCAGTCCTGACGTTCTCCATGACGCCCGATCCGGCGATTCGGGGAGAGCTGGTGCGGGTCTGCGCGCGAGCGACAGACACCGTCGGGGTCTCGGTCCTCACCGCCACGGTGGATGGCGTGCCCATGCTGGTGCCGAAGTCGTGCGGCGCGGGCTGCCTCGAGCTGTGCACCGACGCGACGGTGGCGAGCACCGCGACGGCGGTCCAGGTCGCTGCGAGCGCCGAGGACACCATGGGCTCCGTGGTGGCTGGCGAGCGGACGTTCCAGGTGAATGCGAATCAGCCGCCCGTCATCAGCCTCGGCGCCATCAGCTTCCTGAGCGTCGGGGTTGATGCGGACCTGTCTGGGTGGATCGCGGATGAACGTGGGCCGCTGGCGTGGGCCGAGTTCCGGGTCAACGGCGCGGTCCTGGGCAGTCGCGTCGTGTCCCCGAATGTCGGGGCAACCCTGCGACAGCGCTATACGCCCGCGGTGACTGGCACCGTCGAGGTGTGCCTCTTCGCGGAAGATCGGATGGGGCTCGTGG
This sequence comes from Myxococcus sp. CA040A, assembly GCF_013336725.1. Classification (NCBI taxonomy): domain Bacteria; kingdom Pseudomonadati; phylum Myxococcota; class Myxococcia; order Myxococcales; family Myxococcaceae; genus Myxococcus; species Myxococcus sp. CA040A. The sequence continues at coordinate 1,146,545 of NZ_JABUMR010000004.1, read as the reverse complement.
GCCAGTCGTGCCAATCCGTGTCCGTGGTCGAGCCGCAGCAGCCGACGGAGATCACGGAGGTCATTGCCGCGGACGACTTCCGCTTCGAGAACCAGGACATCGTCGTCAAGGGCGACAAGGTCTTGCGCATTGACGGAGCCCATACGTTCCGAAGCCTCTACGTGCTGGACACCGCGACAGTGACCCACAGCGCGCATGGCGTCTCGGGCCAGAATGGGATGGCGCTCACTGTCACCAACGAGGTGCGCGTCGCCAGTGGTGCCCAAATCGACGTGAGTGAGAGGGGGTACCTGGGAGGGTACCGGGAGGGGAATGCGCAGAGGGCGGGGCGGACGTTGGGGAATGTGACGAGCGGGCTGGAGAACGCGGGTGGCAGTCACGGAGGCC
>NZ_JABUMR010000004.1:8458-1146058 GCF_013336725.1 Myxococcus sp. CA040A | reverse complement strand
GCCCAAATCGACGTGAGTGAGAGGGGGTACCTGGGAGGGTACCGGGAGGGGAATGCGCAGAGGGCGGGGCGGACGTTGGGGAATGTGACGAGCGGGCTGGAGAACGCGGGTGGCAGTCACGGAGGCCATGGTGGGCACAACTCCGGTGTCGTCGAGAACATGCCGGTGTACGGGGACTACCGTGAGCCCGCGACGGCCGGCTCGGGAGGAGCGGCGGCGGATAGCACCTACGTAGGTGGAACGGGAGGCGGCTTGCTGAAGTTGAAGGCAGGCAGCCTGAAGCTGGATGGGCGGCTGAGCGCCAGCGGCCAGAGTGGCTGGTTTGGAGGCGCGGGCGGAGGAATCCGGGTGGAGGTGGGGGCCTTTACGGGCACGGGCTCCATCGACGCGAATGGAGGCGAGGGCAACCCGTTCGGTGGTGGTGGTGGACGCGTGGCGGTGTACTACGACACGGCCACCAGCAGCTTCGACTGGAGCAAGGTGCTTGCCCGAGGTGGAAGCAACGGGGGCGTGGGCTCGGTGTACCTGAAGGGCAGTCTGCAGGAGTACGGTGACCTCGTCTTCGACCAGGCCAACTACGCCTTCAACACCGCCTTCGCGAAGTCCACTCCAGTGGAGGGCGGGACGTATGACCGCTTCGCGGTGCGCAGAAACGCCAACATCGAGGTGCAGCAGGACCTCGTCACGCCGTGGCTCCAGGTGGATGGAGGGACGCTGCTGGCACGTGGACAAGTCAGTGGCGCGATACCGGTCTTGGCCGTGCTCAATGGGGGCCAACTGTCACTCAGTCACCCGTGGGCCTTCCCGGAAGGAATCCCCGTGGAGCTTGGGAACAGCTCCAAGTTGAACATCGCGGGAGGCGCTCCGTTGAAGCTGAGCAGCCTGAAGCTGGGCAGCTCTGCGCTGGTGAAGCTGTCGGATGTGACCTTGCTCCAGGCGCCTGCGTTGGAATTGGAAGTCAGCGGCGCGGTCGAGGTGGGCTACGCGGCCCAAATCGACGTGAGTGAGAGGGGGTACCTGGGAGGGTACCGGGAGGGGAATGCGCAGAGGGCGGGGCGGACGTTGGGGAATGTGACGAGCGGGCTGGAGAACGCGGGTGGCAGTCACGGAGGCCATGGTGGGCACAACTCCGGTGTCGTCGAGAACATGCCGGTGTACGGGGACTACCGTGAGCCCGCGACGGCCGGCTCGGGAGGAGCGGCGGCGGATAGCACCTACGTAGGTGGAACGGGAGGCGGCTTGCTGAAGTTGAAGGCAGGCAGCCTGAAGCTGGATGGGCGGCTGAGCGCCAGCGGCCAGAGTGGCTGGTTTGGAGGCGCGGGCGGAGGAATCCGGGTGGAGGTGGGGGCCTTTACGGGCACGGGCTCCATCGACGCGAATGGAGGCGAGGGCAACCCGTTCGGTGGTGGTGGTGGACGCGTGGCGGTGTACTACGACACGGCCACCAGCAGCTTCGACTGGAGCAAGGTGCTTGCCCGAGGTGGAAGCAACGGGGGCGTGGGCTCGGTGTACCTGAAGGGCAGTCTGCAGGAGTACGGTGACCTCGTCTTCGACCAGGCCAACTACGCCTTCAACACCGCCTTCGCGAAGCCTACGACGCTGCTACCTTCTCCCGGAGGACAGCAGGTGTTCAGGAACCTCACGGTCACCAGAAACGCCCAGGTGTTCACCACGGACACCCTCGTCATCACTGGCACGCTGACCGTGTCGCCAGGGTCACGCCTTCAATCACAGAACTACAACCTGCCATGACCCCCCCATCGCGCGACCGGACCGCCTCGATCTCCTCCATGTCTATTCACAGAGCGCTCGCCGTGGGTGTGCTGGTTCTCGCCGTGCAGGCGACAGCGTGTCGCGACCCCGAGGTCGTGGCGCGGGTGGGGCACACCGACCTCCGGAACGAGGACCTCCAGGACTTCACATCACGCCGTGCGCCCGGTGCTGGCGAAATGAACGCCCAGCTCGACGCGCTGATCTCACGGGCCCGGCTCGCCGAGCATGCGACCGGACTCGGCCTCCGAACTCGTCCCGACATCCGCGCGAGGCTCGCCGCAGCCCAGCGAGAAGTCCTGGCACAGGCCGCGCTGGAGGAGGCGCTGCGAGGGGCGACAGACGAGACGGCCTTGCGTGAGCGTTATGCGGCCGGCCGCGACACGCTGGCGCGACGGCAGGTCCAGGTGCGCCATCTCCTGGTGCGCCTGTCACCCGGCGCGGATGACGCGGAGCGAAGGAGGGCACGGGACAGGGCCAGTCTGCTTCATGCCCGCATCACGGGCGGCGAGAGCTTCGAGGCCGTCGCTCGTGAGGCGAGCCAGGACGAGGCCTCCAGCCAGCGCGGAGGGAGCCTCGGGATTGTCCGGGAAGGACAGGTCCACCCCTCCTTCTTCGAGGCTGTCGCCGCGCTTGGCAAGGACGAGCTCAGCAAGCCCTTCGAGACACCCTTCGGTGTCCATGTGGCGCAAGCGCTTGCACCTGTGGAGTCCGTGGTGCCGTCCTTCGATGAGCTTCGTGGGGTGCTTGCCGCGCAGGCCCGGCGTGAGGCCGAGGCCCGTCTGAGCAAGGAATTGGAAGAACGCATCAAAGTGACGCGCTTCCCTGAGGCGCTGGGCTCCCAGGGGAAGTCCGCGCAGGATGCGGCTGTCAAGCGAGGGGATGAGGGATGAGGCGGGGAGTCAGAAGCATCGGGTCGGGGCCTGTTGTCCTCGCGCTCGCGGTCGCCGTGGCGTTCGCTGGCTGTCGCACGAAGTCGGAGCCCCAGGAGCCTGTGCCCCAGTCACCCGGGGCCACCTCGGGCACGGCGCGCGCGAAGCTCTCCGCCGAGGAACTCGAGCCCGCCTGCAATGGCGTGGTTCCCGAGACGGTCAACACGACCTGGCGCCTCGGAGGGCTCACCGTGGCCGGAGGCTCCTCTCGCACGGAGAGCTTTGCGGCGTCCGACGGCGTGGAGGCCCTGGTCGTCATCCAGAACGGCAATGGGCGAGGGACTGGCGAGGCGCAAGCCGCGACGGTATCGCTCAATGGCGTCCCGGTAGGAGCCATCGCCGCGGGACAGCGGTTGAACGTCTCGCGCGTCGCGCTCCAGGTGGCCAACCAGCTCACGGTCGAGGCGCAAGATGGGGGACAGGTGCGTGTCTCGGTCGCGACCCTGGGCTCTCTTCCGTGCGTGATGGCGGATACAGGCTACCTCGCCCCAGGGCACCAGCCGGCTCTGGCTGTGTTCGACTTCGAGCCGAAGGGGGAGGGGACGCTCGGCGTCCTGCTGGTGGACATGGTGGGCGCGACCGCCGATGCCCAGGTCCTCCTGAATGGGGTCAACGTGCTGGCGGGCATCGCCCCAGCGCAACGTCGTGCGTTCGCGACCGCCATTCCCCTGAATGCGACCAACCACCTGGAGGTCTCGGTGCAGGGGGGCGTGGACTCCAACGTTCGCGTCGCTGTCTTCGATGCGGACACCCTCCCTACGGAGCTCTCCATCACCGAGCCGGAGCACGGCGCCTACTTCATCGGATCTCCCGTCGTTGTCGCCGGTCGCTACGGCCGTGACGGCAAGTCGCTGACAATCAATGGCGTTCCGGCCTGGCTCGTTGGCTTCGATGGCTTCAGGTCGGACGTGCCGCTCGTGGACGGAGTGAACTCCATCACCGCCGTCATGGCGGACTCCTGTGGCAACGTCTCCCGCGTCTGTCGAGCCGTCGTGCTGGACACCCATGCTCCAACCCTCACGATCCAGGGCGTGTCCGATGGTGACGTGACGCAGGGCCCGGTCACGGTGGCATGGCAGGCCGCGAGCCCGTACGTGGTCACCACCTCCGCTACGCTCAACGGAGCTCCCTTCCAGAACAACACGACGGTATCCGCGGAGGGGGAGTACGACCTGCTGGTCACCGCCGAGGATCTGGAGGGTCGCGTGGCCATGAAGCGGGTGCGCTTCACCCTCTTGCTGAGAGCGCCACTCATCGAGGTGACGGGCGTCTCCGAAGGGGAGTTCGCGCCGGGCTGGGTGACGCCGTCCATCAAGGTCACCAGCCCCTATCTCGAGGTGCTCAACATCACCTTGAATGGCATGGGGCACGAGAACAACACACCAGTCACCCAGGAGAGGACACACACGCTCTTCGTCGTGGCCAAGGACCGGGCCGCCAACTACGGCTTCGCCACGGTGAACTTCACAATCGACTGGACCTATCCGGTGGTGGCGTTGTCGGGCGTCGTCGATGGGGCCCACGTCAAGGAGCCCGTGGTGGTGAGCTACACCGCCACCGACATCCACATGGCGCCGGAGGGAGTCGAGGCCCTGCTGGATGGCCAGCCCTATCTCGGTGGCGACACCATCGCCGCCGAAGGGCCTCACACGGTGGAGGTCCGCGCTCGCGACAAGGCCAACAACCGGACCACCTCCCGGGTGTCCTTCACCCTCGACTACACGCCTCCGGTGCTCTCGGTGGGAGGTGTTCCCGCGGCAGGCCCCGTGGCCGTGACGGTGACACCGACGTTCAGCGCGACCGACACGAACCTCGGGGTCGTGGGCGCGACGCTGAATGGCGCGCCTTTCAGCTCGGGCACCGAGGTGGTCGAGGACGGTGCCTACTTCCTGGAGGTTCGAGCGGAAGACCTCGCGGGAAACGCGACGACCTCCCTCAAACATTTCGTCATCGACCGCACGGCGCCCATCATCACCGTCTCCGGCGTCCGGGATGGCGAGCAGCGCAGGACTCCGGCGACGATCTCCTGGACCGTGGAGGACGCGCATCCCGGCACGGACAGCGCGACGCTGGATGACGCGCCGTTCACGAGCGGGAGCACCGTCGCGTCGGGGGGAACGCACCTCCTCGTCATCACGGCAACGGACAGCGTCGGAAATACCCGGGTGGAGCAACGAAGCTTCTCCATCGACGTGGGGCCTCCAAGTGTCACCATCCATGCGCCCTCGAACGGCCTGGTCACGCGCGAGGCCCAGGTGGAACTCGAGGTGGAGGTGGTGGATGGCAGTCCAGTCGACCACGTGGAGGTTGGCGGGGAGCTGCTGAGCCAGGGCGCGGATGGTCGTTGGCGGCGCACGATTTCGCTGCTCGAGGGTGTGAACCAGCTCGTGGTCCAGGTGTTGGACACGGCGGGCAACACCACCACTCGAAGCGTGTCGGTCGTCCGTGACTCCACCCCCCCGACGCTCACCCTCACGGGGCCGTCGGAGGGCGCGCGCATTGGGGCGCTCACGGTGACGGTGCATGGGTCCGTCTCGGACGCGACGCCCGTCATCCTCACCATCAACGGAGGCCCGGCGGCGCTGTCCGCGGACGGCACCTTCGAAGTGAATCGGTCCCTCGTCCAGGGCGCGAATACGCTGGAACTCCGAGCGACCGATGCGGCCAGCAATGAAGTCCGCAAGACCTTGCATGTGCGGGCCAACGCAACGCCTCCGACCCTCTCCATCAGCGAGCCCCTCGACGGCCTCGTGACAGAGGAAGCCTCCATTACGGTGCGCGGCACGGCCGTGCCCGCGGATGGCACCGACACCGTCACGGTGGTGGTGGCCGGCGTGCTGGCCACGACGACGTCCGAGGGAGGCTTCTCCCGGAAGGCGCCGCTCTCCCCCGGTGGACAGACCCTCCTGGTCGTCGCGATGGACGGCTACGGCCTTCGCTCCGAGGCCTCGGTCAGCGTCACTCGCGGCGGTGCCTCGACCGATGGAGGCCCGGCTCCGGACGCTGGAGGTGGCGTGGATGCGGGTGGGCCGCCTGGTGGGGACGCAGGCGTCCCGACCCAGGACGCGGGCCACGTGGAGCCCTCGCCTTCCCTGTCGCTCGACCAGCCATCCCCTGGCGCCGTGCTCGGAGGCCCCAGCGTGGCGGTGTCCGGTCAGGTCCGAGGAGGAACCCTCCCGCTGACCGTCACCATCAACGGAGTCAATGCCTCCGTCTCGGTGCGCAGCTTCAGCATGGCGCTCGCGCTCACGGAAGGAGACCACTCGCTCTCCATCGTCGTGACGGACGCGGAGGGGCGCACCGCAAGCACCACCCGAGACCTCGCGGTGGACCGGACCCCGCCGTACCTGACGGTGACCCGTCCCTCGACGAGTCCCGTGACGGTGAATGAGTCGCCGTACCTCATCCAGGGAGAGGTGGGCGATCTCCATCTGGCGGGAGTCTCCGTTGGTGGACAACCCGCGACCATCCTGGGCGGGACCTTCAGTGCCTCCATCGCGCTCCAGTCGGGCGAATCCCGGGTGGATGTGACGGCGATCGACGAGGCCGGGAACACGCGGACCGAGTCGCTTCGCCTGACGGTGGATGGTGCGCCACCTCGGGTGACGATGCTCCTGCCCGTTGATGGCAGCGCTTCTGATTCACCGCTGGTGCTCGTGAGGGCCCGTGTGGAGGCGTTCGCGGAGCTGGCCGAGGTGCTCATCGGCACCGGCCCCGCGTCCGAGGTGTCGCCGGGCGTCTACGAAGCGCAGCTCGCCGTCCCCCTGGGGGAGAGCACGATCCAGGTGACAGCGCGGGATGTGCAGGGACTCATCGGGCGCGGAGCCGTCACGGTGCGCTACCGGGACCCGGCCACGGAGCCCTTGGTGGTCACCGGTGTTCAGCCGGCCGCCGGGGCGGCGGAGGTCAAGCCCGACGCGTTGATCAGCGTCTCCTTCAACAAGGCGGCGACGCTCGAATCGGTGCGCGCGGGCTTCGATGTGCTGTACCAGGGGACCGCGCTCGAGGGAGGACACTCGCTCGCGCCAGGAGGGCAGACAGCGAGCTTCATCGCCCGTTCGCCCTTGCCCGAGGGAGCGGTCCTCCGGGTGCGCGTGCGGAGTGTCGCGGCCGAGGTCGGTCCCGGTCAGGCCAGCGAGTTCGTGAGCGAGCTCACCGTCCGCCGTCCGCTCACGCGGGTGCGCGGGTATGTGATGGACAGCACGTTCCAGCCACTGCCTGGGGTGCGAGTGGTGCTGGAAGGGACGGAGGACTCGGCTCGCACGAGCGCCGATGGAAACTGGTCCCTCCTCTCCTCCGTGTCCGGGCCCCGGGTGCTGCGCTTCGAGGGCGGAGCCAGCGCTGACGGCAAGCCCTTGCCCACCGTTCGTCGCCTGCTGACGGTGACGCCGGAGGCCGAGACGCTGGATGCGCCCCTCGTGTTGACCGAGGTGGACACGGGCAGCGCGACCCGGGTGGACACCTCCGCCGCGCTCCACATGGACTTCGCGAACCGCCACGGAGCCCTGGCGATTGACGGCCCGCCTGGAGCGCTGCTGTTCGAGGACGGGCAGTCCCAGGGCATGTTGACGGCCACCCGGATCGCGCCCATCGCGCTGCCCCTCAAGCTGGAGAGCAACGCGTCTCCCACGGCCGTCTGGCAGGTGGGGCCCGTGGGCGTGCGTGTCCAGAAGCCCGTGCTGCTGACGTTCCCCAACGTCACCCACCTCGAGGCCGGTCGCTATGCCGTGGTGCTGGCGCATGATCCCCGCAGCCACATGCTCGCGAGGATGGGGCTCGCCCGGGTGGCGGACGGAGGAGACTCGGTGGTGGCGGAGTCGCTCCTGGACCTCCGGTCCGTGGAACTCGTGGGCTACATGGCGCTCACCGACGAGCAGGACGCCATCGTCCGGCAGGCGCTGTCCACCCTGGATGGGCAGGGTGGCACGTCGACCGATGGTGGAGTCGAAGGCTCCCTGCCTCGCGTCCCGCTTCCGCTGGGGCCGCCGGTGCCGCTCTGGAAGCGGGCGCTGGATGCGCTGCTGCTCGGCGAGGCGCACGCCCAGGCCTTCGTGGGCCTCTTCCCGTTCCTGGACCAGCACATCCAGGCGATGGTGCCCGCCGTCGTGAGCGGCGCGCTGCGAGCCCAGCAGGACCGCCAGCTCGCTGTCGGGCCCACGCAGGAACTCTCCGAGCTGATCTCCGTGCCTCGGCAGGTGTCGTTCCCCTATTCCCTCCCGGTCTCGCTGCTGGCGTCACGAGTCGCCACGAGCGCCGCCGGAGAGCCCATCGAGGCCTTCATCTCCGCGAAGTCCGGCACGGGGGGAGTGCTGCTGCCTCCCCAGGGTGAGACGTGGAGCGCGACCACGCAGAGCGCCTCGGCTGGCGAGCTGCGTCTCGCGGGCAACGTCGAGCTCTCCCGTGGAACGACGGTCATCACCCTCGGTGGGCGGTTGGGCACCGAGCTGAGGACGTACACCCTGACGGTTCAGGCCTCGCCCGTGGGGGACGCGGGCACGAATGGCTATCGGCTCACCTTCACGCGGGACGAGCAGTCCCTTGCGAGCGGTGTGGCGGTCCAGTCCGTGGTGCGATTCCCCGACATGCGCGTCACCGTCACCGGGCCTGGGCCCACGATGAGTGGCGCCACGGGGCCGACGGGTGAGTACGGCATTCCGGTGATGGTCGCGGGAGGGGAGGCCGAGGGAATCGCCTGCGCGGACGTCCCCCTGGGCCCTCGGCCCATCCTGGGCAGGGATCCCCTGACAGGCGCCGCCGTCGTCCAGTCGATGGTCATGGCGAGCTATCCCACGTGCTCGACTCCGTTCCAGGTGACCTCCGGACGGCAGACCCGCGCGGACATCCTCGTCGACGCCCGGCTCCTCCACGGCGCCCTCCACTTCGTGGACCGCGAGGGACGCTCGCTGCGTCGCGACTGCGCGGCCGGCGGTCACAGCCAGTTCGACACGGATGGTGGCTCGTTCGCCTCCATCGCCGACGAAGACATCACCAAGACGGAGGTCCACTTCTTCAGGGCGGATGACCTGGAGCACCCCATTGCCCAGTTCACGGTGGGCGTCGCCAAGGAGCAGTGTGAGCAGCCTCAACCCGGCCAGCGGCTCGCCCAGGGACACTATGCGCGCGTGCGCGTGGGACCGACGGCGCCCTTCAAGCGAGCCATTCGAGAGCGCTGCCGGGAGCTCAATCCCGCCATCCTGGACGATTCCAGCGCCCCGCCGCCCATCAACCTGGGTGACGCGGACCGGGCGTTCTATGAGACGGAGTGTCGCGACAATCGGAACAACTTCCTCAGGCTGAGCGCCGGGGAGCCCCTGGTCGTCGTGGCCGTCAATCACGCTACGGGCCATACGGGGATGACACGCGCCAGCGTACCCCCCATCTCGAAGTGGAGTCCGGGCCCTGACGGTCGTTGCCTGCTGGATGAGCAGCAAGGCCCGTTGAAGGTGGTGGACTCGGGGCAGGAGGTCTCCCTCTCCCGCTGCTCGGTGCAGGCGCTGGGCATCGACGTGCCCGTGGCGCTCTATCCTCCGGAGATCGACGTCCGGGTATGGCGCAGCGCCGAGGCGGGAGGGGTGCGGCAGGACCAGGCCCCCACGCTGGTGCGCCACGGCGGCGCGGCCACGACGCGGGACACCTACGTTCATGTGGACACGCACTGGCGCGTCCGGACCTCGGCTCCCGAGGAGTGGCGTGCGGAAGACGGAGGGGTGCGACAGACGCCGCTGGATGCGGGCTTCCCGCCGGAGTGGTTCGACGGGGGCGTGTCCCCGTGCCGGGAGGCGTCCCGTGCCGATGGCGGCACGCCCGATGGAGGCGCGCCGTGCCTTCCCGACATGCTGAGGGATGAGGGCGTCTCCGGGCGGATCCTGGAGACCTGCTCCGAGTACGGAGAGGGCGCGAACAGCTCGGCCAAGAAGCTCCTGGCGTGCCGACGCAACCAGGACCTGGAGGATGTGCCCAAGGGCGTTCCCCCGCTCGCGGGGCGGGTGGTGCGGGTGACGAGCTCCGCGGCGGAGGAGCCCGCGGTGGCTCAGTTCGCCGTGGTTCCAGGTCGTGGCTCGGCGGCCCTGCAGGCCGCGATGCGCGTGGTGACTCCGAGCGGCCAGCGCCTGACGCTCGGCAGCCTGCCCAGCGCCAACTACTACCTGCATGTCGTGGGACATGAGGTGTTTCCGCGCGACCTCGATGGCGACGGGGCCCTGACGCCCGCGGAGCGGAACGCGAGGCCACCGGACTTCAGTGAACCGCTGGGCACGCATCCGGCGGGCCTGCCCCAGCGCGCGGTGGGACTGAAGAACGTCTACGCCAGCATGGACCCGGACGGGTTCCGGGTGCTCCGGTACGACCGGGACCGCGAGCACGAGTTCCGGGTCCTGGGGCTCACGAACCCGCATGTCACGGCGACGACTTCCACGGGGACGAGGCCGCTGGAGGGCTCGACCGCGGAGGCGGACTCCGACGACCTGGCCTACTCCTTCCTGAGCGGACTGCTGGAGCCAGAGCGGGAGGGACGCGCGCCGACGCCGGTGGGTGACTACGTCGTACGCTTTGGTGGGGATGCCTTCGGAATCGAGTGTGATGTCAGCATCAAGAGCCAGGCCATCACAGGCAGCTGCGACGGCGAGTTCATCGACGACGTCCTGAGCGCCAATGACCTGCTCTATGTGGAGCTGTACCTCAGCGGCAACGCCGAGAACGTGCTCTATCGCTTCAACCTGATGGGCTTGTCGCCGCGCACGGACCTGCTCAAGGCGGGCAGTGCCTTCACCGCGCGACGCTCGGTCGAGGTGGCCGCCAACGGAGGGGCCGTCAAGGACAGGCCGGTTTCCATCCCGGCCGCGGCCCGCTTCGCGCTGGACCCAGATGTCATCCGCAGGGGAAGGGTGAAGGTCTGCACCTCCGACACTTGTGCGGCCGGCAGCCTCGTGAAACAGGCGGACGTGGAGCTCCTTCCGAATGGCGCGTATCGCGTCCAGGAGTCGGGGGGAGGGTTGGGAGAGGACGCCCTCGAGCAGCTCTCACAGACAGGGCTCAACGGCGCCCGGCACTTCGCGCTGCCCATTCCCGCGCAGTTGGTGCCGATGCCGGGCTCGGGCGGGGAAGCCCGGCGCTTCTTCCTGGTCCAGGAGATTCTCGAGCCCGAGGTCCGTCGTCTCGTTCAAACGCTGGGGCGCCCGCGCGGCGTCTTCGAGGGGCTCAATGCCCGCGCTCCCGGCCAGCTCACCGTCCAGGGAATCAACGTGGCGGATGGACACCTGTCCTTCGAGCACGAGGACTTCTCGGTGCCGCAGCTCGCCGAGGCCGTTCGCTTCTCCCGGACCTACAACAACCAGAGCAGTCTGGTGAGCACCACGGGCGTGGGCTGGACGAACAACCTCGACGGCTTCGTGCAGGAGGAGAAGCTCGGACGCTACGCGGTGGTCGTCGCGGGCCAGTCCTACGACTTCCCGACCTGCGGCAGCGTCAGCGACGCAGAGCGCACCGCCACGGACTGCACCACGGACCGCTCGCATGGACTGACGCTGCGCATCGAGAAGCGGGCCGGGAGTGCCCTCGCGGTCGTACAGACGGCCGAGGGCGCCGTCTATGAGTTTGGGATGCGCGCTCGGGGCCACGCGCTGGAGGAGCGGCGCCGATGGCTGCTCGACCGCTACCATGACGGGCACGGGCGCGGTGATGGGTCGGGCTGGACGGTGCTGACGTACCGGGCTGGCACCAACCTGGTGGAGCGGGTGGAGCGCGCGCCAGGACGGCTCCAGCTCGTCCTCGACTACGAGCCCATCGATCTGGACGACGAGTCCATCGCGAACCGGCTGCGCAATCAGGCACGAAACCAGGGCTTCGCCCTGCTCGCCACGGTGGAGCTGCGCCTCAAGTCGGATGGCTCCGTCATCCACGCGCTGCGGCTCACGCATGACAAGCAAGGCAATCTGCTGAGCGTGGCGCGGACGTCGGCGCTGCCCGCGACCCAGGTGTGGGAGTACGACTACGCGGCGCCGCCCGAGGACCTGAGCGGGAGCAAGCTGTGGTCCGCCTCCAACGAGGTCGCGAAGGCGAAGCTGAAGCTCAGTCCTCCCGAAGGTGGAACGCCTGTCATTCAGTGGGTGGCCACCTATGGGCGGGAGGCGCAGCCAGGAATGTATGCGCACGTGAGCGCGGCGGAGGCTGTCACCTCCGTGGTTGGCACCGGCATGCCAGCGCCGGGGTGGCGCATCCAGGCGACCGACACCGTCAAGCGGACCCTCACGCGTCCGGATGGCGTCACTGTCTCGCTCGACCTCAACGAGTACGGAAACGCCAGCGCCACCACGCTTCCTGGCCTGGGACCGAGCACCGCGGCCTGGGGGAGCGATGTCCGGGGAGGACCCGTGCAGGTGGATCGCACGGTGTCTTCGACGGGACGCGCCTTGAGTCATGCGGTCAATGACCGGATGCAGGTGGATGGCGTGTCACTCAGCGCCGCGCCTCCGGAGAGCCTGCCGGTGCCTGGAGCCGGGAGCGGACGGCTCTGGTCGGTGTCCGCGCGACAGCCGACGACGGGGCGCGCCGTGGAGATGAAGCTGGCCACGGGGCACGGCGAGGCGAACGTGAGCCAGCCGCGCAACGCGGCGGGTGACTCGACGGGGTTGTCGGTTCAAGACCCGCTGCATGGCGTCGTGTTCTCGGCCCAGCAGCTCCCGGATGTGGACGGAGTGGTCCAGCAAGGCGTGGACCCCACTGGCAACACGTTGACCTTCCTCGGGCACGAAGAGCAGGCGCTGGGCCTCCCGGGCTCCGCGGAGGTCTCGCGTGTCCTGACGGGCGCTGGTGGGCTCGACAAGTACACCGTGGAGTACGAGTACGACGTCCTCGGCAATCGCATCTCCGAGCTCAACCGAGCCACGGGGGCGCGTGTGCAGTTGACATATGACGCCGTGGGCCGGCTCCTCTCCCGGACAGTCTCCGGGCGCCCACCCCAGGTGTGGACGTACAGCTACCTGCTGGGGGACGACACGCTGGTCGTCACGGAGAGCGTGGCGCTGGGGCGGTGGTCCCGCAGCCAGTCGCGGACGACGGAACTTCGTGAGGGATTGGTCCGGAACGAGCGCTACACGTATGGGGCCCAGGGCCTCCCGGCCACCATCCAGTACGACACCTACCAGGGGTCGCGGCTCCAGTCGTTCCTGGATGCGCGAGGGCAGCGGCACACCCTGACCTACGATTCCGCTGGACGACAGACGGGCGAGTCGGTGGGCGGGGTCGCGCTCTATTCGTATGTCCTGGATGGAGAAGGGAACATCACCCAGGCGACGGACAGCCGGGGGTTGGTGACCCGAGTGCTGCACGACGCGCTCGGACGCGCGGTCCGGTGGGAGTACGAGTCGAAGGGGGCGGGCGAGCCGTGTCCGGACGGATGTCGGTTCTCCGATGTGGAGACCGTGGTGCTGGATGCTGCGGGGGCGGTGGTTCAGCGGACGTTCGGCACACTGGCGAAGAAGCATGTGCTCGAGTCCACGACGGACGCGATGGGACGAGAGCTCTCCGTCAAGAGCAGCACCACGAGCCACGGTGGGGTCGACTCGAAGGCCTTCCATGACGGCGCGGGCCGGGTGACACGGCGCGTGGACGACGAGCTGGGTCTGGAGGACACGTACGAATACGACGACGTCCTGGGACGGATGACCCGGTCGGTGCGCACCGTGCAGTCCGCGAATGGTGCGCGGACGCTGACCGAGACGCGTGCCTATTCCGATACGTTGGCGGGCACGGGGACCGTGCAGGTGACGCGCGTCCTCAACGGACGGGGGCCGGGGACCACGGGGACGCGTGATGAGGTCCGGACGTATACGGTTGATACGCAGGGACGGGTGCTTGCTCTGACGGAGACCGTCGACGGCCAGCTCGCGCAGCATGCCTGGGATTACGACGCGCTCGGGCGCGAGGTCTCGTATCAGTCCCCTTCGGGGCGGATGACGACGCGCGAGTATGACACCGCGGGCAATCTGCTTGAGGTCGTCGAGCCCGGCGGTGTCACGACTCGCTTCACGCAGGATGCGCAGGGCAATGTCCTGTCACAGGTCGGGCCCCAGGAGCTGGAGTCCTGGGCGATGACGTACGACGGGCTGGGGCGGCTCCAGACGCGCACCCTGGCCTCGACCACGCTCACGGCGATGGCGCAGTGGAGCTACAGCCATCCGGGAGAAGGCGTCGAGGTGGAGAGCCTCCCGGACGGCGCCTCCATTGCTCGCACCTACAATGCGCGAGGGCTGGTGGAGCTGGAGGTCCAGACTGGGACGGGGGGCGAGCGCTCCGTCCGGACCCGGTATGACGGGACCTGGGTGAAGCGGCAGGCGGTGCTCGAAGGCGCGTCGTCACGGATTGTGGACCGAGGCGCGGAAGCGGCCATCGATGATCGCGGCCGGATTCGCAGCGAGGTGGAGACCTGGTCAGCGCCTGACCATGGCTACCAGTACACGACCACGACGAACTGGAGTGGGCGGCAGGCTGTCTCCACCGAGTCGTGGAGCATGGGTGGACAGAGTCTCGGCGGCCGGACCGTGACGGTGGTGGTGGATGGACTCGGCAATGTCATCCGGAAGACCCAGAGTGGGGCGGCGGACCAATGGGACTACTACGCCGACGGCAAGTCGATGCGGATGGTTCCCTTTGGATATGACGCCAGTGCCGCCGCGACGACGTGGACCTACGACACGAGCGGCAGGCTGAAGTCACAGCGCTTTGGTCCGGAGGAGACGAGCTACGCCTATTACGCGGATGGCTTGCTGCGCTCCGTCCAGACTCCAGACAATCGCATCCGGACGCTCAGCTACAACGCGCGTGGGCTCCTGGAGAACGAGACCTATGGGCAGGGGACGGACCTGGAGCGCACGCGGTATGCCGCGTATGACGGGGCGGGCAATGCGACGGACGTGAGGTATGCGGCGGGCACCTCGGCGGAGACGGTCTGGTCCAGGCAGTACGGCCCCCGGGGCGAGCTGGTCCAGGTGACCCAGCCGGGCAACGAACTCTTTACCTACACCTACGACGGGCTGGCGCGGCTGGAGACGGTGACGCCGCCAGCGGGCTCCGTGACAAAGCCGCAGCAGTTCACCTACGACTTCTTAGGGCGAGAGCTGTTGCGCAAGCGTGGCACGGCTGAGTGGACCACCACCTGGACGAACGGAAGCCCGGAGGAGAGCAACGAGCTGGGTGAGCGCGTCGAGCAGGTCCTGGATGGGCGTGGCAGGGTGATTCGGTCTGTCTTCAAGCCGGGCACGCCCACGCAGGACGCCTCGGGTGTGTCGCGGACCTTCAAGGACCTTGAGTCCGTGAGCTACGTGTTCAATGGCTTGGACCAGCTCTGCTCGGCGACGGAGCACCGCGCTGGCATCGACCTGGTCCGGAGCATGAGCTACGACGGGCGGGATCGCCTGGAGGCCGTCACCAGCGGCTCCGAGACAGTCGAGTACGGCTATTACGACAGCAATGCGCTGCTCTCGATTCAAGCCCCGTCCGGGACGGTGAACTACACAGTGGACGGACTCCAGCGGCTCCAGGGCGTCACGCTGGCCAACGGCACGGTCCTCGACGTTGCGTGGGAGCAGGGCGGCGCCCGGCTGATCCGGGTGGGCAACAGCGCGCTGAAGCACTCCTATTGCCATGACGGCCGAGGTCGGCTGACGTCCGTCACGCATGACGCACGGGCGGAGGGCTGCGCCTCGCCCATTGCGTCGCCCCGGCTGCGCTACAGCTACGCCTACGACGAGCGCGGCAACCGGCTCACCGAGCTGCTGGAGCGCTTCGAGTCGGGTGGCCCTGGGATGATCGAGACGACGGAGTATGGCTATGACCCGGCCGACCGACTGACCGGTGTGCGCTACCCCTCCGGCCAGTCCGTGCTCTATCGGATGCACGCGGACGGCGCCCGGTCCGGTGAGAAGCGCAGCACATCGTACACGGGGTCGCTCGGGGCTGGCGGGTTCGATGTGCTCTCAGCGCCGCAGCAGCACCTGTCGTACCACTACGACGCGAATCTGGGCTCCCTGAAGGAGAGCCGGGACCCGCTGAATGGCAACGCGGTGGTGACCCAGTACGCGGTGGATGCGGCGGGCCGGCGCGCGCGTGAGACACGCGGCAGCCTCACGCGGATGTTCCACTTCGACGCGGCGGGGCGGCTCGTCGAGGCGGAGCTGGACGACGGTGTCCAACTCCAGCAGGTGAAGTACCAGTATGACTACTCGGGGCTCCGACGTTCTCGGACGGTGGGGAGCACGACGACGCGTTACCTGTGGAGTGGAGGCTCGCTGATCGAGGAGCAGCTCCCCGGCGCGGGCGGCGCGGTGCTGTACCAGCGCGCGGCGGGCCTCGAGCTCGCAACAGGGAGCACGCGGATTCTCCAGGATGGGCTCGGAAGCGCCGTGGGGCGGCTGGAGGCCGGCGTCCTCACCACGTCGTCATTCGATGCGTGGGGTGGCTACCGAAGCGGCACGCCGCCACCGTCGACGCAGGCGAGCCTCGGGTACACGGGGCACGCGTGGGACGCCGAGGTGGGCCTCAACTATGCCCAGCAGCGCTGGTACGACTCGGCGACCGGGCAGTTCCTGTCCGAGGATCCGCTGGCAGCGGCGACCTATCTGGCCACGCCGACAGAGCTGAACCCGTGGGGCTACGCCCGGACGAACCCGCTGCGGTACGTGGACCCCACGGGCGAGACGGCGTGGCAGCGGATGCTGGGAGAGTCGCTGGAGCGTCAAGCGCAGGAGTGGCTCAAGTGGGCCAAGCCCGGGACTCCGGAGCACAAAGCCGCGATGGAGCGGTACACCGAGGGCCAGAAGTGGCTCCGGAAGGATGAGGAGAGCCGGGACTTACACACGAATGTTGGCCTGCCCATCATGATGGGAGGGAGTGGCGTCGCGATGGCGCCGGTCATTACCACAGTGGGAAGCATCCCTATTGTCGCCAAGATGATGGGGTGGGTCGGCGTCACGACGCTCGCGCTGAGCCAGACGTCGGGGCAGGTGACCGCGCCCATCGTCTACGGGCCGGCGGTCGATGCGGCGGAGTGCGCGACCCGAGAGGGGAGTGGTCCTGACCGGGTGGGTGCCTGCATTCGTACGGGCACGGAGTTGGTGACGCTGGGGATGGCGAAGGCGCCCGATGTGCGTCGCTTCACCCGCCAGCTCGGCAGCGATCTCGCCGACGACTGGCGGAATATCTCCAGGCAGGCGAGCCCCGTGGCGGTGACGCCGGAGGGCGTGCCGATCAGGTTCGACGACGACGCGGCGGACCTCGTCACCAACTCCCAACCGATGCAGATGAGCACCGGGCCCTTCCGGCGTGGGCCCAATGGCGGGCGTGGGGCGCCCGTCAAGATGGCTCCCTCCACGGTGACGGGCCAGGTGGGCTATGGCTCCACGGATCTGGCGCAGGAAGCCATCAGGATGCGAAAGACGATGGGGCTGAACAGCCGCAAGGCCAATGTGGCTGTCTTTGAGTATGAGGATGCCAACGGAGTCCTCCAGTTGACGGCGGTCCCCAACCTCCCGATGGGAAAATTCAGGGAGAAAGACTTCTGGTTCGGCGTTCACTCGGAGGAGGTCGGGCGAAGGGTGCTGGCCGACGCTGGAATCGATCCGGCGAAGGTTCGGCGTGTGTACTCCGAGCGGCAACCTTGTATGCTTCCTGGCAAGACCTGTAGCACGATGCTGGCACGTGAGTTCCCGAACGCGAAGGTAACCTACAGCTTCGATTACGGGGCCACGGTCCAGTCTCGTCACGCGGGCAACGAGGCGATGGACAAGTCGTTGAGTGACATGGGCATCAAGTAGGAGCAGGCATGTTTTTCGATTTCGTGGGTGTCAACTATGAAGAAGACGTCGACATCTGGATCGCGGAAGTAAAGCTAGGGTCGGAGGTTGTCTATCAAGGCAACTACGGCGATCCGGAGATCGCCGCAGTGGGCCGCGAGGTCGCCATCTTGAAGAACGGATGGGCGGCTCAGCGGAACTTCCCTGAGGAGACGCTGGACGCGCTGTGCAAGCGGTTCGCCGCGAGCCTCGAGGACTCGTTCGCGGTGGGAGACGTGACGTGGCACGAGTGGGTCTCGAATATCGGCCTGACGCCCGAGGAGTTCCTGCTGCGGGCCGATGTTCACCTGCCGTCCGAGTCGGGGCGCAGGTCCTAAGAGCCTATTTCGGTAGGGAAGAAATCGGCCCGCCTGCTGCGTTCTAGCAGCAGGCGGGCAGGCGCATAGGTCTGGTGAAGAAGGACGATGGCTGGAGGATGGTACGTTGCGGAGTGGTGGTCATATTGTGACCTGCCCTGCGCTCTTCCACTGCTACGACGTGCCGGACCTGCCCCGCACCGACAATGACCTGGAGCACCTCTTCGGCACCTGCCGCTACCACGAGCGGCGCGCCTGGGGCCGGGTGCGCGCAAGCGCGGGACTCGTCGTGCGCGGAGCCGTGCGGCTGCCAGCCATTGCCTCGGCACTCCTTCTGCCTGCGCTTGACGGCCCCTACCTGGAACCTGGGAACATCAATGACTGGCAGAGACTGCGTTTTCAGCTTGAGCAGCGGCGCGTCCCTCGCATCCTGGGCCGGCGCTTCCGCGCCAACCCGGATGGCTACCTCCGAGACATCGAAGATGGGCTCAGGCCATATTTACCGGCGTAGTTTTTTCATTCAACTCCTGACGGGCCCGCTGCTGGCGAGCCGGGTCGGCGCGAAGGAATCGATAGGTGGGCCGATACGGGCGAACGCCATGGCGGCGGCAGAAATCGCCCATGGCCGTCTCGCCCACGCGAATCCCTGTCTGCCGGTAAAAGAAGGCGGCCAGGGTGGCGTGCGTCCAGTTGGCACGCTTCAACCCACAGGCCCGGGGGCCCTAGCGTTTCCAATCCAGAATGGTAGGCGCCAGGTCCTCGGAAATCAGGGGTGTCTTGCCCGGCGCCCACTGAATCTTCAGCCCTTCCAGGCCCTCAGCGCGGTAACGAGCGAGGAAGCGCTGGATGTTGCGCGGCGTCGTCCCCAGGTCCTCGACAATCTGCTGCTGAGGACGGCTCCGGGCGGTTATCAGCACCGCCTGACACCGCTCGCGCAGACGCCGGTTTCCCGTCGTCCGGAATCATGCTTCCAACTCGCTCCTCTGCCCTTCACTCAGCTTCAGCCGACTCATGTAGGTTCAACACACGACCAGCGACGGATTCATCCGAGCCGTGAATCAGAGTGGTAGCCGCGCCGAGAAGAGACTGGTCGCCGAGGGTTGCGTGGCTTCAGGAAGAGTCAGGCACATCGTCGAGGCGCACGCCCTGGGGATGTCCCCAAGGCACCCCTCCGCCGCTTCCTCGATGCCTCCGACGCCAAGGACTGGAAGTTTGCCTACTGCCTGCTCGCAGCCCCTGCGCGCCCGCTACGCCCCCCGAGCACCTCCGCGAGGACTTCGAGTGCGAACCCCGTCGCCATGCGGTGCCGCCGCACCCACTCTCTCTTCCTGTCCATGTTGACGCTCCGGTGGCTCATCCGCGCACGTCCCTGGGCGCACCCCGCGGTGGAGGTGCTCGTGGATTCGCGTAGATGCACGGGTTAACTGTCCGGGTAGTCGCCCACCCCACCTACCAGCCGCGCTTCTTCCAGCTGTCTTTGGAGTGAAGGGCTCCCCGTCCCGACTGCTCCGACGCGCGAGCCGCTTGGCCGCCCCCCGCTACGAACAGCTTGGGTGACCCGCCTGCGATCCATGGCCCCGGTCGACCACACTGTCCGCCTGCCTCAGCTTCCGTCCCCGCCCCTGCGCGTGCGCCCTCATCTCTGGGCAACACGCGACAGGTCATCCGGGAGGAGGACTAGGGCGTCGCGCGCCAGGCGGCGATGGCGAAGAGGGCCCAGCCTGCGAGGAAGCCCAGGCCGCCCAGGGGCGTCACCGCTCCGAGGACTCGGACGCCGGAGAGTGCGAGTGCGTAGAGGCTGCCGGAGAACAGGACGATGCCCACGAGCATGGCCCAGCCCGCGCCATTCAGGAGCGAGGAGGGGCGCAGCAGGGCCAGCAGTCCCACCGCGAGCAGCCCGAGCGCGTGGTACATGTGATAGCGCGCGCCCGTCTCGAAGATGACGAGGAGGTCGGGAGGGAGCCGGGCCTTGAGCGCGTGCGCGCCGAAGGCTCCCGCGGCCACGGACAGGAAAGCGTTCACCGCACCGAGCACGAGCCACCACCGCATCATCGAACGCCTTTCATCGAGAGTCCGTCTGGTGCACGCTACACCGCCGTTGATGGAGCGTCCTGGCCGACGTGAACTCCAGGCCACTCATACCCGCATGACATCCCCCACCTTCACTCCTTCTTCCAAGCCCATCCCCTTCGAACTGCGCCCGTCGTCCATCCAGGGCACCGGCGCCTTCGCCACCCGCCGCATCCGCAAGGGCGAGCGCATCATCGAGTACGTCGGTGAGCGCATCGCCCAGGCGGAGGCGGACCGTCGCTACAACGACGAGGCCATGGGGCGGCACCACACCTTCCTGTTCAACCTGGACAGCAAGACGGTGCTCGACGCGGGCACCCTGCACAACGAGGCGCGCTACATCAACCACTCGTGTGCCCCCAACTGCGAGGCGCTCATCGACAAGGGGCGCATCTACATCTTCGCCTTGCGCGCACTCGAGGTGGGTGAGGAGCTGGTCTACGACTACGCGTACGAGCGCACCGAGGACATGGGCCCGGACTCCGAGGCCCTCTATGTGTGCCGCTGTAGTGCGCCCCAGTGCCGGGGCACCATCCTGGCGCCGGAGAAGAAGGCCCCCGCCCGGAAGAAGGCCTCGAAGAAGACGAAGTCCGTGTCCAAGTCCCGCTCCGCGAAGAAGCCCGTGAAGGGGAAGAAGACGACGAAGGGCAAGAAGTCCGCGGGCGGCCGCAAGCGCCTGGCGGGGTGAGGTGGGTTGCCCGGGCCTGACGCGCTGTCGTCGGGCCTTGTGGCGAAGTGAGTGCGAGGGCCAGCGACGCCGGCCGGGAGTTGTCGCCCTGGGGCCCGCGAAGGTCACGTGCTGGTGCGGGCCAATCCCAGTTCCCTGGCC
The DNA here is from genome assembly GCF_013336725.1 of Myxococcus sp. CA040A. Taxonomy (NCBI): domain Bacteria; kingdom Pseudomonadati; phylum Myxococcota; class Myxococcia; order Myxococcales; family Myxococcaceae; genus Myxococcus; species Myxococcus sp. CA040A. Next base: position 1,125,315 of record NZ_JABUMR010000004.1, on the reverse strand, counting down.
CGCCGACTGAGTGCATTCCGAGACACCTCAGCCGCGCCCCTGCGGATTCAGGTCGCCAGCGCATTCGTGGAAGCAGCGAGTGACTCCTGCCACGTCCACGACTCCCGCGAGCCGGATGCTCGGGCTGCGATTGATGCGGTTGTAGATGGAGGTGCGTGGGATGTAATGCCGTGCGCTGGACTCTGCCTGCTCATCATGAGGGTTTGTGCAGCGCATTCCGTACGCAGTCCTGTCTTGAGCGTTGTCTTTGAGAGGGTAAAGGCATGTTGGGTCTGGCGCTGCTGGCTGACTCCAGTCAGGCCGGAGGGCCGCCTCTGGTTGGATTGGTCTGGGCATGCCGCGTGCGTCTGGCTGTCGTATAGTGGCCCGGTGAACGACGTCCTCTCCTTCCTGCTCACTGAGTCCCCCGAGCCCGTCACACTTGACTCCGTCGAGACGTGGTGGCGCCGTCATGTGGAGCTGGTGCCGCGGTTCCAGTCGCCCGCGGACCTCGCGCTCGCGGGAGGCTTTCGCGCGGACCGGCTCGGATTTGCATTCGCCTCCGGGTACCACGCCGCCCACCGCTTCCTGTTCCCCATGCTCCCCGCCGACAAGCCCGTCGCGCTCTGCGCCACGGAGTCGATGGGTGGGCATCCCGCCGCCATCCAGACGCGTCTTGCGCCCACGGCCACGGGCTGGACACTCACAGGGGAGAAAGCCTTTGTCACGCTGGGCTCCAGCGCGAAGCTGCTACTCATCGTCGCCTCCGAGGGACAGGACGATCAGGGCCGCAACCGGCTCAGGTTGGTGTCCGTGGACGCCAGGCGCGCGGGCATCATCGCTACTGAATTGCCCGAGCTCCCCTTCGTGCCCGAGGTCCCTCACGCGGAGCTGCGACTCGAAGACGTGGCGGTATCACCGGACGAAGTACTCCCGGGCGATGGCTACACGCGCTACCTCAAGCCCTTCCGCACCGTGGAGGACTGTCATGTCCATCTCGCACTCCTCGGCTGGCTTCTCCAGCTCGGCCGACGCAGCGGCTGGCCTGACCCCATCCGCGAGGAGTTGCTCGCGCTCGCGGTGATGATGCGCGGGCTTGCCCAGGCGGACCCGTCATCCGTGGCGACGCATGTGGCGCTCGCTGGCGCGCTGGCTCAGGTGAAGCGCACGCTCGTCGAGAGTGAGCCGCTGTGGGCCCAGGTCGATGGTGTGACTCGTGAGCGCTGGGGGCGCGACCGCCGACTGCTCGACGTCGCTGGGAAGGTGCGCGCCAAGCGGCTGGAGGCTGCTCGCGCGAAGCTTGCGGGCCCGGTGCCGGAACAAGGCGACTGACCTCAGGACGCGCGTACAGGCAAAAGGGCGGAAACCGCTCGCGCGAAGCTTGCGGGCCCGGTGCCGGAACAAGGCGACTGACCTCCGGACACGCGTACTGGCGAGACAGTGGAACCCGCTCGCGCGAAATCGTCATGCGTGGCGCCAGAACAAGGCGACTGACCTCAGGAATCGGGCGTGCCGGGACAGGGGACGCCGCTTGCTCGAAGCTCGTCCCTTGAAAGACGAAGGGCCGCGCCCCTGTACGGGGCACGGCCCTGACACGCCTCACGGCGTGAACCCTGGTCTGCTCAGTACCGTCCGCCGCCCACGATGGAGACGAGGGCGGACAGGATGCGGTTCTCCACGCCCCACACGGCCTTGTTCAGGCCCTTGATGCCCGCTCCGCGCAGGTAGTCCGTGAAGTCGTGCAGCGCGGTGGAGCGCTGCGTGCTCTGCCCCTCCGCCGCATACAGCAGCGGCGTGCCCGGCGCGCCCGTCAGACCCAGGTCGGGACAGGCCTCGGACAGCTTCTGCGGATCAATTCCCGTCGCCGCCGACAGCATCGCCACCGTGAACTTGTGCACCGGCAGCTCGCGCGCGTTCGGCACCTTCTTCAGGACCTTCTCCCGGTCCTTCGGATCCGTCGCGAGCTGATCCAACGTCACCTTCGACATCGCGATGAGCTGCTCGTTCGACACCTTCTTGCCGTCCAGGATGGCGCGGCCGAGCAGCGACGCCGGCGTGTCTCCCTTGATGGTGACATCCGCCCCCGGCATGTTCTGCATCCGGTCCCAGATGGCCTGCACCGCCTTGCCCACCTCGGTGTCCGGCCCGCCGCGCCACGCGCCCGGCGTCGGCTGCGCCGCCACGGCCTGCACCGGCGCCGCCAGCTTCGCCTCGAAGGTGCTCAGCTGCGCATGCCCCACCGCGTTGGCCCTCGCCGGGGCCGCCGTCTGCTGCGCCTCCCGCTGCGGCTGGAGCGACGTGGACGGGTTCGACGTGACGACGCGGGGGCGGTTGCTGATGGGATTCATGCTTGGGGGACTCTCCAGAATTCGACGAATCAGGAGGTTATCGCAGGATCTCGGTAAAGGTTGTCGCCCAGCGGAACTCCATCCGTACTCCGGGTGTGACGCGGCATGTCATGGGCTGATCCACCCGAGCCCGGCCCGCTCCGGTCGGCCCCGAGGGCGGCACGCATTCCGCACGACAACCGGCCGGTGAAGCCGTATTCGGGGCGGCATGAAGCGTTTCCCCTCCGAGTTCGCCGACCTCCTCACTCCCAAGGGCCGCCGCATCCTGGAGGGCCGGGACACCTCAGTCTCTGGCGCGTTGCTGGACCCCGCGCGCCGCTTCGTCTCCCTCCAGGGCGTGGTGGACGCGACTCGTGCCGCCGCCTGTCGCAATGCGCTCGACGCGGCGCTCAACGACACCCTGGTGCGCATGGAGGACCCCATCCCCGTGGACTCCATCTCCGGGATGACGATGAACTACATGGAGCTGCTGCCCAAGACGGTCCGCGTGCGCACCGCGCTGCTGGAGAACCGGCGCTCCCGCTCCTGGCGCGCGGCGGAAGCGGTGGGGCTCACCACCATGCTTCGCTCGGACACCTTCGCCGCCTTCGCCGCCTCCGTCAGTGGCCGCGTGCTGCGGCGCAACTGGGGCATCCAGGTGCTCTGCTACGGGCCCGGCGACTACTCCGGCCCTCACAATGACCACCACCCCGAGGAGGCCGAGGCCCGTGCCGGCTACGTGGACATGCACGTAAGCCTCACCATGCCGGGCGTGGACCACCAGTACCTCGTCTATGAGAAGGACGGGCACCTGTCCGAGATGACGCGGGTGAGCACCGTGGGCGGCATCACCGTGTACCGGCTGCCCTTCTGGCACTACACGACGCCGCTGCTCGCCAAGCGCGGCAAGGAGGACCAGTCCCGCCGGTGGGTGCTGCTGGGGACCTTCCTCGACGCCGCCCCCCAGGCCCGGCCGTCCTCCACCGTACCGCCGCCGGGGACAGGGGCCCGTCCGCCCGCTCGGGGGACGTGATTCGGACGTGGCGAGACGCCCGGTAGCGGTTAGCTTCGGGCCGACATGAGCCCCACCGACACCGATGCCCTGGCCGATGACCTGCTCGCGTACATCGATGCCTCGCCCACGCCGTACCACGCGGTGCGGGAGACGGCCCGCCGCCTGGAGCAAGCGGGCTACCGCGCCCTGGACGAGCGCGAGTCCTGGACGCTGAAGCCCGGTGAGCGCGTCTACGTCACCCGGGGCGACACCAGCATCGCCGCCTTCCACCTGGGCACCGCGCCAGTGGACCGGGCGGGCTTCCGGCTGGTCGGCTCCCACACCGACTCGCCCAATCTGCGACTCAAGCCCAACGCCCAGGTCGCCAAGAACGGCTACCAGCAGCTCGGCGTCGAAATCTACGGCGGGGTGCTGCTGCACACCTGGACCGACCGAGACCTGTCGCTCGCCGGCCGCGTCGTGCTGCTCGAGGGCGGAAAGCCCCGGGGCCACCTGGTGGACTTCCGCAAGCCGCTGTTGCGAGTGCCCAACCTGGCCATCCACCTCAACCGAGGCGTGAACACCGAGGGCCTCAAGCTCAACCCGCAGGAGCAGATGGTGCCCGTGCTGGGCCTGGAGAGCGCGGGCGCGGTGGACCTGCGCGCCATGCTGGTGAAGGAGCTGTCGAAGGGCGGCGTGAAGGCGGAGGCGGCCGACATCCTGGGCTACGACTTGTGCCTCTACGACTTGCAGCCGTCCACGCGCTCGGGGGCGCACGAGGAGTTCCTCCATGCGCCGCGCCTGGACAACCTCGCGAGCTGCCATTCGAGCCTGACGGCGCTGCTCACCGGCCCGGCCTCGCGCGAGGCCACCAGCGGCGTCATCCTGTTCGACCACGAGGAGGTGGGAAGCCGCAGCGCGCAGGGCGCCGCGTCCCCCTTCCTGCGCACGCTCCTGGAGCGCCTCACACTGGGGCTCTCGGACGGAAAGCCCGACGCCTTCCACCGCGCCATGGCCCAGTCCTTCCTGGTCAGCGCGGACATGGCGCACGCGGTCCACCCCAACTACGCCTCGCTGCACGAGCCCAAGCACCAGCCGCAGATGGGCGCCGGGCCCGTCATCAAGTCGAACGTGAATCAGTCCTACGCCACCGATGGCGAGTCCTGGGCGTACTTCGCCGCGCTGTGTCGCGAGGCGGGGGTGACTCCGCAGCACTTCGTCACGCGCACGGACCTGGGGTGCGGCAGCACCATTGGCCCCATTACGGCGGGACAGCTCGGCATCCGCACCGTCGACGTGGGCAACCCCATGCTATCCATGCACTCCATCCGGGAGATGGCGTGCGCGTCCGACGTGGCGGCGATGGTGGCCGTGCTCCGTCGCCTCTTCGCGTGACGCAGGGCTGTCAAAAGCGGGCCGGGGAGGTGATAGACCTTTGTGCGTGACTTGGCCGCGCGCGGGAGGTCCCTGGTGGTGCGAGGCGCCCTGGAAGCGGGTTCTCCCCCGCCAGGGCGCACCGCTCGGCCTCTCTCTTCCCGGAGGCAAGGTCGAGCGCTCCCGGCGCTACCTCGCGCGAGTCTTCCGCTGGCTCTCCCAGCCGCGCACCGTGCTGCACGTGGGGCTCGCCGGCTCGCATCGCTGCATCGTCAGCCAGGACGACGAGGGCCGGCGCTACCTCCAGTTCGGCTGGGACAGCGCATACCAGAGCGTGGTGGGGCAGGGCTTCCCGCTGCGGCTGGAGCTCGAATACACGCAAGGCATGATTGGCGGCGTGGCCTTCGTGGCCAATCCCCAGCGCATCCTGATGGTGGGTGTGGGGGGCGGCTCGCTGCCCATGTTCCTGCGCGCCGCGCTGCCCCAGACGCGCATCGACGCGGTGGACAGTGACGGGGAGGTGCTCGAGGTCGCCCGGCGCTACTTCGGCTTCCGCGAGGATGCGCTGCTGCACGCGCACGTGGCGGACGGGCGCCGCTTCATCGAAACGCCGGGGCCCGCCTACGACGTCATCCTCCTGGATGCCTATGGCCCCCGAGGCATGCCCAAGGCGCTGGCGACATGGGAGTTCCTCCAGGCCGCCAAGGCCCGGCTCACGCCCGACGGCGCGGTGGTGAGCAACGTGCACCGTTCTCCCAATCCGCTGTACCCGGCGATGCTCCAGACGTGGCAGGCGAGCTTCGCGCAACTGCACGCCTTCGATTCGCAGACGACGGCCAACCGCGTCTTCGTGGGGCTGACGTCCACGCAAAAGGTCTCGCGAGGGGCGCTGAAGGCCCGTGCCGGTCGGCTGGCCCGCGCCGCGCGCTTCAACCTGCGCGCGCTGATGTCGCGTCGATTCGAGGACCGCGAGGTCCGCCGCGCCTCCTCGGAGGGCCGAGCGCTCGACTCGCTGGACCTCGTGCTGCACGACGAGGACTGACCGCTCCGCCGCGTCAGGACAGCGCGCGCGTGAGGCGCTGCTCGCGCGCCTCGCTCAGCGTGCCCACGTCCAGCAGGGCCGCGACCTTCTCCTGCGCGGAGAGGGGCTCGGCGCCGCCGCCCAGCAGCTTGCGTCGCGCGGACTCCAGGGCCGCGGGCGAGGTGTGTTCGGCGAGTCCCGGCTGCGACTCCAGCAGCGCCAGGTGCAGCGCGTGCATCTTGGCGTCGCCGAGCACCCGCTCGATGGCGTCCGGCACCGGCTCCACCGCGTGCTCCTCGGTGATGGCCTGGGCCCGCTCCACCACCTCGGGAGGCTCCGTCTCCTCCGGCAGGAGCAACAGCCCCCGTCGCGCGGCCCACATCCCCAGCGAGGAGCGCGCCGTCAGCACCGTGAGGGGGACGGCGAGCAGCAGCCCCACCGCCACCGGCATCAGCCACGCCACCAGCGCCGGGGACACCAGCGCGGCCACGGCCAGCATCCCCACGCCCACCGCCATGTGCACGGCGTGACGCCGCGCCGCTTCGGACCACGGCAGGTCCGCGTCCTCGCGCTGCTGGCTGGACCAGTTCACCCGGTACCCCAGGAGCGTGCCGAAGACGAAGTGTGACTGGAACAGCATCATCACCGGCGCCAGGAGCGAGGCCAGCACGCTCTCCACGAGCACGCTGAGCACCAGCTTCACGCGGCCCCCCATCTTCGCCGCCTCACCCCGCTTGAAGAGCGCGAGCATCAGCCCCAGGACCTTGGGCGCGAACAGCATGCCCATGGACACCGCGAACAGGCGCAGCGCGCCGGGCGCGTCGAACGCGAGCACGGGCGACTCCAGCGCGTGCGCGTCCAGGAAGAAGCGGTCATGCAGCGCGGCGACGAGCCCCGACACCAGGAACAGGAGCCACAGCGGCGAGGCGACATAGGACATGACGCCCATCAGGAAGTGGCCCCGGCTGAACGGATGCAGGCCGCCCGCCATGACGAGGCTCAGGTGCTGCAGGTTGCCCTGGCACCAGCGCCTGTCGCGCTGCGCATATGCGAGCAGGTTCGGCGGCGGCTGCTCGTAGCTTCCGCCCAGCTCCGGCACCAGCCACACCGTGTAGCCCGCGCGCCGCATCAGCGCCGCCTCGACGAAGTCGTGGCTGAGGATGTGTCCGCCGAAGGGCTGCTTGCCCGGGAGCACCGGCAACCCGCAGTGGTTGATGAACGCCTCCGTGCGGATGATGGCGTTGTGGCCCCAGTAGTTGGACTCGCCCAGCTGCCACGCCGCCGCGCCCGCGGCCACGACGGGCCCGTACACCCGGCCCGCGAACTGCTGGAGGCGCGCGAAGAGCGTCGTGCGGCCCACGTTCAGCGGCGGTGCCTGGAGGATGCCCGCGCGCGGGTTGAGCTCCATCAGCCGCGCCATCTTCACCAGCGTGCGGCCGTCCATGAGGCTGTCGGCGTCCAGCACCACCGTGAAGTCGTAGCGGCGGCCCCACCGCTCGCAGAAGTCGCCGAGGTTGCCCGCCTTCTTGCCCGTGTTGTCCGTGCGCCGCCGGTAGAAGATGCGTCCCTGGCCGCCCACCCGGCGGCACAACTCCGACCACGCCAGCTCCTCCGCCACCCACGCCTCCGCGCGCGTGGAGTCGCTCAGCACGTAGAAGTCGAAGGCGTCCAGATGCCCGGTGGCGGCCACGGACTCGTACGTCGCCTGCACGTTGGCGAAGACGGAGGCCGGGTCCTCGTTGTGGATGGGCATCACCACCGACGTGCGCGACGCCAGGGGCTGGCCCTCCTCGTCCGGCGTCGGGTAGCGCAGCCCGGGAAGCCGGGGGCCCAGGGCCAGTTGGAGGAAGCCCGCGATGGCCGTCCAGAAGGACAGCGCAATCCAGCCGAAGCACAGCGCGAAGAGCCCCACCAGCACCACTTCGGGCACCGAGGTGCCGTGGGCGCTCAACAGGCGGTGCATCTCCAGCGTCCCCACGAGGGTGGTGATGGCCGCCAGGCCCAGGACTCCGACGCGCCGGAAAGCGGCGCTCTCGGGCGAAAACGAGTGGGCTTCCATCGCGGGGCTCCGGTGCACTCCCGCTCAGCGGGAGATGGAGACGTCGGGCGACACCCCGCGCCACCAGCGGCGCAGCAGCTCACCGAACGGCCACAGCACGAGCTGCTGCTCGGGCATCACCGCGCTGACCTGCGCGGGCGCCGGCACCGGCACCGCCGCGCGCGCCGCCTTCACGAAGTCCTCCGGCGCCGAAGCCCGGGTGAGCAGCCGCGCGCCACGGTTCGCGCCGTCGCACAGGACGAAGGCCGCGCGGCCTCGCGCCAGCAGGCCCGGGCCCGCGTGCTCCATCCCCAGGACGCTCGCGAACCACGTCTCCATGCGCGCGCGCGCCAGCGCCACCGCCGCGGGGGGCTGGGCACCCTGGGCGCCGTAGCCGTCCAGCACCCACGCCGCCAGCGCGGACAGGTCCGCCTCGGTGGTGAAGCCGAAGCCGCGGAAGAAGGTGTCGAGCGCCGCGCGAGAACGCGGGACGGCCCACACGGTGGACGGGACGGAGGGGCAGGCAGTCAGCGTCGTCACGGAATCCACAGGTAGCTCCAGGTCTCGGTGAGAGTCTCCGGGCCGCGCTTGAGGTACGCGCGCAGCTCGGTGGGGACGGCAGGGGAGGCGGGGTGCAGCTCGAAGGTGGCGCGCCAGCCGCCCGAGGGCGTGTGGCGGTTGGCGATGGGGCGCAGGACCTTGCCCGAGCCGGCGCTGACGACGAGCTCCACGGGCGTGGTGCTCTCCTTCAGGTCCGGCACGAGGGAGAAGTCGATGACGAAGCGGCGCATGGGGCGCGCGTCCTTCAGCCTGGCGCCCTTCCAGGAGTCGCCCGCGTCCAGGCGCGTGCTGACGACGGTGGCGCCCGTCACGGGCCACGGCGAGCGCGAGCCCCAGTGCAACTTGTACGCGACGCGCAGCGAATCGCCGGCGGCCAGCGGCTTCTGGGGCACCCAGAAGGCGACGATGTTGTCGTTCGTCTCGTCCGGCGTCGGCAGCTCCACCAGCCGCACCACGCCCGGGCCCCACTCGCCCACCGGCTCCACCCACGCGCTGGGCCGGCGCTCGTAGTGCGCCTCCAGGTCCTCGTAGTGGGCGAACGCCGTGTCGCGCTGCAGGACACCGAAGGCGCGCGGGCTGTCCACCTGGAAGCTGGAGACGTTGATGCGCTCGGGGTTCTGCAGGGGCCGCCAGAGCTGCTCGCCCGTGCGCGTCCAGACGAAGAGGCCGTCCGAGTCGTGAACCTCCGGCCGGAAGTCGTCGTAGTCGCCCCGGTCGTTCTCCCCGAAGAGGTACATGCTCGTCAGCGGCGCCACGCCGAGCTGCTCCACCGGCTTGCGAGCGAAAATCGTGGCCTCCACCTCCATCACCGTGTTCGCCCCGGGGATGACGGTGAAGCGATACGCGCCGGTGACGCTGGGGCTGTCCATCAGCGCGTGCACGACGACGCGGTCCGCGCCGGGAGCGGGCTTCTCCAGCCACAGCTCACGGAAGGCGGGGAACTCCTCGGGGCGCGACGTCGCCGTGTCGAGGGCGAGCCCGCGCGCGGACAGGCCATACAGGTTGCCGTGGCCCAACGCCCGGAAGTAGCTGGCGCCCAGGAACACCACCAACTCGTCGAAGAGGTCCGAGCGGTTCAGCGGATGCGACAGCCGCATGCCCGCGTAGCCATCCGCCTTCTTCAGCGGGCCGGGCTTCACCAGCGGGCCGTAGGTGAACAGCTCCGGCGAGAAGCGCAGCGGCGCCGACTTGCCGCCGGTCACCTCGTACATCGCCACCGGGAACTGGAAGAAGAAGCCGGGGTGGAAGAACTGCGCCTGGAAGGGCAGCCCCGCGTCACGCCACTGCGCCTTCTCCGGACGGAAGCGGATGTCCCGGTACGCGTCGTAGTCCAGCGTCTTGTAGGACTCCGGCAACGTCGACACGGGCTCCACGTACGCCTGCGCCGCCTTCGCCCTCGCCCGCTCCACCACCGTCTCCGACGTGAAGCTCGAGCCGCCCCGAGACTGCGACGTGGACGGGGCGGGGGCCGCCGCGCACGCGGTTCCGGCCGTGGCCACCAGCGCCACGCCCAGCCACCGCACGCACGCCGCGCGCGTCCCACCGTGCTTGTTCCTGTCCGCCGTCACGCCTGATGCCTCCGGGAAAACCGAGGGGGCGAGCGGCTCCTGGTGACTCCCGGACCTCGCTCGACTCCGCCGCCCGCATGGCCTCCACGGTGCGGCGCGTCAGCCCAGAGCAACCCCCGTACCAGCCCATGACGCGGTCGTTCATCCCTGGAATATCTTCAGGAATCGCGCACGCTTACTCGGAGGATTTAGTTTGAGGTCAATGAAGCTGCGGGCTTGCGGGGGCGTCGTGTGACGCAGCCTGGGCAGGGCCGTGGAAGCGCTGGGGAATTGAAGGACAGCCGGCGCGTGAGTCTGTCCGATTCTTCCACAGGTGGACTGTGACCCGGATCAGGCGCGGGCCAATCGTTCCTGCACCAAGGACAGCAGCTCGCGGCCCGCGAAGGGCTTCTCGAGATGCGGGCTGGTGACGGTTTCAAGGAAGGCGCGGGCCTGGGGTGTCACCGCACCGCCGGTGAGGAAGACGACGCGGCGGGCCTGGTCCGGATAGCGCTTCATCAGCGTGGAGTAGAAGTCCATGCCGCTCATGCCGGGCATCATCAAGTCGCAGAAGACGACGTCGTAGTGCTCGCCGGCTTCGATTCGCTCCAGCGCGTCCTGCGCGCGCGTGGCGAGCGTGACGTCGTGGTGGGGGCGCAGCGTGCGGCCGAGCGCCGTGCAGACCAGGGGTTCGTCATCCACCACGAGCAGCCGTCCGCGCTTCTCCGAGGAGGAGGGCGCCTCCAGTGGCGGCGGTGGTGGCAGCGCGCGCGGGCGCTCGGACGGGGGCAGCAGCACCTGGAAGGTGGAGCCTCGGTTGGGGGAGCTGCGCACGCGAATCTCGCCGCCCAGCGCCGTCACCAGGTTGTGGCAGATGGACAGGCCCAGGCCGGTGCCCACGCCGGGCGCCTTGGTGGTGAAGAAGGGGTCGAACAGGCGCGGCAGGTGCTCCGCGGCGATGCCCACGCCCGTGTCCGACACCTCCACCAGCACGCGGCCTCCATCGCCCATGCGCGCGGCGACGCGAATCTCGTGGCGGTCCGGCGAGCCCTCCGGAATGGCCTGCGCGGCGTTGACCAGGAGATTCAGGAACACCTGGCCCAGCCGCGACTCGTTGGCGCGCACGGGCGTGACGTCCTCGAAGAGCTTCACCAGCCGGGCGCGGTGGCGGATCTCCGTGGTCGCCAGGTTCAGCGTGGAGTCGAGCACCTGGCGCACGTCGACGACGGAGTCCTCGAGCGAATCCACCCGACTGAAGGTCTTCAAGTCGCGGACGATGGTGCGCACGCGCTCGGCGCCCTGCTGGGCCTCGGCGAGCGCGGATTGCGCATCCGCCAGGGACTCGGTCACCGTGGCGTCCATGCCGGGAGCGCCGGGGCCGGGCAGGTTGGACAGCTCCTCGCGCGCGAAGGCGAGGTTGGCGGTGAGGTAGGCCAGCGGGTTGTTGATTTCGTGCGCCACGCCCGCGGCGAGCGTGCCCACGGAAGCCATGCGCTCGGCGAGCATCAGCCGCGCCTGCATCTGGTGGCGCTCCGTCAGGTCATGCGCCACGGAGACAATGGAGTCCTCGCCGTCGAAGTGCAGCGGGAAGGTGGTGGACTCCACGTGGAGGATGCCGCCGTCGCGCCGCACCATGCGCCTTTCTGAAAGGGCGTTGCGCCCGGTGCGCAGGGCCTCGTGCATGCGCGCGTCCGCCGAGGCCAGGTCCTCGGGGGGAATCATGTCGGAGATGTGCTTGCCGATGAGCTCGCGCACGTCCGAATAGCCCAGCGCGCGGGCGACCTTCAGGTTGGCGTAGCGCACGCGCGCGTCACGGTCGAACACGGCCACCAGGTCCGGCAGGCTCTGGATGAGGGTGCGGAAGCTCACCTCCGAGCGGCGCACCTCCTCCTCCGCCTGCTTCAGCGGGGTGATGTCCGGGAAGAAGGAGATGACGTGCGGCTCGCCCGCATAGGGCACCAGCCCCATGAACAACAGCGTGTGGCGCACTTCGCCGGTGCTGGTGTGGTACTGCGCGTCCACGCCCCGCACCGAGCCGTGCTGTCGCAGCCGCTCCATGACGTGGGCGCGGTCGAACGGGCGCTCCCACAGGCGCAGCTCCACCGTCGTCTTGCCCAGCATGTCCTCGCGCGAGTAGCCGAAGGCCCGGAAGTAGGCGTCATTGGCCGCCACGACGCGGCCTTCGCCCAGCGTGGTGATGGAGGTGGGCACGGGGCTGACGGAGAGCATGGTGTCGCGCAGCTCGTCGCCAAACGGCACCCCGACTCGCGACTCGCGGCGGGCGGAGCGGCGCTCGGCCATGTCCAGCCGCAGCCGCAACTCCTCCGCGTCCATGGGCCAGGCCAGCACTTCATCCGCGCCGTCCTCCAGCGCGGGCTCCAACCGGTGGAGCGCGCCGCGTCGCCCCACCAACATCACCACCGCCGCGGCGCCACCCGGCAGGCTGCGCAGGGCCCGCACGAGGGGCATTCGCGAGCCCGGCTCGCGCGCATCCAGCACCACCAGGGGACAGGGCTCGGCGCGCCAGGCCGCCGGTACTTCCACGTCACGAGTGACGTGGACCACCGTGTTCCCCCTGGCTTCCAGCAGGGTTTCCAGTGGCGACAGGTCCGCCCCTCCCTGAGCGACTATCAGGACCCGCATGGGACTCCTTGCATGCAAACGACCATCGTTGCACGAGCCCTCGTGTTGTAAAAGTGTGCTGAGGCGCTAGTTTTCCAGGGCAACGAAAGCCGCGCGGACAGCGGGCTGTTAGAGTGGTTCCGGGCCGGTGTGGACCGGCGGATTCGGAGGGGGGAACGCCATGGAGCGGCGGGGCTCGAAGGACGCGGCGGTGGGGGCGCGGAAGGCGCCCTACGTGCCAGTGCAGGTGCCACGGCGCAACTTCGAGGGGCTGTTCGTCCATGCGCTGAAGCCCTCCGGCGCGTTCGCCCAGTCTCTGCGAGACATCGGCTACGACACGGACACGGACGCGTCACAGGAGTACTACCCCCTCACCGTGTGGCGCGCGGCGCTGGGCGTGGCGCGGCGCTTCGCGTGCGCGGGACAACCTCCTGAGGAGGCAAACCGGTCGCTGGGGCACCACTACGTCGAGGGCTTCGCGCAGACGTTGGTGGGGCGCATCTTCGCCACCGCGGCGCCACTGTTGGGTACCGAGCGTTGTCTGACGCGGCTGCCCACGTACCTGAAGGCGGGGCGCGAGGACATGAAGATGGTCCTGGAGCCGGTGCAGGAGCGGGAGTGGTGCGTGCGGGTGGTGGACGGGGACCCGCTGCCGGACTTCGTGGCGGGCGTGGTGGAAGGCGTGCTGCGGCGCACCCGGGTGCGGCCGCGCGTGGACGTGCTGGACCGGCAGCCGGCCGGCTACGCGCTGCGCGTGCGCTGGGAGGATGCGTGAGGCGGCGCGTCAGTTGAGGTAGTCCTTGGGCGGCGGCGCCGAGTGCCTGGCGATGCGGGCGGCTTCTGGACGGATTTTCTGGAGCCAGCGGCCGATGACGTCCAGCAATCCGTCGAAGGTGTCGCGCAGGGCCCAGGCCCGGTCGTCGGAGTCCGGCAAATCATCGCAGCGCGTGAGTCCGTCGCGCAGCGCGCGCTGGGCGCCGGGGAAGGCCTTGCACGAGTCGATGAGTCGCTCGGCGGTGCGGGCATAGAGGCGGTAGCAACCGTCCACGTCGCCCCGGTTGTACGCGGGGGCGCCCGCGTTGATGGCGTGGCCCAGCGTGGTGGCGATGGACTCCAGCGCATCCGTCGTCGCGCCTTCCAGCACGCTCAACGGATGTTGCGGCACCTTTCTCACGCGTCCGGCCCTGCGGCGAGGCGCCTCCAGCGCGGACAGGGGCGAGGCGGCCGAGCCCCGCAGGAGCGGCGCGATGTAGCGCGTGGGGATGACGAGGCCCAGGGAGCGGCCGTTGGCCAGCGCCGCGGTGGCCACGCCGACCACCGCGCCGCGCATGTCCAGCACCGGCCCGCCGGAGGACTCCTCCGGAAGCGTGCGCGTCAGCTCCAGCAAGGTGAGCCAGTCGCCGAGCACCTGGACCGCCCGCACTTGCTGGGAGCGAACCTCCGGTGCGGGGCCGGCGCCGGCTCGCAGGACGTAGACGGTGTCTCCCTCAGCGGGCAGGGGTGCGGGCGCCAGACCGAGAGGCGGCGCCAGGTCCGTCACCGGTAGACGGAGGATGGCCAAATCACGGCGGTCATCCATCGCCGCCACCTGGTCCACCTCCGCGCGCGTCCCATCCGCCATCACCGCGTGGATGAGGCGTGCTCCCGCCACGGCATGCAGGCTGGTGACGAGGTGTCCCTGGCCGGTGGCGACGAAGGCAGAGGCCGTGTGGCCATCGACTTCCAGCAACACCAGGGAGGGCGAGGCTTGGACCAGCGCGTCACGGGGGGGAGAACTGTTGCTTCCCTCGGCCATGGAGAGCCTCCTGCATCGCGGGGCATCTGGGCACCTGGGCCGGGCGCCGCCCCCGCGCGCTCATTGTACCCCAGTTGTAGCAAGCCGCTCGCCCTTCACCCAACCAGGGGGGGCATTCGTTGACGCGTTGGTTCACTTGTCTGTGGCGTTGAAGTGTCAGGTCGTTAAACCTCCGACCCGAAATGCACAAGACCCACCTCGTAGGCGCCCGAACGCACAACCTGAAGGACCTCTCCGTGGACCTCGCGGAAGGGGAGCTGGTCTGCATCACCGGAGTCTCGGGGGCGGGCAAGTCGAGTCTGGCGCTCGACACGCTGTATGCCGAGGGTCAGCGGCGCTTCGTGGAGAGCTTCAGCCCTTACGCCCGGCAGTTCCTGGAGCGGCTGGAGCGGCCGCCCATGGAGGCGCTGGAGCCGGTGGCCGCGGGTGTGGCGGTGGACCGGCGCGCGCCGGTGAAGAGCTCGCGCTCGACGGTGGCGACACTGGCGGACGTGGAGCCGTACCTGTCCGCGCTCTTCACGCGCGAGGCGATGCCGGTGTGCCCGGACTGCGGCGTGGAGGCGGTGCGCACGGATGCGCGCGTCGCGGCGTCGGCCCTGCTGCGCGAGTCGCCGGAGGCCCAGGCCCTCATCGCCTTCCCGCTGCGCATCGCGGACACGGCCTCGTTCCTGGACGTGCGCGCCCGGTTGCTGAAGGACGGCTACCACCGGCTGGTGGTGCAGGGCGAGGTGCGGGAGCTGGAGTCGCTCAAGCCCTCGGAGGCGACGGACTCCGCGGGCGTGGCGCGGGTGCTGGTGGACCGGGTGAAGCTGTCTGCCTCGCAGCTGTCGCGCGTGACGCAGGCGATGGAGGACGCGTGGGCTCGCTCGGAGGGCGAGGCGGTGGTGCTGGGGGTCGGCGCCGAGCCGAAGCGGGTGCGCAGGGGGCTGGTGTGTCCGAAGTGCGCGCGTGAGTTCGAGGCCGCGCGGCCGGGCCTGTTCAGCTACCAGTCGCCAGTGGGCGCGTGCGCGCCGTGTCGAGGCTTCGGGCGCACCATCGGCATCGACTGGGACAAGGTGATTCCCAACCCGGCGCTGAGTCTCTCGGAGGGGGCCATCCGTCCCTGGTCCGGCGCGTCGACGGAGTGGGAGCGGGGCATGCTCCAGCGCTGGTGCCGCGCGAAGGGGATTCCCATGGACGCGCCCTGGGCGTCGCTGACGCCTGCGCAGCGGGAGTCGGTGCTGGAGGGGGCGGGTGACTACGACGAAGGGCGCGCCTATCCGGGCGTGCGCGCGTGGTTCCGGTGGATGGAGGGGCGCACGTACAAGATGCACGTGCGCGTGCTGCTGGCGCGCTACCGCGCGTATTCGCTGTGCCAGAGCTGTGGCGGCGCGCGGCTCAACGAGCAGGCGCGCGCGTACCGCGTGGGCGGGTTGGACCTGCCGGGCTGGCACGGGCTGGAGCTGACGGAGGCGCTGGCTCGGCTGGAGGCGCTGGGCACGACGACGGGGCAGGGCGAGCTGGCGCGGCGTGAGCTGTCCGGGCGCCTGAGCTACCTGCGGCGCGTGGGGCTGGGCTACCTGACGTTGGACCGGCAGGCGCGCACGCTGTCCGGAGGCGAGGCGCAGCGCGTATCGCTGACGGCGGCGCTGGGGACGTCACTTACCGGCTCGCTGTTCGTCCTGGATGAGCCCACCGTGGGCCTGCATCCCGGGGACGTGCCGCCGTTGACGGAGGCCATCGCGGAGCTGGCGGAGCGGGGCAACATCGCGCTCGTGATTGAGCATGACCCGCTGGTCATCCGCTCCGCGCATCGCGTGCTGGAGCTGGGCCCCGGCGCGGGCCGTGAAGGTGGACGGCTGTGCTTCGATGGTCCGCCGGAGGCGCTGGCGAAGCGCAAGGACCTGCCCACCGGTCGGCTCCTCGCGGGGAGCGATGAGGCGCGGAGGACGCCTCGCGTGAAGACGGGCTCCCTCGAGGTGCGGGGCGCGCGGGAGCACAACCTGAAGGCGCTGTCGGTGAGCGTGCCGCTGGGCGTGCTGTGCGCGGTGACGGGGCCGAGCGGCTCCGGCAAGAGCACGCTGGTGGACGAGGTGCTCTACCGGCACCTGGCCCGGCGGCTGGGCGTGAAGGACGTGGAGGCCCCGGGCGTGGTGGACGCGCTGGAGGGGGCCGAGGCGGTGAAGGCCATCACCTTCGTGGACCAGTCTCCGTTGGGGCGCACGTCGCGTGGCAATGCCGCCACGTACACCAAGGCGTGGGACAGGCTGCGCGAGCGCTTCGCCGCGGAGCCCGACGCGCAGGTGCGCGGACTGACGCCGGCCCACTTCTCCTTCAACGTGGACAAGGGGCGCTGCGAGGCGTGCTCGGGCGAGGGCTACGAGACGGTGGAGATGCAGTTCCTCGCGGACGTGGCCCTGCTGTGCGCGGTGTGCCGGGGCCGGCGCTTCAAGGAAGAGGTGCTCGCCGTCCGCCACCAGGGCTTCAGCGTGGCGCAGGTGCTGGAGATGACGGTGTCCGAGGTGCTCCAGCACTTCGGGAGCGACGCGGCCCTCCAGCGCACGCTGGGGCCGGTGGCGCGGCTGGGCCTGGGCTACCTGCCCCTGGGGCAGCCCCTGTCCACGTTGTCGGGTGGAGAGGCGCAGCGGCTGAAGCTGGCGCGTGCGCTGGCCACCGAGTCGAAGGGCTCGCTGTTCCTCATCGACGAGCCGAGCGCGGGCCTGCACGCGGAGGACGTGCGCCACGTCATCGACGCGCTTCATGCGCTGGTGGACCGAGGCGCCAGCGTCATCGTCGTGGACCATGACGTGTCGGTGATGAAGGCGTCGGACTGGGTCATCGACCTGGGGCCGGTGGGCGGCAAGGACGGCGGCCGGCTGGTGGCTGAAGGCACTCCCGCGGACGTGGCGCGTGGCGAGGGCGCGACGGCGGAGGCGCTGCGAGGTGAGCGCAAGCCGTTGGGCCGTTCGGTGAAGCCGCGCAAGCCGGGCAAGGACGTCGCGCCGGCCATCGAGGTGGAGCACGCGCGCGAGCACAACCTGCAGGACGTGTCGTGCAAGATTCCGCTCGGGAAGATGACCGTCGTCACCGGGCCGAGCGGCTCGGGCAAGAGCTCGCTGGCCTTCGACGTGGTGTTCGCGGAGGGACAGCGGCGCTTCCTGGAGACGCTCAGCCCCTACGCGCGGCAGTTCCTGCCCACCATGCCCCGGCCGGACGTGGAGCGCGTCAGCTCCATTCCGCCCACCGTGGCGCTGGAGCAACGCACCTCTCGCGCGGGTGGCACGAGCACCGTGGCCACCGTCACCGAGGTGGCCCACTACCTGCGCCTGCTGTTCGCCAAGCTGGGGGAGCCGCACTGCCCTCGCGACGACACGGCCATCACCTCCATCTCTCCGGAGCTCCTGTTCGCGCAGCTCTCCGCGATGAAGGGCGAGGCGACGGTGCTGGCTCCCGCGGTGCGCTCGCGCAAGGGCACGTACCTGGATGTCTTCACGGCGGCGGCGCGCGGGGGCATCACCACCGCCATCGTCGACGGGCAGCTCGCCTCCACGGATGACCCGCCGCGACTGGCGAAGACGCGCGAGCACGACATCGACCTCGTCATGTACGAGGGCAAGGTCTCCAAGCTGCCGCGCGACGTGTTCGACAAGGCGCTGGGCTGGGGACAGGGCGCGCTGAAGCTGCGCACCTCGAAGGGTGAGACGCTGCTGTCCACCGAGCGCACCTGTCCCCAGTGCGGCACCGCCGTGCCGGAGCTGGACCCGCGCTGGTTCTCCTTCAACACGAAGCAGGGGCGCTGCGACTCGTGCGAGGGCACGGGTGTGCAGGGCGGACCTGCGGCTCAGGCCGAGGGCGAGACGGCGCCGTGCCGCGCGTGCGGTGGCAGCCGGTTGGACCCCATCCCTCGCGGCGTGCGGCTGGAAGGGGCGCGCTACCACGAGGTGGTGAAGCAGTCCGTGGCCTCGGCGCTGGAGCGCGTGAAGGGCTGGAAGTTCAAGGGGGACCGCGCGCTCCTGGGCGAGCCGTCCCGACAGGAGCTCCTGCGGCGCATGGAGTTCCTGGAGCGAGTGGGCCTGGGCTACCTGTCCCTGGACCGCAACGCGGCCACGCTGTCGGGCGGAGAGATGCAGCGACTGCGCTTGTCCGCGCAGCTCGGCGCGGGCCTCACCGGGGCGATGTACGTGCTGGATGAGCCCACCATCGGCCTGCATCCGCGTGACACCCACCGCTTGCTCGACAACCTGCGCGCGCTGGTGAACACGGGCTCCACGGTGCTGGTGGTGGAGCACGACTCGGACACCATCCGCGCGGCGGACCATCTGCTCGACCTGGGACCCACCGGTGGCCGTGGCGGCGGACGCATCCTCGCGGAAGGCCCGCCGGACGTGGTGCTGCAGAGCGACTCTCCCACGGCCGTCGCGCTGCGCGAGGCGCAGGTGCGGCCTCCTTCAGGACGCGGAGAGCCGAAGCACTGGCTGGAGCTGAAGGGCGCGCGCGCCAACAACCTGAAGCGCGTGGACCTGCGGCTGCCCGTGGGCCGGCTCAACGTCGTCAGCGGCGTGTCCGGCTCCGGCAAGAGCACGCTGATTCGCCAGGTGCTCTACCCGGCGCTGCGCGAGGCGCTGGAGCTGGTCTCCTCGAAGCCGGGCCCCTTCGATTCGCTGAAGGGCGTGGACCCGGTGAAGCGGGTGATGTCGGTGGACCAGTCGCCCATCGGCCGCACGCCGCGCTCGGTGCCGGCGACGTTCCTGGGCATCTGGGACGAGCTGCGCCGGGCCTTCGCCGCCACGCCCGAGGCGAAGATTCGGGGCTTCTCCGCCGCGCGCTTCTCCTTCAACACCGCCGCCGGTGGACGGTGCACCGCGTGCGAGGGGCAGGGCTCCATCTCCCATGAGATGTCCTTCCTCCCGGACGTGGTGACGCCGTGCGAGGCCTGCGGCGGCGCGCGCTTCGACGCGGCCACGCTGGAGATTCGCTACCACGGCCTGTCCATCGGCGACGTGCTGCGGCTGTCCGCCGACGAGGCGAAGGACGTCTTCCGCTCCATCCCCAAGGTGGCCGCGCCGCTGCAATGCCTGTCGGATTTGGGCGTGGGCTACCTCCAGCTCGGACAAGGCTCCAACACCCTGTCCGGCGGCGAGGCGCAGCGGCTCAAGCTGGCGTCCGAGCTGACGGCCTCCTCACGGCACGAGCCCACGCTGTACGTGCTCGACGAGCCGACGACGGGCCTGCACCTGGGCGACGTGGAGAAGCTCATCACCTTCCTGGGGCGACTGGTGGACCGGGGCGACACGCTGGTGGTCATCGAGCACCACCCGTCCGTCATCGGCGCGGCGGACCACGTCGTGGAGCTGGGGCCGGAGGGCGGCGATGACGGCGGCCTCATCGTCGCGGAGGGCACGCCTCGCGAGGTGGCGAAGGTGAAGACGGCCACCGGGCGGGTGCTCAAGTCCCTCTTCTCGGGCGAGGACCGTCACGCATCGCGTCGCGGCGCGACGGGGAGCCGGTGAGGGTGGGATGTCGAAGACAGGACAGAAGGTCGTGAAACGGGAGCGGGGCTTCGGCATTCTTGGCGGCCCCATGAGAACCCTCCATGTACTGACCGTCGCCACGGCGCTCATCGTCACCCCGGCATTCGCCGGGGATTCGGCGACGAAGCCCACCACTCCCGCGAAGTCCCAGCCCCCGAGCGAGAAGAAGCCCATGTCCCTGCATGACCTGTCCGCGAACCGTCTCGATGGCAAGGCCGAGAAGCTCTCCGATTTCCAGGGCAAGGTCCTGGTCGTGGTGAACACCGCGTCGGAGTGTGGCTACACGCCGCAGTACGCGGGCCTGGAGAAGCTCTTCCAGGACTACAAGGACAAGGGCGTCGTCGTGCTGGGCTTCCCGTCCAATGACTTCGGCGGGCAGGAGCCGGGCAGCTCGGAGGACATCAAGAAGTTCTGCGAGCTGCGCTTCAAGGTCAGCTTCCCCATGTTCGAGAAGGTGAAGACGAAGGGCGACGGCCAGTCCCCGGTCTACGCCTTCCTCGCGAAGAACCACGACGCGCCGAAGTGGAACTTCCACAAGTACGTCGTGGGCAAGGACGGCCAGGTGAAGGCGGGCTTCCCCAGCAAGGTGACGCCGGAGAGCGACGAGCTGCGCAAGGCCGTCGACGCAGCGCTCGCCCAGCCGTAGCGGACGCCTGAGCACTCGCCGGCCCGGAGCGAGCATCCGCCCGGGCCGGTGGCGGGTCGTCCGTCGGGAGCCCGAGGGCTCGCGAGGACTGACGCTCCGTCCTCCGTCCTCCCTGCATGCGGCCCGTGAGGCCACCGTGGCATGTGGGCCATGAGGGGCTCACCGTGGTGGTGGACGTGGCCCTTGAGGAGGGAGCCGCATGGCCATCGCGTCGATACCCGGACTGGGAACGAAGGAGGAGGCGTGGCCGGCGCTTCCATTCGCGGAGTGGAAGGACACCTATGCCACGCTGCACCGGTACACCCAGGTGCTCGGCAAGGTGCGGCTGACGCTGACGCCACCGGAGAACCACTGGTGGAATGTGTCGTTCCGCGTGACGGCGCGGGGGCTGACGACAGGGCTCATCCCCTATGGGAATGGCGGCTTCGAGGTGGACTTCGACTTCCTCGCCAGCGAGCTGCGCTTCCTGACGAGTCAGGGGGACGTGCGCGTCATGGAGCTGACGTCCCGACCGGTGGCGGAGTTCTACCGGGATGTCATGGCCACGCTGCGCTCGCTGGGCATCGAGACCCGCATCTGGGAGCAGCCGGTGGAGATACCCGACGACACCACGCCGTTCAGTCAGGACCGGCACCACGAAACCTATGTGGCCGAGCACGCGCAGCGCTGGTGGCGGGCGCTGCTCCAGGCGGACCTCATCCTGAAGGAGTTCCGGGCCCGCTTCACCGGCAAGTGCAGCCCGGTGCAGTTCTTCTGGGGGAGCTTCGACCTGGCGGTGACGCGCTTCGGTGGCCGGCCCGCGCCGGTGCGTGAAGGCGCGGATGCGGTGACGGCCGAGGCCTACTGCGAGGAGGTCTGCAGCGCGGGCTTCTGGCCCGGCAGCGAGGCCCTGGGCGGCGCGGCGTTCTATTGCTACGCGGCACCGGAGCCGACGGGCTTCGCCGCCGCGCGCGTGGAGCCGGCGGAGGCGGGATACGACGCGGGCCTCAAGGAGTTCCTGCTGCCCTACGAGTCGGTGCGCCACGCGAAGGACCCCAAGGCGTTCCTGCTCGACTTCTTCCAGACGAGCTACGACGCCTGCGCGAACCTGGGGAAGTGGGACCGGGACCGGCTGGAGCGGCCGCTCATCATTCCCGACAGCTTGAAGGCGGCTCGCGGCTCCGTCAGTGCCACGGAGGCCGAGCAGCCCACCGCCGACAGTCACTCGTGAGGGCGTGGCTCCGTGGCCGTTGCGTGATGCACCCGTGAGCGCCACGGCGGAGATGCGCCGTGGCGTTCAGTACGGTGGCAGCAAGCGACGGAAGCCGTGTGCGAGCACGATGGCGAGGACTCCCAGGTTGCGCGGGAGCAGTCCGGGCCAGAAGAGGGCGAGCGGGCCCGTCCTCTCGGCAGGGGGTTCGCCTGAGGGGAACTGCCGCGCCAGGCGTTCAGCGAGCGTCCGCATCCACTGAGTTGAGCGAGGCCACTCGGCGACGCCGTCCAGCCATGCCTGGGGAATGGCGCCCGCGCCGACGGTGGCTCCGAGCATGCCTCCCACGATGGCGCCCACCGTGTCCGTGTCTCCGCCGAGCAGGATGACTTCCTCCACCGCGCGGGGGAGGTCGTCCGGGTGGCGCAGCCACGCATAGAGGGCCACGGGCACGGTGTGCATGACGTAGCCCGTGACTCCACGTCCCAACCCGAGGACCTCGGCGAGCTCCGTCAGGGAGGCACCGCGCGCCAGTTGGGCGCTCAGCGTGTCGAGCACCGCGTGAAAGTCAGCGGTGGTGGTGGCTTCGCGCAGCATGCGCAGCGCGGCCTGCGAGTCCTTCACGCCCTCGGGCCCATGGAGGGCGCCGTACGCGGCGGCTCGTGCGACGAGGCGCGCTCCGTCCTCGGCCCGGGGATCTCGATGGGTCAGCCGTGTGGAGGCCCGCACGAAGGCATCGAGCCGCTCTGGCTGCGCGGCGAGACAGGCTCCCAACAGGGGTGCTCGCATCGCCGGGCCGTTGCCCGCGGAGACGACGCCGCTGTGCTCGGGCGGGAAGCCGCACCACAACTTCATGATGGCGCGCACGGTCGCCCAGCCGATGCCCGCGGGCAGGGCCAGGAACCACCCCCGCAGTCTCCACCCGAGGTTGCGAGCAAAGCGCGGCGCGTCCTCGGGTTGCGCGAGCAGGGCCTGTCCCGTCATGCACGCGTGCTCCGTGTCATCGCTGGCGAAGCCCCGGCCCAGCACCAGCCGGTGTCGCAGCGGCGCGCCTCCAAACATGCGGTGTGCCCGTCGGGGGCCGAGCCCTTCCCGGGGCAGACCCAGGGCGTCTCCCACGAGGGTTCCGAGCAGTGCACCGGTGATGAGGTCCTGACGTGAGCGCGAGTCCATGTCCGGGACGAATGCAATCACGGAGCCCGCCCCGCGCCGAGAGTGTTCACAGTCTTGGCGCGAAGGGCGCCTGACAGATTGGCAAAGCTCGTCGGGAGGTGGCGTCAGGATGTCGGGGCCGCGCGCGAGTCGCTGCCGCCGCGCGACGCTCAGTCCATGCGCCGACGCCACGCTGGCAGGGCGCGTCGAGAGATGGCGTCAGGAGTTCGAGGCCGCACGCGAGTCGATGCCGCCTCGCGACGCTCAGCCCATGCCCCGTCGCCATGCTCAGCCCATCCGTCGACGCCACGCACGCGTGAGCAGGATCGCGACGGCGACCACACCCACCACGCCCAGAAGCGTCAGCCCGAGCAGCCACAGGAAGATGCGGTCCACCAGCATGGCGGCGCGCTGGAAGGTGTGGTCCACCAACCCGTAGCCGATCTGCTCGCCCTGCTGGAGTGTCTCCACGCGTTCGGTGTGAAGCGCCGCGAGAATCGCCTGCCGCTCGCCTCGCACGTCCCCCATGAGCGCCTGTCGCTCCGACTCGATGAACCGCTGGAGAGCCTCCCTGCCCGCGTCGAGAGCGCTCAGCACCGCCGTCCTCTCGCGGGCCACCATCGCGGGAGTCCCCGCCGCCAGCGCGCCCAACTGGTCCAGCGTGTCCACCACGCGGTCCAGGTCCCGCATCGCCTCCTTCGCGGGCAGCGTCCTCAGGACCTCCTGCGCCATCGACTCCACCTGCCAGCGGGCCTGTCGGGGGAGGGACGCGGCGTAGAGGTCCACGCGCGCGGTGATGTCGCGCACGTCTTCGACGAGTGCCCCCGCCGTCCCCCTCGCCCCCATCCCGGACAGAGACGTCACGTCCGCCAGCAATCCCACGGTGGACACCCGCGCGACGAGCGAGCCCACCAGCGGGTTCTTCGCGGCCCACTCATGGACGAGACGGTGCGCGGGCGACACGTCCGCATGGCCGGACACGTCCTTCCACAGCGCCTCCACTTCGGCCTCCTGCTCGCGCAACATGCGCTCGGCCTTGGCTGTCACCTCGGGTGACGCCCCCGCGGAGACGGCCCACTGCGGAAGCGCGAGCTCGAGCTGCGCGAGCAGGGCCCACGCATCCACCAGGGCCGCCACGGGGTCGGGCTGGAGCAACGCGGCCTGCATCGCCGGCACGGAGTTGATCTTGAAGGTGGTCATCGCCTCGCGCACGGAGGCCGAGCCCGAGCGCGCGGCGATTTCATCCGAAGAGACCTCCAGCAACCCGGAGAAGCGGCGCGCCATGTCCCGCACCCGCGTACGCAACGCCCCGACGGACAGGTCCGAGCGGCCCACGCGGCGCACCAACTCCGAGCGCGGCGCCGAGACGGTGCAACCGCCAAGGCAGGCGAGCAGCAAGATGCAGCCAGCGAGTCGGCGGACGCGAGACATGGAGCGCAGGCAACCTGGGCATGTCCGCCCGCGCCGACGAGTGTTCCCGAGGACACGCCCGTGTCCGACGCCTGACGCTCCCATACGTCAACGGCGTCGGACACGGGCCCGCACGTCACTTCTTCCCGGGCTTGGGCGGGAAGCGCTCCAGGATTTCCTTCACGGACTTGTCGATGTTCGACTGCCGCTTCTCCGCCTTGGCGTTGTCGTCAATCTCCGCCTGCGCCTGCCCGCGCCAGACGAGCTTCTTGGACTCGGCGTCCACGATGTCCAGCAGGAGGGTGCCCTGCTCGTACTCGCGCACATACGTCTCGGGCGCGGACATGGCGACGGTCCCACCGCCGTAGAACGGGTCCCACATCGAGTTGTACGGATAGCCGTAGTAGGAGTTGACGGTGTCCGCTTCAATCTTGTTGTCGATGGCCCCATGCCAGCCGATGAGGAAGTTGGGGTTCGCCCCCGCATCCACCTTCTGGTAGCCGTGCGACTGCAGATACGCGTCGGCCGCGTGCTGCACCTGGCCACCGACGATGGGATTGTAGACGCGCTTGTCGGTCCCCTCCGGCTGCGGGAGCCACGCGTAGGTCTTGTATCCGTCGATCTGCTGGACGGCGCTGGGGTCGTAGTTGCTGCTCACGTCGATGCTCGCGCAGGCCGTGAAGGCCAGGCCCAGCAGCAGGGGTGCGAGTCGGGGCAGTAGACGCATGGAAGCCTCCTCGGTGGCGGCGCGACACGCGCCGTTGGCTCCCTGACGGTAGGCACGGGCGCTCATCGCCCCCGGGGACGGATGCCCGTCCGTCCCCGACTCCAGTCTCATTCCCGGGGGAGGGGCCTCAGTCTTCGCCCCGCGAGTCCCCCGGCAGCTCGTTCTTCCAGAAGCGCTTGGTCTTCACTCCGCCGCCGCGCGCGAGGGCGAGCGCCAGCTTCGCCCGCTTCTCCGGAGCAAGCTCCTTGGCCAGCGCCTGGTACATCTCCCGGTCCAGCGCGGCGATGCGCTCGCGCGCCTCGAACGCACGCTGCGCGGCGGCGTCCACCTGGGCCAGCGCCGCGCTGTCGCCCCGCGCCGCCTGATGCAGCGTGCGAGCCGCGTCGCGAACCTGCTCCCGCAGAGGCCGCCGCTTCTCGTCGAAGCGCCGCAACGTCTCTTCCATCTTCAACGCCTGCGCGTTGTCCAGCTCCAGCGCGTCCGACAGCGTCAGCACCTGCCGCAGCCGCATCCGCTTCTCCGCGCGCTCCATCCGCTCGGCCTCGCGAGGCTGCTGCTCCGCGCCCTCCTTGTTGCCGGGCCGGGCCAGCGCCAGCCAGGGCACCAGCACCACCGTCACCGCCACCCACGACTTGCGAGTCATCGTCTTCACAGCGTCTCCCCCAGCAGCGCTTCCTCGTCCCAGCTCTCGACGTCGTCGAGCGCTTCCTCGTCTTCCCACTCGGAGCTGGCCTCCAGCGGCTCCAGCCCCGCCCAGGCCTCGAAGTCCGCCAGCGCCCGCGCTTCCACCGCGCGCTCCTCGGATGGCAGCTCCTGGGGCTCCGGCGGGGTGTTCCAGTCCCAGGGGCGCGGGATGCCTGGCACCAGGACCATCACCGCCACCGCCGCTGCCGCCGCCACCAACGAGCCCACGGTGCGTCGTCGCAGCGCCTGGCTCATGCGCTCCCGCTTCCATGTGTCCAGCGCGCGCTGGGGCAGCGCTTCCTGCGCGTGTTTCTCCGCCGCCGTCGGCGCGGGCAACGTCAAGAGCGACAGGACCTCCACCGACGCGGCGAAGGCCTCGCGGCACCCCGCGCACGACTCCAGATGGTGGAGCAGGGCCACGGTCTCCGACGCCTCCAGCGCCCCCGCGGCGTGGAGATCCACCCGCGCTTCCTGGTCAGGGCATGCAGCCATCAACGCATCTCCTCGGGCTCGCCCACCCGCGCCTTCAGGCGCTTCACCGCATGGTGGAACTGCACCTTCGCATTGTTCTCGGTGATGCCGAGCGTCTCCGCGATGTCCTTGAACGCCAACCCGGCGTCCACGCGCAGCGTCAACACCTCGCGCTGACGCCTGGGCAGCGTCAGCACCGCCTCGCGCACCTCGCGCGCTCTCTCCGCCCGCTCCAGGCCGTCCTGCGCGGACTCGCCAGGGGCCTCCGCCACCTCGTCGTTCGCGGCCTCCACCAGCACCGGCCGCCACCGCTGGCCGTGCCGCGCGTGGTTCTTCGCCAGGTTGAGGGCGATGCGCACCAGCCACGCACGGAACGGCGCCGGGCCCAGGGGCGTGAAGCGCGCGAACACCCGGCGAGAGGCCTCCAGCGCGCGCAGGAAGGCGGCCTGCGTCAGGTCCGCCGCGTCCTCGGGCCGGGTCGTGTAGCGGCGCACCAGCGAGAAGACGAGCGCCCGGTGCCGCGTCACCAGCACCTCGAAGGCCGCCTCCTCGCCGTCCAGGAAGACACGGCAGAGCACCTCGTCCGGCGCCCGCTCCAGGGCCAGCCGGCGAGACGGCATCGCCACCACCCGGCCGCCTGTCTCCCTGATGCTCACGACGCCTTCAACCCCCGAGCCGCCCCCAGGTTATTTTTCGACGCGTTTCCGTCATCGCATCAATTCAGGAATCTCAGGAAATGACAGCGATTTGGCCGACACTCGGTTGTGACGTCGGGTTGCCCTGTTCGCTCGGCCGCTGTCAGAATGGCCGCGGTTGGTGCAACCCACGGACTTCTCATGGTTCTGGAAGGCTCGGGCTCTCGCATCAAGGGGGGCGTGCTCATATCCCGCTTGAACATGCTGCGCCGGCACGGCGGGCAGGTTCGGGTGGACGAGGTCCTCGGGCGGCTGCCCCCGTCGGACCAGGCATTGCTTCGCAAGTCGATATTGCCGGTGGCCTGGTATCCGCTGGAGCTGAACCTGCGGCTGGACTCGGCCATCGCGGAGGTGCTGTCGCCGGATGACGAGGGCCGGGCCTTCATCGACATGGGCCGCGCGTCCGCGGACGAGTCGCTCCACGGTCCGCAGCATGCCTTCGTGAGGGCGGGGGACCCGCACTTCCTGTTGAGCCAGGCGGCGCGCATCTACCGGTTCTATTACGCGGTGGGCTCGCGCACGTACGACTGGACGGGGCCCCGGTCCGCGGTGCTGCGCACCTTCAGCGCGGAGAACGTCACGGAGGCTGACTGCCTCACCATCATCGGCTGGCACGAGCGAGCCATCGAGCTGTCGGGCGGTCAGTCGCCGCGAATCACCCACCCGATGTGCCGCGCCCGGGGCGCATCCCATTGCGAGTACTACTGCCTCTGGGACTGAAGCCCGGGGTTCAGGCGGCCGTGTCGTAGGCGACGGGGAGCGGGGTGGACTCGAGGTAGCGCAGGACGTCATCCAGGTGGCGGTACACGCGCACCTCGTGGCGGATGATGTCCTCGATGCGGCCGTCGGGGCCGATGATGAACGTGACGCGACGGTCCACCCGGAGCACCGGCCAGAGCACGTCATAGGCCCGGCTGATGACCCGGTCCGGGTCTCCGAGCAGGGAGAAGTGGATGTCTTCCTTCTCCGCGAAGGCGCACTGGGTGCGCTGGGTGTCCACGGAGACGCCCACCAGCTCCGCGCCCAGCTCCTGGAGGCGGTGGTGGTTGTCCCTGAACGCCCGGTTCTCGATGGTGCAGCCGAGCGTGAAGGCCTTGGGAAAGAAGAACAGGACGACCCTGCGGCCCCGGAGCGCGGACAGGCTCAGGGGCGCGCCATGGCAGTCCGTGGCGGAGAAGTCCGGCGCGAGGTCTCCAATGGCGAGCATTCCGACGGCTCCCTTTCTGGTGGCCGCGACGGTCCACCGGTACCACGTTTTCCGCGCGAGTCCGGGGACGTATTCCCCACCGGACGCCACCCGTTCTCCCCTCGACTGCGGGACTGTGTCCTTCCCAAGTCCCGGGGAGGGGCGCGTCCTGCATCGCATGGTTGGAGTCACCGGGGTGTTAAGTAATGTTGAGCGCCGCGCCAGGGGGTGGAGCCGTCAACGCACCCGGCGACGCCCGGTGCGGCGCTCACACCCCCCTCACTCCCGCGGAACGTAAGCCAGGCCGTCAGGGGCTTCAGCGAAACCCACGGGGGTTGAACAGGGGCTGTCTGTTCTGCTGGCAGTCAATGGTCTGCTGGATGAGGTTCGGATGGCGGAACGGGAGCAGGTTCATGCCCGGCGCGGCGAGTCCATCCGCCTCCAATTTGCTCTGGAGGAACTCGAGGCTCTCCTTGGGGGTGACTTGCGACTGGCAGGACTCGTCCAGGTAGACCTTGGGGTCGGGAAGGTAGTGGCCGGAGGCGGAGTCCGCCTGGGTGACCTGGCCTCCTTTCGCCAGCAGCATGCCCGCCGCATACACGTCGCCCCCTGACGCCAGATAGCTGTGGGGCACGGCGTTGTTCGTGGTGGCATCCGTCCCCGTGTAGGAGATGGCCACCCGCCCATCCTTCGCGCGGTGGGAATAGGCGTAGTAGCCGTCCTGGGCCAGGTCGTTCGGGCCCGACAGGAAGCTCACCCCGGGAATCTCGGTCGGGTCTTCGGGATAGCTCCACCTCCCCGTGGCGAATGCATTCAGCCAATCCTTCCAGACGCCATGATTGGACCAGGTCTTCGGCGCAACGGGGGCGTCGGCCATATCGCACGTGGGAAGAGGCATGGGCAGGAAGCTGTCCATGAGGCCGGGGACCTTGCACACGTCCTGCCGCAGGCCGGTCATGTTCGTCAGCGCGTTCGACGGGCCACTGGGGCCCATGGGGAGCGACATCGCATTCGCCTTGGGCAGGATGTTCTCCACCGCGCTCTGGGCCGCGAGGAACATGGTGCCGTACTTCAACACCTTCCACGCGAGCCCACCCCAGCCTCCCGAGTCCTGCTGCGTGTCCTTGTCATCAAGGTCCTCCTGCGGCCCCACCGGGTAGTCCGTCCCCTCCCGGGCATTCAGCTGCTGGGTCAGCAGGTCCGCGGCGTCTTCGTAGTACTCGAACTCCTGGTCCTCCCCCATGGCCGCGAGCTGCTGCTTCATCTCGGGCCAGTAGCGGTCGGGAATGCCTTTGTCCCAGAGGAACTCCTCCACCGTCTTCCAGGCCTCGTCGACGCTCTCCGTGATGTCACCACTGGTGATGCGCATGCGCTGGACGACGGGGGCCCGTGCTGGGCCGCGCTGCATCGCCGCCACCCTGGGGCTCGTGTTCAGCAATTGCTGGTAGCCGGACACGCGCTGGACCGGAGGGCTCTGATTGGCGCGTTGCTGGCATTGCGCGAGCCCCCGCTCCGCGCTCGTGTGGACTCCCTCCCCGCTCACGGTGCGCGAGGGATGGGCCATGCCGTGCATCTCAGAGGGGGCTGCATAGGCCGTCGCGCGCATGGGCTCAGCTCCTGTGGGCTGTCCCAAGAATAGACGCGGGGCTCGCCTCGGAAACAGTTGCTGGCGAGTCCTCCCACTCGAAGGGACTCCCCGCGTCGGGCCCCCTACCCGTGGAGTCGAGAGGGATGGGGATGGCTGTGATGCGGAAAGCCCTGTCATGGAAAGCCGCTACAGCGCGGGCGCGCGCCGCGTGGATGGGATTCAAGGCGCTGTCCGGGGATGTCGGGTCGTCAACGGTGCAGCCACGCCATGTCACTGGGTTGAGAGGATATGGTGCTCGGGGGTTGTCTGGAATTCGTGATGGGATTGCCCTGGGTGGCTGGGTGTCTGTTTTGTGGAGTGCGTTGTGATAGTCCTTGGGGGCGCCAATCCAGGCGTGACCGGCGTACCGGGAGGTTGCACATGGAACATTCGAACCGTGATGAAATCCTTGCGCAGACCCTGATGGAGATGCAGAGCGCGGAGCCCGAGGGCTTCGAGAGCTCCGGACTGAACCCCTGCAACCTGAGCGACTCCAACGCCGAGCACACCATCGGCATGTGGTCGATCTGGACCACCGAGCAGAACAACTAGTCGCACCGCGCGACTTCGCGGGCACCTGCCCCAGGCACTGGTGGTGGCCTGGGGCAGGCGTAAAGGCCGGGCGGGACGTCTGGCGCGGTGTTCATGCGCAAGGCCCCGAGCTTCAAACCATGGGCAATCTCAACCTGCTGCCGCAGCACATCCGGGGAGTCGCGAGATGAGCAAAGTGGACGAGCGAGTCTGGGCCGGCATCGATGTCCTGCTTGATGATTACGCGCGCCTCGTGCCGGAGGACCAGGTCCTCGTGGCCTACACGCCCGAGAGTCGCGAGTCCGCCGCGTGGATTGCCACCGTCTTGCGGATGCGTGGGATGGAGGCGGCCTTGTTGGGGATGCGGCCCAAGCCCTTCCCGGACGAGACCTTCCCTCAGCGCCTGGACGCGGCGTTGCCGCCTGCCGAGAGCCTCAAGGGCAAGCTGGTCATCATCACCGTCGAGCGCGACTCGATGTCGCACATGATGACCTTCCGCAACGCGCTGGCGCGCTATGACTTGGACAAGTGGCTGGCGGTGCGGATCATCAACGCCTCCCAGGACTTCTTCCTCAAGGCGCTGAACGTCAGGTCCGGGATGTTGTCGGAGCTCAACGCGGGCTTGCTGGACCGGTTCATGAAAGCGCGCGAGCTGAAGGTGAAGACTCCATCGGGAACGGACCTGCGTATCGGGCTCGACTCGGAGCGGTACCGGTGGATCAGCAACCGGGGCGTGTGGCGTCCTGGGAGCTTCGTCATCCTGCCCGCGGGAGAGGTGGCCACCTTTCCGGGCACCGTGGACGGTGTCCTGGTCGCCGACGGGGCCTTCAACATCAATGCCTTGACGCAGGTCGATGCGCGTCTGGCGAAGAATCCCATCCGCATCCGGATTCAGGACGGCCATGCCGTCGATTACGAGTGTGACAGTCCCGAAGTGAGCCGCCTGGTGGAGGCGGTCTTCGCCCAGCCCAACTCCAGACGGGTGGGGGAGGTGGGGTTCGGGACGAACGGAGGGCTGGGGGAGTTCATCTCCATGAACTCGCACATCAACGAACGCCATCCGGGCGTGCACCTGGGTTTTGGCCAGCACAACCAGAGCATCCATGTCCTGGACTACTACTCGCCCATCCACATGGACCTCATCTCCCCGGGAGGGCAGGTGTGGGTGGACGACGACCAGGTGCCGTTGGACCTGCTGAACCTCAAACCCTCGCAGGTGCCTCACCCCAAGCTGGTCTTCAACGAGGACATCGACGGGAACTGCTGCGGGTTGACCGGCGACGAGGAGATGCGGGAGGTGTGTCCGCTGCCGGATCGCCTGAAGGCCTCCACGCGGACCCAGCGGGCGGGATGAGCCCGGGCCCTCCGCCCGGTCTCTGGCGCAACGCCACCTTCCTGCGGCTGTGGGCGGCGCAGACCGTCACGTTGACGGGCTCGGCGGTGACCAAGGTGGCGCTGCCGCTCGTCGCGGTGACCATCCTGAACCTCACGCCCCAGCAGATGGGGTTGCTGATGGCCGTGGAGATTGCGCCGACCCTGCTGCTGCGGCTCCCCGCCGCGGCGTGGGCCGATGCGAGCTCGCGTCAGGTGCCCGTCCTGGTGGCGTGCAGCCTGACGAGCAGCCTGCTCATCGCCTCCATTCCGTTGCTCTGGTGGATGGGCCTGTTGAGCTTCGGGTTGCTCCTGGGGATGGCTTTTTGTCTGACCTCGGTGAGCGCCATTGGCGGGATGTTCGCCGCGCCCATCCTCCCCGCGGTGGTGGGGGACGGGCAGCTGGTGGAGGCCAATGGCCGGTTCAGCGTGACGCGCAACCTGGCGGACGTCTCGGGGCGCAGCCTGGGGGGCCTGCTCGTCTCCGTGCTCTCGGCGCCCGTGGCGCTGCTCGTGGACGCGGCCTCCTTCGCGGTGGCCGCGCTGCTGACGGTGGCCGTGCGTGTCCCCCGCAAGCCGCAGCATGTCCCGGCGAGGAACACGGCGAGCCTGAAGGGGCTCACCCTGGGCTTCTCGCTGCTGCTCCAGCGGCCCTTCCTGGGCCTGGGGCTCGTCATCGTCGGGTATCTCTGTCTGGCCAATGGCGTGGTCTCCGCTCTGCTGGTCCTCTTCATGTCCGGGGACCTGGGCATGTCGCCGTCGCTCATCGGTCCCATCGTCGGGGTGGGCTCCGTGGGGGGCATCGTCGCCAGCCTTCTCGTGGGGACCTTCCACCGGCGCCTGGGAGCGCAGTGGACCGTGGCGGTGGCAGTGGCCCTGCTCACCGGCTCGTTCGCGTTGCTGCCGCTGGCCCGGCCCGGGGCGCTGGGACTGGTGGCGTGCCTGAACTACGAGTTGATGGGCAGCTTCGGCGCCTCGCTCCTGCTCATCACGCTCTTCGCGGAGGTCCCCCGGCAGGTGCCCTCCAACGCGCTCGCCCGGGTCATGGCCGTCATCAGCCTGATGCCCGAGGTCTCGACGATGCTGGGCGCGCTCCTGGGCGGAACGCTGGGGACTTCGCTGGGCATCCCACGGGCCTTCGCGGTGAGCTTCGCCTTCGCCCTGCTGTCGGGGACCGCGCTGGCGCTGGGGCTCGCGTGGCGCCGTCGCCTGTTGCTCAAGCGCCAGGCCATGGTGGGAGGTTAGGACCCTGACGGCTCAAACGTACACGCTGGACAATGGGCTCACCGTCGTCTTCGAGCGACGAGACACCGCACGCGCTGTCGCCTTCCAGGTCTGGGTCCGGGCCGGCAGCGCGGACGAGCGGCCCGACCAACTGGGCCTGGCCCACCTGCATGAGCACATGCTCTTCAAGGGGACATCGCGTCGGGCACCCGGGGATATCGCTCGCACGGTGGAGGCCCATGGTGGGCAGATCAACGCCTGGACGAGCTACGACCAGACCGTCTTCCATGTCGTCATCGCCAGTCGGTTCGCCCGGCTGGGGCTGGACATCCTCGCGGACGCGGTGCGTGGCTCCTCGTTCGACGCGGGAGAGCTGGCGCGAGAAATCGAGGTGGTGTGCGAGGAGATCAAACGCAACGAGGACCTCCCCGCGCGGCGGGCCTCGCGGCAGTTGTTCGCCGCCGCCTACCCCCAGCATCCCTACGGACGCCCCGTGATTGGCACGGCCGCGAGCGTGCGCGACTTCACCCGGGAGCGGGTGCTCGAGTTCTACGCGCGGCACTACACCCCGCGAAACCTGGTGCTCAGTCTCGCGGGCGACTTCGACGAGTCGCGGCTGCGCGCATGGGTGGACGAACTTTTTGGCGGTGACTGGGGGCAGCACCACTCGGGGCCGATGCCGCGTCCCGCCGAGCCGGAGCGCACCGCGCCGCGGATATGCCTGCGAGAAGATGGCGTGAAGGAGGCCTGGCTGCATCTGGGCTTCTCCATCCCGGACGTCGCGCATCCGGACGTGCCGGCGCTGGACGTGCTGGCGCTGCTGACGGGGCAGGGGGAGCGCTCGCGGGTCATCCGGGAATGCAAACGGAGACAGGGCCTCGTCAGGGCGCTGGAGTCCTCGTCCTATACGCCCTTGGACCCCGGGCTCTTCTCCCTCCGGTTCACGCTCGCGCCGAACCAGGTCGCGGAGGCGGTGGAGGAGGAGCTGCGGGTGCTGGCCCGGCTGCGCGCGGAGCCGGTGCCCGCCGAAGAGCTGGCGATGTTGCAGGCCCACTTCGAGGCGCGGGCCGTGCAACAGCGCGAGGAGGTGCAGGAGCTGGCACGGCGGCTGGGCTACTACCAGTTCATGCTGGGCGGCCTGGAGGCGGAGGCGCGCTACCACGAGGCCATCGCTCGACTCACTCCGGAGCGATTGCACGAGGTGGCGGAGCGCTACCTGCGCTTCGACCGGGCTGTCCTTACGGGGCTGCTCCCCCAGGGCTGCGACTTCTCCACCGAACGGGCGGAGGCGTTGTTGATGCGGGCCGCGCACGACGGTGCGTCACGGGGGCGCGTGCCAGCCTCGGTGCGTGAAGGGCCAGCGCCGCTGCCTCGGCTCGTGAGGCGCAAGACGACCGAGACGGCTCAAGGGGTGGTGGAGTCGCGACTGCCTTCGGGGGCACGGGTGTTGGTGCTGGAGTCGCGCGCGGTGCCGCTCGTCGCGATGCGAGCCTGCTTCGCGGGCGGCGTGCGTTACGAGACCGCGGAGACCAACGGGCTCACCACGTTGCTGGGTCGCTGCCTCACGCGTGGCACGGCCACTCGCGATGCACAGGAGGTTATGCGGCGGGTCACCGCCATGGCGGGCTCGCTCCAGGGGGCCCATGGGCGCAACCTGGTGGAGCTTCGCGGCGAGTTCCTGTCACGCCACTTCCAGCCCGCGTTTCGTCTCTTCGCGGACTGCCTGCGCGCCCCGCTGTTCTCCGAGAGTGAGGTGGCTCGCGAACGCGGGAACTTGTCCAGGGAGCTGGGCACTCGCGATGGCAAGCCCGAGGGCCGGGTGTTCGATGTCCTCGCGAGCACGCTCTACCGCACGCATCCCTACCGGTTGCCGGTGTCAGGGGAGAGCCGCGCGGTGGCGCGACTGGGCCCCGAGTCGCTGCGTGCCTGGCATGCGGCCTACATGAACCCCGCGCAGATGGTGCTGAGCGTGGTGGGGGACGTGCGCGCGGAGGAGGTGCTGGCGCGAGCGCATGAGCTGTTCGGCGACGCTTCGGGAGCGCTGGCCGCACCGCCACCCGTGGCGCCAGAGCCGCTTCCGGAGTCGCCTCGCGAGCACAGGCAGGTGCTCGCGCGCTCCTTGACCCATCTGGCGCTGGGCTTCATGGGGGCACGGGTGACCGATACATGGCGCCACGCCTTGAAGGTGCTCAGCACGCTGCTCGCGGGGCAGGGCGGGCGATTGTTCCGCGAGCTGCGTGACAAACGCGCCATGGCCTACAGCGTGAACAGCTACAGCATGGAAGGCGTGGACCCTGGCTACTTCGCCATCTACATGGGGACGAGCCCGGAGAAGGTGACAGCGGCGCTGGTGGCCATCCGTTCCGAGCTGGAGCGGGTGAGGGACGAACGGGTGAGCGAAGAGGAACTGGAGCGGGCGCGCCAGCACCTCATCGGCACGCATGAGCTGGGGCTGCAGCGCAACGCCGCTCGTGCGGCGATGCTGGCGATGGATGGGTGTCTCGGGGTCGGACAGGAGAACTTCCAGCACTACGCGCAGCGGGTCTCCGAGGTGACGGCCGACCACGTGCGTGACGTGGCCCGGCGGGTCATCGACTTCGAACGCAGCGCCCTGGCGGTCGTCGGTCCCTGACGGGGGAAGGCCCTCGCGGCTCCGTCTCCATCATTGCGTGAGCATGAGCAGCGTGGCGCCGGCTTCCACCCGCGCCCACGGCTGGACGTTCTGCTCCACCGTGGGAAAGGGGCGCCCCGGCTCGGCGACGAAGAGCACCTTGGGGAAGACATTCACCAGCGTCTCCTGACCCTTCCCATCTCCATCGGAGAAGAACACCGAGAACCAGGGCATATAGGTCATTGGATCGTAATAGGTGCGCTTCGCGGGCGGCGGCATGAACCAGTCCAGGGGCAGCTCCACCTCGATGGCCTCCGGGGAGGTCCACCGAATCGTCGGCGGTGGCGTGTCCTTCTTCTTGGGAGGCTTGAACCACGTGGCCACGGGCACCCCCAACGCGTTGCGCGCGACCCCCAGCTCCACCGGCCGATTCTCCATGCGCTTGGTGGTGCCCCACTCCGACCAGCGCAGCTCGAGGTGGTCCGCCGCGAGGATGGCCTTGGGACTGGCATCTGCGGCAACGACTGTTTTGTCATCCTTCAGCCGGACACTGACCACCATCAGGTCGCCTCTGCGACGCAGGCTCACCGTCAGGTCCGCATCCTCGAGTCCCTTCCAGTTCTTCTGGCCCCAGGTGACCTTTCCCGGAGTCGGAAGCACCGTCGACTCCAGGTCCGTCACCACCTGCGCCGGGCCTTCCCACCGGGTCTCATTCCCCTCGGGGTCCTGTTCCTCCGAGGTCGGCGCCGTGTAGTTGTAGGTCTGGGCGCGCTGGGTCAGCAGGTCCATGCGGTTCGAACTGGAATATGTCGTCACGTGGCTCGCCACGAGCAACGGGCCGTTCCGGTCGAAGCGCAGCGACACCGATGACGAACTTCTCATCCCGGTTCGTGGCAGCAGCAGGACCGGCTTGCCCGTGTTTGACGCTTCCGGGGTGGGGGACGGGCAGTCCAGTTCGACGTCCAATCCCACGCCTGTGTTCACCGCGAAGCGCTCTCCGCTGGCCAGCCCCACCAGCGTGACCGGGGCTCCATCCCCGCGACTCGTTTCGTCGCTTTTCACCAGGGAATAGCAGACCACCTCGTCCTCGCGCCCATCACCGTCGAGGTCCACCTGGTATCGCGTCAGGACCTTTGGCTGCTCCTCCTTCGCTCGCGCGTCGAACCAGCTCGAGAAGGCGGCAGGCGCAGGCTCGGCGCGTGCGGCGGCGGGTGGCACGGAGTGAAGGGTGACAAGCACGGGCAGCCACGGGGCGAAGGCCATGACCCCTCACTGAACCCCGGGAGATACATGCATGCAAGGGCAGACCTCGACGCCGAGGGCACCTGGATGAAATCGTCGCCGTGTCGATCTCCCGGAAGGCCGTTCGTCGCGAGGGTAGAGGCAGCGCCCCCGGGGCGGTCCAGGAGCCTTGCCACCAAACCAGAAGTGACACCGAGGAGGAGTACGCCATGGGAACGGGAACGACGCTGAACGCAGAGGTCACCGGAGCGGGCCAGGACACGAAGTCGTTTGCTCGCCACCTTCCAACCGTTGCGAGGGTCCTGTTGGGGCTCCTCTTCTTCGTCTTCGGGCTGAACGGCTTCCTGAACTTCATCCCGCCGCCTTCCGAGCCCATTCCCGAAGGCGCCATGGCGCTCAGCATGGCGTTCATGAAGTCGGGTTACATGATGCCGCTCATCAAGGGCACCGAGGTGCTCGTGGGCTTGCTGCTGCTGACGAACCGCTTCGTGCCGCTGGCGCTGGCCCTCCTCGCGCCCGTCGTCGTCAACATCGTCGCATTCCATGCCTTCCTCGCCCCGACCGGCATCGTGATGACCGTCGTCGTCCTGGCCCTCCACCTCTATCTGGCCTGGGCGTACCGGGCGACCTACCGCCCCATGCTCGTCGCGCGGGCGGTGCCCGGCGCGAAGTGAGCGTTGCGGCGCGGGGAGCCACTCACCCCTATGCCGCGGAGACGTTGGTGTAACCACCATCCACGGGGAGCACGCTCCCCATCATGTAGCGAGAGGACTCCGAGGCAAGCAGCAACAGGGGCCCATCCAGCTCCTCGAGGTGGCTGGTCCACCATGGCCCGGCCCTCCGCGGTGGCGAGGAACTCCCGGTTGATATTCGTCTCGAAGTAGCCGGGCGCCAGCGCGTTGACCCGGATGCCGTGGGGCGCCAGGTCGATGGCGAGTGCACGGGTCAGGTGATTGACGCCCGCCTTCGAGGCGCACTACGCGGGCAGTCCTCCCTGCACCACGCTGCCGAGGATGGATGAGACATTGATGAAGGAGCCCCCTCGTCCGTGCCAGATGAGATGGCGAGCCGTCTCCTGCGCCATCGTCCTCGCGCACCTTTCACGCCTCGGTGACTTCCCGCGCCCAGGCGTGCTGCGGCTGGAGGGACTCCCAGGTGGCTTCACGCCCACCTGGGAGTCTGTCCTTTCCTCGTCAGGGCGCCCTGTCGAAGTGGGCCTCCAACTTCACGTCTGCGTAGGCCGGGCGGGCCACGAGCATGAGGTAGTAATAGCCTCCGGTCGCGGGTGAGGCGATTTCCACCGTCTCGTCATTGCCCGGGAGGTAGGGCCGGTAGTCGTACACCGTCGTCGTGGGCCACGTGCCGGCGCGGGCGTACAGGTCCGCGTTGCCGGTGCCGCCGCTTGCCTTGAGGCGCAGGTTGCTCGCTCCGGGGGGCACGTAGAGATAGAAGTAGTGCACGCTGCCGGTGGAGGCGAGCGGGCCCCGATAGCAGCCGTTGTCCAGTCCCATGGGGTTGGAAGCCGTGCAGGGCGGGGTGGGGCCGGGTCCGGAACCGGGTGGGATGCAGATGCTCGGGTCCGTGGCTGTCGCGACGCAGTCGATCCACTGGTGGAACTCCACGTCGTTCGCCGTGCCCAATGCATCCAGGGACTGGCGATAGGTGCTGTAGTTGCCCGCGCGGAACTGTTCGACGAAGGTGTCCACCTGGTCTGAGTGGCGCTCGAACATGAAGCGCGTCGCCAGATAGCCCCACGAGTACACGCGGTCGGTGCTGCTGTTGTAGTCATTGCGGAGGATCTGGCTGAGCTGGAAGGTCTTGCCCCGGCCCAGCGCCACCGCGCTGGCATTGTCGCTTTTCTTGGAGATGTACTCAGCCAGGCCTTCGATCCACCAGACGGTGGGCTGGCTGATGCTCGTGGTGAAGTCGCCCTTCATGTTGAAGCGGCCGTCCAGGTAGTGGATGTATTCGTGCCGCAGGTTCCAGATTTCAAAGGCGGGCCGCAGCCACTCCGCCTCGTAGGCGATGAAGCGGGCCTGATTGCCGGAGGCGGCGGGGTTTCCCTCCAGGTACATGCCGCCATTGTTGGTGTTGATGCCGAACAACACTCCGCCGTACGTCTGGTAGTCGAACCTGCTGTCGAAGACGACCATCTCCAGGGACGTGTTGTTGTCGCTCGCCACGGGCACGCGGTGGGTCTTCAGCGTGTCGTGGAAGGAGGACTCCTGCGTGGCGACCTGGTCGCAGCTCTGCGTGAGCTGTGGGGCCGTCATGTCCTGCACGCGCATGCGCAGCGTGGGGCCACACGTATGGGTGATGCCGAGCACCGTCTGCTCCAGCGTCCGCCGGAAGTCGCAGACACCGTAGTAGGCGCAGTTGGCTCCATCGTAGAACTCGACCATCTCCGCCGAGCCCACCCAGAGGCCCGCGGTGGGGCCCGTCATCGAGTGGTTGTCGATGACCGTCTTCACCAGGGGGCGCGTCTTGTTCTGGAGGGTTCCGGAGTGCTGGACGAAGCGAGCCATCTCTCGCGCCGCGTTGACGGTGAGGTACTGGTTGGACGTGGCCAGCAGGTGCTCGGTGCGGGTGATGAAGGAGTCGAGCGAGTCGATGAGGGACATGTCCGCCCGCACGGCCGCGACGAAGTCCGTGTTGAATTGACCCCGATAGATGCCGTTGAAGACGCTGTTGGTGGCGCCGCGCATGTATGTGGAGGCCACGGTGGTGTCATTGAATCGGTCCAGCAGGCCCCGCAGGGTGCCCAGGTGCCAGGCGGTCTCTCCCGCGCTGTCGATGAGGGTGACGAACTCCTGCAGCACCGCGCCGTGCGCGTCGTTGTTGTCCGTGAAGTGGCTGTTGGCGACGAAGGCCGCGAGCGCCGGGCGGATGGCGTTGCGCAGCGGGGTGCCGTAGCTGCCCACCGAGCCCGACTGGTAGAACTGCACGTAGTAGCCGGCGCGCAGGAACAGGATGAGCTGGAGCGTCTGGGCGGTGTTGTCGCCCACGTACTGTTGGGCGTTGACCGTGAGCGCATTGGCGACGGTGACCATCTTGCTCTCGGCGAAGACCTGGCCGGCCTGCGTTCCCGTGACACCGAACAGCGTGTTGAGACACTCCGCCGTGGAGCCCTTCACCAGCGTGACGAGCCCGGTGCCACTGGCCGATGCGAAGGCCGCCGTGTCA
Source organism: Myxococcus sp. CA040A (assembly GCF_013336725.1). Lineage (NCBI taxonomy): Bacteria > Pseudomonadati > Myxococcota > Myxococcia > Myxococcales > Myxococcaceae > Myxococcus > Myxococcus sp. CA040A. The sequence continues at coordinate 1,085,598 of NZ_JABUMR010000004.1, read as the reverse complement.
CAGGCGACCAGCAGGGCCCGCGAAAGTGCGACAGGAACATGCTCCCGGTGCAGTTCCTCGGGGGAGACATCCGGCTCACGCTGGTCGGGCCGGATGCGTTGATGGGTGTGTTCCAGCCCGTGGGACTTCCAGGAAGACTCGGCGGGCGGGGGACTCCTCGGGCGGGCGAGTGCCCCCGCCGAGAAGAGGGTGAGCGTGACAGCGAAGGCGATGGGACTGCGATACCAATCCGTGACAGGACAGCGCATGGACTCATGCTCCTGGGTGATAGGGCCTGCTGCGCGGTGTCAGCCGTTCCGGCCGACTCGGGTCGTGCTGGTGAAGTCGCGATAAAATAGTATTAGCAGTCAGGTCTGACAGTGGGGCGGGCTGCCGCGGGCCGGGTCCAGGAGGGCGCGCTCCGATGGGCGCCTACGCTGGTCCCAGGGCGTGGAACCGAGGACGCCGTCCTCTCCAGGGGTTACTTCACTGAGAGTCCAAGTCGACCTTGTCGTTTCCCTGAGCTTTCGCGATGATGGATGCAGGGAAAGCCTGATTTCGTGGAGGGTGCGTCATGTCCGAGGAAAGACACACACGAGATATCGAAAACAAGCTCGACCACCACACCGCGGGTGGCACGGAAGGCGGGAAGTGTCTGAATCGACACGAGTCCCGCAAGCCGAACAACTCCTGCAGCCACATCTGGCAGGCCACGAAGAAGGCCCAGAGTGACGACGGGCTGTATAACTGGCCTCGCTACAAGGACATGCCGGGCACAATCCAGGTCTTCTTCCAGGGGCGCGAGGCGGAAGCCGGCAAGCCCCAGAAGGGAGATTGGGACGTCAAGGCCGGGAACTTCGACACCCACTGCGACGTGCCCTACTTCCACGAGGCGCATCACGTCATCCCGAATTCGACCCTGAGCACCACCATCAGTGACTACCTGGGCAACCCGGATGAAGGGGGCTCGCCGGAGCTGGTCACGGTGGTCCGGGGTGGGCTGCTCACCGCGGGCTACAATCTCAACCATATGGACAACATGATCATGCTCCCCCTCGACGCGACCGTCGCGCGGGTCATGCGCCTGCCCCGACACCGGACGCTGCCCAAGATGTATCACGGTGTCTACAGTGATCATGTCAAGAGCGAGCTGAAGGCGCTGCTCGCCGACAACCTCGAGGACCTGGTCGATCACGAGGCCCCCAAGTACAAGGACTTCAAGGACAAGCTCATTGCCCTGTCCAATCGCCTCTATGGCTCCATCAAGCAGGCCGGCGAGGACGGGGTGGACGCGCTCGACCGTATGGCGAAGGAACTTTTCAAGCAGCAGAGCGCCAGTTGAGACACGGTGGTGCTCACCCCGGAGGGAAGTGAATGAAGTATTTCCTGTTGTCGACGGTCGGAGACCTCAACGACCGCGATCTTTGCCTGATTGATGATCCTCCCAAGGGGATTGGCCTGCGCCGTTTCCTGATGACCAAGGGCCGGCCAGCCAAGGCTTTCTACCCCGCGGAGGCCAAGATCTTCCTGCGCGAAGAGAACCCAGGCATCAAGCTCTCTTCCGTGCTGGGGAACACGGAGAACTACCTCATCGCCTCATCCGAGGTGAAGACGGTGTTCGAGCAGCTCTGCGCGGGCTGCGATATCGAATATCTCCCCTTCGACTTGTATGACCACCGCGAGCGGCTCTACAGCAAGGATTACTTCATCATCAATCCCATCGGTGCGCTCGACTGTCTCGACGAGCAGGCCAGTGGCGTCACCTATGGTGAAGAGGGGAGTGTCATCGACATCGCGGAGTTCGTGCTGGATGACAAGAAGGTGGGGCAGGCCGCCGCGCTGTTCCGAATCGACAAGAAGCCCAGCAAATATGTCGTGGATGAGCGCTTCGCCCAGGCCGTCGAGGCGCGGGGGTTCACCAACGTCCTGCTGACACCGCTCCGCTTGTCGGGACAGGGCTGACGGCCCGGGGGCGGCCTGGGAGGCATGCGTGGTGCTCTCGATTACAGGACTGGGAATGGTCACCAGCGTGGGGCTGGACGTCGTCCAGGCCTGCGCGTCGCTCCGGGCGGGCCTCACGAGGCCCCGGCAGCTTGTCTACTTCCCCGTCCTCGACGAGGAGAGTCAGGAGCGCGTGCCGGTGATGGGCCATCCCATCCAAGGCTTCACCGACGGGTTCGGGCCCGTGGGCAGGTGGATTCGACTCGCGCGAGGAGGGGTGGACGACCTGCTGTCGCTCGGGCAGGTGCCGGGTCGCGAGGACTCGGACTTCTGGCGGCGGACGGGACTCATCTGGGTGGGGCCTGTCTTGGATGAGTCCCGCTTCATGGAGGCACGCCAGCTGAGGCCCGACGTGTTGACGAGTACCTTCTGCCTGCAACTGAAGAAGGCCCTGGAGCTTCCGCTCGTCAGCGACTGTCACGCCATCCACCAGGGACACGCGGGTATGGCGGCGGCGCTCCAGTATGCCTCGCGGCAGCTGTCCCGCTCCGCCGTCGATCGCTTCCTCATCGTGGCCATGGACTCCTACCTGGACATGCTCAGCCTGGAGTGGCTGCAGTCCCACCGGAGGTTGAAGTCTCCTGACGTGCCGGTCGGCCTGATGCCGGGCGAGGCCGCGGCATGCATCCTGGTGGAGTCCCCCCTGTCCGCGCGCAGGAGGGGCATCACGCCCCAGGCCTCCGTGAGCGCCGCCTCGGTGGGACAGGAGCAGGACCTGTTCGTGACCCAGCGGCCGAGGGTCGGGCAGGTGCTGGCGGACACCATCGTCGACGTGCTCACGAAGGCGCCGGGGCCCACGGGCGCCTTCCAAGGAGACATCATCAGCGACCTCAATGGCGAGGTCTGGCGGGCCTCGGAATGGGGCCACGCACGCGTGAGGCTCGGCGACCGGCTGGATGAGTCTCATCGCCTGGTCATCTCAGGCACCTCCCTGGGGGATACCGGCGCCGCGAGTGGTGCCGTGGCCCTCTGCGTGGCGGTCCGGTCATTTCTTCGCAAGTACGCGTCCAGTTCCCGAAGCCTGGTGGTATCCAGCTCGGAGCATGGCTGGGTCGGTGCATTCGTCGTCAGCGCGGAGGCCTGAGCCGCATGTCTTCCAAGTTCCTCCAGGTGTTTGTCAGCAATGCCCGGTCCGACAACGCGGAGTTGTTGAAGGCCTTGGATGCGAACGCGAGTCTTCAGCAGGTCTTGACCTTCTGCGAGAACTATCGGATTCGCGGGATTGGTCGCTTCCTCCTCTACGGTGACGCGGAGGCGCTGCATGCGTGCCTCTACAAGAGTGGCCGCGCCTACCTGTCGCTCATGGAGAAGGTGCCGGAGTCCCAGTGGGTGACGAGCCGCTCGGCGCCGTTCTTCGACGCCCTGGCCGCCCAGGACCTCGACGGCGCCGGGGAGATTGCCAGACGCGCCAGACGCACCTGGCAACAAGGGATGGAATACAAAGAGGACTTTCTCTACGTCCATTTCCTGATGAGTCGTTTCTTCCTCGGGGAGACGGATGCTCGGTTGGTGGAGCTCCTGGCGGATTACGAGCAGGTGCTGCAGGGCTCGGAGGACCTCCGCCTCCCGCTCTGCCACGCCCTCCTGAAGGGAGATGGGGAAGAAGTGGCGCGGGGATTGGAGACGTTCCTTGTCGCGGAGCGGTCCCGTCAGGACCGCCTCCTGCAGCGGGAGAAGATCTCCGAGGAGCGCTGGGCCACGGTCGCGCAGGTGTCGGTCGAGGGACTGGCGTTGATGACCCTGGCTGAACACGCGGGGCTGCCCCTGGTGGGCGAGTTTCCATTCGTGCCCTCCCTGGCGCGTGCGCGTGGCAGGCCGCGGCTGCCAGTGGATTCGTGGCGCAGCCTCGATTGAGCGCCGTCCGTGGAGGGGTATTCCTCGCGCGAAAGCGTCTCCACCGGAGACGACGGGCCCGGAGACGACACGGGCCCGTCCGCGCTCCACTCGGCCTAGAAGCAATCCCCACAGGCGTAGTCGCCCGTGGGTCCCGCGTCGTAGAACTCCGTGCCCGACTGACAATACAGATGCAGGACGTTGTAGTGCCCGGGCCCGCCGTAGTTGCAGGGAGGCGCATGGGCCGCCAGTCGCTTGCAAGCCCAGAGATAGACATCCGTGTAACCCGCTGGACAGCTTGGCGCGAGCGACTGCTCCTGTGAGGAATCAGCGGGTGCTGACTCCTCCGCCGCCACGCCACCGCAGCCCATCACCAGACTCGCCACCAGGAACGAGACACCCCTCAAAGGCACTCTTCGCACGTGACCTCCCGGAGAAGCATTCATGTCTGTACGGCGCCAGCATGATAGCGAATTCCGCGAAGAACATCCGACGGCGAGGGGAGCCGTTGAGGGGCGTGTGTAGGCGAGGAGGGGATGAGGCGCGCCGCTGGCGGAGCCGTCGGAGCTGCGTGCCAGGCCGGGCGGAGGGACTGCTCCGCCCGGCCGTGAGTCAGACGGCTAGCAGTTCTGGACGCACGCCGAAACGGTCGAGGACGGGCGGCTCGTCGCGCTGCTCCCGCAGACGTACTGCTCGTTGCCGCACTCCTGGCGGTACTTCTGGGTGCCAGCCTGGTACTGCTTGCAGGCCCAGAACTTCCATCGGTACGTGCCGCCAGTGCAGGCGGGGTCCGAGTAGCCGCCCGCGCCCCAGTCACGACAATTGTTCTGGAACGTGCCCATGGCACAGGCCCGTTGCTCCACGTCATCCACGAAGACTTCTGATTCTCGCGGCTCGGTCTCCGCGCCGCCGCAAGCGCTCACGCATGCCACCACCGCCCCCAGGAACAACGAACGCACGAAGTGCTTCGACATGGTTCGACTCCATCGGTTGTGTGTCAGCTCGCCGTCCACCGGGTGTCTGCCCTGGCGAAGCCAGTCGCGGGCGGCGGGTGGGCGCCTTATCCCAGACGTCTTCATCCGCCAGGGATTAAGCGGAATTAAGTCCGATTAAGGCCCGGTCCGCCGCGGGTCTCCGCGCCGCCCCGGATGACAGGGCTTCACGCGTCGCTGCTGACCGTGCCCGGCCAAAGTGCTATCCGCCGGGTGTGTCCTTCGAGCGAATGACGTCGTCCCGGCTGGCCCGGGCCATGGGGGTGACGCGGGTGGCTCGCGTCACCGGGCTGGACCGCACGGGTGTGGAGGTGGCGTGCGCGGTGCGCCCGGGCGGGCACGTGCTCCAGGTGTGCAACGGCAAGGGGCTCACCCCGGACGAGGCCGCGTGGGGCGCGCTGTTCGAGACCGCGGAGTTGTGGGCGGCGGAGACGGTGGTGCCGGGGCGGCTCGCCTGGGGCTCTCGCGCCGAACTGGAGGGCCGGCTCGGGACGCTGTGGGGCGCGGACTCGCTGGGCTCGGCCGGCGCGCTCGTGGAACCCCGCCTGTGGGCAGACGGGGTGCGGTGTGCGTGGCGCGAGGCGACGGAGCTGGGCTCGGGCCAGACGGTCTGGGTGGCCGCGCAAGGCGTCCATGTGACGCCCCCGGGAGGCCCCTCGCTGGGGCCGGTGGCGGCGGCGTGGACGAGCAACGGCTCCGGCGCGCATCCGGAGGCGGCGCGAGCGCTGCTGCACGCGCTGCTGGAGGCCACTGAAAGAGATCAGCTCGCTCGGGTGTTTCCGGAGGGGTGGACCGAGGAGACCGTGCGGGGACGCATGCTGCGGACGGCGGAGCTGGAGAAGGCCGTGCCTCGGACGGCGGCGCTGGCCGAGCGTCTGAGGGAGCGTGGCTTCGCGGTGTACCTGTTCGATGCCACGCCATCCGCGCGCACGCCGGGCGCGGTGGGCCTGCCCGTGGGCGCGGCGGTCCTGGTGGACCAGGAGGACGGGCCCGTGCCGCTCACGGCGGGATATGCGTGCGCGCTGGAGCGTGACACCGCGCTGTTGAAGGCCTTGCTGGAGGCGGCGCAGTCGCGCCTGACGGACATCCACGGCGCGCGCGAGGACGTGGCGTCGGTGGACCGACAGGCGGCTCGGGACTTCGCGGAGGCCTGCGCGGGAGTGCGCGCACGGCGACGGGCTGGAGAGCTGCCGGACCTGGGCGCTGTGGCCAGGGGGCCGGCCGACGTGGCCGTGCGGCGGGTGCTGACGCGGTTGAAGCGCGCGGGGTTTGCTCGCGTGGCCTCGGTGGAGCTGGACGCGCCCGTGCCCGGCTTGCACGTGCGGCGGGTGGTGGTGCCGGGCATGCTCATCTCGGAGCTCCTATGAAGCGGCGCGCGGAGGAACTGGTGGTCTTCCTGGGGCCCGCGCTGCCCGCGGAGGAGGCGCGGAAGCTGGCCCCCTGCGTGGTGTTGCCCCCGGCCCGACAGGGCGATGTGTGGCGCGCGCTCGGTGCCAGGCCCCGTGCGATAGCGCTGGTGGATGGCGTCTTCGAGGCGCAGCCGTCGGTGTGGCACCACGAGCTGCTGGCCGCGCTGGAGGCAGGGGTGGCCGTCTTCGGCGGCTCCAGCATGGGGGCGTTGCGCGCGGTGGAGCTGGCGCCCCATGGCATGGTGGGCGTCGGGCGCATCTTCGAGTGGTATCGCGACGGCGTGATTTCCGACGACGCGGAGGTGGCGCTGCTGCACGCGGACTCGGAGCACGGCTGGAGGCCGCTCACCGTGCCGCTCGTCAACGTCCGGCATGTCGCCGAGCGGGCTCGGGAAGCGGGCGTGCTGAATGCGCGCCTGGCCCGGGGCCTGGTGGACGTGGCGAGCGCGTTCTTCTACCAGGAGCGCACGTGGTCCCGGTTGATGGAGCGCGCGCGGGAAGGGTGGTCGGAGGCCACACGGGACGCCTGGGAGCGCTGGTTCTCGAAGGGCGTGGAGGACTTGAAGCGACAGGACGCGCGCGCCTGCATCCTGGCCGCCGCGCAGTGGGTGGCCTCGCGAGCACCCTCCGTGCCGGGGACCCGGCGGTCTCCCTCGTCCCTGGTGCGGCGGCGACGCCTGGTGGAGGACGTGACCCGGCTCCCCGACGCCGTCGTGCCCTCGGGGCAGGTGCTGGAGGTGCTGAGCCAGGCCCCCGACGCGCGGGCGCTGGCGGAGGCGGGGCTGCGACGGGCGCTGCTCGCGGGTTGGGCCCGGACGATGGGGCTGTCACCCACGGCCGACGAGGTGGCGGAGGCGGAGGCCGGGTGGTGGCGCGAGCGCGCGGTGCCGGTGCGCAAGCGCGACGCGTGGCTGGTCTCGAATGGCCTGGATGCCGAGGGGCTGCGGGCGCTGTGCGAGGAGCTGGCGCTGGAGCGGCTGGTCCTGACGCAGTCGACGCGGCTGCTTCCGGATGGCCCGTCCTGGGAGGAGGCGCTGGCCTCCGAGTCCCGGCTGCGCGGGCGCTGGGCGGAGGCCGCGCTCACGGTGGCCGCGAGCGACGAGGTGGACGCGCTCGAGCACGACTCGGACTGAGCGGGGAGGATGGCCCGGAGCCAACGGGTGACGTTGGGTTCCCCTCGCCGGAGCCTACCCACCTGCCGGGTGGGAAAAATCGTGACAGTCCCTGAAGAAAGGCTAGGGTCAACCCTGGAGGTTACCCTTGCTCAACCCCGTTTCCTGGGTGGTCACCGAGCCCCTCGTTCCGCGGGGTGCCGCGCGCATTGAGGCGTGGGCGTCCGCGGGCTCCAGCGCGCATGGGCTGGGGAGTTTCGAGGAAGGCGGGTCTTCGCGGGAGGGGTCGTCGCCGTGAGGTCTCCGCCGTTCCATCCGGACCAGCTCTCGCCGGGCAGCGTGGTGGGGCCCTGGAATGTGGTGGCCTCGCTGGGCGCGGGGGGCTTCGGCCGTGTGTTCAAGGTCGAGCGGGGAGGGCGCTTCTACACGATGAAGATGGCGCTGCGTCCCGCCGGGCCCCAGGTGTCCGAGGAGGAGGACGTCAACGGTCGGCTGTCGCACGAGGTGGCCACGCTCCTGGCCTGCGCGCCCCATCCGAACCTGCCCCGCGTCCACGCGGTGGACCGCTGGCCGGAGCCGCCCGAGGGCTACCTGTTCTTCGTCACCGACTTCATCGACGGAGAGACCTTCCATGAGTGGCGCTGGCGGGTGAAGCCGTCGGCGGCGCACCTCTTGTCCGTGTTCACGGAGGTGGTGCGCGCGGTGTCGGACCTGCATCGGCGCGGGTTGCACCACCGCGACGTGAAGGGCGACAACCTGCTCATCCGCCGCGAGGACGAGCGCCCGTTCCTCATCGACCTGGGCACGGTGCGGATGCCGGGCGCGACGACGCTGACGGTGGGCGTGGCGCCGGCCTCGCCGCACCTCTTGCCGCCCGAGTGCGTGGCCTTCCTGCGCGAGGGCCAGTGGGAGCAGGGCGCGCGGTTCGACGCGGGAATCCCCGGCGACCTCTATGCGCTGGGCGCGCTCCTGTACGAGTCGCTGACGGATGGCTACGCGTTCGACCCGAGGCTCCCGTACGACCGGCTCCTGCCGGCCATCGAGACGGTGACGCCCCGGGCTCCGCATGTCGTCAATCCCAAGGTGCCTCCCGCGCTGGGAGACATCGCGCTGCGGTTGTTGGCCAAGCGCCCCGAGGAGCGCTACGCGGGCACCGAGGCGCTGTTGCAGGCGCTCTGGGAGGTCGCGAAGGAGAAGCGACAGCCGGCGTGGAAGGTGTCGCTGGACCGACCTCCGGACCCCGAGTCTCCTCGTGACGTGGAGGCCGACACGCCTCGGGTGCGCATGGTGCCCGAGCTGGTGCGCTCGTCGGAGTCCCACCCGCACACGCCGGAGCCCGAGGAGTCGCGGCCACCTGACGAGTCCGTCGCCGAAGCGCTCCTGGTCGCGCCTCTCGTCGAGGACCCGGTTTCCGCGGGCTCGGAAGTTGTCGCCCCGGTGGAGTCACCGCGGGCCGAGCGGACCCCGGCGCGAAGGTCGCGCGGCTGGACGATAGGAGTCGGAGTCGTCGCGCTCCTCGTCATCTGCTTCGCGGCGGTGGGCCTCGCCCGCCGCGAGCCCTCCCCGAGTTCCATGCAGGCGGTCGTCCCCCCTCCACCCCCTGCTGAGAAAGGAAGTTCCGTCGTGACGAGTCGTCCCCCTCACACCCCTGTTACAGCCGCTTCTTCGTCGCCGCCTCGCGTTGTCGAGGTGCCTCCCGAGGCTCCCTTGCAGGCGCCCGTCCTGAAGGTCGAGCGCGCCGTGGAGGCCACCCCTGAGGTGTCACCCTCCGCGAGGAAACGCTCATCCGTGGGCAGCACCCTGGGAAAGACAGCGGCGGTCGCATGCCTCGCGGGAGCTTGTGCCGGGGGGGCGCCTCAGGTCCGGACGACGTCTCCGGAACAGGAATGCCCGCAGTCGACCATCGAGGTCATGACGAAGATGGGCTGGAAGCTGCCCAGCGTGGTGACCGACGGGAGACTCTGGCTCATCCCTCGCTTCGATGGGCGACGGCTGATACCGGTCCCGCCAGAAGGGCCCATCACCGCCTATGCCGCGGAGAAGCCCATCCTGGGCTATGGCGGTGTTGTGGACGATGCCGGAGATCCCATCGCCTTTCCCGTGGGCACCCGGTTCCAGGGCACTCTCTTCCATGGGAAGGAGCGCTACTTCGGTTGGTTCACGGAAGCCGAACTCCCCGATGGCAGGCGCGTCCCTTTGTGCCTCCAGATCACCTGGTACGGCCGTAAGGAATTGGGCGTCCCCTACGACCCGTCGAGCACCCCGGAGCTGAAGCTGACGGAGCCCCAGTTGACGGTCACCGCGACGAGATACCTGGGAAGGTTGTGATTTGCCTGCCGCGTCTTCAGTCCTCGTGGTCGCGTGGGGAATGATGGTCGCCCTGGGGGGGGAGTTGGCCCCCGTGCGTCGAATCGAAGTGGGAGCGGAGCCGCGTGTGCCTGCCCCCGAGATTCGCATCGCTCCGGGGCGCTCCACGACGTTCTTCTTCGACGCGCGCATCCTGCCGGACGAACTCTCCTTGGAGGGGCGTGAGCGCTTCCAGCGACTGGGAATCTCCGATGACCACCTCGCCCTCGTTCCGTCGAGTGCGCTCCGGGAGGGGGAGCGGCTGCGCCTGGGGCTGCGTTTTCGGGACGGCGCGGCGCCGGAGCAGGTGACGTTCGTGCTGGTGGTGGATGCGGTGCTGGGTGAACCCCAGGTGGAGGTCTATCGCCGTGCTCGTTCGGTGGAGTCCTACCGGCAGGAGGTGGAGGAGCTGAAGGGTCGTCTGTCGCAGGCCCGGTTTGAGTTGGACAGGCTCCAGTTGGAAGGTCGGTCGTCGGGAGGGGTCGAGTCGCTCGTGGCGGCGCTGGAGAACCCCGAGGAGCTCGCAGTCAGGCCTCTGACTCCCACGAAGGTGGTGGCCCATCCCGAGGTCAGTGTCTCGCAATCACGGTTCGTGACGCATCAGATGCGCTGGCGGGCGATTCGCGTGGATTTGCGAGCGCTGCCAGGGGGCGCGGGATGGGTGGCGACAGGGGCCTCGCTCACGGATGCGCGTGGGCGAAGCCACAAGGTCCTGTCCCACTGGCAGACGGCTCCCTTGCGTGAGGATGTGGCGCAGGCCCTGGTGGTCCGCGTGGACCACACCACCGACCTGGATCCGGGTCACTATGTGCTCAAGCTGTGGGACGCGAAGGGGCGCACGGTGACGCTGGAAGGGCTTTCGTTGAAGTGAGACGGAGCCTTGCTCCTCGGTCGTCCGGGCATCCGCATGAACCCCCACGTCGGGCCTTGAGCCTCGCTGCCCTCCGTGTAGGGTGCCGTCCCGGACGATGACTTCCCCGCTCCCTTCCGACGCCCTCCGCTGCATCCGCGCCGACTCTCGCGAGCCCGAGGGCTACCGCGCCGCCCTGGGCGACCGCCGCGCCTCGCTCCTGCTCACCGACCCGCCCTATTGCCTGCTCACCCGGCGTCGCAAGGGCGGCGACCTGAGAGACCCGCGCGCCCACAAGAAGATCGACCAGAATCCCATCGTCCGCTTCGAGACCGTGCGCGACTACCGCGCCTTCTCCGAGGCCTGGCTCTCCCGCGCCCTGGCCCACCTCACCCCGGACGCCCCCCTCGTCATCTGGACCAACCTGCTCGGCAAGGAGCCCATCGTCACCGCCGCCAGGGCCCTGGGCTATCCCCACCTGCGCGGCGAGTTCACCTGGGGCAAGCGCACCACCGACAAGAACGCCAACGAGCAGACCCTGCGCGTCTACGAGGTCGCCCTCGTCATCGCCCGCACCCCCGAGCCCGTGCTCGCCCCCGGTGACATGCCCACCGTCTGGGCCGTCGTCGGCGGCTATGACGATGACGGCGACGCCGCGCGCTGGGGCAGCCACCCCCACCACAAGCCCTTCTCCGTCGTCGAGCCGCTCGTGCGCACGTACAGCCGCCCCGGCGACACCGTGCTGGACCCCTTCGCCGGAAGTGGCTCGATGCCCGCCGCCGCCCTGCGTCTGGGCCGCCAGCCCGCGTGCCTGGAAATCGAGCCCGAGTGGGCCGAACGAGTCACCCACCGTCTGCGCGAGACGGCCGCCGCCTTCCCTCAGCCTCCCAGCGCCCGGTAGAGCCGCGTCTCCGACCAGCGCGGCACGTCCGTGGGCCGGTGTCCCCACCAGTTCATCACCAGCGTGCGCCTCAGCCGCGAGCGCCCCGGCAGCTTCCCCTCCGGAATCTGGTTCTCCGCGTCCAGCACCCCGTGCGTCAGCGTGCCGTCGAACAGCACCAGCCGGTTGGGGCGCGGCGTCACCAGGTCCGCGGTGTCCATGCGCGAGGGCGCGAGCGACGGATTCGCCTCGTCTGGCTTCTCTCGCGTCACCACCAGCGCCCCGCCGCGCACCCGGTTGAGGAACAACACGCTGCTGATGCGCGGATGCACCAGCTTCCCCGTGCGCAGCGCGAGCTTCTCGTCCCGGTCCTGGTGGAAGTCCACGCGCACGTCCGTCGGGTACATCCTCGACAGCCACCACTCCACCCCGGCGATGCGCCGCTTCCCGGCGACCTGGGGCCGCAAGCTGGAGATGACGTCCTCCACCACGTTGGTCGGCGGCCCGAAGTCGTACCAGAACGTCGTCTGGTAGGTGTCCTTCAGTCGCTCGCGGCCGAGCACGCCCAGCCGCCGCAACAGGCGCCGGAAGAGGGGAGGGGACACGGCGCCTTCAGTGAGCTGGACGAGGGTTTCCACGAGAGACCGCAGCTTTGTCCCATGCGAAGGGTGGGCGCCACCTTCCTTTGCCGGTAGGCTGCGCGCCCCATTGCCCTCCTGCCGGAGGCACGCGGAGAGACTGCTCGATGAAGGCTCACCACAAGATGCTCATCGGCATCGTCACCGGCACGGTGGCGGGACTCGCCGCCAACGCGCTCGCCGGCGGTGCCCCCTGGCTGGACTGGACCGTCACCAACGTGGCCTCCCCCGTGGGGCAGATCTTCATCCGCCTGCTGCTCATGCTCGTGGTGCCGCTGCTCTTCGCCGCGCTCGTCATGGGCGTCGCGGAGCTCGACCTGAAGCAGGTGGGCCGCCTGGGCGTCCGCACGCTGGGCTACACCGTCGTCCTGTCCACCATCTCCGTCCTCATCGGCCTGGTGCTCGTCAACCTCATCCAGCCCGGCGTGGGCCTCAGCGAAGAGGCCCTCGCGCTCGCTCGGAGCGGCACGCAGATCAAGGCGGCGCCGCCCCCGTCCGACACGTCCTTCGGCGCGGTGCTGATGTCCATGGTGCCCACCAACCCCCTGAAGGCCGCGGCCGACGGAGACATGATTGGCCTCATCGTCTTCTCGCTCATCTTCGGACTGGGCGTGGCGCTCACCCCCGGCGAGCCCGTGCGGCACCTGCGCGACACCATCCAGGGCCTCTACGACGTGATGATGAAGCTCATCGACGGGGTGCTGAAATTGGCGCCCTTCGGCGTGGCCGCGCTGCTGTTCGCCATGACGGCGAAGCTGGGCCTGGGCATCCTCGGACAGCTCGCCGCGTACGTGGGCACGGTGCTGCTCGCGCTCGCCATCCACATGTTCATCGTCTACTCGCTGTCGGTGCGCTTCCTCGGGGGCCGCAACCCCATCGAGTTCTTCCGCGACAGCCGCCTGGCCATCGTCACCGCCTTCTCCACGTCCTCCTCCAGCGCCACGCTGCCCACCGCGCTCAAGGTCGCCGAGGAGAACCTCAAGCTTCCGCCCAACGTGTCGCGCTTCGTGCTGACCGCCGGCTCGGCGATGAACCAGAACGGCACCGCGCTCTTCGAGGGCGTCACCGTGCTCTTCCTCGCGCAGGTATACGGCGTGCCCCTGGACCTGCGGCAGCAGGCGCTCATCATGTTCATCTGCATCCTGGCCGGCATCGGCACCGCCGGCGTGCCCGCGGGCTCCATCCCGGTCATCGCGATGATTCTGGGCATGTTCAAGATTCCGGTGGAGGGCCTGGGGCTCGTCCTCGGCGTGGACCGCTTCCTGGACATGTGCCGCACCACACTCAACGTCACCGGGGACCTGGCCGCCGCCGTGTACGTGGCGCGCGGGGAACCGCCTGCCCGCACGGACGTCGAGCGAGCGACAGGCCCCACTGCCTCCTGACGCCGGGCATAAACCGTCCCCATCCTTCCCACCGATAACCGTCTCACCGCCTCACCCGACATAGGAGCCCGCATGAGGGTCACCAAGGATTCGATTGTTTCGCTGGAGTACCGGCTGCACCTCGGTGACGGACAGGTCATCGACCAGAGCGCGCCGGATCAGCCGCTCGCCTACCTGCACGGGCATCGCCAAATCGTCCCAGGCCTGGAGGGCGCCCTGGAGGGCCTGGGTCAGGGCGACAGCAAGCAGGTGGTGGTGCAGCCCGCCCAGGGGTACGGCGAGCATGACCCCGAGGGCGTGCGCGTCGTCCCGCGCTCCATGCTGCCCCCTGGCTTCAACCCGCAGCCCGGCCAGACGCTGATGGCCCAGACGGAGCAGGGCGACATCCCGCTGCGCATCCAGGAAGTGCGGGGCGACGACATCGTCATCGACCTGAACCACCCGCTCGCCGGCAAGACGCTCCACTTCGACGTCACGGTGAAGGACATCCGCCAGGCGTCCTCGGAAGAGCTCTCCCATGGCCACGTCCACGGGGCCGGTGGGCACGACCACGGGGCCGGTGGGCACGACCACGCCTGATCTCGGGGCGTGACGCCGTGCGGCGACACGGAGGGGCGGGGCAGGAATGCCTCGCCCCTTTCGCTTGCCTGCCGGAGTGAATGCTTCGTCGGGGAAGGGGCGTGCACTATCTTTGCCGCCCCAATGAGCCAGTCCCCCCCTCAACAGACTCCGAGCCCCAGTGGGCTTCGCCTCCAGCCCACCGACCCGCACGCAGGCGAGCCGGGTGCTTCCGCGACGCAGGACCCGGAGATGTACTGGCTGAAGAATGTCTACCAGGGGGGCTCGCGCCAGCTCACCGTGCGCGCCGTCATCGCCGGCATGTTGATTGGCGCGGTGATGTGCCTGTCCAACCTGTACGTCATCCTCAAGACGGGCTGGAGCCTGGGCGTCACGATTACGGCGTGCATCCTGGCCTTCGCGGTGTTCGGCACGCTGCGCTCGCTCAGGCTCTTGAAGAACGACTTCACGGCGCTGGAGAACAACGCCATGGGCTCGGTGGCGTCGGCCGCCGGCTACATGACGGGCGGTGGCAACATGGCCGCCGTCCCCGCGCTGCTGATGCTCACCGGCGCGCTGCCTCCGTCGGGCTGGCTGGTGGTGTGGTTCGCCGTCATCTCCGCGCTGGGCGTCTTCGCGGCCATCCCCATCAAGCGCCAGCTCATCAACATCGAGGCGCTGCCGTTCCCCACCGGCACGGCCACCGCGGAGACCATCCGCGCCCTGCACGGCCACGGCGAGGTGGCCCGCCGCAAGTCCAAGCTCCTGGCGGGCGCGGGCCTCATCGGCGCCCTGCTGGTGATGCTCCGCGACGCGCGCTTCACGTGGCTCACCAACATCCCGGACAAGGTGAGCATGCCGTTCACCATCCTGGGCAAGAAGGCCTCCGCGTGGACGCTGTCGTTCGACTTCAGCCTGCTGCTGGTGGGCGCCGGCGCGCTGGTGAGCTTCCGCACGGGCTGGTCCATGCTGCTGGGCGCGGTGCTGACGTACGGCTTCCTCGCGCCCGCCATGGTCACCCAGGGCGCCATTCCAGAAGTGACGTACCGGGCCATCAACACGTGGATGGTGTGGACGGGCTCGGCGGTGCTGGTGTCCTCGGGCCTGTTGGCCTTCGCCTTCCAGTGGCGCAGCGTGGCGCGCTCCTTCAAGGCGCTGTCGGGCCTGTTCGGTCGCAAGAGTTCCAAGGAGGAGGAAGCGGACCCGCTGGCGGGCATCGAGTGTCCTCCGTCCTGGTTCCCCCTGGGCTTCGCGGTGCTGGGCCCCATCGCCATCTTCCTGATGGCCTACCTCTTCCAGATTCCGTGGTGGGCGGGCGTGCTGGCCATGCCGTTGGCCGTGGTCATGGGCGTCATCGCCAGCCGCGTCACGGGTGAGACGGACACCACGCCGACGAAGGCGCTGGGGCCCGTCACGCAGCTCATCTTCGGAGGCCTGGCGCCGGGCAACATCCCCGCCAACGTGATGAGCGCCAACGCCACCGGTGGCGTGGGGCTCCACGCGGCGGACCTGCTGACGGACCTCAAGTCCGGGTGGCTTCTGGGCGCCAACCCTCGCCAGCAGTTCGTCGCGCAGTTGTTCGGCGTGGTGGCTGGCGCGGCGGTGGTGGTGCCGGTGTTCAACATCCTCATCCCCAGCCCGGACGTGCTCGGCTCCGCCGAGTTCCCCGCGCCCGCCACCATGGTGTGGGCCGGCGTGTCGAAGCTGCTCGCCACGGGCGTGTCGGCGATGCCCGTCACCGCGCGCTGGGGCGCCCTGTGTGGCGGAACGCTCGGCATCGTCCTCGTCCTGCTGGAGCGGTGGGCGCCAGCGAAGCTGAAGGGCTACGTGCCGTCACCCGCGGGCTTCGGGCTGGCCATCGTCATCCCCGGCTCCAGCTCCATCGCCTTCTTCCTGGGCTCCGCCATCGCCGAGGTGATGCGTCGCAAGGCGCCGAAGCTCGCGGAGGAGACCGTGCTGCCCGTGTCCTCGGGCTTCATCGCGGGAGAGAGCCTGTTGGGCATCGGCATCGCGATGGCGAAGGCCTTCGGGGTGATGCCCAAGTAGGCAGGCAGCGGCGCCTCGCATCGAATCCCCAGAAGGGGAGCGCGAGGCGCCCTCACGGCTTGTCCGTCAGTCCACCCGGCTGGTGGAGAACGAGGCCCCGGCCAGGAAGCGGAACGTGGGCGTGTCCAGGCCCGCGCCGACACCCGGGCCGCCCATGACGTAGAGGTCCATCCAGGACGTGGTGTGGCGGCGGATGGCCACCATCAGCTCCGCGCCCGTGCGGCCTCCCTGGAGCGGCACGCCGAGCAGCAGGCTCACCTCGCCGCGTGTCAGCTCTCCGGCGCGCGACGTCACCGTGCCGGCCAGCCGCAGCTCGTTGCCGATGACGTCCGCGGACTCGGCGGACAGCGCCATCAGGTTCTTCTTCTCGCGCAGGAAGACGCCGACCTCGGCGCCCAGCTGCCACGTCTCCGCGAGGAAGCCGAGCTGGAGGCTGGGGTGCACCGCGTAGGTGTCGCGCGCCAGCAGTTCCTTGCTTCCCACCGGCAGGGCGGCGGAGAGGTCCACGGCGAGCTGGAAGCCGAAGGCCGGACGCACCAGCGCGGCGCGAGCCCCCAGCCACGGTGAGCCCAGGCCCTGACCTTCCGGCGGGTTCACGTCCATGAAGGTGGTGCCGCCCTGGGTGACGATGAAGGGCACCTCCGCGTCCACCTGGAGCCAGTCCAGCACGCCGATGGCGGCCGTCACGTCCATGGTGAACTTGTTCTCCACCAGGCCCATGCCGCCGCCCGGCTCCCAGCGCGTCTGGAAGTGGAAGGGGAGCTGCTCGTAGTGCCCTTGTACGGCCACTCGCACCATGCCCGCGGGCAGCGTGCGGCCGGTGCTGACGACGAGCGAGCCGAGGCCGGCGGGGTCCAGCTCCAACCGTTGCAGGTTGAAGGTGGGCAGAGCGGCCGACTGCGCGGAGGAGGGCAGGGCCAGGACGACAGAGAACAGCGCCGACAGCAACGCAACCGCGGGCCGGAACGACACGACGACTCCTTCAGCAGTCATTGAAATGGCAGCTCACTCGAACAGAGGACCCCAAACGCGAAGCACTCGCATGGCGGAGGGGGGCGCGCAAGTGGACCTCCAAGTCACCCCTCTCCGGAAAGTATCGAGGCGTCGCCCCATGGAACGGCTTGACGGAAGTCTCATCCGGATTCTCCCGGGCTTGCCGTGAAGTCATTGCCTTGTCCCACGCGTGGGAAAACAGACACCCGGTGCAATGGCTGACGGGGGCGCCGCGTAGGGTCCATGTCCCCCACCAGGAGCCTTTTCGTGGCCATCCTCCTCGAGGATCTCCGCTACGCCGTCCGGCTGTTGCTCAAGAGCCGGGGCTTCACCGTTGTCTCCATTCTCACGCTCGCCCTGGCCATTGGTGCGAACACGGCCATCTTCAGCGTGGTTCACGGAGTGTTGCTGCGGCCGCTGCCGTACCCGGAGCCCGAGCAACTCGTGCAGGTGTTTCGCCGGGATGAGGACGGGCGGGCGACCTCGCAGGCCATCGCGCAATACGTCTGGCTGTCGACGGAGGGCTCGCCCTTCTCCCAGGTCGCCGCGTCGGAGCTGCTGCCCACGGGCTTCAACGTCATGGGGGATGGGCTCCCGGAGCGCCTGTCCGGCATGCGGGTGACGGGGAACTTCTTCGAGACGTTTGGCGTGCGGCCCGCGCTGGGGCGCGGCTTCCTGCCGGAAGAGGACGTGGTGGGCGGGCCTCTGGTGGTGGTGCTCAGCCATGGGTTGTGGCAGCGGCGCTTCGGAGGCGCTCCCGACATCATCGGCCGCTCGTTCACGCTCAACGACCAGCCCTACACGGTGGTGGGCGTGGCGGCGGAGTCCTTCCAGCATCCTCGGCAGGCGCAGCTGTGGACACCGCTCCAACTGGACCTGACGAACACCGATGACTCCAACTTCCTCCACGTCGTTGGCAGGGTGCGCGCGGGGCTGTCGCCGGAGGGCGTCAGCGCGGCCCTGAAGACGCTGTCCGAGCGGCTGCGCGCGGACACGCCGCACCTGCTGCGTGGGCGGGAGATGTTCGTCGCGGAGGACCTGCGGACGTTCCTGGCGGGAGACCTGCGGCTGGCGCTCTGGGTGCTGCTGGGCGCGGTGGGACTGGTGCTGCTCATCGCGTGTGTCAACCTGGCCAACCTCCAACTGGCGAGGGCGGCGGCGCGACAGCGGGAGCTGGTGGTGCGCGCGGCGCTGGGGGCTCCGGCCCGGCGGCTGGTGGGGCAGCTCATGACGGAGAGCCTGTTGTTGTCCGTGGTCGGCGGTGGACTGGGCGTGGTGCTGGCCTCGGCGGTGCTGCCCGCGCTCCTGGCCCTGGCGCCCCCGGAGCTGTCCGTGCCGGGCGCGGCGGTGGGCTTGAATGGCGTGGTGCTTGCGTTCTCCGTGGGCGTGTCGCTGCTGACGGGAGTGCTCTTCGGGCTGTTGCCCGCGTGGCAGGCGTCGCGGCCGGACCTCCAGGACGCGCTGAGGCAAGGGGCGCAGCGGGCGACGTCGGGGCCTGGGGGCGGCAGGACGCGCAAGCTGCTGGTGGTGGGGCAGGTGGCGCTCGCGGTGGTGTTGCTCACGGGGGCCGCGCTGCTCATCCGGGGCTTTGGCGCGCTCCAGGTCGTCCGCCCCGGCTTCGATGCGAGCGACGTGCACGTGCTTCGCCTGTCGCTTCCGGAGGGGCGCTATGGCGAGCGGGAGGCCCTGGAGCGCTTCCACCGACAGGTGGAGGAGCGGGTGCGGGCGCTGCCGGGCGTGACGGCGGTCGGCTTCACGCCCGCCCTGCCGATGGAGCTGGGGCCCAGCATGGGCTTCGCCATCGACGGCAAGTTCGAGGGCCGCCTGGACGGCCCTGGCGTGGGGTTTGGCCAGTATCGGCCCGTGTCGCCGGGGTACTTCGGTGCCCTGGGGCTGGAGCTGGTGCGAGGCCGGTTGCTTTCGGACACGGACGTGGCGGGGGCTCCGCACGTCGTGGTCATCAACGAGACGGCCGCGCGCAAGTACTGGCCGGGCGAGGACGTCATCGGCAAGAGCTTGCGTGTGGCCTACACGGTGCCGTCGCTGCAGGACACCGTGCCGCGCGTCATCGTGGGCGTGGTTCGCGACGTGCGCGAGAACGGGTTGGACCGGGAATCGCCCGCGGTGTTGTACGTGGCCTCGGGGCAGGTGGCCCCGACGCTCAACGGGATGCTGGTGCGCATGCTGCCGCAGAACCTCCTGGTGCGAGCCTCCGGGGGGCACGCGGCGCTGGTGGCGTCCGTGCAACGCGAGCTGTGGGCGGTGGACGCGCGGCAGCCGGTGACGGAGTCGCTGAAGCTGGGAGACCACGTGACGCGCACGCTGGGCTCCGAGCGCTTCAACATGGTGCTGCTGGGATTGATGGCGGCGCTGGCGCTCGGGCTGGCCGCGGTGGGCATCTACGGGGTGCTGTCCTATCTGGTGAGTCAGCGCACGCGGGAGATGGGCGTGAGGCTGGCGCTGGGGGCCACGCGCGGCGAGGTGGTGCGGCTGGTGTTCCTCCAGGGACTGGGCTCGGTGGGCGCGGGCGTGGCGCTGGGCTTCGTGGGCGCGCTGGGCCTGACGCGGGTGGTCTCGGGGATGGTGCACGGTGTCAGCGCGCTGGACCCGTGGGCCTTCGTCACCGCGCCGCTGGTGCTGCTCGCCGTGGGACTCGTCGCCACGGGGCTGCCGGCCCTGAGGGCCTCGCGCGTGGACCCCATCATCGCGCTCAAGTACGACTGAGTGGAGGGACGGGCCCACGCGCGAGGTCTGCGTGGGCCCCGCGCCTGTCAGCGAATGGCGAAGCCCCAGGTGTAGGGCGTGCTCCGGTAGCGGCAGGTGGTGCCGTCGCTCCAGGCCCAGGTGGAGTCGAGCCGCCCTCCCGCGCAGTACTCGCCCGCGTAGTCCGCCAGGTGCCCTCTTGCCCGGCCCTCGTGGTCATTGTCGCAGGCAATCTCGAGGTAGACGCCGCCTCGCCAGCTGAAGCCCACGCAGCCCATCATGATTTCCGAGCTGGCCGGGCCGTAGGTGCCCTGCTTGAAGGCGATGCCCGGTGTGCCGATGGCCATGTTGACCGCGGTGTGGTTCCACGTCTGGGCCGGGTAGGCCTGGACGAAGCCCTCGCCAAAGGTGCGGTTGAAGACGCGAATCTCGGTGAAGGGAACGCACGCGAGTCCGCGAGACCAGTCCTCGCTTCCCACCGTGCCGCGCGAGGTGAGCCCCAGGCTCGTCCTGGCCGAGGCCGCCTGCCAGCCGGCGACGGTCCACCCGCCTCCCTCCGAACTCATGTCGCAGTAGTGCTGCGTGGCGCCGGTGTCACAGGGGTTCAGCGCGTACACGCCACTGGGCAGGGCGGGGCAGTACTGGTGCAGCAGTCGGCACGAGGCGGGCGCGGCGGTGGGGGACTCGGGGCAGGGCTTGTCGGGGATGCTCGGGCCCGAAGGGTCCGTGCCCGTCGCGGGGTTGCTGGTGACGGACACGATGAGGTCGGAGAAGTTGTTGTTGGCCTGCTCGTGGGCGCGGTCGAAGTCCTCGAAGGCCAGCACGCGCCGCTGCGCGCCCGGGTGGTAGAGCGAGACGAGGTGCCGGCGCTGCGACGGGAGGGGCTCCGGGTTCAGCGCATCCACCGAGTAGTAGGTCGTCCGGCCGTAGTCGACCTGGCCCCAATCCCAGCCGTTGGAGACGAGGAAGAAGCCAATCCGGGTGCCCGCGGGAAAGCGTCCCAGGCGCATGCGGTCACCCGGTGACAGCGTGCCCCCGGAGCCCCAGGCGGAGGCGTTGCCGAAGACGAGGTGCTTCTGCAGGCCCACCGTCGTGGTGGGCGGGCTGCTCTCCGGATAGGTGAAGTAGCCGAAGGCGTTCAGGAACGTCGCGGCCTCCGACACGAAGGTCACCCAGACATCCGACTCCGCGACGACGCGCACGTTGGGGTCGAAGCTCGACGACAGGTACTCCGGATGGTGCACCAGGACGGACTGTCCTTCGGGCAGCGCCAGCTGGATGTCCTGGAGGAAGTCCGCGGGAAGGCTCTCCGGCGGTGCCTCCTCCACGGCGGCGCGGGATGTGGCCAGGGCGGGCGGCGCGGATTCCAGGCTCGCCTCCTCCGAATGACAGCCCCACGCCAGCAACAGACACAGCGGTGACAGCACCCGGCGCACCGGGCGGGACGAAATGAAAGACATGTCAGGGGACTCCCTGGAGGGAAGGGATGGCTCCGCGAGAGCCCCTGGATTGAATGGCAAACTTCGCGTGCCGGCAATTCCGGCCGCGCATGGAATGGAGGGACTAGGCCGAGCCGGCCGCGAGGTCCTGGAGGACCTGCCAGCGCGCGTAGAGGCGGTCGATGTCGGCGATGGCGCCGTCGAGCTCCTTCTGCACCTCCGCCACCTTGCCACTCTTGCTGTAGATGGTCGGGTCGGCGAGCTGGACCTCCAGCTCCGCCTTGCGCTTCTCGGCCACTTCGATGGTGGCTTCCATACCGTCCAGCTCGCGCTGGTCCTTGTAGGAGAGCTTGACCGCCTTGCGCGCCTCCGGCTTCGCCGCGGGAGGGGGGGCGACGGGGGCGGGCTCGTCCTTCTTCGGCGCGCCCTTCGCGGCCATGGCATCCGACTGCTCCTTCAGCCGCCGGTACATCGCGTAGTTGCCCTCGTAGCGCGTGACGCGGCCGTTGCCGTCGAACGTCACGATGCTGGTGGCAACCTTGTCCAGGAAGTACCGGTCGTGCGTGACGAGCAGCGTGCTGCCACCGAAGTCCAGCAGCAGCCGCTCCAGCACGTTGAGCGTGACGATGTCCAAATCGTTGGTGGGCTCGTCCAGCACCAGCACGTTGGCGCCTTCCAGGAACAGGCGCGCCAGGAGCAGCCGGTTGCGCTCACCGCCCGACAGGGCCTTCACCTTCATCCGCTGCATGGGCACGGGGAAGAGCAGGTCGTCCAGGTAGTCGCGCAGCGCGACCTTCTGGTCGCCCAGGTCCACCCAGTCCTCGCCCTGCGAGGCCGCGTCGTACACCGTCATCTCCGGGTCCAACTGCGCCCGGTTCTGGTCGTAGTACGCGACCTTGGTGTTCTTCCCGATGACGAGCTTGCCGCCGTCCGGAGGCAGCTCTCCCAGGATGACGCGCAGGAAGGTCGTCTTGCCCACGCCGTTGGGGCCGACGAGGCCCACGCGCTCGCCGCGCTGGAGCCGGAAGTCCACGCCCTGCAGCACCTTGCGCTCACCGAAGGACTTCTGGAGCCCCTCCGACTCGATGACGGTGTGGCCCAGCCGGGGCGCGGCAATCACACGCAGGTCGGCGACCTTGGGGCGCTGGAAGCCCTTCTCCGCCATCAGCTTCTGTGCCCGGTCGATGCGCGACTTGCTCTTGGTGCGCCGCGCCTCGGGGCCCCGGCGCAGCCAGGCGACTTCCTGGGCAATCCACCGCTCGCGCTTGTGCTGCGAGACCTCGGCGTTCTCCTGCGCCACCAGCTTCTGCTCCAGGTACGCCTGGTAGTTGCCCGGATAGGACGTGACGCCGCCGCCCGGCTGGATTTCGACGATGCGGTCCACCAGCCCGTCCAGGAAGTACCGGTCGTGCGTGACGAGCAGGAGCGAGCCGGGCAGCTTGTCCAGCTCCTCCTCCAGCCAGTCCACCGTGTCCGCGTCCAGGTGGTTGGTGGGCTCGTCCAACAGCAGCATGTCCGGCCGCGTGAGGAGCGCGCGGGCAATGGCCACGCGCTTGCGCAGGCCTCCCGACAGCTGCGCCACCGGGCGGTCCCAGTCCTTCACGCCCAGCCTGTCGAGCAGCGTCTTGGCGTGGTGCTCGGTGTCCCAGCCGCCCAGCTGTTCGATGCGGTCCGACACCACGGCGAGCTGCTCCATCAGCTTCTCGTGGGCCTCCGGGGGAGAGGCCTCCAGCTTCAGCGCGAGCTCCGCCTGGGCGGCCATCGCCTCGCGCAGGGGGCCCTGGGCCACGGACAGCTCCGAGGCCACCGTGGCGCCCTCGGCGAACTCCGGCTCCTGGGGCAGGTAGGTGACGCGGGCGCCCCGGCGCAGCTGCAGCTCGCCCGTGTCGGGCTTCGCCGCGCCCGCGAGGATCTTCATCAGCGACGTCTTGCCGGAGCCATTCACGCCCACCAGGCCCACGCGCTCACCCTCTTCGATGGTGACGGTGAGGCCCTGGAAGACGGTGCGACTGCCGAAGCTGAGCTGGACGTTGGCGGCACGAAGCAGCGTCACGGTGTTCTGACTCCTGAAAAGGCGAAAGGCGCCCCTCACTGATGAGGAGCGCCTTCCTTACAACCTCGACGTCGCGGTGGCGCGGACTACTTGCGCGCCGCCTGCTCGGCCGCGAGCTTCTCCTTGTACTGCGCCATCAGGGCCTCGGCCTCGTTGCGCGGCACCGGCGTGTACTTGGCGAACTCCATGGTGAACTCGCCCTTGCCCTGCGTCGCGGAGCGAAGGTCCGTGGAGTAGCCGAACATCGCGTTCAGCGGAACCTCGGCCACCGCGGTCACCTGGCCCTCGGCCGTCTCCGTGGAGAGGATGGTGCCACGGCGCTGGTTGAGCTGACCGACGACGGAGCCCTGGAAGTCCTCGGGCGCCGTGACCTCCACCTTCATCATCGGCTCGAGGATGATGGGCTTGGCGGCGGCGTAGCCCTCGCGGAAGCCCATGATGGCGGCCGTCTTGAACGCCATTTCGGACGAGTCGACCGCGTGGAACGCGCCGTCGTTGATGACCACGCGCAACCCGACGACGGGGAAGCCGATGAGGCTGCCCTTCTTGATGGCCTCGTTGAAGCCCTTCTCGCACGCGGGGATGAACTCGCGGGGAATCGAGCCACCGACGATGTCATCGACGAACTCGTACTGCTGCACCGCGTCCGAGGGCAGGGGCTCGATGTAGCCGCACACGCGCGCGAACTGACCGGAGCCGCCCGTCTGCTTCTTGTGCGTGTAGAAGAACTCGCCCTTCTGGCTGATGGTCTCGCGGTACGCCACCTGCGGCTTACCGGCCTGGACCTCGCACTGGTACTCGCGCTTCATGCGCTCGATGTAGATCTCCAGGTGCAGCTCACCCATGCCGCGGATGATGGTCTGCCCGGACTCTTCATCGCGGTGCACGCGGAAGGTGGGGTCTTCCTTGGTGAAGCGGTTGAGCGCCTTGGAGAAGTTGGCCAGGGCGGAGCGGTCCTTGGGCGCCACGGCGAGCGAAATCACCGCGTCCGGGACGTGCATGGACGTCATCGTGTAGTTCACCGTTCCATCGGTGAACGTGTCGCCGGAGGCGCACTCGACGCCGAACAGCGCGACGATGTCGCCGGCCGTCGCGTCGTTGATGTCGTCCATCTTGTTGGAGTTCATCCGGACGATGCGCGGAACCTTGACCTTCTTCTGGTTCACCTGGTTGAAGATGAAGTCACCCTTGGTGACGCGGCCCTGGTAGATGCGCATGTACGTCAGCTGCCCGTAGCGGCCGTCTTCCAGCTTGAACGCCAGACCGACGAAGGGCTTCTCCGGGTCGGACTCGAGGATGACCTTCGCCTCGTTGTTCTTCTGGTCCAGCGCCTCGTTGGTCGCCTCCTTGGGGTTCGGGAGGAAACCGCAGACCGCGTTCAGGAGCAGCTGCACGCCCTTGTTCTTGTAGGCGGAGCCGCACATGACCGGCGTCATCTTCAGGGCGATGGTGGCCCGGCGGACGGCGGCGGTGATCATGTCGTTCGGGATGGCGGCGTCGGACAGGAACAGCTCACCGAGCTGGTCGTCGACCTCGGCCACGCCTTCGATCATCTGCTGGCGACGGACCTTGGCCTCGTCCAGCATGTCCGCGGGGATCTCCTCCTCGCGGACGATCTCACCGTTCTCACCGTCGAAGTAGAACGCCCTCATCTGGATGAGGTCGATGAGGCCCTTGAAGCGGTCCTCGGCGCCGATGGGGTACTGGAGCTTCACCGGGTGGTGGTTCAGCTTCTCCTTCAGCTGCGCGGCCACGCGGTCATAGTTCGCGCCGGCGCGGTCCATCTTGTTGACGAACGCGATGCGCGGAACGCGATAGCGCTTCATCTGCCGGTCCACGGTGATGGACTGGGACTGCACGCCCGACACCGAACAGAGGACGAGGATGGCGCCGTCGAGAACGCGCAGGGAGCGCTCCACCTCGATGGTGAAGTCCACGTGTCCCGGCGTGTCGATGAGGTTGATGTTGAACTCACCCCACATCGCGTACGTCGCGGCGGACTGGATGGTGATGCCCTTCTCACGCTCCAGATCCATCGAGTCCATGACCGCGCCCACGCCGTCCTTGCCGCGGACCTCGTGGATCTCATGGATCTTGCCCGTATAGAACAGGATGCGCTCGGAGAGCGTCGTCTTGCCCGAGTCGATGTGGGCAGAGATACCAATGTTACGAATCTTGTCGATGGGTGCGTTGGCGGCCACGATCCGGTCCTTCTTCTCTTGAAAGTGCCTGAGGGAACAGAGCAGGCGGGGCCCTTACTTCCCACGGGACTTGGTTTCCAGCCAAATCCGCATGACGGTGGGGTCCTATACTCCCACCTTTGTCTACAGATTCGGCCCACCTTATATACAGGGCGACCGGTCTCCCCGCTGCGCGGAGGGGCCGATCTGAATTCTTCCGAGGGTACCTAAACCATGAGTGCGAGCGAAAACTTCTCCGTGGCCAGAGCCTGGCTGCACGCCTTCAACGCCCACGACGTGGAGGCGCTGGTGGCGCTGTACGCCGAGGACTGCACCCACACGTCCCCCAAGATTCGGGTGCTGCATCCGGAGACCGGGGGGCAGCTGGTGGGGCGCTCGGCCCTGGGGAAGTGGTGGAGGGAGGCCATCGCCCGGCTGCCTGGCCTGCGCTACGAGGAGACGGCGCTGACGGCGGACGGGGAGCGCGTCTTCATGGAGTACCTGCGCCATGCGCCCGGCGAGGCGCCCATGCCGGTGGCGGAGGTGCTGGAGGTGCGCGGGGGCCGGATTGTCGCCTCGCGCGTGTACCACGGCTGAAACGGCCCCTGGCGCTGGGAATGGGCTAGGGTGGCGCGGCTCCAGAGGAGGACGGACGTGGCGACGAACCCCAGCGCTTTCGACAAGGACTTCGGCTACCTGCTGCCCTTCCTGGACAAGGTCGCCGCCGCCGCGGCCGAGCTTCCGGAGGGCTCCGCCCGCGAGGAGCTGACGCGGTTGATGGCGGAGGAGAAGGTCCGCTGGCAGCGCGCCCGGGAGCTGCTTCGCGGTGCCGCCGGGACAGTCGTGGACAGCGGGGCCGCGCCGCGCGCGCTGGCCCGGTCCTCCGCGGACGAGGTCCACGAGACGGCGCCGAGCCCCTCGGGGCTCACCGTGGGCAGTCTGAAGAGCGTGGGGAGCGTGAATCCTCCCCGCCGCCGCTGAGCCTCAGACGGTGCCGTGCTTGAGGTGGTCCAGCGCGTCGAACGTGGCCGCCTTGTAGGCCTCCGACAGCGTCGGGTAGTTGAAGCAGGTCTCGATGAACAGCCGCGCGGTGGAGCCGGTGAGCATCGCCACCAGCCCCACGTGCACCAGCTCCGAGGCCTGTTCTCCGATGACGTGCACGCCCAGGAGCTTCAGGCTCTCGCGGTGGAAGAGCAGCTTCAGCAGGCCGTACATCTCTCCGATGATCTGCCCGCGCGGGTTGGTGGCGAAGGCGGCGCGGCCGGCCACGTAGGGCACCCGCTTCGCGCGCAGGCCCTCTTCCGTCTCCCCGGCCATCGAGACTTCGGGGATGGTGTAGATGCCGTAGGGCAGCACCGTGGCCAGGGCCTGCGGGCCTTCCAACGTGAAGGCGTGCTCCACGGCGATGCGCGCCTGGTCCATGGAGGTGGAGGCCAGGGCGGGAAAGCCGATGACGTCGCCCACCGCGTAGATGTGGGGCACCGCCGTCTGGAAGCTGGGGCCCACCTCCACCTGTCCGCGAGCGCCCAGCTTCACGCCGATGTCCTGTAGCCCCAGGCCCGAGGTGTTCGCCGAGCGACCGGAGGCCACCAGCACCTGGTCGGTGTCCACCTCCTCCCCGGAGGAGAGCGTCAGGCGGATGGGCACCTCGCACGCGGCGGGCACGTCCACCTTCTCCACCGTCTGGCCGAAGCGCAGGCGGATGCCGAGCGCCTCCATGCGCTGGGCGAGCAGCGCGGAGATTTCGTCGTCGAGGAAGGGAAGCACCTCGGGCTTCACCTCCACCAGCGTCACGGGGATGCCCAGCGCGGCGAACATGCACGCGTACTCGCAGCCGATGACGCCGCCGCCCACGACGACGAGCGAGCTGGGGAGCCGTCCAATCTCCAGCACCTCGTCCGAGTCGTGCACGCGGATGTCGCCGAAGGGATACAGCGGAGGCCGGTACGGGGAGGAGCCGGTGGCGACGAGGATGACGGAGCCGGTGAGCAGGAGGTCCTCCGCGCCCTTGCGGCACACCCGCACGGTGTGCGCGTCCACGAACGAGCCGACGCCTTGCAACACCTGGACGCCATGCTTCTGGAGGTTGTGGCCAATGCGCTCGCGCTCCATGCCCTTCACGCGGCGCTCGCGGTAGAGGAAGTCGGAGACGGTGGCCTCGTGGCGCAGCGTGGTCTCCACGCTGTAGAGGCCTCGGGCCTTGAGGCCGGACAGGTGCAGCGCCGTCTCGCGGAGCGTCTTCGAGGGCAGCGTGCCGGTGTTCGCCGCCGTGCCGCCCAGCACCGACTCCCGTTCCACCACCGCGACGCGCTTGCCCGCCATCGCGGCCTGCACCGCGCCCCACTCGCCGGCCGGGCCGGAGCCAATCACCACCAGGTCAAAGTCCACCATGGGGCGAAGGTACGCGAGGCCACGCGACCTTTGAAGTCACGGAAGGAGATGTTCCTCGAAGAAGAGGGCCGTCTTGCGCATCGCCTCGCGCGAGTCCTCCACGTCGTCCGTCAACTCGAAGCCGTGGTGACCCTCCGGAAGCTCCATCAGCGTGAGGGGGGCCCCTCGGCTCCGGGCCTCCTTCACGAAGTCGTCGAGGGCGGCGTTGAGCGGAGGCGTGTCCAGGCCTGCGCGCAGCACGAGCAGCGGCGGCACCTTCCGGGCATTCGCTGCCTTCAGGCCGTCCATGGGCCCGAGGCCCCGGGGCACGTCCGGGCCTCCGAGCAGGGGGTACCACGCCACCGCGCAGCGCAACCAGGCGGGAGGCGCCTTGCTCAACGCGGGAGACAGCCCCCAGAGCCCTCCGGCGGACATGGCCATGAGGCAGACGCGGTCCGCGTCGAGCGGCTCCGTCGCCGCCTGCTTGCGCACGAAGGCCAGCGCCGCGTCCACGCGTTTCTGGAGGTCGGCGACGCGTGTGAGCCACTGTGACTTCTCGATGCCCGTGGACGGGGAGCCCAGCTCCACCAGCGCCACCGCGAAGCCCTGTGTGGCCAGCCAGCGGGCCTGACCGGCGAAGGCGGGCAGGTCTCTCACGAGCGGGGTCAGGTCCGGGTGCAGCAGCCCATGGACCAGCACGATGAGGGGCACGCGTCCCTGGGACACCGCCTCCGGGATGTAGAGGTCCAGCTTGTAGTCGCGGCCGCCCGCGCGCGTGTACGTGAGCGCCCGGCGGACCTGCACCTCCTCCATGCCGGGGATGGTGAGGACGGGCCGGGCCTTGGTCCACTCGGGTAGCGGGAGGCCGTGGAGCTCCGGAGGCGTGGGGAGGGCAATCATCGGCGGGCCGAAGGCGGGTACCTCGCCGAAGCCCAGGTGCGTGCGCAGCCATTGGGCCCGGTCCCTGCGCGCGGCGTCGCCCAGCTCATGGCCTCCTTCGTAGACCTTGGCGAGCTTGGGCATCGTGGCCGCGTCGATGAACGTGTTGACCTGCGCGGCGGTGACCCAGGCGTCCGAGCGGCCATTCTGGAAGAAGAGTGCCCGGGGCGCCGCATGGCCCACCCCCACCACGCCGTCGAGCACCGCCATCTTCCGCACGAGCTTCGCGAAGTCCTCCTTGGACATCGCGTTGGCGAGCTGCTTCTCGTTGTCCAACTCCATCTCGCGGATGCTCTTGGAGTAGTCGCCCACGCCATTCATCAGGACGAAG
The DNA here is from genome assembly GCF_013336725.1 of Myxococcus sp. CA040A. NCBI lineage: Bacteria > Pseudomonadati > Myxococcota > Myxococcia > Myxococcales > Myxococcaceae > Myxococcus > Myxococcus sp. CA040A. The sequence goes on along the minus strand of NZ_JABUMR010000004.1, from coordinate 1,056,561 downwards.
GCGCGCAGACGGGGCTCCACGCCCGCGAGGGCGCCGCCCACCATCGCGCCCATGCTGTGGCCCACGAAGCCCAGTCGCCGAGCGTCGACCTCCGGCCGCGAGGCGAGCAGGTCCACCGCGCGCCGCATGTCCACCAGCATTTGAAGGGACGAGTCGTAGATGGCCGCGCCCTTGAGCGAACCACGCCAGGGGGCCGGGCGGACATGGGGGGCATCGACCAGCAGCGACACCACGCCCGAGCGGGCCAGGGAGAGGGCCTCGTCGAGGAACTCGTTCTTCGAGCCTTGTCCCCAGTGCAGGAAGGTGAGGCCGGCGAATGGCCCGGGGCCCGGGGGCGTGACGAGGTAGGCGGGGACGCGTCCGCCCTTCGGGCTGGCGTACGTCAGCTCCGTCACCGTGATGTCGCCGCGCCGCTGCGCGCGGACCGTCTTCACGTCGAGCGGCGCCTTCGCGTCGTAGTCCGTCACGCTCCGCAGTTCGCCGAGGAGCGTCGCGGCGGCGGGCTCCTGCTCGGCTCGGGCCGAAGGAATGGTGAGCAGCGCCAGCAGGAGGACGAGCCAGCGCGGAGCGGGTCGATACCGGGTCATGGAAGCGCCTCGGCTTCGGACTGCGGGCCTCCCTGGAGTGGGAGGGAGGCCCGAGTCTGAGCCGTCCCCGCGCGAGCGCAAGTCTCGCGTGAGGTCAGGAGCGCGGGCCGTAGACGGGCAGGGGCGCTCCGACTTCGTAGGCCCCCAGGTCCGGCGCCGCGCCGCTGAAGCCGTCGTTGATGTTGGCGAGGGGCGCTCCCGCGTTCTCCACGGCCGAGCCCGTGCGCGGGCGCAGGTCGGGCGCGGCATACAGCGTCATGGGCGCGGCGGGGTAGGCGACGGACGCGGCGAAGACTCCGAGGTCCACCTGCACGGCGTTCTTTTCGGTGGTGCTGGCACGCAGGGCGCTCAGTCCCGTCAGGGCGCTGCCACCCCAGGTGGCGGTGAAGTTGCCGGACGTGGTGCCGAAGCCGTCGTGGTCCAGGTTGGCGCTCGCGGTGACCAGGTCGGGGATGTGGAGCACCCGCCCGTTGGCGTTGCCGCTGTTGTAGCCGTTGAAGGACCCGCCCGGTCCGCCGATGAACAGGTTGTTGCGCGAGTACAGGTTCGCCACGGGCCTGCCCGCGGTGATGCCGAGCCCGTCGCCATGCTTCACCACGGTGTTGTGCAGCAGCACGTCGCCCGAGCTGCCCCGGTACAGTTTGAAGGCGATGTGCACCGTGTTGTAGGCGGCGTTGCGGACGAAGTACGTGGGGCCGCCGAGGCTCGGCTGCGACGACAGGGCGATGAAGTTGTTGGTGAGGCGGTTGCCGACGATTCGGCAGTTGTGGAAGCAGAAGTCCGCCTCGACTCCATCGTCCGCGTTGCCGATGAGGTCGTTGTTGAGGATGTCGATGCTGTACTGGTCCACCGCGGCGTCGTCCTCCATCAAGGAGATGCCGTCGCGGAACCCGGTGACGCGGTTGTTGAGAATCACGTGGCCCGGGCCCGTGACGCAGATGCCCTCACCCTGGTTGTTGCCGTTGACGCCGAGCGAGGCCTCCGCCCATTGCGTGACACCTGTCACGACGTTGTCGGCGATATAGGCGTTCTCCGCGCGCAGGAAGGTGACGACGGCGTCGCCTCCGTTCGCGGTGGTGGCGTTGACGGTGGAGCGGGTGAGCACGAAGTGCTTCGAGCCGTTGAATCGGACGCGGCCGTTGATGGTGAGCCGGTCGAAGTGCACGTAGCTCTGGTTGAACAGGTTGATGGGGCCGGTGACGATGGTGCCGGTGGTGCCGCGCAGGACGATGGGCTTGCCCTCGGTTCCGCTGCGAGACCAGTCGAACGCGCTGTACGTCCCCGCGCCCAGCTCGAGGATGTCGCCCGGCTGCGCGCCGGAGGCGACGGTGGCGAAGGTGGCGGGGGTCACCGCCTTGACGGGAGCACTCGCCATGGGGGCTGGCACCGCGCGCGTGGTCGCCGTCTCCGTCCGCGTGGTGGAGCCTCCGTCCGGGTCCGTGAGGGTGAGCTCCAACTCGTAGCGCGTCCCTGGCTGGAGGCCGAACACGCTGCCGGAGTGGCGCGCGCCCCAGCTGAAGCCCTCGTTGTCTCCGGCCGGGATGCGGCGCAGCGGCAGGGCCTGCAGCCAGGTGCCCGTTCCGACGGGGCGGTAACGGACGGAGACGACGCCGTTCGCGTTGGGGTCACCGGAGAAGGCCCACTCCACCGTCAGGTGGTGCAGCGTCGGGAAGGGGAGGGTGATGGCTCCAGGGACGGTGGCGTCGGCGCTGGTCGCCCCGCCGTCGGGGTTCGCCTGGGTACCTCCGTCGGGGCCCGGCTGGGAGCCGCTGTCCTCGCGCGTGCCTCCGTCGGGGAGCACGGAGCCATCGGGAGCGCCTGTTCCCGCGTCGTCCCCGGTGTCGTCGTCTCCTCCGCCACACGCGACGCAGAGAAGCAGCAGGACAGCGCAGGACCACTGCCGGATGAGAGCGTTCATGCGCCGGGATTCTGCCCGGAGCGAGGCCTCACCGCGAGAGAACCTGCTGTCGCGGACGGTGTGTCAGCCGCCGTCGCGGATGTGGGTGGCGCGAGCGAGCGCGCCGCGAGGTCACTCGCTCGGTGGGGTGCGCCCCGAGTAGAGCAGGCCGTCGCGCACTTCCTCCTCGGTGAGGAGGCGGTAGGTCCCCTCGGGGATGTCGTTGAGCTCGATGCCACCCACGGCCTCGCGGTGGAGGGCGCGCACGGGGAGCCCCACGGCGCCGAGCATCCGCTTCACCTGGTGGTGTCGGCCCTCGGTGAGGGTGACCTCCACGGTGTGCTCGTCGCGGATGCGCACGGTGGCGGGGCGGGCGGGGCCGTCGTCGAGCGTCATCCCCTGGCGGAGGGGCTCCACGCGCTCTTCGTCGGGGGTGCTGAAGACGGTGGCCACGTAGCGCTTGGGCAGTTGCGTGTCAGGGGAGGTGGCGTGGGCGACGAACTTGTCGTCATTGCTGAAGAGCAAGAGGCCCGTGGAGTCCACGTCGAGGCGGCCCACGGCGTGCCACGTGTAGCCGGCCAGGTCCGGGGGCAACTGGCGCAGGAGCACCTCGAAGACGGTGCCGGTGCGGTGCTGGGACACGGTGGAGGACAGCACGCCCGCGGGCTTGTGGAAGGCGAGCACGCGCGTGGCGGGGGCCGACAGCGGGACGACCTTGCCATCCACGCGCACGACGGAGCCGGGGGGCACGGGGGCGAGGGGCATGAGCGCGACGCGCGCGTTGATGGTGACGCGGCCGGCGCGGATGGCGTCGTCGGCCTCCTTCTGGGGGAACACGCCTGCTCGGGCGAGCGCGCGCGACAGCCAGTCCGGCTTCTCCTTGCCCTCCCAGCGCTGGTGTTGCTGAGGGGCCTTGGGCTTGTCGTACTTGCGAGGCATGGGCTTCCAGGGGGCAGGTGACGCGAGGGCGGGTCGGGAGCACCGGGTGTCGTCGACCCGCCGCGAGGGCGGCGTCATATCATCACCAGTTCCCCGACGTGGCGCATCTCACCGCCGACGTCCGGGAGCGGTCGTCGTAGAGTCAGGGGCATGACCTCGCGTGCCGGAACACCGCCTGTCCGGGATGAAACCCGGATGCATCCGCTGGATGGGTTCATCGCCTCGCTGGCGAGTCACTCGCTGTTCTGTGACGGCTGGGGGGACGAGCAGGCGTTCACGGGGCCGGGTCTGTCGGATCGGCTCTGCGCCCGGCCTGGCCCGCTCTCCATGAGCTGGGAGGCGGAGCAGTCGCGGGGGCGGCGTTGCTTCCGGGATGGCGCGTTCGAGTCGCCCTGGGCGGCGCTGCCTCCGGAGGTTCGTCGCGGCAAGGTGCGGTGGTTCTCCTCCACGCGAGGTCGCGGGCGGAATGCGTGCGTGGTGCTGGCCTCGTCGCGGGACGAGGGATTCCGGCTCAGGACGTGGCTCTTCGCGCCGTTGGTCGACGAGGGCGTGGACTTGTTCTTCCTGGAGAATCCCTTCTACGGAACGCGCAGGGCGACGGGGCAGAAGGGGCCGCACATCCGCACGGTGAGCGAGCAGTTGAACATGAACATCGCGAGCATCGAGGAGGCGCGGGCGCTCGTGGCGCATGCGCGGCGGGAGGGCTACGAGCGCGTCGCGGTGGCGGGATACAGCATGGGTGGCTACATGGCGGCGCTCGCGGCGGCGACGATGCCGGAGCCCGTGGGAGTCGCGGCGCTCGCGGCGGGAGCGTCACCCGCGCCCGTGTTCACGAAGGGCGTGCACGGGCGCTCCATCGACTTCAAGAAGCTGGGAGGCTCGCCGGATGAAGCGGAGGCCCGGCTGCGACTCGCGACGATTCTGGACGCGGCGAATGCGTGTCTCTTGCCGCCGCCCGCGAAGCCGAGCGCCGCCGTCATCGTGGCGTGCGCGAGGGATGCCTTCGTGCCGTTGTCAGAGGCGCGAGCGCTTCACGCGCACTGGGCCGGAAGCGAGCTGCGCATCCTGGACGCGGGCCACATCTCCGCGCTCATCACCTCCGGGTCGGCGCTGCGCGGAGCGATTCGAGACGCGGTCCATCGCTCCGGCGAGTGACCCCGCTACTCACGTCGAATCGTGTCCGGGTCCTCGCCATCGGACATGCCCGGAGTCTTGCCCGGTTCATCCTCGGGCTTCCGCCGCTCTTCACCTTGCTCGTCGCCCTCGGCCTTCCGCGGCGTGCGGCCTGGAGCCTCCTCCTCGCGCTCGTCCTTCCGGGGCTGGCCACCGCCGCGCCCCGGTTCATCGTCGCCCACCACCATCGACTCGTAGGGCATGTGATCCATGCGTGCTCCTCTCGCGGGTTCAGGACTCCTCCCGAAAGGTAGGGCCGTCCCCCGGGCGTGCCGCGCCGGGCCTTGCGGTCGCCCGCCCGCTCGCCCACCCTGCGCCTCCTCGCCCGCAGGAGCCGCCATGTCCCGCCTCGCCGCCTGTCTCGTCCTCCTCACGCTTCCCGCCGTCGCCGCCGAGCCAGCCATCACCCCGCGCCGTCCCGTCCACACCTACTCCATCGTCGCGAGAGACCCCGTGACGGGAGACCTGGGGGTCGCCGTCCAGTCCCACTGGTTCTCCGTGGGCGCCACCGTGCCCTGGGCCGAGGCCGGCGTCGGCGCTGTCGCCACCCAGTCCTTCGTGGACCCGTCCTACGGTCGTCTGGGCCTGGAGCTCATGCGCGCCGGACGCAGCGCTCCCGATGCCCTCAACGGCCTGCTCGCCGCGGACTCCGCCAGCAACGTGCGACAGGTCGCCATGGTCGACGCGCAGGGCCGCGTCTCCGCGCACACCGGCAGGAGCTGCATCGCCGCCGCAGGGCACGTCGTGGGCGAAGGCTTCTCCGTCCAGGCCAACATGATGGACAAGGCCACCGTCTGGCCCGCGATGTCCCAGGCGTACCGCGACTCGAAGGGCGACCTGGCCGAGCGCATGCTCACCGCGCTCGAAGCCGCGGAGGCCCAGGGCGGCGACATCCGGGGCAAGCAATCCGCCGCCCTCATCGTCGTCTCCGCGAAGTCCACCGGCCGTCCCTGGCAGGACCGTCGCTTCGACCTGCGCATCGAGGACCACCCGGAGCCCCTCAAGGAACTCCGTCGCCTCGTCACCCTCCAACGCGCGTACAACTTCATGAACGAGGGAGACCTCGCCCTCGAGCACAAGGACACCGACGCGGCCCTCGCCGCGTACTCCTCGGCGGAGAAGCTCGCTCCCGGAAACATGGAGATGGTCTTCTGGCACGCCATCTCCCTCGTCGGCGTGGGCCGCGTGGATGAAGCCCTCCCGCTGCTCCAGCGCACGTACGCCGCCGATCCCCGGTGGCGGGAACTCGTCACCCGGCTGCCCGCTGCGGGGCTCCTCCCGGACGACCCGAAACTCCTCTCCCGGCTGACGGGCACGAAGCCGAAGCCCGCGAAGTGAATCGCGGACTCAGCCGCACAGGGAGCAGGGGCCCGAGCGTTGGGGATTCCTCTCGGTGGGACGGCGGGCGCGAGCGCTTGTGTCCACCGAGCGCGATGGAGAGGTTCTCAAGACGAGGACACCCATGCGCATCCCCCCGGCCCCATTGCTCGCGTTGCTCGTCCCGTTCATGGCGCTGGCACAGGTGCCTCAGGACGTGTCCCTCTCACCCGAGGAGTCCAGCGGTCCCAGCTACTGGTACTGGGTCGCGCTCCTCGTCATCGCCGCGGCCGTCTTCGCGTGGGTCTCGGTGCGCCTGTCGCGCAGGCATCGAGGTCCGCCACCGACGTCGCGGCCACGCCGCTCCACCCGCTCCGTCTAACCCGAGGGCCGGTGCTTGCGCAGCGTGTGCAGCGCGGCCAGCCACAGCCGCGCCTCCTTGCGCGTGAGCCGTGAGCGACGCAAGGGCGCGAAGAGGTCTCTCAGGGCCGTGCGCCCCGGCTGCTCGTCGATGAGGAATCCGCCCGAGCTGAGCACGCCCCCCAGCGTCGACTCCACCTGCGCCAGCTCCGTGTCCGTGGCCGCCACGGGCAGCGGACCCGGTGGCGGCGCGTGCTCCGCCAGCGTGGCCACGCGGACTTCATAGGCATACAGCAGCACGGCCTGCGCCAGGTTGATGGAAGGCTGCTCCGGAGCGGTGGGCACGGCCGACAGGTCGTGACAGCGCTCCACCTCCGCGTTGGTGAGCCCGCTGCGCTCATCTCCGAAGACGAGCGCCACCGTGCCCTGCGTCGCGCGAGTCACCAGCTCCTCACCCACCGAGCGCGGCGGCAGTCGTCGCTTGCCCTCCACCTTGCGCGAACTGGTCCCCACCACCCAGACACAGTCGGCGATGGCTTCCTCCAGGGTGTCGGCGCGGCGGGCGCCGTCCAAAACATCCTCGGCATGGACCGCCAGCCGGCGCGCGGGCGTCAAATCCTCCACTTCGGGCGTCACCCACACCCAATCCGAGAGGCCACAGTTCTTCAACGCCCGAGCAGCGGCACCCAGGTTCTCCGCGTTGCGCGGACGCATCAGGACGAAACGGACGGGCAGCACCATGCGCGGGGCACCTTAGCGTCTTCCGGGGCTCGGGCCTGGGCCGTTGACCCGGGCGCGGGGCCCCCCTATAGCGTGACGCCATCGACCGCCGGGTGAGGGCGCGGAGGCCACCGGGAGTGTGGCTCCGGGTACACCATGTGGGCTCGGGGACGCGTGGGGGCCGCGTCCCGGCCGTGTGCGTTCGACCACACCCCCCCTCGATTCCAGACGTGCACGCCGTCGGCACGTCACGTGAAGAACAGCTGGTACCTCCGGAGGAACCATGGGTTCGCAGTCCTCAGTCCTGACCACGCCGCACCGCGCGACACGCGCGGGCTGGCTCTTCGCCGTGCTGCTGGTAGGCACCTCGCTCGCGGGCTGTCAGAAGGAGAAGGAACCCGCGACCTCACCTCCGCCCGCGACCACCGAGGCTCCGCGGGTGACGGGGACAGACGCCGGAATCGCCGCCGCCCCGGCGCCGGTGCCCGTCAAGCCGGAGTCGGTGACGCCCATCATCAGCGCGCCGGGCACCGAGAGCGTGCTTCCCCAGCGCGTCGTCATCGAGCTGGCCCGCTCGCTGCGCCCGCCGGATGGCGAGGTGAAGCCGGGCACCGTCGTCAACATCGCGCCCCGAGTCGCGGGCAACCTGCAATGGAGCGGGCCGTCCACGCTCACGTTCAGCGCCACGGGCACCGGCTTCGCCTTCGAGACCGAATACACCGTGACGGTGGAGTCGCTGGAGACGGACGCTGGCGTGGTGAAGCCGCCCTCCGAAGGTGCGTGGACCCATCGCTTCACGACGCCCGCGTTCCGCTTCCTCCGCATGGAGCCCAAGCAGTTCGACCTGCTCAAGGGCCGCGTCGAGCTGGACCTCGCGTTCTCCGGTCCGGTGGAGCCGGCCGCCCTGCGTTCGCGCGGCTCCTTCCAGGTGGGAGGACAGGCCATCACCGACGTGAAGTGGCGCACCGTGGCCGGCAGCCGTGACGTCGTCACCGCGCAGTTGGCCCACCCGGGCCTCAAGGGCGGGGCCACCGTGCGCTTCGTCCTCCAGGCGGGGCTCGCCTCGGCCACGGACGGGAAGGCGCGCGCGCCCGCGGCGGAGTCCACCTTCGTGCTTCGCGGCGGCAAGCGGCTGGACATCACCGGCATCGCCCGTCAGAGCGGGGCCTCCGGGCACTACCTGGAAGTGAGCTGCCGCGACGTGGAGATGTCCGCTCCGCCGAGCCCTCGGCAGAACATGGACTACGACGAGTTCTACTGGGACTCGAGCAACCGGGGCTGTGTCCTGGACGATGCCACGGCCGAGGCCGCCATCCACCTGACGCCGCCGGTGAAGGTGTCCGTCGCCCCCTCGCGGCGCGGCTTCCGCATCTTCGGTGACTTCAAGCGCGGCGTGTACTCGCTGCGCATCGGCGCGGGGACGACGTCCCTGGGCAACGGCACGTTGCTGGCGGACTTCGTGGAGGACCTCTCCGTCCCGGCCCGGCAGCCGCAGCTCTCGTTCTCCTCGGCGGGGCGTTACCTGCCGCGCAGCGCGTGGCGCAACCTGCCGCTGCAGCACCTCAACCTGGACAGCGTGGAACTCACCATCCGCAACGTGCCGCCGGAGAACCTCGTCTTCTGGATGAGCGACGACCAGCGCGAGGTCGCCGACGAGCGCACGTCCAACGTGGTGGTGAAGAAGACGCTGGCCCTCCAGTCCCCCGCGGACACCCTGACCACCACCTACGTGGACGTGGCCAACCTGGTGCCGTCCACGACGCGCGGACTCGTGGAGGTCTCCGTGAAGAAGGATGACCTCCAGGCGGCGTCGCGCATCCTCCTCACGGACTTGAGCCTCGTGGCCAAGCGGGGCGGACCCGCGCCCGGCTCCACGGACCGGGGCGAGGTGTGGGTCTGGGCGCTCGGCATCGAGAGCACCGACCCGGTGTCCGGCGTCGAAGTCACGCTCGTGAAGAAGAGCGGCCAGTCGGTGGACCGCTGCGTCACCAAGGGCGCCGACGGGTGCATGCTGAAGGTGCCCGCGGCGGGCGCGGACGACAGCGAGCCCTTCGCGCTCATCGCCCGTCAAGGCGAGGAGCTGACGTACCTCAAGTACAGCGAGCTGAAGATGGAGATCGCCAACTCGGACGTGCAGGGCGAGCCCTACCGCTCCGAGAAGGCCTACCGCGCCTCCCTCTGGTCCGACCGGGGCGTGTATCGCCCGGGAGACACGGCGCACGTCGCCGCCGTGCTGCGCGGCCAGGATGACCTGGCGCCGCCCACGGGCATGCCCGTCGAACTGGTGGTGGTGGATGCGCGCGAGCGCGAGTGGAAGAAGGTGCCGCTGAAGACGAACGAGGCGGGACTCGTCTCGCTCGACATTCCCTTCGAGGCGTTCCAGGACACGGGCCGCTACCGCGTGACGCTGAAGGTCGCGGACCGGGACGTGGCCTCCTACGCCTTCAGCGTGGAGGAGTTCGTCCCCGAGCGCATGAAGGTGACCGCGACCACCGAGGCCCCCGGCTACGTGCAGGGCGTGGAGCTGCCCGTCGCCGTGGAGGCCGCCTATCTCTTCGGCGGCTCGGCGGAAGCAAGCCCGGTGGAGCTCAACTGCCGGCTGCTGCCGTCGGACTTCAAGCCGAAGCAGAACGCCCAGTTCACCTACGGCCTGTGGCGCCAGGACGGCAAGGAGCCGCGTCCCGTCACGCTGGGGCAGGCCAAGGGCGTGCTGGATGCGAAGGGCCAGGCGGTCCTCAACTGCCCGGCGCAGGCGGCCATGGGCGGTCTGCGGGGCGCGGCGAAGCTCAGCGCGCTCGTCAGCGTCTTCGAGTCCGGCAGTGGCCGCTCCACGGTGAACGAGGCCAGCGTGCCCGTGCACCCGGAGCGCTACTACGTGGGCCTGCAGGCCAGCGTCGGGAAGGTGAAGGCCGGCAAGCCCTTCACTGTCTCTGGCGTGGTGGTGGACTGGGACGGCAAGGTCGTCACGTCCGGCTCACTGGCGCCCAAGTCGGTGGAGGTCGAGTACGTCCGCCTGGAGGAGGAGTACGGGTACTACTACGACGAGTCGGAGGGGTATGACCGCTACCAGCGCTACCTGCGGCCGATTCGCGAGGGCAGCGCCGTGGCGAAGGTGGTGGACGGCCGCTTCTCCCTCAGCGTGACGCCGGGCGGAGATGCCGCGGGCTATCTGGTGCGCGTGCGCTCCGGCAATGCGCAGACGGACCTGGAGCTGGAGGGCGAGGGTCGCTACTACTGGTGGGGCGAGGGCTCGCGCGTGGACCAGACGCCGCGTCCGCTCAAGCCCACCTCGCTGGATGTCGCCGTGCCGGCGCAGGCCCGCGTGGGCCAGGCCATCACCGTCAAGGTGAAGGCTCCGTACAAGGGCCGGATGCTCTTCACCGCGGAGACGGACCGCGTGCTCGCCACCGAGTGGAAGGCCGTGGAGCCGGGCGAGGTGACGTGGACCTTCACGCCCAAGCAGTTCGCGCCCAACGTCTACGTGAGCACCTTCCTCGTGAAGGACCCGCATCTGGAGTCCCGCGAGGCGTTCATGCCGGACCGCGCCTTCGGCGTGGCCAGCGTCACGCTGGAGCCCGTGGACTTCACGCAAGCCGTGACGCTGAGCGTGCCCAAGGAGGTCCGCTCCAACGACACGCTCAACGTGGACCTGGACCTGGGGGCGCTGGAGGGGCCGACCTTCGCCACGGTGGCGGTGGTGGACGAGGGCATCCTCTCCCTCACGCGCTTCCAGAGCCCGGACCCGCTCAAGCAGATCTTCACCAAGCGCGCCCTTGGCGTGGGCACCTACGAGACCATCGGCTGGACGCTGCTGGTGCCGCCCGGCGGCAACTCGCGCTCCACGGGTGGTGACGCGGAGAGCGACGCGAGCGGCCGGGTGCAGCCCGTCAAGCCCGTGGCGCTGTGGAGCGGCGTGGTGCTGGTTCCGGCCAGCGGCAAGCTGCGCCTGCCCTTCCAGATTCCGCAGTACCGGGGCGCGGTGCGGGTGATGGTGGTGACGGCCGGACCCAAGCGCCTGGGCCGCGCGAGCGCGCAGGTGCTGGTGAGAGACCCGCTGGTGCTCCAGACGACGCTGCCTCGCTTCCTCACGCAGAACGACGAAATCCAGGTGCCCGTCTTCGTCACCAACCTGTCCGGCAAGCCGCAGGACGTGAAGGTGACGCTGGGCGCGGAGTCGCTGCCGGTGCCGGGCCTGTTGCAGCCCGCGACGGCGTCGTCGCCGCTCCAACTGCTGGGCAAGAGCGAGGGCCGGGCCCGGCTGGAGGATGGCAAGTCCACCACCTTCGTCTTCCAGGCGCGCGCGGTGCAGGCGGTGGGTGCCGCGCGGCTGAGCGTCGTGGTGGAAGGTGGTGGCTACACGTCCAAGGAGACGCTGGATGTGCCGCTGTCCCCGGCGGGCCCCCGCGAGCGGCGCGTGCAGCGCATCGAACTGGCGGAGGGTGTGACGGACCTCTCCAAGCACCTCCAGGGCTGGGTGCCCACCACGGAGCGCTCCACGCTGTGGGTGACGACCAATCCCTATGCGCAGTCGCTCCAGCACCTGTCGTACCTGGTCCAGTACCCCTATGGCTGCATCGAGCAGACGACGTCCTCCACGCGTCCGCTGCTCTTCGTGTCGGAGCTGGTGGACACCGTGGACCCCACGCTGACCCAGAAGGGCTCCGTGGGAGACATGGTGCTGGCGGGCATCAACCGCGTGCTGTCCATGCAGACGTCCTCGGGCGGCTTCTCCTACTGGCCGGGCTCCACGGAGCCGGTGGAGTGGGGCACCGCGTACGCGACGCACATGCTGCTGGATGCGCAGAAGCTGAAGTACCCCGTCTCGCAGGACCGGCTGAACGACGCGATTCAGTGGATGAGCAGCCGCATGGGTTCCTACGAGAACGCCGCGGTTCGCTCGGATGGCCGCATCAACAGCGAAGAAGCCTACATGCACTACGTGCTGGCGGTGTCCGGCAAGGGCCGCAAGGCGCGCATGTTGAAGCTGGTGGAGACGCTGGCCGAGAAGTCGAAGAAGGGCGCGCTCGATGGTCAGGAGCGTGAGGACGACTACATGCTCAAGGCCGGCCTGTGGCTCGCCGGAGACCGCCGCTACGAGAAGGAGCTGCGCACCCCGGACCTGTCGCCCGTCACCGACGAGCGCAAGAACAGCTGGTCCTTCTACTCGGACCGTCGGCGCCGTGGCTTCATGCTGAGCACGTACCAGGACCTCTTCGGCAACTCCGCCGCGGGGGAGCCCCTGGCGGCCATGGTGGCCGAGTCCCTCCAGGCCCACACGAGCAGCTGGTACACGACGCAGGAGCTGGTGTGGGGAATCACGGGCCTGGGCAAGCGCCTGCAGGGCGCGGCCTCTCAGTTCACTCCGCCGGTGTTGACGGTGGATGGCAAGGACGTGGCGTCGCTGCAGGCGAAGGACGCGCGCGCGTCGGACCGGACGTGGGCCCTGGCTCGGGCCAGCGAGCGCAAGCAGCTCCAGCTCGACGTGAAGTCCAAGGACGCGGGGAAGCTGTACCTCGTGTTGAGCAGCGAGGGCGTGCGCGCGGACGGACAGGTGCGCACCGGAGGCGAGGGCCTCACGCTGAAGCGCACCTATCGCAAGCAGGACGGCACGGAGCTGAAGCTGCAGGCGTCGCCCCTGGCCCTGGCGGAGCTCATCTACGTGGAGCTGACGCTGACCAACACCACGCACGAGCGGGTGCAGAACATCGCGCTGGTGGACCGACTGCCGGCGGGCTGGGAAATCGAGAACGCGCGGCTGGGGCGCGGCGGCTCGGTGGACTGGGTGGGCGCGGACGCGCTGTGGACGCCGGACTACGTCAACATCCGGGATGACCGGATGGAGGTCTTCGGCGCGCTCGGTGCTCGGGAGTCGAAGAGCATCGTGTACGCGGTGCGCGCGGTGACGGCGGGGGCCTTCACCCTGCCGACGGCGGAGGCCGAGGCGATGTACGACCCGCGCATCTGGGCCCGTGAGGGGGGTGGCACGGTGCAGGTGTCCGGCCCGTGGAAGGACAGCCTGCTCTGATATGCGCCGCGCTCGCCACCTCCTGAAGAAGCTCGTGTGGTTCGCCGTGGGGCTCGTCGGCCTCGCGGCGGTGGGGGTGGCGGCGGCGTGGGTGTTGCCGCTGCCGTCGCGGCTCTCCGCACCGCCCTCGGTGGTGCTGGAGTACCGCGATGGCACTCCGGCGCATGTCTTCCTCGCGCCGGACGAGCGGTGGCGCATCGCCGCTCCGGCGGAGCGCATCGACCCGGCCTACCTCCGGGCCCTGCTCGCGTTGGAGGACAAGCGCTTCTATTCCCACCCGGGCGTGGACCCGCTCGCGGTGGCGCGCGCGGCCGTGCTCAACCTGACGCGGGGCCGCCGGGTGTCGGGCGCGTCCACGCTGACGATGCAACTGGTGCGCATGCTGGAGCCCCGCCCGCGCACCTTCACCTCGAAGCTGGTGGAGGCCTTTCGCGCGGTGCAGCTGGAGCTGCGCCTGACGAAGCAGGAGGTGATGGGCGCCTACCTCCAGTTCGTCCCCTACGGTCGCAACGTGGAGGGTGTGGAGGCCGCGGCGCTCGCGTACTTCGGCCACACGGCGGCCCACCTGAGTCCGGCGGAGATCGCCACGCTGCTGGCGGTGCCGCAGAACCCCAACCGTCGTTTCCCCACGACGGAGAACCGCGCCCGGCTGCGCGCGGCCCGGGATGACGTGGCCCGACGGCTGCTGGAGGCCCACGCCCTCCCACGCGGCCCCGAGGGCGCGACGGTATCGGCCGAGCAGGTGCTCGCGGAGGTGCATGCCTCCGCCGTGCCCCTGGACTTGAAGGCGTTTCCTCGCGAGGCCCCGCACGCGGCGGTGTGGCTCCGGGCTCAGCGCCCGGGGCAGACGCGACTGCGCACCACGCTGGATGCGGGCACGCAGCGGTTGGTGGAACGGGTGATGCGCGACGGGGCGAAGGACCTGACGTCGCGCGGCGTCCACAACGGCGCGGCCGTGGTGGTGGAGCGCGAGCGGGGCGAGGTGCTCGCGCTGGTGGGCAACTTCGACTTCTTCGACGAGAAGCACGGCGGACAGATTGTCGGCTTCGCCGCGCCGCGCTCTCCGGGGTCGGCGCTCAAGCCGCTGCTGTACGCCATGGGCATCGACCTGGGGCTGGTGGGGCCGGAGCAGCTCGTGGCGGACATCCCCACGACGTACGGCGGTTATGCCCCACGCAACTTCGACGGCCGCTTCCTGGGCCTCGTGCGGCTGGAGTACGCGCTGTCCCAGTCGCTCAACATGCCCTTCGTGCGGCTCCTGGAGCGCGTGGGCGTGGAGCGCTTCCTGGGTTCGCTGCGCACGTCCGGCGTCGCCAGCCTCGTCCCGGAGCCCGGCTACTACGGCCTGTCCGCGGCCGTGGGCGGCATCGAGGTGACGCCCCTGGAGCTGGCGGGGGTGTACGTGGCGCTCGCCGGTGACGGCCGCACGCGGCCGCTGCGCCTGCTGGAGGAAGGGCAGCCGGTGGAGGCCCCCGTGGAGGTGATGTCTCCGGGCGCGGCGTGGCTCACGCGCAAGGCCCTGTCGCTGAAGGACCGGCCGGACTTTCCGGAGCGGCGCCGGCTGACGGGCCTGCCCGCGCGCGTGCACTGGAAGACGGGGACGAGCTTCGGGCACCGGGACGCGTGGGCCGCGGGCTCCGGGCCTCGGCACACGGCGGTGGTGTGGCTGGGCAACTTCGACCACTCGCCGAGCGTGCACCTGGTGGGCGCGGATGCGGCGGGCCCCCTGCTGTTCGACATCCTCGAGGGCGTGGGTCCCCGAGGCCGCTCGCTGCCGGAGGATGAAGTGAACGCGCCGGACGACTTGATGCGCGTGGAGGTCTGCGCGTACTCGGGACATCTGCCGACGGAGGCCTGCACGCAGCGCAAGGAGGTCTACGCGCGGCGCTCGGCGGTGCCCACCGCCCGCTGTCCCTATCACCAGCACGTGGAGGTCGACGTGGCCTCCGGGCTCGCGGTGGGACCCACATGCCGCGCGGGGCGGAAGACGGAGTCGCGGGTGTTCGTCACCTGGCCCGCCACCATCCGACGTTGGTTGGAGGAGCAGCACCGCCGCCTGCCGGAGCCTCCGTCCGCGGCGCCCGGCTGTGAGCCCGGTGGCGAGCGCGCCGCGCCCAGCATCGTCTCGCCCGCCCAGGGCCACATCGCGCTGCTGATTCCCGGAGTCCCTCCGGAGCAGCAGGAGATGCCGCTGGAGGCGGAGGCCTCCCACGAGCGCGCGCTCACCTGGTTCGTGGACGGCGCGCTCCTGGGAACGGCGCGCGCCGACGAGCGCATGTGGTGGAAGCCCTCGGTGGGCTCCCACGAAATCCTCGTCACGGATGACCGGGGACTCAGCGCGAAGCGCACGCTCGTCGTCCGCGAGCGGCGCTAAAGCGAAGCACTCCGGCTCAGCGGACCTCCCAGCCCTTGTCGCCGCGCTCGTATTGCTGACCTGCGCGCAGCGCGCCGTAGAAGAGGAAGTCCTTCACGCCCACGACGGACTTCCCGTCGAACAGGCCCAGCTCTCCCTTGGGCATCAACTGGATGCCCAGCTCGGAGAGCTTCAGCCGCACCTTCGCGCCCGGGGCCACCGTCACGTCCGGCAGCACCGCGCCCACGGGGGGCCTCACCAGGGTGGGCGCATGGTCGCTCTGCGCCAGGCTCACCCGCAGGTTCGTGGTCAGCACCATGCCCTTGAGCGACAGCGCCACCGTGCCCCGGTTGCCCACGTCCACCCAGCCCGCCACCGGGTCGAACGCCTCGAACATCAGGGGCGAGCCCTGGGCCTTCATCCGCGCCCAGTCCTTCTCCACGAAGGCCCGGCGCTCCTTCACGTAGCGCTTCATGTAGTCGCGGCCCGCCTGGAACTGGGCGAAGTCGGTGTACGGGGCTCCACGCATGTGCGGGGTGATGAGCGCGTGCAGCGCGTCGATGTACGGGTTCATCACCTCGGGGGTGAACAGCTCGTCGAGCGCCTTGTCGAGCCGTGCGCCCAACTGCTCACGCAGCGCGGGGTTGGCCAGCACGCGCGTGCCCAGGTTGGAGAAGACGGGCAGGTAGCCGGGATAGGACTGCGTCTCCGTCTTGCGCTGCAGGTACATCCTCTCCGTCCACGCATCCGTCAGCGTGAAGTTGAAGAGCGGGTGGCGCATGTTGTTGGAGCTGGTGCTCATTCCCTCCACGGGATTGAGGTACCACCAGCGCGCGTCCACGTTGTTGAGGTCCCAGGGCACGTAGGACCATTTCGCCACGGCCCGGTCGTAGATGAAGTAGCTCTCCGAGTCCTCGACGAAGTTGTTGGACATCAACGCGTCCAGCACCATGGAGCGCAGGTAGTGCTCGAGCTGGAGGTGTTTCTCCAGTGCCTCGGCGAACTGGGGTTCCGGCGTGTGGTTGATGACGTCCAGCATGGCGAGGAGCGCGTCGTCCGGCTGCTGCTCGTTCGTCTTCTTCGTCCAGTCACCCTGGTAGGGCACCTTCCACGTCTTCAGCTCGCAGTCCTTCCAGCCGCACCGGTAGATGGTGGCATCGTCGTCCGCGAAGGCGTGGGCCTTGAGGAAGGCCTTGTTCACCTGCTCGATGTCCAGGAACACGCCCTGGTACTGGCCATTGAGCTTGAGGCGCACGTAGGTCGCCTTGGACGCGGGCACGCGCATCGCGGCCATCAAGTCGAACGCCATCTTCTCCGCCAGCATCGTCGCATCGGCATACTCGGCCACGAGGTTGAGTGACGTGCGTCCCTCGAACCGGGCGTCCTTCGCGAAGCTCACGTTCCAGCTCTTCTTCGGGAAGTAGCGCGCGGAGGCACCTCGCAGGCGCACCTTCACCTGATACGTCGTCCCGCCCGCCTTGAAGACGGCGTCCTGCTCCGGCGTCCACACGTCTGCCTCGAACTTCTTCATCGCCGCCTCGGGGATGATGAGCTCGTACTCGGGCACGCTCGCTTGCAAGGCAGGCATCGTGAAGGGCCGCTGGGCCTCGGGCGTCACCGGAGGCGGGTCCACGGGCGGAGGGTCCACCGGAGGCGGGTCCACGGGCGGAGGGTCCACGGGGGGCGGGTCCACCGGCGGAGGTTCCACGGGCGGATTTGTCGGAGGCGGCTCCTCGATGATGACGGGAGGCGGTTGAGTGGGTGAGGACGGGGCTCCAGAGCCGCAAGCCCACAGCCACATCACCGGAAGGCAGAGCAAGAGTCGTGAGCGAGTCATCGCCGGGTGTTGAGCAAGGCTCGTGCCTCATGGAGGGAGACGTGCGCCGCTCGAAAGTGAACGAAGCCAGTGCCCTGAGACGCCGTGGGGTGGGTAGTTGATGAAAGGGATTTCCCTTCCTGGTCCGGTCATTTGCTTCACCCTGGAGGGCTGAGGACCCGTCGACCCCTGGGTCGGCGTGAGGGCTTCTTGAGAAGGAGCTGCGTCGCACGCGAGCCTCCCTGGTGGGGCAGGCGGGCAGGCAGGGAAGCCTTCTTCCCTTCTTCCCACCGCTGTTCCCGACGCGGAACGTCGGGCCTAGCTTCTTCAGGAAGAGGGGAGCGCCGCGACAGGGAGACGCCCGCGATGGAGACCTGGAACCAGTCGTCTGATTCCGCCCGCAACCACACGCCGCTGATGGTGAACCGCCGTATCGACGAGCATGTAGAGGCGTGCGTGCGGCACATGGCGACGCACGCGGACCGGCCGGAGATGAGCCGCTACCTCCAACGGTTGGAGCGCGAGTGGGACCTCAACCGCGCTGTCATGGTTGGCACGGCCGCGATGGGGGCGCTGGGCCTGTTGCTGGGCAAGAAGGATGGCGGCCGGTGGCGGGTGCTGAGCGCCGTGGCCGCGGGAGTCCTCCTCCATCACGGCGTCTTCGGCTTCGGGCCCTTGTCCGCTCCCTTGCGCGCGCTGGGCATCCGCTCGCGCCGGGAAATCGACCTGGAGAAGTTCGCCATCAAGGCGCTGCGCGGTGACTTCGAGCGCATCCCCAATGACGGCGGGCCCATGGCGAAGGCCAACGCGGCGCTCGTGGCCGCGCAGTCCTGACGCCGCGTCCCCAAGCATCGCCAGCCCCCGCTCACCCGATGAAGGGAGCGGGGGCGGCCTGTCGCCTCAGTGTCGAGGCGAGGTGTAGCCACCACCCTGCGCCGGCATCAGCGCGGGGGACCCGCCCTGGGGTGGGCCGTTGTTCGTCGCGCCGGTGTTCCCCTGGTCGAAGAAGCCGTTGAGGCCGGCGATTCCCAGCGAGAAGTTCGTCACCCAGCCCGAGTCCGGCTTGCCGGCCTTGGCGCCGATGTCGAGCGGCCTGCCGAAGTGCAGCCGCAACAGCAGGGGCCCCAGCGCCAGGTTCACACCGACGACGGCGTTGAGCACGCGGTGGTCCCACAGGTCCTCGGCGCTGTTGCCCACGCCACCCACGTCCATCGCCGCGATGGCCTCCAAGTCACTGAGGAAGGCCACGCGGATGATGTCGTTGAGGGGCAGCTGCAGCTCCAGCGTGGCGTAGGTGAAGTTGCGGCCGAGCAGCCACCGCTCGTCGCCGAAGTTCACGCCGCGCAGGGTGTCGAACGACGACAGGAAGTAGGAGCGCGCGTAGCGTCCGCCCAGCGTCGTGCCCGCGCCGCCGCGCAGGAACAGGTGGGTGCGGCCGTAGATGGGGAAGTAGCGCTCGGCATCCAGCCGGAGGTTGCCGTAGGCCTCGCTGTCGAAGGGCTGCACACCCAGCGTCATCTCCAACAACGCGGAGCTGCCCGACAGCGGACCGGTGGCGTAGTGGTACTTGAGGCTGTCGTAGCCCACCTGTCCACTCAACTCGGTCTGGAAGCGGATGGAGCCGTTCTTCGCGTTCCACAGCGACAGCAGCTCCCGGTTGGCCTCGTTGCGGTCCGCGAAGAAGAGGCGGAACTCGGTCTGGTCGTCGAGGAAGTACTTGGTTCCGCCCATGCTCAGGTCGCCCTGGACGAAGAAGAACGTGCTCAGGGGATAGCGCAGGCTGCCGAGCGCGCCGAAGTACCGCTCCGCCGACGTGAAGAAGACGGGCAGGTCATCGAACGTCTGGTCCACGCGGAAGCGCAGCGACTGGAACAGACCGCCGCCCCACGTCGTCCGGCCCGCGTCGTTGATGTACAGCATGTAGCCGTCCGTCAAATCGAAGCTGCCGTACACCGCCAGGGTGAGGATGAACTGGTGGTCCCTCATGCGGTCGCTCGCCGCCGCGAAGAGCTGACCGACGAAGCCGCCGCCGCCCGCGCCCGCGAAGCCGAAGATGGGGCCGAACTCCAGGTTCTTTCGCGCGAAGGGCTCGTACGCCTGCGCATCCGTGAGCGGGCGCACCGCCAGCGGGTTGGGCGGCTCCGGAGGAGGCTCCGGCGCCACGTCGAGCGCGAGCATGCGCGGCGGCCTGAGCACCGCGGGCTTCCGCTCACCCGACACGTGGAAGAGCATCCACAGGCCACCCTCGGGGCCGGGGCCCGGCTCGAAGACGCCGGTGGTCAGGTCCGTGCGGCGCACGATTCGCCCGTCCGCCATCAGCTCGTGCAGGTCGGAGCTGCTGTTGTTGAAGGCGGTGAAGAACACGCGGCCGTCGACCAGGGCCAGCGGGTCCGCGTGGTCCCTCTCCTCGCTCGTCAGCCGCTCCACCTGGCGGGGCGCGTCCAGCTTCACGCGGAAGAGGTTGAACTTGCGGTGCGACGTGGCGTCCGACGTGAAGACGATGCCCGCGGGGCCCCACGTCACCTGGCGCTCGGAGAACACGTCGTCGGTGAGCTGCAGGGGCTTGGCGTCCGGGCTCGCGTTCAGGTCGATGACGTAGACGTCGCGCAGGCCCTCGTCCTGGATGCCGATGAAGGCCACGTAGCGCCCATCCGGCGAGAGGGCTGGCGAGTACGCCGCGAGGATGCCGTGCTTGTCGATGCGGTAGGCCTTGCGGTCGCCCACCTCCAGTTGCACCGACGTGCCCACCTCCCGGTCGATGCCGGTGCGGATGGGGTTGCGTCGCACCAGCACGTCGTTGGCGCGCTTCTCCACGGTGTGTTTGTAGTCCTGCACGTAGATGATGTCGCGACCGGTGATTTCGGCGACGAAGGCCAGCTTGTCCTTGGACAGCGCGAAGCTGCGGCCGGAGATGGGGTGCAGCGACTCCACGCCGGGCACGCCGTCACCGGCCACCTTCACCGCCTTGTCCGGCGCGCGCGGGTCCATCACATACAGCCGGCTCTCGCCGGTCTCGGGGACGATGGTGCGCAGCGCCAGCAGGGTGCCGTCCGGCGAGCTGGACATCGCGGTGATGTAGCCCGGGGCCTTGTCGAGCAGGTCCAGCGCGGGCGCGGACTGCTCCGAGCCGAGGTACGTCTTGTAGGCCCGGCGCTTCAGCCAGTTCTCGAACCGCGCGGACAGCCGCTTCGGATCATCCCCCGTCAGGCGCTCCAGCAGCTCCTCGAACTTGAGCGACGGGGAGTCCTTCGAGCCGCCCACCAGCCGGGGCGAGTCCTCCAGCACGCGCTGGATGAAGCCCTTGCCGTACTCCTCCTCGAGGAAGGCCACGCGCACCTGACCGACCTTGTAGATCCACAGGTAGCCGTAGGGCCCGGGGGAGAAGAAGTCGAGGAAGGCGTAGCCCTTGTAGAGGTCCGGATTGACGAGCAGGTCCCGGACGAGCATCTCCGCCTCGGGGTCCATGCCGCGCTTGGCGTAGAACTCGGCGATACCTTCGATGAACCACAGCGGAATCGCCTGGAGGGGGTCGCCGAACACCTTGGCCTGCTCGGCCACGGTGCGCGTCTTCTGGATGGTGAACTGGTGCGCCAGCTCGTGGGTGCTGATTTCCTCGAAGAGTCGGTGATCACCCAGGTACGGCAGCGTGAGCTTCAGGTCCTCGGTGCTGGTGACGCCCAGGGTTCCCTCGGACAGCGGGAAGAGGTTCGTCTGAAGGAATTCCTGGTAGCTGCTGTAGAGGATGTACGGGAAGGTCTCCGTGGGGACGTACTGGAAGGTGTCCACCAGGTACCGGTACGCCTCTTCGATGAGCGGCGCGGCGCGCTCGGCGACGACGCGCTCTCGCTCGTAGAAGTAGAAGCGCACGCCGCCGGCCTTCGCGCCGAGCGACTTCGCATAGGTGTAGTTGAAGCCGCCGTCGGGGTTGCCGCCCAGCGCGGGGCCACCGAGCGCGGGCCCGCTGCCGAGGGCCGGGCCGCCGTCTCCGAGCGCGCTGCTCAGGGGCGTGCCGCCGTCCTCTCCGCCCGTGACGCCCGCGGTGGCGCCCGAGGGAGGCGTGCCGCCGTCCTCGTTGTCCGCGACGGCTCCCGAGGGAGGCGTGCCCGAGTCCTGCGGCTCCGCGAGCTGAGGTGCGGGGCTGGGGGAGAGGGTGGTGGAGGGGTCGGCGCCGGTGGGGGGATCCGCCGGGACTGACTTCGTGTCGCCGGTCTGGGGGTGGGTGGTGGGCGCGTCGGGGTTGGCTCCCCCTTGTGCCCCGGGCGGCTGTTCATGCGCCGTCCTGTCAGGAGGCTTGGCGACCCCGGTGGCCTGTGGGCCCACGAGGATGTCGACGTGCCGCCACTCGAACTCGAAGCTGTTCACCGGCGTCTTGCCCGGGCGACGAGGCACGACGAAGACCTGGGCCAACGCCAGCTCCGGGAGGAGCAGGGTCAGCGCGGCGGCAGCGAGGAGACGGGGGTTCACGAAGGTCACCTCTTGGGGTGGGGTACTGGCGAGACAGGTGCTTCCTAGGAGGCTCGCTCTCAGGAGTGAGCCTATACAAGCGCCTCGATAATTTCTTTTCGTTTACTTGCCGGGCGGTGGACGTCGCCGCTCCCTTGGGGAGAAAGAGGGAAGGGCTTTCGTTGGGTTCCAACGCCCGGTATGCATACGGGCCATGAGACGCTTCTTCCTACTGAGCAGCACGCTGGTCCTCGCCCTGGGTTGCGGCAAGGACGACGACTCCAAGAACAAGGCGGAGTGTCATCTTGCCGCCATCAACCTGTCGGCCTGTCAGCGTTCAAGCCTCGCTGCGGTGCAGTCCACCGGGGTGTGGAACGTCAATGTTGAACTGAACGACGGCTCGGGCTCCGCGGGAGCGCTGAAGTTGTCGGGCGGTTCAGGGGCCCAGATTCTGGGGCTGTCGGTGACGGAGCGGCAGCTCACGGAGGACACCTTCTATCTGGCCGCCGACGTGGTGGACACGTATGGCCGCACGGTGCGTTACGCGTTCGCGGGTTGCGAGGCGAGCGCGCCGACGAAGCTGGAGGGGACGTTCCGTCGGTGTGTGGACGGAGCGTTGGACCTGCAGGGCACCTTCAAGGGGGCTCGCCTGGAGCGCAACGCGGGCGAAGGCGAGTCGTCGGGCGTGGAGCTGGTGAAGGAGCTCGCGTTGCCGCGCGGCGCCGCGCGGGATTTGACGGTGTCGGGTGGCTACGCCTATGTGCCCGCGGGCCCCGAGGGCTTCTTCGTCTTCGACGTGACCAACCCGGCCGAGGCGCGGCGGGTGGGTGAGGGCAATCCGGGCAACGACGTCTACACGGACGTGGCGGTGAAGGGCACCACGCTCTTCGTGGCGAGCCAGAAGAATGGCCTGGCCCTCTACAACGTGGCGAACCCGGCGGCGCCCGCCTTCCTGCGTGCGTTGGCGGACCCGGCGGTGGAGGTGGTGTCGCTGGCGGTGGAGGGGAACCTCCTGTTCGCGGCGTCGCCCGCGCCCAACGGAGAGGTGCTCATCTTCGACGTGACGACGCCGGTGCAGCCGAAGCTGGTGGACCGTTACTTCGTCGAGGGAGCGCAGCCGCAGGGTGGCGAAGTGCCGATGGATGTGATGGCGGTGGGCAATCGCCTGTACGTGAGCAACTGGACCTACGGCGTGACGGTGTCGGATATCACCACGCCGTCGACGCCGAAGCTGCTGGGGCGGTTCAGTGGTGGCACGTCGCGCACGGTGGCGGTGGGCACGGTGGGTGACCGCACGCTGGCCTTCTCCGCTGGCGAGGACTGGGACGCGCACCTGACTGTGCTGGATGTCGCGTCTCCGGCGAACGTGCTCCAGGTGGGTGAGTTCCGGATTCGTCCGGAGGTTTCCATCCGCGCGCTGGCGCTGTCGGGAGCGAAGCTCTACGTGGCGCACTATCAGGATGGCCTGCGCGTGCTGGACGTGAGCAACCCGAGCGTGCCGCGGCAGGTGGCGTACTACAACACCTGGCGTGAGACGGACGCTGGCCGTGGCATCTCGTTCTTCGAGGGGCTCAACAGCGTGAACGTTCCCGGGGATGGGTACGTGTACGCGACGGATTCGTCACGAGGGTTGCTCATCTTCCGCGAGACGCCGTGAGCGTCAGGTCGCACCATCGGTTGAGGCGCCTCGTGAGTGAGGCGCCTCGCCGGTGTCGTGCGCGGAAGGTGCCGCGTTGTGCGGTCGCCTCGTTCGTGAGCCAGTACTTAGCCGGCGTCACGGAGTGAGCAACGAGTTGCCCGTGCCGGACCTGCCGAGGCTGGCGTCACGGAATGAGCAACGAGTTGCCCGTGCCGGACCTGCTGAGGCCGACGTCGCGGAATGAGCAACGAGTTTCCCGTGCCGGACCTGCCGAGGCCGGCGTCAGGGAATGAGCAACGAGTTTCCCGTGCCGGTCTTGCCGAGGCCGACGTCGCGGAATGAGCAACGAGTTTCCTGTGCCGGACCTGCTGAAGCCGGCGTCACGGCGCGAGCAGGGAGTGAGCCGTGCTGGACCTGCCGAGGCCGGCGTCACGGAGTGAGCAGCGAATTTCCCGTGCCGGACCTGCCGAGGCTGGCGCTGCGAGCGAGGCTGAGTTCGACGCCGGCATCTTGCAGTGCGCGTCGCGCGGAATACGTGTCGCTGCGTCCGGCTGCGTCGCGGGCGAGGTTGATCAGGGCACGGGCGCGTTCAGCATGAACGATGACAGTCCCCTGGCCGAACTCGGAGGCGCTGTCGCGGACGCTGGCGAAGGCGCTGTCGGCGATGTCCAGCGCGTTGCCGACATCGTCCTCGCCCTGTTGGAGCGCGGCATCCGCCGCGAGCATCCACTCCCCCGCGCTCTGGATGGCGGCGAGCCGCTGCTGACGTGAGCGCTCGGTTTCGACCGCGCGCTCGCCGAACGTGTCGACTTGCTGCTGCGTGGCCTGGGCGTTCTGTTCAATCTGGGTGTCTCGTGTCTTGAGTTCTTCCTCGAGTTGCTGAAGGCGATTCCGCAGTTGCGTCACCTCAGCGTCCGTGGCGGGCTTGGTGGCCTGGGCCGAAGGATTCGCGGCGGTGTTTCCATTCTGCTGCCCGCTCACGGAAGACTGCTGCTGTGGTTGAGCCGGCGTGGTCGATGTGTCGCCCGACGTGCCCGCGCCGCCCTGTCCATCGAGTTGCTCTGTTTCAGTCGGCCCAAAGCCACCGAGGGAGTCCTGGCTGTCAGGCTGTGTCGTGGTGCTCGTGCCGGAACCACCGGTCGCGCCCTGGCTATCAGGCTGTGTCGTGGCCTCCGTGCCGGAACCACCCGTCGCGCCCTGGTTATCAGGCTGTGTCGTGGCCTCCGTACCGGAGCCCCCCGTCGCGCCCTGATTATCGGGCTGTGTCGTCGTGCTCGTGCCCGAGCCGCCGGTCGCGCCCTGATTATCGGGCTGCGTCGTGGTGCTCGTGCCCGAGCCACCGGTCGCGCCCTGATTATCGGGCTGCGTCGTGGTGCTCGTACCCGCGCCACCAGTCCCCATTGGCTCCACGGGAGCCGTCGTCCCGCTCGTGTCCGAGCCGCCCGTCGCGCCCTGCGCGCTGGGCTGCGTCGTGGCATCCGTGCCCGAACCACCGATTCCTGGCTGGCCAGTGATGTCCGTGCCTGAGCCAGTGATGTCCGTGCCTGAGCCAGTGATGTCCGTGCCTGAAACGTCGGACGAGTCCTGTCCGCTCTGAACCGGGGTCTGCGGCGCCGTGCCGGCCGTTCCATCCAGCGCGCCAGCCTGCGATGCCGACGACGGAGCCACGGCCTCGGTGTTCGAGCCACCTGGCTGCGAAACCCGAGCATCACCCGAGTCATCCGAGCCCGTCCCCTGTCCTGTTGTCACATTGCCCGAACCACCCACGCCCGGGGCATCTCCGCCTGTCGTCCCCGAGGTCGTTGATGAAGCATCGGAGTCATCCGTCCCACTGCCCCCCGTGCCTTCCGGCACCTCGGCGGGGATGGGCTCATAGTTCCGATACGTTTCGTCGATAGCCACTTCGCCGGAAGTCGACGGGGCCTCGCCATCCGGAAGAGCAGGCGTGATGCTGTAGGGCCCATAGGGCGCCGTCCCATCCGCCATCGGAGATTGAAGGACGTAGTTGGGAGGGAGCCATGCGCCGTCCGCTGCCTCGGCGGCCTGCTCGTTCGCATCCCGCAGGGCCGAAGCCGCGGGGCCTCTGTTGGACGGATCCGTGGGGGAAGGGTAGGGCGCCTCGCTCTGACCCTGCGCGAGGCTCAATCCGGCGGCGATGGCGATCCACAGGTGCATGCCGGAAGGATGTTCACTGCATGAATTCTCCGGCACCTCGTCGGCCCAAGCGCCCCTCGTTGGCCCGCCCGGGCGGCGACCTGCCCCCGAAAACGAAGGACCGCGTCCCCGGGAATAGGAGACGCGGTCCCTGAAACTCCACTGCGCGAGGTGTCCGCGTCAGATGCTGATGCGCAACCCCGCGCCCAGCTCGAAGGTGGGCGCCGCCAGGGTGCGGCCATGAAAGGTCTTCTCGCCGACGACGACGTCGGGCACCGAGAAGCCGAGTCGGAACTCACCACCCTTGTGGCCGTAGTGAACGGCGCCATAGGCCTCGACCGTCAGGTAGCTGAGGGCGCGGTGGGTGACGTTGACTCGACTGATGTACGACTTGTCCGAGAGGTTGCTGAGCGTGAAGAAGTTGAAGGACGTGCGCTCGAGCGACCCGGGCCGGTCCAGGAACAGGTACGCGGCACCGTAGTGGCGCCCCAGATACAGCGGCTGGAAGGCGTCCTGCGTGAGCAGGTACGGATAGCCGAAGGAGCTCGTGTAGCCCGTCGAGTTGTAGAAGTACTCCACGCCCAGCACTGCGATGTCGTTGTCGCCGTAAGGGAAGCTGTAGTTGGCGCCACCCGTCACCTGGGGCGTGAGCCCCGAGGGGACATAGGCCTCCACCAGCGACGTGTCCTTGATGATCTCCTCGTACGTGGTTCCGACGGGGATTCGGTACAAGGGGCGCTCGGTGCCCTTCTTGATGCCCACTTCTCCGTAGACATCGATGGGACCCAGCGCCGAGGACACGTCGAACCCGAAGCGCGGCTTGCGGCCCCGCTGTGCCACGGCGCTGGCGCCGAACTCCGCGGGCCCGAGGACGACTTCCGCGCGCAGCGCCCCACCGATACGGCTCAGGCGGTTGACCGGGTCGGCCTCCACGGGGGGCGGAACGCCTCCCGTGTTGTCGACCAGCGCGCCCGCATCGGTGCCCAGGTCATCCATCACCGCGATGGCATAGAAGTTCCAGCCCTTCGCCTCCCAGGGAACGTGGACCTTCAACATGGACACGCCGGTGCGCAGGTCCACGAAGGCCAGCGGATTGCGCCGCTGCGGTGACAGGAAGTCGGTGGGGTTCCATATCTGCCCCGTGCCCCACTTCACATGCTGCTTGCCGATGGTGAGGAACAGGGTCCGTTCGATATCGAAGCGGAGCCAGGCCTGGTCCAGCAGCACGCGAGGATTGGACGGCGTGTTGTTGTCCGTGGTGCCCGTCTGCGTGGCCACGGTGGGGTCGTAGCTCAACCGCCCCACCACGAAGCCCCGCAGCCGGTCCATCGGCCGTGCGTCGAAGTACCCGTCCACCAGGGTGGGCGCGGAGAACGACGTGTCACCGAACGACGTCCCCTCCGTCGCCGCCGCGAAGCCGCGCATGTAGAACTGCCCGCCAATCTTCAGCGGGTCGTCCACGGCCTCATCGGAATCGAAGGCGCTGCGCGTCCCCGGCCCCGACAGCGCCTGCGAGTCCCGGTCTCCCGGCTCGGGCGGAGCCGGGGTCAGCGGCGGTTGCCGCTCGGTCGCGTCGCCCGTGTTGCTCGCGTCGGCATCCGCGGACGGCGCGGGGTCCTCGCCGAACACCTCGTCGTCACTGGGACGCCCCGTCGTGGGAGGCTCCCCGGGCGTGTCCGCCTGGGCGGGTTTGTCGTCCTCGCCCCCGAAGAGGGCATTCTCGTCCGGCCGCCCGGATTGCCCGAGCGCGGTGGTGCCGGCGAGGGCCACGGACAGGGCCGTGGCCAGGGTGAGGTTGCGCGGGCTCATCGACTCTTGCTCTCGAGCCAGGCCTTGGTGAAGAGGTTGGCCTCCAGCGGGCGCAGGTCCACGGACTTGATGAGGATGATGGTGGAGTTGGCCTTCTCCACCTCGTCGTAGAAGCGGATCTCCTCGGGGAACCAGACGTCGGCGCCCTTGGACTCGCTGAAGATCTTCTTCCAGCGCGGATAGAGCGCGGTGCGCATCAGCCGGCCGGACAGGGCGTAGTCCTCGCGCTTGAGGATGTTGTTCGTGTCCTTGTCTATCCACATCTTGACCAGGGGGTATGCCACGTCCACGTTGGGCTTCACCTTCAAGAGCAGCTTGTGGGCGGTGAATTTGCCCAGCTTCGCCTCGCCCTCGTAGGCCGGGTCGAACTCCTCGGCCAGACGGGACTCGTCGAAGTCGGCGCGTCGGCTGTCGGTGCCGGCGATGCGCTCGCGCTCGGTGCGGCGCTCCCACTTGCCCACGTTGGGGTCGTAGCTCCAGAGGTTCTTGTCCATCCGCAGGTAGCCCTTGCCGGCCTCCGTCTTGGGCTTGCTGAAGAGGATCATCAGCTTGTCGTCCGCGTCGCGCCGGTAGACGAACGCCTCGCGTACGTTGTCTGTTTTGTCCTTCTCCTTCTGCTCCATGTAGATGAGCGACTTGTAGTCGCCACCGTTGCGCTGACGGTCATCGATGGTCGCCAGCATCTGCGTCATGGCGGCCGGCTCCAGGGCCAGCGCCACGGGCGCGGACAACATGGCCACGGACAGCGCCGCGGCGGACAGCAGATTCTTGAGGCTCATGGATTTCATCCGATGTGGTGCATCGCCGTCACCGGCTTGAGGCGCGCGGCGAGGAAGGAGGGAATCAGCGAGATGAGCGTGGTGCAGGTGGTGATAAACACCATGGCGCCGACGACGGAGCCCGCGTTCACCACCAGGTGCAGCCGGTCCGACATGATGAACATCGCCACGGCCGCCGGGACGCCCACGTGGGCGGCGTCCACGCCCAGGCAGACGGCCAGCCCGATGAGCGCGCCCGCCAGGGTGCCCAGCGCCCCGAGCGTCATCGCCTCGAACAGGAACATCGCCACCACCCGGGTGCGCTGCATGCCGATGGCGCGCAGCGTGCCAATCTCCCGGGTGCGCTCCCGGATGGCGATCCACAGCGTGTTCATGATGCCCACGCCGATGATGACCAGCAGCACGAAGATGAGGATGCTGGTCAACCCGTTGAGCGCGGTGAGCGTCCAGGTGATGAACGACAGCTCATCCTCCCAGTTGGTGATGTCCAGCTTCTGTCCGGTCCACGCCTCGCGGTTGACGACCTCGAACTTCATCCAGAAGGCGCGAGGGTCATTGTCCATGAGCTGGTGGCCCGCGTCCGCCAGCACCGTGCGCAACCGCGCCTGGACGACGGGCACCTGGTTCACGTCCTTGAGGTACAGGTAGAGGGCGCCCGTGGTGTCGTCGCGCAGCTGGTACAGCGAGCGCAGCGTGTTGGACGGGACGAAGACGTTGAAGTCGCTCATCATGCCCACGTCGGTGGCGATGGCGGCGACGCGGACGTCCACCGTGTTGTTGGTGCCGCGCATGGTGGGGGCGGAGATGGTGACGGTGTCGCCCACCTTCACCTGGAGCCGCTTGGCCTGCTTCTCGAACAGGAGCACCGTGCCCTGCTCGTTCAGCCCGTCCAGGTTGCCCTCGTGGATCTGCAGGACCTGCCGGAAGCCCGGCTCGTCCTTCACGTCGATGCCGCCCACGCCCACCTGCATGGAGGCGGACTCGCTGACGATTTTCGCCCAGCCGCGCCCGCGCTGGACGGCGTAGTCCAGCTCCGGCACCTCCTTGCGGACCAGCTCGAGAATCTTGGGGTAGGCCGTCACCACCGGCGCGGCCTGGCCGGCGGTGACCTTGAAGAAGCCGCCCACGTTGACGTGGCCGGTGGCGAGCGTGGTGGCGGAGCGCAGCATCGTCTCCTTCATGCCCGTGGACAGGCCCATGAGGATGACGAGCAGCGCGGTGACGCCGGCGATGGCGCCGCCCAGCAGCAGCGTGCGCCGCCGGTGGGTGCCGAGGTTTCGGAATGCGATGAGGAAGAGTTGGAACATGGCCTTACTCGTCCGTCTGCATCGCCTGGAGAGGCGACACCCGCGTCGCGAGGAACGCGGGATAGAGGGTGGAAATGGCGGACACCAGGAGGACAATCACGAAGGCCGCGATGAGGTTGCCGGCGCTCAACGTGGGGTAGAGGCGGGGACCGGAGAAGAAGAAGTACAGCGCCTCGTTGCCGGCGGGGATGCCGGCGCTGCCCAGCGCGCTCATGATGCCGCTGCCGAGCAGCGCGCCGCCCACGCCGAACACGAAGCCGAGCAGCACCGTCTCCACCAGCACCATGCTCAGGATGAAGGAGCGCTGCGCGCCGATGGCCCGCATCGTCCCGACTTCGCGCACGCGCTGGAGGGTGGCCATCATCATCGCGTTGTTGATGATGACCAGCGCGACGATGAAGATGATGAAGACGGCGAAGTAGAGCACCAGCTTCGCCATCAGCACGAACTGGCCGATGAGGCCCGCGGCCTGCTGCCACGACACCACGCGCAGCTTCAGCCCCGCCGCCGTGGAGGCCTGCTTCAGCTCCTCCATCGTCTGCTGGAGCTGCTCGGGGTCCTTGAGGATGATGGCCGCGCTGAGCGCCACGCCCTGCTCGATTTCCTGCTGGGAGTAGACGCGCGAGGCCAGGTCGTCCCGGCGCAGCGAGCCCAGGGCACCCTCGAACGCCTTCGAGTCCTCGATGAGCCCCGGCGTGGCCTCCGCCACCAGCGTGTTGCCGCTCTCCTCGCCGAAGAGCGCTTCCTCGGCGTTGGCGCGGTCCACCGCCTTCAGGCCGCTGTTCTTCTGCAGCTCGGCGATCTCCGCCTTGCGGTCCGGACTGAGGTAGCCGTACAGCTCCCGGAAGGACATCAGGTCCATCAGGTTGATGACACCGGCCATGGCGGACTTCTCCAGCCCCTTGAACTGATAGGTGCCGTAGATCTTCACGTTGATGCTCTGCACGTAGCCGGTGCGCGTGAAGGCGGTGATGGTGAGGTTGTCACCCATGCGCATGCGGTACAGCTCCAACAGCGGCGCGAGCTCCGCGTAGAACTGCTGGTAGCGCGTGTCGAAGTTGTCGTCGGTGGTGGTGAGGAACTCCGACAGGAGCTTCTCCAGGGAGGCCTCCTTGCTGCCGAGCACCTTCTGCAGCCGCTCCACCGCCTGCCCCGTCTTGATGGGGTCCAGTTGGAAGAGGATCTCCCGTGGCTGCGTCTGGTTCTCCTTCACCCAGCGCTGCAGCTGCGGGTCGGTGTCGATGCGCTTCTGGTTGAGGTCCCGCTCCTGCTTGATGTTGTCCAGCCGGAGCGCCGTCTTCAGCTTGAGGAAGTTCTCGTAATAGAACTTGGACAGCAGCATGCCGCGCTTGCCCTGGGGCACCGGCTGACCGTCGACAATCTCCATGCGGTCGAAGGTGCGCTGGAAGGAGTCCAGGTCCGTGCCCACGTAGCGCATGTCCAGGAGGTCGCCGTCCGGAAGCTGCGGGGCGATCCGGTTCTCCAGGAACTCCAGCGAGGCGAACGGGTCCTGCTCGAAGGTGTCCCAGAACGCGTCGGTGCGAGCGCGCGCCAGGGCCTCCACCTCCAGCGGGTCCACGGCGGCGGAGCTGAGCAGCTCACGGCTCTTGTTGCGCTGCTCCTCCATGAGCGACACCATCTGCCGCACGTGTGACTTGACGCTGTCGAGGTTCGCGCGAAGGGCAGGGGATTCGCCTTCCTCCGCGCGCTTCTTGTAGAGGTCTCTCAGGCGCGCGAGCGTCAGGTCCACGGTGTTGCCGGAGGTGATGAGCGCGCCGCTGGTGCCCATGGGCACCACCGTCTTCACGTTGGGGTGCTTCTCCAGGACGGGCTTGATGCGGCTGAAGTCGTCCAGCACCGCCAGGTCCGGCTCGCCGCTCATGCCGCCGTACAGGCTCAGCTCGTCCTTGGAGTCGTCCGAGTAGACCTGGAGGTGGCCCGCGACGCTGCCGATGATGCTGCGGCTCATCGCGCTGTCCATGCTGTCGAGCAGCGCGCCGCCCACCACCACCAGCAACGTGCCGAAGAAGATGATGCCGCCGATGAGGATGTTGATCTTGCTGGTGAACAGGTTGCGGAAGGCCACCTGCATCAGCAACCGGAGCTGACCCATGTCAGTGACCCTCCGCGCCCACGGCGAGGGCCCGCTTCGCCTCGGAGGGGGTCAGCCGGTCCAGAATCTTGCCGTCCGCCAGACGCACCACGGCGTTCGCGTGGTTCATCACCTTGGCGTCGTGGGTGGAGAAGATGAAGGTGGTGCCTTCCTTCTGGTTCAGCTCCTTCATCAGGTCGATGATGTGCTGGCCCGTCACCGAGTCCAGGTTGGCGGTGGGCTCGTCCGCCAGCACCAGCTGGGGCCGGGTGACGAGCGCGCGCGCGACGGCCACGCGCTGACGCTGGCCGCCGGACAGCTCGTTGGGGCGGTGCTTGGCGTGATGGGCCAGGCCCACCTGCTCCAGCAGCTGATTCACCCGCTCCTTGCGCTGGTTCTTGTCCAGCTTGCGCTGGAGCAGGAGCGGGAACTCCACGTTCTGGAAGACGCTGAGCACCGACACCAGGTTGAAGCTCTGGAAGATGAAGCCGATGGTGTGCAGGCGCAGGTGCGTGAGCTGGCGCTCCGTGAGCTGCTTGGTGTCCTGGCCGGCGACGCTGACGACACCCGACGTGGCCGTGTCCACGCAGCCGATGAGGTTGAGCAGCGTCGTCTTGCCGCTGCCGGACGGGCCGGCGATGGAGATGAACTCCCCGGGATGCACCTGGAGATCCACGCCTCGCAGCGCCGGGACGACCACCTTGCCGAGGGTGTAGTCCTTGGTCACGTTGGTGATGGAGACGATGGGAGATTGCGCGACTGCGGCGTTCATGCGGTGCGTCCTTTCGATGCCTTGGGGGTGCGGGGCGAGGGGCGGGCGCCGCGCGAGGCGCGCCACCGCTCGGCGATGCCGGCCATTTCGGCCAGGTAGAATTCACAGAAGTCCGCCGCCTCGAGCAGGTGCTGCTTGTGCGCGAGCTGCGGCGCGCGGAGGGCCTCCTGGCACACGCGGACAAACGCCTTGACGCTGTCCTCCGCGGTGCGAAGCCGGCTCTCCCAGCCGTCGTTGTTCACGACGTAGTAGTGCTGCCGGTCTCCGGGCACGCTGGCGGGCTCCACCAGTCCAATCGCCATGCTGGCGCGGATGTTGGTGGACACGGAGGCCGCGCTCACCTTGAGCACGCGGGCAATCTGCTGGAGCGACAGCGGTTGGTCCGTCAGCATCAGGAGCGCGTGGATGCGCCCGCCGATGCGCGTGCTGCCCTGCCGTTCGAAGTACAGCCCCATCGATTCGATGAAGCGCTGCTCCGCGGCGCCCAGCTCCTTCATTCCCGGCCTCCGTCTCACCCGAGGAGGCCGCGCGCGACAGACGTCCGCGAAGGGCCAGGGTGGCGCCCGGCATCTAGTTCGTTCAGACCATTCAGTCAATACTGAATGAAGTGAACGCAAGCAGGGCCCGCGACCTGTGGAGGCCGCGGGCCCTGCTCATCCCCGTCTCGGGGGAAGACGTGCGTCACGGGTACGGGTCCGTGGGCTCAGTACGTGTCGGGGCTGGTGCTCTTGTCCCCGGAGGTGCCGGTCCCCATGTCCTTGTTCTTGTCGGTCCCCATGCCGGAGCCGCCGGTGCCTGGCTCCTCCATCGGGGCGCCCGGGTCCTGGGTGCCCGTGTCCGGGGCGGGCTGGTTGATGGTCGGGTCAGGCGTCATGACGTCCGTGCCCGCGCCGCCGGTGCCCGACAGCGAGATGCTCTTGGCCATGTTCTTCGTTTCCTTCACCTCGAAGCTGGCCCGGATCTCCTGGCCCTCCTTGAGGTCCTTGGCCTTCTTGAGCGTCGGGTCGGTGAACGTCGTGCTCTTGTCGATGTCGAGCGTCACCACCGCGCCCTGCGCGTCCTGGACGAAGACCTTGCTGCTCTCGGCCTTCACCACCTTGCCGCTCAGCTCCTTCTGGCCCATGGCGCTGGAGCCCATGGTGGAGCCAGAGCCCCCCATGGAGCTGTCCTGCTGCATGGAGCTGTCCTGCTGCGTGCTCCCGGTACCTGAGGTGCCCGAGCCACCCTGGGCCGCAGGGTCCTGCTGCGGCTTGGTCTTGTCATCGTTCGCCAGAGCCGCGCCGGACCCCAGCAGCGCCATCGCCGCGAAAACCCCAACCAGCTTCTTCATGGGAGAATCTCCTGTGTGAGTGCGACGGAGGGGTGTGCGTGATGCAATCGGTCCCTCCGCTGTTCCAAAAGCTAGGTGCGACCGTGGAAGGGGACAGGGCTGGGGGGGCAAGGTCGGCGCGTGCCCGGCCCCTCCCCTGCCGGTGGGCCATGGGCCGGGTGGACCCGAGGGCAGGCCTCAGGCGGCTTGTGGGCGGACGGGCTTTTCCCCTAGCGTCACACCGGCAAGCGTCCATCGGCCCCCTGGCCGCTGGCCCGACAGGAGACCCCCTCCGCGATGCCCCCGTCAGCCAAGCCCTCCGCTCCCTCCCCGTCCCAGGAGCTCCCCGTGCCCTCGTACCCCGCAATCGAGTCGCTGCTCGAGGCGACCCCCGCGGAGGACGTCCGGGCGCTGTTCGACCCGCTGAAGGACGGCCTGGCCGCCCTCAAGGGGCCCAAGGTGGACGCGGGCAAGAAGGCCCAGGCCGCGCTGACCCACGCCGAGCAGCTGCTGGAATTGTTGGTGGATACCCGCGAGCGGCTGATCGCCGAGGCGAAGGGTTCCAAGGGTCGGAAATGACGGGGTTTTCCCGTTGAATCGCGGTTTTTCGCCACGGACAGGCAACTGGCGGAGGGCTGGGCCGATAATCAGGGAAAGAGCACTGGATCATCCGGGAGCTCTGTCTACTTCTCGCAGCGCCTGGAGGATGAAATGGCGAAGATCGACAACATGATGGGTCCCGGCGTCCGGCTCTCGACCAACGTCACGACGGCGCGCCAGACCCCGAACACGGGCTTCGGCGCTCGGCTTCAGAACGGCCTGAACAGCGCGGCGGGCGCGGTGGGCACGGGCGTCGGCGCGGTGGCCGGCATGATTCCGGGCGGTCAGATTGTGTCCGCGGCGGTCTCCTCGGTTCACACCCTGTCCAACAACGCGGGCTCTGGCAGCGCGCCCTACGCGGGCGTGATGAGCACCGCGGTCGGCATGGGCGGCGGCACGGTGGCCCCGTCGATGGGTGGCGGCGTCGCGGCCGGCATCAGCGGCGTGGCGGGTGGCGTCGGTGGTGGTGTCGCGGGTCCGGGCACGGGCGCGCTGGGCACCAGCACGTCGGACACTGTCGGCGGCAACTTCTCGCTGAACCAGATGGCGGCTGAGAACTCCAAGCTGCTGAACCTGCAGGCGGCCATCCAGCAGGAGTCGCAGACCTTCACGGCTATTTCCAACGTGATGAAGTCGCGGCACGATTGCATCAAGAACTCCATCAGCAACGTCCGCTAAGCCCTCGGGGCGTGGCGGGCGCGAGCCCGGAGGGGAGGGGAGCGGCGCCGCTTCCCTCCAACCCGGGCCAGGAAAGGAAGAGCGAAGTCCATGGCGGAGAGCGTCTCGGAGATCTCGAACAGCCTGGTCCCCTTGGGGCGCCAGCAGGCCATGGTGTTGCTGGAGGCCGGCTATCTGTGGCTGGACATGGGGCAGTTCGACAAGGCGAAGGAGATCTTCTCCGGCGCCGCGGCGCTGATGCCCAGGAGCGAGGTTCCGCAGCTGGGGCTGGGCGCGGTGGAGTTCGCGCAGGGCCGTCACGACAAGGCGCTGCAGGCCTACCGCTCCGCGCAGCGCCTGGCGCCGCAGGCATCCCTGCCGCGCGCGCATGTGGGAGAGGCGCTCCTGTTCCTTGGCAAGGTGCCGGAGGCGCTCAAGGAGCTGAAGGCCGCCATCGACCTGGAGCCCGAAGGTGACGGGGCCCGTCTTGCGCAGGCGCTCCTCCAGGCGAAGGAAGCGGGAGTCCTGCCTCCCGCGAAGAAGTAGAGGCAGAAGGGGAGCTTCGCCCATGGCTGTCGGTGGCGTTGGACGCGGTGGTGGGAAGGGGCGCGCCGGCGGCGCGAAGGGGGCGTCGTCCGCGGCGCCCACGGGTGGCACGGCCTTTGGCGCCCGGGTGGACAAGGCGGAGTCTCTCGTCGGCGTTTCGGGTCTGGTAGGCTCCAGCAACGTCCAGGGCCCCCAGGCCGCGGATCCGGTCGCCGCGCAGGCGATGGCCATCGCCCGCGGATTGAAGAACGGGGGCTTCAAGAGCAAGGAAGAGGCGACCCGGGCGTTGGTCGCCGAAGTCCTGAAGGAGAAGCTGCGCATGAAGTCCTCCTCCCTCACCACGAAGATCGCGGACGCACTGCAGGATGACCCGAGGCTGAACCAGGTACTCGAGCGGCTGTGGTCCAAGGCCGAGTGAGCAGCGCTTGCCACTGGGCGAAGACAGGAAGGCCATTCTCACCAAGTACGGCCCCTACGTTCGGTCGCTCGCGGCGACCGTGCGCAAGCAGTTCAACGCCCAGCTGGAGCTGGATGAGCTGGTGGCGTACGGACAGATTGGACTGCTGGAGGCCGCTGAACGATTCGACCCGAAGGTGGGAGCCAACTTCCTCACCTTTGCCCACTACCGCATCAAGGGCGCCATCTTCGACGGTTTGAGGAAGATGGGGGTGTTGAGGGGTTCTGACGCCCGCAACGCGTATGTGGGCGAGCGGGCGGCGGCGTATCTCGGCAATTTGTCGGACCGGGAGTCGGGCTCAAGCAACCGGGGCAGCTCATTCGACGATGATGTCAGTGACATCTCGGATGCGGTGCAGGGTCTGGCGATGGTGTTCGCCTCCAGTCTGGAGGGGGCCGACAACGGCGGGTACACCGACGAGTCGCTGCCGGTGGATGTCCGGCTGGAGCAGGAGCAGCTGAAGACGCGGGTGCGGGCGGCGATAGAGAAGCTCCCGGAGAAGGAGCGCAAGCTTCTTCAGGGGTACTACTTCCAGGGCAGGACGCTGGAAGAGGCGGGGTCGGAAATCGGGCAGTCGAAGAGCTGGGCGTCGCGGCTTCATGCGCGCGCCATCGACCGCCTCAAGGAACTCTTGAACGAGGAGGAGGAACTTCCCCCTACCTCGACGGATGCAAGGAGGCTGTCACATGGCGGGTCCGATGGCGGGCATCTCCGCGGCGCAGGTGGCGCAGCAAAAGCTGCAGGATCAGGGCGTCCAGCAGACGAACAAGGCGGGAGCGTCGAAGTTCGACGGAGTTCTCGCTGACAAGGCGCAGGGCGCCGGCCAGGTGGACGCGGCCCAGGGCGTGAACAAGGCCCAGGCGGCGCAGGCGACCCAGAAGACGGACGCCGTCCGCCAGGTGGAGACCGTCAACAAGACGGAGAAGGCGGCCCTGAACAAGGTCAGTGCCACCGCCACCCAGCCGGTCTCCGCGAAGGCCGCGGAGCCTGTCGCCGCCAAGACGGAGACGGGCAAGACGGGCAAGGCCTCCGACATGATGTCGCAGGTGATTGGCGACCTGGAGAAGGGCCAGGGCAACCTGGAGAAGATCATCTCCCAGGCCTCCAGCGGCAAGCAGTTCTCCAACGCCGAGCTGCTGTCGCTCCAGGCGTCCATGTACCAGTACACCCAGCAGTTGGACCTGACGAGCAAGGTGGTCGAGAAGGCCACCACCGGCCTCAAGGACGTCGTCAAGACGCAGGTCTGATTCAGTCCACCGTCCTCGGTGGCGCTTGGATGAAGGGCGGCCTCTCCGAGTTGGAGGGGGCGCCCTTCCGCGTTTTCCGAGGCCCTAGTAAGCTCAATGTGCCCATGATTCGCCGACCGCAAGCGTTCGCCGCCCCGCTCCTCGCCCTCGTGCTCGTGACGGGATGTCACATCGAGCTGCAACATGAGCTGAGTGAAGCG
Source organism: Myxococcus sp. CA040A (assembly GCF_013336725.1). Lineage (NCBI taxonomy): Bacteria > Pseudomonadati > Myxococcota > Myxococcia > Myxococcales > Myxococcaceae > Myxococcus > Myxococcus sp. CA040A. The sequence continues at coordinate 1,019,363 of NZ_JABUMR010000004.1, read as the reverse complement.
GACGCCAACGAAATCTACGTCCTGCTCAGCAAGAACGGCATCAACGCGAAGAAGGAGAAGGAGGAAGGCGGCAACGAGGTGCGGTTCATGATCACCGTGCCCAAGACGGACGCCGCGGAGGCAGCGGAGTTGCTCAAGCTCAACTCGCTGCCCAGACCCGTGGAGAAGGGGCTGTCGCACTTCGCCAAGGGAAGCATGGTGCCCACCGCCACGGAGGAGCGCGCCATGCTCCTCAAGGCCATGGCGGGCGAGGTCTCCAACGCGCTCAACCAGATTGACGGCGTGTTGGAAGCACGCGCCATCGTCAGCGTGCCGGAGAACAACGACCTGACGCAGCCGGAGAACAAGCCGCTGCCGTCCGCGTCGGTGTTCATCAAGTACCGCATCGTCGAGGGCGGCAAGGCGCCCATCGAGGTCGCCGCCGTGAAGGCCTTCGTGGCCACGGCCGTGCCGGAGATGCGGCCGGAGGCGGTGACGGTGCTGATGACCGCGGCTCAGGGCCCCAAGGCGGAGAAGACGGACGAGAACCGGCAGCAGGACGTGCTGGGCCTGCGGATGACGGCCTCCAGCGCCAGCCAGTTCAAGATCATGCTGGTGGGCGCCTTCGTGCTCATCCTCGCGATGATGGGCCTGACGGGGTGGTCGTTCATGCGCTCCCCCGGCGGTGCCCCCGCGGCGCGTGGCACCCGTCCCCGCGTCCGTCCGCCCGAGGCCTGACGCCTTCCGCGCCCCTCCCGGTGGGGCGCCTTCTTTCTCCCAGCGGGCGTCCGTGGAAGCCCGCGAGGTGACGTTTGGACTCGTTCTTCACCTCGCTCAACAAGCGCCAGAGCATGTTGCTCCTGACCGCCGTCACCTTCGGCGGCCAGGAGAGCTTGGGGGCGATGGAGCACCTCCCGACGGAGGAAGGTGAGCTGCTGCGCCACCGCGCGCAGGAAATCCTGCAGATCCCCCGCGACAAGCGCATCCCCGCGCTGGTGCAGGAGATCAAGCGGCTGGTGAAGGACCGGCGCGGCCAGTTGTGGAGCGCGGAGCCGGAGCGCCTGGCCGCGCTGCTGCAACGCGAGCGCGGTGCGCTGATGGAGATGGTGCTGCGCGCGCTGCCCTCCGCGATGGCGGAAGCGGTGCGGGTCCACCTGCCGCCGTCTCGCGTGAAGCTGACCCGCGAGGTCCGGCCTCAAGTATTGGACATCGTCCGGTGGAAGCTGGAGGAGGCGCTGGCTCGGGAGTCGAGCGCCTCGCAGTCCGCGGGCTTCAAGTTCTCCGACGTGCTCATGCTCCAGCAGCGAGAGCTGCTCACGGTGAGCGACAGGTTGGGCGCGCGCGTGCTCGGCCCGGCCCTGGCGGGCCTTCCCGACGCGGAGCGGGAGACGCTGCTGGAGGCCCTGCCTCCGGACCTGAAGCTCCTGGCCGGCAAGTCCGTGGCGGCCAATGCGCCACGCAAGCTTCCCGAGGAGGACGCGCGCGCGCAGCTGGAGCTGCATGACGGACTGAAGAACCCGGCGGGCTCCATCCGCAGCGCGGGAGTCCAGCGGCTGGCGCGCGCGTGCGTGGCCCAGTCCCCTGAGTTCGCCGCGCGCATGCTGGAGAAGTACCGGGGTGAGTTCGGCAGCCTGGTGGCGAAGTGGGTGCGCGAGGAGCGCATCCGTCCCACCGCGCGCGGAGACGGTGGCCGCACCGACATCGTCATGGACCTGGAGCGGCTCGCCACCCGGGGCCTCATCGAGCGGCCCGTGCGTCTGGCGACGCCTCCGCCGCCGCGTCAGTCCGCCGTGCTTCCGCCGCCCCCTGGCGCACGCAAGGCCGCGGCCGCCGCGGCTTCCTCCGTCGCGCGTGAAGCTCCCGCTGGAGGGACCCGTGAGCCCGGCGCCGCGCCTCGAGAAGGAACAGGCGTGGCCCGTGAGCCGGCGAAGGCCGCCGCCGCCGCGCCTCGAGAGGGGACGGGCGTGGCCCGTGAGCCGGCGAAGGCCGCCGCCGCTCCTCGAGAAGGGACAGGCGTGGCCCGTGAGCCCGCGAAGGCCGCCACCGCCGCGCCTCGAGAGGGGACGGGCGTGGCCCGCGAGCCGGCGAAGGCCGCCACCGCCACGCGCCGGCCTCCAGGCGCGGAGCCCGCGGTGCGGCGTGACTTCATGGCCGAACGGGCCGCGAGGAGCGCGGGCGCCATGTCCAGTCGCGAGCCGTCGCGCGTCGCGCGTCCCAAGGATGGTGCCTCGGACGGCTCCGCGGTCCATCGCATCCCTCCTCGCCGTGAGCCCACGTCCGCTGCGCCGGCCCCGGGTGCTCCGCGTCGCGAAGGCACCTCGGCGGGTGCTCGCCGAGAGCCTCCTGGCGCGCCCGTCGCTCGTCGCGAGCCAGGTGGCCCCGAATCCCGCCCCGGGCGACCGGACCCGGAGGGGGCCCGCATCGGTCCTCCTCCCTCGCGTCTGGGCCTGGGGGGACCTCGGCCCCGGCCCGCGACCCCCGCGGGGGAGCCAGAGGCGCCTCCGGCTCGGGAGCGCTCGCGCGTGGGCCCCGCGGCGGAGGGTTCCCGCGTGCAGCGCCCGCCCGAAGAGCTGTCTCGCTCCTCTCGCGTGCGGCCCCGTCCCGATGCCGCCCCCCCGCCCCGCGAGGACCCGGAGGGCTCTCGGGTGTTCCGCTCGCGCTCCTCGGTCAGCGTCAAGGCGGTGCGCCCGGACCCGGCCCGGGAGGGCGCGAGCCCGCAGGAGAGGCCTCCTCGGGTGCTGGCCGGGCGAGCGGCTCCCGCTCCGGGTGCGCCCCCAGGGGTTCGGGAGGGCACGTCGGTGCAGCGCCGACCCCGTGGGGCGTCCGACACGGACGGCCCGGTGCCTCCTGGCTCCGGTGGGCGTGGACCGCGCGGCGGAACGCGCTAGCATCCGGCCCGCAAGGAGCGGCGCATGGCGATCGGCAAGGTGATCAAGGGTGACGGGACGGCGGAGCCGTCTCTCGTGTCGGAGCGGCCGGTGTTGCGGCCTCCGCGCGCGGGGGTGATGAACGCCGAGGTCTTCGAGGCCCGCCAGGGAGCCCAGGGCATCATCGAGGAGGCCCACCGCGAGAAGGAGCGCATCCTCGCGGAGGCCCAGCGCGAGCGCGAGGAGCTGCTCGTGAAGACGCGGGAGCAGGGGCGCCAGGAAGGGCTGGCCCAGGCCACGGAGATCATCCTCCGCGCGAAGATGCAGGCCGGGGAGCTGTTGGGCACGTACGAGAGGGACATCATCGCCCTGGGCCTGCGCGTGGGTGAGAAGATCATCGGCCGGAGCCTGGAGAAGGACCCGGACCTGATGCTGGAGCTATGCGCGTCCGCCATCGACAACCTGCGCAGCGCCCGCGCCATGACCCTGCGCGTGCACCCGAAGACCGCCGCCGTGCTGCGCGCCAAGAAGCCCATTTTGATGGAGCTCATCGGCCGCGCGGTGGACCTGGCCATCAAGGAGGACCCGGAGGTCGCTCCGGTGGGTTGCATCGTCCAGACGGAGTTCGGCACGGTGGATGCGCAGCTGCCCACGCAGCTGGAGATGCTCCAGAACGTGCTGCTGCCAGACCAGAACGGCCCGAAGGAAGGCCCGGCCTAGCCGGGACGGAACCACGTCCATGGCCATCGACCTTTCGCGCTATTTCGACCTCATCCAGGACGCCCAGACGGTGCGCGTCCGGGGCCGCGTCACCGAGCTGACGGGCCTCATCATCAAGGCGAGCGTCCCCAACGTCCGAGTGGGCGAGCTGGTGCTCATCAAGAGCCGCGGCCGCGGCCCCGTGAAGGCGGAGGTAGTGGGCTTCCAGGGCGACGAGGTGATGCTCATGCCCCTGGGCGAGCTGTACGGCATCGGCCCGGACAGCGAGGTCATCCCCACCGGCAAGCCCCTGAGCATCAAGTGCGGCGAGGCGCTCCTGGGGCGCGTGCTCAACGGCATCGGCGAGCCCATGGACGGCAGCGAACTGCCGGCAGAGGGCCTCATCGACTGGTCCGTGGACCGAAACTGCCCGGACCCGTTCACCCGTCAGCGAATCGAGCGGCCCCTTCCCCTGGGCGTGCGCTGCATCGACGGACTGCTCACCGTGGGCGAGGGCCAGCGCGTGGGCCTGTTCGCCGGCTCCGGCGTCGGCAAGTCCACGCTGATGGGACAGATAGCGCGCAACACCCAGGCCGACCTCTGCGTCGTCGCCCTCATCGGCGAGCGTGGTCGCGAAGTCCGCGAGTTCATCGAGGACGCCATGGGCGAGGAGGGCATGAAGCGCTCCGTGCTGGTGTGCGCCACTTCTGACCAGCCCAGCCTCGTGCGTCTGCGAGCCGCCTACGTCGCCACCGCCATCGCCGAGTATTTCCGGGAGCGCGGCGGCAATGTGCTCTTCATGCTCGACACGGTGACGCGTCTGGCGCGTGCCCAGCGTGAGATTGGCCTCGCCGTGGGGGAGCCCCCGGCCCGCCAGGGCTATCCACCGAGCGTCTTCTCCATGCTGCCGCGCATCCTGGAGCGCACGGGCAACTCGGAGAAGGGCAAGTGCACCGCCATCTACACCTGCCTCGTGGCCGGCGGTGACATGGAGGAGCCCATCGCGGACGAGGTCCGCGGTATTCTCGACGGCCACTTCATCCTCAACCGCGCGCTGGGCGAGCGAAACCAGTGGCCCGCAATGGACGTGCTGGCGAGCCTCAGCCGTGTGATGAGCGGCATCGTCTCCAAGGAGCACAAGAAGGCGGCGGGCAAGCTGCGAGAGACGCTGGCCACGTACGAGAAGCAGCGCGACCTCATCCTGCTGGGCGCCTACCAGTACGGGACGGACCCCCGCACGGACTACGCCATCGACAAGTACGACGCCATCATCGACTTCCTCAAGCAGGACACCCACTCCAACTCCGGCTTCGAGGAGACGGTGGAGCAGTTGATCGCCCTCTTCGAGGAGTGAGGGACAGGGGTGCACCCCGGTAAATCCGGGGTAGGATGGGGGTCACCATGCCCCCGTACCGGTTGCAAACCCTGCTGGAAATGCGGACCCGGGCCAAGGAGGAAGCCGAACAGGCCTTCTCCGACGCCATCAAGGCCCTCGAGCGGGAAAAGGTGGAACTCCAGCGGCTGATTGACGAGCTGGAGCGCCGCAAGCGCGAGCGCAAGGAGAAGGTGGCCGCCTACCTCAAGGAGGTCATGGCCAAGGGCGCCGGCATCAACGGCATGAACATGATGGGCCGCTTCGAGGAGCGCCTGAAGGACGAAGAGGCGCAGGTGGCGCTGGAAGTGGAGCGTCAGCGGGAAGCGGTGAAGGTGGCCGAGCGACTCGTCGAGCAGCGGCGGCGGGAAATGGCCGAGGCGGCCAAGGAGCTCAAGGCCATCGAGAAGCACAAGGAGACCTGGCAGAAGCAGGTGAAGCACGAGCGCCAGCAGCGCGAGGAGTTGAGCCAGGAGGAGATTGGCAACGCCTTGTTCCTGGCTCGGCAGCGCAAGTAACCTGCCGCCACCCCTTCCCTCGGGAACGATGTCATGAGCCGAGTCGACGACGACCGTGAAACAGCGCGCCTGGCCGAGCGCATCATGCAGGAAAAGAAGCTCGCCGAGGGCCAGGCGAAGAAGCGGACGGAGGGGGCCAGCGCCTTCCAGAAGCTGATGCAGCCCCAGGCCCAGCCGCAGGCGACGGCCCCTGCTCCTGCGCCCACGCCGCAGACGCCGGGTGCCTTCGCCAGGCAGATCCTGGCCAAGGCGACGCAGGAGGGGAAGACCTTCGGGGAGCAGGCCCAGCAGCCGCAACTGGGTGGCAACCCGGCGGGTCTGGCGCAGACGCAGCGCCGAGCGGACAGCGGGGCCACGGAGGCTCGTTCCGGCTCGCGCGCCGCGGATTCCAAGGAGGACAAGCGCACGTCCGAGGGGCGCGACAAGGACATGAGCAAGGCCGAGTCCGCGCTGGGACAGGTCAGCTCGGAGAAGGGCGCGCTCATCCGTGCGGATGCCGACGCGGGCGGCGGCAAGGGCAGCGGGGGCGGCGGCAAGGACAAGAAGGAAGGCGGCGGCGCGGAGATGGCGCCGGGGTTCCGGTTCAACCCCGCGCTGATGGCGCCGGTGCCGGTGGCCAAGCCCAAGGACACCGCCGGCTCCGAGCGGCTGCGCGCCATGGCCAGCGAGATTGCCCAGAAGATCGTGGACCGCGTGCGTGTGGGCACCAACGCTGCGGGCCTCGCCGAGTTCCAGATTGATTTGCGCGGCGACGTGCTCAGCGGCCTGTCCATCAAGGTCAGCGCGCGCAACGGGAAGATCTCCGCGACCTTCAGTGGCACCAACCGTGACGTGCTGAAGATGCTCGAGGAGCACAGCGAGGGGCTTCGCACCGCGCTGGGCGGCCGTGGCCTGAAGCTCGAGACGGTGCGCTTCGAGGCGAAGACATGAGCGTGGAGCCGGAGGACGAAGGTCCCGGCGTGCATGAGCGGACGATGCTGGTGGACCTCCGCCAGCTCAAGCCGGTGCGTCCGCCGGAGAAGACCGAGCGTCCGGAGAAGGTCGAGCGTTCCGAGCGAAGCGAGCGTCCGGAGAAGGTCGACCGGGGCAGCTGGCGACCCTTCCAGTTCAAGGGCCTGGAGAAGGTGTCCAGGGCGCAGGGGCTCCTGGCGGAGCGGCTGCGCTGGCTGACGCCGAACGATGGGACGCTCGGGGCGGTGTCCGCGCGGCTCAAGGGCCTGTTCGACGCGGAGGTGCGTCTGTCCCTGGAGTCCGTGCAGGTGCGGCCCATGGCGGAGCTGCGTCGGTTCCTGGGCGACCCGACGTTCCTCGCGGTGCTGGCACCGGGGGCGTTGCAGGGCAGGGCGGTGCTGGAGGTGGAGCTGTCACTGGCCCACACGGCGGTGGACCTGCTGCTGGGTGGCGCGGGCGAGACGGTGGGCCTGCGGCCGCTGACGGACATCGAAGAAGGGGTGATGGGCTACGTCATCCTGGAAGCGCTGCGGGTGCTGGTGCCCGCGCTGCAGGCCGGGGTGCCTCGCCCGAGGCTGGACGGCGTCGCGCGTGGCGTGGACGAGGTGTCCGCGCGCCTGGGCGACGACGGGCCGATGCTGGCGGTGCACCTGAATGCCACGCTGGGGCCGCACAGCGGCATGGTGCGGCTGGTGGTGCCCTCGGCGGTGTTGGAGGCGGCGGAGCCCGCGGTGGAGAGCGCCCAGCGGCGCGCTCGGGCGAAGGCGGACCTGGCGGTGCATGCGCGCCGGCTGTCCGCGGTGCGAAGCTGGCTGCGGGCGGAGATTGGCACCGCGGAGCTGACGTCCAATGACCTGGCGAGCCTGCGGGTCAAGGACGTCGTCCTGGTGGACGTGCTGTCGGCGCGGCCGGACCGGGGCGAGCCTGGAACGGCGCAGCTGCGCGTGGGCGCGGGGCGCTCGGGGCACGCGGAGGCCCAGGTATTCGTCGAGGACGGGCGCTACAAGGCCCGCATCACCGGCATCATCCCCGGGGAGTCGGGGAACCCGCGCTCGGCCACCGAGGAGGGTGGGGGGCGGGAGCAGGAAGAGGACTTCACCAACCCGGAGCTGGACGTTCCTCCGGAGCTCGAAGGGGCGCCCTTGGACGACGTGAACAAGCCGGACGGAAGCGACCTGCTCGGCGACGTACCGCTGCAGATCGCCGTGGAGCTGGCGCGCATCCCCGTCACCGCGGAGCAGGTGGTGGGCATGCGGGCCGGTCAGGTCATCGAGCTGAGCCGGGGGCCCGGCGAGCCGGTGGAGCTTTCCATCAACGGCAAGGTGGTGGCCCGAGGCGAGCTGGTGGAGATGGAAGGCCAGCTCGGCGTGCGCGTCACCACCCTGGCGAGCTGAGGACTTCATCCGCGACGGAAGCAAGCGGGCGGGAGCGGGCTGCCGGACGGGGGCCCGTGGCGGTCCTCCGGCCTTTGAACTAGCCTCGCCCCCATCCATGGCAGTCCTCCGCACCCCCCTCATGCGCCTGTCCCTGGGCGCCGCGCTGCTGCTCGCGCCCTCCACCGTGCTGGCCCAGGCGCCCTCCGCGCCCGCGCCGAGCGCCACGGCTTCGCCCGTTGCCGCCGTTCCGGCTTCGTCGCCCGAGGCCCAGAAGTCGGCCCCGCGGAGCGCCACAGCCCCCGCTGTCGCTCCGCCTTCGTCGCCCGAGGCCAAGAAGTCGGCCCCTAGCGCCACGGCGCCCGCCGTCGTTCCCGAGGCCCAGAAGTCGGCCCCGCCGAGCGCCACGGCGCCCGCCGTCGTTCCGGCATCGTCGCCCGAGGCCAAGAAGTCGGCCCCCAGTGCGACGGCGCCCGCCTCGGCGGACAATGTCCGGGTTGCGGCGCCTCCTTCCGCGCCGAGCACTCCAGTGGCCCCCGCGCAGAAAGCGGTGGTGGTGCCAGGCTCCACGGCATCAACCGTCCTTCCCACCCTGGCGGAGGGCTCTACCGAGGCTTCCGCTTCAGCAATGCCGGGCGCGGCGCCCGGGTCCGCGCCCACGCCAGAGGCATCCGCCGCATCGCGTCAGAAGACTCCGGGCGCGGAGCCACGCTGGGAGGACCCCGCGCTTGAGGGCGCCGCGGCGGCGACGGAAGCGGAGGCCGAGCCGGAGAGCATGGGGTGGATGCTCATCCGCACGCTGCTTGTGCTGGGCGCGGTGGTGGCGTCCATCTACCTCACGCTGAACGTGGGGTTGCGCCGGCTGATGGGCCTTCAGGGGGCCGTGCCGGGCAAGCAGACCGTCGTCACCGTGGTGGAGCGCCTGACGTTGGACCCCAAGCGCGCTCTCTTCGTGGTGAAGGCCGCGGACGAATACCTGCTGGTGGGCGGCGGCGAGGCGGGCCTGCAGCTGCTGTCGAAGCTGGATTCGGAGGCAGTGGAGCGCATCCGCGCGCAGCGCCCGCAGACGAACGTGGTTCCCCTGAGCCCTTTCCTTCAGAAGCTCCTTTCCCGCCGCTCCGGGGGCTCGTCGTCCCAGCCCCCCGGCGCCTGATGGCACCCGTCCCGTGAACGCCCAGACTCCTGCCCGCTCCTTGCTCCCGCGCGTCTCGCCCTGGCTCTTCGCGGCCGCGGTGTCGCTGCATCCCTTCATCGCCCTCGCGCAGAAGAAGCGCCCCGGCTCCATCCCCGACTCCGTGGCCAACGAGGCGGTGAGCGCCGACACCTTCACGTCGCGTCCGCTCATCCTCATCCTCGCGCTCGCGGCCATGGGCCTGGTGCCCTTCGCGCTGATGATGGTGACGAGCTTCGTGAAGATCTCCGTGGTGCTCTCCATCGTCCGCTCGGCGCTTGGCACCCAGCAGATTCCGCCCACCCAGGTCATCACCGGGCTGGCCGTCATCCTCACCGTCTACATCATGGCCCCCGTGGGCATGACGATGTACCGGGCCTCGGAGCTCAACGTCTGGGATTCGTCGGGGGCGGGCGCGTTCTCCTCGGCGAAGGTGGGCACCCTCCTGGACGGCGCCGACCGCGCCAAGGAGCCCCTGCGCGACTGGCTGATGAAGAAGGTCACCCTGAAGGACCGCTCGCTCTTCTTCAACCTGGCCAAGAAGATGCGTCAGGGTGAGGACCGGGACTCGGTGGACAGCAAGGACTTCATGGTCATCGTCCCGGCCTTCGTGGTGTCGGAGCTGAAGGAGGCCTTCCAGATTGGCTTCCTGCTCTTCGTTCCCTTCATCGTCATCGACATGGTGGTCGCCAACATCCTGCTCGCGCTGGGCATGCACATGCTGTCGCCCACCACCATCTCCATGCCCTTCAAGCTGCTCCTGTTCGTCCTCGTGGACGGCTGGTACCTCATCGCCAAGGGCCTGGTCGTCGGCTACCTGTAGGGAGGAAGGCACCCCATGAACCAGCTCACGTTCATCACCCAGGAGGCGTTGTTCCTGGTGCTCGTGGTGTCGGCCCCGCCGGTGTTGATGAGCCTCATCGTCGGCTTCATCATTTCGCTGTTCCAGGCCACCACGCAGATTCAGGAACAGACGCTCACCTTCGCGCCCAAGGTCATCATCGTCTTCGGCGTGCTGGCCATGACAGGACCGTGGATTGGAAGCCAGCTGGTGCGCTTCACCTTCCACGTCTTCGACCGGTTCCCCGCGCTCATCAAATGAACGCCGCGGACCTCGTGTCCGAGCTGGCTGCTCGGACCAACTTCTCCGCCGCCATCTTCACGGTCGCCCTGCTGATGTGCCGGGTGATGCCGGTGCTCATCTTCAGCCCGTTCCTGGGCGGCGAAGTGGTGCCCACGGAGATGAAGATGGGCATCGGGCTGACGCTGGCCATCGTGCTCTATCCCTCCATCGCGCACACGGTGACGACGATTCCCCTGACGGCGCTGCCGTACATCGCGCTGATGGCGAAGGAGGTCTTCATCGGGTTCTGCATGGCGTTCATCGTCAGCAGCGTCTTCGAGGCGGCGCGCATCGCGGGCACTCTCACGGACACCATGGCGGGCAGCAACAACGCCCAGCTCTACGTGCCGCAGCTCGGCCAACAAGTCTCCCTCTTCTCCAACCTCAAGGTGCAGCTCTCCGTGGTGCTGTTCCTCACCCTGGACGGGCACCACCTGGTCATCCGCGCCCTGGCGGAGAGTCTCGCGGTGGTGCCACTGGATGGCTTCCCACGCTTCAGCCATGGCTCGTGGACCTTCTTCGACGTGCTGGTGCGTGTCTTCGCGGACATGCTGCGGGTGAGCCTGGCCCTGTCCGCTCCCGCGATGCTGGCGACCTTCCTCACCGACGTGGCGCTGGGCGCCATCAACCGCGTGGCGCCGCAAATCCAGGTGTTCTTCATCTCCATGGCCATCAAGCCGCTCGTCGGCGTGCTCATCGCCTTCCTGGTGATGGGGGCGCTGCTGGCGCGCATCCAGGACGAGCTGGCCCACATGCTGCGGGTGCTCACAGACGCCCTGCGGCTGCTGGCCTGAGCCCCCTCCCCGGGAACGCGCGCCCATGTCCGACGACAGTGGAGACAAGACAGAAGAACCGTCGCAGAAGAAGCTCGACGACTCTCGCAAGAAGGGTCAGGTCTGGAAGAGCAAGGACCTGAGCGGCGTGTCGGTGCTCGTCGTGGGTCTGGCCGCCGTGAAGGCGACCTGGGACAACGTGGAGCGGGAGATCTCCAGCCTCTTCATCTTCAGCTTCGACCACCTGGCCAAGGGCGATGACCTGGGGGATGCCACCGGGCAACTGCTCTACCTGGGGCTTCGCGCGATGTTGCTCGTGACGTTGCCGGTGCTCGCGGGTGGCGCGCTGATTGGCGGGTTGATGGAGTTCCTGCAGGTGGGCTCCCTCTTCACGTTGGATCCGCTGATGCCCAAGCTGGACAAGCTCAACCCGCTGGGCGGGTTGAAGAACATGTTCAGCAAGAAGTCGCTGGTGGAGCTGCTCAAGAACCTCATCAAGATCTCCATCACCGCCAACGTCGTCTACGGCGTGGTGCGCGACGCCATGCCCATGGTGATGGAGACGGTCCGCCAGGACACGCACACCATCATGGTCATCATGGGGGAGCTGGTGACGCGCGTGGCCACCCGCGTCGCGCTGCTCTTCGTCCTCTTCGCCATCTTCGACATCTGGTGGCAGCGCAAGTCCTTCATGAAGGACATGATGATGTCCAAGGACGATGTGAAGAAGGAGTACAAGGAGAGCGAAGGCGACCCGCACCACAAGGCCAAGCGCAAGGAGTTCCACCAGGAGATCATGGAGGGACAGCAGATGGAGGCCGTGCGGGACGCGGACGTCATCGTCACCAATCCGGACCACGTGGCCGTCGCGCTCAAGTACGACCGGGAGAAGGACGGCGCGCCCCGGGTGCTGGCCAAGGGCATGGACCACAAGGCCGAGCGCATCAAGGGCATCGCCCGCGAACAGGACGTCCCCACGCTGCGCAACGTGCCCCTGGCCCACGCGCTCCTGCGGGTGGAGGTGGGCCACGAGGTGCCCGAGGAGCTCTACGACGCGGTCGCCGAGGTCCTCAACTTCGTCTACGACCTGAAGAACGGCGGTCCCGCCCCGGTGGCCCGCGCGTGAGCGGCCCTGGAGCGGTTATCATCGGCAGGACTTCTCGGAGCGCCCCATGAGTGACGACGCCGAAATCGCCATCGCGCTGAAGTACGACAAGGAGAAGGACACCGCCCCGCGCGTGGTGGCCAAGGGGCTGAGGCTCAAGGCGGAGAAGATTCGCGCCATCGCCAAGGAGCACAACATCCCCATCATGCGCAACGTGCCCCTGGCCAACGCCCTGTACCGGGTGGAGGTGGGACAGGAAGTGCCCGAGGAGCTCTACGACGCGGTCGCCGAGGTCCTCAACTTCATCTACGAGATCCAGCGCGAACACGCGGCCGCCGGAGGGCGGTAGGGGAGGGGGGCTGGACGGCCCCCCCCTTCCTGGAGTGAGCTTCGGAGTTCACGATGGCCAGAATCAATAATCAGCCCCCCGGACCCCAGTGGCCCTGGGGGGGACCCCGCAGCGTCCGTGAGCGCCTGGTCGACCCTTCCCAGGTCGACCGCAAGAAGCTGCGCAAGACGGGCAATCCCAAGAACCCGGCGCTCGCCTCCGCGGCGCTCCTGGACTTCATCGGTCCCGCGCACTCGTCGGAGGAGCTGCGCCTGCCCCTGCCCCCTCATCCCGGCGGGCATGACGCGGACCTGGAGGGCTTCAGCGACCGGCCCCACCTGGCCAGCGTGGCGGGGCGGGGGAGCGACGAGTCGCGCCACCTGATGGAGCGGGGGCTGACGCGCATCAACGCGTCCCCGGACCGCCTGGAGCGCCTCAAGGCGCTGCTCCAGCGAGAGTCCTCCATGCTCACCCTGGTGGACCAGGTGAACGAGGAGACCAAGGAGATCATCCGGCGCATGTGGGCCGAGCAGAAGGACGAGGGTTACTAGCGCATGCCGGAGGAACCTCAGGACGAGGCCCAGCTGGCGGCTCGGCTCCAGCGTTGGGCGGATGGCAAGGCCACGCTGCGCGAGGTGCGCGGCTATTCCAACGACGAGCTCTACGCCATCGCCAAGACGGCGTACTACTTCTTCTACCAGGGCCGCATCAACGAGGCCCGGACGCTCTTCCAGGGCCTGTACGCCGTGAATCCCACGGACGGCTACTTCGCCAAGGCGCTGGGCGTGGTGGAGATGGCCGCGGGCAACGGGACGGGCGCCCTGGCCGCCTTCGACGTCGCCGCCAAGCTGTCCCCCCAGGATGCGTCCGTCTACGTCGGCCGCGCCGAGGTGAAGCTCGCCCTGGGCAAGAAGGACCTGGCCATCGAGGATCTGCGACGCGCCGCGGCAATGACGCCGGTGGATGATCCGGTGGTGCGCAAGGCCGGCGCCATGCTCACGGCGCTCGGAAAGCGTTGATTCTGGCTTGTCCCGGCGTCTGGTTGTGGCCAGACGCCGGGTAGGTGAGCCCGGAACAGTCTGTTAGGCTCGCCAGGTAAACCCCAACCCCTCGTTGTGGAGAGGTGGAGTCAGTCAATGAGCACGCAGAAGGCGAAGATGGGCCCACTGCCTCCGGAACCCGCGGAGCTGGTGGAGAAGCGCGACAAGTTGCTGGCGGAACTGGAGTCGCAGTCCAAGGTGGCCCAGGGCACCTTCCTCCAGGTGGTTCGGACGATGAAGATGCTGGTGGCCTCCACGACGCCGGGCACTCCGTTCGACGAGAAGCTCTATGGCGACGTGTCGGGCGCCCTCCAGCGCTTCATGGCCGACCCCATCCTCCCCGTGCCTCCCACGCTGGGCCTCGTGGTGTCCTACCTGTCGGAGCGCCTGAGCACCTACGGGATGACCATCCAGAACGCCGTCAAGGAGGCCAATCCGGAGCTGCACGCGAAGTTCGCGTTCGCTCCCCCGGGCGCGCAGGCCCCCGCGGCCCCCGCTGCTCCGCCGGCTCCTGCCCGCACGTCGGGCGCCCCCGCCGCCAAGGACGGCTTCGAGAGCGCTTCCAACAAGCGCTCCCTGTCCCTGGACCCGGAGGCCAGCCCGCCGCCCCCGGCAGATCCGAAGAAGGAGCAGCAGCAGCTCGAGTCCTTCAAGGCCTGGATGAAGAATCCCAGCCTTGGAAAGCTCAAGGGTTAGGCCCGTTTCCCGGGGGGGACCCGGGCCTCGCGAAAAGGCCGGAAATGATCCCGGTTAATTCGCAGGAAACTTCCGAGCCCCTCCCCCGATAATCTTTTTGTAGCCGCCGCTGCACTTCATCCCGCAGCAAAACCGAATCAATCACTGGAGAACGACCATGAGCATCTCTGCCAACTTCAACGCCGCTGCGAGCAGCATCCTGGCCGGTTCCAAGGCCTCCAACGCGATGATCGCCGCCGCCCCCGAGGATCAGCGTCCGTTCCTGCAGGCGCAGGAGCAGATGCAGCGTGAGGCGAAGCTGGTCGAGCTCATCTCGAACTCCATGAAGAAGATCGAGCAGATGCAGAGCGCGATCGTCGGCAACATGCGCGGCTAGTCGTAAGCCCGCAGCCTGCTGCACCCTGGCCTCGCAACAGCTCCTGGAGCTGGTGCGGGGCCAGTTCATTTCCAGGGCCCGGTGGAAGCACCTCGTCGGCTTGTCCGAAACTTTCCGGCCCCGTCTCACGAGAATTCCTTCACCCCACCCCTTTTGGAGAAATCCATGGTCGCTCCTGTCAATGGCGGTTCCCGTTCCACGTCCACGGCGAAAACGAGCCAGGCGGAAGCCACGCCGTCGGATCCCAAGGCCGAGCAGGCCAAGCAGCAGGCCATCATCGACGACATCGGCAAGAAGCCGGAGACCAAGCTGACCACCGAAGACCGCGCCAAGTACGCGGACGCGGTGGGCACGAACCAGGTCCTGCAGAACCAGCCGTTCCTGAGCTTCTTCTCCAAGTCCACCACGGAGAGCCTGACCAAGAAGCTGGACGCGGACGTGGCCAAGTTCACGAAGGAGAACCCGAAGGCGTCGCTCAAGGACATCGAGTCGCACGTCAAGGACCGCTTCAAGGCCCAGATGTTCAGCGCGGTGGTGGCCCAGAAGGGCGTGGACATGGCCATCGCCAACCTGAAGAAGCAGCTGCAGAAGATTCGCGACGGCTTCGACGAGTAGTGCCTTCTCGGCGTCCCCTGACTGGTGGGCTCGCTGGAGGCGGGCTAGACTCCAGGCCGCCTCCGTATTCGCCCCGGGAATGAGTCCAGATGACGACGACCCAAGCCAAGGCGCCGGTCTCCAATAATGATGGGAAGCCGCTGTCCGGCCCGGAGTTGCTCGAGCGGGCCACTCAGGGCTTCGACCTGTTCCAGGACGGCCGCTTCCAGGAGTCCCTGGCCGTCTTCGAGCAACTCGCGGCCATGGATGGCTCCGAGGCCTACTTCCAGACAGCGCTCGGCGCCTGCCACCTGGCGCTGGAGAACCTGGACCAGGCGGAGGCCCACTTCAACCGGGCCATCGAGCTGGACCCCACGGACCTGACGCCGTTCGTCAACCGGGGAGAGGTCCACCTGCGCCAGGGCAAGGTGATGGAAGCCGCCCATGACTTCAACCACGCGGTGTCCCTGGACCCCGAGGGCAAGGACCCGCTGAGCGCGCGTGCGCGCATGCTGGCGGCCGCGGCCCTGGAGAGCGTGGAGGAGGCCCAGGGGGTCTCCGACGGCGACTCTGGTCCGGACGGACGTTAAGCCCTCCCTTCGCATCTTCCGACGGACACCCCGCCCGGCTCGTGAGGCCCCCCTTGGGCCCGGGGCCGGGCGCGGACTAGGATGGCTCCCCGCTGATGTCCGCCTCCAATCCGAACAGCTTCCTCTCCAAGTACTCCGACATCGTCCTCGCGATTGTCGTGGTGTTCATCGTCGGGATGATGATCGTCCCGCTGCCCACGCTGCTGCTGGACGTGCTGCTGACGCTGAACATCAGCATCTCGGTGGTGCTGCTCCTGGTGTCCCTCTACGTGCCAGCGGCGCTGCACCTGTCGGTGTTCCCGACGCTGCTGCTCATCACCACGATGTTCCGGCTGTCGCTGACCATCTCCACCACACGTCTCATCCTGCTCACGGGCGACCCGGGAGAAGTGGTGGTGGCGTTCGGCAACTTCGTGGTGCAGGGCAACTTCGTCGTCGGCGCCATCCTCTTCATCATCCTCGTCATCGTGAACTTCATCGTCATCTCCAAGGGCTCGGAGCGTGTCGCCGAAGTGGCCGCGCGCTTCACCCTGGACGCGATGCCGGGCAAGCAGATGTCCATCGACGCGGACCTCCGCGCGGGCTCCATCGACCAGGACCAGGGCAAGAAGAAGCGCCGTGACTTGGAGCGGGAGAGCCAGCTCTTCGGCGCCATGGACGGCGCCATGAAGTTCGTGAAGGGCGACGCCATCGCCAGCATCATCATCACTGTCGTCAACATCGTCGGTGGCCTCATCATCGGCGTGACGCAGAAGGGGATGACGGCCGCGGACGCGGCGCAGAAGTACACGCTGCTCACCATCGGTGACGGCCTCGTCGGCATGATTCCCGCCATCCTCGTCTCCACCTGCGCCGGCATCATCGTGACGCGCGTCGGTGGTGATGAAGAGGGCGCGCACCTGGGCAAGGACATCGGCACGCAGCTCACCGCGTACCCGAAGGCCATCGCCATCGCCGCGGGCATGCTCATCGTCCTGGGCCTCGTCCCGGGTCTGCCCAAGATTCCCTTCTTCCTGCTGGGCGCGGGCGCGGGCTTCGGCGCGTGGACGATGCTCAAGAAGAAGCGCGAGTCGGAGATGGTGGAGGAGGCCGGTCCGGCCATGGAGTCGGACCTGGGCACGCCGATGTCCTCGGAGCCCGCGCCCAAGGAGCCGATGAATCCGGACTCCGAGCTCTTCATCCCCGTCGTCACGCCCATCGTCCTGGAGGTCTCCGACGCGCTGGTGCCGTACGTGGACTCGCGCCAGGACAACGGGAAGTTCCTCTTCGAGCTCATCCCGTTCATGCGCGACGGCCTCTTCATCGAGCTCGGCGTGCGCTTCCCGGGCGTGCGCGCGCGCGGCAACTCGTCGCTGCCGCCGGGCGCCTACCAGGTGCAGATCAACGAGGTGCCCGTCGTCACCGGTCAGGCCACGCTGGGCCACGTGCTCGTCAACGACACGGTGGACCGCCTGCGCCTGATGAACATCCAGGGCTTCGAGGCCATCAACCCCGCCACCCGCCAGCCGGCCGCGTGGGTGCCCGAGCAGCACCGCGACACCCTGGAGGCCGCGGGCCTGACGACGTGGGACGTGCCCGGCTACATCATCCTGCACGTGGCCGCGGTGCTGCGGCGCAACGCGCGGGAGTTCGTCGGCGTGCAGGAGACGCAGACGATGCTGGAGCAGTTGGAGAAGGCGTTCCCCGCCATCGTCAAGGAGGTCATCCCCAAGGTCGTCAACGTGCTGAAGTTGACCGACATCCTCCAGCGGCTCGTGGAGGAGGAGATCTCCATCCGTGATTTGCGCGGCATCCTCCAGGCCCTGGCGGAGTACGGGCAGGTGGAGGCGGACAACGTCATGCTCACCGAGCACGTCCGCGCCTCGCAGCGCCGCTACATCTCCCACAAGTACGCGCGCGGCAGCGGCACCCTCGTGGTGTACCTGTTGGATCCGAACATCGAGGAGGCCATCCGCGGCTCCATCAAGCGGACCTCCGCGGGCGCGCACCTGGCGCTCGAGCCGGAGCTGGCGCAGGAAATCGTCCAGGCCGTCCGCTCCGAGTGTGGCCACCTGCCGCCCAGCGCCCAGCGCCCCGTCATCCTCACCGCCATGGATATCCGGCGCTACGTCCGCAAGCTGCTGGAGTACGAGTTCAACCCCTCGTTCTCCGTCCTCAGCTACCAGGAGCTGTCCCCCGAGCTGAACATCCAGCCGGTGGCTCGCATCTCCACCCGGTAGCCGCGTTGACCCGGGGTCGGTCCTCGCCGACCCGTCACCGTTCTGATCGGAATCCTTGCGCTTCAACGCAACTTCCGACGCGCGCTGTCGAGAATGGAAGTACGGCGGGAATGCGCGCTTCAGGGCGTGGGATTCCCCGAGATTCGGGAGGAAGTCATGACGAGTGTCACCCAAGCCGGCAACGCTCCCCGTACCACCAGCACTGGCAACACGAAGGTCGGGCTGAGTGAGACGGAGCTGACGAAGAACCTCGGGCTCATCGAGAACACGGTGGAGCGCGCCCTCTCGGAGATCGAGTCGGCGGTGAAGCAGCTCAAGCAGCTGGACGAGAACTCGTTCGCGGCCGGGGCTCCCCGTCCTGGCGACACGGCCTCGACGGCGGGCACGGGCGGCGCCTTCCCCACGGAGAAGCCGGTCCTCACCGAGGACACCTTCCGTCCCCCCGACAAGCTGAAGGTGGACGACAAGGGCACCATCACCACGCCGGGCGGCTACAAGATTGAGCAGCTGGGCCAGTTCGAGTGGAAGATCTCCGGCCCGGACGGCAAGAACACCCGCATCTGGGGTGACCCGCACGTCGACGAGAGCGACGGCGGCAAGTTCGACTTCAAGCGCAACACCACGTTCAAGCTGCCGGACGGCACGGAGATCAACTGCTCCACCGTGCCCTGGGGCAACGCGGGCATGACGGTGACGGGCAAGCTGGACATCACCAACGGCGCGGACCACATCGCCGTGACGGACATCGACAAGGGCAAGGGCAAGGTCGGTGAGCTGACGAAGGACGGCTACGAGACGACGGTCGCCTTCCAGTGGGACGACGCGTTCAAGAACAACAGCCGGGACTTGCTCGTCATGGGCAAGGACTCCGACGACTGGGCGAACGTGGGCAAGGAAGTCATCGGCGACGAGGGTGGCGGCGCCACCTTCAAGCACGGCAAGGATTTGGAGTTCCAGTACAAGGAGACTCCGTCCCTGCTGACGATGCTGCCCGAGCCGGCCAAGGAGAAGAAGGACGCCAAGACGGCGGACGTGTCCAAGCAGCGTGACGCGCTGATGCAGCAGATCTCCGACCACGTCAGCCGCGCCATCTCCGAGCTGGGCAAGTCCAAGGAGTCCGAGAAGGACCAGCCCATCGAGGACCGCTTCAAGTCGGTCACCAAGATGTTCAAGGCCTTGGATGAGATCAACTCGCTGAATGATATGATCAAGCCTCGGAACGTCTTCTTCTGACCTTGACCCGCAGGTAGAGGGGCCCACGCGTGGGGCCCCTCGCGAGGTGGCCGTGAGCAGCAAACCGGAGAGCGAAGCCCCGTCGGATGTTCGGATTCCGAAGGCCCTGACGGAGAAGCTCGTCCGCGGGGAGCTGCAGTTGGGCCAGTTCCTCGGGATGACGCGCGAGCGGCTCTTCGACTACGCCGGCATGGGCCACAGCATGCTGCAGGCCGGCCGCACCCGCCTCGCCCTGGAGATCTTCCAGGGCCTGGTGACGGCGGCGCCCCGTGAGCCCGCCTTCCTTACCCAGCTGGGCGCTACCTACCTGACGCTGGAGCGCACCGACGAGGCGTTCGACGCCTTCCAGCGCGCGCTCGCGGTGGAGCGCTCCAACGTGGACGCGCTGGTGGGCCGCGGTGAGCTGCTGCTGCGCCGGGGCAACATCCCCGACGGGCTCAAGGACCTGAGCCGCGCGATTGAACTGGACCCGAGGCTCCAGAAGCGCTCCACCCAGCGCGCGCGGAGCACGTTGCTCGCCCTCAAGTCGCAGGCGGAGCAGATCAAGGGACGCCCGGCGTCCTCGCAGAAGAAGTAGCGGTCGGCGGCGGATCAGCGTGGGGCGCCTTCACCTGGCGCTCCCTGTCCGCGCGCTCAGGCGCCAGCGACCACGGCGATGAGCAGCACCAGGAACACCAACCCCACCAGACCCATGACGACGAGCGGGACGAGCTTCTGCTTGTCCTTGAGCGCGGCCAGGGCTCCACCCGGCGCCACCTCGTCGGGGAGGGACGTCTCGGCGGAGGGCTGGATGGGCTCCTCCGGCTCCGGAGGGACGGGCTCCGGCTCGGGCTCCGGGGGCGCGGGTTCGGGCTCTGGAGGCGCGGGCTCCGGCTCTGGCTCCGGGGGCTTCACTTCCTTGCGCACCGGGGCGGGACGCTGGGGCGACGGGGGCGGGGCCTTCTTGATGTCCGTGGCGAGCTGGACCTGCTCCTCGGCGGGCTCGCTCGGGTCCACGTAGAGGAAGCGCGTGCCGCCCACCTCCAACTCGTCGTTGTCCTTGAGGGCCCTGCGGTTCACCCGCTTCTTGTTGACCTTGATGCCGTTGCGGCTGCCCAGGTCCTCGACGTGGGTGCCGGACCAGTCGCGGCGAATCTTGGCGTGCTTGCGGGAGGTGAGGTCGTCCTTGAGGACGATGTCCGCCTCCTTCTCGTCACGGCCGATGACGAGCTCCTTCGCGTCGGCGATTTCGATGCGCTCGCCTTCGCGCGGGCCGTTCATGATGCGCAGGTAGCGCTCCTCGGCGCTGGACAGCCCCCTCATCACGTCCTTCAGGTTGCCCCGGGCGATGAAGGACGTCTTCTCCGAGTTGACGTCGCCGTTGAGCTCCGTGACGCGATCAAACTTCACGTCGTACTGGGCGATGGCGATGACGTCGCCGTTGCGCAAGAGGCGCTTCTCGCCCTTGGGCAGGGGCTTGCCGTTGATCTGCGTGCCGTAGGCGCTGCCCAGGTCCTCGAGGAAGAAGAGGTTGCCCTCCTGGACGATGCGCGCGTGGTTGCGCGACACCGCCTGCTGGGCGAGCACCACCTGGCAGGACTTGTCCCGTCCCAGGGTGATGACCGAGTCGCCGAGGACGAGCTCAGTGCCCTGGGCTCCGGCCTCGCTGCGCTGCGTGACGGTGAGACGGACGCTCATCGAGGGGGTGGTGGTACGTGCGGGAAACGGCGGGGCATCAGAACGTCGCGTTGCTCAGGTACTTCTCGCACGCCTGATACTCGGTGGGGAACTCTTCCGACGTCGCGTACTTCAGGAAGTTCTTGCAGGCGATTTCCGCGTGCTCGTGCTTGTTGGCGTCCTGGAAGAGCTCGAAGAGCCCGTAGTGGCAGGGGGCGAACTTCGACTCCAGCTTCACGCACTTCTTGTAAGTGGTCTCCTCCTCGGCCAACAGCCCCTTCTCCCGGAACTGGCGGGCCAGCATGAACAGGGCAGGGGCGGAGTTCTCCGCCTGCTGTGTGTCCTTGACCTCCTTGAAGGCCGCGTCCGTGAGCGCCGCCTTGCGCTGGGCCAGCGCGAGGTTGTTGGTGCAGTTGGTCGCCTTGGGGTTGAGCTGGGCGCAGTTGGAGAAGGCCTCGCGCGCATCGGCGTAGCGGCTCAGCTCCATCAGCGTGTTGCCGTAGTCATGCCACGCGTCGGGGTTGTTCGGGTCCAACGCCACCGATTGCGCCATGGCCTCCGCCGCATCCTCGAACTGGTCCTCCCCGAAGGCGATGATGCCCAGCGTGTGGTGGGCCGCCGCGAGGTTGGGGTTCACGGCGAGCAGGGTGCGCAGCTCCTTCTTGGCCTCCGTGAACTTGCGCATCTTCATCAGCGTGTACGCCAGGTTGTAGCGCGTATCCAGGTTATCCGGATTTACCTTGAGGGCGCGGCGGAAGTTGTCGTGCGCCTTTCCGTAGGCGCCTTCCTCGTTATAGATGGCGCCGAGGTTCTGGTAGGCCTGGAGGTGCTCCTGGTTGTAGCGGAGCGCCTTGATGAAGTGCTTCTTGGCCTCGTCGTTGTTGCCGTTGGCCATGGCGATGAGACCCTTGTTGACCCACAGGTCGGCGTACTGGGGGGAGAACTCCAGGCCTAGGTCGCAGTACACGTCCGCGCGGACCAGGTCGCCGTTGTGCAGTTCCTGGGTGCACAGCTCGTTGTTGATGAGGGCGCGCTCATGGGGCGGCGGCGTGGTGAGGCAGCCGGCGAGCGGGAGCGTGAGGACCAGGGAAAGCGCGGAGGCGAGGCGGGCAAGACGCATGGCCGGCCGAGTGTAGGAGAGCGCCCCCTCCCGTGCAACGCCCCGGCGGGGCTGAATCCGGGCTGATTTCCGGGGGTTGCACCGGTTAGAGTGGACGCCCATGCGTACCTTGCTCTGCACTCTCACCTTCACCCTGGCCCTGCTTGGGGCCGCCCCGGCTCACGCCCAGTTCGCCAATCGCAGTCTCGGGTTGTCGCTGGGGTACATGGATTTCAACCGCACCAACGGGTTGGATGACGCGTTCTTCGTGGGCATCGACGCCAGCCTCTACATCGAGAACGGCTTCGAGGTGGTGTCCCTGTCGAAGATCGCCTTCCCGCGCGACTCGACGGACCCCAACAACAAGCGCGTGGTGGGCCTGGCCCCGTCGCTGGGCCTGCGCTACCTCCTGCTCGAGGAGAGCATCCGCCCCTACGTCGGCTCCGACATCAGCTACCTCGTGGTCTTCAAGGAGAGCACGAGCAACTTCGTGGGCATCGGTCCCAACGTGGGCGTGGACTTCTTCACGTCGGACTCGGTGAGCGTGGGGTTGCGGGCGCAGTACAACTTCTACATCGCCCTCAACGAGAAGACGCAGACGTCGCTGACGCTGTCCGCGGGCATCTCCGCGTACTTCTAGCGACTCACCCCAGGGCCCGGGCGCGCGGAGGTTGGGCGCCGCGCGGGGCCTTGGAGGGCAGCAGGGCGGCGGCCACCAGCAAGGTCCACTTCTCGTCGGAGAGGTGGTCTGGCTTCTCCATGGCCAGCGCGTCCTGCAGTCGGGCGCCCAGCGCGGCGAACAGGCGCAGCCGGGCCTCCATCCGGAGCTCCTCGCGGCGCAGGGCCGCGGTGAGCACCAGCTCCCGCTCCTCCGTGGACAGCCGCTTCACGCGAGAGACGAAGAGGGGGTCCGCCAGCAGGCCCTCCTCGCCGGAGGCGTTGATGGCGGAGGGCACCTTCAGTCGCCGCTCGCGCACGACGATGGTGCCGGCCAGCATGTCCCCCAGCCGCTGCTGCGAGCCGGACACGAGCGCGGCCACCCCACCCACGAGGTAGAAGAAGGGGAGCCGGTCCACCGGACGCGCCAGGTTGCGAAGGGCCGCGTGGTAGAAGCCGATGCGCACGCCGCTCTCCTGGATGACTCGCAGGGAGAGAGCGCGCTTGCCCACCGTCTGACCGCTCCAGGCCGTCTCCAGGGTGATGCCGTAGCCCCAGTCCACCAGGAAGTAGACGACGATGCCCAGCGCGCTGGCCACGCCGGGAAACGCCGACATGATCAAGCCCAGCCCCATCATCACCGCCAGGCTGACGGTGAGGACGATGACCGCGTCGAGCAGCCACGCCAGGAAGCGTGAATACAGCCCCGCGAGAGTGAAGCGGAACTCCACGTACTCAGGTGTGAGCACCGTGTGGGTGCCGTCCAGCAGGGTGTCTGTGGCCATCGTCACCGGCGCAGTGTAGCCGCGTCCCCGCACCGGCGGGGGTCCTCCGAGGTTGCTCCGGGTATGTCCCGCTGACACCTCCCGCCTCATGCCAGCCCGAACACCAGGCAGGAGGGAGCCAAGGGGGGCGCAGGCGGGCGGCCGACTGTGTTATTCATGGCTGTCGGGGTGGTGGGGTAGCCTCCCCGCCCCTCGCGAATCCGTGGCCCCCTCCGACACATCATCTTGGAACCGCCGATTGTGGCCGGCGGCTGCCTTCCAGTTCGCGCTCATCGCCGGGGTGACGCAGCTGAAGACGGCGGCCAACGCGCTGGTCCTGTCGCGCTTCGAGTCGCAGGCGTTGCCCTACCTGTACCTGCTGGGGGCCCTCATCACCGCCGCGCTGACGGTGCTGCCGCGCTTCAAGCCGAACTCGCCACTGGACTCGCCGGGCGTGCTGACGGGGCTGGGTGGGGTGATTGCGCTGGGGCTGGCCGCGGCGCTGTCCGCGGGGCAGCGCACCCCGGCGCTGGCGCTGTACCTGTTCGCGGACACCTTCTCCACGTTCGTGTCCTTCCGGTTCTGGTCGCGGATGGCGTCGGCCTTCGATGCGCGGGAGGCCCGGCGGGCCTTCACGGCGCTCAATGGCTTCGCCATGGGCGGCGGCATCGTCGGCGGCCTGTTGGTGCAAGGCCTGGCGGAGCCGCTGGGCACACCCGCCATCGTGGTGAGCGGCGCGCTGGGCCTGCTGGCCGCGGGTGCCATCTTCCACCACCTGTATCGCGGCGTGCCTCCGCCTCCACCGCGCGGCCGTCCGGCCCCCACGTCGTTCATGGCGTTCAGCTACCTGGCGGAGAGCCCGTACGCGCAGGTGCTCGCGGCGCTGGGCATCTCCTTCGCGGTGCTGTCGTCCTTCGTGGACTACCTCTTCCGCCTGCGCCTGGAGGGC
This sequence comes from Myxococcus sp. CA040A, assembly GCF_013336725.1. Taxonomy (NCBI): domain Bacteria; kingdom Pseudomonadati; phylum Myxococcota; class Myxococcia; order Myxococcales; family Myxococcaceae; genus Myxococcus; species Myxococcus sp. CA040A. The sequence goes on along the minus strand of NZ_JABUMR010000004.1, from coordinate 995,231 downwards.
ACGCTGAGCGAGGACGCGCTGACCGCGCTCTTCGGCTCCCTGCAGCTGTGGATAGGCATGTTCTGCGTGGCCTTCCAACTGCTCCTCACGCAGCCGCTGCTGCGACGGCTGGGGCTCCTGCGCTACGTGGCACTGGTGCCGTTGGTGCTCGCGCCGCTGGCCGGGGCGACGCTCCTCACGCCCAGCCTGGCGCCCGTGCATCTGCTGCGCCTGGTCGAGACGGCCGTGAGCTACTCCATCCTCCCGGTGGGCATCCAGTTGCTGTACGCGGCGGTGCCGGATGATCAGCGCGAGGGCCTGCGTGTCGCGGTGGACGGACTGCTCCGCAAGAGCGGCGTGGTGGTGGCCGGTCTGCTGCTCATCGGCGCGGGGCGCGCGGCCACGGGCGCGACGATGGCGTTGGCGGTGATGGGCATGTGCCTGGGGCTCGTGCTGCTGCTGGTACGACTCAGGCCGGCGTATGTGGCGGCCCTGGGCGAGCAGGTGGGCGCGGCCGAGGACGAAGAAGTCGCGCTGGATGGCGAGGAGGAGCAGCGCCTGCTGGCGGAGGCCCTGTCCGCGCCCACGCCGGACCGCGTGCTGCGCGCGGTGGACCTGATGGCGCAGGCCGAAGTACCGCTGCGACAGCACCTGCCCGCGCTGCTGCGCCATCCGCACGAGCGAGTGCTCGAGCGGGGCGTGGCCCTGGCGCTGGAGCTGGATGCGCGGGAGCTGGCGCCGGTGCTGGAGCGACTGGTGGAGGAGGGGCCCCGACGCCCTCGGGACCAGGCCGTCTGGGCCCTGGCCCGCCTGTCTCCGGAGCGGGCAGAGCGGCTGTTGCCGGCGTTGCTCAACCACCCGGACGTGGGACTGCGGTGCGCGGCCATCGGCGCGCTGGTGAAGACGACGGGGAGTTCGGTGGCGCTGGCCTCGCTCCAGGAGTTGCTCGCGCGAGGCGAGGGCGCGCCCGTGGTGGAGCGTCGCGAGGTGGCGAAGCTGCTGGGGCGGCTCCAGGACACGCGCTTCACCGATGCGCTGGCGCGCTACCTCGATGATGGGGACAGCACGGTGCGCCGCGTGACGCTGGCCGCGGTGGGTGAGGGTGGCTATGTGGACCTGGCCCCTCGGCTGTTGCCGTTCCTCACCTGGCGCGAGGAGCGCAAGACGGCTCGTGAAGCCCTGGTCGCGCTGGGCGACGTGGTGACTCCGCTGGTCGAGGAGCACCTCAACAACAAGAAGGCGCCGCTGGCGATGCGGCTGCAACTGCCTCGCGTGCTGCGCGGCATCGGTACGCCGGCGGCGCTGGATGCGCTGCTGTTCTCCAACGTGCGCGACGATGCGTCACTGCACTTCCGCATCGGCGCGCAGCTGTCGCGGCTGCGGGATGAACACCCCGAGCACCCGGTGGACGTGGACCGCGTGCGCGAGGCCCTGGTCCGGCGACGCGACGTGTATCGGGCGCTGGTGGGGGCCTATCGCGACGTGCGCGCGGCGCTGGGTGACGGCTCGCTGCTCACCCGTGCGGTGGGCGACCGGTTGGACCAGGCGCTCGAACTCTCGTTCTTCCTGCTGGGGCTCCTGGACTCGTCGCATCGCATGCGCGGCATCCACTACAACCTGGTGGGACAGGATGCGCGTCGACGCGCGTTGGCGCTGGAGCTGCTGGACAACCTGCTCTCGGAAGAGGACCGCGAGCTGGTGATGGAGCAGGTGGAGGCGCACCATCGGGAGTTGCCGCCGGGGGCCTCAGGCCGGTTGTGGCGCAGGCTGGCGGCGTTGGTGCAGAGCGAGGATGTGGTGCTGCGCGCGTGCGCTCGACATATCGCGCGGGTGAATGGGCTGGATGTGCTCCCGCAGGAGGGTGAGTTGAGCGACCGGATTGTCCAACGGATGTTCGCCCTGGAGGGCGTGAGCGTCTTCTCGCAGAGCGACGTGGACGACATCGCGGCCATCGCCGCCGTGGCTCGCGAGGGCGCCTTCCGCGCGGGTGAGCGCATCTACGCGCAGGGTGACCCGGGCGACGCGCTCTACGTCATCGTCGAGGGCGCCATCGACGCGTTCCACGACGGCGAGCACGTGCTGCGCTTCCAGGGCAAGCAGGCCTTTGGAGAGGTGAGCCTGCTGGACGGCGCGCCGCGTCCCACGGACATGGTGGCCGCGGTGGACACGCGCGTGCTCATCATCGACCGGCGAGACTTCCTGGACCTGCTCGCGGACCGGCCCGAACTGCTCACCGGCTTCTTCCGCGCGGTGAGCCTCCAGCTCCAGGCGCTCATCGCGCTGCCCGACTCGCGCGAGACGGGCGAGCGACTGGAGATGACGGCGCCGCTGCCTCCCGTGGCTCCTCCGCTGCCCACGGGCCCCGCTCCCGATTCCCCCGAGCCGACCGAGAAGCGCACGCGCGGCGGCGACGCCTGAGCGTCGCCGCGGAGCTCAGCTCGAGCGGATGGTTTCCTCCAGCGGTCCAGGGACGCGGGGGCTCGAACCCGTGCCCTGTCCTTCACGGGCGCGTCTGGCGCTCTCCTCCCGGAGGATGTGCGCGGACGCCACGGGGATGAGGGGGCGCACGAAGAATTTCAGCGGCGCGAACGAACCCACGAAGCGCACCACGGTCAGTCCCGCATAGGCCCACGGATGGCGCTCCACCGTGGCCACCGGCACGAAGACCTCCGTCGAGCGCCGGGTCCACATCGCGCCATAGCGTTGCAGCACATTCCACCGCAGCCCGGGCACGCGGGTGGTGAGGAAGGTCCACGCGCGCAGGAACCAGGGAGGCCGCTGGCCCGCCATCGGCTCCCAGGCCTGGGCGCTCTTGGCCGCGGTGAACACCATCAGCCACCACGCGCCCCACAACGAGGTGATGGTGGTGATCAGCGGACTGCTGAGCCCCAGGCAGAAGAAGGGCGAGACAACGAAGGCCGCCGCCGGCACGCCGACCGCGAACAGAATCATCGCCCTGACCCGGCGCCGCACCTTCTTGCGCATCCACTGCACGTTGAGGCGGATGTGCGGCGTGATGGCGTCGTCTTCCGGCGCCACGCGCGTCAGGAGGCTCGCCTCCCGGGAGATGACATCGTGGTAGTCGCGCGACAACGCGATGATGACCCACTGGGCAAGCTGCATCGCCGCGAACAACGCTATCCAGAAGGGGATGCCGACCACGGAGAAGCCCTTGAACGTCGGCCCCGTGGAGCCCTTGTCTTCAGCTTCAGGATGACGCTGGCGCGGCGACTTCCCGGGCTCGGACTTGAGCTTGCCCGCCTTCGAGGAATCGCCCTCGGGCTTCTTGGGCCTGCGCTGCACGCTGGACCCATCCGAAGACGCACTGGAGACGGCTTCGGCCACCAGGGCCATCACCGCGTCCGAGACCTCGGTGCCCGCGTCCGGGTTGTTCGCGGCGGCCTCGATGTCTCGAAGCCGTCGCTCGATGTTCATCGCGATGCGGGCTTCAGGGTCCTCTTCGTCCGCGGTGGCCCGCGACGGTTCCCGTGGGCTTCTGTCTTTGTCGGAAGTCGGAGCCGCGTCCGTGTTCTTGCCCTGGACGGTGGGTTCCCGTTGCCTGGCAGGCGCGGCCGAGACGTCGGCGGCAAGCTCCGAGGGCGTCTCGCCGTCCTTCGCGGCTCGTTCCGGAGGACCGGCTTCGTTCGTGTCCACCTTCCCGCCCTGAGCCTCGGGGGCTTCGTCGGCACCGGGCGCGAGGGCGACGGCATCCGGGTCGGCGGGGTCCTCGGCCTCGCCCGCTTCTTCGTCCTGGGCGTCTGAATCCAGCTCCGCCGCCGCCGTGGCGCGAGCCGTGTCCGCCGGGGCCTCGCCGTTCCGACGCTGCTTGCGAAGCTCGCGGGCGGCCGCCCGTTCCGCCTTCCTCGCGTTCTGCTCGGCCACCACCGACGCGACCTTCTTGAGCGCCGACGACACCTCGGCGGCGACGGCTTCGTCCTGGGAATCCTCCACCGCATTGGCGGCCTTGTTCGCCGAGCCCATGCACGTCAGGGACAGCGCCAGGGCGACCACGGTCTGCATCAGCCCCACGCGCAGGTACTGACGGCGCGCCACCGGGTCTCCCAGCAGGGCCCGGGCAATATGAAACGGAAGGCTCAGTCCATGGATGAACTGTCTCAGCCGGCCCCGGGGAACGACCTCCGAGCCCTGTTCCTGGAAGTGCACGGCGCCTTTTTGCAGTTCTTCCCAGAAATGCTGGGCCAGCACGCGGCCAGTCTGGTTCTTTCCGCTCGCGGCGTCCTGCTGCTGCTCCCCTCGTGGTGAGGGTGGGCCCTTGGGGTCCTGTTCATCTGACACGCCAGTCACCGTATCACGTCCCGAGTTGTGCTAAACGGCGCGCTGTGAGCTCGAACCCCTGCTACCGCCCCCGTCCCTCCCGCCAGTCGCGCCTTTCCGGCGTGCTGGTTCTCGCGCTCGGCGCCCTGGCCGGCTGCGAGAAGAGCAGTCCTCCCCCTTCCGCCCCCGTCGCCGAGCAGCCTGCTCCCGCGCCGGCGAAGCCCGCGGTGCCCAGTGAGGTGACGTTGCTCGTCACCGGTGGCACCTTCGGCCAGCTTCAGCCGGTCGATGGCAAGGGTGGCGCCGCCGAGTTGCTTGGTCACTGGGTCAATGACGAGAAGCACTGTCCCGGCCCCATCAAGGATGGCCAGGCGACCTGCGCCGACTCCGGCACCCTGGCGCTCGCCACGGGCGACCACTGGAACGGGCCGGCCCTGTCGTCCTTCTTCCTGGGTGCCCCCACCGCCGAGGTCATGGGCCGCATGGGTTATGCCGCCTCCGCCATGGGCAACCATGAGCTGGCGTTCGGCAAGGACGTCTTCCTCAAGAACCGCGCCTCCGGTGGCTTCCCGTTCCTCGCCGCCAACCTCCGCGTGAAGGACCCGGCGCTCGCGGGCGACCTGTCCCTGCCCGCGTTCCAGGTGTTCGACCGCCGGGGCCTGAAGGTTGGCGTCGTGGGTCTCGCCTCGGAGAAGACGGTGCGTACGGCGATGGCTGGCCGCGCCGAGGGCCTGGAAGTCACGGGCTACGAGGAGGCGCTCAACAGCGCCATCCCCGAGGCCCGCAAGGCCGGCGCCGACACGGTCGTCGTCGTGGCCGACACGTGCGTCACGGAGCTGCAGCCCATCGTGGCCAAGCACCCCGAATGGAAGCTGTCCGTCGTCGCCGGTGGCCGCTGCCCGCAGCAGGTCTACTCGAAGGAGAACGGCGTCATCTTCGCGTCGCTGGACCGTGGCTTCGCCAAGTACCTGCGCGCGCAGATTTCGTTCGACCCGGCCAAGCCCGCCGGCGAGAAGGTCACCAACATCGAGGGCAAGCTCGTCGACGTGGCCGGTGGCACGCCGGACGCGGAGACCGCGCAGCTGGTCGCCAAGTGGAAGGCGCAGCTCGACGAGGTGCTGGGCCAGCAGATTGGCTTCACGAAGACGGGCATCACCCAGGCCTCTCCGCAGATGGCGAAGTGGATTGGCGGCGCGGTGCGCGAGTCGCTCGGTACGGACGGGGCCATCCTCAACAAGGGCGGTATCCGTGGCGACCTGCCGGCCGGCCCGGTGACGCGCGGCAGCATCTACTCGGTGATGCCGTTCGAGAACTCGCTGCTCGTCGTGAAGCTCAAGGGCGAGGACCTGGCCAAGCAGCTGGCCAACCCCAACGCCCTGGTCTCCGGCTTCACCGCCGCCGGGAAGAACAAGTTCAAGGACGCCAAGGGCAAGGCCCTGGACCCGGCGAAGGAGTACTCCGTCGCCACGGTGGAGTACCTGTACTTCGGCGGTGACGGCTTCGAGTTCGAGAAGCTCGCCCCCGAGCCCACCGAGACGGGCATGGCCTGGCAGACGCCGGTGGTGGATTGGACCAAGCAGCTGGAGTCCAGCGAGAAGAAGCCGCTGGAGAAGCAGCTGAAGTAACCCGCGCTCACGCGTGAGGTTCTCGAGGCGCCGGTCGGGCCCCCTTCCAGGGCTCACCGGCGCTTCGTCGTTCCGGCGCTACTCGCCTCCGGACGGAGACGTCGACGCGGCGGGAGAGGCTCCACACACCGCCTCGTAGCGAGCCAGGGTGTCGTGCACCGTCTGGCGCAGCCGCTCCGGCGTGCCTTCGTAGAGCACCTCCACCGCGAGCTGCTGCGTGGCGAGCGCCTCCTGGCAGCGGCCCAGCTGGAAGAGGATGGTGGAGTAGGTGTCGAGCACGCTGGCGTTACCGGGCGCCAGCGCGACGGCCCGCTGCGCCGCCCCCAGCCCCTTCTCCGGCTGCGCGGTGCGTGCGTAGTAGCGGGCCAGTCCGTTCTGAGTGCCCACGCTGTCGGGCACCAGCTCCGCGGCGCGCAGGCGGGCGGCTTCCTGCTCCTCGGTGGCGTAGCCCGCGGCATCCAGCGCCTGGGCGAGCGCGTCCCACGCGAGGCCGCTCTCCGGCCTGCGGCTCACCAGGTCCCGCGCGAAGCCGAGCTGCTGGTCCGGGTCCCCCATGGAGCGGATGCGCAGGAGCGCCACGGTGAGGTTGCCCGGGTCCTCCTTCAGCGCCTGCGCCATCTCCCATTCGGCCTTCTCCTGGCGCGCCTCGGCGGGCGCGGCGCCGGGTGTCAGGAGGATGAGGCGCGCGCGGACGGCGTGCACCTCCGCGGGGTCCAGGAGTCGGGTGTGGATGTCGCTCGACACGGGCAACAGCGGCGCGGTGATGCGCGGGTAGTGGACGTGTCGTCCGCCGTGGGCGTAGGCGTGGACCTGGCCCGCGATATCCTTCACACCCCGGAAGGACTCGTCCCAGGCGCTCCTCGGCTCCTCGCCGCGCATGAGGCGCTTCTGGAAGCGCTCGAAGCGCTCGGAGTGCTGGCTGATGAAGAAGTGAACCCAGAGCCACGCGGAGGCGTAGTACTGCCGCGACTCCGCGCTGCTCATCAGCCCCCGCCGGTCCCACTCCCACAGCTCGTCGAGCGTGCGCCAGCCGCTGCGCTTGACGTGGTCGAGGAACGGCGCGTGGAGCGCTCCGAGGATGACCTCCCGTCGCTCCGGCCTCAGGGTGATGGTCTCCAGGTAGGTCGCCAGCCCCTCGGACAGCCAGCGCGGCTGCCGCACCAGGGCGAACTGCGAGAGGTAGTGCGTCAGCTCGTGCGCCTGCGTGGAGATGTCCGCCGCGTCCTCGCTGAGCGCGTAGCTGTTTCCCGCCATCACCAGCAGCGGGCCCTCGGATGTGGTCGCGGAGAAGCCCTCGATGCCGACGTTGGTGAACTCCGACAGCTCCCGGCGGTTGCGCAGGACGATGACCTCCACCGTTCCCGGCGGGTCGAAGCTGCCGCCCCACGCCTGGAGCAATCCCTGCCGCAGCATCTCCAACTCGCGCGCCGCGTCCTCGGCCGTGTCCGTGTCCAGGTCGGTGCGGATGCTGAAGTGGGGGCTGCGCACTTCCACCCAGGGACGGCCGCCCTCCAGGGGACACAGCGCTCGCATGGAGCTGCATCCCGATAAACAGGCCAAGAGCCATCCCAGGAACGCCAGCCGACACGTCATACCCCTGTTTTCCCACAACCGGCGCCCGTAGGGCAGGGTGGGCGTACGGCCCTCCTGGGCTAGACTGTCGTCATGGAGATGGCGGAGTTCATCGAGTCGCGTCGACCTCGGTGGGAGAAGCTCGAGAAGCTTTTGGACCAGTCCGAGGTCCGCGGCCTGCGCGGCCTGAGCCTCGATGACGCGCGAACGCTCGGAAAGCTGTACCGCGCCGTGTCGAGCGACCTGCTCTGGGTGAGGGCCCGCAGCGGCTCGGCCGACGTCAGCGCGTACCTGAATGACCTGGTGGGGCGGGCCTATGCGCTCACCTATCCGGGGCGCCGCCCCCGGTTGGCGGACGTCTGGGGTTTCGTGGCGCGAGGCTTTCCCGCGCTCCTGCGCCGCGAGTGGCGCATGTACGTGGCGGCGGTGCTGCTCTTCCTGGCCGGCGTGGGCTTCGGCTACCTGGGGATGATGGTGGACCCGGACGCCGCGCACTACCTGGTGCCCGCCGAGCACCTGGACATGGACCCCGTTCAGCGCGCCGCCAACGAGGCCGCGGGTGACGGAATGTCGGCGGGCCAGCAGGCGCACTTCTCCTCGTTCCTCTTCACCCACAACATCCAGGTGGCCTTCCTGTGCTTCGCGCTGGGCGTGACGCTGGGGCTGGGCACCGCGGTGATGTTGTTCGTCAACGGCCTGTTCCTGGGCGCGCTCGCGCACGTGTACGCGGCGAAGGGGATGGCCGGCTGGTTCTGGGCCTGGATTCTCCCCCACGGCATCCCTGAGATAACGGCCATCTGCATCGCGGGCGCGGCGGGCCTCGTCATCGCGCGCGGCCTGGTGGCCCCCAAGGGACTGCCACGAGGGCAGGCCCTGCGCGCCGAGGCCGTGACGGCGGTGAAGCTCCTGTTCGGGACGCTGGTGCTGTTCGTTCTCGCGGGCTTCATCGAAGGCACGGTGTCGCAGATTCATCCGCCCAAGCTGTCGGTGGCCTTCAAAGTCACGTTCGCGCTCGTGGTGGGCAGCGGCGTCTATTCGTACCTGCTGTCGGACTGGCTGCGAGGTTCGCGCTCGGACGACGCGCGGCTGGATGCTCCTCGGGCGTCCTGACGGGCTCCCCGACTCGCGGTGCGCGTCTGTCGCTCGACAGGCGAGGGCGAGGCTCCACGCGCCCTGTCCCCGCCCGTGCTACACGGGACTCGTGTCCGAGCCGCTGCTCCTGCCCCTGCTTCCGCGCGAACCCGAGGTCGTCATCGAGTGCCCGCGCTTCTCGTTCGTGAAGCGACGCGCGGACGGCTCGGTGGACTTCGTGGCGCCGCTGCCGTGTCCGTACAACTACGGCAGCATCCCCGGGCTGATGTCGGACGATGGAGACCCGCTCGACGCGGTGGTGCTGGGCGCTCGGTTGCCTCGAGGCCAGCGCGTGCGTGTGCCCGTGGTGGCGGTGCTGGGCTTCATCGATTCGGGGCGGGGCGACCCGAAGGTGATTTGCAGCCTGGGCGAGTTGAGCGACACGGAGCGGCTCGGCCTGGAGTCCTTCTTCCGCGTCTACGCCTTCTTCAAGCGCGGCCTGCACCTGGTGCGGGGCAACGTGACGGACACGCGCTTCACGGGGTGGCTGCCGGTGACGTCAGCGTCTTTCGCATCCTGAGCACGCGGTAGTTCAGCTCGCCCTGCCTCATCGGGCCCACCCATTCCTCGTCCTCGAAGCCCATGCGGCGCCAGAAGCGCAGCGCCGAGGTGTTCGGCTCGGAGACTCCGACGCGCAGCACGTGCATGCCCTCGGAGCGCAGCCAGTCCTCGTAGCCGTGGAGCAGCGCCGCGCCGAGCCCCAGCCCGCGCACGTGGGGCGCGAGCAACATCAGTCCCAGGTACGCCTCCCCGGGCTTTCGATAGCCCTGGAGTCCTTCGAGGACGCCCACCCACTGGCCCGAGGTGTCGCGCACCGCGATGAGATGGCCCGCCTCGGAGGGCACTCCAGGAGGGCGTTCGAGGGGAAGCTGCCGTCCCTCGTCCGGGCGCGCGGGGCGGCCGAAGCACAACTGGAAGAAGTCCTCGCAGCGCTCCAGGAGCGGCTGGAACCGCTCGGCTTCGGGGTCCTCGATTCGCTCGGCGGTGAAGGAGCCCTGGGCCTGGAAGAGGGGGCGCATGGTGCCAGCCGCTACAGCACGCCCCGGGCCTTGATGTCGAGGTATCGGTTGACGGCCGCGAGGCTCAAGTCATCCGGTTGAACATCCAGCATCTGCACGCCGCCCTGACTCACTCGCGCCTTGAGCACCTCGCGGTCCGCGAGCAGCTCCGAGGCGACCGCGTGCTGGAAGGATTCCTCCGGCCCGGGCGGTGGCGTGCGCAGGAGCTTCTGGAGCGCGGTGTCCTTCACCGACAGGCAGAGGGGCACATGGCGCCGCGCGAGCCGGTGCAGCGGGGCCACCATGGTGGAGGCCTGCTCCTCGTCGAGGAAGTCGGTGAAGACGCACAGCAGGCTGCGCCGGGTGAGGCGGACGTTCAGCTCCTTGAAGAGGGCCAGGTAGTCCACGTACGTGAGGCTGGGTGTCGTGGAGTAGAGCGCATCGACCATCTTCCGGTACTGGCCACGTCCGGCCGCTGGGGGCAGGTAGGTCTTCACGCCGTCCGCGAAGACGGCCAGTCCCACCCGGTCTCCATTGCGCACGGCGACGAAGGCCAGGAAGAGCGCGGCGTTCACCGCATGGTCCAGCTTGGTCAGGCCGTCCACCTGCGCCGCCATGGAGCGACCCGCGTCCACGCAGATGAGGATGGATTGTGAGCGCTCCGACTCCAGCACGCGCGTCACCGGCTTGCCCCGGCGGGCGGTGGCCTTCCAGTCCACGTCGCGCGCGCTGTCTCCCTGGGCATAGTCGCGCAGGCGAGCGAACTCGCTGCCCCGGCCATCCCGGCGCAGCTGCCGCAGGCCCAGGTTCACCAGGTCCAACGCGGCTCCGGACAGCAACAGCCGGTTGGCGCCACGCAGGTCCGGGTACACGGAGATGGCCTGCGCGGCGGGGAACACGCGCTCATGGGAGACGAGGCCCAGCGGGCCCTGGACTCGCGCGTACACGTCCCCGAAGTCGAAGCGCCCGCGCTTCGCCGGCGTCACCCGGTACACCCAGCGCGTCTCGCTGTCCGCTTGGAGTTTCAGCGGGGCTTCCTCGGGCGTGGCGGTGAAGGACTCCGGCACGCCGTCCTTGAGCCGCACGCGCACCGTGCGACCGCCGCGATGCACCACGCGCAGCTCGACCTTGTTGGGCACGCCGACGTTGAGCCGCTGCGGCAGCACGCGCCGCACCTCCAGCTTCGCCGAGCGGGCGCTGAAGAAGTCCAGCAGGGCCAGCGCCAGGGCCAGCGCATCCAGGGCGACCACGGCGCCGCCCAGGCCGGGAAAGAAACCCGCGGCCATCATGGGCAGGGCCAGGAGCGCGAGCAGCCCCCAGAGGCGCCCGGTGGGAATCACCGGGGGACCTCCACGGCCTGCACCACCTCGCGCAGCACGTCCGACGGCGTGGCGCCATCCAGCTCCGCGTCCGGCGACAGCAGCAGACGGTGCTTCAGCACGGGGCCGGCGAGGAAGCGCACGTCATCCGGCGTGACGAAGTTGCGTCCGCGCAGGGCCGCCAGGGCCTTGGCCGCGAGCAGCAGATGCACACCCGCGCGAGGGCCCGCGCCCAGCCGGATGCGACCGGAGGCGCGCGTCGCCGACACCAGCTTGCGGATGTAGCTGAGCACCGGCGGCTCCACGTTGACCTCGTTGAGCGCGGCACGCGCGGCCAGCAGGCCCTCTTTCGTCACCGCGGCGCTCACGCCAGCGCGCGCCAGGTCTCCCGAGTCGAAGCCCCGGTGCACCGACGCCAGAATCGCGTCCTCTTCCTCCGGCGCGGGGTAGCCCACGTCGATCTTCAGGAGGAAGCGGTCCAGCTGCGCCTCGGGCAACGGGTACGTGCCCTCCGACTCCACCGGGTTCTGCGTGGCGAACACCGTGAAGAGGGGCGACAGCGGCAGGTTGCGGCCCTCCAGCGACACGCCGCGCTCCTGCATGGCCTCCAGCAGCGCGGACTGCGTCTTGGCCGGGGCGCGGTTGATTTCGTCCGTCAGCAGCAGGTCCGTGAAGATGGGACCGCGCACCAGCACGAAGCCCTGCGTCTTCAGGTCGAACACGCTGGTGCCCAGGATGTCCGCCGGCATCAGGTCCGGGGTGAACTGGATGCGCTTGAAGTCGGAGCTGATGCTTCGCGCCAGCGCCTTGGCCATCAGCGTCTTGGCCACGCCGGGCACACCCTCCAGCAGCACGTGGCCGCCAGCGATGAGGCCGCAGAGCATCAGCTCCAGCACCTCGTCCTGGCCCACGACGGCCTTGCGCACCTCGCGCAGCACGCCCTCGCGGATGGCGTGGGCGGCCTGCACGGCGGAGCCAGTGGGCACGAGGGTGGAGGCGGGGTCATTCGCGTTCATGGGGTTCCGGGAGTGCTGCGCCGGGCGGAGCCGGCGGAGTGAAGGCGTTGGCGCAGGCCCGCCGCACGGGCCGCGAGCTGCTGGAGGTCGGAGTCGTTGGCCGCGGTCTCGGCGCGGGCGGCCACGTCATTCAGGCCGCGCGCCAGGTCCTCGCGTCCGCGCTCCTTCAGCGCGTCCGAGACGGCGGTGTGCGCGGCGTGCGCGGGCAGCCCCGCATGCAGGGCCAGCTCCTGGGTGAGTCCACGCGAGACAAGCTTCGCGGCGAAGGCGTGGTGCCGCCCCTCGCGATACAGCCGCGCCATGGCGAACAGGGCATCGGTGGCGCCAACTCGAGCGGACTCGGGAGGAGGACGCGGGGGGCCAAAGCGCTTGAGCGCCACGGACCACAGCGCCACGCCGACGAGCAGCTGGAGCACCGCGAACTGCAGCCCGTAGCGCCGCGCGAAGTCCACCACCGAGCGCTCGTTGGTGAAGCCGTGATGGAACTCGTCGAACTCGTAGGGGCCCGGGCCCAGCGCGCGCAGGGAGGACAGCCAGAACTGCGCGTTGTCCGCGCGCGCCAGCGCCCCATTCATGGCCAGCTCCGGCGCGCCCACCACCAGCACCCGGCCCTGGCCGTGAGGCACCACCGCCGCCACCATGCGTCCCAGCCGCTCGTCCTCGAGCACGGGGACGGCGTTCTCCGGCAGCTCCAGATAGGCCTGCACCTTCACCTCCACCCGCTCCACGCCCAGCGTGTACGGGGAGGGGAAGGGCGGCACCAGCGTGCGCATGGGCAGCGTCGTGTCCGCCTTGGTGAGCTTCACCCCCAGGGCATCCAGCAGCGGGTTCTCCCGCGAGCCCCAGGGGACGTAGACCACCGTGCCGCCCGCCACCACGCGCTCCAGGAGCTCCGTCACCTCGCGGTCGTCCAGGTGGCTGGCGCGAAAAGCATTGAAGCCGACGCGCGGCACGTGCTCGTCGCCCAGGCCCGCATCGGGCTCGGCGGCGAGCTGCGTCTGCTCCAGGTCATCCTCGCGCGAGCCCTCCACCTCCACCGCCAGCAGCACCGGCGTCGAGGTGTCCGCGCCGGTGATGCGCAGGTCCGCCATGCGGCGGGTCACCGGCAGGCCGCTCTCCTCGGCCAGCAGGAACAGGGCGCGCGCGCCGTCTTCGTGCGCGCGATAGGTGGACAGGGTGTCGGCGAACTCGCCGCGCTTCGCGCCCTTCACGAGCAGCGAGCCGAGCACCGCGGTGAGCACCAGCCCGCCCACCACCAGCAAGGGAAAGCGGTCACGCACCGGCGGCCTCCAACGTGGCGGGCGCGGCCAGCATGGGCGCGGTGAGCGAGCGGAACTCCTGGTAGCCCGACTGGCCCACCGGGGTGTTGCCGTACCAGGCGAAGTCGAAGCGCAGCGTCAGCTCGCGGAAGCGGGGCTTCCACTCGGTGCGCCCCTTGAACTGGCTCAGGTAGTCCCAGTTGGACAGCGTCACGTCGTAGAGAATGGCGCCGTCGCGATGCAGCCGGGACAGCAGCGCCAGGTAGAGGCTGCGCACCGCCTCGCGGTACTCCCCGCGCGCCGCCAGCTCGTCCGCCAACTGGGCCCAGCCCTCCGGCGGGCGCGACAGCGCGTGCGCCGGGTCTCCCGCGAGCGTCGTGGCATCCAGTGTGGAGACCTCCAGGCCCGCCTCCCGGTGGCTCGGACGGGATTTGCGCAGGGCCCGCATCAGCACCACGCCCAGCACCACCACCGTGAGCCCCACCAGCATCACCACCAGGACATTGGCCACGGCGCCGCCGGTGACGGCGGGGGGCGCGACGTCCACCGGGGCGGGGGCCTCGTCGCGCTTGAAGAACTCCTTGAGCCACTCGCCCAGCTTGTCGATGAAGCGGCGCCACCAGCCCGGAGGCTCCGGGGGCGGCGTGGGCTCCTTGGTCTCTTCGTCTCGGGGCGGCGCCACGGCGAACTCCGGCCGCGCGAGGATGTCGCGTGCCCGCGCCGAGGCGACACGTGCGTCCGCCTTCTCCTGCGCCTCCACCGTCGACGTGGCCTGCGTCAGGCCTCGCTCCAGCGCGGCCAGGGCCGACTCGCAGTCCTCGTTGTCGTACGCCTGCCGCTCCACCGCGCGCACCAGCCGGTCCAGCTTGCCGCGCTCACCGGGGCCCAGGGCGCCCATGCGCTCGAAGCGAGGGTCGCTGGCGGTGTCCTCGCCCTCGCAGGCCTGTGCCACCTGGCCCAGCCGCCGCGCCGCATCGCGCCCGGAGGTGACGGGAGGACGCGGCGCCACTTCGTCCGCCCGGGCGGGGCTTCCGACGAGCAGTCCCATTCCCAGCGCCACCGCGAGCACGGCCGCGCTGCGCGGGCCCAGCGGCTTGCCGGAGTCTCGCGTCGGGAGCTGCTGCGCGGCCGCCATCAGGTCGAGCCCCTCCTGCCTCACCCGGCCATCCACCAGCAGCAGCGTGGCGGTGGCGGCGCGCACCGGCTCGAAGAGGGCGAACGTCGTGGCCACGAGGAACAGGAGCCAGGGCGCGTTGTCCAGCGAGGCGAAGCGCTCCGCGAAGGTCAGGTCGATGCCCAGGAGCTTCCGGGCCAGCATCAGCAGGAAGTTGAACGCGATGTGCAGGTTGAAGAAGACCAGGACCTGCACGCTCATGAGGATGCGGACCATCGTCGCGGTGCCACGCGCCGGGCCCAACAGCCGCGAGCAGTGCCCATACAGCCCCAGCACGCTCCCCCGGCCCTGCATCACCGCCGCGTAGCCCACGCTCGCCGAGGAGAACACGACGTAGGCCACGCCCAGGCCGAACAACAGGGCCATGCCGTCGAAGACGAAGAGGTAGCCCACCGCGACGCAGAGCGAGGGCAGGCGCCCCAACGCGGCCTTCAGCGAGTCCCACGTCGAGGGCTCGCCTTGACCCTCCAGGAGCTGGGCCTGGATGTGGTGACACGCGGCGCCCTGGCACACGCCTCGGAGGAACCACGCCAGCGTGAGCGCCAGCGTGGGCAGCACCAGCGGGCGTCCCAGTCGCACCGCCTCCGCCAGGTACAGCATGGCGGCGACGACGGCCGCGCCGCCGGGCAGGGTGAGGGCCCAGACGCCCGTGCTCCGGGCGCACAGGCGCAGCGCCGCGTCCATCAGCGAGACGGCGTTGCGCGGGCGCAGCTCGAGCGCGGAGACGGCCATGGGCTAGCTCGCCACCACGGAGGCGACCAGATAGATGCCGCCCCAGACGAGGAAGAGCCCCACCAGCGCGAGCATCCCGTTGCCCACCGTCCACTCACGCCGCTCACCCGGGCCCTCCAGCGCCTTGAGGCGCCGGCCCAGACAGCTCGCGCAGCGGTTGATGCCCTCGAACTGCGTGGTGCATTCCCGGCAGATGACCCGCCGGCACTCCACGCAGATACCGAGGCCGGCGCGCTCCGGGTGGTAGTGGCAGCGGCCCGAGCCCTGAATCATGCCGCCACCTTACGCAAACCCGGGCCCGCCACACCACCCCCGCGCGCTGTCTCGGAGCTCGGCTCAGAGCTCGTCCAGGAACTCGTCGTTGTAGGTGTACCGCGACAGCCGCTTGACGAGCGCTTCCATGGCCTCCACCGGCTTCACCGCGTGGAGCATCTGCCGCAGCTTCTTCACCTTCTCGTACTCGCGCAGGGTGAAGAGCTTCTCCTCCTTGCGCGTGCCGGACTGGGCGATGTTCACCGCGGGGAAGACGCGCTTCTCCGCGAGCAGGCGGTCAAGCGTGACTTCCGAGTTACCGGTGCCCTTGAACTCCTCGAAGATGACCTCGTCCATGCGGCTGCCGGTGTCGATGAGCGCCGTGCCGATGATGGTCAGCGAGCCCGCCTCTTCCGTGGCGCGCGCGGCGCCGAAGATGCGCTTGGGGCGCTCCAGCGCGCGGCTGTCCACGCCGCCGGACATGGTGCGGCCGGAGTTGTCGATCTCCTTGTTGTAGGCGCGCGCCAGACGGGTGATGGAGTCCAGGAGGATGACCACGTCCTTGCCGTTCTCCACCAGCCGGCGGGCGCGCTCCAGCGCCAGCTCCGCCACCTTGAGGTGGTCGGCGGTGGGCCGGTCCGAGCTGGAGGCGACGACCTCCGCCTTGATGCTGCGGCGCATGTCCGTCACTTCCTCGGGCCGCTCGTCGATGAGCAGCACCATGACGTGCGCCTCCGGGTGATTGGAGATGACGGCCTGGGCGATGCGCTGGAGCATGATCGTCTTGCCCGTCTTCGGCGGGGCGACGATGAGCGCGCGCTGGCCCTTGCCGATGGGAGACACGAGGTCCAACACCCGCGTCACCATCTCCTTGTGGCCGCACTCCAGCTTGAGCCGCTCGGTGGGGTCCACCGACGTCAGGTCCGCGAAGTGCGGCAGCCGGGGCGCGCCTTCCAGCGGGCGGCCGTCCACCGTGTCGACCTTCTGGATGATGCCCTTGTGGCCGCGCATCTGCGCGAAGGCCGTCAGGTACTGGCCCTGTCGCAGGCGCAGCTTCTGCACCAGGTTCTTGGGCAGCTCCGGGTCGTCCGGCGCCGCCAGGAGGTTTCGCTTCACCTGCCGCAGGAAGGCGTTGGGGCCCTTGGCCTCCGTGTCCAGCACGCCCTCCACGGGCGCCAGGTTCGACTGCTGCGCCGCCTGGCCCTGCTGACCACCGCCGTGGTGCTGGCGCGAGTGCTGCTGGCCGCCACCGTGGCCGCCGCCCTGCGGCTGCTGCTGACCCTGCTGGGGCTGCTGCGGGCCCTGCTGCTGCTGGGCCTGACGCTGCTTGTGCTGCTCCAGCTCCTGCGGCGTCAGGAAGACCTGGACCTGCTGCCCGTCCGGGCCCGGCTGCATCCGGTACGCCTGGCCATCCGGCGTGAAGAGCACCTGCGCGCCACGACGACGACGGCGCCGACGACGGCGGCGTCCACCGGGCTGGCCGGGTTGTCCGCCGGGGCCACCACTGGCCGAGGCGCCACCGCCTTCGCCCTCGTCTCCACCCTCGTCGTCGCCTTCATCGCCGCCATCGTCGTCCGCTTCGGGGGGAGGGACAGGACGGGCGGCCGCGGGCGGCGGCGGGGTATCACGTGGATCGCGGTTATCGGAGTTTTCGCTCATGAGGTTTCCAGACCGTGTGCGCCCCACACGGGCCATCCCGAGGGGAGGGCGGGGGGACGCAGGGTGACTCAGGCTGTGGGACAGGGAGCCGGGCGCGGGGCCCTGAGACACGGAAGGCCGAACCGCCGGTCCCTGGAGCACCCTGACGGCCCGAAAGCCGACCAGCGTGCATGAGGAACACTAACAGAGGACGCCCGGCGCGCTCCCGGTTTTTTCGCCCGGTGTTGGCGGGCGGACCCCGCCCAACCGTGGCGTCGTCAGCGAACGGTGAGGGTGAAGGGCATCATCGCCTTCATCCCCGGGCGCAGGAGCTCCAGGTTCACCCCCGCGTCGCGCGCCAGCTGTCGCAAGGCGGCTGGGAAGGGCTCGGAAGGCGCCGGGAGCAGGGCAAGGGCCGCTTGCACGCCCGGCTCCCCGCCCATGCTGGAGAAGAAGCCGCGCGCCTCGCCCATCAGCACCAGGTCCAGCTCCTCGGCCTGGGGGACGCCCGCGTGTTTGCGAGCGGACTCCACCGCGTCATGCAGGCCGCCCAGCCGGTCCACCAGTCCCCGCGCGAGCGCGTCCGTGCCGCTCCACACCCGGCCTCGGGCGATGGCGTCCACCTCCGCCTTGTCCTTCTTGCGCGCGCGGGCCACCTCGGTGATGAACATGTCGTAGGACGCGTCCACCCACTGCTGCACCGCCGTCTGCTGCTCCGGCGTCCAGGGCTGCCAGGTGTCGAAGACGTCCGCCATGGGAGAGCGGCTCAGCGTCTCCTGGCTGATGCCCAGCTTTTCGCCCAGCAGGCCCTGTAGCGCGGGCTTGATGTAGAAGACGCCGATGCTGCCGGTAATCGTCGTGGGCAGCGCCAGCATCTCCGTGGCGCCCATGGCCGCGTAGTAGCCGCCGGACGCCGCCATGTCCCCCATGGAGGCGATGACGGGCTTCACCTTCGCCGCGTCCAGCACCGCCTGGTACATGAGATAGGAGGCCAGCACCTCGCCGCCGCCCGAGTCCACGCGCAGGACGATGGCGACGACGGACGGGTCCGACTTCGCCGACTCCAGCGCGCGCACCACCGTCTCCGCGCCGGCGATGCGGCTGAAGCCCAGCGGGTCCTCGCGGCTCTTGCCTCCGGCGATGGTGCCCAGCACCGGCACCACGGCGATACGGCGACGCTTGCCCCAGCGGTCCTCGCGCTCGTCGCGAGGCGCGTACGCCGCGCTGAAGCGGGCCCGAGGCGCCATCTCCCGCACCTTCCCGTCCAGCTCCGCGGGGTGGATGATGGCGTCCACGAAGCCCAGCTCCTGGGCCCGCTTCGGCGTGGGCAGGCCCGCCGCCCACAGCTCGCGCAGCTTCTCCACCGGCACCTTGCGCGACTCCGTCACCGCGCGCTCGTACCAGCTCACCTCGTTGTCCAGGTACGCGCCCACCGCCTCGCGCGACGCGTCGCTCGGCTCGCTGAGGGTGAGCTGCTCGGGGGCCGTCTTGTACTTGCCCACGCGCGCCACGTCCCACTTCACCCCAAGCTTGTCCATCGTCCCGCCGTAGGTCTGCAGGTGCGCAGCCAGGCCGTTGATGTGCAGGAAGGACTCCGGCACCGCGTAGATGCGCTCCGCCGCCGTCGCCACGAAGTAGCCCATGTCATCCACTGACAGCAGCACCGCCATCACCCGTTTGCCGGACGCGCGCAGCCGCAGCACCGCCTGTCGGAGCTCCTCCGCCTTGCCCCAGTCCACCCCCGGCAGGCCCTCCATCTTCAGCACCACGCCCGACAACCGCTCGTCCTTCGCGGCCAGGTCCAGCCAGCGCGACAGCCGCAGGAACGGGTCCGCCTCGCTTACCCCGAGCACCGCCAGGAGCGGACTGCCGCCGCTGGCCAGCACGTCGTTCAAGTCGAGCATCGTGACGACGCCCCCGGGCGGACGCAGCGAGCGATAGCTCTCCGAAGACAGGCGCACACCCAGGACATGGTCCGTGCCGTCCTCGCCGCCGCCCGCCGCGTACGTGACGCCGATGTGCCCGGTGTCCACCGTCGCCGCCAACTGGAGCGCCAGCGGTACGCCGCTGACGAAGCCGTGCGACACGCCTCCGCCCAGCCGCAGCCCTGGAATCACCTCCGCCTGGAGCGTGTACGTCGCCTGACCCTGGCGGAAGGCCCCCTCGGAGAAGAGCCAGTCGATGCCCAGCGTGAAGCGCTCGTCCAGCGGGCGCAGGCCCAGGCCGAAGTCGTACTTGCGTTTGACCTCCAGGCTCCCCTCGGTGGGCGCGTTGAGGTCCTTCACCACCGCCGCCAGCGACAGGGCGCGCACGGGCCGGGCGGTGAGGCCCACGTCGAACGTGTCCAGCGCGTCGATGTCGTCATCGTCGGAGCTGAAGCCGTGCCAGGAGCCGCCCAGTTGCAGCGTGGGCGAGCCCAGCGACAGGCCCAGCGACGTGCGCCGGTAGTCCGGCTCGTGACGCCCGCGAATCCACTCCATGGACGCGCCCAGGCCCAGGCCCAGGAGCTGCGCGCCCAGGAAGACGCCGTCCGCGACGCTGTCCCGCTCCAGGTTGCGCTCGTGCAGGTAGAACAACTGCCCGGAGCGGACGAAGCCCAGCCCGGCCGGGTTGAGCGACAGGGCGGTGGCCTCGTCCACCAGGGCCGCGCCAGTGGGCGGCAGCGTCATCCCCCGCGTGGGGACGGGGGCCTGGACGATGGTGCTCGTCTGAGCGAGCGCGAGCGACGGGAGCAGCAGCAGGAGGGCGAGCAGGCGCATACGCGCCAGGACTCTAGGCCGCGCCCGCCCGAGGACAAGCGCCGCGTGTCACCAGTCCTCGGTTCCGGACACCCCGTCGAGCGGGTCATCCACCTTCTTCTTCTTTTTCTCCTCGGAGCGGGTGCGTCCGCCGCGGTCCTCCGCGCCCCAGTCCTCGGTGCCGCCCCGGTTGTCGAGCGGGTCGGAGCTGCGCACCACCTTCTCGCCGCCACCCTCGCTGGTGTTCACCATCTGATTCACCATGCGCTCCATCTCCTGCTTGAGCTGACCGAACTCGTCGCCCTGGAGCACCACGCGGCGGCTTCCGAGCTTCTTGCCGTTGCGCAAGTCGTAGTAGCCCAGGATGAGCTCGGAGCCCTCGCCCGAGGCCTTCACCGTGCCCACCATGGCGCGCTCCAGGCCCATGGACTTGCCCAGCCCCGCCACGCCGTTGGCCTGGGGGATGCCACGCGACACTTCGCTGGCCACGCGGTCCAGCTGCGCGTCGTAGGCCTTGTACGAGGCGGTGGGCACCAGCTCCGTGCTCACCTCCACGTCGTCCGGCGTCACCTCCATGAGCTGGCCGAACTGGCGGAAGCCCGGCCGTTCGATGCGCAACAGATGCTTGCCCACCGCCAGCGCGGGAATCGTCACCGGCGTGTGGCCGGCCAGTTCACCATCCACGTAGACACGGGCGCCAGCGGGCCGCGACTTCACCGTGGCGCTGCCGCGCAGCTGGGACGTGCGGCCGGTGGCCACCTGCACGCGCAGGGCGATGAAGTCCCGGCTGAAGCGCTTGGGGTTGAGCTCGAAGGTCGGCGACACGGCGATGAGGTCGATGAGGACGAGCTTCGCCTCCTCCACGTCGCCACGCAGGTGCAGGAGCGCCGCGTACAGCGCCAGCGACTCGCACAGGGGCGAGCAACCCCTCATGGACGACGGCGCGCCGTTGAGCTCCTTGAGGGTGGCGCGGACCTTCGCCTCCGCCTCGTCGTACTCCTTCTTGTCGAAGGCGGCGGCGCTCTCCGAGTACCCCTTGCGGGCACGCTCGAGCGCGGACTGGGCGGCGGGGTCTCCGGGCAGGCCGAAGAGCTCCTCGGGTTTGCGCACGGTGAAGCCGGAGAAGTTCCCCAGCGCCTCGTTCATGTAGCCCTCCATCTGGACCGCGTTGGCCTCGGAGGCCGGGTCCATGGGGACGAGGAGGCTGGAGACACGCCGGGCCGGGGCGGGGGACGCCGCCAGGGCGAGCGAGGGAAGCAGGGCGAGGACGAGGGCTCTCATGGGGTAACCTCTGAAACGAGCGACGCGAGCGGCGAACCGTCATTCAACCCGTGGCTCAGAAGCCTGTTCCTCCGGTGATGGGATTGAAGGGACGGCCCTTGTCCTGGGTCGCCACGAAGACGGCGCCCGCCGTCACCGCCGCCACGCCACCGACGGCGGCCCAGAACCAGGGCCGCTTCAGCAGGGACACGCCCGTGCCACCGCTCTCCGCGACGCGGGGCGACATGGCGCCGTGGATGAAGTCGCGGACCTGCTGCGCGGCCGCCTCGGGGCCCCGCTTGCGGTCCTTGCCCGACAGGTCGATTTCCACGCCGCGCAGCCGGGCCTGGGTGCGCACGTCCCAGACCTGGAGCTCCGCCTGGAGGCGGCCCTTCTTGTCCTGGGACACCGCGGCCAGCACCAGGTAGCGGGCATCCAGGCGCTCGGCGATGGCGCCCGTCTCGGGAGGCAGCGTCTCGCTGTCGAAGGCCTCTTGCGAGCCGGCGCGCACGGCGGCCTCGCGGATGGCGGACAAGCCCGGCCCGGGCACAAGCGTCGCCTTCACCTCGGCGCTCCCGGTGGACTTCACCTCCGCGTACTGGGCGAAGGACGTGTAGCCCGGCAGCGTCACGATGACGGCGTGGTGGCCGGCGGGGACGGACACGCCCTTGAGTGGCGTGACGCCGAGCTCCTGGCCGCGCACGTGGACCTGCGCGCCCGCGGGCTGGGACTCCACGGCGAGGGTGCCAGCGGGCCGCGCGCTCACTTCGGCGCGCGCCTCGTCGAAGGCCTTCTGCACGTCCTGACCGAAGAGCGCCTTGTCCGGGCGGGTGGCGGGCTCGGCCACCACGGAGCGGATGAAGGACTCCTTCGCGCCGGCCGTGTCGCCATTGAGCATCCGGGCCGCGCCGAGGAACAGGAACGCCTCACCCAGCCGCTCGGGCCGCAGCTCACCGGGGGCCTGCTCGTACGCCTCGGCGGCCGCGCGGAACTTCGCCTCGGCGACCTCCGGGTCCAGGTTGTCGTAGGCGGCCCGGCCGTCCTCGAACAGCCCGTCGGCCTTCGTCAGCGGCGTCGGCTCCGGGGGCGGGAAGGCCGCGCCCAGGTCCACGAACTGCACGTCTCCGCCGCGCTGCAGGTGACGCGTCAATTCCGTCTCCAGCTTCAGCGCCGCGGCGGACGCAGCCGAGGCTCGGGCGACGGAGAAGAGCGCCACGGGGCCTGTGGACACGGCGGGCGTGGCGGCCAGCGACGGCCTCGTGCTGGGCTTCTCCGGCTCGGTGGCGCTCGGAGGGGGCGGCGCCACCGGCGTGGCCACCGCGGCGGGCGGAGGCTTCGCGGCGGGCGCCTCCGGCTTGTCGGTGGGGTGCGGCTTCGAGTCCGGCTCTCCGAAGACCATGGGCTCCGGGGACGCGACGTCGTTCGTGTCCGCCGTGTCCGTGTCCTCCACGGGCGGGGCTTTCTTCACGTCCCTGCCCGAGGGCTTCTTCTTCTTCACCACCTTGGTGGGCACGGCCTTCTTGCGCGCGGACTTCTTGCGCGTCGTCTGGGCATGAGCGGGAAGGACGGCCAGCAGCAGGGTGAGGAGCAGGGCGATTCGGCGGAACGTAGTCACGGCGCCGGATGCTAGCCGAGCGAGGGGAGCCCCGTCACGGCCCTCCGCCCCGGGGGCAATCCGGGGCGGGGGGGACCCGCGGCAGGATGACGGATGGCTAGACGTCCAGCGCTTCGACCTCGCCCGCGCGCTCCATGATGAACCGGAACCGGGCACTCACGTCCTTGCCCATCAGGTCATTGATGACGCGGTCCGTCTCGATGGGGTTGTCGATCGTGACTCGCAGGCTCATCCGGTTTTTCTGGTCCAGCGTCGTCTCCTTGAGCTCGTCGGCGGTCATCTCACCGAGGCCCTTGAAGCGCATGATGTTGGGCTTGGCGTTGCCCTTCACCTTCTCGCGGATGATTCTGTCGCGGTCCGCCTCGTCCAGCGCCCAGTACGTCTCCTTGCCGATGTCCACGCGGAACAGCGGAGGCTGGGCGATGTGGATGGCGCCGCTCTCGATGAGCGGGCGCAGGTGCCGGTAGAAGAACGTCAGCAGCAGCGTGGCGATGTGGTGCCCGTCGCTGTCGGCGTCCATCAGCAGGAAGACGCGGCCGTAGCGCAGCTTGGTGATGTCGAAGTCCGCGCCGATGCCGCAGCCCAGGGCGCTGACGATGTCCTGGAGCTCCTTGTTGCCCGCGACCTTGTCGGTGGACGCCTGCTCCGCGTTGAGCACCTTGCCCCGCAAGGGGAGGATGGCCTGGGTGCGCCGGTCGCGGCCCTGCTTGGCGGAACCACCTGCCGAGTCACCTTCGACGAGGAACAGCTCGCTCAGGTTGGGGTCCGTGGACGAGCAGTCCGCCAGCTTGCCCGGCAGGTTGAGCCGGTGGCTGACGGCCGTCTTGCGGCTGACGGCCAGGGACGCGGCGCGACTGGCCTCGCGAGCGCGGGCCGCCAGGATGATGCGGCCGACGACGGCCTCGGCGATGCTCTTGTTGTCGTTGAGCCACTTCTCCAGCGCCGGGCGCAGCACGCCGTCCACCTGCGCCGTCACCTCGGGGTTGTTGAGGCGCGACTTCGTCTGGCCCTGGAACTGGGGCTCCACCACGTACACGGACAGGATGGCCGTGATTCCCTCGCGGATGTCCTCCGCGGTGAGCGTCACGCCCTTGGGCGTCAGGTCGTGCGTTTCGATGTAGTTGCGCACCGCCTTGACGATGGCGCCCTTGAGGCCCGCCTCGTGCGTGCCGCCCATGGGGGTGGGCACGCCGTTGACGTAGGAGCGGATGTGCTCGTCCGTGGCCTCCGTCCACCCCAGCGACGCCTCCAGCCGCACCCCGTTGTCGCGCGAGTGGTAGAAGTTGGTGCTGCCCACCGGTACCAGCGGCTTCTGCCGCTCCGTCACCACCTTGGTGAGGTACTCGGCGATGCCGCCGTCGTGCTTGTACGTCACCGACGTGGCGGGGCTGGCCGTCTCATCCTTCCAGATGACGATCATGCCCTTGTGCAGGTAGCTCTTGGCCTCCAGCCGCTCGCGCACCAGCTCCGCGTCGAACTTCAGCTTCTCGCCAAAGATTTCGGGGTCCGGCTCGAAGGTGATCGACGTGCCCGTGCCGCGCGCGCCGCCGTCCGCCTTCAGGGGGCTGGTGGGCTTGCCTCGCGCGTACGTCTGGATGTGGCGCTTGCCGTCGCGTTTGATCTCCACCGTCAGCTTGCGGGAGAGCGCGTTCACCACGGAGCTGCCCACGCCGTGCAGACCGCCCGAGTGGGTGTAGTTGCCCTGCTCGAACTTGCCGCCCGAGTGCAGCGTCGTGAGGATGACCTCCACGGCGGGCTTCTTGAGCTTGGGCATGATGTCCACGGGGATGCCGCGCCCGTTGTCCACCACGGTGATGCTGCGGCCATCCTTGTGGAGCGTCACTTCGACGGTGGTGGCGTGGCTGTTGATGACCTCGTCCACCGAGTTGTCGAGGATCTCCCACAACAGGTGGTGATACCCGGTGCCGTCCGTCCCGCCGATGTACATGGCCGGGCGCTTGCGCACCGGATCCAGGCCCTCGAGGACCTGGATGTCGGCGCCTGTATAGCTTTCCTTCTTCGTCGCCATGGCGTCCTCTGGCTAGTCCTTCTTCTCGGGCAACGGGATGAAGACGACGGGCCGGGCCACGTCCTCCACCGCGTCGCGCTTGGACATCTCGTGGCCCTTGCCGCCGCGGCCCGTCACCCCGTACTTCGCGGGGGCGAGCTGCAGCTTGCGGCCCTTCTGCGTCTCGAAATCCAGCTTCGCGTCCTTCTGGTTCGGCGCGGTGACGAGGAAGTCGACCACCTGGTCGTCCGCGTCCACCTTGATGACGGTGACGCCCTTGCCAGGGCCGGCCAGCTCGTTGATCTCCGCCGCCTTGCACACCAGCGCGTTGGTCTTCTTGGTGAGCACCGCGAGCAGGTCCTTCTCGCCCACGGCCTGCACGCCGATGATCTCATCGCCCTCGCCCGTCTTGGCGTAGCGACGTCCGGCGCGCGTGGAGACCTCCAGGTGAGGCTCCAGGAGGAAGCGCATGCCCATGCCCTGCTTCGTCACGCCCAGGAGCTTCTGCGGACTCGCCAGCCGCGTGTCGAGCGAGAGGGCGGCGACCACGCGCTCGCCGTCGTCGAACTTGAACAGCTTCTGGACGGGGTCGCCGTAGCCGGTGGAGGCGGGGATGTCGTTGAAGCGGGTGACGTAGGCGGTGCCGAAGTTGCTGAACAGGACGAGGTTCGCCTTCAGGCTGCCGGCGAGCACGGCCATGACGGCGTCGCCCTCGCGCAGGCGGGTGGAGGACGGGTCCTTGACCTCGCGCACGCGCTTGACCCAGCCGTCGCGGGTGATGACCACATGGGCATCCTCGTCCGCGATGAACGCGTCGGCGTTGAACTCCACTTCCTCGGAGCCCGCGCCACCAATCTTGGTTCGGCGCTTGTCGTTGTAGAGCCCCTTGATTTCGGCGAGCTCGTCCTTGACGGTGCCCCAGACCTTCTTCTTGTCCTTGAGGATGCCCTCGATGCGTTTGATCTCCGCGCGCTTCTCCTTGAGCTCCTTTTGGACGACCAGGATCTCCAGGCGGGCGAGCTTGTAGAGCTTCATCTCCAGGATGGCATCCACCTGGAGCTCATCCAGCTTGAAGCGCACCATCAACTTCTGGGCGGCGTCCTGCTTGCCCTCGGACTGGCGGATGATGCGGATGATCTCGTCCAGCGCGTCGTAGGCCTTCTCGAAGCCCTCGAGCAGGTGGACGCGCTTCTGCAGCTCGCCCAGCTCGTGCTGGTAGCGCCGCGTGACGATGCCGAAGCGGAAGTCGAGGAAGAACTGGAGGATGCTCTTGAGGTCCAGCCGGCGCGGCGTGCCGACCTCGGGGTTGTCGTCGCTGGGGACGAGGCAGGTGAGGTTGACGCCGAACGTCGTCTGCAGGGGCGTGTGCTTGTAGAGGTACGCCATCACCAGGTCGGCGTTGGCATCCTTCTTCAGCTCCAGGACGATGCGCACGTCCTTGGTGGACTCGTCGCGCACGTCGACGATGAGCGGCAGCTTCCGCTCGCGCACCAGGTCGCCAATCTTCGCGACCAGGGTCGACTTGTTCACCGTGTAGGGGATGGACGTGACGATGATCTGCGTGCCGCCGCGCTTGAGCTCCTCGGTGTCCCACTCGCCGCGGATGCGGACGCTGCCCTGGCCCGTCTCGTAGATGTCGCGCAGCTCCTTCTTGTCATTGAGGATCTGCCCGCCGGTGGGGAAGTCCGGGCCCTTGATCCACTTGAGCAGATCCTTGGTGAGCAGCGCCGGGTTCTCGATGAGCGCGACCAGCGCGTCCACCAGCTCGCCCAGGTGGTGGGGCGGGATGTTGGTGGCCATGCCCACGGCGATGCCCGTGGTGCCGTTCATCAGCAACTGCGGCACCCGCGAGGGGATGACGATGGGCTCGTTGCGCGTGCCGTCGTAGGTGGGCCGGAAGTCGACCGTCTTGCGCTCCAGCTCACCCAGCATCTCGGTGGCGAGCTTCTCCAGTCGGCACTCGGTGTAGCGGTAGGCGGCCGCGGAGTCGCCGTCGAGCGAGCCGAAGTTGCCGTGGCCGTCCACCAGCGGGTAGCGCAGGGAGAAGTCCTGCGCCATGCGCACGAGCGCGTCGTAGATGGAGGCGTCGCCGTGCGGGTGGTAGCGACCCATGATGGCGCCGACCACCTGTGCGCACTTCTGGTACTTCGTGTCGAACGACAGGTTCAGGTCGTTCCACATGCCGTACAGGATGCGGCGCTGCACGGGCTTGAGGCCGTCGCGCACGTCCGGCAGGGCACGCGAGGTGATGACCGACAGGGCGTAGTTGATGTACCGGCGACGCGCCTCGTCAGCGAGCGAGGCGGGGATATATCCATCTCCACCACCCGCCGAGCCCGAGGCTCCACCCCCGCCACCCGCGCCTCCCTGCTTCTTTGGCGTCTTCTTTTCGGCTTCTGCGCGCATGCTCTTCAAACCCAGGTGAGAACGTCTCGTACCCGAACGCGGTGCGTGACTCGCGCACTCCGCGCCATGGAATCTGGAAGCTGTAACAAAGCGGCGGGACTACCATGGCCCCCTGACAATTGGAACGAATTCGGGGGGTTGCGTATCCTCGGAGGCATCCTACCTGAAAGCCCGTCCAGTTCGGTCCCAAGGTGAAACATCCCTGTAACCCCTTGGAATTCCGAGGGCGAGGGCCCGTAGGACTCACCTGGGGACGGGACGGTGGGTGCGGGTAGGAGAGGACGCCCGGTTGGCTCCTGGGAGGCCCTGGGCAGGTAGGACAGGGTGGGCTTGCTCCCTTGCCCGGGCCTCGACGCGGCGTGCTGGAGACGGGGGTATGAAGCAGGGCGAGCGATGACCCAGGTCCATTCCTTCTACCGTGCGCTCGCGCCTCCCGAGCCCCTGCGCCCGTTCATCCAGGCCTTCTGGCTGTACGACGGGTATCGGCCCGGGCATGGGCTGGAGCGAGTGCTGCCCACGGGAACGCTGGAGCTGGTGATTCCTTTGGCGGGGCAGCGACTGGAGTGGCGGGAGCTGGATGGTGAGGCGGGGGCGTGCGCGGAGGCGTTGGTCTCTGGTCCTCGGCGCGCGGCGTTCGATGTTCCCACGGCGCAGCAGTCCATGCTCGCGGGCGTCCACTTCCGCGCGGGGGGCGCCTGGCCCCTCTTGGGCGTTCCCCTGGATGCGCTGGCCGGGCGGCACGTGGAGCTGTCCTCGTTGTGGGGGCCTGTCGCGACGCGGTGGGTGGCGCGACTCTCAGAGGCGTCGAGTGACGAGGAGCGTTTCGCGATTCTGGGCACGGCGTTCCTTGCCCGGCAATCGTCGCTCCGGACCGTGCATGAGGCGGTGTGGACGGCGCTGGGGCGACTTCGAGCGAGTACGGCGGACGTGCCTGTCTCTTCGCTCGTCGCGGGCTCGGGCTTGAGTCACCGCAGGTTCATCGAGTTGTTCCGGCGCGAGGTGGGACTGACGCCGCGAGACTTCCTCCGGGTCCGCCGCTTCCAGCAGGCACTCCAGCGCACGAGAGAGGACGCGACGGCGTCGCTCACCTGGCTGGCGCATGAAGCGGGGTACTGCGACCAGTCCCACTGGTTGCTCGAATGCCGGAAGCTCTCCGGATTGGCTCCGGGGGCCCTGTCAGCGGCCGCTCGCGGCGCCACGGCGCTGCCGCCCGAGGAGCGGGGTCAAATGCTTCCTATTGGGTGAGGCACTGGCGCGCGCATCTTGCCGCGCATGAACGTCATCCTGGGTGCAACGGGAGTGGTGGGAAGCGCGGTCCTCGACGAGCTCGTGAAGCGGGGTGTGCCCACGCGGGCGGCGTTTCGCTCGCGAGTACCGGACCCTCGCGCCACACAGCATGCGCGTGTCGACTTGAGCACGGGCGAAGGACTGGAGGCATGTCTGGACGGTGCGCGGACGGTGTTCCTCGCGACGGGGGACATGGTCGACCAGGTTGGCGCCGAGGTGCGAGTCATCGAGGCCGCGCGTCGCGCGGGGGTGAACAGGCTGGTGAAGCTCTCGATTCTCTGTGCGGGGAGCGAGGCGTTCTTCCTGGCTCGTGTCCACTGCGCCATCGAGCGTGAGCTGGAGCGCTCGGGAATCCCGAACACCGTGCTCCGGCCTGGGGGCTTCATGCAGAACTTCGTCACGTACTACGGCCACGCGCTGAAAACCGAAGGGGTGCTGCGCCTGCCATGGGGCGATGGAGAGGAGAGTCCCATCGACGCGAGGGACATCGCCCGCGTGGCGGCGGTGTGTCTGACGTCGGAGGCATTCACGGGGAGGCACCTGGACCTCTGCGGCCCCAAGGCGATGACGTACCAGGAGATGACGCGCGTTCTCGGTCAGGCGGCGGGCCGCGAGCTCAGGTACGAGTCCATCCCTGACGGGGTGTTTCGCGAGGCGATGCTGCCGTATGCCGTGAGCCCCGCGCACGTCGAGGGGCTCATCGACATGTTCCGCTTCCACCGAGAGGGCCGGGCACCCAGGGCCAGCGACGCGGTGCTCGAAGTCACGGGCGCCCCGCCGCGCTCGTTCGAAGACTTTGCTCGGGAGCATGCCGGGTCATGGCGCGAGGACTGAGGCCCGAGCCGGGGGAGGGCCTGGTCCACGGGCTTCGTTTCAGAGGCAGCCCCGCGCGCGGGTGGGTTCTCCCTTGGGTTGCTGTGGGGGCGCGGCGCTCCCCAGGTCCCAGTCGTCGAGCCGGTCGATGTCCGTGATGGCGCCCGCGAACAGGCCGAGGGCACCGCGGCTCTTCGCGCGAAAGGTGCCTCGCACGATGACATAGCGAGGAGGAGTGCGCTCCTTCGAATCCCACGCCTCGCCGAGCACGAGCCACACCGCGCTCATGGGAACGCCATGCTGATGGTCCTGGGGATTGAAGTAGAGGGCCGTGCCTTCATGTTCGAAGGTCCCATAGCCGACGACCTCGACGCGCTTGCCGTCGTAGGCTTCAGGGGCCGCGAGCAGTCGTACCACTGAGACGGACTCGACAGCCGGAGAGGGGGCGCTCGCGCCTGCGACGGCCAGGTAGACGACGAATGCGATGGTGACGGGCTTCATGATTCGCGCGACTCAGCGACAGCCCTGCGTCCGAGTGGGCTCATTCTTCGGCTGCGTGGGGAGCGCGGGGGAATCCATGACCCAGTCCTCGAGGCGGTCGATGTCGGTGATGGCTCCCGAGAAGAGACCCATTGCACCGCGGCCCTCCGCGCGAAAGGTTCCTCTCACGACGACGTAGCCCGGAGGCGAACCCGCTTTGGGCGCCCCCGTCTGTCCAAGCACGAGCCACACCGCGCTCATGGGAACGCCATGCTGGTGATCCTGGGCGTTGAGGTAGAGCGCCGTGCCTGTTGAGTCGAAGAACCCGTAGCCGACAACCTGGACGCGCTTGCCGTCGTAGGCCTCGGGGGCCGCGAGCAGTCGTACCAGGGAGACCAGTTCGAAAGAAGATGCGGGCGCGTCCGCACCCGTGACGGCCAGGTAGACGACCAGTGCGATGGTGACGGGCTTCAGGGGGACTCTCCCGACTGGGTTGCCTCCCGCGTGGAACCATCAGCGTTCCGCGCGAGAGGAGAACGTCTCGGTCGTGATTCCGCTTCAGGGCCGAATCCGCGTGCGGATGGCAATCGGGTGGGGGTACCACCGCCCGATTTCAGCCCCATTTGCGCGCGAGAGATAGAAGGTCCCTAGGGAACTCGACCACTTCACGCGCCGCGATTCGAGCGAGGAGCCGTGCCCCGTGGGCTCCGCGTCAGCTCAGGGCGTCGCCTTCGGCGCCTTGCCCCAGTTGCCGTCCTTGAAGATGCGCACGCCCCGGCCACCGCCGCCGCCAATCATGCCGGGCACGGTGGCCTGGATGGGCTTGCCACCGGGTGGCTGATAGACGACCCGCGCCTTGCGCGCGGACGGAATGGACGCGTGGGTGGTGTCGATCAACAGGTAGACCGTCTTGCCGTCGGACTGGATGCGGTCGGTGTCGTGCTTGTGGCTGAGCTCGGCCAGCAGCTCGCCGTCATCCACGGTGCTCGCCTCGCTGCCCAGCAGTCGTACCTTCACTCGCAACCACGTCTGGGCACTGCCGCCGCCCCCGGACGCATAGTCGCGCACGCCCTGGATGATGACGGCCAGGTCGGCGCCGTTGCCCGGGGCCCCCTGCGCGAGCCGCAGCCCCGTCTGCTTGCTGGAGTCCGTGTCGATCAACAACGTGGCGTTGGAGCAACGGCTCTTGCACTCCTCGCCCCAGGGGTCCTTGTCGAAGCGCAACCGCATGGCGAAGTCGCTGCCCTGCGGCGCGATGACGGCGTCGACGATGACCGGACGCTCCCCGTCCGCGGGCGCCGTGTACTTGAAGGTGGACCGTTCCTTGGCGACGACGCTCGAGCCGGCGAGGAGGGTGCAGACGAGCAACGGCAGAGAGCGCTTCACGGTGGGTGGACCTCCGAGAAAAAGACGCCCATTCAAGAGGGAAGAGGCCGTGGCGGCAAGTCTCAAGCGTTAGAGTCTTCCCGGGAGGTATGAGAGATGCGAATTCCCTACGTGCGTCAGCTCAAGCTGGGGCCCATGGACAACTTCGTCTACCTGGTCGGCGCGGCGGACTCTCCCGACGTCGTGGTGGTGGACCCGGCGTGGGATGTGGAGGCGATTGAGCGCGCGGTGGCGCAGGACGGCAAGCGCCTGGCCGGAGCCTTCGTCTCGCACTGCCACTTCGACCACATCAACGGTCTGCCGGATTTGCTGTCGCGGCATGACGTGCCCGTCTACGCGCAGCGCGCGGAGGTGGAGTTCTCCGCGGAGTTGCGCGAACTGAAGGACGCGCTGCGTCCGCTGGGGCCCGGGGACGCGGTGCCCGTGGGCGCCGAGGTCTTCCAGGCACTGCACACGCCAGGGCACACGCCGGGCTCCCACTGCCTGCTGGCCGGTGACGCGCTCGTGTCCGGGGACACGCTGTTCATCAACGGCTGCGGCCGGTGCGACATGAACGGGGGAGACCCGGAGGCGATGTACCGCTCACTGTCTCAGGTGCTGCTCAAGGTCCCGGACTCGACGCGGCTGTTGCCAGGGCACGACTACGCGGACGTGCCGGTGGCTCCCCTGGGTGACGTGCGTCAGAAGAACCCGTACTTCGCCTTCCCCGACGTGGCGTCGTTCGTCGCGTTCCGAATGCGCCCCCGGAAGTGAGCACTCCGTGAAGCGGGACCGGAGGGGACACGGCCCTCCGGTCCGCTCCGGTGCCGACTACGGACGCTGCTGGGCGAACATCCAGTCCCAGAAGCCCTGCAGGCCGTAGGTCTCGGACCAGCCCATGTGCGCCGTGCCCGGGTACAGCACATAGCGAACGATGGAGCTTCCCGTGGAGGTGACGCCGGGTTGCGAGGTCCAGGTCTGCGTCGTCTTGCTGAACAGGTACGTCGTCGTCTGCGTGGATTGGACGAGGGGCGGGAACGCCCAGTAGTTGTAGTTCTTCGTCACGGGGAGCACCCAGGACTGCTCGCCCCACCGGTCCCCGTAGCTGCTGGCGGCCCACACGGGGACGTCCTTCATCTTCGTGAGCGTGTCACCCGGGGCGCCGATGTTGGAGGCGATGGTCGCCAGCGCCGCCAGCTCGTTTCCGTAGAGCGTGGCATAGCGCCAGGCACCCCAGCCGCCCATGCTCAACCCCGTCAGATAGACGCGCTTGGGGTCCACCCGGTAGTTGGCGACGATGTACTGGACGAACGGACGGATTTCCGTTGGCGAGTAGTTGTCCAACCCCTGCGGGACGAAGATGAGCGCCTTCTTCTGGCCGTAGTACGTCTTCCAGGTGGTGCTGTTGCGGATGTTCCGCAGCGCCCCGTTGCGCGTCACGACCTCGTAGAGCGCCGTCGGGTTCTGCGCGACGCCCAGCTCGCCGATTCCGTTCAGGTGGATGACGACCGGGTACGTCTCCGTCGAGGTGTTGTAGCCCGGAGGGATGTACTCGCCATAGGGAAGCGGCGAGCCCGCGGGACTCGGCATGTGCACCGAAATCTGGTCTTCGACAGGGGTGATGAGCGGGGCAGGGCGGGTATCGAGTTCCTGGGCGGGAGTCTCTTCCTGGCCCGGCCCGCAGGCCGTGAGGACCGCTACGAAGACGGCGAGCGCAACGCTTCTCATGAATCCACCTCGAGGTGTGGGAGGAGTGCGGCCCTGTCTGTCTATATCTGGATTCACAAGCCCACCAGTTTCTGTTGTTTCTTGAGTTGCAATTGCATGTCCGTGGATGGAGCGTTGACAGAGGCGCGAAGGGGCCGAGCGAGGAGGAGATGGCGTGCCCGACGCCCATGTCGTAAATGTCCTGTCTGGTCGAATCCTTGTGGCGCCACACGTTGGAGAGTTCTCGGACATGAGTGGGTTGACGGATGCGGAGTTCCTGCGCGACGCCTACATCCAAGAGGGCCTGAGCCCCGTTCCTGGGGTGGTCATCGCCGCATGCACGGTGGGGGATGACTACGACAACCCCGGCAATCGCATCGGCGTGCGCAGGGACGGCGCGTGGCTGGAGTTCGAAGTGTTCGGTGAGGCGGTCCTCTCCGTGGATGCCACGGAGGCGGGACTGGCGTACGTCCTCGGAGAGAACGGGACGGTGATTCGCTTCGACTGGAAGACGCCGAGGACACGGGATGCGCTGAAGGCCTCTCGCAAGGTGTTCAAGAACGCGGCCGTCGAGGACCTCGGGCCGCTGCGTCGACTCCGCGTGCTGGGGAACGACGTCGTCTGTGTGGGCTCGGTGGGGCAGGCCTACGTGCTGGGCAAGGCACGTTTCAGCACGCTGCCCCAGCTCACCATCGACGGGGAGGACGTCACCCTCGAAGCCCTCGCGGGCCACGGCCGCGACGACTTCATGGCCGCCACCTCCGAGGGGCATCTGGCGCACTTCGACGGAAAGCGCTGGCGCCGCATCTCGCTTCCGCTGGAGACGGGCTTCAATGGCGTATGCACGCTGAAGAGCGGCTATGCCCTCTGCGGTGGCGAAGGCGCCGTCCTGCTGGGAAGCGGCGACGACTGGCGCGTCATCCGGCCTCCCGACACCGAGCGCGACTACTACGGAATCGCGACGTTCCAGGACCACGTCTACGTGGCGCATCTGGGAGGCATCGACCGGGTGGTCGGCGACAGGCTGAAGCCCGTGGCCATTTCCAAGGCGGACTCGCTGCGCTTCACCGGGCTGCGCGGCGCCGGTGATGGCGTGTGGGCGCTCGCGGACCGGACCGTCGGCTGGATTCACGACGACCGGTGGCACACGGTGGCGGCCGAGCCTCCCTCCGAGTGAGCACGGTCCCGGTTCCTTGACGCGGGACCGGAGGCGACAGCGGCCTCCGGCCCACTCACGTCACCCTGCGACTACCAGTAGACGGCGACCGACGAGACGCGGTCGTTCCACGAGTGCCAGCGGCGGAACGGCCACCAGCCCGTGTACCAGCCGTAGCTGCCCATGTTGCCGACGGCCCAGGCGCGCGCGACCCAGAGTTGGTGACCGCCGAAATAATGGTGCTCGGTCATCACCGTCCAACGGCCACACTGGGTGCTCCACATGGAGGAGATGCGGTCGTTCCACCAGCCCAGCGTGTTGTAGCCCCAGCCCGGATAGACGGAGAAGTTGGCGCCGCCGTACCACGAGTGCTCGAAGAAGACCGACCAGGGGTTGCACGGCCCAAGCTCCGCGCCCGTGGGCTGCTCGGAGGGAAACTGGCCCGTCTGGTTGAAGTACTTCGTCACGTCCGCCGTGGTGCGGAAGCCCTGCACCACCGCCTGCTCGGCGGAGCGGGCGTCCAGCACGTAGTGCGACAGGTGGATGTCCTTCTCCTGGATCTGCTTCGCGGTGTACTTCACACCGTCGACCAGGATGGGGAGCTCCGGAAGGAAGCCCTCCACGGGGGCCTGCTCGATGTCCTCACGCGCCGAGTCCTTGAGCACCTTGCTCAACGGAACGCGCACCATCTCTCCATCCCTGCTGGGAATCTCGCCCGTCTCGTGCGGGGGCACCGGCTCGATGTTCTGGGCCACGGCCGTGCCACCGGTCAGCAGCGTCGCCAGCGTCAGCGAGCCAATCAACGTCTTGAGCTTCATGTCTGCTCCTGGGGGTATGGGATTGCCCGTAGCCGGAAATAGCTACGTGGCCCGCACGTATAGTCCGTCTGTTTTGCACAAGACAAATCCGTGAAATTCCGTTTAGCGGATAAGTCTTGACCCACGTTCGGACGGACCCGGGTGCGTGCGGAATGGCAATCCCTCGCAACCTCCTGGCCCCTGGTGGAGGGCGACAGTCGCCACGGAGGATGACCGTCGCCTTGGAATGAGCAGGCCTTCGCTCAGGGGGTCAATTCAGGCGCGGATGGAAGAATCCAGCCTGTCTTTGCTGGGCGAACATCCAATCCCAGAAGGCGAGGTTCTCGTACGTGGGCGTGCCGAAGTCGGTGCCCTGGGGGTGCACGGTGAAGCGCAGGGGAGAGGTCCCCGCGCCGTGGGCTCCCGTCTGGGTGGACCAGGTGTCGTTGGTGGCGTTGAACACGTACGTGAGCGTCGCGGCGGGCGCGGCGAAGGTCAGGTACTGGTCCCAGCCATACGCTTTCGTCAGGCCGCGCAACCAGGAGTGCTGGGCCGTCCACGCGTCGGCTGTCTGCCAGGCGTCCACCATCCACACGGGGACGTTGACCAACTGGGTGAGCGCGGGGCCGGGGCCGCCCAGGTTCGCGCCCACGGGCGCGAGCGCGGCGATGCGGTTGCCGTGGCTGTGGCCATAATTCCACGCACCGGAGCCGCCGAGGACGCGGCCCGTGACGTAGATGCGCGACGGGTCCACGCGGTAGTTGGCGATGAGGAAGTCGACGAGGGCGTTGAGCTGCGTGGCGTCCCAGTTCGCGGAGGCGCGCGGTGCGAAGACCATGGCCTGCTTCGTGCCGAAGTACGTCTTCCAGGTGGCGTTGTCGCGGATGAGCTTGAGCGGGCCGTAGCGGGACACCATCTCCACCAACTGGGCCTCGGTGCTCGTGGTGCCCATCTCCCCGGAGTCGTGGAGCTGGAGCACCAGCGGATAGGTCGTCGTCGGAGACGTCAGGTAGCCCGGAGGCAGGTACTCCGCGTAGGCGTACGGCGCGCCCGTGGCGCTCGTCAGCCGGCCGACGAGCTGGTCCTCGGTGGTGATGGGCAGGCCCGACGAGGACACGCGATAGGTCGCGGTGACGGTGGTGGCCGCCGCGGGCATCGTCAGGGTCGTGGTCGCGGACGTCAGGTTCGCCACCGTGGCCCCGGTCCACTGGTCGAACACGTAGCCAGAGGCCGGAGCGTCGGCGGTGAGGGTGACCTGCGTGCCGCTCGTGTACTGGCCGTCTCCCGAGCCGCTGTTGACGGTGAGGGTGTACTGCGTGGGCGAAGACACGCGGTAGGTCGCGGTGACGGTGGTGGCGGCCGCGGGCATCGTCAGGGTCGTGGTGGCGGACGTGGTGCTCGCCACCGTGGCACCGGTCCACTGGTCGAACACGTAGCCAGGGGCCGGAGCGTCGGCGGTGAGGGTGACCTGCGTGCCGCTCACATACTGGCCGTCACCCGCGCCGCTGTTGACGGTGAGCGTGTACTGGGTGGGTGGAGGCGGCGTCGTGCCGCGCTGCTGCGCCAGCATCCAGTCCCAGAACGCCTGCGTGCCGTAGGACTCCGACCAACCGGTGTGGTCCGAGCCGGGAATCACGATGAACCGGGCGATGGCCGTCCCCGTGCTCACGGCGCCCGCCTGCGACGTCCACTGCTTCGTCGTCTTGTCGAACAGGTACGTCAGCTTCTGCGAGGTGTTGGAGATGTTCACCACCTGCGACACGTCGTAGTTCTTGGTGTAGCTGACCAGCCAGGCCTGCTGCGCGGCGATTTCGTTGTAGCTGCTGGAGGCCCAGATGGGCACGTCCTTGAGCGTGGTGAGCGTGTTGCCCGGCGCTCCGATGTTGGTGGCGAAGGGGGCGATGGCCGCCAGCTCCGCGCCATACAGGTTCGCGTACCGCCACGTCCCCCAGCCGCCCATGCTCAGGCCCGTCAGGTACACGCGCGTGGGGTCCACCCGGTAGTTGGCGACGATGAACTGCACGAACGGACGAAGCTCCGCGGGCGAGTAGTTGTCCAGGCTCTGCGGCGTGAAGACCATCACCTGCTTGTTGCCGAAGTACGTCTTCCACGTGGCGCTCGCGCGGATGTTGGCGAGCGCGCCGTGCCTCGTGGTGATGGCGTACAGCTCCGCCTCCGTCGTCGCCCGACCCAGCTCTCCCATGCCGTTGAGGTGGATGATGGCCGGGTAGCTCTGGGTCGACGTCAGGTAGCCCGGAGGCAGGTACTCGGAATACCCGAGGGTGGCTCCCGAGGCGCTCGGCAGGCGGGTGACAATCTGGTCCTCCACGGTGATGTTGACCGCGGAGCGCTGGACGTCGAGCGCCTGGGCAGTCGTCTCTTCGGGGCCCGTGCCACACGCGGCCAGGAACGCCACGACGACGCTGAGTACGACGCTTCTCATGGAACACCTCTCGAGCGGGAGTACGACCCGACCCACTCTAGTAGGCGTTCTGTAATTGTTTCAATGTTGCGTTTGCCACGGAGTATGAAGTGGCGGCTCAGGCCCGGCGGGCCCGGGTGCCCACCGGGGGCATCTGGATGCCCCGGGGTCGAGCGTGGAGGGACCAGTACGCGGCGACGACCAGCAGGCCCACGGCCAGCAGCGTCCACAAGGCGGCCCACACGATGGAGGGCACGTAGGTGACGTCGGCGAGCAGCGCCGCGTCGCTCTGCGCGCGCACGGTGCTGTTCCAGAGGTCATCGCGGAGGTCGAACACCGCGTACAGCGCGGTGAAGGCGGCGATGAAGAGGTTCAGGAGGTCCACCGCGCCATCCGGCAGCCACTTCGCGCACGCGCCCATCACCACCGCGGTGCCCACGCAGAAGGCCAGGGTGAACATGTCGCCCGCGTACAGCAGGCCCATGATGACGAGCCACGCGGAGGCGGCCACGAGGACGCCCCGGCGGAGCTGGAACCGGAAGGTGGCAATCAGCAGCCCGGCCCCGGCCACCGCGCTCCCCAGGTAGCCTCCCGAGTACAGGACGACCTGTCGCAGCACGCCCGGTGGGAGGCGGGACATACACAGGCCCCCCTGGTCGGCCATCAGGTGGATGCGGTCCACGGACCCACCCAGCAGCAGGGTGGCGAGCGCGTGCCCGCTCTCGTGCATCATCACCACCAGCACCTTGAGGGGCCACAGGACGGGCGAGTCCCAGAAATACCAACCCACTCCCAGCATGGCGAGCAGGAGGGCCAGGCGGCCGAGGTCGAGCTTTGCTCCGCTGGCGGTCCTCATCGTTTTCCGGGCCTCCCCTCCATCAGACACCCCAACACTTAAGCTCGGTCCCTCTTCCCGGGAAACTCCTGGCTTGCCGCGAAGCGTCGGACCCTCCGAGGGGGTCGCCTCCGGGCGCCGGACGGGGTAGGGAGTTCTCCATGAAGAAAGCGCTGCTCCTGCTCTCGCTCGTGGCTGCCCCGGCTCTGGCCGGGGAAGGGAAGTGGACCCCCCAGCAGGTGCTGGACCTGGACCCGGCGTGGCTTCGCGCCCAGGGGCTCCAGGTCTCTCCCCGGAAGCTCTGGGACCCCAAGCGTGGCACCGGCCTGCTCGCGGGCGCGGTGAACGTGGGTGGGTGTACCGGCGCCTTCATCTCCTCCACGGGCCTGGTCATCACCAACCACCACTGTGCCTTCGGCGTCATCCAGGAGCACAGCACGCCCCAGAGGGACCTCATCACCCAGGGGTTCCTGGCCTCGGAGCGCAAGGACGAGCTGCCCGGAAAGGGCGCGCGGGTGCAGGTGCCCCGCAGCTTCACGGACGTGACGGCGCAGGTGCTCGCCGCGGTGCCGCAGGGCGCGGACGACCTGGTCCGCTACAAGGCCATCGAGCGCAAGCAGAAGGAGCTGGTGGCCGAGTGCGAGAAGCGCCCCGCCACGCGCTGCCAGGTGTCCACGTTCGACGGCGGCGTCAACTACACGCTGGTGGACGCGGTGGAGCTGGTGGACGTGCGGCTCGTCTACGCGCCGCCGCGCGCGGTGGGCGAGTACGGCGGCGAGGAGGACAACTGGATGTGGCCGCGCCACACCGGTGACTTCGCCATCGTCCGCGCGTACACCGCGCCGGATGGGGCCTCGGCGCCGTACAGCGAGAAGAACGTGCCGTTCAAGGCGGAGTTCTTCTTCCCGCTGGCCACCGAGGGCGTGAAGCCGGGCGACTTCGTGATGGTGCTCGGCTACCCGGGCCGCACCTACCGCGCGCTGCTCGCGGAGGAGATGGCGGAGCGCCAGTCGCGGCTCTACCCGCGCATGCGCGACGTGTTCGGCGAGGCCATCCGCATCCTGGAGGAAGAAGGGGACAAGGACCCGGCCGGGAAGATCGCCGTCGCGTCCACCGTCAAGAGCCTGCACAACGTGCACAAGAACGCGGGCGGGCAGCTCGCGGGGCTCAAGCGCGGGAAGCTGGTGGAGAAGCAGCACCAGTCCGAAGCGGACGTGGCAGCCTGGGCCGGCAAGAACAGCGCGAAGTGGGCGAGCGCCCTGACGGCCCGCGACGCGCTGCTGGCCGAGCAGAAGGCGAACACGAAGGTATTCGAGCGCGAGTTCCTGCTCGGGTCGACCTCTCGGCTGGCCCGAGGCCCCGCGCTGGCGGTGACGCTGTCGCGGCTGGCCGCGGAGCGCGCGAAGCCGGACCTGGAGCGCCGCCCGGAGTACATGGAGCGCGAGCAGGCCCGCATCAAGGACCGCCTGGAGCGCGAGCAGAAGAACGTGTTCCTGCCGGCGGAGAAGCGGCTGCTCATGGCCTACGTGCGGCGCGCGCAGGCGCTGGGCGCGGACGAGCGCATCGCCGCCGTGGACAAGCACTTCGGCAAGGTGTTCGTGGAGAAGGACGTCGCCGCGAAGGTGGACGCGCTCTATGCCGTCACCCAGGTGCTGACGCTGTCCGAGCGCATGAAGATGGCGACGGAGACGGTCGCGCAGCTGGAGGCGCGCAAGGACCCGATGCTGGCGTTCGGCGCGGACCTGGCGCGGGAGCTGGAGGCGCTGGACGACGTGGGAGACCGTCGCCAGGGCATGTCGCTGCGGCTGCGTCCGGACTGGCGCAAGGCGGTGCTGGCGCATGCGGGCAAGCCGGTGGCGCCGGATGCGAACGGGACGCTGCGCGTGACGTTCGCCAAGGTGCAGGGCTACTCGCCGAGAGACGGCGCGGTGTACACGCCGCAGACGACGCTTACGGGCATGCTCGCCAAGCACACCGGCGAGGAGCCCTTCGACGTGCCGGAGCGCGTGTCGAAGGTCGCCGAGTCCAAGCGGTTTGGCGCGTGGGCGGACAAGAAGCTGAAGGACGTGCCGGTGAACTTCCTGGCGGACGCGGACACGACGGGTGGCAACTCCGGCAGCCCCACGGTGAACGGCAAGGGGCAGTTGGTGGGCGTCAACTTCGACCGCGTCTGGGAGAACGTGGCCAACGACTTCGGCTACAACCCGGACGTGGCCCGCAACGTCAACGTGGACGTGCGGTATGTCTTGTGGATGTTGGACCAGGTGGAGA
The DNA here is from genome assembly GCF_013336725.1 of Myxococcus sp. CA040A. NCBI lineage: Bacteria > Pseudomonadati > Myxococcota > Myxococcia > Myxococcales > Myxococcaceae > Myxococcus > Myxococcus sp. CA040A. Next base: position 955,101 of record NZ_JABUMR010000004.1, on the reverse strand, counting down.
ACGCGGACACGCTCTTGAGGGAGCTGGGCGTGCGCAAGGGCCCGAAGGTCGCAGGGGAGACGCGCTGATGACAGACCCGGCGGACACCGCTCCGCCCCTGCCCACCTTCCGGCCGGAAGAGCAGGTGTGCGGCAACTGCAAGCTGTGGAGCCCTCACTCGGTGGATGAGCGCCGGGGCTGGGTGGGGCCGTGTCGGCTCCAGTCCTCGCGGGGCATGTTCCCTCCGTCCGCCCCCATCTGTGACAAGTACGCGCCCCGAGGCACGGCCGTGGCCCCGGCGGCGCATTCTGCTTCGCGCGAGCGGACCGCGCGCAGCGTGGCCCCGGTGGTGATTCGCCGCCGGGTGGACCCCAATGAAGTCGTGGACCTGGAAGGGCTGAACATGACGCGTGAAGAGTTGATGGACATCTTCCGGGAGGCGTCCGGCCTGACCGACGCGCCCCCGCTCGCTGGCAAGTGGGAGGGCGGCATGGTGCGCCTGGTTCCGGGCAACCCGGAGCTGCAGGCCAAGGACCTGCCCATCGACAGCCTGTTCCACAAGGTCGTCATGGTGCGCGACAGGCTCCGAGTGCTCGAGCAGAAGCTCAACGCCCATCCGAAGCTGTCCGATGCGGAGAAGGTGGAGATGCAGAGCTACATCACCCGCGTCTACGGCTCGCTCACCAACTTCAACGTCCTCTTCAAGGACAAGGGTGACCAGTTCGTCGGCGCGAAGGGTGACGAGTAGTTGAATAGTGTCGATTTGACACGAAGGTGGCGCCGGGTGTTGACTGGCGTCATGTCCTCGACTGGCAGACCGGCGGACCACGCGGAGCGGATGTCGCGAGCCCTGTTGTCGTTGGAGGGGCTCTCCGTGGGGGATGGCTTTGGCGAGCGGTTCTTCGCGGCGCGGAGCCTGGTGGCGGAGTGGGTGGAGGCGCGCAGGCCGCCTTCCGCTCCGTGGCCGTACACGGACGACACGGAGATGGCGCTCTCCATCGTCCAGGTGCTCGACGAGCACGGGCAGGTGGAGCAGGAGCGGCTCGCGCAGCTGTTCGGCAAGCGCTACCGCGCCAATCGCTACCGGGGTTATGGCGGCACGGCGCTGGATATCCTCGAGCGCATCCACCTGGGGATGCACTGGCTGCCCGCGTCGTCCCAGGTCTTCGACGGCACGGGGTCCAAGGGCAACGGCGCGGCGATGCGCGTGGCTCCGTTGGGCGCCTACTTCGCGGGCGACTTGCGGCGCGCGGCGGACGAGGCTCGGTTGTCCGCGGAGGTGACGCACTACCATCCGGATGGACAGGCGGGCGCCGTGGCCGTCGCGGTGGCGGCGGCGTGGGCCAGTCAGGACGCGGCGACGCGCGGGCGGGCGCGCAACCTCTTCGACGTGGTGCTGGAGTACACGCCGAACGGGGCCACGCGGCGCGGGCTGGAGAAGGCTCGGGGCTGGTCGCTGGAGACGACGCCGACGGCGGCCGCGAAGGAGCTGGGCAGTGGCTTCCAGGTGCTGTCGGAGGACACGGTGCCCTTCGTGGTGTGGTGCGCGGTGCGGCACCTGGAGCACTACGAGGACGCGTTGTGGTCCACGGTGTCCGGGCGGGGCGACATGGACACGACGTGCGCCATGGTGGGCGGCATCGTCGTGCTCGTCACGGGCAGGGCGGCGATTCCCGCGTCGTGGCTGGAGGCTCGGGAGAAGCTCCAGCTTCGGGCGCTGGAGTAGCGCCGTGTGCCTCAGGGGTGGTGGCCGCGCTCTTCCATGAGGCCGAAGGTGCGCTGCCGGGCGCGGTGCAGGGTGCTCTTCACGGTGCCTTCGGGGATGCGCAGCAGGCGGGCGATTTCGGGGTAGCTGAGACCGCGCACCTCGCGAAGGTGGAGGACCTGGCGCTGCTGCTCGTTGATCTCCTGCATGGCGTCGGTGAAGTGGCGCTCCAGCTCCGCGCCCACCGCCTGGACTTCGGGCGTGAGGGGCTCGGAAGGCTCCAGGCTGAGTCGCTCGCGGCGCTTGCGTGCGCGCAGCCAGTTGATGCTGCTGTTGACCATGACGCGGTGGAGCCACGTGGTCCAGGCCGCGCGTCCGCCGTAGCCAGGAGACTTCCAGGCGAGTCGGGCGAAGACGTCCTGCACCACGTCCTCCGCATCGTCCGCGTCGCCGACGATGCGGCGGGCGATGGCGAGGGCGCGGGCACGGTGCTCGTTGTAGAGCTGAGTCAGAGGCGGAAGGTCGATGACTGCGGCGTGCATCACGGGTGGGCTCCTGAACACCCCAGCGGGGACCTCCCTTGGAACGAACCGGTCGCGAAAAGGGTCTATCGGCCCGTGGCGGTGGGGTTTTTCCACCGCACATCTGGCGGTACGGACAGGAACCCGGTGCCGGGTTTCCGCTCGTACTTCAGGGCATGAAGGTGGGTAGGCTCACGGTGTCCTGGGGCCGCGTGGCGCGGGACGTGGGCGGGGTTCACGGGGTGTTCTGACGGCCGGGTCGAACGCCGCCTGGCTCCGTGTCATTCACGGAGGAAGGTCGTGGATGGACAAGAAGATGAGGCTGGGCGGTGGGGTGGTGGACTCGTTCCGGATTCCGCCCATTGAATTCGTGCGGGGGGAGTGCACGAGGCTGGCGATGCCGTCATATGGCCCAGCGCTCCGTCGCCTGCGGGACGCCCTGGATGTGATGACGGGCGCGGGGGCACTGCGTGTCACCGTGGCGAATTCGTTCACGGACCGGGGGGGCGGTTGGTGGGACCGACTGAGGCGCCTGACGGCGGCCCGTGCGGTGGCTGAGGAGTTGCGCCAGCCCATGGAGGTTGGCCGAGCGCTCTGTGTTCAGCTCGGTATCGACCCCGACCGATTCCCCACCGCGCTGAATTGGCTGGAGCGGAAGTTGCTCGACTTCGAGGTGGCGACGGCTTCGACGGACATCGTCATCGTCGCCGACTCGGGGTTGGGCGTCGTCAAACGGGAACGGTTCCTCGCGCACGTCGACGCGGCGCTGCGGTCCGAGCGATTCGCGGTGTTGATGCTCGACGGGCCCCGCGACGCGGTGCGCCCGCCGATGATTGCCTGGAAGGATGTCCCCAAGCCGTGGGGCCTTTGAGCGAGACCCGGCGCGCCCGCCCTTCATGACGCCTGAAGGGCGGGGCTGTCGTGGGCGCTACTCCTGCTCGTCCTGCTTCGTCAGGCCCCAGTCCTTCAGGCGCTTGAACAGGGTGGAGCGGGCCACGCCCAGCTCGCGAGCCACGCGCTCGCGGTTGTTGTTGTACCGGCGCAGCGCGGCCTCGACGATCTGCCGCTCCAGCTTCTCCAGCATCTGCTCCAGCGTCATCCCAGGAGGCAGCTCCGGCACCGCGATGCCGGTCTCCTTGTTCATCTCCTGGTCGAACGTCAGGTCCGCCGCGTCGATGACCGGGCCCTTGCGGAACAGCAACGCGCGGTGCACCACGTTGCGCAGCTCGCGGATGTTGCCCGGCCACATGTGTCCGCGGAGCCGCTCCACCGCCGCCGCCGAGAAGCTCACCGTCTGCCCTCGCGGCGCGTACACCTTCACGAAGTGCTCGGCCAGCGCGGGCAAATCACTCTTGCGGCTGCGCAGGGGCGGCAGGTGCAACGGAATCACGCAGAGGCGGTAGTACAAATCCTCGCGGAACTTGCCCTCGCGAGCCGCCGCCAGCAGGTCCAGGTTCGTCGCCGCCACCACCCGCACGTCCACGTGCATGGGCCGGCTGGCGCCCACACGCTTGATTTCTCCGCTCTCCAGCGCGCGCAGCAGCTTCGCCTGCAGGTCCAGCGGCAGCTCGCCAATTTCGTCCAGGAAGAGGGTGCCGCCGTCGGCCTCCTCGAAGGCGCCCTTGCGCGCGTTCGCCGCGCCCGTGAAGGAGCCCTTCTCGTGGCCGAACAGCTCGCTCTCGATGAGCTCCTTGGAGATGGCCGCGCAGTTCACCGGCACCAGCGGCTTGTTCGCCCGCTGTGAGCACTGGTGGATGGCCTTCGCCACCAGCTCCTTGCCCGTGCCGGACTCGCCCAGAATCGTCACGGCCGCCGTGGAGGGCGCCACGCGCTCGATGAGGTCCGCCAGCCCCTTCACCGCCGTGTCGTTGCCGATGATGCCGTGGAAGGAGGCCACTTCCTTCTTGGACCCCGTCGCCGCCACCTCCAGCACCAGCTCCGTCTCACCCACCCGCAGCGTGGTGGGCAGCGTGACTTCCGCCTCGAACAGGCGCACCGGCCCCAGCCACGTGCCGTTGGTGGAGCGCAGGTCCACGACGTGGAACGTGCCTTCCCGCCGCGTCACCTTCAGGTGCTTGCTGGAGGCGAACCGGTCCTGGAGGACCAGGTCACAGCCCGCGTCCTTGCCCGCCGTGAAGCTGTCCCCGGTGAGCCGGTGCACCGACTCGTTCAGGCCCTGCTTCACGCGCACCTGCGCCGGCTGCCAGCGCGGCACCTGCGCGTCCTTCTGGATGGACGTGGTGTGGCCCACCTCGGTGGCGACATCCGCGCCCTCGCCGCCGCCGCTCAGGCGGAACACCGCGCGCCACTGACCGAGCACCAGGTCGGCGCCGTCGGGCAGCTCGGCGTCGGTGACGGACGTGCCGCCCACCACGGTGCCCTTGCCGGAGAGGTCCTGCACCCGGCACCGCGTCCCGTCCCACAGCAGCGCCACCTGCTGACGGCTCACCTCCGGGTCCGGAATGGCGACGTCGCTCTGCTCGCCGCGCCCGAGCACCAACCGTGCCCGGTCCACGCCCACCCTCAACACCTCCTCGCCACGACGAAAAAACACCAGCTCCGGCATCCACGACCCTCCTGTGCGCCCGCGCTTTACACGTCCCGGCGCGCTGACTTCAACCCCACGCGTCGGGTTGGGCGCGCCCCCAGGTGCCGCGTGCTACCGACGGGGCAGGAAGGTGGGCCGGTTGAGGAAGCCGCCGAGCCTGGCCGCCCGGAAGCTCGGGTCCTTCTTGTCCGGGGGGAAGATGGTGATTCCCGCCGCCAGGAGGCCCAGCCGCTTCTGCGCCTCCGGGTCCAGCCGGAGATTCACATCCATGGCGGGCTCGCTGTACTCCAGCCGCTTGCCCAGCTTCAGCGTGCCGGTGGCCAGCGCCTCCACGTCCTCGCCCTTCAGCCGCAGCTCCTGCACCGTGCCCAGGCCCTTCTCGAAGTTGATGCGGCCCACCAGCGCGCCGAGCGCCACCTGCGGCAGCTCCATGGGCATCGAGTTGCCACCGCCCATGGGGATGGACGCCTTGCCGCCCTTGATGATGAGCCCCTGTGAGTCGAGCGTCAGCTCGCCGTTCGCCTGGGACAGGTCCGGCTCCGGGCTCTTGCCCTTGGGCAGCGTCAGCGCCAGCACGCCATTGAGCTCGCCATCCAGGTCCATCCCGAGGAAGGCCGGCAGGTTGCCACCACTGGCCTTGAGCCCGTCCAGCTCCGCGCGGACCTTCATGTCGCCCAGCCAGCCCATGGAGCCCGCCACCGTTCCACCCAGTGCGTTGGCGCGAATGGCCAGCCCCGGCGGGAAGAGGGTGGGGCGCACCGCCACGCTGTCGATGACCACCGCCTCGCCCAGCTCCGCGGCGCCCGGCAGGGTGCCCTCACCGCTGACGAGCATCGCCAGCGTCTCCGCGCTCAGCGGCTGGGGCGGCTTGCTCACCCGCACGTTGGTGGCGGTGACACCCGCCAGCCCCGGCCTCAACGAGCCGATGCGCACGGCGAGCCCCGCCTGCGCGGCCTCCGAGACCAGGCGCGTGCGCACCGTGTCGTACGGGAAGGTGATGAGCAGGCAGAGGATGAAGGCCACGAGCGCGAACGCGCCGTAGCCCAGGATGATCTTCCAGCGCGCGAGCTTGGTGTCAGAGGACATGGGTTATTGCTTCATCCGGTAGGTGGCCACGGTGGTCCACGCCGTCAGCGTGTCGTTCGGCCTCGGTTCGATGCGCAGGTACTTCACCTTCACCACGCCAGGACCGCTCTCCACCGTGCGCATGAAGTCCGTCAGCTTGCGCAGGTCCACGTCGGAGAACGTCAGCTCCACGGAGCTCTCCATGATCTTCCCATCGCCCACGCCCACGTCGCCCTTGGGCGTCATGTTGGGCACCTGGAGCCCGGCCGCCGTGGCCTTGTCCTCGATGTAGGTGATGAGCTGCACGTTGCTGGACGTCAGCTGCGTCTCCACCGCCTGCCGCGACGCCTGCGCCTCGCGATAGCTGGCCGCCAGCGCCTGCACCTCCTGCAGCTTCGCCAGCTTGTCCTGTGTGCGCTTGCGGTAGCCGGACGCGGTGTTGGCGAATGTCATCAGCACCGCGAACACGACGAACACCGCCACCGCCGCGCCGGCGATGGACACCATCCGCCGCTCACGGTCACTCAACCGCTCGAACCACGTCTGCACCGGCGCGAGCACTTCCTGAAGCCTGGCCATGACTAGCTCTCCCCCCCTTCCGCACCAGGGCACTGCACCTGCACGTCCAGGCGGAACGTCACCTTCTGCCCGTCGCGGGTGCGCTCCACCTTGCCCTGCTTCACTTCCTTGAAACACGCGTGGTTCTTGAGCGCGTTGGACAGCGTATCCACCTGCTTGGAGGAGTCCGTCTCCCCCTGGAGGATGACGCGGTCCGTGTCGATCTGGATGCGGTCGAACTTCACCGGCAGGTCCGTGGGCACCTTCTGCGTCACCTCCGCGAGCAGGTTCACCGCGGACATCCGGGGCAGCGCCGCCGCCGGGCTCTCCACGCCCTTGAGCAGGTTCAGCGCGCGGTTGTAGTCCTTCTCACACTTGCCGAGGATGCGCTGGGTCGTCTCGCACAGCGCCGCGTCCACCTGCGCCTCGCGCCGCGACAGCACGGAGTTGCGCACCACGCCGAAGGCGATGAGCAAGAGCAAGAGCGTGGCGGCGAAGGACGCCAGCAGGCCCAGCTTGTCCTTCACGTAGTCGAAGTCGCCCTTGAAGGCGAGGTCGTCGCGTCGGTAGTTGAAGCGCGGCGCACGCGCGCCCGTGGCGTTGCCTCGCAGCGCCAGCGCGTAGGCCTGCGCGGCGGACGGCTGCTCCGCGGAGGGAACCGCTTCCGAGGTGTCCGCGGGAAGCGCCAGCACGCGCACCGGCAGGTTCAAGTCCCGGGAGAGCTGCTCCGCCAGGCCCGGCATCCGCGCCGAGCCGCCACACAGCACCAGCGCGCCCACCTGCTGGCGGCTGCGCGCCGTGTAGGCCTTCAGGGTGGGGCGCAGCTCGCGCAGCACCGGCTGGAGCCCGCGCACGAAGGCCGCCGCCGCGCGCTCCGCGTCCGGCCCCTGCGCCGCGCTGGCCATGGCCCCGTGCTGCTCCTTCCAGTGATGCGCTTCGGCGAGCGAGGTCTGGAACTCCGTCGCCAGCGCCTTGCTCAAGTCCTTGCCGCCGCCCGCGAAGGTGCGCGCGAACTGCACGCCCGTGCCCGGCCGGCCGATGGCCACCGAGGTGCGCTCGTGGCCCATGTCGACCACGGCCACCACGCCTCCCTCGCCGCTGCCCTCGAAGAGGCTGGCGGCCTGCTGGAGCATGTTCTGGTAGGCCAGCGCCGGGTGCGTGACGATGCGCGGGTCCACCTTCAGCTCGCCCAGCAGGTCGAGCAGCGACTTCAGCTCCGCCCTGCGCACCACGCCCACCAGCAGGTCGCTGGCCTTCTCCTTGCCGTCCGTCTCCTTCTGGCCCACGACCTGGTAGTCGTAGACGACGTCGGAGATGTCGAACGGGAGCAGGCTGCCAATCTCGAAGGGCAGCGTCGCTTCAATCCGCTTCCCGTCGGAGAACGGCAGGCTCAGCGAGTGGGTGATGAGCGCGGGGCCGGGCAGGGCGACCACGACCTGGTCGGCGTGACCTGGTGGCAGCTTGCCAATCAGCTCCTGCACCGCGGCGCGCAGCGTGTCGGCGCGCTCGCCCTCCTGGGCGCGGCGCACCTCCACGTAGCTCCGGGTGGCGTGTCCTTTCGTCCGCGCCTCCAGCACCACGCCCTTCACGGAGTGGCTGCCCAAATCGAGGCCAAGAATGCGGGCCATGCTATTCCTCTCTCCAGTACAGGAGCCTGCCCAGCGTGTCGTCCAGCCGGACCACTGCGGTCAGCGTCTTCTGCACGTTGCCCGCCTCTCCCACGGATTTGATGGTGAACGTCTGACTCTTGTCGCCGATGAGGCGATTGCCCGCCACGTTGGACTTCACGGCGGGATTGACGACGATGCCCGCGCTCTCCACCACGGCGACGAAGTCCTGCACGCCCATGCCGAAGAAGCTGAACATGCGCGCGCTGCGGATGCGGGTGATGAGCTCGTTGAGGAACACCGGGTCCTTCAATCGCGGGTCCGGCCGGGCCGGGTCCGCCACGGACATGATGGCCAGCCCCATCATCACCGGGTCATCCGTGTTGATGTTGGGCCGGGAGTTGATGTCCGGGTACACCGTGAGCCTGTCACGGAACGCCGACATGAACTGGTCATTCACCCCGTGCACCCGGTACAGCTCGTCGATGCTGTCGAAGCGCGCGTTCTTCGGCTCGTAGCTCGGCTCGTAGCGACTGTAGGGCGAGCCCTCGTCGGAGAAGCCGGAGGGCATGGGGTTGACGGGGTCCGCCGGGTTGATGGTGGAGCCCGTCTCGTCGTCGTCCGCCCAGTCCTTGATGGCCAGCATCACTTCCCGCGGATTGCCGCGGACCTTGTTCGCGTCGTCGCGCTCCCAGAGGAACTCGAAGCGCTTGTCTTCGAGCATGTCCAACATCCGCAGCGCCGTGGGAAGCGCGTCGCCCGCGCCCGCCACCAGCCGGTGCACGTTGAGCTTCTCCTCCTCGTCGGAGATGGTGGACAGGAAGCAGCCCTCGAAGCCGCCGAACGAGCGGCGCGTCATCTGCTGCGACATCTCCCGCGACGCCGGGTCCTCGCCGTCCTTCATGTCGAAGTTCGGGTCGTCCTCGTCCACGGGGGCCAGTGGCGGAGCGTCGTTTTCGGGCTCCAGGCCCTCGCTCTTCACCATGCCCTTGAGCATGTGGCAGTCCACCCGCGCCATCTTCCAGAGCTGGAGGTTGAGCGACGTCGGCTGCGGGGTGTTGCCCTGATTGCCCTGGTTGCCCATCAGGCTGCCCAGCAGCGACGCGGGGTTGGGGATGGGCGTCTGGTCCACCTGCTTCTGGAAGCGAAGCAGGAGCCGCGACAGCGCCACGCCCGAGCGCGCCATGTAATACGCGCGCACCTCGTCCCGCTGATTGGCCGCGAGTTGGAGGTCGACCCGGCTGTTGTAGGCGAACTCGGTGGCGATGACCGTGAGGAGCGCGATGGAGACCACCGCGATGATGAGCGCCACGCCACGCGGGCGCCGCTCCCCACCAGGGCCGCGCGCGGCTCCGGACGTGGGCGGACTGGGACGGCGCCGCCGGGGCGTCTGCTGGAAGAAGGGCAGGGGCATCAGTACCTCGGCAGCTCGGTGTTCAACATGATGCGCGCCTGGGTGGAGTAGCGCGCCTCCTTGCCCGTCTCGTCCACGGCGGTAATCGACATCCGCACGCGCGTGGGCAGGATGGTCTTCTGCTCCGTGCGGCGGGTGTCCCACTCGTCATCCCATTCCTTCTTCTCGGAGTTCCAGTACTCGAACTCCAGCTTCTTGGCGCCCTCGAACAGCACGTCCGTCGTGCCGCCCCGGTCCATGCGGTCATCCACGTTGGGATTCACGCGGCGCTTGAGGTCCACGCGGCCCTTGGCGGCCCGGTCGTCGGAGGCCTCCAGGAAGTACTCCACCACCGCCTGGTCGGACTCCTTCACGTCCGTGTACAGCCGCTGGTGGGCGAACGTGGTGAACAGCAGTCGGTCGCTTTCGCCCACGAAGTTGGTGGGGCGGTCCTGCTGGTCGCGGAAGCGCTTCAGGTCGAACCTGTCGCTCACGTACGCGGAGCCAATCTCCCGGGCCATCCGGTTCATCGCCACCCGGACCTGCCGGTAGCGGTCCGCGTCCTCCTCCACCGACTCCTTCGCCGTCAGGCCCGTCTGGAAGGCCATGGCCACCACCGTGCCCATCAGGGCGGTGATGGCCACCGCCACCATGACCTCCATCAGCGTGAAGCCGCGCGCGCGCCCGGTCCTCATCGGTCGTTCCTCTGCTGCATGCCGGGGAAGTTCGGAATCGACGGACGACCGCCTCCGAAGATGCCGCCGCCCGGGTTGGGAACGACGCCGCCGTTACCGCCGCCTCGCTGCGGCTGGCTGCCGCCATTGGCGCGCTGCAGCCACTCCGAGCGGCGCATCAGCGGCTTGCGCGTCTCAGGATGGAGCATGGTGCCGTTGGGGCCGGGGATGGGGTTCTGCACGATCATCCCCGGGCTGTCGGGGTCCACCCACTGGTTGTCGGCGCCCGGCGTGGTGCCCTGCGTGGCCGTGAAGCCGCCGTTGCGGTCCGAGCCCGGCCCGAGCGACACCACGTGCGTCACCAGGTCGATGCTCTCCAACTGGGTGCCCTCCTGCCAGTACACGGTGAGGTGCACCTCGCGCACCGTCTGGGTGAGCTGCTGCACCATCTGCGTGAACATGGGCTGCGCCATGCCCATGGCCGCGCCCCCCAGGCCTCCGCCCGCGGGCTGCGGTCCACTGGAGGCGCCATCCTTGCCGCCACCGGCACCTCCGCCGAACAGACTGGCGATGCCGCTCATCGGGTCATCCGAGTCCCCTCCGCCGATGGGCAGGTTGAAGAGGGCGCCGATGAGCTGGTCCGGCGACACGCCGTCCAGCTTCGGGGCGATGATGCGCGCCTTCCACTTGAACTGGGACCAGCCCTCGTCGGAGAAGTCGCCGGACTCCTCGTCGTCGTCGGGCGAGAAGCCGTCGTCGTAGAGCTTCTGCTCCACGTCCGTCATCTTCGCGCGCGCCAGGAGCGAGGCCACCGTGAGGCGCTTGGTGTAGACGTGGTTGGACACCGCGCCCGCGTTCAGGTCGAAGATGGCCATCAACGCGAGGCCCAGGATGGCCAGCGCCACGACGACTTCCAGCAGCGTGAAGCCCGAGGCGCGCCTCATCGCGGCACCTCCAGCACGTCGTTCGCGATGGTCACCTTGCCGGTGAGCGGGGACACGTCCAGCGTCCAGGCGTTGTCGCCCTGGCTCACGTACACGTACGCCTTCTCCGTGTACCCCTGCGGGAAGAAGTAGAGGTACGCCACGCCGTTGTCGACGGCCTCCTTCTGCTGGCGCGTCCACACCGACACGCGCACGTCCGCGGGCAGGTCCCTGGCCGGCACTTCCTCCGAGGTGAACGAGGAGAAACGCGCCGCGTTCTGCACGCGCTCCTTTTCTCCGTCCATCAGCTCCTGCGCGCTGGGCGCGTCTCCGCCCGAGGCCACGTAGCTGCGGCGCTCCTCGTTGCCCTGGGTGTTGCCCCGGTTGGAGCGCCGGGCCTGCTCGCGCTCGCGGTTCTCGTCGCGCAGGGCGGTGTCGCGGTCCCTGGACGTCGTCACCGCGCTCTCGGCGCACTCGGCATGGTAGCGCGTGGCCTTCTCCTCCTTGGGGTCCGGAATCTCGAAGACCAGCCGGCACGTCTTGCCGCGCAGGGCCGCCGAGTCGTAGAGCGAGCGGATGGTGCCCGCAAGCTCCCCCGCGGCGCCCTTGGCCTTGGCGCCCGTGAGCGAGCCGATGCCCATCACCGCCGCGGAGAACAGCATCGCGACGATGATGATGGCGATGGAGATCTCGATGAGCGTCAGGCCGCGCTGGGCTCGGTGGAGCGTGCGCCGCCCGGTCGCTGTCCTGACACGCGTCATGGTTGCCCCCAGTCCGTCAGCACGCCCCCGCTGCTCAGGTCAGCGTCCGTTCCCACGCCGCCCTTCTTCCCGTCCGCCCCGTAGGAGATGACGGCGCCATTCCTGCCATCCATCCAGTAGACGTACGGGTGACCCCACGGGTCCAACGGCACGGAGTCGATGAGCTTCGCCTCGATGAGCGGCGTGAAGCCCTGCTCCTTCGACGGGAAGCGCCCCATCAGCCGGTTGTGCGCCTTGAACAGGCCCTCCAGCTTGCGAATCTCTCCGCGAGCCCGGCGCTGCTCCGGCACCAGCGAGCGGTCGTCCGTCACGTACACGAGGACGAACGCCAGCACGGTGGCCACCAGGAAGATGGCCGCCAGCAGCAGCCGCCCCTTCGTCTGGGGGCGCAGGGCCCCCGCGGGCGAGGGCATCTGGGATGGAAGTGAGGTTTGCACGTTCATACCCGAAGCCCTGTCAACACGCGGGGTGCGCTACTTCTTCACTTGTTCTTGGCGGAGGCGCCGTCCGCGGAGGAGATGTCCGCGTCGTTGCCCTCGCCGCCGGCGGTGCCGTCCGCGCCGTAGGAGATGATGACGGGCTTGCCGCCTTCGTTCAGGTACACGTAGTCGTTGTTCCACGGGTCCTTGGGCATCTGCTCCAGCGACTGGGTCTCCACCAGCGCGTTGAGGCCCGAGGACGTGTCCGGGTACTTCCCCTTCTTCGTGTAATAGAGCTTCAGCGCGCCCTGGATGCTCTTGATATCCAGGGAGGCCCTGTCCCTTCGGGCCGCCTCGAGCTGCGGAATCACCGCCACGCCGACGGCGGCGGCGATGAGGCCGAGGATGGTGATGACCACCATGATTTCGATGAGGGTCATGCCGCGGCGGTTGCGGCGGCGGCGCTGCTGCGAGTGGGTGTTCTGGCTCATGTCTGCTCTCACCTCGGGGTGACTTTCTGGCAAGCCACCGCATCGTGTTCAGGACTTCCTGTCAGGGTGCCCGGGGCCCGTCCACCACCCCTGCGGGCGGCACGGGGGCTCGGGGCCCGTAGAGTCGGGCCCCCACCGTCACCAGCGCCGCCGCGAGGGCAATCATCGCCGCGAGCGTCGCGCGCTGAATCCAACGGTCGAGCGTGTCATTCGTCATGTCCCTGGCACCTCACCGGATGGCCGAGTTCACCTGGAGAATCGGCAACAGGATGGAGAGGGCGACGAATGCAATCACCGCGCCCATCACCACGATGAGCAGGGGCTCGAGGAGCGAGGTGAGTGCGCCAATGCGCACGTTCACCTGCGTCTCGTAGTTGTCCGCGACGTTGGTGAGCATGTCCTCCAGCTGTCCGGAGCGCTCTCCAATGGCGACCATGTGGTACACCAGCGGCGGAAACTCCCCGGAGCGCTTGAGCGGAGTGGCGATGCTCTCGCCCTCGCGGATGGAGTCGCGGGCCTTTTCGATGACTTCGGCCAGCACGGTATTCGTCATGATGGCCTTGACGATGTCCATGGCCGCCAGCAGCGGGACGCCGCTCTTGAGCAGCGTGGACAGCGTGCGGGCGAAGCGGGAGATGGACAGCAGACGGACGAGGCTGCCGACGACGGGCGCCTTCAGCACGAAGCGGTCCCACTTCGGCTTGCCCTTGGGGCTCTTCGTCCAGCGCATGAAGAGCCACACGCCCAGGGCCATCATCGGCACGGCGACGAACCACCAGTTCTGGAAGAAGTTGCTCGTGGCGATGAGGATGCGCGTGCTCAACGGCAGCGTGGCCTTCATCGTCTCGAAGATCTTGGTGACCTTCGGCACCACGAACACCATCAGCGCCACGAGGATGCCGCCGCCCACCACCATCATGATGGCGGGGTAGAGCATGGTGCTGAGGATCTTCTGCTGCAGCCGGGCCTGGTTCTCCGTGAAGTCGGCCAGGCGCGTGAGCACCGCGTCCAGCGCGCCGGACGCCTCGCCCGCGCGCACCATGTTCACGTAGATGTTGGGGAAGATTTTCGGGTGCTGAGCGAGCGCGTCCGCCAGCGTCGAACCCTCGTTGACGCGCTGCTTGATGTCGGAGAGGGCGCGCTTGAAGCGCTCCTTCTCCACCTGGTCGACCAGGGCGGTGAGCGACTCCACCAGCGTGACGCCGGCGCCCAGCAGCGTGGACAGCTGCCGGGTGAAGATGGCGACGTCGTCGGTGTTGACGCGGCCCCGGCCCAGCTTGCGCAGGTCGATGTCGCGCGACACCTGCGCCGCGTTGGCGCCCTTGGACACCGCGCCCCGGCTGCCTTCCGCCTGGGCCAGCACGTCCGTGAGGAACACGCCGTCGGCGCGCAGCTTGGAGCGCAGCGTCTTGGGCGAGTCGGCTTCCAACAGGCCCTTGATCTGCTTGCCCGCGGAATTGAGACCTCTGTACTCGAAGACCGGCATGGCTCGATGACCCCGGCCCCTCCCAGGGAGGAGCTGTCGGTTACATGTCCTCCTGGGTGATGCTCAGCACTTCGGCGATGGTCGTCTCGCCCAGCGAAATCTTCCGCGCGCCGTCTTCCAGCAGGGTGATCATCCCCTTGCTCGTGGCGGACTTCTTGATGGTGGAGGCGTCCACGTTCTTCAGCACCAACTGGCGCACGTCGTCGTCCACGGGCAGGAACTCGTAGATGCCCGTGCGGCCGCGGTAGCCGTTGCGGTTGCACGTGGGGCAGCCCACGGCCTTGTAGATGCGGTCCGTCCCGTAGCGCGCCTTGAACGAGGCGAGCGAGTGCCCCAGCTCCTTCAGCTCCACGTCCGTGGGCTGGTAGGCCACGCGGCAGTCGGGGCACACCCGGCGCACCAGTCGCTGGGCGAGGATGCCGGTGAGCGACGAGGCCACCAGGAAGGGCTCCACGCCCATGTCCACCAGACGGGTGACGGCGCCCGCGGCGTCGTTGGTGTGCACCGTGGAGAGCACCAGGTGGCCCGTGAGGGAGGCCTGGATGGCGATCTCCGCGGTGTCCTTGTCGCGAATCTCGCCCACCATGATGACGTCCGGGTCCTGGCGGAGGAACGAGCGCAGGCCCTGGGAGAAGGTGAGGCCGATCTTCGGGTTGATGGCCATCTGGCCAATGCCCTTGAGCTGGTACTCGACCGGGTCCTCGACGGTGAGGATGTTCAGGTCGGAGGTGTTGATCTTCGACAGGGCGCCGTAGAGCGTCGTCGTCTTGCCGGAGCCCGTGGGGCCGGTGACGAGGACGATGCCGTGCGAGCGCTTGATGACCGCCTCCATCGCGTGGAGCGTCACCTGGCTCATGCCAATCTCCGCCAGGTCCAGGAGCGTCGCCGTCTTGTCCAACAGACGCATGACGATGCGCTCCCCGTTCGTGGTGGGGATGGTGGACAGACGGATGTCGATGTCGCGGCCGGCCAGCTTGATGCGGATGCGGCCGTCCTGCGGAAGGCGCTTCTCCGCGATGTTGAGCTGCCCCATCACCTTCACGCGGCTGACGATGGCGTTCTGGTAGCGCTTGGGCGGCTTGATGACTTCCTGGAGCACACCGTCCACGCGGAAGCGCACGAGCAGCTCCCGCTCCATGGGCTCGATGTGGATATCGCTCGCGCGCTCCTTGGCGGCGCGGAAGAGCACGGAGTTCACCAGCCGGATGACCGGTGCCTCGTCGTCCGTGTCCAGGAGGTCCTGCGGCTCGTCCAGCTCGTGGGCGAGCGCGTCCAGGTCCTGCGTCTCCATCTCGTCGACCAGCTGCTCGGCCTCGTTGATGGAGCGGTCATAGACGCTGTTGATGGCGTCGGTGATGGTGGAGGCCAGCGCGAGCCGGGGGCTGATGCTCTGCCCCAACAGCAGCCGCGCGTGGTCCATGGTGGACGTGTCCAGCGGGTCCGCCACCGCCAGCACCACCGCGTCACCCTCCACGGACAGCGGGAGGATGTGCGACTGCTTGGCGAAGTTGATGGGGATGCGCTTGACCAGCTCCGCGTCCACCTCCTCCGTGAAGATGCGCGCCAGGTAGGGCAGGTCCAACTGGTGCCCCAGGGCCTTGACGACGTCCTCCTCGGAGACCGCCTTGAGGCCCACCAGCACCTCACCGATGCGCCCACCCTTCTCCTCCTGGGCGGCGAGCGCCTCGTGGAGCTTCTCCTCGGTGAGCGAGGGGACGAGCGCGCGAAGGATTTCCCCCAGGGGCCTTCCGCAGAGGAAGGCCTGCCCGTGGGCGACGACCTGGGTGGAGTCGTTCCGGGCGGTGGCCGCGCCGGGCGCGGCGGTGGCGAGGGTGGGGTCGGCGGTCACGTTCATGGGCTCTTAGTTCCCCGATTCAGGCTGGATGCGCAGGCGCTCTGGCGACGCGTCTCCGGAGGACTCCGGAGACGGCGCTTCGGGCGTCGGGGCCGCGGGGGCTGACTCTTCGGAACCCGCGGGGGGCGGAGCCACTTCCCGCACCTCCGGCTCAGGCGACGGGGCAGGCGTGGGCCGCGTGGACGGCGCGGAGTCCTGGCGAGCAGGCGAGGAGGAGCTCGGACCGATGACCTTCTCCCCGTGGAGCCCGGGGCCGCCGTTCTCCGCGCGGTTGCGCTCCCGGATGACGGCCTGGTTCATGCGCGACAGCGGACCGGGCTTGCGGCTGAAGTCCACCGCCACGTCGTAGCCCGGCACCTGGCCGTAGAACTGCTCCACGAACTGCTGCCGCTCCTTCATCTTGCGCTCGAAGATGGTGCGGAAGTCCTCCGGGCCCCGGATGATGTAGGGCGTCAGGAACAGCAGCAGGTTCGTCTTCGTCTTCTTGCGCGACGTCTCCCGGAAGAAGTTGCCGATGATGGGGATGTCGCCGAGCACCGGGACCTTGGTGACGGACTCGATGGTGCGGTCCTGCATGATGCCGCCCAGCACCACCGTCTCCTGGTCCTTGGCGATGACCGTCGTCTTCGCGCTGCGCTTGCTCGTCGTCGGACCGAGCACCGGGTCATTGGAGGCGATTTCCTCCGTCTGCTCCGTGATGACCATGCGGATGTAGTCGCTGTCGTTGATCTGCGGCTTGACGGTCAGCTTCAGCTCCACGTTCTGGCGCTGGATGGGCGCGTACAGCGAGCCCAGACCGCCCAGACCGGCGAGCAGCGACGGATTGAGGCCACCCGCCGCCCCGCCAGCGCCGCCCACCTGGGAGCCCAGCGAGGAGGGCGAGAAGCCGGACTGGAAGGGCACGTTCTGGCCCACCGTGATTTCCGCCTCCTCGTTGTCGCTGGTGAGGATGTGCGGCGTGGAGAGCACGTTGACGTCGGAGCTCTGCTGCATCGCGTGCAGCACCACGCCGAAGGCGGGGATGTCCAGGCCCAGCTTCTCCAGCGCCGGAATCACCGGACCCTGAAGGCCCGCGAGGAAGCCGCCGAAGGACGCCAGGTTCGCCAGGCTCAGCGAGGGCGGAAGGCCCTGGCCGCCGTTGTTGGTGCCAATCAGGCCGGGCGCCGCGCCGCGGTCCGTCTGGAGCGCGAAGCCGCTGTGCAGGTTGACGCCGAACTCGGCGTTGCGGTCCAGGTTCACCTCCATGATGACGGCCTCGACGAACACCTGGCGGCGCGGCGTGTCGAGCTGCTGGATGACCTGGACGATGTTCTTGTAGTCCGTCTGGCTGGCGACGATGACCAGCGAGTTGGTGCCCTTGTCGGCCGAAATCTTCACCTCGCCGCTGAACAGCTCCGCGGCCTGGGTGGTGCCGGCGGGACGCGGGGCGCCCTGGGGCATGTTCGGCATCGGCGAGCGCGGCCGGTTCGCGGTGCCCTGGGCCAGCGACTGGAGCGTGCTGGCCAGCTCCTCCGCGTTGGCGTTCTCCAGGTAGTAGACGTTGATGCGACCGCCCGTGCCGGAGGGGATGTCGATCTGCGTGACGATGTCCTGGATGCGCTCGAACGCGGCGGGGCTGGCCACGATGATGAGCTTGTTGGTGCGCTCGTCCGGGATGATCTGCGACAGCGTCACCGGTCCGGCGGACGCCTCCTGGCCGCCCGAGGCGGGCTGGGCAATCACCTCACCACCGGGCTGTCCGGCGGGCGGCACGCCCTGGGTGAAGGTGCCGGGGCGCTGACCGGGACGGGCGCCCTTGGCCTCGAAGAGGCGCTGCACCGTGGTGGCCACGTCCTGCGCGGAGGCGTACTGCACCTGGATGACCCGCAGCTCGTCGCTGGCCGCGCGCGTGTCCAACTGGTCGATGAGGCGCTCCAGGCGGTGGATGTTGGAGCCCACGTCGTTGACGATGATGGTGTCCGGCGGATACGGGATGGTGTCGCCGTCCTTGGAGACCAGCTGCTGCAGCACCCCGCGCAGGGGCTCCACCTCCACGTTGCGGATGCGGAACAGCTTGGTGATCATCTGCTCGTTGGTCGTGTACGGCTGGCCATCCTCGACGATGGTGGGGATGGGGTTCTGCTTCGCCGAGCGCTTGTCGACGATCTTCATGAACCGGCCGTACTGGTACGCGGCGAGCCCGTTGGCGTCGAGTGAGGCCAGGAAGGCGGAGTAGAACGCGTCGGCGTCCACTTCGACGCGGCCGTTCTCCGGGCCGATGATGGAAATCTTTCCGCGCACGTTCTCCGGGAGGATGAACGTGCGGCAGGTGGCGTCGGCGACCGTCTGGACGAGCTTTTCGATCTCCACCTTGTCGAAGTAGATGCCGTAGCGCGCGTTGCGCCGGGCCTCTTCGCACGTGGGCGTACGCCGGGAACCCTGATTGGACTCGTCGGCGCCCGGGGGCGACGACTGGGGAGTGATGGTCCGCTCACCCGGCGCTGAAGGCGCGGAGGTGCCGGGCGGAGGGGGGCGGCGCTGCGCCTGCGCGGGGACGGCGAGCGCGAGGCACAGGCAGAGCATCCAGGACGGGAGCGTCTTCATGGAGGAGCGGGCGCGGCGTGGGGTTTAACGGACGTTGTAGGACTTGCGGATCGGCGCGCCGTTGCGCTCGATCTCGATTTCAATGCGGGATGAGTCCTTCATCTTCGAATACACCTCGAGCGCCTTCTCGGGGCTGTTGAGGTCGAATCCGTTGATGCGGCGGATGACGTCGCCGTTCTGGACTCCAATCTTCGAGTAGATGGAGTCCGGGCGGATGGAGAAGAGCTTGAACCCCACGGCCTGGCCGTCCTTGAAGGCGGGAACGATGCGCGCCTGCATGGCCACGTCGTTGAGGTTGTTGAGCGTCTTGTCGATCTCCGCGCGAGGCACTTCGTACTCGTTGTCGCTGACGGCGCGGATGCCACTGGTGGACGCGGTGTTCGCCTGCGCCACCGGAGGCGTGGGCGGCGTGAAGGCCTGAGCGCCGTCGCCCGGGTTGCCGTCGATGAACTCCTTGCGGCCGCCATTGAGGACGATGACGCGCTCACGCTCGATTTCGAGCACGGTGGCGCCCTGCAGGGCATTGCCCACCATGTACGTCTGCGAGCGCTGCGTCACCATGTCCTGGATGGAGGCGAAGGACCAGTCGGGGTTGCCCGCGACGAGCGTGCCCAGGAGCTTCACGCGCAGGCCGCTCTTCACGGGGGCTGCGTTGGGGTCGACCTGAGGCGCGGTGGGTTCCGCCACCGCGACCTCCGGCTCCGGAATCTTGATGCCAGTCACCCGGGACAGCTGCTCCATGTCCGGCAGCGCCAGTGCGGACTGGGCTGGCCGGGCGTTGGCGGGCGCGCGCGCGGCGGCCCCCGACGTGGGCACCGGGGAGATGGCGGACTCGACGAACAGGTTCACCGTCTTCGCCGCCAGCAGCGCGACGAGGAGGACGAACAGCAGGTTCACCGTCCAAAAGTATTTTCGAAAGAAGAGTTCCATCACGCTTCCGAGAGAAAGCCGAACCCGTGGAGAGCAAGCCAGGTGCCACCGCGGGCCAGTGGGGCCAATCAAGGGGGACGGCCAAGCGCTCGAAATTATTCCGGAATGAGGGACAGCTCCGGGCGACTGAGCGAGCTGCCCCGAGCCTTGGGACAAATTGTCAAAGCCAGGTGGGGGCCTTTGTGACGGCCTGTCAGTCCTCGCTTCCGGCGGGGGGCTCGCCGCCGTTGGACTGCTCGCGCTCCAGCTTGCGGTAGATGGTGCGGGCCGCGATGCCCAGCAGCCGGGCGGCCAGCGTCTTGTCGCCCTTGGTGTGGCGCAAGGTCTCGTGGATCACCCGGCGCTCCACCTCTTCCATGGGCGTTCCAATGGGAATGACCAGCTGGGAGGCGGCGCCGAGCGGGCCCTTGCGCACCGACTCGGGCAGGTCGCTGGCCTCCAGCACCTCGCCCCGCGCGAGCACCACCGCGCGCTCGACGGCGTGCTCCAGCTCTCGCACGTTGCCGGGCCAGGCGTAGTTCTCCAGCGTCTGGAGCGCCTCCGGAGAGAAGCCGCGCAGCACCTTGCCGTTCTTGGCGGCGAAGCGGCGCAGGAACGCGTCCGCCAGCAGGGGGATGTCCTCCCGGCGCGAGGCCAGCGCGGGGACGCGGATCTCCACCACGTTGAGGCGGTAGTAGAGGTCCTCGCGGAAGCGCCCCTCGGCCACCTCCTTCTGGAGGTCCTTGTTGGTGGCGGCCACCAACCGCACGTCCACCTTCACGATCTGCGTGCCGCCCAGCCGCTCGATTTCGCCCTCGGCCAGCGCGCGCAGGAGCTTCACCTGGGCGGGCAGCGGCATCTCACCGACTTCGTCCAGGAAGAGGGTGCCACCATGGGCGCGCTCGAAGCGGCCCTCGCGTCGGGCCACCGCGCCGGTGAAGGCGCCGCGCTCCACGCCGAACAGCTCCGCCTCCAGGATGTTCTCCGGTAGCGCGCCGCAGTTGACGGCGACGAAGGCGCCCTTGGCCCGGCTGGAGTACTCGTGCACCGAGCGCGCGGCCAGCTCCTTGCCGGTGCCGGACTCGCCCAGCAGCAGCACCGTGGCGGTGGAGGGCGCGGCCTGGCGGATGGTGTCCAGCATGGCGCGGAAGGCGGGGGACTGGCCCACCATGGTGCGCCCGCCCGCGGCGCTCATCTCCGCCAGCTTCGCCTTGAGCGTCTGGTTCTCCGAGACGAGGGCCCGCTTCTCCAGCGCCTTCTGCACCGCCTTCACCAGCGCGTGGCGCTTGAGGGGCTTGGTGATGAAGTCGTAGGCGCCGTCCTTCATCGCCGCCACGGCCGTCTCCACCGTGCCGTAGGCGGTCATCAGCACCACCTCCACGTCGGGGCGGATGGTGCGCGCCGCGCGGAGCAGCTCCTGCCCGTCCATGCCGGGCATCATCAAATCCGTCACCATCACCGTGACTTCCGGACGGCGCAGCATCTCCAGCGCCTCCGTCCCGTTGGCGGCGGACAGCGTGGCCATGTTCTCCCGCTGGAAGATGCGCGTCACGGAGTCGAGGTTGGCGCGGTCGTCGTCGACGACGAGAACGGTGGAGGTGGTCATGATGGGCGCCGCTTCTTGCAATCCCCGTTCCCTACGCGTGCTCGTCGTCCGACTCGACAGGGCCACCGCCCATCCGGCCGATGTCCTCGCGCTTGACGGACTCCAGGTTGAACTTGAGCGCGCTGGCCAGCATCCGGTCCAGCGTTTCGTCGAAGTCGGGCTTGCCGCCATTCTTGCGGAAGCGCAGGAAGTTGATGCGCGCGACGACGAAGTTCTTGAGGTAGGGGCTCTGCAGGCCCCGCTCCTTGAGGCCGTTGACGACGGCCACCACGGCGTCGTCCAACTCCAGGAGCCGGTCCGCCCGGGCCTCTCTCAGGGCGAGCGCGGCCCCGAGCGGCTTGTCGAGGAAGTCCTCCACCACCTTGACGAACGGGTGGTAGGCGCCCGCGGAGAAGCGGGGGCGCTTCTCGTACGCGGCGCCGAGCGTGACGAAGGAAGGCTCCTCGAACAGGTGCGCGAAGGCGGTCTCCTTGCCCTCGCGGCCCGCGCCGACGAGGCCCCGGTACATGCGGACCACCTCCAGCGAGCGCTCCTTGAGGTTGTGGGCCTTCTCCGTGTTGAGGGCGAGGATTTGGTAGGCCACGTCCTCGTCGGGGAGCAGCAGGGCGATGATGGACTTGGCGCCCAGAAGCTTGCTTGCGTGCAGGCGGTGGTTGCCGTTGGGCGTCCAGTACTTGCCGTCCTTGCGCACGGCGATGACGGGGTCCAGGAAGCGGTCCAACCGCTCCATGGCGCTGGCGAGCCGCTTCACGTGGGGCTCGGACAAGTCCCGCTGGTAGGGCGTGGGCTCCACCTTGTCGATGGGCAGCACCGCGAGCACCACCGGGTGGCCACCCAGGGGCTCGCGGTAGACGCCGAGCACCTCGCCGCCGTCGGTGCGCACGGCCTCGAGGATGTCGATGGGGTACTCCACCGAGTCGCTGGCCACGTCCGCGGGCGTCAGGCCCCGGGACTTGGGGTCCGCCTTCTTGCGGCGGGGCTTGCGAGGGGTGGTGGCCGGCTTCGCCTTCGCGGCGGCGGCCGTCTTTTTTCGTGCGGACTTCGCTGCCATGGGTGCGCCCTCCTGCGCTGCGGACGAAAGGTGTAGCCGGAGGCCCTGACATTCGCCTCCCCCAACACGTGGGGGAGGGGGCCTCCCGCGTCGCCCACGCTAGGGGGACGCGGGAGGTAGGGCTACTCTCCCGAGAGGGTGAGCTGCCGGAAGCGGACAGTGGGCGCGCCCACGGTGCCGCCTCGGAACTGCAAATCGTTGCCGACGCCGTCCATGTCCTGGAGCATCTTCAGGACGTTGCCGGCCACGGTGACTTCCTGCACCGCGTGCGTCAGCTCGCCGTTCTCAATCCACAGGCCGTTGGCGCCCGCGGACAGCTCGCCCGTCACGGGGTTTGCCCCATGGCCGAGCAGCGACGTGACGTAGAAGCCCCGGTCCACCTCGCGGATGAGCTGCTCGGGTGGCGTGGTGCCCGGTTCCAGGTACAGGTTGCTGGTGCCGATGGTGGGCAGCGCGTTGTAGCCGCGCTTGGCGTTGCCCGTGGGCCGCGCCTTCGCCTTGCGCGCGGTGAAGGCGTCATAGAGGAAGTTCGACATCACGCCCCGGTCGATGATGGGGGTGCGCCGGGTGGGCACGCCCTCGCCGTCGAAGGGCGCGGTGGCCAGGCCTCGCGGCAACAGGCCGTTGTCCACCAGCGTGACGTGCTCGCTCGCGAGCCGCTTGCCCTGGAGCGACGCCAGCATGCTGGCCTGCTGGTGCACGGCGTTGCCGCTGGCCGCCCTGGCCACGCCGGACATGAAGGACGCGGTGACGAGCGGGTCGAAGAGCACGGGAACCTGCTGCGTCTTCACACGCTTCGCGCCCAGCATCCGCACCGCGCGCCGCGTCGCTTCGCGGCCGATGGACTCCGGCGAATCCAGGTCCGCGAGGAAGCGCTTGTAGTCCAGCCAGTAGCCCTTCTGGAGCTGGCCGTCCGCGGCGGCCACCGGCAGCGCGTACAGGTACACGTACGTGCCCGAGTAGCCTCCGGCCATCCCCTCCGACGACGCGACGTACACCTCGGACATGAAGTCCCCGGCGCCCACCGCGTTGAACGTCGTGACGCGCGAGTCCTCCGCGCGGCCCGCCTTCTCCATCTCCAGCGCGGCCTTCACCTTCCAGTCGCCGGGCAGGTTCGCCACGGCCGGGTCATACAAATCGCCCGTGTCTCCGTAGCGGCCCAGTTCCTTCGCGCCGGGCAGGCCGTTGAGCTTGCTGGGCGCGGCGGCCTCGGCCAGCTTCAGCGCCTGGTCCACGAGGTGCTCCAGCCCCGAGGGCTCGAAGTCCGACGTGAAGGCGAAGCCGAGCCGGCCCTTCACGACGACGCGCAGGCCCACGCCCTTGGACGTGGACTGGGTGAGGTCTTCAATCTGTCCTTCGCGCACGCGCACGTTGCTCTGGCGGCTCACCTCCAGGAAGGCTTCGGCCTGGTGGGCGCCCTTCTTCGTGGCGCGCTGGACGATTTTCTTCGCGAGCTTCTGGTAGTCCATGGTGTCTGGCGCTCTCTCTCAACCGACCTGGGTTCCGCCCACGGTGACGTTGTCGATGCGCAGCGTGGGCAGGCCCACGCCCACCGGCATCGACTGCCCGTTCTTCCCACACACGCCCATGCCCGGGTCCGGCTGCGGGTCGCACCCCACGCGGGACACGTTCTTCAGCGCCTCCGGCCCCACGCCGATGAGGATGGCGTTCTTCACCGGCCGGCCCAGCTTGCCGTCTTCAATCTGGTACGCCTCGCTCACCTCGAAGACGAAGTTGCCGTTGCTGATGTCCACCTGCCCGCCACCGAAGGTCGCGCAGTACAGCCCGCGCTTCACTTCCTTCAGGATGTCGTCGGGGTGGTGGTTGCCCGGCGCGAGGAACGTGTTCGTCATGCGGGGGATGGGCAGGTGCCGGAAGGACTCGCGCCGCCCGCTGCCCGTGGAGCGCTGCCCCATCAGCTTCGCGTTGAGGCTGTCGTAGAGGTAGCCCTTGAGCACGCCGTTCTCGATGAGGACCTTGCGCTCCCCCGGCGTCCCCTCGTCGTCGATGTTGATGGAGCCTCGGCCGCTGGCCACCGTGCCGTCGTCGATGACGGTGACCAGCTCGGAGGCCACCTTCTCTCCCAGCTTGCCGGCGAACAGCGACGTGCCCTTGCGGATGAAGTCCGCCTCCAGGCCGTGGCCCACCGCCTCATGCAGGAGGATGCCGCTCCAGCCGGGCGCCAGCACCACCGTCTGCGGGCCCGCGGCGCAGTCCACCGCGCCCAGCGTGGCCACCGCCTGTCGCGCCGCCTCACGGGCCACTTCCTCCGGGGGGAAGGTGGCCCAGTGGGTGAACGGCACCCGACCGCCCCCGCCGTACATGCCCGTGCGCCGCTCGTTCTTCTTGCCCTGCACCACCACCTGCACGGAGATGCGGCACAAGTCCTGGGTGTCCTCGGTGTAGCGCCCCTCCGTGTTGGCCACCGCGAGGCGCCGCGTCTGGTCCGCGTAGGCGCCATTGACCTGCGTCACCCGCGAGTCGAACGCGCGAGCCGCCTGGTCCGCGCGCGTCAGCAGGGACGCCTTGAGCGACACCTCCACGTCCGACAGCGGGGTGGGGACCCGGTAGTGGCTGGGCACCGCGACGCGGGAGACGGGGAAGGCGCGCTCGGAGCCCTGGCCCTGGGCAATCATCGCCGCCGTGGAGGCCGCCCGCAGCAGCGCGGGCTCGTCCCAGTCGTCGGAGAAGGCGTACCCCACCTTTCCTCCGGAGATGACCCGCACCCCCACGCCCTGGACCAGGCCCGTCTGGGCGCTTTTGATGCGCGACTCCTCCAGCACCACGCTGGTGCTGTGGGTGCGCTCCACGTAGACCTCCGCGAAGTCACCCCCGCGCTCCATGGCCACGGCCAGCAGTCGCTCGAGCAGCGACTGGGGCAGCAGGGGAACGGGCGAGGGCCGCCGGGCCGCCAGGGGGGCGAGCTGGGAAGAAGGGGCGCGTCGGGTCGGCGCGGACGCTCGGGGCATTCAGGAACTCCCTCGGTGAAGCGGTGGGGGGGTGTGGAAACCTACATAGGAGGGGAAATCTCCGGGAGCAACGGACAATGGCCGCCCTTCTTTCCCCGCGGGCTGGCCTGTCGCATTCCCACCGTGGGGGCCGGCGCTTTAAGATGGCCGACGTTTCGGAACCTGGACCCCACCCCATGCCTGCTCGTCCTCCATCCTCTCCTCGCGCTGGCGCCGGCCGTTCCGGCGGTGACGCGGGGGCGGACTCTCCATCGGCGAAGCCGTCAGCCCGGGCTCGCCCTCCGCGCGAGGCGTCACCCGCCGACGAGGATTTCGCCGCACCCCTCTCCGGGGAAGAAGGCTATCCCGACGGCCCCGCGAACCCGGAGCTGTACGGTGACGCGCAACCTCCCCGCTCCCGCACGGATGAGACGCGCGTGGGCGCCGTGCCGGAGTCGCGCGAGGACGCGGTGCGCCGCGACGACGACGACGACAACTCCGAGTCCACGCGCGCCGGTCCGCCCGTGCAGATGCTGGTGCTGGCCGGACCGGACCGGGGGCGCAAGAAGCGCTTCCAGGGCGTGCGGATGGTGGTGGGGCGCGGCAAGGACTGCGATTTCGTACTGGACGACCAGTCGGTGTCGCGCCGGCACCTGGAGCTCGTCTACGGCCAGACCGGCGTGGCGATGCGAGACCTGGGCAGCATCTCCGGCACCCAGGTGAATGATCAGCGCGTGGACGAGTGTCTGCTCAAGCACGGCGATGAAATCGCCATGGGCAAGACGCGCCTTCGCTTCGTGGACGAGGCGGAGCAAATCAAGGAGATGCGCGCGCAGGCGGAGGCTCGCGAGGCCGAGGAGAAGCGCGAGCGCGAGGAGGCCGCCAAGGAGAAGGACGAGGCCCGGAAGGCCGCGGGCGCCGCTCGTGGTTCAGACGTGGATCCGAATGATCCCCGGCTGAACGAGATGACCAACGCCAACTACCGGGTGCCGGACGGGTTCCAGGACAAGGCGCAGAACAAGGGCAAGGGCGCCATCGCCATCCCCCGTCCCCGTCCGCCCCCCAGGAGCGTCGTCACGGGCGGAGGGCCGAACTCGAAGACGAAGCTGCTCATCGCCGTGGGTGGCGGTGTGGTGGTGCTGCTGATGCTGGGCCTGTTGTTCATCCCCTCCGGGCCGCCGCCTCCGCCGCCGGTGGACCCGAACATCGAGCGCTCGAAGCTGCTGATGCAGAAGGCGCGCGAGGCGGTGCGCGCGGACGACTACGCCACCGCGGTGCGGCTCGTCGAGGAGGCGGAGAAGCTGCGGCCGGGCGTCGACGAGGAGGGCCTGGGCAAGGCTGCGAGCAAGCAGTTGGAGGTGGTGCAGTCCTTCGAGTCCGTGCGCGCGCTGATGGTCGCCCAGCAGTTCGAGGAGGCGCGCACGAAGCTCGCGGCCACGCCGCAGGGCACGGCCAAGATGGACGACATCCGGCGCAAGCTGGAGACGGAGCTGGAGGAGAAGGACGCCGCGTTCCGCATCCAGCAGATGGAAGACGCGCTCGCGGCCCGGGACCCGGAGGCGGCGCGTCCGTTGCTGGACCGCGTGCCGGACCTGAACAAGCCGGCCTATGCGCAGAAGCTCCAGGACCTGGAGGCGGAGCTGGCGAAGGAGTCCGCGGACGGTGCGCGAAGGGACCGCGCCAACCGCGAGCGCGCCGCGCTGAACGCCAAGGAGGAGCGCAAGCTCTTCCTCGAGGAGGCCTTCACCGACGTGGAGCGGCGCTTCAACGGCGGCGACTACCAGCGCGCGGTGCTCGAGTGCGACCGCGTCACGGAGAAGTACAAGGCGGAGAAGGACGTGAAGGAGCGGGCGCGCCAGTTGAAGACGCTCATTCCCCAGTTCCAGCGCTCGCTGGACGACGCGCAGAAGAAGCTGGCGTCCAACGCGCTGGAGTCGGCGTCGAAGCCGCTGCGCCGGGCGGCGGAGCTGTACCGGCAGATTGGCTTCCAGGGCTCGCTGGGCAACACGCTGGACGAGCAGCTGGCGTCGGCGGCCCTGGCGGCGGGACAGGCGGCGCTGAAGAAGGGGGACCTGGCGGCGGCGGGGCTCAACTTCCGCGAGGCCCTGCGCCTCAACCCGGGGGACCGCCGGGCGCGTGACGGCCTGGACGACCTGCAGAAGAAGGTGGAGGAGCTCTACATGCGCGCCTATATCGAGCGCGACAGGGACCCCCAGTCCGCGGCGGTGAAGTTCAAGATTGTCATCGAGACAGCGCCCGAGGGCTCGGATACGAAGCGCAAGGCGGAGATGTACCTGAGCGAGCTCCAGCCGTGAGCGGCGCTGCTGCAACAACGAAGGTTCGTGGAGACATGGGATGAGCGAGTCGTCGCTGCGTGAACTCGGAATGGACCTCATCGAGGAGCGCCAGTTCGAGCGCGCCCTCGCCGTGTTCGCGGAGGCCGTACGTCGCGTCCCCGCGGACCACCGCTCGCGGATGATGGCGGCCCGGTGTCTGGCGGAGCTGGGCGAGCGCGAACGCGCCGTCACGTCGTACCACGCGTGCGCGGAGGGACTCCTGCGCCGCGACTACCTGCTGTCCGCCATGGCCGCGTGCAAGCTGGCCCTGGAGCTGGCCCCCAACGAGCGACGCCTGAAGGACACGCTCATCCGCGTCCACTCGCGCGCGGTGCGCAGCGCGCCCGGTCGCGCCGCGGTGCCCCCGCCGTTGCCGCCGGAGACGCTCTACGACGGCAAGGTGGAGACGGACCTGATGGGCCTGGTGGGCGAGGAGCTCTCCAACCGCGCCATTGAAGTACTGGCCGCGCCGGACCCGGGCGGCTCAGCGGACCCCAACAGCCGGCCTCCGCTGCCGTTGTTCGCGGAGCTGGACCGGGAGGCCTTCATCGACCTGGTGGGACGCATGGCGTGGCGTCGGGTGAGGCCGGAGGAAGTGGTGAGCCGAGAGGGCGAGCCGGCCGACCACCTCTACGTGCTCGTCGCGGGCAAGGCGGAGGTGACGCGGCAGATGGACGGCGAGGCGAAGACACTGGGCTTCCTCGGCGGTGGCTCCATCTTCGGCGAGATTGCCCTGTTGACGGGCGCGCCTCCCACCGCGACGGTGTCCGCGGTGTCGGACACGGAGGTCTTCGAGATTCGCCGCGAGCACCTCAACGCCGTGGCCAAGAATCACCCGGCCGTGCCGCAGGTGCTGGCGGACTTCGCGCAGCAGCGCATGGCGCGAAACCTGATGGCGACTTCGCCCATGTTCCAGACGCTGCCGGAGTCGGAGCGCGGAGCCATGCTGCAGCGCTTCGCCTTCCGCGCGCTCCAGGGGCACGAGAAGGTGCTGGTGGAGGGTGAGCACTCGCCAGGGCTGTTCCTCGTGCTGGCCGGAGAGCTGGTGGTGCAGAAGGAGGACCCGGCGGGCGGCACCGTGACGCTGGGCGTGCTGCGCGAGGGCGACGTGGCGGGGGAAATCTCCCTGCTGACGGGCCTGCGTGCGTCGGCCACCGTGGCGGCCACGCGCAAGACGGCGGCGGCCTTCCTGGAGCGCAACGCGTTCCACGAACTGGTGCGAGTCTTCCCGCACATCCGCACGTACCTGGAGCAGCTGTCGGACCGTCGCCTGAAGCAGATTGGCGAGGCGCTGCGGCCCCTGGAAATCATCGACGCGGACGAGCTGGTGCTCGAGCCCGAGGCGGCGTGAGGAGCGAATGGTGATGTTGTCGCGCTCGAAGGTGGTGGGGGTGGCGCTGGCCCTCATGGCGGCCGGTGCGGTGCTCTACTTCTGGCCGCGTCGGGAGCCGGGAGTCCCGGAGGCCATCACCCGGCAGGTCATCACCATGACGCGCGCCGCGGAGCAGAAGGACATCTCCGGGGTGATGGAGGGCGTGTCCGAGCGCTTCAAGACGGACGGCGGCTGGGACAACCGGCAGGTCCGGGGCGTGCTGACGGGCCAGGTGCTGCGCGGCCAGTGGGTCCGCATCTTCACGACGAACCTGGAGGTGCACGAAGTCTCCCCCACGCAGGGCGACTTCCAGGCCCGCTTCATCTTCGGTCGCTCCCAGGCGGAGAACCTGAAGGACCTGGCGGCGGACAGCGTGCTCAACGCCTACCTCATCGAGGGGACGTTCGAGAAGGAGACCGACGGTGAGTGGCGCATCGTCCGCGCCAAGTACCGTCCGCTGGAGGCCTCGGAGCTGCTGTAGGAACGCGGGCGCCCAGGCTCACTGGAGCAGGGCGCCCGTCTCGTTCATCCACGCCTTGGCCATGGGGCCCTGGCCCGCGGACTCCAGGCCCTTCTTCACGGAGTCGATGCGCGCGGCCAGCTCGTCGCGCGACGTCCCCTGTGAGCGGGCCCGCACGAGGCCAAAGTAGTAGTGCTGGCAGCCCGCCGCGTACGCGCTCTGCGCGAAGAGCAGGTCGCCCATGGCGGTATATGCCTCCGGCAGCGTGCCCGCGCCCGTGTCCGGGGCCACGGTGGCCAGCAGGGCCTTCGCACCCTCGTAGTCCTTGCGGAGCACCAGCAGCGCGCCCTTGGCGTACTGGGCCCGCGCCAGCCCGACGCCCTTCGCGGCGATGGCCTTGTCATAGGCGGTGAGCGCGTCGTCCTGTTGGCCCGCGGCCTCCAGCAGCCCGCCCCGGGCGAGCCAGTAGCGGCCGTCCTGCTCCAGGAGGCTGACCTTCTTGCCGTCGGCGGTGGCCACCTGGATGACGCCGAAGGTGCCCTCGTACGCGTCCAGCAGCGCCAGCGCTCCGGTGTTGTCGCCGGATGCCTGGAGGCTGCGCGCGCCATCCAGGTAGAGCAGGGGGGCGGTGCGCCGCTTCGCCACCGCGGCCTCGAAGGCGGCGCGCGCCTCCGGGCCCTTCCGCGCCGACAGGGCCCGGGCCCGGGCGAAGAGGGCGTAGACGTCATCCGGCACCGTCTTCAGCGCGGCGTCCGCTTCCTGGAGCGCCTCGTCCGTCGCGCCCCGCGTCAGCGCCAGCTCCGCCTTCAGGGCCCCCATGCGGGAGCGCAGCGAGGGCGTCAGCTCGGCGTCTTTCTCGGAGGCCGTGGCGAGCGCGCGCTGCGCCTCCTCCAGCTTCTTGCCCTGGTACGCATACGCGAGCCCCGCGCCCAGCCGCGCCATGAGGTGGTCCGGGTTGACGCTGGTGGTCTTCTCGAAGACCTCCACCGCCTGGGCGTGCTGGCCTTCGTCGAGCAGGGCCTCCGCGTACGCGGTGGTGAAGCGCGTGTCCCGGTAGGCCCCCTCGGCGGCGCGGGCGAACGCCTGACGCGCGCCGGGCAGGTCTCCCTTCGCCTGGAGCGTCAGGGCCAGGGCCAGCGTCAGCCGCGGGCTGTTGGCGCCCTGGGCCTGGAGGTCCGCGAGGTACTTCTCCGCCTCGGCCGTCTTGCCCTCCGCGAGCAGATGCAGGGCGCGCGCGCTGTAGCGCTCGCCGGAGCGGGAGTCGAGTGCTTCGGCGCGGGACAGGTACTCGCGCGCCTTGGCATCGGCGCCGGGCTGGTGGTGCTCCAGCCACAGCACTGTCTGGATGTCGGCGGCCAGGGCCTGGCCGTCGCGGGCCTCGGCGTCCACCTGGAAGAGCGTCTCCAGCTCCGCCATGGCGCGGGTCAGGTCCGCGGGGTTGCCCCGGAGGGCCGCCGAGCGGGCCGCGCGCATGCGCTCCTCTGTCTCCTTTCGCACCGCGCCCCGGTGGACGAAGTAGGTGACGGCGCCCGCGAGCACCACGGCCACCACGGCCACCTGCACCAGCGCGCTCTTCCAGCTCTCGCGCCGCTTCCAGTCGCCCTGAACCTCGGTGCCCATGGACCTGTCTCCCCGCGCTGGAGTTGGATGCTATTAGGTACGCCCCTCCCAGGTGTCAATGGAGCGGGCCCCGAGCATGGGAGGAGTGAGCAATGGCGGTTCACACGGCGCTGTCCCCCGAGGTCTTCACTCGCGTCGCCGACATTTTCGGACTGGGGAGTGTGCGGAGCGTGACGCCCATTCCCCAGGGCTCCATCAACACCAACCACCGGCTGGAGACGGACACCGGCCGCTACTTCGTTCGCCACACGACGGTGCGCTCGTCGGATGACCTGCGCTTCGAGTCCGCGCTGCTCGCCCACCTGGCCGCGTACCATTTCCCCTCGCCCGTGCAGCTCACCACGCGCGACGGAGCGACGTTCGTCGAACTCGAGGGCGGGCGCGTCAGCGTCTTCCGCTGGCTGCCGGGCGAGGAGCTGCGCCATCCGAACCTCACCTCCGAGCACCTGGAGCGGCTGGGCACGGAGCTGGGCAAGCTGCACCGCGACACGCAGTCCTTCAGCGGCTCGCGCACCAACCCGTACTCACCGGACGTCGTGCGCGGATGGCTGGCGGAGCTGTCGCGTCACCCGGATGCGACGCTGGCCACCATCGCCGGGGAACTGGAGCGCCTGCTCGACACGGCCGAGTCACAACGCCTGGGCCTGGAGCCGCTCGGCGTCATCCACGCGGACCTCTTCACCGACAACGTGAAGTGGCTGGGCGGTAGCGTGGGGGCCTTCTTCGACTTCGAGATGGCCTGCCGCGAGGCGTACGGGTTGGATCTGGTCATCACCCTGAACGCCTGGTGTTTCGATGGCGGCGGGTATCTGCCGGAGCTGTGCGAGGCGCTGGTGCGCGGCTACCAGGACATCCGGCCGCTGTCTGCCGTGGAGCGGGCCAACCTCTTCGGCCACGCGCTCTTCGGGGCGGTGCGATTCACGGCCAGCCGCATCCGCGACTACCACCTGTCCCCGCTGCCGGCGGACAAGCTGGTGCGCAAGGACTACCGCACCTATCTCGCCCGGGCGCGCGCGCTGTCGGCCATGGGGCCTTCGGGCTACGCGACGCTCCTGGGCTTGTGAGCCACCGGGGCGCCATGACGCGCCCCGGAGTCGACGCGGCTTCAGATGCCGGAGAGGATCTTCCAGCGGCCATCCTCGAGCCGGAACACCATCTGCTCCAACTCCGCCTCCTTCTGGGGGCGGGGGGTGAGGCTGGGCATGCGCCAGCTCACCTTCCAGTAATAGATGGCGGTGGCCATGTCCTTGCCCACCTGCACCCGGCGCACGTCGAGCTCCACCTTGGGCGACTGGAGCTGCGGGAAGAGCGTCTCCAGGTACGGCACGAGGTTGGCCGTGTTCAGGTCATCCTCGGGGTCCCCCGGCGTGCCGCCATCCTCGCGGAAGTCCTTGGACACCAGGGCCTGGATGCCCTTCGCGTCGCGTGCCTCAATGGCAGACCGGTACTGCTCCATCACTGACAAAATGGCCCGCGTGTCGGAGGTGTCGTCGATTTCGGTGCCGGGGATGCGCTTCGGAGCGCAGGCGGCCAGGAGGGTCAGGGCGCAGAGAGCGAGGAAGCGGATGAGCATGGCGGGGCCTTACGAAGACAATGGATGAGAAGTCAACCCATTCCCCCGGCCCCACCTGCACTCCGCGTGCCTCAGCAATTGCGGATGACCTCGGAGATGAACCGGTTGAGCACCGGAATCTCGTTGTCGAGAATCTTGAGGCCCTCGCCCTGGATGATTTTCTCGCCGATGAGCGCCAGCGGCTTCATCAGGAAGGGCAGTTTGAGGGAGATTTCGCCGTCCATCGACCGCTCCGTCTGCCCGGCGCCCAAGTCACGGAAGCGCATGGTGCCGGTGTTCACCAGCATCTTGGAGATGGTGCCCGACGTGGGCGTGTTGGTGAACGTGAGCTCCTTGCGGCGCTTGTCGTAGGTGGACGTCTCGATGAAGGCGAACCACTCGGGAGGCACGCGCTTGGGGCCGATGCTCTCGATGACCGGCTTGGGGCGGTAGCGCACCTTGCGCTTCACCAGGTCGCCCTCGGTCTTCACTTCAATCGGCGCCAGCTCCAGCAAGACGCCGTGGTACTTGAGGAGGAACTCGAAGTACCGCTCGTCGAGGAGCGCGCGCTCCACCTCGTCCACCGTCCCCTGGATTCGCTGCCTCGTCTCGAACCGCATCGCTTCCCTCCTGATGGGCTGGCTCGTCGCCGCTGTGTGGGCTGCCTGCCTAGCGGAAAGCGCGGCTAGCGGAAAGCCTGTCGTGGCACCAGGGGCCCCTGGAAGGTCTTCTCCTCGAAATCACACCGCTCCCGCCACTCCTGGGCGGTGGCCTTGAAGGCCGTTCCGAAGTCTGGAAGGACCCCGACCTCGTGGCGCACCGCGCCGCAGTCCCCGGCGAGGTAGGCGGCCTCCACCTTCACGCGCAGGGCCTCCCGGCGGAGGGCCTCCGGCAGCGAACCGTCCGCCAGCGCACGTTGGAGGTATTCGCCGGCGAGGACGGGCGAGCCCACCTGCTGGAGTCGGCGGCCCAGAAGGTAGTTGAGGTACGCGTCCTGGGGCACGGCCTGGAGGGCGCGCGTCAGCATCAGCAGGCGCAGCTCCTCGCGCGTCGACTGGAAGTACGCGTCGATGGCCTCGCGTCGCGCGGTGGAGTCCAGCGCCGCGAGCTTCACCTGGGCGGTGCGCGTCAGCTCGGGCGTGGCGTCCAGGGAGAGGACCTCGTCCAGGTAGCGGCGCGCCTGCTCGGGCTGCTGGCGTCGGGCCTCCACATCCGCGCGGGCCATGGCGACCTCGGCCGCGGTGACGGCCTGGGCCTTGACCTGATGGGCGAGCGTGGAGAGCACGGTGGTGGCCTCGTCGTAGCGCTCCAGCGCGGACAGCGCGGCGGCTTCGCCCAGGCGGAACGAGGGCTCCTCCGGCTGGAGCGAGGCGGCGCGGGTGTAGCGCTCCAGCGCATCCGCGGGGTCTCCCACCAGCGAGGCGCGCGCGGACTCGGTGAGTCGGGCGACTTCGCGGGCGCAGGCGCGGCTGAACAGGCTGCCGGCGCGAAAGCGCGCGAAGGCGCGGGCGATGGCCGTGTCGTCGAGGGGCAGGGCGTCCACGTGGCGTTCCCACTCCGAGACCAGCTCGTCCAGCGGGCGCCCGTAGGCGTCGTCGAAATCCGCGTGGGCGTAGAGCGCGCGCAGCTTGTCCGCGCCGTAGGTCTCCGCGAGGTAGAGCAGGAAGGAGCCGGCCACGGTGTACGCGCGAGCGGGAGCGGATTGGTAGAAGCCCTGCGGCCCCATCAACTTGCGCATGTCCGGGGCCAGCTTCTGGCGGCGCATGCCCGCGGCCCACTGGTGCAGGGTGAGGTCGCCCTGGGCGGGGCCGTCGGCGGCGACGGCGAACCCTTCGATGACACCCATGAGGGGCCAGAGTCCCAGGCGCGTGGTGACTCGGAACGGGCCGCTGCCGGCGGGGGCGGCCATGACGTGCGCCAATTCGTGGTGCAGGGTGGAGTGGGGGAAGGGCTTGTCCTGGATGTGCAGCTCATACCGCCAGGGCTTGGCGTACTGGGTGCGGCCGGCGCCCACCAGGCGCTGCTTCTCCTCTTCGTTGCGATAGAGCCACACGCGGATGCGCTCGGTGGGGGCCACGCCGAGGAAGCGCTGCACCTGCATCCACCGGAACTCCATGTCGCGGGCGAGGCGGTCCACGTCCTCGCGCGACTTGCCCCGGGGGTAGTGGAGGCGGAAGTGCTCCGTGTCGCGCACGCCGCCCAGGGTGTCCGCGAGGTAGGCGTCCGTCATCCGCGTGCGCAGCTGGGGGCCCTTCACCTCCAGGAAGAGGATGGCGGACATGGGGAGCGCGAGCGCCACCAGGCTCCAGGGGCGCACGCTCGCGCGGCGCAGGGTGCCGGCGCCGAGGTCCAGCATCGCGGCGGCGAGCCCCGCCAGGACCCAGGCCCACAGCAGGGTCTCCAGGCGGAACCAGCCCAGCGCGGGCGTCATCACCAGGGCCTCGTCGTAGAGGGGGCCGGGCAGGTGTCCCAGGAAGTGGTTGAAGGCGAAGACCTGGGGACCGGCGACGATGGGCCACACGGTGGGGACGAGCGACAGCAGGACGAGCAGCACGTGCAGTGCCACCCCCCGGGAGGGCCGCCGGGCCTTGAAGCCGCAGAGGACTCCCGACGCCGAGGCCAGCACGGCCGAGGGGAGGGTGAGCATGGGATAGAAACCCACCAGCTCGAAGGGGTCGCACGAGGTGCGCAGCCAGGCGAAGACGGTGGAGGCGAGGAAGGGGGGGATGAGCGCGCCGACATTGAGGACGAGGGCGGCGCCCAGGGCTCGACCCACCGCGGCGCCGGGGCTCTGGGGGACGGCGGCGGCCGGGGGCCTGGGGTCCTGGCCCAGAATGATGCGGCGCTCCTGGAAGGCGGCGGCGACGCCTGGACCCCCGCCGAGCAGGCCCACGGCGATGGCCAGGGCGAGGCTCAATTCGAAGCCGGGGACCCCGAAGAGGGGGAGGAGGACGAGGGCCGAGCCGCCGCCCGCCAGCAGGAGCAGGGGGGCCAGGACGGCCGGGCGGCGCGACAGAGCGCGGGCACGGGTGAGGACTTGCTCCATGGCCTCACCTATACTCCCCAGCCGCATGTCCGAACAGAAGACAGGTCCCGAGCACCGCCAGCACGGGCGCGCGCCCATCGAGCTGAAGGTCGACTACAAGAAGCTCAACTCGTTCTTCGCGGACTACACGAAGAACATCAGCAAGGGTGGCACGTTCATCAAGACGAAGAAGCCGCTGCCCATCGGCACGCGCTTCCTCTTCAAGCTGACGGTGCCGCACCGGGAGGCGCCCTTCGAGTTGTTGGGCGAGGTGGTGTGGTCCAAGGCGGACGGCGACGAGCCGGGCATGGGCATCCGCTTCATCTACAGCAGTGATTCGCAGCGGGTGGAGTTCGAGACGGTGGTGGAGCGGCTGATGTCCGACAGTCTCGGGCCGGAGCTCACCGAGAAGTTGCTCAACAAGCCGCTGCATCCCCAGCACCCATGAAGACGCCTCGTTGGCTCGCGCCCCTGCTCCTTCCGCTGCTGCTGGGCGCCTGCCAGCAGGAAGCGCAGGGCCAACAGCCTTCCACGCCTCCGGCCCCCGTGCGACCGCCTGTCACCGACGTCACCTCGAAGGACTATGTGAGCCCGCCGTTGCCGCGTGCGCATGTGCGGCTCAAGGACGCCTTTGGCGGGGTGCATCGGGTGGAGGTGGAGGTCGCCGCCACGCCGGATTCCCGTCAGCGCGGGTTGATGTGGCGCACGGAGCTGGCGGAGGGGAAGGGCATGTTGTTCCTCTTCCCGTCGCAGGAGATGCAGGGCTTCTGGATGCGCAACACGCTCATCTCCCTGGACATC
The DNA here is from genome assembly GCF_013336725.1 of Myxococcus sp. CA040A. Taxonomy (NCBI): domain Bacteria; kingdom Pseudomonadati; phylum Myxococcota; class Myxococcia; order Myxococcales; family Myxococcaceae; genus Myxococcus; species Myxococcus sp. CA040A. The sequence continues at coordinate 918,853 of NZ_JABUMR010000004.1, read as the reverse complement.
ATCTTCATCACCTCGGACCTGCACATCGCGGGGGTGGTGTCGCGCGCGGTGCCGAAGACGCTCGACTCGCGTTCGGTGGGCGCGCCCAGTCAGTACGTGCTGGAGGTGCCCGCGGGCTGGGCGGAGAAGAAGGGCGTGCGCAAGGGCGCGCAGGTGGAGTTCGAGGGCGTGTCGACCATTAGCATCGCCCCCTGACTTCGGTGCTCGTTGCCCGTGCGTGACGTTGCGCGCGCGTGACGTGATGAAGAAGTGACGCACTGAACAAGCCGCTGCCACATGGCCTCCTCAGGATGCGCTCGCGCCCGGACACGCTCGTGTCGGGCGCGAAACCCCTGGAGGAAGTGCTTCATGTCTTCACGACTGCTGCGGCTCGCGACCGGCGCGATGCTTCTGGGTAGCACCCTGTCCATCACCGCTTGCGAAGGTGACACGGGCCCCGCCGGTCCCGCTGGCTCCAACGGACAGGATGGCGCGGATGGACAGCCCGGCACCCCGGGTGACGATGGCGACCCCGGCGAGAACGGTGGGCCCGGCCCCGCGGGCCCCGGTTCCCAGGGACAGCCTGGCCCCGGTGCCGTGACGCGCGCCCCCGGTGTGGAGGCCGGCACCCCACTGTCTTCCGTCATCGCGCTCACGTTCCGTGGAGACCTGGGCACCGGCGCGACGAACCTCGCGGAGTACGTGAAGGCTCGCGTGGACCAGTTCGTCGCCGGCTCGCTGCCGACACCGCTCGTCTTCCCCTTGCCTCCCGCGTCGACCGACTCGGTGCGCACGGTGCCGGGCCTGTTCTCCTCCACGGTCATCAAGTGGATGGACCCCATCACCTTCAGCAAGACGGGTGCTCGTTTCGGCGCCAACGTCGACTACATCGCGTTCTTCGGTGACGGCTGGTCCGCCCAGGGCAACGCGCCCCAGTTCAAGGGGAGCGGCTCGGCGGGATGGATGTGGATCAACCACGAGTACATCTCCGGCACGAAGCCCCGCGTCGGCACCGCACCTATCGGCCAGCACCTGGACTTCGCGCGCTTCCTGCGCAACAGCGGGACGTTGTCCAACTCGGTGACGGATGGCACCACGTGGCAGGACGACGCGCTCATCGCCTACAACAAGGAATGGAAGAAGCAGGTGGGCGGCACCTGGATTCGCGTGGTGCAGGACCCGGCCACCGGCGAGTGGGCCGTGGACCGCAACGCGGGCAACCTGCGCTACGACGCCTCCAGCACGACGCTGGCGAAAGTCGTCGGCATGACGCTGTCCGGCGTGGACCGTGACGACTCCGGCGCCGACCTGGCCTCGGGCGTGGTCGCCGGCACGCACTCCAACTGCTCCGGCGGACAGACGCCGTGGGGCACCATCTTCACGGGCGAGGAGAACGTGCAGGGCGTCTACGGCGATCCGGAAGGTGGCCTGTGGACCGGGAAGAACGACTGGATTCCCAACGCGCCCGGCATGGTGACGGGGGCTCCGCTCGCGCCGGACTTCTCGTCTCCCACGTCGGGCGACATGATCAGCTCCGACTCTCGCTCGTCGCACCGGAAGGACGGCTACGGCTTCCTCACCGAAATCGACCCGGGCCAGCCGGCGGACCTCTGGTACGGCAAGGACGCGTCGAAGCCCGGCGCGGGCCACCGCAAGCTCGGTGTCATGGGCCGCGCCCACTGGGAGAACGCGGCCTTCGTCGTCGACGCGAACTGGAAACTGCTCGTCGACCAGCCCATCGTCATCTACGGCGGCGATGACCGCCGAGGCGGGCGCATCTTCAAGTTCGTCTCCAGCCGTCCGTACACGGCGGGCATGACGAAGGCGGAGATTCGCGCGCTGCTCGACCAGGGCACGCTCTACGCCGCGCACTTCGCCGGCCTGGACAACGGCACCGGGGACACGCTGGTGGGCGGTGTCATCCCCACCGAGCAGGCGCCTGGACAGGGGCGCTGGGTGGCGCTGAGCCTGGACAGCGCGGACCTCGCGCCGAACGGCGAGGCGCTCGGGCAGCCGACGATGACGGTGGGCACCGCGCTGCGCGACGTCAGCTACAACGCCATTGGCGGCTTCACGGACGACGACCAGGTGCGCAAGCTGCTGTGGACGGCGGCGAACAAGGTCGGCGTCATGGAACTCAACCGTCCCGAGGACCTCGAGTGGAACCCGAAGGACCCCAGCGGCACGCCGCTGCTGTACGTGGCTTTCACCGAGCACGGCGACCCGACGGCGCTGGACCAGCAGGGCCGTGTCGCCACCGCCACGCGAGGGCCTGATGGGGCCTGGGTGACGAAGGCGCGCGGCGCCACGGACAACCGGGCGACGGACCGGGTGGGCTCCATCTTCGGCATGCGCGAGGCCAACCCGGCGGCACCGGGCGGCTCGCGGACGTTCACCTTCTTCCGCGTGTGGAAGGGCGAGACGGCGGCGACGAGCGCCATGCCGGAGTTCTCCGCGGCCAAGCCGGACAACCTCGCCATCGACCGTGACGGCGGGGTGTGGTTCGGCACCGACGGCAACTTCGGCGTCAACAAGGTGGCCGACGGCGTCTACTACCTGAACCAGAGCCCGGCGCATCGGGACAGCGCGTACTTCCGCAAGGCCTTCCGCGTGCTGTCCATGCCGAGCGACGCGGAGGCCACCGGCCCCGCGTTCAGCGCGGACATGAAGACCCTGTTCGTCAGCGTCCAGCATCCGGGCGAGGACAGCTACAGCGTCTGGCCGTAGTCGCGCGCCCGTCCAGGAGAACGACACCCATGCCCATCATGTCGAAGGGAGGCGCCAGAGGCGTCCTCGTCCTGTGCCTCGCGCTGGGAAGCCTGCTCGCCTCCGCGGGGGTGTGGAGGCAGCGTGGTTCCACGCGCATCCCCGAGCCTCCCTTCGACCCGCTCGCGCAAGCCCTGGCGAGCGGGAGCACCGTGGCCAACCGTGAGGCCCCCATTCCGTCCATGTGTTACACGAAGACGGAAGGTGTCTCGAACCCCTGTTGGACGTGCCACACCGGGGGCGTCGGCTTCAACGTCATGGACGACGAGTCCTTGCAGGCCGAGTACGCCTTCAGCGACGTGGGCCTGCTGAACCAGTGGAGCAACCTCTTCGTCGACCGCACCGCCGCGCTCGCGGACATCTCCGACGACGAGGTGCTGAAGTACATCCGCGAGGACAACTACGCGTCACTGCGCGAGTCGTTGCTCCAGCGTCCCGGTGGCTTCAAGGGCTGGGTGCCGGACCTGAACCTCTCGCGAGGCTTCGACGCGGAGGGCTTCGCGCTCGACGGAAGTGGCTGGCGAGCCGTCCGCTACAAGCCGTTTCTCGGCACGTTCTGGCCGACGAATGGAAACACGGACGACGTCTTCATCCGGCTCCCGGAGGTGTTCCAGCGCGACGCCGACGGAACGCTCTCGCGAGACGTGTACCGGCTCAACCTCGCCATCCTCGAAGCGGCGATGACGGTGGACCCCGGGCTGCTGGAGGTGGCGGCGGCGCGGCGACGGGTGGAGCCGGTGGACGAGCGCTCGGGGGGCGTGGATGTGAATGGGGACGGCGTGTTGACCTCCGGTGTCGAGGAGGTGCGCGGCCTGCCGAAGACCTACGCGGGAGGCGCCGCGAGAATCGCCGTGCGCCGGGACTTCTATCCGCGCGGCGTCGAGTTCCTCCACACCGTGCGGTACGTGGACCCGGATGCGCCCACGTTGTTGTCGGCGCGCATGAAGGAGGTCCGCTACTCGCGCAAGGACGAGGAGTACGCGGGAGACCAGGTGATGGCCTTCTATGCGGCGGAGCAGGAGAAGAAGCTGCGCAACCGGCTGCCCGCGTTTCCGGGCACGCCCGAGCTGGGGCTCATCAACGAGTTCGGCTGGCGCCTCCAGGGCTTCATCGAGGACGCGAAGGGCCGCCTGCGGGTGCAGACGTTGGAGGAACACGCGTTCTGCATGGGCTGTCACACCAACCTGGGCGTGACGGTGGACCAGACCTTCGGATTCCCGCGCAAGGTGCCGGGCAGGGAAGGGTGGCGGCATCAAGACCTGCGCGGCATCCCCGACGTGCCACAGGTGGGCCATGCGAAGCCGGAGGTGCTCACGTACTTCGAGCGGGTGAAGGGCGGCGACGAGTTCCGCGCGAACGAGGAGCTGCTCACGCGCTTCTTTCCGAAAGGCACGGTGGATGAGACGTCCGTGCGCCGGGCCGCGCGGGGAGGGGACAAGGACCTGGCATGGCTGCTGACGCCGTCGCGCGAGCGGGCCGTGGCCCTGGGCCGCGCGTACATGGTGCTGGTGCGTGAGCAGGGCTTCACGAAGGGCCGCGACACGCTGCTGGCGCCTCCGAGGAACGTGCTGCCCCAGGTGGAGAACGGCTCCACGGGACTGGAAGACGCGGGCCTCATCTTCGAGGACGGTCGCCTGCACCTCGCGTGGGAGTGAGCTGGGCCTACTTCGCCGTGTGGCGCTCCACGAGCTCGGTGGCGCGCAGCAGCAACTGCTTCATGGTGACGGTGCCCAGGAACTCGCCCTGTGCATCCGTCACCACCACGGGGTCGTAGACGGCCTCCGGCGCGCGCGCCATCGCCAGTCCGACGAGCGCCGTCACCGCCATCTGGTCCTCGACCACCAGCGGAAGCTCTTGCCGCCCGCCGCCCGCCGCGAGGCTCCGCCGTGTCACCAGCGTCTGGGGCCGCGCGCCGTCCAGCACCACCACGTGGTCCACCTGCGGCGCATCGCGGAAGAGGTTCGTCACCGCCTCTGACGTCGCCGTCGCATCGGCCGTGGCCCGGCGAATGACGAGACCGCCCACCGTGCTGTCATCCGCGCGCTCGCGCAGAAGCAGCGCGCGCATGGCCACGCGTCGTCGCGCCTCGAAGGCCTCCGTGGGACGTCCGGGAATCGGCGCGGGACGGGCGAGCAGATATCCCTGCGCGTGACGGATGCCCAGCCGCAGCAGCACCGTCATCTCCTCCCACGTCTCCACGCCCTCGGCGATGAGGATGGCGTCCACGCTGGAGGAGAACGCCACCAGCGACTTCACCAGGTGCTGCCGGTAGTCGTGCAGGTGGATGTCCCGCACCAGGGCCTGGTCCAGCTTGATGAAGCGCGGCACGCAGTGCACCAGCGTCACCAGTCCGGAGTGTCCCGCGCCGAAGTCATCCAGCGCGAGCCCGAAGCCCTGCTCCGAGCACTCACGCGTCAGGCGCTGCAGCAGCGCGCCATCCTCGATGACCGCCTTCTCGGTGAGCTCCAGCACCAGATGCCGGGGCCCCAGCCCGTGCCGCTCCAGGAGCGCCAGCGTGGAGCCATCCCCGAAGCGCGGGTCGCTCAACACGTCCGGACTCACGTTGAAGAAGAAGGGCGCGCGCCGCTGGTCCTCCGGCAACGTGGAGATGCGGCGCAGCGCGGACGTCCAGCACGCGCGCTCCAGCTCCCACGTGTAGCCCGACATCCTCGCGTGCGTGAACAGCTCGTGCGGTGACTCGAGCGTTCCCTGTCCGCGCGACAGCACCTCGTGTCCGATGACCTCGCCATCTCGCAAGTCGACGATGGGCTGGAAGGCGGAAGTCACCCCGGGCTCGGAGCCGTTCCACAACCAGAGAGGAATCGGACCGGGCTGTCGGACGAGGGGGTGGGTCATGACGGGGCAAATGTTACCTGACGGTACCCACGTCTACAGTTCATGCCTGCGCACTACCGTCACAACTCTTACTCAGCGTACGAGCCGACGGCCTCCCACCGGCTCGATTGGCCCTGACATCCGGGGAATCCTGCTCATGGGACGCGAATTCGAGAATCCGCGCCTGCTTCGGAGGGCCCCTCCTCGACGGGTTGGACCGGGTTGACAGCCGAGGGCGAGTCCGTCCGGACGGGCTCGGGGACCTGGGCCAGCGTCGCCTGGGTGGCCACCGCGTCCAGGCTCTGACCTTCTTCCCACTGCACGGAGGACAGCGCGCGGAACCGACGCGCGAGCGATGACAACTCCGCGGCCTTGAGCTGGGCCTGTCCACTGCGCAGCGACAGCAGTGCCACGCGCGCGCGCTCCAGCAGGGCGACTTCCGCGCGCAGCCTCGCGAGGATTCGCTCGCGTCGCAGCTTGAGTTCTCCCAGCCGCTCGACTTCTTCCGCCAGCGACGCGGCCGCGGACTCCAACTGCCGACGCGCCACCGCATCCGTGCTGGCCTTGGCGCTGCGTTCCAGCTCCGCGCGCTCGGCCTGCAGCTCCGCCTGGGCGCGCTCCTCGAGCTGCGCTTCCACGCCAGCCCACTCGGAGGCCAGCTCCACCGCGTCGCGAGTGATTCTCGCCAGCGTGCGGGCCAGCTCCTCGCGCGCGGGCTCTCGCGGCAACAACGCGAGCGACTGACCGCACTGGCGATACAGCGCGAGCGCGCGCTCACACTGCGTCCGGAAGTCACCGGCCAGTCGGGGAATCAGCTCCTCGGCGCGGGCCTCCACGGGGTCCGCGGTGAGGGCCAGGTGCGCGGCCACCGAACTCAGCCCCACGAAGAGTCCCAGGATGGCGCCCGTCGCTCCCGCCGCGAGCAGCGCGGGCGTGGCCAGGTCCGCCAGCCGCGCGGAGAACACGCGGGCAATCTCCACGCCGCCCAGCGTGAGCCCCGCGCTCAGCAGCGCGCCGAGTCCCAGGTGCACGAGGGTGGGGCGCGCCTCCGCCACCTGTCCCTCCACGCCCTTCTCGCTCAGCCGCGCGCGCACCAGCAGAGAGCCCGCCGCCGCCGCGCTGCACGCCACCGTCCAGGCGGGCGCCATTCCCAGCGCATACGGCACCGCCGTCAGCACCACACCCAGTCCCCCCAAGAGGATGCGGTCCCAGCGGTCTCCCTGCGCACACGCCAGCACCACGGCGGCGGGCACGAGCCAGGCCAGTGGCAAGGGCAGTCCGATGCGAGCGGTGACGAGCTGCAACAGGCCCGCGCCGGCCCCCGCGGCGAGGGCGCGCGTCACGGTGCGCTCAAAGGCTTCGCGGTGGTGCAACTGCAAAATGGTGGCGTTCATCGACACTCCGGACCCGGAGGAGGCCCAAGGGACTCCCCCTTTCACGTACGGGCGAATTAAAAGGTCTGCCGGATGAAAGCCCCCCCTGTCCCCGTGGTGATGCGCGCGCTGGTCCTCAAGGCCTATGACGGGCGGCCGGAATCCCTCCAGGTGGAGCGCCGCGCCGTTCCCCGACCTTCCGCGAAGCAGGTGCTGGTGCGCATGGCGGCGTCGCCGATCAACCCGGCGGACCTCCAGTTCGTGCGGGGCCAGTACGGGGTGCGCAACGCGCTGCCCACGGTGCCGGGCTTCGAGGGCAGTGGCACGGTGGTGGCCTCGGGAGGCCTGGCGGGGCAGTTGCTCGTGGGGCGTCGCGTCGCGTGTGTCGCGCCCGTGGGCGGAGATGGCCTGTGGGCGGAGTACGCGGCGGTGCCGTTGCAGCAGTGCATCCCCCTGCGCGCGCACATCACCTTCGAGCAGGGTGCCAGCCTCTTCGTGAACCCCTTCACCGCGTGGGTGCTGATGGAGCGCGCGCGTGAGGGCGCGCACGTGGCGCTGGCGCAGACGGGTGCGGCGAGCAGCGTGGGTCGGATGCTGGGCGCGCTGGCGCGGCGGCGAGGCGTGCCCATGGTGCACGTGGTGCGGCGCGCGGAGCAGGTGGACCTCTTGCGCGGCCTGGGCGCGGAGCACGTGCTGAGCAGCGACGAGCCGGAGTTCCAGGAGCGGCTGCGCCTCATGTGTCACCAGCTCAAGGTGTCACTCGCCTTCGACGCGGTGGCGGGGCGGCTGACGGGTCAGTTGTTGGGCGCCTTGCCCGAGGGCGGTCGCGTGACGGTGTATGGCGCGCTGTCGGAGCAGGAGTGCCGCTTCGACCCGGGCGACGTCATCTTCGGGCGCAAGACGGTGGACGGCTTCGCGCTTTCTGAGTGGGCGCGGCGGGGCTTCGGCCGCGAGCAGCTCAAGGCGCTGATGGGCGTGCCGTCCCTGGTGGGCCGTGAGCTGGAGACGCCGGTGCGCGCGCGGCTGCCGCTGGAGTCGGCGGGGGATGCGGTGCGCATCGCCTCGGCGGACATGACGTCCGGCAAGGTGCTCTTCATGCCGGAGCAGGGGTCGATGGTGTGAAGGCCGCTCAGGCCTTGTCGCGGGAGATGGGGCCGAGCTTCGCCTTCGTCACCCGCAGGTAGTCGGCCGGCGCCAGCACCAACTGCGTGCCGCGAACGCCCGCGGACACGGCCACCTCGTCGAACAGCTCCAGCGTCTCATCGACGTAGACGGGATAGTCCTTCTTCCCGCCGATGGCCGTGCAGCCGCCGCGCACATAGCCGGTGAGTGGCTGGAGTTCCTTCAGCGGCACCGTGTCCACCTTGCGGTCTCCGCTCAGCCGGGCCAGCGCCTTGAGGTCCAGCTCCGCGTTGCCGGGCACCACCGCCATCAGCACGCCGGTGCGGTCGCCCCGCGCGACGAGCGTCTTGAAGACCTGCTCCGGTGGCATGCCCACCTTGGCGGCCACCGACTCCGCGGAGAGGTCCTCCGGGTCCACCTCGTAGTCGCGCAGCGAGTACTTCACGCCCAACGAGTCGAGCAGCCGCGCGGCGTTCGTCTTCATGGCCTCAGACTCCGAGCACCGCGGCCGCCGCCTTCACCCGCGCGAGTGCGTCCTCGGGCGTGGTGCCCACCGCGGACAGGTGCCCCATCTTCCGGCCCTTGCGCGCGTCGCGCTTGCCATACAGGTGCAGGCGCACGCCGGGCAGCGCCAGCGCGTCCTCGAACCGGGGGCCGCCTTCGCGCAGCCACAAGTCCCCGAGCAGGTTGACGATGGCCGCCGGACGCACCACCTCCACCGAACCCAGGGGCAGGTTGCACGCCGCGCGCACCGCCTGCTCGAACTGCGAGGTGAGGCAGGCCACCTCCGTCGAGTGGAAGCTGTTGTGCGGACGCGGCGCCAGCTCGTTCACCAGCACGGTGCCGTCGCGCAGCAGGAACAGCTCCAGCACCAGCAGTCCCTCCACCTGGAGCGCCTCGGTGATGTCGCGGGCCAGCTCCGTGGCTCGCTCGGCGACGCCGGCCGGCAGCGGGCCGGGGAGCAGCGACCACGCGAGGATGCGCTCCTCATGGTGGTTGAACGCGGGCGGGTACACCGCCAGCTCGCCCTTCGGACTGCGCGCCACCAGCACGGACAGCTCCGACTGGAGGTCCAGCGCGGCCTCCACCACGACGGAGCGCTCACCCAGCTCGCGCCATGCGGCGGGAGCCTCGGCGGGCGTCTTGACTTCCACCTGACCGCGCCCGTCGTAGCCGCCCTCGCTCGACTTCACGAAGCACCGGCCGCCCAGCGCCTGGATGGCCTGGGCCAGCTCGTCGGCCGAGTGCGCCTCACGCCACGGCCCCACGGGGAAGCCGCCCTTCGCGAGCCAGCCCTTCTGTCGGCCTCGGTGCTGGATGACGTGCAGCACGGACGCGCCCGGACGCATGGGCGTGTGGCGGGCCACCGCCTCCAGCGTGGCCAGCGGCACCTTCTCGATTTCGAGCGTCACGGTGTCGCAGCCTTTCGCCAGCTCCTCGGCGGCGGCGATGTCCGCGAAGGAAGCGGTGAGGCAGCGGTCGACGACGGAGCGCGCGGGGCACGTCGCGTCCGGGTCCAACGCCTGCACCTGGAAGCCGAGCGTGCGCGCGGCCAGCGCCATCATCCGCCCGAGCTGCCCCCCGCCGAGGATGCCAATCGTCCCGCCGGGGAGCACCACGCGAGGGCTCATGACAGCTCCCGGTGGGCCATGACTTCGTCGGTGCGCGCCTTGCGCCAGGCGGCCAGCCGCTCGCGCACCTCCGGGTACTTCAGCGCGAGGATGGCCGCGGCGTGCAGGGCGGCGTTGGCCGCGCCCGGCTTGCCAATGGCCTGCGTCCCCACGGGCACGCCCTTGGGCATCTGGACGATGGAGAGCAGCGCGTCGATGCCGTTGAGCAGCGTGGTGGGCATGGGCACGCCGATGACCGGCAGCAGCGTCTTCGCGGACACCATGCCCGGCAGGTGGGCGGCGCCACCGGCGGCGGCGATGATGAGCGACAGGCCCCGCGACTCGGCGGTGGACGCGTACTCCATCATCCAGTCCGGCGTGCGATGCGCGGAGACCACCCGCACCTCGTGCGGGATGCCCAGCTCCTTCAGCACGTCGATGCCCGGCTGCAGGTACTCGAGGTCACTCTTGCCGCCCATGATGACCCCGACCCAAGGGGTGTTTCCGCTCGCCATTCGGTCCACGCCTCCGTGCCTCCAGCCGAAGGCGGGAGGAACGCGGAGATAGGGCCGGGCGATTCCGACGGTCAACCTGGAAGTCACCCTTCGCGCCCGCGTGCACGGAGGGTGCGCTCGCTCGCTTCGACTCACGCCCCACTCGAGCCACGCATTCCCTGTGTGCTCGTCTGGCGTCTTTCAATCCAGTCATGTCAGATTATTCCGATGAAAATCCCCCTCCATCGTGTCGTCGTTCATCGAGCGTTCGCTCCAGGACTTCTCTGTGTCCTGGTGGGCCTGGGCTGTCAGGCAGGGGGCGATGACACCGAGCCGCCCGTGCGTGGACAGGCCGTGGTGGCTTCGCTGGACTCGCCATCCTCGCTGCCCACGAGCCACCATCAGATCGTCTTCAGCGCGAGCGGCCCCATTGACGGGATGCACTGCGTCGCCATCGACGAGCCCCAGGACCCGAATGGCTGGAGTGACAATTACCTGTGCTCGCCGACGGACCTCGGCTTCGTCTGGGTCCACGCCGACGAGCTGCCCCTGCCCCTCATGCGTTGCACTCCCGTGACGGAGCGCTCGGAGCCCGGGAGTTCGTGGGCCGAGAACTACCTGTGCATCCCTCACGAATCTCCGCTCACCCTGACCTGGTCCAGCGCGGGGCCGCTGCTTGGCAAGGAGTGCGTCAGCTTCAACGAGCCCCAGGACCCTCACGGGTGGAGCGACAACTACCTCTGCCTGGAGGCTCCGCTGGTGCTGAACTTCAGCGCGTCTGGCCCCATCGAAGGGATGACCTGCACGCTGATGAACGAGCTGGCCGACCTCGCGGGAGGGTGGGGGGACAACTATCTCTGCACGAACAAGGACATCGGCCTGCGCTGGACCATGGACGGCACCTTGCCGGCCGGGGCGCGCTGCAACCCGATTGTCGAGAGCGCGGAGCCGGCGGAGACCACGTGGCACGACAACTTCCTGTGCGTGCCCGAGGAGGCGGAAGCGATGTTCGCCTTTTCGTCAGCGGGACCGCTCCAGGGCCCGGACTGGCGCTGCACCCGGTTGCTGGAGACGGAGGACCCCCATACCTGGGACGACAACTACCTCTGCTACCGCGAGGTGCCGCTGGGGTTCCAGTTCTCCTCCGCTGGCCCCATCCAGGGCAAGGCGTGCACGGCCATCACGGAGACGACCGACGTGGCGGGCACGTGGAACGACAACTTCCTGTGCGCCGAGCGCGACGTGGGCCTGCGCTGGAGCGAGACCGGGGCGATTTCGGGCATGCGCTGCACGCGCATCCGCATGTCAGGGGAGACGGGGTGGGATGACAACTACCTCTGCGTGCCGCCGACCTCCGCCCTGAACTTCGTGTGGTCTCAGATGGGCCGCTACGCCAACAAGATCTCCGTGCCCTTCGCGGAGCCCGCGGATCCCCACGCCAACTGGATGGACGCGTACCTCTGCTACTAGCCGTCCCCTGAAATGAAACACCCCGCCTCCGCCCGGCGCTGTCGAGCACCGTGCGGGAGCGGGGTGGGGCGGCGGGCCCGAGTGAGGCGCAAGGCCTCGAAGGTCAGTAGGTGGAGCCCACCTTGCCGAAGCCGCGCAGCGCCTTCACCTTGGACTTCTTCGTGGCGGAGCGGACCTCCTCTTCGCTTCCGGCGCTCTCGTACTCGTCCAGCGTGGCCTGCTGCTCGGCCAGGTCCGAGGCCACCGCCGCCGGGCTCGCCACGGTGCTGGCCTCCTTGAACATCACCTGGTTCTGCTGGATGTAGCCCTTGGCCTCGTCGCGGCGGCCCTCGCGCAGGGCCTCGGCGGCCTTCTGGAGGTTCTGCGCGCTGCGCGCCCGCACCGCGTACACCGTGGCGTCCTTGTCCTGCCTCGCGACAACCTCTTCCTGCCGGTCCGTCACCACCGCGGACAGGGCGGCGCCGTTCTCCACGCCCACGTTGCGGATGAGGTCGGTGTAGTTGAGCGTCAGGTCCGTCACCCGCACCGTCTGGCCCACCGCGTCGCCCGTCGTCGACAGGCGCACGACGACGCGCTCCAACTGGCCGGCGGAGAAGTTCGGCAGCGACACCATCACCTGGTTGCCGGACTGCCGCGCGTTGTAACCCAGCACCTCGCCCAGCACCGTGCCCGAGGGCAGCGTGAAGGTCAGCGTCACGTCCCGCGCCACCGTGGTGGAGGCCTGCTGGAGGTCCTTCTGGAAGAGCGCGGCCAACTGGCCGGCGTCCTCCAGGTAGCCGTACGCACCGGCGCCGTACTCGGCGAAGCCCTGCATCAGGTCCTCGTTGAAGTCGGTGCCCACGCCAATGGCGCTCACCGTGATTCCCGTGGCACGCAGCTCGCGCACCTGCCGCGTCAGGCCCTCGTCGTCGGTGACGCCCTCGGTGGGCTGGCCGTCGCTCAGGAGGATGAGCCGGTTGACGCCGTAGCCCTCCTGCGCGGTGGACAGCTGGTAGCGGCCCGCGGACAGGCCCGCGGAGATGTTGGTGCCGCCGTCATCCCAGATGCCATCCACGTACTGGAGCATCCGCTCGCGCTGCGCGGGCGTGGCCTGCGCCGACGGAAGGCTCTTCACGTCCGAGCCGTAGTGGACGATGGCCAGCCGGTCCTCGTCCCGCAGCAGCCCCACCAGGTGCCGCGCGGCCTGCTTCGCCTGCGCCAGCTTGTAGCCGCTCATGGAGCCCGACCGGTCGATGACCAGCGCCAGATTCACGGGGCGGCGCTTGGAGCCGGGGACCTCCGCGCCCGTCAGGTCCACCGTGGCGAAGACCTCCGAGCTGCCCGCGGGCACATACGGATGCGACAGGCGGCTCGTCATCGTCAGCGAGCCGGGCGTGCCTTGCACGGGGAGGGGAGGCGTCGGAGGCGGCGTCTTCACCTCGACGACGGGCTCCGTCCTCGGGCGGGTCACCTGGGGCAGGCCCAGCACCAGGGCGGTGAGGGCCAGGCCACCGGCCAGGGACAGGAAGAGGACCGTTCGATTCATGAGGCAGGGCTCCTTGCGCGGACGACGCGGGCCCTGCCTTTACGAATCAAGCGCGGGAAAAGGTCTACCTCCCGCGCACGAAAGTGTCACCCACCCTGCGCGCTGATGTTCCCGGCGCAGAAGAAGGGCGAGTTGTTCTCACCGAAGGTCCGTCGGTAGAAGTCCTCATCCGCGGAACGCAGCGCGTCGAGCGTGTCCTCGTCCAGCAGCAGCGAGCGGCAGGTCATCCGGCCCGGCAGGTCCGGATTCACGTCGGAGGTGTCCTTCACCTCGCACGCGTCGGAGCTGGCCCCGTCGATGCACGGCTTGCTGCAGTAACCCATCGCCGGCGCCGTCGGGTTCACCGCGCCATCCTCGGTGCGCGCGCGGGGGTAGTCCTGATCCCGCACACAGATGAGGTCCTCGCACTCGACGGAACCAAAGGAGATGAAGTCCTGGCGGTCCGCCACTTCACTCTCCAGCACCGGCATGGTCTTGGTCGGCGAGTTCTCCTCGGGCAGCGCCTTCCGGACCAGGGTGCACGGCTTGCCAATCTCGCTGCTGACCTTGCATCCCCCGAGCAACAGCGCGGTGGACACGAGGAAGGCGGCTCGCACGGACATCTTCATGAGACCTCGACAAGGGGGAGGGGGCACGGGGGGCCCACGACTAGCGCGCCCAGGGTAGCACAGCACCTCTGGGTGCCAACGCTCACACACCGCGGTGTCCACTCTGGAATTGTTCAGGAATACCGGAGAGATACAGAGTAGACAGGCATGCGCTGGGCGGTTGCTGCTCGGGAATACGACCGATAGGATGGCGAAGCGAAGAGTCGCGCTGAACCCCCGGTGGAGTCTTTCCCCCCCTCCCCCACGGAGCCCCCGGTTTGAATCGCCACACGTTGCTGCTCGCGCTGTGCCTGGTGCCCGCCCTGGCACCTGCGCAGAGCCAGGAGGGCATGGGACTCGACCTCACGGAAGAGACCCAGCCCAAGTCCGAAGAATCACCCACGCCGCCGCCGGCGGAGGAGGCCGCGCCCGCAGCGACCGCCACCCGACCCGTGGAGGAGGAGGCTCCACCTCCCGAGGCCTTGCCGCCGCTGACCGACATCACCCAGGAAGACCGGGTGAAGAGCGTCCAGCGAAAGGTGTACCGGAAGCAGGGACGCTTCGAGCTGACGCCGCTCATCAGCGTCTCCGTCAATGATCCGTTCTATTCGAAGGTGGGTGTCTCCCTGCGGGGCGCCTACTACCTGGCGGACACCCTGGCCATCTCGGCGCGTGGCTCGCTGATGCAGGTGGTGCCGTCCGACGACGTGCGCACCGCCAAGCGCGCCTTCTACAGCAAGATCTACAACTCGGTGCCCGAGTGGTCCGCCATGGGCGACGTGGAGTGGAGCCCGCTGTACGGCAAGGTGGCCTTCCTCAACTCCATCCTGCACTTCGACGGCTATCTGCTGGCGGGCGCGGGCGTGGTGAAGACGGAGACCTCGTCCTTGCCGGGCCGCGGGCTCAACCCCGCCGCGGACCTGGGCCTGGGCATGCGCTTCGTGGCCCAGGACTTCATCGCGGTGAACGTGGCGCTCATCAACACCTCCTATGTGGATCAGCCCCTGGGCAGCGCCAAGGGGGCCATCCAGAACGTCATGACCCTCAACGCCGGCATCTCGCTGTTCCTGCCCTTCCGTTCGACGGGGAGGGACGCGGAATGAAGCCCGTCTTCCGTTGGCTGTTGACCCTCTGTCTCGCCATGCCCGTGCTGGCGAACGCGCAGACCACCTCCGAGGAGGAGGAGGCCGGCGACGTGTCCGAGGTGGACAAGGACCGGCTCGGCCCCCTGCGTGAGCGGGTGCGGCCCGTGTCGGGCCACGTGTTCCTGAAGAAGGGGCGCTTCGAGTTCAGCCCGTCCGCGACGCTGTCGCTGCGCGACGCCTTCTTCACCAAGTACATCTTCGGTGGCGTGCTCACGTATCACCCCATGGAGACGCTCGGCATCAGCCTGCGGGCGGGCTACGCGGTGAACGCGGTCGCGGGCTCGGCGCAGATCTGCACCTTCTCCGACGGCACGGATGGCTCCACGCGCGGCTGTAAGTCGCCCGCCAAGAGCGAACTGGATGGTCAGGCTCCCGGGCAGCTCAAGCTGCTGGGTGGCGCGGACGTCCAGTGGGCGCCCATCTACGGCAAGCTGTCGCTCCTGGCCGAAAGCTTCATCCACTTCGACCTGTACGGCGTCGTGGGTGGCTCGGTCATCCAGTACCGGGGACCGGACCTGGATGACGCCACGGGCCTCTTGGCCAAGGACTACCTCACCCCCGGCGGCAACGTGGGCGTGGGGATGCGCTTCTTCTTCAACCGCTGGGTGACGCTGCGCACGGAGGTGCGCGACCTCATCTATGTGGAGAAGGGCCGCACCGACAACTATCTGCGCAACCAGCTGCTGTTCGAGCTGGGAGTGTCCTTCTTCTTCCCGTCGTCCAACCCTGGGTCATGATGCTGCGCTCCTTCAGGCTCATCCGCCTCGCCGTCCTCGGGCTCGCGCTCGTGTGGACGGCCCCTTCGTTCGCCCAGAACTTCGAGGGACTGGACCTGGGTGGTCAGTCCAAGTCCAAGAAGAAGAAGAAGGGTGCTTCAACCACCCGGTCCTCCAAGGCCTCCAAGTCGAAGAAGAAGCCGACGCGTGGCTCGCGGGGCAAGACGCCTCCCGCGCCCGTGGAAGACGACGCTCCGGCGGAGGCCACCGGTCCCATCGAGGCCACTCCGGCCGCGGTGACCGGCCCCACCTCTCCCTCCGAGGCGACGCCCGCTCCGGCGCCCACGCCCACCCCGCCCGCGGCTCCCGCGAACAGCGGCGGCTTCGGGCTGGACCTGACGCAGGAGACGCCCAAGACGCCCGCGCCCACCATGTCCTTCGACGCGGTGGACGTGTCCGGCAAGACGGCGGACCGCCAGCGGCTGGACATCACCGTCAGCCTCTTCAAGAACGACGAGTACGAGAAGGCCGCCATGTCGGCCCACGAGCTCCTCGCGGACCCGAAGCTCGCGGGCCTGCACACGGAGGCGCGCTACGTGCTGGCCAAGTCACTCTACCGCATGGGCATGTACCACTCGTCGCTCGGTGAGTTCTCCAAGCTGCTCGCCCTGGGGCCGTCCACCAAGTTCTTCAAGACGAGCCTGGAGTGGCTGTTCTTCATCAGCCGCAAGACGAAGAACGAGACGGTCATCCTCGACGAGATTGCCCGTCACGCGAACCAGGAGTTCCCGGAGAAGTACCGCAACGAGTTCCGCTACCTGCTGGCGCGCTACCACTTCGTGCGCGGCCGCGCGCTGGACCAGGTGGGCCAGAACGCGGACGCGGACAAGAGCTTCGCGGAAGTGCAGCGGCTGACGCTGCTGATTCCCAAGACGGACGCGTTCTACCCCCGCGCGCGGTACCTGGACGGTCTGGCTTCGTTCCGCAACGGCAGCCGTCAGAAGGACGCGGCGGCCAAGCGTGGCAACGGGGAGATGCTGGCGTCGGTGGAGGCGATGAAGGAAGTGGTGCGCCTCACCCGCCCGGTGGCCGGCAAGTCCGCGGACCAGGTCAAGCTGGACAAGTCGCTGCGCGAGCTGGCGTTCATGCAGCTGGCCCGCACGCACTACGGCATGCAGCAGAACCGCTTCGCGCTGTTCTACCTGGGCAAGGTGGAGCGCGGGAACACGCAGTGGCTGGAGTCGCTCTTCGAGGCGAGCTGGGCCAACTACCGCGTGGGCCAGTTCGAGCAGGCGCTGGGCAACCTCATCACGCTCTCGTCGCCCTTCTTCCGCGAGGAATACTTCCCGGAAGCGCTCATCCTCAAGGCGGTCATCTATTACGAGAACTGCCGCTACCGCGAGTCCAACATCATCCTCCAGGACTTCGAGCGCACGTACCTGCCGGTGCATGACCAGCTCGAGTCCCTGGTGAAGAAGAACATGGAAGCGGGCGAGTACTACTCGGTGCTCGCGGACGTGCAGAAGAAGAACAAGGACGGCCTGGAGAAGAACGAGACGGACGTCATCCTGGAGCGCATCCTCCGCCTGGCCCTCACGGACCAGGACCTGCGCAAGACGAACGACTCCATCCTCGAGCTGGAAGGGGAGATGGACGCGTTCGCCAGCCGGGGTGACACCTTCAAGTACTCCGAGCTCTCCAAGAGCCTGCTGGAGGAGCTGAAGGTCCACCGCACGGGCCTCATCTCCAAGGCGGGCATCATGGCCAAGGGCAAGCTGGAGACGGAGCTCGTCGCGCTCAAGCAGCTGCTCGCCAACGGCCTGCGCATCAAGTTCGAGACGACGACGAAGGAGAAGGAGTTCCTCGAGGACCAGCTCAAGGCGGGGGGCCGTACGTCCATCGTCAAGAAGTACAAGTTCTCGGTGGCCGTCTCCGACGACCAGCTCTACTGGCCGTACGAGGGTGAGTACTGGCGCGACGAGCTGGGCACGTACCAGTACACCCTGACCAAGGGCTGCATCGACCGCGACACGGCGAACCGGAACGTCCAGTCCGCCGAGGCGCTCTAGCAGAGAGCGTCAAATCGTCGCGGGGCGCGGAGTTGCCGCGCCTTTCAGACCGCCGGAGCGCTATCGTCCGCGCTCCGGCGGTTTTTCATTTCCAGCAAGGGAGCTACGGGTGAGCCGGACGGCGTCACTGCGCGTCGTCTTCGGAATCGTGTCGCTGGACCTCATCGGGTTCGGCATCCTGATTCCGCAGCTGGGCGTGTACGGAGTGAAGTTCGGAGCGTCGCCCTTCACGGTGGGGCTGCTCATCTCCGTCTATTCGCTGATGCAACTGGTGGCGGCCCCCGTGCTCGGTCGGCTGAGTGACAGGTACGGCCGCCGGCCGGTGTTGCTGCTCAGTCAGGTGGGCTCGCTGTTGGGCTACGTGCTGTTCGCCCTGGCGCACTCGCTGCCGCTGCTCTTCCTGGCGCGCGTCATCGACGGCATCTCCGGCGGCAACATCGCCACCGCGCAGGCCGTCGTCGCGGACATCACCCGCCCGGAGGAGCGCGCGCGGGGCATGGGCGTCATCGGCGCGGCCTTCGGTCTGGGCTTCGTGCTGGGGCCCGCGCTGGGCGGCTTTCTGGGCGCATGGGGCGGCAACCTGGCCATTGGCCTGTTCGCGGCGGGGCTGGTGGCCGTCAATCTGGTCTGCACCTGGTTCTTCCTCCCGGAGTCCCGGGTGGAGGGGGGGCCGGAGGGCCATGTGCGCACCCTCAAGGGCGCCGTCCAGGCGCTGCGGTTGCCCGTCGTCGCGCGGTGCCTGGTGCTGATGCTGCTGTTCACCACCGCGTTCTCACAGATGGAGGGGACGTTCTCCGTCTACCTGCTCACGCGCTTTCTCTCCGTGGGGCCGGTGGCGCTGGAGGGGGGGCTGTTCCTCCACCCGGTGATGACGGACACGGCGGTGCTCCGCGAGGCGAGCCTGCGCGCGGGCTGGCTCTTCGCGGTGGTGGGCGTGCTCAGCGCGCTGGTGCAGGGTGGGGTGGTGCGCAGGCTGGTGGGAGGGGAGGGGGGCGGGGGCTCGGGGCGAGAGGCCCAGGTGGCCACGGCGGGCTTCGGGGTGACGGCGCTGGGCCTGGCGCTCCTCCCGGTGGCGCCCACGTACGGGTGGCTGTTTCCCGTCATGGGGCTGTTGGCGGTGGGCTCGGCCTTGACGAACCCCTGCCTGTCCGCGCTGGTATCACTGCATGCGCCCCCGCAACGACTCGGTGCGGCGCTGGGGGGCTTCCAGGCCGCGGGCTCGCTGGGGCGGATTCTGGGGCCGGCGCTGGGCGGGTGGCTCTTCACCCGCTTGGGGCCCGGGGTGCCGTACGGAACGGCGGCGGGAATGCTCGTGGTGGGGGCGTTGGTAGCGGCCAGCCTCGTGACTCAGGCGAGAATGGCAGGCGCGAGGGCCGGACAAAGGTCGTAAGATGGGGGCCATGGTGGTCAAACAGCCGCAGCCCGTGACGATTGCCTTCGACGTGATGGGGACGGACCATGGGCCAGCGGAGGTGGTGCGCGGAGCCGCGCAGCTCTCCCTGGACTCACCCCACATCCATGCGTTGCTGGTGGGGGACCGGACGCTCATCGACAACGCGCTCGCGGAGACGAAGCACAACGGCGAGCGCATCTCCGTCCAGCACGCGGCGGACTTCGTGGGCATGGACGAGAAACCCGGCGAGGCGCTGGCGCGCAAGCCCAACGCCTCCGTGGCGGTGGCCGCCAGGCTCGTCGCGGAGGGCGAGGCCCAGGCGCTGGTGTCCGCGGGCAACACGGGCGCGGGCGTGCTGGCGTGCGCGCGCCACTTCCAGCTCATCCCCGGTGTGCGCCGCGCGGCGCTGGCCACGGTGTATCCGACGCGCTCGGTGCGAGGCGCGAAGGAGGACCCGTTCTCCCTCATCCTCGACGTGGGGGCGACGGTGGAGGCCACGGCCGATGACCTGGTGACGTTCGCCGTCATGGGCTCGCAGTACGCGCGCATCATCTCCCGCAACGAGCGGCCCAAGGTGGCGCTGTTGTCCAACGGCGTCGAGCCGCAGAAGGGCCCGCCCCGGGTGGTGGAGGCGCACGCACGGCTGTCGGAGATGAAGGACATCAACTTCATCGGCAACGTGGAGGGCATCGACATCCCCAAGGGCACCGCGGATGTCATCGTCACCGACGGCTTCACGGGCAACGTGTGCCTGAAGATGCTGGAGGGCGTGCATGAGACCGTCGTGGAGCTGGCCCAGTACGCCTACAAGGAGAGCCTGCGCTGGCGCGCGGGCCTGGCCATGCTGTCCAGCGGGATTCAGCGCATCAAGGACATCACCGACTGGAACCAGTACGGCGGTGCGCCCATCCTCGGGTTCGACCGCATCTTCATCAAGGCGCACGGGCGCTCGAAGGCGCGCGCCATCGCCAACGCGGGCAAGGTGGCCGCCAAGGTGGTGGCGAACAACCTGGGGAGCTCCATCCGGGAAGGTCTTCAGAAGTGAGTCTGCCGGACCGCATCGACCCGCGACCGCCGCGGCGCATCTACCGCTGGGATCTGGACAAGACGTACCTCCAGACGGACTTCGATTCGCTCAAGGACCTGCTGCGCACGGCCTTCCAGAAGGCGCACGAGAAGGTCGCCATCCCAGGCGCGAGCGCGCTCATCCGCGAGCTGTCGGAGAACGGCGACTCGCGGCTGTGCATCGTCTCCGGCAGCCCCAAGCAGATGCGCGCCGTGCTGGAGGAGAAGCTCAAGCTGGACGGCGTGCGCTGGGACGAGTTCGTCCTCAAGGACAACATCGGCAACCTCTTGCGCGGGCGCTTCCGCGCGCTGCGCGGGCAGGTGGGCTACAAGCTGCCCGCGATTCTGGAGAGCCGGGTGAAGGCGCCCGCGGAGGCCGAGGAGGTCCTCTTCGGTGACGACGCGGAGGCGGATGCGTTCATCTACTCGCTCTTCGCGGACCTGATTGCCGGCCGCGTGGACGAGCGCGTGTTGTCCCAGGTGCTGGAGGCGGGCGGCGTCTATCCGGACGACGCGGAGCGCGTGCGCGCGGCGTGGAAGCAGATTCCGGTGGCGGACCCGGTGCGGCGCATCTTCATCCACCTGGACAAGCTGACGCCGCCCGCGCACTTCACGGCGTACGGGCCTCGCGTCGTCCCCATCTTCAACTACTTCCAGGCCGCGCTGGTGCTGCTGGCGGACGGGCATCTGTCCGCGCCGCAGGTGCTGAAAATCGCGGTGGAGATGGTGCAGACGGCGGGGCACAACATCATCACCCTCTCCAACTCCTTCCAGGACCTGCTGCGCCGGGGCCTGCCGCTGCAGCAGGCGGCAGTGGCGCTGTCCCAGGCGCTGGAGGGGCCCAACAAGCTGCTCGCCGCGATGCGTCCGATGCCGGACATCCTCTCCGCGTTCAGCAAGCGGCTCGCGGCGCTGGGCACGCCGCCGCCCCCTCCGCCCGTGCAGGCGGTGGACTACGTCTCCCTCATCCACCACGCGCTCCCGCGAAACCACAAGGGCCGCACCAAGCCGTCTCCCTGAGCCCGCCGGGACAGGAGCCGCGGCGCGCGCGCACCCCATGTGCGAGGGGTGCCCGAACTCAACGGGAGGGTGGCTGCCTGGTGTCCAGACGACCGACCAGGCGGGTGGGACGCGTCCGGGCCCGCCGGGGTGCTGCCCAGGCGGGCTGGTGCACGGTGCTTGGGCCGGTTCCAGAACGTTTCACGCGCTTCCAGTGTTGATACGGAACAGAGTCATCCGGGAGGGCGGGAGCCTGCCGCCGGCTGCCGGCCATGGGGTTGATACTCGTGGCGGACTCTTTTTCACCGCCTGGAGCGAGCCTGGAACAGGATGCCCTTCGACGCCTCCCCGAATGCACGGTCGAGCCCCTTGTTGCTGGAAAAGGGACGGGTGGGGTGGAAGCGCTCCACCTGTCCGGTGGACCCGCAGAAAGGGCGCTACTCCCTCCCAGGGTGGATGCGCTATAGACGGCTGCCCCTGAAGCGCCCCGTTTGGGGTGTCCATGGTGATGACGCGAGTTTTGACTGAAACGCCGCCTGCCGGCGGTCCGCTGCCACCTGCGCCCGATAAGACGCGCGCGAGGTTGCCTCATCCGAGGCGGCAGTGGGCTCCGAGCGCGGCGCTCAAGAGGTTTCCATGTCTTCCAATCTGGAGCTGACGACTGCCCCCTCGGAACAGGCGAGTGCCCCCGAGTCCGTGGCCGCCGAATCGGCCCTCCCCGAAGTTTCTTCCCACTCCGCTGTCTCCGCCGACGAAGCGCCCGAGCCCAGAAGCCAGATGAGCCCGCTCGAGGACGACGCCGACGACGAGTCCGATGACGACGACGAGGTCGACGCGCTCGACGGCGTCTTCGACGAGACGGGTCTGGCCGCCGCGGAGGTGCTCGCCGCCGCCGAGGCGCAGGACGCCGCCGAGGCCGCCGAGGACGAGGTGGAGCAGGTGCCCACCGTGCTCGAGCCGGAGCCCGAGCCGACCCCCTACGAGCGCGCGCTGCACGCCCCTCATGTCCGTTCCACGGGAGAGCCGGCGGAAATCGACCCGGACGAGCTGGACCCGGACGCCCTGAAGGTGGTTCTGCGGCTGCATCAGCACGGCCATCAGGCGTACCTGGTGGGCGGCTGCGTGCGCGATCTGCTGCTCGGCAAGAAGCCCAAGGACTTCGACGTCGCCACCAGTGCCCACCCGGGCGAGGTGCGCGCCATCTTCCGCAACTGCCGGCTCATCGGCCGTCGCTTCCGGCTGGCGCACGTCTACTTCAAGGGTGGGAAGATCATCGAGGTCTCCACCTTCCGGGCGAATCCGACGGAGCTGGAGGCCGCGGCGCCTTCCGCGCCGGAGGACGAGGGCGAGGCCGGGGGCGATGACCTGCTCATCACCCACGACAACGTCTTCGGCACCGCGCAGCAGGACGCGCGCCGCCGCGATTTCACCATCAACGGCCTGTTCTACGACGTGAGCGAGGGACGGGTCATCGACTACGTCCGCGGCCGTCGTGACTTGGACGAGCGGTTCATCCGCACCATCGGCGACCCGGAAGTGCGCATGCGCGAGGACCCGGTGCGAATCCTGCGCGCCGTGCGTTTCGCCGCGAAGCTGGACCTGGACATCGAGTCGCGCACGTACGCGGCCATGGAAGGCGCGGTGGAGGACCTGCCGCGCTGCGCTCCCGCGCGCCTGCTGGAGGAGACCTTCCGGCTCATCCGTGGCGGCGTGTCAGCGCCGGCCCTGAAGCTGCTGGACGCGCTGGATGCGATGAAGTTCCTGCTGCCGCCGGTGAATGCGTACCTCAAGCAGCACGGCAAGGAAGGCGAGAAGACCTTCTACGCCTTCGCGCAGGCGCTGGACCGCCGGGTGGCTGCGGGTGAGCCGCTCGACGACGCCATCCTCCTGGCGGCGTTGCTGGTGCCCATCAGCCACTCGGGCCCGCCCGCCGAGCCGCAGGAGGGCGGTCGTCCTTCCGTGTCGCAGGTGGTGGAGGAGCTGCTCGCCGGCTTCGTCCAGTCGGCCCGGCTGCCCCGCCGCATCGCCGAGCGCTGCCGCATGCTGCTGCTCGCGCAGCGCACGCTGTCCGGCGAGCGCCGCCGCAAGAGCGCGGCCTTCCGGCGTCACCCCCTCTTCGGAGAGGCCCTCACCGTGTTCGAGATGACGGTGGAGGCGACCGGAGAGCACCGTGAGCAGCTGGACGCGTGGAAGGCCGGCGAGGTGCCGCCTCCTCGCCCCGAGGCCTCCGACAGCGAGGGCTCCGAGCCCGGTGGCCAGCGCAAGCGTCGTCGTCGTCGTCGTCGTCGTCGTGCCGGGGGAGAGGGCTCCGCCTCAGCGGGTTCTTCATCCGGCTCCGGCGCCGGCGAGGCGTGAACCCGGCGCCCCCCGTGGAGGTGGAGGTCCCCCGGACACGTGTCTACGGGGGACTGGTGCTGGGCGTGGTGGCCGTGTCCTGGGCCGCGCCGCTCATCCGCTTCGCGGAGGCGCCTTCCCTGGCCATCTCCGCGTGGCGCCTCACCTTCGCCTCGGTGCCGCTGCTGGCGCTCGCGCTGGTGCGGGGCCGCTCGGAGCTGACGTCCCTCTCCGCGCGGACCTGGGGCTTGCTGGTGTTGTCCGGCCTGGCGCTGGCGCTGCACTTCGCGACCTGGATTGCGTCGCTCCAGTACACCACCGTGGCCAGCTCGGTGGCGCTCGTCACCACGCAGCCGGTGTGGGTGACGCTGTTCGCGTGGCTCGCCCTGGGTGAGCGCGTGGGCCCTCGTGGTATCTCGGCGCTTGTCCTGTGTCTCGCGGGCAGTGTCCTCATCGGCGCGCGGGACTTCGCGGCCGGAGGCACGGCGCTCTGGGGTGACCTGCTCGCGGTGGCCGGCGCCGTCATGGCGGGCGTGTACTTCGTCGTGGGCCGTCGCGTGCGCGAGTCGATGTCGCTGGGCACGTACGTGGGCATCGTCTACTCGGTCGCGGCGGTGGCGCTGATGGTGGCGTACGGCTTCGTCGACTCACCGCTGACGGGCTTCACGCCGAGCACCTGGATGGTGCTGGTGGGACTGGCCCTGGTGCCGCAGCTCATCGGCCACTCGCTGCTCAACGCCTCCGTGCGTCACCTCTCCGCGCCCTTCGTGGCGGTGGCCTCGCTCGGTGAGCCCGTGCTCTCCACGCTGTGGGCCGTGCCGCTCCTGGGTGAGAAGCCCGACTGGGTGCAGCTCGTCGGTGGGGGACTGGCGCTGGTGGGCGTATTGGTCATGTCCCGGGACGAGACCGCGCGCCAGCCGCCGCCGCCCGACATGGTTCCCGCCGCGGACTGAGCGCGCTCAGCGCTTGGGTTTGTCCTTGTCCACGGGGCGCTCGGAGCGGTGCTCGTCGCCACCCGGGGCGTCGCTGCCCGCGATGTCCGCGGTGGTGATGGCCTTGCTGCCGAAGCGCTCCGCGATTCTATCCAGCGCCGCGTTCAGCTTCGCCGTCCGGGGCGGCGCGGCGGGGAAGAGTCCGAGCTGGGGCGGCACCTCGTCGAGCTGCACGCTCACCCCGGTGAGGCGGATGGGCTTGCCCTCGTGTGAGCGCTCCAGCAGCTCCAGCGCGGTGCGATAGAGCGTCTGCCCGTCGTCCGTCGCCTCGCGCAGCGTGGTGCGGCGGGTGAGGAGCGTGAAGTCCGAAAGCTTCAGCTTGAGCTGCACCACGCGGCCCTTCACGCCCGCGCGCCGCAGGCGCCGAGCCACGCGCAGCGCCTGGGCATGCACGTGGGGCTTGAGGGTCTCCACGCCCGCGAGGTCTTCCTCGAAGGTGTCCTCGGCGCCCACGCTCTTGGCCGCGCGGTCCGGCACCACCTCGCGCATGTCGATGCCCTGCGATAGCTCCCACAGGTGCCGACCGCTGGTGCCCAGCCGCGCCTCCAGCCACTCCGGGTCCTTCGTCGCCACGTCGCCGATGGTCTTCAGCCCCGAGCGCTGGAGGGCCTCCTCCGTCTTTGGCCCCACGCCCCACAGGCGCGACACCGGCAGGCCCGCGAGGACCGCCACCGTCTCCTCCGCGCGGACCTCCCGCTGGCCGTTGGGCTTGGCCAGGTCCGAGGCGATCTTCGCCACGAACTTCACCGTGGCGATGCCCGCGGACGACGGCAGCTTCAGCTCGTCCGCGATGTCCTTGCGGATGCGCCGCGCGATATCCGCGGGCGAGCCGAACAGGCCCACCGAGGCCGTGACGTCCAGGAAGGCTTCATCCAGGGACAAGGGCTCGATGAGCGGGGTGTAGCGCTCGAAGATGGAGAAGACCTGCTCGCTGGCCTCCGCGTACGCGGGGAAGCGTGGCTTGACGATGATGGCATGGGGCGCGGCCTTCACCGCGCGCGCCATGGGCATGGCGCTGCGCACACCGAAGGGTCTCACTTCATAGGACGCGGCGACGACCACGCCTCGCTGGGCATGCCCGCCAACGATGACAGGTTTGCCCTTCAGGGCTGGGTTGTCCCGCTGCTCCACGGACGCATAGAAAGCGTCCATGTCCACGTGGATGATGGCTCGCATCGCACCAACCACTCTAGCGGCTCTGTCTGACGTTGCAGGGGCTCCAATTGGGCGTGGGCGCTACCGGCGCTCGCTGTCCAGCAAGCGCATCTGCTCGGGCCCATAGCGTCCACCAGAGACGGCCCCAAGTGAGTCGAGCGCGGCGACGTCCTCGCTCGTCAGGGGCCGATTCAAGGCCCCCAGCGCGTCGTCGAGCTGCGCTACGTTCTTCATCCCGATGACCGGTACGAACCCCGGCTGTCGTGCGAGCACCCAGGCGATGGCGAGCTGTGCGGGCGACATCCGCCGCTCTTGCGCGAAGCGGTGGAGCGAACCCACCACGTCCTTGTTCTTTTCGCGATGCTCGCCACTGAAGCGGGGCAGATGGGCGCGGAAGTCACCGGCGCCGGTGGGCTTGCTCCCGGTCAACAGTCCTCGGGAGAGGACGCCGTAGAGCGTCGCGCTGATGCCGAGCTCCCGGAGGGTAGGGAAGATGTTCGACTCGGGGCCCCGGCTCGCGAGGGAGTACTCGATTTGCAGGTCGGCGATGGGGTGGACGCGGTGCGCGCGGCGGAGGGTTTCTGCGCCGACCTCGGAGAGGCCGATATGGCGGACGTACCCCGCCTTCACCAGGTCCGACATCGCGCCGATGGTCTCCTCGATGGGGACGTTCGGGTCCAGCCGCGCGGGGCGGTAGATGTCGATGACGTCGACGCCCAGGCGCTTCAGCGAATACGTGGCGAAGTTCTTCACGGCGGCGGGGCGCAGGTCCATGCCGAGCCAGCTCCCATCCGGGCCCCGGAGCGCGCCGAACTTCACGGAGAGCTGGACCCGCTCGCGGCGCCCGGCGATGGCGCGTCCCACGAGCAGCTCGTTGTGTCCCATGCCGTAGAAGTCGCCTGTGTCGAGCAGCGTGACGCCGCGCTCAATGGCCGCGTGCACGGTGCGCAGGCTCTCATCGTCGTTGGTGGCGCCGTACATGCCGGACATGCCCATGCAGCCCAGGCCGAGTGGGAAGACCTCGGGGCCCGTGGTGCCTGGCTTCTCCGTGTGCCGCGTCTGCCTGGCTTCGTGCGTGCTCATCGCGTCTCCCTTTGTCGTGCCGACGCCACAAGAATTCGCGAATCGCCATCCTGAAATCCAATCAATAGGATGCATCCCGAACATGAACGCCATCTATGAGAAGTCGCTGGACCTCAACCTGCTGCGCGTCTTCGTCGTCGTGGCGGAGCTGGGCAGTGTCACGGCGGCGGCGGCGCGCCTCTATCTCACGCAGCCCGCGGTGAGCGCGGCGCTACGGCGCCTGACGTCAGCGGTGGGCTCACCGCTGTTCGTCCGGGATGGGCGCGGGCTCGTTTTGAGCGCGCGCGGGCGGCGACTGCTGGCCTCCGCGAGGCCGCACCTGGAGGCCCTGGTGGAGGCCGCGCTGGCTCCCGCCGCGTTCGACCCACGGACGAGCGAGCGAACGGTGCGCCTTGGCCTCTCCGACGCGAGTGAGTCCTGGCTCCTGCCGCGCCTGCTCCACGTGCTCGCGAGTGAGGCCCCTCACCTGAAGCTCGTCGTGCTTCCGGTGCAGTTCCGCACTGTGGGAGGGTTGCTGAGCGCGTCGGCGGTGGACCTGGCGGTGACGGTGGCGGATGAGCTGCCTTCGGGCATGCGGCGACTGGAGCTGTTCACCGAGCACTTCACGTGTCTGCACGACGCGCGTCGGCTTCGCCTCGGGAAGACGCTCACGCTGGAGCGCTACCTGGCGCAGGAGCACGTCATCATCTCGTACAACGGAGACCTGCGCGGCGTGGTGGAAGATGTGCTCGGCCACCAGCGGCGGGTGAGGGTGTCGATTCCCACGTTCCATGGCCTGGGCGCCCTCCTGGAGAACAGCACGCTCGTCGCGACCGTGCCGGGGATGGTCGCTCGGGACGTGGTGGCGCTGCGCCCGTTCCTTCGTCAGCTGAAGCCGCCCTTCACGTTGAGAGGCGCTCCCATGGAGTTGCTCTGGCGGAGCGCGTCCGAGGACGACGAGGCCATCCGCTTCGTCCGCGAGCAGGTTGTCAGCGTGGTGCGGAACCTGCGGCGCGCGTCGTGAAGGGTTTCTGGTATGACTCCTCGGCGCCTCATGTCTCCCTATCGCCTGGTCATCTTCGACTTCGACGGCACCCTGGCGGACTCCCTGCCGTGGTTCCGTTCCGTCTTCAACGACATGGCCGACCGCTTCGGCTTCTCACGGCTGACGCCGACGGAGTTCGAGGCGATGCGAGGCATGTCCGGACGCGAAATCATGGCGCACACGAAGGTGCCCATGTGGCGGCTGCCCGCCATCGTCAGCTACATGCGCAAGCAGAAGTTGTCCGCCGCCGCCTCCACGCCCTTGTTCCCGGGCGTGCCGGAGTTGCTCGCGGAGCTGAAGGACGCCGGGGTGACGGTGGCCATCATCAGCTCGGACAGCGAGGTGTCCGTGCGCTCGGTGCTGGGCCCCGTCGTCGACTCGGTGACGCACTTCGACTGTGGCGCCGCCATCTTCGGAAAGGCCGCGAAGTTCCGACGCATGCTCAAGCGTGCCGGGGTGACGACGGCCGAGGCCCTGTCGGTGGGCGACGAGATTCGCGATATCGAGGCGGCGCGAGAGGCGCGCATCCCCGCCGCCGCCGTGGGATGGGGCTACACGCTGGCGGACGCACTGGCGCGCCATGCTCCCGCGCACCTGTTCCATTCCATGGCGGAGTTGAAGGCGGCGCTGCTGCCCTGAGCACCCAGGCGCCTCGGTGTGACGCGCCTGGGAGTCCGTCGAACGGGGGGCCTCGGGCGCGAATGGGAGGCCCTGGAGGCAGACCCATTCGCGGTGATTCCGAGTGCCCGCCGCGTCAGCTGCGCTGCGCGTAGTACTCGACGATGAACGGCTCGTTCACGTCGACGGGAATCTCCTCCCGCTCCGGGGTGCGCACGAAGCGCAGGCCCTCTCCGTCACCGAGCACCTGCACGTACGGCGGTACGGAGCGCCCCTTCATCCGCTCGAAGGACTCGCGGACGATGAGCAGCTTCAGGTGGGCGGAGAGGTAACGAATCTCGCTGCCCGGCTTGACGCGGAAGCTGGGGATGTCCGTGGCGGCGCCATTCACCTGGAAGTACCCGTGGCGGACGAACTGGCGCGCCTGTCGGATGCTCGTGGCCAGCCCCGCGCGCAACACCAGCGCGTCCAGGCGGCTCTCCAGCAACTGCAACAACACCGTGCCCGTGTTGCCCGGCGAGCGACGCGCTTCCATGAACGCGCGGCGGCACTGCTTCTCCAGCAGGCCGTAGTACAGCTTCAGCTTCTGCTTCTCCCGCAGCCGCCGGGAGAAGTCGCTGTTGCCCATGCGCGCCGTGGCGCCGTGCTGCCCGGGCGGATAGGGACGCCGCAGCACCGGGTCCTTGTCCGGGTCCTTCGCGGTGATTCGCGAGAGCGGAATCCCCAGTCGCCGGCACATCTTGCCCCTCGGTCCCAGATCACGTGCCACGTCTCGTCCCTCCGTATCCGGCTCGATGCTGCCGAGCTCAGTTGATTTTGATAATCAGTATCAATATCAAGATCAGTACCGTGAATACGGGCCTCGGGTCAAGCCCCACCGTGCGAGTTGGAGGTGGGCAGCGCTCACGGACGGTGTCGTCCGGGCATCGTGGGTGAGGCGGACACCGGGGTCGGCGAGGCTTGGACGCAGGCCGATGAGCGCGGAGGTGGAGGTCTCTACGAGGCGCGACTTCGGGCGTCAGGTGCATGCTTGCGAGGCGCCTGTCCGGTGCAAACCCAGGCATGGCGCGTCAATCGACCAGCGCCTTGCGAACGCTCTGGGAGTGGTAAAGCGAGACACCTGTTGGTTCTCGGTGCCTGGGAGATGAGAGCCGATGCTGGCGAATCATGACGCCGGTGCGTTGCATTCCGCGAGGGCGGTCCGCGCTGTGAGTCGTTGAGGGGCGGCGATAGAGTCCTCGTCCTCCTCTCATCGGAGTCTCTCACCTCATGACTGTTTTCAAGCAGATTGCCTTTGCGTGTGCCGAGGTGTCCCTTGTCGCCTGTGGGGGACTTCCCGAAGGGGAGAGGCTCCCAGGAGACGCTGGACGCGCAGCAGGCCGCGCTGACCACCAGCTCCTTCGGCGGCTGTTTGTTCACCCTCTCCTCGGCCGTGATTCCCGTGGAGCTTCCTCCGCGCCATGCCATCCCCCTGACGCGCAATGCCTCGGGGACGTGTCCGTATCCCGCGGCCAGAGTGGAGTTGGGCCGCTCCTACAACACTCCACACATCGCTGCGCTCGGCACCAGCGTGGGCCTGACCACGGCCTTCTCGTACAAGCAGTCCCCGAGCGGCAGTGCCAAAACCCAGTGCAAGGTCAATCACATCGACGCGGCCACGCTCACGAAGCTGCGTGACACGAACATCGTGGTGAACTTCGGCGCCGGAAACGTCCCCGTCTGCAACCTGGACCAGACGGACGCTGGCACAACGCTGGTCGTCTACGGCACGAAGACGGGCCCGCTCCCCGGCGAGACGGGGAGTGGCGGCAACTACGTGGCCACGGATTACAACGTCTTCACCAGCACCACGGCGCCTGTTTATTACGCCTACTGAGATGACTCGAGTCCCGCGGAGGCGCTGCTCCGCGGGCCGTCGGACTTCATCTCCCGGTGTCCCGAGTGCTCCGCGCCCGCCTCAAGGTCAGGTGCCGCTCTTGTCGAACATGGCCGTAAAGGAAGCGCCGTTGTTGTAGACCCGCGGCTTCTTCAGCCAGTAGCGCGCCGTCACTTCCGCCACTGCCCGCGCTTTCGACAGCCCATGCCAGCACACGCCGGCCGAAGTGGTAGGATTCACGCGCCGTATCGACCTCAAGCCAGGAGATTGTCGATGAAGCCGAGCATCCTTGTCGGAGGACTGTGGGCCCTGTGCGTGCTGGTGGGCTGTGGTGGCGCGGAACAGGAGCCTTTCGAGCAGACGGTGTCGGAGCAGGCCGTGACGTGCCAGCAGGCCTGTCAGTCCGAGTACCTTGCCTGCATGCGGGAGAACGCCGGAAGCGGCCCGGGCAAGGCGCTGTGTGCCCAATCCCTCACGTGGTGTCGCGCGGCTTGTCCCCCGGCGCTCGGGGCCGAAGCGACGGTGTCCGAGAAGCCCGCTCACCTGCTGCCGCCATGCGCGTCGTATGAAAGCTTTCTGTGCTCGGGGGCCTCCAGCGAGGTCGTCTGCTACCACGACAACGGGCAGTTGGGTGGCTGTACCTGCTCGGAAGAACTCATCTGGAGTTGCTACTGAGGGGCTCGCCTCTCTTCAGCCCGTGGGGCGGAGCACGCCACTGTCGTTGGCGTCCTCCTCCGCATGGAACCCGATGAGGCAGTTCGCGATGACCTGAATCAGCTCGCGGTCCGCGTGAGGATGACGACGGGCGGCGAGCCAGCCGTCTTTCGTCCAGGCCACCCGGGCAAGATACGGCTCGGGCGGGATGCGCCCGTGTCGCAAGCGCGTCATCGCGAAGGTGATGGGCGAGCAGCGCCGGGCCGGAGAGAAGCGGCGGGTCCTCTCGATGACAGTTCCCACGAGATGCGAGGCCCGGTGGGCGCGGCGCGCTCCGACTTTCTGTTTGGATTCGACTCCCACCCCTGGGAGTCCCCATGCGAACGTGTCGTGCAGCCGAGTCTGCCGTCGCCGGAGTATTGCTCGTCGT
Source organism: Myxococcus sp. CA040A (assembly GCF_013336725.1). Lineage (NCBI taxonomy): Bacteria > Pseudomonadati > Myxococcota > Myxococcia > Myxococcales > Myxococcaceae > Myxococcus > Myxococcus sp. CA040A. Next base: position 887,539 of record NZ_JABUMR010000004.1, on the reverse strand, counting down.
CTCCACCTTGTTCCTGGGCTGCACGGGAGGAGAGGCTGACGAGCCTCCCGAGCCGCTCGACGGTGTCGTCCTGGCGCGACAGGGGCAGGGGTTGGTGGACGGCAGCAACATCACCGAGTACGCCGCATCGTGTCGCGCGGAGCTGGGGCGGCTGACGGACGCCACGTTCAACTGCCGGGACGGGACGCTGCTGCACACCACCAACACGCCCGACGGCATGACCTGTGACAAGCCGGTGTGGCTGGACCTTGGCGGCAAGTACTGCGTCGACAATGCACGCCTCTTGAAGCTCAAGACGAGCAACCCGAACACCGAGGCGCGCGTCATCTGCCGCCGCTACAAGGCGGGGCTGGATACGTCGGAGAGCTTTCAGGATGTCGCCATCGTCGTCGCCAACAAGACCTCGGGGGCGACGTGCTACTTCCAGGCCTTGAGCGGCAGCGGCGCGGACCTCAATGGCAAGAATGTGCCCAATCCGATGGCGGACCCCGCTTCCGCGGATGCGGCGGAGCGCGCCGCCGCCACGGCGGCCAGGGCGTTCTACATCAGCCCTCAACGGCTCCGGGACAACTCCAGCCTGCACTGCTCCAAGTGCCATGACAGTGACCCCTGGATGCACTCGCCCTACATCGACCAGGTGGCGGCGACCGTGGATGGGTTGCCCGCGGGATTCAAGAAGGGGAAGTACAAGCTCGTCGAGGAGGCCTATCTCACGAACGCAGGGCGTGGGTGGCCCAAGCCGGAGACGGTCACCACCGCTCAAGTGAAGGACGGTGATGGGAATGTCGGCAATCAGGAGTGCACCACCTGTCACCGCATCGGCACCAAGAACACGTGCGCGGACTGGTTCCCCAGGTCCGTCGACAAGGCCGCCATCCCCGGACGCAACGCGGCGAACGGCGTGTGGCCGAAGAGCCACTGGATGCCGGAAGTGCTTCCCGCCACGAAGGCCGAGTTCCACACGCTCTATGACAACCACATCAAGGCGCTCGAGTGCTGCTGCACCACGCCGTGGAAGCTGGGCTGCACCACCTTCACCGACCTGACGGACCTGACCAAGAAGCGTCAAGGAACAGGCGCGGTGGATTTCAAGCCCGGTGCGCAGAAGTGTGTGGATGGCACGACGGGGGTGGTGGCGCTCGGCGTCAGCATCGCTCCCATTGTTGTCGCGGCGCGAGGCTCCGGAGAGAACTCCTGCACCTCACCCCTCACGGCGCCGCTCTGTGCGAGCTTCACCATCGAGCGCACCGATTTGGAAGGCACCACCACCACGCTCACCGAAGGGCCCAACGGCGCCCCGTTGATGGCCTGCGCCAGTCATCCCCAGTCGCCCTATCCAGGGCCTCACGAGTCATTCCTCCCCCTGGAGCCAGGCGACCTGGTGACGCTCTCCACGCCGCAGCGGTATGCCTTCGCGGACAACCATGACCTGCTCGAGTTCGTGGGGTGGCAGGTCTCGGAGAATTGCCCCTGTGCCGACGGCGGCAGCACGCTGTGTCAGTTCCGCACTCGCGGCAGCCGCCACTGGTACGGAACGGACCCCGAATTGCCAGAGGTGACGTACGAGGGCGACCCGGAGGGCTTTCATTGTCAGGCGCTCTACCAGCGCACGGAGGTCTGCCGGGTTCCCGACGCGGGCGTGGATGCCGGCACGGACGCGGGCGTGGATGCTGGATACGACGGAGGCCCAGTTGACGCGGGTTGGGATGGCGGCGTGCTCGACGCGGGAATCGCTGACGCGAGTGTCGACGCGGGAGTGGCCGACGCGGGAATCACTGACGCAGGGGGGAAGCGCTGTGATGGCGGGGTGAGCGTCCGTGTTCCTTTTGGCCCGGGCGGCCCCACTCCCGTCGAGGACTGCGAGGCGACCGAACAACCCGAGGAGCCCGAGGAACCTTGACCCGGGGAGGGTCTGAATGATCCCACGGGCCGGTGCGCTCTTGGCGTGGCACCGGTCCGCTTGTCCTTGGGCCTCCATGGATTTCCGCCCGAAGAAGTGTGACTCCAGACATGCGGCGAAGGGGTTGATCTGGGCTGATGCGATTCATGGGGCTACATTGCTCGCCCCATGGATTCTGTTCCTTCCAAGCCTTTTGGCCGCTATTCGTTGGTGTCAAGGCTTGGCAAGGGCGGCATGGCGGAAGCGTGGCGCGCGCGGCTGGTGGGGGAGGCGGGCGTGACGAAGCCCGTGCTCATCAAGAAGGTGCTGCCGGAGTACGCGCAGGATGAGCGCTTCATCCAGATGTTCATCAGCGAGGCTCGCATCTCCGCGTCGCTGTCCCACGGCAACATCGCCCAGGTCTTCGACTTCGGACGGACGGAGGGCGAGCACTTCCTGGCGATGGAGCTGGTGGACGGGCCGCCGCTTCATCGCATCATCAAGCGCGCGCTCCAGCATGGCCTGAGCGCCGTGCCGGTGGCCCAGGCTGTCTTCATCGCGCTGGAGGTCTGTCGAGGGCTGCATTACGCGCACACGCGCGCGGACAGCCGGGGTGTTCCCCTGGGCATCGTCCATCGGGACGTCTCTCCGGAGAATGTCCTGGTCAGCTACGAGGGGCAGGTCAAGATCGTCGACTTCGGCATCGCCAAGGCGCGCGAACTGCGAGGGTTCAAGACCGAGCCCGGTGTGGTGAAGGGCAAGTACCTCTTCTTCTCGCCGGAGCAGGCGCGCGGCGAGGACGTCGACGCACGCACGGATGTGTGGGCGGCCGGTGTGGTGCTCTACCAGATGCTGTGCGGGCGTCTGCCGTTGCAGGGCCCCGAGTACGTGGTGATGCACCAGTTGCAGGAGGGGCGGTTCCCGTCACCGAGGACGCTGCGCCCGGAGCTGCCCGTGGAGCTGGATGCCATCGTCCAGAAGGCGCTGGCCGTGAAGAAGGAGGAGCGCTTCGAGTCCGCGCACGCCTTCGCCGAAGCGCTCTCCGGGTTTCTCTATGCGACGACGCCTCGGTTCTCGCCCATGTCGGTGGCGTGGCTCGTCCAGACGCTGTTCACCATGGAGTTGCGTGAAGAGGGACGCGAGCCCCAGGTGCCCACGCCCTTTCGGGAGGAGCTGGCTCGCGCCGCGGAGACTCGCACTGTCGCCACGATGAACGAGGTTCCCGTGGTGACGCAGGTCTCCACCCACCGGTGGACCTCGTATCGACAAGGCCTGGGCGCGGGGCTTGGAGCCGCGCTCCTGTTCTCGGCGGCGCTGGGTGTGGTGACGTTGACGCTCAGCGGGAAGTCGAGCCCCAAGGTGTCGGCCCCCGCCCCGAAAGCGGAGCAGGCTTCCACGGCCCCATCGTCGCCCACGACAGGGGCCCCGGTGCCTTCAGACGAGCTGGCGGAGGTCCAGGTTCCGGCAGTCCCGTTGTCTCCCGAGAAGACCCCCGAGTTCGCCAGTCCGACGTCTCTGCCCGAGAGGGACGCGGGCACAGCGGCCGTCGCACCCGCTCGCGAGGACAAGGCCCCGACTGTCGCGGTCGCCATCCCCGTTGATGCTCCGAAGCCAGGGAGCGCGACATCCGCTCCGCGTCCTCCTCCTGTCGTGTCCGCCGCGGGCGTCAAGGCGCTGTCGCCCGAAGACGAGTTCGCCGCGCTGATGAAGGCAGGGCGGTCCGCGGAGCAGGCAGGTCGTACCAAGGCCGCGATGGTCAGCTATCGCAAAGCCCTCGTGCTCAAGGACGGCTCGCATGAAGCCCGGAAGGAGCTGGGGCTCCTGCTGGTGAGCGGCTTCGAGTCGGAGAAGTCCTTGCGCGAGGGCGTGGTCCTGCTCCAGCACGTCGTTCGCGCGGATGGCGCCGATGCTCGCGCCTGGTTGTCGTTGGGGATGGCCTACCAATCCCTGGGAGACAGCAACCAGGCGGCGGAGGCCTTCAAGAAGTACCTCCTGCTGGTGCCCACGGGCGGCGCATCCAATGCGGCTCGGGCGATGCTCAAGTCCCTGGGGAAGTGAGCAGCCCCGTCAGCTCGCCGGACTCTCGTCCTCGCGCTCGCCGCGAGGCAGGGGCAAGCCCAGTCGCTCCAGCTCCGCGCGCAGCTCCGGGGGCAGGGGACTCGTTACATGCATCGGCTTCTTCGTCTCCGGATGCGCCAACCCGAGCGCCCGTGCATGGAGGAAGAAGCGCCCCAGCCCTGGCGCCTCGCGCCCGCCGTAGAGCGTGTCGCCGACGATGGGCGCGCCAATGCCCGCCATGTGCGCGCGCACCTGATGCAACACGCCCGTGAGGATGCGCACCTCCACCAGGCTGTACTCGCCCACGCGCGCCAGCACGCGGAATCGCGACACCGCCTCGCGCGCGTCCTCGGCGCCGTGTGGCGCGGGCTCCACCCGGTCCGGGTGACGTGGGTGATGGCGCAGCGGCAGCTCGATGTCGCCCTCGTCCACCAGGGGCCCCGTCACCAGCGCGAGGTAGCGCTTGTCCACCGCGCGCTCACCGAAGGCCGCGCGGACGGCATCCCACGCCGTGCGCGAGCGCGCGGCCACCACCACGCCCGACGTCTCCACGTCCAACCGGTGGCACAGCCCGCCTTCGCGCGGGTCCACCGACGCCTGCGCGCACTCGGGGTAGCGCGCCACCAGCGCGTTGGCCACCGTGCCCGTCTCTCCCGACTGGAGCGGATGCGAGGGCCGGCCCGCGGGCTTGTCCACGAACACCAGCGCGGCGTCCTCGTGCAGCACGACGAGCGGGAACTCCTCGTCGGGCACCGCCTCGCGCGTCTCCTCCTCCACCACCACGGAGATCTGCTGCCCGGCCGTGAGCGTGAGGCCCTTCTTCGCCGCCCGGTGGTTCACCTTCACCGCGCCCGCATCGAAGAGTCGCTTGAGGCGCGCGCGCGACAGGCCCAGCGCCTCGCCCACGAAGAGGTCCACCCGCTGGCCCGCCTTGTCGGCGTCCACGGTGAAGGTGTGCAGCTTGGAGGGATTCACTCGGAAAGAGCCTCGTAGACTTCCTCGGCCGTCTGGAACCGGTCGTCCGGCTCCTTGCGGATGAGGCGGTGGGCCACGCGTGCGAACTGCGGGTCCCCATGAAGGTTCAGCGCCAGCACCGGCGGAGGCTCCGTCTCCAGCACCTGCCGCCACAGCTCGTGCGGCGTCTTCGCATCGAAGGGGGGCCGCCCGCTGAGCAGCTCATAGAGGATGACGCCCAGACTGTACAGGTCCGAGCGCCCATCCAACGGCTCCCCGAGAATCTGCTCGGGCGCCATGTAGCGGTACGTGCCCACCAGCTTGCCCGCCTCGGTAATCGCCACGTCGTCCGCGAGGAACTTGGCCAGCCCGAAGTCCATCAGCCGCACCTGCCGGTCCTCGTCCACCATGACGTTGGACGGCTTCAAGTCCCGGTGCACCAGCCCATGCCCGTGGATGTAGGCCAGCGCCTCGCACAGTTGGAGCATGGTGTCCTTCAGCCGCCCCATGCGCTCGGGACGGTTGAGGTCCTCCTCGCGCGGCGCCCGGCCGTCGTCCACCGGCTTGCGAGCCGCGGGCGGGGGCAGGTCGAAGCCCTCCATCGAGTCATCCGAGCCGGAGCCCGAGGCCAGCTCGTCTTCGCCTTCCCCCGCGCCGTAGGGGTCCAGGTCCTCGCTGGGAGGCTCCTCGTTGAAGGCGTCCATGCTGAAGAGCCCCTCCGCCGCGGGGCGGGCGTCACCCGCGGCGTCGGCGTTGGAGATGCTGTCGCTGCCAGGGCCGAAGTCCTCGTCCGCGGTGCGCCGCACCGTCAACAGGCCGCGCGGCGTGGTGCCGCTGATGGGCGACAGCAGGTCGTCCCCTCGGATGTCCAGGTAGTGGCGCAGCGTGAGCCCTTCAATCAGCTCCATGGCCAGGTAGGGCCAGCCCTGATGGACCCCCGCCTCGAAGACCTTCACCACGTTGGGATGGGACAGGTCCGCCAGCGTCTCGAATTCGCGCGCGAGTCGTCGCGCCGCCCGTTCGTCCAGCGCGGGGCCGGCCGACAGCAGCTTGAGCGCGACTTCGTCGTTGCTGCGGCGGTCCAGGGCCCGGTACACGGTGCCGGCCCCGCCGCTGCCGAGCGTCTCCAGGACGCGGTAGGGACCGATGACCTTCGGGGGCATGCGTGCGCGGATCCTACGGACGGCGTCGCGTCACGGTCAAACTTGATGATGCCTGGTTGCACGGTCCTGGGCAGAACACTCGGGCAGGCATTTCACTTTTCCAGGGAAACCTGGGAGAACCCTTCATCAAATGCAAGTCGGGAAGTATCAACTCGTCCGGAAGCTTGCCTCGGGGGGCATGGCGGAGGTCTTCCTCGCCAAGGCCGCGGGCCCCATGGGCTTCGAGAAGACGCTCGTCCTGAAGCGGATCCTCCCGCACCTGGCGGAGGACCCAGCGTTCGTGGAGATGTTCCTGGGGGAGGCGCGGCTGGCCGCGCAGCTGGAGCACCCGAACATCGTCCAGATTTTCGACTTCGGCGAGGCGGACGGCAGCTACTTCCTGGCGATGGAGTTCATCGACGGGCCCACGCTGCGGCGGCTGGTGAAGCGCGCGGCGGAGCAGCCCCTGCCGCCGATGATGTGCGCGAAGCTGGTGTCGCTCGCGGCGGAGGGCCTGTCCTTCGCGCACGACTTCTGTGATCCGGCGACTGGAGAGCCCCTGGGGCTCATCCACCGCGACGTGAGTCCGGACAACATCCTGGTGTCGCGGCAGGGCGCGGTGAAGGTGGTGGACTTCGGCGTGGCGAAAGTCGCGGGGCAGGGGCACCGCACGCAGACGGGCGTGGTGAAGGGGAAGGTGGCGTACATGCCACCGGAGCAGCTCCGGACGAAGCCGCTGGACCGGCGGGTGGACGTGTACGCGCTGGGGGTGGTGCTGTACGAGCTCCTGACGGGCAAGCGTCCCTTCGACGCGACGACCGAGGCGAGCACGATGCAGGCCATCCTGTTCGAGCCGTTCATCCCCGTGGTGGAGCGCCGGCCGGATGTGCCGGTGGCGCTCCAGAAGATTCTGGACCTGGCGCTCGCGAAGGAGCGGGACACCCGCTACGCGGACTGCCGCGCGCTCCAGGCGGACCTGGAGCGCTACCTGCTGTCGTCGGGTGAGTCCGTGGGGGCGTACCAGCTCGCGCAGTTCGTGGCGAAGCTGGTGGCGGAGGGTATGTCGGGGCCGGTGGTGGCCTCGCCCGCGGCGATGGGAGGTGCGACGCCCGCGAAGCCCGGGAGCACGCCGAAGTCCATGGCGGCGCCTCCAGAGGCGAAGGGGCCTCCGCCTCCGCCCGTGGACTCGACGTCTCCCACGACGCCCATGCCGCTGTCGGTGCGGGGGATGATTGCGGAGGGACGTCCGCAGCCCGTCTCGAATGAGGGCGGCAAGGGCTCGGACGCTCCGGAGCGTGCGGCGAAGGCGGCGGGGGCGCGACGCAAGCCGGCCTCCCGTCCGATGCTGCCGGCGCAGGGTGGGGTGGCCTCCGAGGCTCGAAGCGCGGGTGAGGGCTGGAACGCTTCGGGCATCGCCGCGGTGACAGCGCCCGCGGGGCCGTCGGGGGAGTCCGAGCGGGATGCGGAGGAGCGCGTCCCGACGAATGGCGGCGGGGCGGACGAGGACGCCATCTCCACGGGCGCGCAGGTGCGTGCCCCCAAGGCGAGCAAGGCCTCGACGGGACTCCTCGCCGTGCTCGTGGGTGGAGCGGTGCTCGTGCTCGGCGGCGTGGCGGTGGTGGCCACTCGGGGCGAGCAACCCATTGTCGTGGTGCCTCCTCCTCTTCCCTTGGGGAAGAGGCCGGAGGCGAAGCGTCCGTCGACGGTGGAGCCGCCCAAGCCTTCCACCGCGCAGGAGCGGGTCGCGGGCGGGGATGCCCCGCCGGCGGGACAGGCGCCGCAAGTGGCGGTGATGAAGGCGGAGCCTCCGCCCACCGCGCCGGTACCGTCACCGAAGGGGGTGACCGCGACGCCCGTGGAGAAAGCGCCGCCGGCTGTCGTGTCCGCTGCTGGCGGCACTTCCGCCGCGCCAGTACCCGTGTTGCCCGAGGTGAAACCTGTCGCGAAGGCCGCGCCGCCACCGCGCCCGCGCGCGAAGGTCGTGGCCACGGGCATATTGGAGTTCCGCATCCGCCCCTATGCGACGGTCGTGGTGGACGGAGACAGCCTCGGGCAGACGCCGGTGGACCCCATCTCGCTGCCCGAAGGCAAGCACACCATCCGGCTCATCAATACCGCGCTGGGCAAGGACGAGACATTCACATACGAGGTGAAGGCGAGGCAGAAGAACATCTTCAAGCACAACTTCCACACGGAGTAGGCGCGTCTTGCCCGTGGCCTGAAAGTGGCCTGGGCGGATGCGCGGTGTCGGAATGAAATTGTAGGCTTTGAGCCCATGCACCTTGCAGAGAAATGGCTTTACGGGCTGGTTGGCGGCAGCGGGGCTTTGCTGCTCGTGTTCTTCCTCCGCGCGATCGAGCTTGAAAGTCGCGGCGTCAGTGGCGGCCCGGAGTGGGGGGTGTTTGCCTTCCCCGCGGCCTCGATGATTCCCGCCTCCGGGCTGCTCTGGCTGTTCTTCGGGCACAAGCTGGAGAATCACAAGCTGTGGATCATCGTGTCCACGCCGCTCCTGTTCGTGCTCACGGTGGTGGCCGCGGGCGTTCTCGTGCCTGTCTCCTACTGACCAGTCCGCGCCGAGCGCCCGGGCTCATTCACAACCCGGGGCCGCACTCAAGGCCATGCGGGCCAGTGGAGGATGCGGCCACTGGTGCCCACGACCCAGAGGTCGTCGGGGCCGGTGCCCGTGATGTCATTGAGGCGGATGCCTCCCGTGGAATGGACCTGCTGCCAGGTCTGCCCATTGTAACGGTAGACGTGTCCGCTCTTGCAGGTCGCATAGGCGGACCCCGCGCCAAAGGCGATGACCGAGGTCAGGTCGTGCGTGGTGGGAAAGGACAGCCGGGTCCACTGACCCAGGTGCCACCGCAGGACGGTGCCTGTGTCTCCCACCGCGAAGGCCAGCCTGGCGTTCGCCACCCAGACACCCCGGAGCGTGTCGAGGTCGGGTGCGACGTCCTCGACGGCCTCGGTATCCCACTCGCCGGAACTTCGGTTGTAGCGATAGATACGCGCGTCCGTCGCGGGGCCTCCCACGATGAAGACGGTGTCCGCCGTCGCTCCATGCACGTCGTAGACATAGTGAAAGTTGTTGTTGATGGGGTTGTAGGTCGGTGTTCCGGTGCCGTTCCAGGTGAAGGCCGCGCCCTCGTCCGAGGCCAGGCTGTCGGTCGCTCCATAGAGCGTGAGCACGTTGTTGTTCCGCACTCCCACCAGGCCGTGGACCCACAGGTTGTCGTTCTGGACCTGGACGCAATTCGACGCCGAGGAGTCCTGGCGGGCCTTCCTCCCGTCGACGGAGCCGAGCCACGCGCGACCGGTGGTCGGGTCCGCCCAGACGCTGGTCCACGCGGCGTCCGTCATGCCGCAGCCAAAGTCGGAGAGGACCGTGAACGTCACCTGCCCGGGGGTCAGCCTTGCTCGAAAGTTCTCGTCGCCGCCCACCCAGACCCCGCCGCGAGTCCAGGAGGAGGCGGAGATCCATGTCTGGCTGGTGGAGGCCACCGTCTGCCCGGCCCAGGTGGGAGTGAGTCCTCCCGGGCACTGGGTCGGGCCTTCCTTCTGACCGTCGCAGTCGTTGTCCAGGTCGTCACACAGCTCCGGCGCGCCAGGATGGGTGAGGGGGTTCCCATCGTCGCAGTCGCCGGTGTTGCTGACGTAGTCGCCCGCGGGGTGCACGCAGGAGCGGATGGCTCCGGAGGTCTGGCCAGAGCCGTCGCCATCCTCGTCCAGGTACCAGGCCGGGACGGACTGCGTGGCCCCGCAGACGAGAGTGGTGCCACTTGTGTCGCATTGGAGTTGTCCCGTGCACTGCGTCGCAGAATCCGTGCACGTCGAGCCGAGCCCGGGGAAACCCTCGTCGAGGATTGCATCGCAGTCGTTGTCGACTCCGTCGCAGCGCTCCAGAGCGCCCGGATAGATGCTGGCGTTCGTGTCATCACAGTCATCCGGGGGGGCGGTGACGTAGCCGGCTGGCACCACGTCACAGAAGGTCGTCGGGGTGACTCCCTTCTGTCCATGTCCATCTCGGTCCTGGTCCAGGTAGGCCAACCGCGCGGAGGGACTGTCGCAGGAGAGGCGTTGGTCCGTCACGTCGCAGCGGTAGACACCCTGGCACCCCGCGCTGAGCGTGCACTGACCTCCCAGGTTGAAGTGCGCCTCATCGTTGATTCCGTCGCAGTTGTCGTCCTGCGCGTTGCACCGCTCCGCCGCGCCGGGGTTGATGTCACTCTGGTCATCCTGGCAATCCGTTCCGCCGTTGACGCGACTGACATAGCCATCCCGATCCGCGTCCTGGGCCTCGATGCGGAGCGTGGCGGGGACCCCCCTGTTGTTGGCCACCGTGACGCTCGCGAGGTTGATCCCCACCGCGACTCCCTCGCAGCTCTGCTCGAAGGCTCTTGCCTCCACTTCCACGGTGGGTCCCCAACCTTTGGGTGGAGAGACGACGACTCGAAGATTGAAGCCGGGCCCTGCGCCGATCAGGACGTCCCTGAAGGTTTGTGAGACCTCCTTCCCGCTGCCCGCGTCCCGGGCACGGACGAGCACGCAGCGAGGGCTGAATTCCACGAGGGCTACCGTGAGGTGGATGCTTCGACATGCGGTGCCACCGCCGAGCACCGCATTGGCCGGTTGACCGTCGAAAGCGGTCTCGAGGTCAAGATGGCCGTCGCAGTCCGGATACAGCTCATCCAGGTCTGGCACTGTGCAGGCCGTGGCGAACAGCAGGCACAAGAGGGCAGGGCGCATCATGGATGCACCTCCTCGTTCTCGGGCTCGGAGCCGGTGAAGTAGGTGATGACCGCCCCCGCGACCGAGGTGACCGCGACGCCGAACAGGACATTCGCGGCGAGTGCCTGTCCCCGGGCCGAGTCCAGATGCCCTCGCTGTGCGTCGACCTGCGTGGCCTCGCGGGCATTCTGGATGTTCCCCCGGGAGCGAAGTCCGAAGTAGCTCCCGACTCCGCCCGCCGCGAGCCCGGCCCCCGCGAGGACCATCGAGATGGGACGGAGCCTGGACAGCGCTCCGTTCGGAGGCGCCATTCGCAACTCCGCGGCCTCCTCCTCCGGGTGGACTGGAACCAGCGCGACCTCGGGGACTTCCTGGATGGGACGCTCCAGGTTGTCCGAGTGGGGCACCTTCGGCTCCGGCATGGCGGTGGCACCGGTGCTGCCCGCGTTCGGGGGCGCATTCCGCGCAAGGTCCCGCGACACTTCCCGGCGCACGTTCTCGAAGTCCCGTTGCACCTTGGGGGACACCTTCACGGGAAGCGACGCCAGGGGACGCAGCGTCAATCCCTGCCGGAAGGCGACGAGGGACTTCTGTCGCTGGCCGAGGTCCGCCAGCACCAGACCTTCATAGAGCAACGCGTCGGCTCGCTCATCCTCGGTCCTCGCCAGGGCCTTGGCATCCGAGAGCGCGAGCAATGCCTGTTCGTACTCCAGTTCCTCGTACAGTCGTGCCGCGTCACGCAGGCGCTCCTGAAAGGCATCAGGCGCTGTCGCAATCCGCGTCGCCCGCGAGACGACCGGCTGCGCCGAGGCCGCTCCCGCGAGGGCCAGGGTGAGGCTCATCAATGGTGGGAGGACCCTGATGAATCTCTGGAATGCGGACTTATCCATGCATGGCCACGCTAGCATGACTTCCGGCGAGAGGGCCGGGTCGACGCAAGGCCTTACGAAGGCCGCGGGCGGGGTATTGCAGGCGCGTCTGTCGATGTGTCCGGATGCGCCGCGAGAAGCCCTGTCGCCAGGGCAATCATTCGGGTTCGCAGTGACGCGGGCTCCACCACCTCGAAGCCACCGCCCACCTCACAGAGCTGGCCCAGCGCGATGGCCTCCCGCTCGAAGTCCACGACGACAGTCTTTCGGCCGTCCGCCACCTGCCCTGAGTCGAATCGTGGCGCCTCCGTGGACGGACGAATCCGGCGCAAGGTCGCCTCCGCGTCCGCCGTCAGCCGCAGCGTCACCTCGTACCGCGCTCCCTTTTCCGCGAAGCGCGCGCACCACTCCCGCCAGAACGAGGGCAAATCGAAGCGCGCGGGCCGCTCGAAGGACTCTCCCCGCTGCCGGACACCTTCGATGCGCGAGCCCCGGTACACACGCGGGCCCTTCTCCGTCCCGGCGACCAGGTACCAGCGGTCCGCCTTGAGCACGAGCGCATACGGGTCCACCGTGCGCCGGCTCTGCTTCCCATCGAAGTCCCGGTACGTCAGCGAAACCTTCCGGTTCTGCCACGCCGCCTCGCGCAGCACCTCCAGGTGGGGCACCGACTCCCGCTCCGTGAACCAGCCGGAGGCATCCACGTGCAGCCGCTGCCGTGCGTACTCCATCGCGGGCTGCTGCAACACGGGCAGCGCCGCCGCCAGCTTCACCAACCCGCTGCTCAGGGGCGCGGACAGGCCCAGGTCGCTCAGTCCCCCCGGTGTGGCGCTCATCGCCGCCAGCGCTTGCAGCTCCGTGCGCGTCAGCCCCGTGAGCTGCGTCTTCCACCCATCGAGCAGCGCGACGCCTCCCGCGGACCCGCGCGTCGCGTACACCGGCACGCCCGAAGCAGACAGCGCGTCGAGGTCCCGGTGGATGGTGCGCTCGGAGACCTGGAGTTCGCGCGCGAGCTCTCCCGCCGTCCGCTTCGGACGGGTCTGCAACAACATCATCAGGCTGACGAGTCGGTCGGCACGCATGTCGGAAATCCCACCGCGCACTGTACGCGGGCCATCATGACAGGGGATGTCATGATTGCCTCCGTAAGGTGTTCCCATCACCGGCCATCCGCACCCCACCTCCGCCGGTCCGAGGAGAGACACCATGAAGAAGCCACTCGAAGGACGCATCGCCCTGGTCGCGGGAGCCACGCGGGGCGCGGGCAGGGGCATCGCGACCCGGCTCGGCGAGGCCGGCGCCACCGTGTACTGCACGGGCCGCAGCGTGCGCGGCCGTCCCGCCTCTGGCTCCAAGCGCCCGGAGGTCCTCGAGGAGACCGCGGAGCAGGTCACCGCGCTGGGGGGCCACGGCATCGCCGTCCGATGCGACCACACCGTCACGGAGGAGGTCGCCGCCCTCTGCGCGCGCATCCAGAAGGAGCAGGGGCGGCTCGACATCCTGGTGAATGACATCTGGGGCTGCGACGCCATCTCCGAGCTCGGCGTTCCCTTCTGGAAGCAATCTCCCGAGCACGCGCGCACCGTGTTGGAGCGCGCCGTGCTCACCCACATCCTCACCAGCCGCCACGCTGTTCCGCTCATGCTCGGGCAGGAGCGGGGCCTCGTCGTCGAAATCACCGACGGCGACCACTTCGGCTACCGAGGCAGCGTCATCTACGACGTCGCGAAGATGAGCGTCATCCGGCTCGCGTTCGCCATGTCGCGAGATTTGCGTCGCACCCGCGTCACCGCGCTCGCCGTGACGCCCGGCTTCCTGCGCTCCGAGGAGATGCTGGAGGGCTTCGGCGTCACCGAGGCCAACTGGCGCGACGGCGCGAAAGTGGAGCCGGACTTCATCGCCTCCGAGTCACCGTCCTACGTCGGCCGCGCCGTCGCCGCGCTCGCCGCGGACCCGAACGTCGCCACCAAGGCCGGCACCGTCCACAGCTCCTGGGCCCTGGCCCGCGAGTACGGCTTCACCGACCTGGACGGCTCCCAGCCCCACTGGGACGAGTACTTCGAGCGCACCTACCGCACGCCCTACCGCGTCGCCGACGCCACCGCCTACGCGTCCTGGCACAACAGCCCCATCGAGATTGCCCGCCCCAACTGGCCCGTCGACTGAATCCGTCCTTCCGCCCGCACCCGGGCCGGGCCCACCCGGGCCTACATGGTCTGGGAGTCCTGGGCCGCTCGCACCGAGCGGGCGACCGACCAGGGGCCTCGGGCGACGGTTGGGCCACGCGCTCGTGGACGTGGCCCCTCTGCGCCGGTAGGGTGCGCGGCTCGAATGGAACGCCCCCTAGTGGTTTCCGCCCTCGAAAATCAGGTCAAGGCCCGGCCCGTGCCGCGCCACGTGGGCATCATCATGGATGGCAACGGTCGGTGGGCGGAGTCGCGGGGTCTGGACCGACTTGAGGGCCACCGCGAAGGGAGCTCCAGTGTGCGGGAGGTGACCCGCACCGCCCGCCGCGTGGGCATCCAGGCCCTGACCCTCTACGCCTTTTCCTCACAGAACTGGGCCCGCCCCGCGGAGGAGGTCGCCGGGCTGATGGACCTCTTGCGCGACTACCTGGAGCGCGAGCGGGCCGAAATCCTCGACAACGGCATCCGCCTGAACGCGGTGGGTGACGTGGGGCGCCTGCCCCGCTTCGTGCGGGAGCCGTTGGACCGGCTCATCGCCGACTCGGCGCACAACACCGGCATGGTGCTGTCGCTGGCGCTGTCCTACGGCGGCCGGGAGGAAATCCTCCACGCCGCCAGTCGGATGGCGGAGGCCATCTCCCGGGGCGAGCTGTTGGCGGGCCGGGTGGAAGAGGCCGACTTCGAGTCCTTCCTGTGGACGAACGGGCTGCCCCCGCTGGACCTGGTGGTGCGCACCAGCGGCGAGCAGCGCGTGTCCAACTTCCTGCTCTGGCAGATGGCGTACGCGGAACTGTGCTTCACCGACGCCCTCTGGCCGGACTTCCGCACCGATGAGTTTCTCCGCTGCGTGTCTCAGTACCAGCAGCGAGAGCGGCGCTTCGGTCTCACTTCCGCCCAAGTCAAGCGGGAGGACACCCCCCAGCGGGCCAAGGCGTGAACGACAAGAACAAGAACCTCGTCGTGCGCATCGTGACGGCGCTGACGCTCCTGCCGCTCGTGGTGTTGCTGCTCTTCCTCGGCGGCGTGTGGAGCGCGGGCCTGTTGGGCCTCGCCGCCGCCGCGTGCGTGGGGGAGTACTATCTCATCGTCCAGAAGCGGCTGAACGCGGCCGCCTGGGTGGGCATGGCCTTCGCCGCGGTGATGCCGTTCCTGCCGCTCAAGGACGCGGCGCGCACGGGAGAGACGGCCTTCTGGCTCACCGTCGTCTTCTCGTTCTTCGCGTGGATATTCCACCTGTTCAAGGGCCCGCTCGCGGAGGCCCCCACGCGCACGGCGCACCTGGTCAACGGCTTCCTGTACGGCGCCGTGGGCCTCACCGCCCTGTCCGCGCTGCGGCTGCTGCCGGACCATGGGCTGGCGTGGGTCATCTGCGCGCTGACGATTACGTGGGCCAACGACACCGCCGCGTACTTCTTCGGCCGCTTCCTGGGGCGCCACAAGCTGTACCCCGAGGTGAGCCCCAACAAGACGTGGGAGGGCTTCTTCGGCGGCATGCTCGGCTCGGTGGGCGGCATGTTCATCGCCCGGGGCTTCTTCTTCCCCGTGTTCACCGTGTGGGACTGCGTGCTGCTGGGCATCGCCGGCGGCCTGTTGGGTCCCGTGGGTGACTTGTGCGAGTCCATGCTGAAGCGCGCGTACGGGGTGAAGGACTCGGGTTTCCTCATCCCCGGGCACGGTGGGGTGCTGGACCGCATCGACGCTTTGCTCTTCAACGCCCCCCTGGTGTTCGTCTACGTGCAGTTCGTGCGCGGCCTGCTTCCGTAGAATCGTGAGATTTCGCTCGCCCGCCTGGCTGGCGGGCCCGGATGTGCGTTGTCCGTCCGGGGGCTCACGATTACTGTTGCCGCCATGCCCTCACTTCAGAACCTGGGGTTCTTCATCCTCCTGCTTGGCGTGCTCGTGACAGTGCACGAGCTTGGCCATTTCCTCGTGGCGAAAGCCTGCGGGGTGAAGGTCCTCAAGTTCTCCATCGGCTTCGGGCCCAAGCTCATCGGCTTCGTGAAGGGCGAGACGGAGTATCAAATCGCCATCCTGCCCCTGGGCGGCTTCGTGAAGATGGCGGGCGACCTGCCCCATGAAGAACTGAGCCCCGAGGAAGCCAG
The DNA here is from genome assembly GCF_013336725.1 of Myxococcus sp. CA040A. Taxonomy (NCBI): domain Bacteria; kingdom Pseudomonadati; phylum Myxococcota; class Myxococcia; order Myxococcales; family Myxococcaceae; genus Myxococcus; species Myxococcus sp. CA040A. The sequence goes on along the minus strand of NZ_JABUMR010000004.1, from coordinate 871,621 downwards.
GCGCGGCTTCCTGGCGCAGCCCCCCTGGAAGCGCGGCCTCATCGTCCTGGCGGGGCCGGCCTTCAACCTCATCTTTCCCGTCATCGTCTATTTCTTCGTGTTCCTCGGCCCGCACCAGGCCACGTCCACCCTGGTGGGGTACGTGGAGCCCGGAATGCCCGCCGCCGCCGCCGGCATGCGCCCTGGAGACCGGGTGCTGTCCGTGGAGGGCGAGTCGGTGCGCACCTTCGACGACATGCGGGACACCTTCGTCGGGCGCTTCGAGCGGCCGATTCCCATCGTCGTGGAGCGCGATGGCCAGCCGGTGACGTTGACGGTGAAGCCCATCAAGAACACGGAGACGTCGCCCATCGACACGGTGGAGCGGGGCCTCATCGGCGTGCTGCCGCTGGCCAAGCCGCCCCTGGTGGGCGTGCCTCCGGGGTCCGTGGCGGAGGCCGCGGGCCTGCGGACGTTCGACCGCGTGCTGAGCGTCAACGGGACGAACGTTCCGGACGAGGCGCGGCTGTACCAGGAGTTGGGCCGGCGCCCGGAAGGGGAGCCGCTCAAGGTCGTCGTGCGGCGCATGGACACCGTGGCGGCGGGTGTGGTGCAGGGTCAGGTGGCCCGCGTGGCGGAGGTGACGGTGCCCCGTCAGCCCGGTGCGGGCCTGGCGGCGCTGGGCGCGGAGCCGGCGGACCAATATGTCGCGACGGTGGTGCCCGGCAGCGCGGCGGAGAAGGCCGGGCTCAAGCAGGGTGACCGCATCGTCTCGCTGGACGGCGAGGTGCTCCCATCCTTCCGGATGCTGGAGGTGAAGCTCAGCGGGGCGGAGGCGAAGCCCTTCACGCTGACGTGGCGGAGCACGGACGGCGAGCACACCGAGAAGCTCTCGCAGGCCCCGCTGATGGCGGAGGACGGCATGGGGCAGCAGCTCACGAAGCTCTCCCTGGGCGCGCGCGGGTGGACGCTCGTGGACGCGGACGTGGCCCGGGCGGACGAGGTGACGGTGCACCTGGGCCCGGCCGCGGCGCTGAAGCAGGCGGCCATCGTGGTGCCGAAAATCGTGGGGCAGATGGTGAAGGTGCTCGGGGGGCTGGTCACCCGCGACGTGCCGCTGAGCACGGTGGGCGGCCCCATCATGATGTACCAGCTGGCGGCCCGGAGCGCCGAGCAGGGGCTCGACTCCTTCCTCAACCTGATGGCCATCATCTCCATCAACCTGGGCGTGATGAACCTGCTGCCCATCCCCGTGCTGGATGGCTTCGCGCTGCTGTCCGCCGCGTGGGAGGGCATCCGCCGTCGCCCCATCCCCGTGCGCGTGCGCGAGGCCGCCAACATGGTGGGCCTGGCGCTGCTCATCCTGCTGATGCTCCTGGTCTTCACCAACGACATCACCCGCTAGAGGTCCCATGCGCGCGAGCACCTTCGTCATCTTGCTGGCGCTGGGCATCTCCACCGGGTGCGCATCGCGCGCGGCGAAGCCGGACTCGCGTGAGGACTCCAGCCCGGAGCCGTCCTCGCCCCGGGTGACGAAGCGCGAGCAGATGCCTCGCTCCTACGTGGGCGAGGGGCTGGCCTCGTTCTACGGCCCGGGGCTGCACGGCCGTCCCACCGCGAGCGGGGAGCGCTTCAACCAGAACGAGCTCACCGCCGCGCACCGCAAGGAGCGCTTTGGCGCGTGCCTGCGCGTGGTGAACATGGAGAACGGCCGCGCCGTGCAGGTGCGCGTGAATGACCGGGGGCCGTACGTGGATGGACGCATCATCGACGTCTCGAAGGCCGCCGCCTCCAAGCTGGGCATGCTGGACAAGGGCGTGGTGCGCGTGCGGCTGTACCGCTGCAAGGACGCCGTGTCGGAGATTCCCCGCGCAATGTGGGCCGCGCCGGTGTAGGGAGCGCCCATGTTCCTCTCGCTGGACACCTCCACGCTGACGATGTCGCTCGCCCTGGTGGAGCGCGGGCCGGAGGGGGCCGTGCGCGCGGTGGAGCACTCCGTGGTGCGTCCTCCCGTGAAGCAGAGCGAGGCGCTGCCCGGTGTCGTCGGTGAGCTGCTGGACCGCCATGGCGTCAAGCTGGCGGATTTGGAGGGCCTCATCGTGGGCCTGGGCCCGGGCTCCTTCACGGGGCTGCGCATCGGCCTGGCCACGGTGAAGTCGCTGGCGTACGCGGCGAACCTCAAGGTCGCGGGCGCGTCCTCGTTGGCGGCCGTGGCGCTGGAGGGCCCGGAGGACGTGCCGCTCTACTGCCTGGCCGTGGCGCGCAAGGACGACCTGTACCTGGGCGCGTATGTTCGGCGCGGCGCGACGGTGGAGGCGCTGGAGCCGGAGACGGCCATGTCGCCCAAGGACGTGGCCGCGCGCATGGCCGCGGAGCCGCGGGCGGTGGCGCTGGGGCCGGCGCTGGTGGACTACCGCGCGGCGCTGGTGTCGCACGGCGTGGCGGCGGAGCGGCTCCTGACGGGGCCGGACTTTCCCTCGGCGGTGGAGCTGACGCGGCTGGCACGCATGCCGGAGACGTTTTCGCTCGAGGCCCTCTTCGCCATGGAGCCGCACTACGTGCGGGCCTCCGAGCCGGAGCGAAACCCCAAGTTCCCTCCGCTGCCGGGGCCTGCGCCCACGGCGCGGTTGAAGGACGACTGAAGCGTCCAGCGCTCACGCGCTCGGGCGATGCAAAGGACGCGCGATGAACGAGAATCTCAAGATTGCCGTGGTGGGCGCCACGGGTGTGGTGGGCCGTGAGGTGTTGGCCGCGCTGTACGCGCGCGACGTGCCCGCGGAGCAGGTGCGCGCCTTCGGCTCCGAGCGCTCGAAGGGGCTGGAGGTGGAGTACGGCGAGGATTCGCTGGAGGTGGAGCGCGCCGTTCCGGAGGCCTTCAAGGGCATGGGGCTGGTGTTGCTGGCCACGCCCGCGGAGGCGTCTCGCACGCTGGCTCCGGCCGCTCAGGCCGCGGGCGCGTGGGTGGTGGATGTCAGCTCCGCCTTCCGGTCCGACGGCAACGTCCCGCTGGTGCTGCCGGGCTTCAACACGGAGCTCTTGGGCGCGACGATGAAGGGGCGCCTGGTGTGCCTGCCGAGCGCGGTGACGACGGCGTCGGTGCATGTGATGGAGCCCCTGCGCCGGGCCTTCGGCGTGGTGCGCGCGCAGGTGACGGCGATGATGAGCGTGTCCAGCGCTGGCGTGCGCGGCGTGGCGGAGCTGGAGAAGCAGACCGCGGATTTGATGTCCGGGCGCGAGCCGGACCCGAGCGCCTTCCCGCACCGGGTGGGCTTCAACCTGGTGCCCCAGGTGGGCGGCTTCATGGTGGGCTCCCCGTGGACGGAGGAGGAGGGCGGCTGGACGCTGGAGGCCGCGCGGCTGTTCGCGACGCGGGGCGACGCGCCCGTGCTCGCCGGCACCGCAGTGCAGGTGCCCAGCTTCTACGGCCACGGCCTCACCCTCAACGTGCAGCTGAAGAAGGCGGGCCCGGTGGAGCAGGTGCGCGCGGCCCTGAAGACGTCACCCGCCCTCAAGGTGCTGGACACCCCCGGTGAGCGCATCTACCCCATGCCCATGCTCGTCACGTCGGACCCCACGGTGCACGTGGGCCGGGTGCGCGCCTTCCCCCAGGCCCCCGAGTGGGTGACGCTCTTCGCCGCCGTGGACAACGCCACCCGGGGCGCCGCCCTCAACCTGGTGGAGGCCGGCCTGAAGCTGGCTGAACGCCCCGTCTGACAAATTGGCACGCCGGCCGCGGCCGCCCTGCCTGTTTGGCTCGCCGGAGCGGCCCGCGAGGGCCAGAAGTAGGCCTGCGGGAACGATTTCAACGTGGCCTCCCGCTTGCTAGCTTCCGGCTACCCATGCGCCTCACATTCGCCGTGCTCCTGCTCTTCGCGTCGACCGCCCTGGGGCAGACCGTGACGTTCTCCGGCTCGGTCATCGTCGACAACGACATCGTCGTCTCCAAGGCCAACTGCGCCGATCGCAGGTCCGTCTCCTGGTCGCGGACGGGGACCCTCGCTTGCAGTCCGCTCGTCTTCTGGTTGTCGGACGGCAACTGTTCGGGGGAACCGGGCGAGGGGGACAAGGAAATCTTGGAAATCGCCGAGGGGAACACCGCCACTACGTCCGGCACGCTCGAGCTGCGCATGAGTGATGCGCTCGCCGCGGGTGGCCTCACGTGTGAAACCCAGACGGCGGACAAGACCTACAGGCTCTGTGCGACGGTGGAGAAGCAGGACTCGCTTGGGGCCTGCGACAGTACGACCTCCAGCGTGGGCTCGCCGAGCGTCAACTTCATCCTGGACCCGACCTCTCCCCTGGCGCCGGCACTGCCGGGCGTGACGGGCCTGGACAGCGCGCTGAGTGTCAGCGTGACGGTGCCCAGCGACACGACGAGCATGCTGGTGGAGGTGGTGGAGCTGGTGCCAGGGGATGGGGATGGCGGGACGGCCACCGCGGGCGAGGTGGTGCGCTCGAAGACGCAGACGTCCGACAACACGGTGTTCCGGATGGATGAGCTGGAGAACGACAAGGAGTACGGCGTGCGTGCCTTCGCCTTCGACAAGGCGGGCAATCAGAGCCCGGCGTCGCCTCTGGCGACTGGCTCGCCGATTCCGAGCGATGGTTTCTTCGCGGCGTATCACGCGGCGGGTGGTGCGGAGACGGGCGGGTGTGGGGCGGGCGGGGGTGGCCTCGCGCTGGGCGCCGTGGTGGCGGCCCTGGGGTTCTGGATGACGTCGAGGAGGAAGCTGTCATGAGTCGGGCATGGGCCGTGAGTGTGGCCATGATGGTTGCCGCGCTGCCGGCGTGGGCGCAGGACGTCGGAGTGGTTTCGACCGAGCAGATGGAGTCGTCGCGCAGCGGCGGCATCATCATCCGGGTGGGCGGCTACAAGCCGCTCTTGGATGACGAGAAGGCGCTCAACGGGAATACGCCCTACGAGGACACGTTCGGTGACGCATCGCTGTTGCTCGTCGAGTTGGAGCTGCAGCGCTACTTCTACCAGGGCATCGGCACCGCGGGCGTGGGTGTGTCTGCGGGCTACGGGGAGAAGTACGCGGCCGCGAAGCTCGCGGGCGGAGGCAACGCGGCGGAGCAGACGGCGCTGAAGGTGGTGCCGCTGGCGTTCAACCTCTTCTACAAGTTCGACTACGCGGCCTTCGAGTGGGGAGTCCCCCTGGTGCCGTACGGCAAGCTGGGGCTCATCTACACGCCGTGGTGGGTGACGAAGGGCAGCGACACCGAGACGGCGGACGGCATCACCGCCAGCGGTGGCAAGTGGGGCTGGGGCGCGACGGGCGGGGTGGCCTTCCTGCTGGACGTGCTGCAGCCGCGCTTCGCGCGCGACTTCGACTCGGGGCTGGGCATCAACCACAGCTACCTGTTCGCCGAGTACACCTACGCGGATGTGGACAATTTCGGCAAGCCGGGCTTCGTGCTCTCCAGCCGGCGCTGGATGTTCGGACTCGCGCTGGACTATTAGCGGCGGATGCCGCTTTTTCCGCGCTCCTCCCGCTCGTTCGTCGCGCACTTTCTCTTGATGGTCGCCGTGGGGCCCTGGGCCTCCGGCTGCCGGCGCGTCGTCCGGGCGGACCTGGGCGCGGACCGTACGGTGGAGGCGGGCGTTCCCGTGGAGTTGGGCTCGGGCGAGGCGGGGGCGCAGGCCCTCACCTGGGAGCCCGGTGACGGGACGCCTTCACGGACGGGCTCCCGGCTGTCGCATGCCTTCGCCCGCGCGGGCACGTTCACCGTTCGCGCGCTGCATGAGGGCCAGGAGGTCGGCAGCGTGCGACTCACGGTGGTGCCGCGCCCGTTGCTGCGCGCGGTGCCCTCGGATGCGCGGTCGCTGCTGTGGGTGCCCAGGCTTCAGGGCAACGTGGAGCCGCTGGTGGACTTCTACGAGCGGCTCGTCGGTCCCGATGAGGCCGAGCAGGTGCTGCGGGAGGCTCCGCTGGTGTCGCTCGTGCTGAACAGCCTGACGAGTGGCACGAGTGTCGTGGACCCGGAGGAGGGCTTTGGACTGTTCCTGCTGCCCGGGTTCGACGGCGTGGTGGCGCTGCTGGGCGTGACGGAGCCCGACGCGGCGCTCGCGGCGGTGGCGAAGGAGTTGGAGGCGGTGGGCCACCAGGTGACCGCCACGGAGGATGGCGCCATGCGCGTGACGCCCCTGGACTCCGGCGAGCCGATGCTGCTGTTTGTCGACCGGGGCTATCTGTACCTCGCGATTCCGGACGCGGCGGACGAGGACGTGGTGCCTGGGGAGGGCGAGCCCGTTGAGGTGCTGGCTCAGGAGGAGGCGCCGGCGGTGGTGGGCGATGTCGAGGTGGCGCGCCGCGCGGTGCTGGGGCTGTCCGGTGAGGGGCTCTCCGAGTCCGCGCTGCTGACGGAGCTGCGGCCGAAGGTGGCCGAAGGCAATGTCTACCTGTACTCGGGCGCGTTGCAGCGGGCCGAGGACGCGGAGGAGGCGGGGCCGGTTCGCGGGTTCTTCGCGTCGCTGACGGTGCAGCCGGAGCGGCTGGTGTTGGATGGCTTCCTGTCGTCCACTCGGCCGCTGCTACAGGGGGCGGATGCTCCCGCGTCGGCGTTGCTGGCGGACAGCGCGCTGGGGCCGGTGGCGGCCGCGCAGCTTTCCGTGCCGCCCGAAGAGCTGGCGAAGCTGGCGTTCGGTGCTCCGGGCTCACCGCACCGGGAGCGCACCGTGGAGCGCTGGCGCGCGCGGGGGCTGGACGCGGAGGCGCTGCTGAAGGCGCTGCGCGGCGACGTGGCCATGCTGGTGTACTTCGATGCGCCCGGGTTCCTGCGGAGCTTCGTGCAGAAGCAGCGGCCGGAGCCCAAGGGCACGGTGCTGATCGACGCGGGACTTACGTCCGCGGAGCCGGTGCTGCGGCTGCTCGATGCGCGGCTGCAGGGCACGTCGCTGCGCTTCAGCGCGGAGAAAGTCCCGGGAGGCAAGCTCTACCGGACCCTGATGTGGGGCTATCCGGTGCAGCTCAAGGTGGGTCCGGAGCGGGCCACGCTCGTCGCGGGAGAGTCGCTGGACGGCCGGCCGCGCGGCGACGTGGGGCGCGCGCTGCGCGAGCGCTTCGGGGGCGAGACGTTTGGTGCCGGGCACATGTCGGTGATGGCGGACCTGGGCCAACTGCGCGCGGACCTGGAGGCGCAGGAGTCGGTGCCTGGGGTGTCGGCGGAGCGGCTCGCGTCGGCCCAGGCGCTCGTCAAGGCGGTGATGGAGGGTGTCACGCCGCTGGACTCGGCCTTCCTGGACTTCTCGCTCGCCGAAGGGGGCGCCCGACTCAAGGGAAGCCTGCGGCTTCGCGAGGACGCTCGGACGGGACGAGGCTGGCAGTGAGCGCGGGTGGCGCCGTCACCGTGCTGTACTTCGCCGCCGCTCGTGAGCGGACGGGACGGGCGCGCGAGTCGCTCAACGTGCCCGAGGGCGCGACGGTGCGAGACGTGCTCCGGTTGCTCGCGACGGCGCACCCGGGGTTGGAGCCGTTGCTGCCGCACCTGCGGGTGGCGGTGGACCAGGAGTTCGTGAGCGCCGAGGCACCGGTGCGACAGGGCGCGGAGGTCGCGTTGATTCCTCCGGTGGCGGGTGGCTCGCCTGGGTTGTTCCAGGTGGTGGACCGTCCGCTGCGGTTGGAGGACGTGGTGGAGGCGGTGGGCGGCGAGGCGTACGGCGGGCTGGTGACGTTCAGCGGCTCGGTGCGCAACCAGACGAAGGGACGTCGCGTGCTGCGGCTGGAGTACGAGGCCTACGCGCCCATGGCGGAGAAGAAGCTGGCGGAGATTGGGGGGGAGGCCACGGCGCTGTGGCCGGGCGTGCGGCTGGCGATTGTCCACCGCGTGGGCACGCTGGTGCCCGGAGAGCTGGCGGTGGTCATCGCCGCCGCGGCCCCGCATCGCAAGGAGGCGTTCCGGGGCTGCGAGCACGCCATCGAACGACTCAAGCAGGACGTGCCCATCTGGAAGAAGGAGTTCTTCGAGGACGGCGAGGTCTGGGTCGGACTGGGGCCGTGACGCCGCACAGGTCCCAGATGAGTCCCAACTGTTCGAGCCCGCGAAGCGCGAGGTACACCAGGTCCACTTCCCACCACGCGACGCGCTGACGGACCCGGCCCGCGCGGTGGTGATGGTTGTTGTGGAATTCGCCCAGCGAGAGCACAGCGTAGAGCAGGTTGTTGTGGCTGTTGTCTCGAGTGTCGAAGCGGCGGGGGCCTCGACTCAGGCTCGGGCCGCGCGGGCGCCCGGGCCCGTCCGCGCGCATGGAGGCCTCAGCGCGAGCGGAAGGTCGCGGGGATGTGGACCTCCTCCGGGCCTCCATCGGTCTGCTGCTGCGAGCGCTCCGCATCGGTGATGGGCCGCATGGGCGTGTCCAGGCCCATCTGCTTGCGACGCGCGGCTTCCTTGTCGGCCGCCAGTTGCAGCGCGCGTGCGTTGGATTCGGCCGCGCGTTGTGGCGTGGGGCCCGCGAGCAGGAAGCCCACTGGAAGGCTCAGGAAGAGCAGGCCGACGATGAGCAGCCAGCCCATGTCCTTCCACTGGAGGGGGCCGACGCGCTCCTTCACGACGGAGCCCTGGACGAGCAGCGAGAGCTGGCCTTCCGTCAGCCGCAGCGTCATTCCGTCCGCGAGGGCCACGGAGGTCCGGCCCTGGTCCTTCACGAGCTGATTGGCTGGGACGGAGGTGAAGGCGTCGCCGCGTGCCTTGTGCTCCACATGGACGTTGGGCGGCAGGTGGATGCGCCAGCCGCGTCCGGTGCGCTCGGCCATGAGGAAGGGCTCCTCTGGCAGCGTGAAGCCGTAGAGGGGCAGGGGCGCCTTTTCATCGGGCGCGGCATGCACCTTCGCCTGCTCGGGCCCGTAGCTCCAGGCATCCGCGAGGTTCTCGCCCCAGTACAGCTCGAAATACAGCCCGCCGTCCGCCTTGGTGCTCATCTCGCGTACAAGCATATGCGTCCTGCTGCCTCTCGGCCGCGTCATCGGGCGCGGAAGCCCACCGGTGGACACGAAACGTCCGCCCGCCTACCCGACAACCAAGGGAGGGCAGGGGTTCCCCCGGGCAAATCACCTCGAGGGTGTACTCGGCCCAGCTGGCGAGGTGGGGCCCGGTGTGTTCGGCCCGTTCTTCGCGGGTTCGGTGGGTCCAACGGGGACAGCGGTGGTGGGGGCGCTCGGCCCGTTTCTGGCGGATGCACTCGGTGCACCTGCTCCAGTGCCAGTGGGCGGCACTTGACCTGCCGTTCCCGAGACAGGAGGCGCCTTCGGTCCACCCGTTCCCGCGATACCCGGCGCGCTCGTTCCACCTGTGCCGGTGACAGCAGGTGACAGGGGCCCACCGGTTCCAGCGACAGCAGGAGGTGTTGAACCACTCGTTCCTGTGGCGGCAGGCGGAACCGTTCCACTCGCTCCGGTGCCAACAGGTGCCGCAGTCCCGTTGCTTCCATTTGCAGCAGGTGGTGCTGAGCCGCTCTTTCCCGCTGCGGCAGGCGGAATCGTTCCACTCGCTCCGGTGCCAACAGGCGCTGCGGGCCCACCGTTTCCAGTGACAGCAGGAGCACCTGCTCCACCCGCACCAGTACCAGCGGGCGTCACAGTGCCACCGGCTCCCGAGATAGCAGGTGCAGTTGTTCCGGCTGTCCCGGTACCCGCGGGCGCCGCAGTCACACCGGTTCCAGCGACAGCAGGCGCAATCGCTCCACCTGTCCCGGTACCAGCAGGCGCCACAGTCCCACCGTTGCCAGTGACAGCGGGAGCAATCGCTCCACCTGTCCCGGTACCAGCAGGCGCCACAGTTCCACCGGCTCCCGCGACAGCAGGAGCAATCGCTCCACCCGCACCGGTAACGGCAGGCACCACCGTCCCACCGGCTCCCGCGACAGCAGGAGCAATCGCTCCACCTTCCCCGGTACCAGTGGGCGCCACAATCCCACCGGCTCCCGCGACAGCAGGAGCAATCGCGCCACCTGCACCGGTAACAGCCGGAGGCACGGGACCCGTCGCAGGCGCCACGGGCCCACTGGCTCCAGCAACAGGAGGAGCAGTCGGTCCACCTGGACCCGACGGAGGCGTCGAGCCGGCGACCGTGGGCATTCCCGTTCCAGGTGTCGCGGGAGTCCCCGCTGCCGTCTGCGTCCCCCACCTGAATCGCTCGGGAAGCGCGCCCCGAATCTCGGCCGCCGCCACCGCGACGATGGCCACCGAAATCGCGAGGAAGCCCACCGTCTGCGCCACGGTCTCCACGCGCGGCGGCAGCTTGCGACCGCTCGCCACTTCAATCATCAGCAACAACACCCGCCCACCATCCAACCCGGGAACCGGCAACAGCGTCAGCAACGCCAACGCCATCGATGCGGCCACCAGGGCCCGCAGCACCGAGTCCACACCCGAGGACGCCGCGTCCGACGACTCCTGCCGCACCAGCGCGCCGGGCCCCGTCGGTCCTCCATGCGGCTGGCCACCTCGCACCAGCCGCAGGAGCATCGTCCCACCCTCCGACGCGAGGTTCATCGTGTGGACGAACGCATGGCCCAGCGCCTCGCCCGGCGCATGCGAGCGGTAGACGTACTGTTGGCTCACGCCGATGCGGCCCTCGCCCCGCTCATCCGCGCGGGGACGCACGCTCACCACGCGCGTCTCGCCGTGCCGATTCACCCGCAGCTCCAGCGTGCGGCCCACCCCCACCGCCACCTTCTCCACGAACTCCGTCCAGGTGCGCAGCGGCTGCCCATCCACCGTGTCGATGCGGTCTCCCGGAAGCAGTTGTGCCCGCGCCGCCTCCGAGCCGGGCCGCACCGTGCCCACCGTCAGCGGCACCACCACGTGCGTGCCCGACGTGTACAGCGCGAAGAGGACGCCCAACGCGAAGAGGTAGTTGGCCAGCGGCCCCGCCAGGATGATGAGCGCGCGCCGCACCGGCCCCATGGCCCGGAAACTGACGGCCTCCGCCGCGTCCGCGCGGTGCGGATTCATCCCCTGGATATGCACCGTGGCGCCCAGGGGCACCGCGCCCACGACGAACTGCGTCCCTCCCAACCGGAAGGACGCCATCGGAGGGCCGAACCCGAAGACGAAGCGAGGCACCCGCACGCCGAGCAGCCGCGCGGCGACGAGGTGCCCCAACTCGTGCAGGGCCAACAGCGCCCCAAGGGCGAGCAGGACGAGCGCGTAGTGCATCCCGGAAGGCCGCGCCCTACAGCTTCCGCCGCTGCCCGGTCCGCTTGTAGGCCAGGTAGTCGGAGAGGATGGTTCCGTGGTCGAAGCACAAGTCGGACGGCAGCGCGTCCAGCGCGAAGGTGCGCGCCTCCGCCGCGTCGTCCGAGCCCTGGGGAGCGCCCTCCGAGGTGCCGATGTACACCGTGGACAGCGTGTGTTGGCGAGGGTCCCTCTTCGGGTCCGAGTACGTGAAGAACTGCTCCACCAGCTTCACGTCGAGCCCCGTCTCCTCCTTCACCTCGCGAATGGCCGCCGCGTCCAGCGGCTCACCCTCGTCCACGAACCCGCCCGGCAGCGCCCACCCGATGGGCGGATTCGCGCGGCGGATGAGGACGATGCGTCCGCCGGGAAGCTCGATGATGCAGTCCACGGTGGGCTTGGGGTTGCGGTATTCGGGCATGGCCCCCAGTCTACCCCGACCGTCACGTCCGCACTGCACTCGATGCGTCCGTGGAGTATGGTGCGCACCGTGTCCACCGTGAGACGCTTCCGCCTGCTTGTCCCCGCCCTCCTCGTGAGCGCCATGTCGGGCTGTCTGCCCTTCAACCAGGACCCGGGTGACTACCAGTTCACTCCCGTGGAGGTCTTCCGCGACGAGTGCGGTCTCTACCCCGCCAACCAGGACCAGTTCCACGGCACCCTCCAGGTCACCGGGCGCGTCGTCCGCCTGGACTTCGGGCTGCTCGACACGCAGCTCATCGGCTACTTCCTCGCCGAGGGAGACGACTTCTCCATCGACGGCACCATCGTGAATGCCTCCGCCATGGTGCGAGGGCAGGAGTGTCTGCTCGACGAGGCCAACATCCACATCGACGCCACGACGCAGTGCGGGACGCGCTTCGATGGGGTGATGCGGGTGCGCTACCAGACCGATCAGCGTCCGACGGACTGCGCCTGCGAGCTGTGGATGCGTTTTGAAGCCGTCAAGGAAGCGAAGCGCTGCGAATAGCGCGCTTGAGCCTGGCCTCGCGGGTTCCTAGAACAGAGGGGTTGTCGCCCACTCCGTGGAGGAGCCCATGGCTGAAACGCACCAAGAGATTGTCTCGGTCCTGACCGAGGCCCGCGTCTTCCCACCGCCCCAGGCGTTCTCCCAACGCGCTCTCTTGAAGAGCATGGAGGACTACCAGCGCCTGTGGGACGAGGCCGCCAGGAACCCGGACAAGTACTGGGGAGACCGCGCCCGCGAGGAGCTGTACTGGAAGGAGCCCTTCCAGACGGTGCTCGAATGGAAGCCGCCGCACGCGCGGTGGTTCGTCGAGGGACGCACCAATCTGGCCTACAACTGCCTGGACCGGCACCTCGCCACGCGCCGCGACAAGCCGGCCATCCTCTTCGAGGGCGAGCCCGGAGACCGCCGCAGCATCACCTACGGAGAGCTGTCCACGCAGGTGAACCGGCTGGCGAACGGCCTCAAGTCGCTGGGCATCAAGAAGGGCGACCGCGTGGGCATCTACCTGCCCATGGTGCCCGAGGCCGCGGTGGCGATGCTGGCGTGCGCGCGCATCGGCGCAGTGCACTCGGTGGTGTTCGGCGGCTTCTCCACGGAAGCACTCCAGGAGCGCATGAACGACGCGGGCGCCAAGGTGGTGCTCACCGCGGACGGCGGCTGGCGCAAGGGCGCGGTGGTGCCGCTGCTCAAGAACGTGGAAGCCGCGCTGAAGACCATGACCACCGTGGAGAAGGTGGTGGTGCTGCGGCGCACGGGCGACTCGCTGGCGCTGAACGACTCGAAGCTCTTGGCGTGGGACGCGCTGGTGAAGGACCAGTCCGACACGTGCGAGCCGGAGTGGGTGGAGAGCGAGCACCCGCTGTTCATCCTCTACACCTCAGGCTCCACCGGAAAGCCCAAGGGCGTGCTGCACACCACCGCGGGCTACTCGGTCATGGCGTCGCTCACCACGCGCTGGGTGTTCGACTTGCGCGAGGACGACGTCTACTGGTGCACCGCCGACGTGGGCTGGGTGACGGGGCACAGCTACGTCGTCTACGGACCGCTGATGAACGGCGCGACGACGGTCATCTACGAGGGCGCGCCCACGCACCCGGCGCCGGACCGGTTCTGGGACATCATCGAGCGCTACAAGGCCACCATCCTCTACACCGCGCCCACCGCCATCCGCGCCTTCATGCGCCTGGGCGAGGAGCACCCGCGCAAGAAGGACCTGTCCTCGCTGCGCCTGCTGGGCAGCGTGGGGGAGCCCATCAATCCCGAGGCGTGGATGTGGTACCGCGAGGTCATTGGCGGCGGGCGCTGCCCCGTCGTGGACACCTGGTGGCAGACGGAGACGGGCTCCATCATGATTTCGCCGTTGCCCGGGGCCACGCCCACCAAGCCGGGCTCCGCCACGCTGCCCCTGCCCGGCATCCACGCGGAGATTTTGGACCGTCAGGGCAACGCGGTGCCGAAGGGGCAGGGCGGTCTGCTCTTCGTCACCCAGCCGTGGCCCTCCATGCTGCGCACCGTGTACGGCGACCCGGAGCGCTACGTGCGCACGTACTTCAGCGAGCTGCCCGGCAAGTACTTCACCGGCGACGGCGCGCGCACCGACGCGGACGGCTACTTCTGGTTGATGGGCCGCGTGGATGATGTCGTCAACGTGGCGGGCCACCGCCTGGGCACCGCCGAGGTGGAGAGCGCCCTCGTCTCGCACCCCCGTGTGTCCGAGGCCGCCGTGGTGGGTCGCCCCGACGACTTGAAGGGCACCGCGCTGGTGGCCTTCGTCACGCTCAAGCAGGGCCACGCCCCGTCCCCCGAGCTCAAGAAGGAGCTGGCCCAGCACGTCTCCAAGGAGATTGGCGCGATTGCCCGGCCGGATGAGATTCGCTTCGCGGAGGCCCTGCCCAAGACGCGCTCCGGAAAAATCATGCGCCGCCTGCTGCGCGACGTCGCCGCCGGAAAGCAATCCTCGCAGGACACCACCACGCTGGAGGACCTCAACGTCCTCGCGGCGCTCCAGCAGAACGACGAATAGCCATACCCCGAGGCAGGGCAGGGGAGCGTTGAATCAGGCCCCCTGCCTTCGCCCCCGTGGGACGTGGTGGCTCGGGTGCCCTACGTGAAACCACTCAGGTCGGAACTGCAACTGGGTTTCACCCTACGTGTGACGGTCGGTCTGCGCTAACAATCCGAAATATTCAGGTGTTGAGGAGTTGTTGACACTGGAAGATTACAGGGGCATTAGAGGCCGCGCTCACCCCCCCGAGCGCGACGCCCCGGGTCTTGTTTCCAGCGTCGTTTACCCTCCCCCTCGGATGTGTTCATGAATCTCCGCGATCAGCTCGACTCGCCGCTGTTCACCCATTTCATCGCCAACTACACGAACCCCACGGGGCCTGACTTGCTGGGCCGCACGGAGGCGTTCTTCGAGTGGCAGGAGTCGCGGCGGCAGACCGGGTTGTGGCCGTATTCGCGGAGCCTGGACGGGGCGCCCATGGCCGAGTGCGCCGTGCGCAGCGAGACGGGAGTTGCGCGGCAGGGTTTGAACTTCGGTTCGCAGGACTACCTGGCGCTGTCCACGCATCCGTCCGTGGTGGAGGCGGCGCACAGGGCCATTCGTGACTTCGGCGTGCACAGCGCGGGCTCCGGGATGTTCGGGGGGAACACGGCGCCGTCGCTCAAGTTGGAGCAGGCGCTCGCCGAGCACCTGGAGATGCCGTACGTGGCGCTGTTCGCGACGGGGTGGGGCGCGGGCTTCGGTGCCATCGCCGGGCTGGTGCGTCCCGAGGACCACGTGGTGCTGGACGCGCTGTCCCACGCGAGCCTGCAGCAAGGCGCGAACGCGGCGACGCAGAAGGTGAGCCGCGTGCCGCACCTGAACAACCGCGCGATGCGCCGCAAGCTCCAGGAGCTGCGCGCGAGCGACGCGGCCAACGGCATCCTCGTCGTCACCGAGGGCCTTTTCTCCATGGACTCGGACGTTCCTCGCATCGAGGAGCTGCAGACCATCTGTCACGAGTTCGGCGCGACGCTGCTCGTTGACGTGGCGCACGACCTGGGCGCGCTGGGGCCCAAGGGCACGGGCAGCCTGGGGGCGCAGAACCTGCTGGGGAAGGTGGACCTGGTGGTGGGTTCCTTCTCGAAGACGTTCTCGTCCAATGGCGGCTTCGTGGCGACGCGTTCGGCGGCGGTGCGCCAGTTCGTCCGCGTCATGGGCGGGCCGCACATCTTCTCCAATGCGCTGGTGCCGGTGCAGGCCGCGGTGGCGCTGGAGTCGCTGCGCATCGTCCGCTCGGAGGAGGGTGACGTGCTGCGCGCTCGGGCGATGGAGAACATCCTCGCGCTGCGCGCCGCGTTCGCCGAGCGCGGAGTGAAGTGTCTGGGGGAGCCGTCGAACGTGGTGCCGGTGCCGCTGGGGGACCCGAAGGTGGCGCGCGTGGCATCGAAGCTGGTGTTCGAGCGCGGCGTGTTCCCCAACCTGGTGGAGTACCCGGCGGTGCGCATCCGCGAGTCGCGCTTCCGCATGCAGGTGATGTCGTCGCACACGGTGGCGCAGATGAAGCAAGGCGCCGAGGTGGTGCTCAACGCCGTCGAAGAGGCCCGGACCATGCTCGAGGCCCCGCAGCCGAGCCCGTTACGGGTCGCGCGCGCCGAGTCAGGCAAGCGCGCCGAGGTCTGAGCCGCGCGTGTCGAGTCGGGCGCGCGCCGAGGTCTGAGCCGCGCGCGTC
The DNA here is from genome assembly GCF_013336725.1 of Myxococcus sp. CA040A. Taxonomy (NCBI): domain Bacteria; kingdom Pseudomonadati; phylum Myxococcota; class Myxococcia; order Myxococcales; family Myxococcaceae; genus Myxococcus; species Myxococcus sp. CA040A. Next base: position 855,782 of record NZ_JABUMR010000004.1, on the reverse strand, counting down.
GAGTCGGGCGCGCGCCGAGGTCTGAGCCGCGCGTGTCGAGTCGGGCGCGCGCCGAGTCAGGCAAGCGCGTGTCGAGTCGGGCGCGCGTCGAAGTCTGATGCTCGAGTCGAGCCGGGCAAGTGCCAGGTCAGGTGCTCGCGCCGAGGTCTGAGCCTCGCGCTGTCGCCGCAATCGGCTCCCGCGAATCCCGGCGAAGCCGGCTGTGCCGCTCAGGTGTCGTCGAGGCTGTCGTCGCGCAGGTGCGTGATGTCACCCCACGTCACCAGCCGGAACGCGCCCTGGTGATAGTCGAACTGGTTCCAGCACGCGTTGAGCACCGAGAAGGCGCGCGGCGTGCTCGGCGGAATCCCCAGGCTGTGTCGGAAGAAGCTGCTCAGCACTCCTCCATGGGTGACGACGACAACGCGCTCCCCGGGGTGGCGGCTGCCCACTTCACCCAGGCACTCCACCGCGTGCCCCAGTCGCTGGGACGTGCTCTCGCCTCCCGGGACGACGAAGTCCGGCGCGTTGGTGGCGTACTCGCCGAAAATCTCCGGATGCCGACGACTCGCCTCCTCGCGGGTGAGTCCTTCGAGGATGCCCAGCCCGCGCTCCCTCAGCCGCGCGTCCGAGTGGACCGGGTGGCCCGTCCTCGCGGCGATGCGCTGGGCGGTCTGCATCGCCCGACCCAGGTCGCTGCTGTACAGCGCGCTGAAGGAGAGGGTGGACAGCCGTGTCGCGAGCGCGTCCGCCTGACGCAGCCCCTCGGCGCTCAAGGGGCTGTCCCGGTGGCCCTGGAGCAGCCCCAGGGCGTTCCACTCCGTCTCGCCGTGCCGCAGCAGGATGAGCTCGGTCTTCATGCCCGAAGCCTGACGACAGGCCCCGGGCGGGGCAAGGACTCCGTGCGTGACGTGTCAGCGGCTCAGCGTGCCCGCTCCATGTGCGTCATGCCTTCCTCCAGCAGCGCCGCCACGCCCCGGCGCACCACGTGGACGACCTTGCGGCTGTAGGCCGGGCCTCCATGGGTGTAGTGCCCGCTCACCTTGTGGTGCAGCTCCGTGGCGCCCCACACCAGAACCAGGTCCGCCCACTCCAAATCACTCCGCGCCCGGTCCGACGTGCGCCGCTCGGTGCCGTCCACCATGCGCAGGTCGATGTGGTGGCCAAGCTTCGACTCCAGCTCCTCGCGCACCGCTGGAGAGCCGCCCACCACCACGACCTTGCGCACGCCCAGGCGGTTGCACGTCTCCACGAAGGCGACCTCCGCCCGGTGGTTGGCCGAACCTCCGCAGCGCGCGCAGTGGCTGCGCGGCTCCACCCGCAGCGGCTCGCGGCCACTGGCCTGCGCCACCTTGAGGCACGCGCCATCCGCGCACACGGGGAAGAAGCGCCCCTCGAGCACCTCCGCCGCCTTGTGCAGCTTGGGCTCACTCATCCGCAGCTTGCCGGGACGCGTGAGGCCCGCATCCTCCAGCACCGCGCGAGCGCGCACCCGCGCGTCCGTCAGCGTGATTCCGCGGTCCGACAGCCAGCCGTCGATGTCTCGGTCCGTGCTCATGACTCTCTCCTCGTCGGAGACGGCACGGCGGAGAACAGCTCCGCCTGCACGGGGGAAGTTTCAGGAGAAGCCACCAGTCCCAACACCTCTCTCACCGGACCGAAGCTGCGCCGGTGGATGGGCAGGACCCCCTTCTCCTTGAGCGCCTGGACATGGCGCGCCGTCGGGTAACCCTTGTGGTCCGCCAGCCCATAGCCCGGGTAGCGCGCGTCCAGCTCCGCCATCAGCTTGTCGCGCGTCGTCTTGGCCAGGATGGAGGCCGCGGCGATGCTCATGGAGAGCGTGTCGCCCTTGATGATTCCGCGCTGGGGCGAGGGGCACTGCGGAATCGTCCGCGCGTCCACCAGCACGTAGTCCGGCTTGAGCCCCAGGCCTTCCACCGCGCGGCGCATGGCGAGCAACCCCGCGTGGTAGATGTTGAGGCGGTCGATCTCCTCCACCTCCGCGTGGCCCACCGCCCAGGCCACCGCGTCGCGCTTGATGGCGACCGCCAGCGCCTCGCGCTTCTGCGCGTCGAGCACCTTCTTCGAGTCGTCCAGCCCCTTGAGCCGGTAGCTCCTGGGCAGCACGGCCGCGGCCGCGACGACGGGGCCGGCCAGCGGTGCCATGCCCGCCTCGTCCACGCCCGCCACATGCGTGTGCCCCTGCTCCCATAGCTCCGTCTCGAAGCGCAGCAGGTGGCGCAGCCGCTGGCCCTCGGAGCGGTTCTTCTCCTGACGGGAGCGGATGCGCCGGGCGAGCGCCTGGGCGCCTCGTCGCGGATCCGCGTCGAGCGCCTCCAATAGACCGTTCGGGACGGGGTTCGCCTGGGTGACGAAGCGCTCGGTCAGCTCACCGAGGGCGCACTGAAGCCACTGTTCCCGGCTATCGATGGACATGCTTGCGGACCCGAGCGACTACCGGAACGGTAGGACTCCCCGATGAGGGAACGCGGTGCCCACCACAACACGTCCCCACCGCCGTACACACGGGAGCGCCCGACTGGTGGGTGGCTCCGAGGACGGGGATGTGACGCGAGGAGGCGGGCATGCGGGTCTGACGCATGCTGACAGCCGTACCGCAGGCGGCCGGCTCAATTCAACCTCCCTGGTGCATTCTCGCGAGGAAATCCTAGCGAACCCCGGAGAAGTTGGAGGCCAGATGAGTTCCTACGGACTCAACTCCAGCGTCAATGCGGCCGGCTCGGGTACGCAGTTGCAGGTGTCACACACCCATTCGACGCGGGAGGCAGGGGACACCTTGGCGCCGGCGGTGGCCACCACTCGCACCGGGCTGGGGGCGAGCCGCTCGTTGACGGCGGTGGTGACGCCGTCGCTGTCGGTGACGCCGGAGATGCTCTCGTTGGAGGTGAGGTTGGTGGCGGTGACGGTGGCGCCGCGCACCCGGGCTCCCTCCGCCGAGACGACCTCCACGCGCAACGCCATCAGCGTCGCCTCACAGTCGTCGATGCCGCGCTCCATGCGAGGCGCGTCATCACATCCGGAAAGCAAGCCGAGGCCGATGAGCCAGCAGAGTCCGCGCACGCGAAGCATGTGCTCAAGGTGATGCTTGTCCCTCCGCGCGGCAATGCCTGACTCAGTCGGAAGTGAGTCTCGTGCGCTCGCCCGCGTAGCGCGCCGCGCTGGTGTCCGGGTAGCGGTGCAGCACGTACCGGTAGACTTCCTCCGCGCGGGCCATCTCGTTCATCCGTTCGCCCAGCACGCGCGCCAACAGCACCAGGGCCCGGGGCGCGGTGGGCGCATCCGGTGCCACATCCGCCGCGCGCTCCAGCGCCGCTACCGCCAGTGGGAAGTTTCCTTCCACGGCCGCGGCCTGTCCGATGAACAGGTGGTGCTCGGCGGGCACACGCGAGGCGGGGAGTTGCTCCAGCGCGGCATACAGCTCCAGGGCCCGGGGTACATCGCGCCCCCCCACGGCCGTCGCCAGGGCGGAGAGCTGCTCGGTGGCGCTCGCCTGGCTCGCCCCGGCTTCCCCTCCAGGAGACGCCGCTTCCGTGACGTGCTCCGTCAAGAGCCCTGTCGAGTGGAGCGACGGTGCATCCTTCAGCGGCCGGGTGTTTCCCAGCACCGGCTCCAGGTAGTCCCGCGCCTCGCCGTAGCCCACCTGGTCTCCCCGGACGTACAGGAGCAGGCCCAGCACGTGCGCCGCGAGGAAGGGCACCACCAGCGTGACGCACTCCGCCAGGACGCGGGAGACGATGACCAGGTCCAGCGCGCGCAGCCCCGCGGCCACCCCATGGGCCACGCCCTGGAGGAGCACCAATAGCGCGAGCACGAAGGTGGTCAGCAGGTAGTCGGAGCCCAGGCCCCGGGCCAGCCGGAGCACGAGGCGTGGGTCGAGCATGTGCCACGGCGGCTGGCCCGTCGCGGCGAGCAGGAGCCCCATGGGCAGCCACAGGCCCCCCAGGAGCAGCAGGGCCCAGAGCACCGGGGCCTTGAGCAGGTCGGGTGGCAGCTCCCACTGGATGAACCAGGCGAAGGCGTCCAGCTTCGCGTGGGCGCCGGTATGGGTCAGATACCCGTAGGCGAGCGCCGGCAGGGCCGCGAGCACGAAGACCATCAGCCCGCGCAGGCCCGGGACGATGGCGTCGCGGAAGATGTCGCTGAAGTCCGGGATGTCCAGCGACGTGTCGCCGCGCGCGGACTCCTGGACGAGGCCGAAGAACGTCGCCCAGAACAGGCCGCCGTAGAGGGCGATGAGCGGGGCCCGCATCAACAGGAACGACATCTCCGCGAACCAGGCCACCGTCGCGAGGAACAGGCTCAGCGCCACCAGCAGTTGGAGTCCCGCGGCGGAGAAGGGGTAGCGCCAGGCCTTCTTCAGCCGGTGGGACAGCGGCACCGCACCGCGGTGGATGCCGAGGACCTGTGCGTCGCCGCCGCACGGTCCGCAGGCGACCAGCTCCACTGTCTGGACCCGGCGCCCCACGGCGCACTCGGGGCACAGCGCCGCGCCACAGGACTGGCAGCGCCAGCCGGCGAGGGCCTTGGGATGACGCTGACAGGCGGCCGCGGTGGTGGGAGGCATCTTCCCGGCAGCCTACGTCGTGCCAGGGGCCTCGTCCCAGGGGGCGCCGAGCCAGGCCTGATAGGCGGACTTCTGCGCCTCGCTGGGCTTGTCCACGCGCGAAAGCCACACGGCCTCCGTGGGCTTGGCGCCGAGCACCACGGGAACTTCCACCAGCCTGTCGCGGCGGAAGACCGTCACCCGCACCGTCTCCCCGGGCTTGCGGTCCTCACAGCGGCTCATCAGCGCGGCGCCGTCCGCCTTCCAGCCGTCGAGCGCCACCACGTCGTCCTCGGCGTACAGCCCCGCGTCCTGCGCCGGCGAGCCGTCCAGCACCGTGGCCACCGTGGCGCTCCCCTTGAGGGTGACGCCCAGCCAGCCCTTCGGCTTGGACTCCTTGCCCTTGGGCGGCGTGCCTCCGCGGTCGCTCGCGGACTCCCGGATGCGGAAGTTCATCTCCAGGCCGACGTGCGCGAGGACCGAGTAGTCCAGCTCCTCGGTGGTGCGCAGCGCCCGGTCGAAGAAGGGCGTCAGGTCCACGCCCGCCACTTCGTTCGCCGCGGCCTCCACGCCGTCTTCATTCACGCCGGAGCCGTCCCCGTGGCGGCGCCACAACAGCCGCAGCACGTCATCCAGGCCGCGCGTGTCGTTGGTGGCCCGGCGGATCTCCAAATCCAGGAGCGCCGACACCACCTCGCCCTTCAGGTAGTAGGAGATGGCGCTGTTGGGCGAGTTCTCGTCCGGCCGGTAGTGCTTCACCCAGCTCACCAGCGACGCCTCCAGCAGCGTCTGCGTCCGCCGGCCCGGCGTCGAGTGCAGCGCGGTGAGCGTCTCGCCCATCCGCGTGAGGTAGCGCTGCGCGGACATCAGCCCCGCGCGCCGGACGATGAGGTTGTCGTAGTACGCGGTGGTTCCCTCGAAGGCCCACAACAGGGAGGTGTAGTTCTCCTTCGAGTAGTCGAAGGGCACCAGCGCCCGGGGCTTCACCCGCTTGACGACCCACAGGTGGAAGTACTCGTGCGCGGCCAGCGTCAGCAAGTCCTCCCACCCCCGGCCCGTGGACAGCGCCGTGCGGGGGAAGAGCAGGGCGGTGCTGGCCTGGTGCTCCAGCCCGCCGCGGCCCTTGTCCGTCAGGTACAGGAGGAAGAGGTAGCGTTGCAGGGGAAGTCCGCCGAAGAGGCGGGCCTGCACCTCGCACAGGCGCTGGAAGTCCGCGCACAGCCGCTCGGGGTCCGTCGGTATGTCACCCCAGACGATGATGTCGTGCGGCACGCCCGCGGCGGTGAAGCTCAGCGGCGTGTGGGGGCCCACCTCGAAGGGGCTGTCCACCAGCGTGTCGTAGTCCGAGGCGATGAACGCCCCCGCTCGCTGCCCCAGCGCGCAGAAGGTGCTCCAGCTCGGCGGCGCGTCCACCGTGACCTGGTGCTCCAGGCCCCGCGTCGCCTCCGTGTAGAGGAACACGGTGGCGCCGTTGAGGTACGCGTGGGTGCCGTCCACGTGGCTGGTGCGCACCGTCAGCTCGTTGGCGTACACGCGGTAGCGCAGCGTGACGGCCTGGCCTCCGGCGCTCACGCGCCAGGTCTGCTTGTCCACGCGCCGCACCGTCAACGGCGAGCCGTCCTGCGTCGTCGCGGTGAGGTCCTGGACGTGCCGGGCGAACTCGCGCACCAGGTAGCTGCCCGGCGTCCACACCGGCATCAGCGCGTCGAGCACGGTGGGGCCCGCCGGGAAGGTGACCTCCACTTCCACCAGATGCGAGTGGGGCCGAGGCAGTGAGACGCGGTAGCGGACGGACGGGGACATGGCCGGGCCTTTCTTCCAGGCAGGCTACTTCGCTCGGACGAGGACGGCTCCGAAGAAGCCATCCGTGCCGTGGGTGTGCGGCGCCAGGCGCAGGAACGGGCCAGGGCCCACCTTCGCGCCCAGCTCCGGCCCCAGCAGCTCCGCCACCGGGCGCACGGTGTACTCGGGGTGGCGCGAGAGGAAGTCCTCGATGACGGCCTCGTTCTCCTCCCGCAGCACGCTGCACGTGCCGTAGATGAGCCGGCCTCCGGGCTTCACCATCCGCGAGAAGCGCTCCAGGAGCGCCTTCTGCCGGGCCACGTGCTCGGCCAGGTGCTCGGGCGTCAGGCGGTAGCGCGCGTCAGGCTTGCGGCGGAAGGTGCCGGTGCCGCTGCACGGCGCGTCCACCAGCACCCGGTCCGCCTTGCCCGCGAGCGAGTCCAGCGAGGAGTCCGCCTCCGGCCCCTCCGCGGCGATGAGCTGGGCGCGCACGTTGTGCACCCCGGCGCGGCGGGCCCGCTTCTTGAGGTCCTCCATGCGCCGCGTGTCGATGTCCAACGCGTGCAGGTCTCCCCGGTTCTTCATCTGCGCCGCCAACTGGAGCGTCTTGCCACCCGCGCCCGCGCACGCATCCACGACGCGCGTGGGGGGCGCATCCACCAGCATGCCGAGCAGCTGGCTGCCCTCGTCCTGGATTTCGAGGAAGCCTTCGCGGAAGGTCTCCAGCGAGAAGACGTTCATGCGCGTCTCCAGGTGCAGGCCCATGGGCGACAGCAGGGAGGGCTTGGACTCCACCTCCTCGGTGGACAGGCGCTTCGCCAGCGCGTCGCGGTCCTCCTTGAGGAGGTTGGCGCGGACGGTGAGGGGAGCGCGCTCGTTCATCGCCTCGGCGGCGCGCGCGGCGTCCTTGCCGTACTGCGCGAGGAAGCGCTCGGCGAGGAAGTCCGGCAGCGAGGCGGCGATGGGGAAGCGCTTCTTCTCCGGCAGGGCCTCCAGCGCGGCGGCGGCCTGGGGCAGCGCGCTCAGGGCGGAGGCATCCGCGGGCGTCAGCGACGAGGTGCGCGCCACCTCACCCAGGGCATCTCCGTGCAGGACGCGCGAGGTGGCCAGGCGCAGGACGTCCTGACGGGTGGAGTCCAGCGAGTCGAACTGCGGATGGGCGCGGGACAGCAGGAAGTCCACCGTGCGCTGGCGGCGCAGCAGGGCGTAGACGCGCTCGGCGACGGCGCGGCGCTCCGACGAATAGAGGTTCGTCTTGCGGCGCAGCGTGAAGTCCAGCGCCCGGTCCGACAGTCGCCCTTCATGGCGCACCAGCGCGTACGCCTCCAGGCAGGCCTGGAGCACCAGGTCCTCTCTCACGGGCCGAGGGGAGCGCGCCTGCTCCTTGAGCGTGGGCTTCTTGCTGTGCGTACGCTCGTTGGAGGACTTCTTCGCGGACGGTCGCGAGGTGGGGCGGAATTTGGATTTCTGGGCCATGGCTGCAGGGGCCTTTGCATCCCCCGGGCGGGTTGACAAGCGGGGAAAGCAAACCCGGGTGGTCAGGGGACGCTCGGTCCACCGACACACCCGGGCGGGGGGGCGCTCACCGACGGGGAGCGAGACGGGTTTTCAAGGACGTCGGCCGGCGCGGCGACGGCGGAGCAGGCCGGCCACCATCAGCCCGGCGGCGGGGAGCAGCGCGGCCGTGGGACCCGCGGCGCAACCCCCACCGGACCCGCCGCCCTCATCGTCGGTGCTCGGCGTGCCCGTCGTCGGCGGGGAAGGGCGGTCGTCCGGGTTGCCCGTGGAAGGGGTCCCCGCGTCGGTGCCGCCACCACTGCCGCCATCTTCGCCTCCACCACCGCCACCCGGGGCCGCGGAGACCGTCACGACGGACGTCGCGGTCCGCGTCACCGCGCCGAACGTCGCCGTCGCCGTCACGGTGTACTGGCCGGCCTTGGCGTACGTGTGCTCGGCCGTCGTGCCCTCGGCCGCGCCGCCGTCTCCGAAGTCCCAGCTCACGGGGACGACCGAGGACGTCGTCGCGCGGAAGAGGGCGCGGTGGGGCGCCACGCCGCGCTCGCCCTCCACGGTGACGGACAGGGCATCCGCCGGGGGCGGCTGCTCCACCGGGGGCAGGTCCTTGTGCAGCGTAAAGCTGTCGAGCACCGTGTCATCCGTGGTGATGAGCTTCGCGGTGAGCACGCCCTCCACCACCTCCACGTCGAGGAAGCCGTGCGCCTTGTTGTCGCGGACCTGGCTCCAGCTCGGCTGGCCCTCGGAGAACGCGCGCAGGGCCGCGCCGCCGCCGCCCACCACCAGGTAGGGGATGCCGCCCGAGGACGCGACGCCGTCACCCTGCATCGGCTTGCTGCGCTCGTAGTTGTGGTCATGCCCCGTCAGCACCAGGTCCACGCCGTACTTCTCGAAGATGGGGCCGAACTGGCGCCGCATGGTGAGCTGCGAGCCGTGCTCGCCGCTGGACCAGGGCGGGTGGTGGAAGAAGACCACCTTCCACGGCTGCGTGGTGCCGGCCAGGTCCGTCTGCAGCCACGCCTTCTGGTCCGCCAGCGAGCAGCGCTCCGCCGCCGACAGGCCAATGGCGCAGTTGGAGTCGAGCGACACGAAGTGCACGTGCCCCCAGTCGAACGAGAAGTAGCGCTCCGAGCCCGCCGGGTTGTTGGTGGGCATGTAGAGGTTGTCCAGGTACGGCTGTCCCTGGTTCGTCACGTACTCGTGATTGCCGGGCGAGGCGAAGAGGGGGACCTCCGCCAGCAGCGCGGCCATGGGCGCGAAGAGGTGGTCCTGGAAGTCGGCCTCGGTGCCGTCGGGGTAGGCGTTGTCGCCCAGGGCCACGAACAGCTCCGGCTTGCGCGCGAGCATGTCGGCGGCCACCGCCTTCTGGTCCGAGCCGCCCGTGCCGAAGTCACCCACGGCGGCGAAGTGCACGCTGCGCGTTCCGGGCTCGGGCGCGGTGGTGAAGCGCTTGGTGGGTGTCTTGAGGCCGCAGGCGCTGACCTCGTAGGAATACTCGGTGCTGGGCTTCAGGCCGGTGAGCACCACGGCATGGACGCGGCCCGAGGCCTCCGAGCGGGCGACCTCACTGACGGCTCCCACGCCATACCGCACCTCGGGCGAGCAGTTGGCCGCCAGACGGAACGCCACCAGGGCGGTGTCCGGGCCGACTTTCTGGAGGTAGGGGTCGCGGGCGAGGACGCCCGCGGAAGCCACGGCCGACACCAGGGTCAGGGCCACGGCCAGGGGAAGCGGGTTGAAGCGGGTCTTCCGATGCATGCAGCCTCCTCCCGAACCATTTCGGGACGGAGGCCCAACCGTTCACTCCGCGACCTTCATCCGGACGGGAAGTGGGCGCCGGGCGGCGAGGCAAGCCCTCGCGCACCCGACGCCTGTCCCGCCGGGCGCTACTTCTTCACGTCATAGGTCGCGAGGTCCTCGGTGCGCTCACCCTCCTCGCGCACCTTGCCGACACCGGGCACCAGCCAGTACGTGCGCTCCTTGCCCTCCTTCACCTCGCCAGCGTCGTTGAGCTTGTCGCGGCGGACCTTCACGGCGTTGGTGAAGGTGCCGGCCCGGGTCTGCACCGTCGCGTTCACCTCCAGCACGCGCCACGTATAGGTCGGGTCGCTGTCCTCCTGACTCCCGTCACCCATCACCGTCAGCTCCTGCACGGCGCTGGTGAAGGACCAGGGCAGTGAGCCCGGCGCTCGCGACAGGGACTTCACCGTGGAGGGAGACCAGGTGGTGGTGCGCACCTGCACCCCGTCCCGGTGGTCCTCTTCGCGAAGCCGCACCACCAGGCCATTGCTCTGCTCAAGCTGCCACGAGTACTCCTCGTAGAGGATGCCGGTGGCCACCCGGTCCTGCCGGCTGTGCACGAGCACGCCCGTCGTTCCCGCCGGTGCCCCCGGCACCTCGCGCGGCCCCTGCACCGTCACGCGCTTCTGGAAGTTGCCGTGCACCGGGTCCTGGATGTCGTAGACCCAGACGGAGCCCGTCGTCAGCGGCCACAGCGTCTTGGAGGCCGTGTCGTCCGGGTTGTTGTCGTTCGGGTCCTTGTCGCCCGGCAGGCCCACGTCTCCGCCTGGCGAGGGACCCGGTCCATCTCCATTCGGCAGGCTCCCTCCACCACCACACCCCACCAGCAACCATCCGGCCGCGAGCGCGACCACCCACCTGCGTGTCATGTCAGCTCCTCTCGTGTCCCCTTGGGGCCTACCGCCGTCCACCGCAGCCCCCGCAGGGGCGTGCCCTCCGTCCGTCCCAGCGCCGCCGTCAGCGAGCCGGGCACGGGCTCCTCCACTTCCAGCTCCAGCCGCCGCCCGTCGAAGTCGAGCGCGCAGCTCTTCACCAGCACGTTGCGCTCACGCAGCGCGCTCCGCAGCGATGCCTCCGCGCCCACCAGGTCGTCGGCCTGCGCGGACACCAGCAGGCGCTGCCGGGTCGCCACGGGCGTCTCGCGGTTGAACAGGTCCAGCACGAACAGCAGCGCCGCCACGAACACCGTGCCGACACCGGCGAGCCCCAGGCTTCCGTGGCCGCACGCCATGCCCAGGCCAATCATCAAGAAGAGGATGGCCGCGTCGCGCGGGTCCTTGAGGCCCGAGCGGAAGCGCACGAAGCCGCCCAGCCCCACCAGCCCGAAGGCCTTGGCCACGCTGTCGCCGATGACGGCGGTGATGACCGCCGCCGCCGCGCACAGCAGCACCTGCGCCTGAATCATGTCCGCCTTTGGCAGCGCCCGGCGCATGGGCAGCCGCCAGGGACGCAGTGACAACACCGTGCCGATGAACGCCGCCGCGAGCATCCGCGGCAGCATCACGGTGATGGACAACGAACTCATCTCCGCCTTGGCGCTCTCGAAGAGCGCTGGAATCGAAACCTCCATGTCGGGGCTCCCCTAGAGCTCGACCAGCTGTGTGGCCGCGTCCGCGACGACGCGGCTTGGGCGGACCGTGGTGCCCCGAGCGTCGAGCGTCGACGCCGTGGCGATGACCGCATAGGCATTGCGCAACACCGGCAGGCTCGCGGGGCGTGCCTCCAGGACACGTGAGATGAGCGTGCGTGCCTCGGGCCCCAAGGGCAGCCCCTTGAGCGAGGACAGCACGGTGGCGGGCCAGCGCTTCGCGTGGGCCACCCGCAGCTTCCACGCGCGCGGGTCGTTCATGCCGTCGACGGAGTCCAGCGCCTCCTTCGTCTGCGAGGAGCCCCGCTCACGCAGCGCCCACGCTTCCTGCGAGTCGAGTCCGGTCAGCGAGCGCAGCACCAGCTTCAGCGCCTTGCCCGCCAGGGCCTCGCGCAGTCCGCGCGCCACCGGGGTGTCCAGTCCCTGCGTGCCGCGCAGCACCGCCAGCCGGTCATGGGGCAGGAGCGCCTCTCTCAGCGCGTCCGCCCGCGCGTCCGACAGGCCTCCCAGGCTGCGCGCGGTCTCCACGAACAACGAGCGCTGCACGCCGGCCTCGCGCACCAGCCAGGACTCCTCGCCGTCCACGCCGGAGAGGCCCAGCAGTACGTCGGTGAGGCGTCCGTCCTTCATGCCGCGCTCGCGCAGCGCCCACGCCTGGGGAGAGCTGTCGCCCTTCAGGCCCTGCAGCACCTCCGACGGAGCCTGGGCATACAGCCGCTCGCGCATCATCGACGCGCGCGCGCCGGTGAGGCCGCCCAGGCCGAGCGCCACCTGCGCGGGGGCCAGCGGCGCCAGCACCTCTCGCAGCGTCCACGCCGCTTCATCCCCCAGGCCCAGGAGGCCCCGCGCCGTGAGGGCGGGGAAGCGCTCCACGAAGGCCAGTCTGCGCTGGTGCGCCATGAGGCCGGGCAGGCCACCCAGCATCCACACCGCCAGCGACGGCTCGCGCAGCTCCACGGTGTCCAGTGCCTGGAAGAAGCGCGCCTCCACGTCCTCCACGTCCACGGGGCCCGAGTGCACCGGCGTCGTCGACTCGGGGACGATGCGCTGCACGGGCGTGTCGCGCCCCTCCAGTCGCGCCACCACCGCGTCCACGAGCCGCTGCTCCAGCACGTGCAGCGGCGCGTCGTTGTTCTCCAGGATGAGCCAGCGTCGAGGGTCCTCCTTCGCCAGGGCGAGGAAGGACTCGCGCACGCGCACCGCCAGGCCCGCGCCCGCCAGACCCTTGCGGCTGTCCCCGTCCGAGCCGCGTCCCGCTTGGGCCTTGCCCAGCCGCTTGCGCCACCTCGCGAGGTCCGGGTCCACATCCACCAGAATGACCAGGTCCGGCCACAGTCCCTGCGAGGCCAGCTCGCACGCGGGCCGCAGCTCCGACATGGGCAGTCCCCGGCCCCCTCCGCTCAGCGCGAGCTGCGAGTACAGGTAACGGTCGGTGATGCACACCTCTCCCCGCGAAAGCGCGGGCGCCACCACTTCCTCCAGTTGCTGCGCGTCTCGCGCCAGATTGAGAAAGAACTCCGCGCGCGGTGACATCTCCAGCAGCCGCGCATCGCGCGTCAGCTCCCGCACGCGCCGGGCCGTGGACGAGCGCAGCTCGCCTCCTTCCCGTGCGTGCGCCACCCGGTAGCCGAGCTTCTTCAGCCTCCCGGCCAGCAGGTTGGAGAGCGTCGTCTTGCCGCTGCCGTCAATCCCCTCGAAGTCGATGAACACGGTGCCTTATCCCCTCGCGACCCCATCCACGGCGAAGGCATGAACCCTCGCCATCCCCTCTGCGAACTTGCTGTACGTTGGCGCGCCGCCCGGATTGAGCGACGACAGCCAGTCGGGCAGCTCCTGCCCCAGGTGCTTCACCTCCACCACCACGCGTCCTTCGCTCCACAGCGGCGGTCCCAGCCGCTCCGTCGTCAGGGCAAGCTGGGACATGGCCAGCTCTGGAGCAATCTGGTGGTAGCCAATGTCCCGGTCCACCGTCACCCGCCACGCCTGCGACGCCTGATACACGTGCCGCTGGTACGTCACCGCCAGCACCGGCAGCAGGCTGCCTCCGGTGATGAGCGGCAACAGGCGCGCGCCCCCTCGCAACACGCGCCCCAGGTCCGAGCGCGGCACCCAGACCCGACGCTTCTGCGTGAGTCCATGACGCTCGCGCTTCACCTCCAGCACCACGCGCTCCACGCCGCCGGCCCCCACGTCCGGCGAGTACTCCTTCGTGCGGACCTTGAGGCAGTCCTCCGGCGTGCGCAGCGCGCGCGACGCCAGGGGACAGCCCGGTCGGTCGAAATAGACGGACACGATGCGCGTGGGTCGCGGCATCTGTCCCTCCAGCTCCATCGACAACCGCGCGCACAGCGTGAGCGCGGCCTGCTCTCCCAGAACCAGCTTGAACTCACGCCGGAGTCTGGTCACTTCTCCCTCGGCGAACGAGAGCATGGCGTGTCTCCGTGATTAGAAGCGGGTGGCGAGCTGCAGCGAGTACTCGAGGCCCGGCGCCTCGTCCCCCGGCCGCAACGCGCGCTCCACCTGGAACTGCCCCCGGAATCGACTCCCCAGCAGCAGGTTGAGACCCCCGACCAGCGAGTGGCCCCGGCCTTCCACATCCCCTCTCAACTGCAACCCCTCCGCGCCCACCACCGGCTGGAGCGCCCACTCCGTCGTCACCGGCACCGTCCAGCTCGCCAGCAAGAGCTGCGCGGTGAACGGACCCATGGGCAGCCGTCCCGTGACGACCTCACCCGTCACGTTCAGCCCGCCCAGCTTCAGCTCCGCGTCCGCCGCCACCGCGTGGCGCCGTGCGCGGTCCAACGCCTCCGCCACGTACGTGCTGACCCCCAGGGTGAGCATCTTCTTGAACGGACGCACGCTCACGCGTCCGGCCAGGTCCTCCTTGGTGCGCACGCCCAGGTCATCCTTGGAGCCCTGGAACACGCCCGCCGACACGCGGACATCCCAGAGGCTCTTGAGCCGCACCTCGCCCATCAGTCCCATCCGACGGCCACCCAGCTCGTGCACGTCCCCCAGGTAGTCCTCCACCAGACCGCGTCCCTGGATGGGCAGGCTCCACGAGCCCTCCAACCGGCGCTGGAGGAAGGGGGCCTTGAACTGGCCGCCGTAGAGTCGGAAGCGCTTGCTGTCGTCCGCGAGGCGGACGAAGGCGTCCTTGAGGATCGACGAGTCCGCGAGGTCCGCGCTCACCTCGGCCTCCAGGTTGGACAGCGACGTGCCCACGCCCACGCGCGCGGAAGGGATGCTCAGCGCGCGCTGGTACTTCGCGCGCTCGTCCGCGCTGGCGCGGGCGTAGACCCGGCCGAAGACGCGCACTGTCTGCACCTCCTCCTGAGGCGTGTCGTCGAGCGCCGTGGAGTCCTCTCCCAGCGAGTCCTCCTGCTGCGCGCCGGGCTTGGACTTCTTTTTCTTCTTCGGGTCCGCCTGCTGCGCGGGCTCCGGCGTGGGCTGTGCGTTCGTCGGCGGCACCGGGCTCACCGCGTCGCCGGTGTCCCCAGGCTGGATGCGCGGGGGCAGGGCCTGCGCCAGCGCGCCCTCCGTCAGGCTGCTCTGGGAAGGCTCCAGGGGCTCGGAGCCTTCTGGGGGTCCGCTCTCGGGCGCTTCCACGCCATCCACCACTCCGCCCGAGAGCGGATCCTCCGCGGCCACCTGCTCGGCGGCCTCCAACCCCGCGTTGCTCGCGGAAGCCGGAGCACCCGCCAACGCCGGCCCACTCAGGAGGACCGCGACGAGGAGGCCCCGCCTCCCCAGATCATCCAACCGCCACCCGCCCATGTCCCCGCCTCCCCATCGCAGCCGCCAGAGGGCTTGTGCAACTGCGGTGCCCGAATCGACAACGTCGGGTGGAGGACGGCGTGGGCGGCGCGCGGGTGTGCCAGGGCGCGAAAACGTCGTGACCAGGGCGTTACAAGGCCCTCGGTGGGAACGGAAGTTCCACCGCGAGGGCAGCCGGGCCTGTACGAATGTCGATCAGCCGGTAGAAGGAGTTACCGGTTGGACGCCGCATCCGGCGGCGGGACGGTGGAATCGCGTTCCTCCGTGGACGCGGAAGACTCCAGCGTCGTCGTGGAAGCGGTGGCCGTGCCAGCTTCTGGCGTGCCCGAGGGCGAGGCCGGGGCCTTCATCCTCCGCATCGCGCCCCGCACACCCCAGACGAGCGCCGCGCCGGAAGCCAGGACGAGCAGGCCCCAGCTCAACTCCGGAGGCAGGGGCTGGGCGGCCACGGTGACGTAGCCCGTCAGGACCTTGAGGTGCGTGTTCTGGTAGCGGATCTCCAGCTCGTAGAGGCCCGGCTCGTCGAAGGTCAGCTCGGTGTGCCAGTTGACGCCGTCGCGCGTCAGCGTCTTCGTCACCTGGGCGGGCGAATCCTTCAAGTGGACGGTCAGCGTCAGGGGGCCGGTGAACTCGGCGCCCTCGAACGCGCCCACGTGGAGCGACAGCATGGCGGGCTGGCCCTCCCGGGGAAGGGCGGGGTGAAGCGTACCCTGCAGGCGCTCCTCGGCATCCGCCCAGCGCAGCTCCATGACGTCGCCGCGTCGCTCCAAGCGGAGTTGATCCGCACCCGGAGTCGCTGCGAACGCACCCGTCGCCAGCAGGCAGGCAATCAGCACCCCGAGCGAATTCCGTGCGCGCCACCTTTGCCTCGGCGGCGGCTGTCCCATAAGATGGCGACCCCTGACGCATTCCATCTGAGCCAACTCCCCCGGCCAGAGTACCGGGATGAACCCTCAATCATTCGGGAAATATCAGCTCCTGAAGAAGCTGGCCACCGGCGGCATGGCCGAGGTGTGGCTGGCGCGTCAGTCGGGCATCGAGGGGTTCCACAAGAACCTCGTCGTCAAGCGCATCCTTCCGCATCTGGCGGAGGACCGTGAATTCGTGGAGATGTTCCGGAACGAGGCGCTCATCGCGGCGCGCTTCAACCATCCGAACATCGCGCAGGTCTACGAGTTCGGCGAGGCCAACGGCACCTACTACATCGCCATGGAGTTCATCCACGGCGAGGACCTGGGCCGGGTCATGCGCAAGGCGGCCAGCGCGGGGCAGTGGATAGCGCGCCCCCTGGCCATCCGCATCGTCGCGGCGGCGTGCGAGGGCCTGCACTACGCCCATAGCCGCACGGACGACGCGGGCCGGCCGCTGCGCGTGGTGCACCGCGATATCTCGCCGCAGAACATCCTCATCAGCTTCGACGGCTCGGTGAAGCTGGTGGACTTCGGCATCGCCAAGGCCGCGGACCAGGCGTCGCTGACCAAGTCGGGCGCCATCAAGGGCAAGTTCGCGTACATGGCGCCGGAGCAGGCGGCCGGCAAGCCGCTGGATGGGCGCGCCGACATCTTCGCCATCGGTCTGGTGCTCTACGAGCTGCTCACGGGCGTGCGCCCGCTCAAGCGGGACTCGGAGCTGGCCACGCTCCAGGCCGCCATGGAGTGCGCCATCCAGCCGCCGTCGCAGGTGGCCGACGTCCCGGAGGAGATGGACCCGGTGGTGATGCGGGCCGTCACCAAGAACGCGGACGACCGCTACCGGGACGCGCGCACGTTCCAGACGGCGCTGGAGGAAATCCTCGTCGGCCAGCGCTGGGTGGCCGGCTCGGTGCAGATCTCCGAGCTGATGGAGACGCTCTTCGCGGACCGACTGGCCGATGAGAAGGTCCAGGGCCAGGTCGTCCCGGTGGACGACGACGCGTCGGGCAACTCGGGCTCGCCCGTGCCTCCCACGCCGCCCCCTCAGGAGCGCGGCCGGGGACGTCCGTCGTCCGCGGACATGAGCTGGGATGCGCCTCCAGGTGAAGCCTCCGCGCCCCGCGAGCGAGGAGGCCGCGCCGCCCCCTCGCGCTCCGCCCCGCCCCCGCCGCCGCGTCGCACGGGTGCCTCCGCGCAGCCGGTGGTGGAGGAGGACCCGGGCGAGTGGGACGCGCCCTCGGGCGACCTGGACGTGCCGCCGCGTCGCCGGGGTGGAACGTCGGACTCGATGCGCCGGCCCAGCAACGCGAACGTCACCCAGGTGGCGCGCACCAGCTCCCGCTCGGACCTGCGCAGTGCCGTCACCAATCCCGGAGAGCCGCCTCCGTCGCCGCCGCGCCGCTCCATGACGCGCGCCCAGCCGGTGGTGGACGTGGACGCGCCCCCGCCGCCGCGCTCCCGCACGTCCGCGTCGTTGGACCTGGACGAGCGCACGCGCATGGAGGACGAGGACGACGAGCGGACCATGCTCCCGCCTCCGGAGCCTCCGCCGCGCCGTCGCACGGGCATGCAGTCGCAGGTGTCCGCGCCCGAGCAGCCTCCTCGCCGCCGCACCTCCAGCCGCGCGGAGATGTCCGTGCCCCCGCCGTCGCGCTCGCGCGTCTCGCTCTCCTCGGCGCCCGCCGTGAGGCCGGACGACGATGTGGACCGGGCGCTGTCGGACGACTCGCGCCGCACGCGCCGCACCATGGCGACGCGCAACGTGGCCACGCTGGGCTTCATCGTGGGGTTGCTGGCGGTGGTGGCCATCTTCCACAAGCCCATCCTCGCGGTGCTCAGCGCCACGGCGTCGGACGGGCAGGGCGTGCGCCTCACCATCAACACCAATGAGCGGGTGAAGGTCTCCGTGCGCCATGCGAATGGCTGCGGCGGCTCGCAGCCCATCACCGAGCTGGGCATGACGCCGCTGACGCTGGTGTCGGGCGCCCACCTGCAGGATACGCTCATCCTGGAGAACGAGCAGCAGGGCATCTACAAGGAGGACACGGACACGCTGGCGTTCGGCGAGCCGGGTCAGGCCAAGGTGCTCACCCAGGAGTTCCGCCGGGGGAGTCTGCTGCTGCTGCTCAAGCCGGACAGCGTGCGCAACATCACCGTGCGCCGCAGGGACCAGGACGTCGGCATCTACCAGGGTGGCAACGGCAAGGGCCTCAAGATTGAGCTGATGGAGGGCAAGCACAAGCTCGAGCTCAATGGCGGCCCCTTGAAGGAGCCGTTCCACTTCGAGGTCGACATCAAGCCCAACAGCATCAACCGCGAGACGCAGGACCTGTCCGCGTTCCTCGGCTGAGGGCTCCCTCAGTAGCGGGGCAGCGAGGGGTCCACCTGAATCGAGTACAGGTCGATGCCGCCTCGCAGCGACACGGCGTCCAGTCCGCGTGACATCAGGTAGGCCGTACCGTCCAGGCTGCGCACGCCGTGGTGGCAGTAGACGACGACGGGCCGGCCCCGCAGGGCCTCCAGCTCGTCGGCGCGCTCGTCCAGCTCCGGCAGGGGGATGAGCACCGAGTCCGGCAGCGCGACGTACTCGTGCTCATGCGGGAAGCGCACGTCCAGCAGGGCGGGGCGGGACTCGGCGGGGCCGGCGAGCAGCTCGGCGAGTCGGGCGGGCATGATTTCGGGGATGGGCATGCGGGGAGGTTCCTGGCTCGAGTCGCGGGGCGCTCAGGCGGTGGTGGAGCAGAAGCGCTCGTAGTCGATGAGCTCCACCTTCGCGCCCGGCGCGCACACCGGGCACTGCGCGTCCCGGCGCAGCTTCAGCTCCTGGAAGCGGGTGCTCAGCGCGTCGAAGGTGAGCAGCCGGCCGACGAGCGACTCGCCCTGGCCGAGAATCAGCTTGAGGGCCTCGTTGGCCTGGAGAAGGCCGATGAGCCCGGGCAGCACGCCCAGCACTCCGGCCTCCGCGCATGAGGGCGCGAGCTCCGGCGGCGGCGGGGCGGGGTAGAGGCAGCGGTAGCAGGGCCCCTGTCCGGGGACGAAGGTCGTCACCTGTCCCTCGAAGCGGAAGACGGAGCCGTGGATGTTGGGCAGGCCCTTCATCACGCACGCGTCGTTGAGCAGGTAGCGGGTGGGGAAGTTGTCTCCGCCGTCGAGGACCAGGTCGAACCCCTCCAGCACGCGCAGGACGTTGTGCGAGGTGAGCCGCTCCTGAAAGGGGATGACACGGACGTCCGGGTTGAGGGCTTCAATCGCGGCCCTCGCGCTGACCACCTTGGGCTGGCCCCGGCGCTCCTGGGTGTGGAGCACCTGCCGCTGCAGGTTGCTCAGGTCCACCACGTCCGAGTCGACGATGCCCAGCGTCCCCACGCCCGCGGCCGCAAGGTACAGCGCCGCCGGGGAGCCCAGCCCGCCCGCGCCCATCAACAGCACGCGCGACTTCAAGAGCTTCGCCTGCCCCTCCTCGCCGACCTCCGGGAGGGTGAGGTGTCGGCGGTAGCGCTCCTTCTGTTCGGCCGTGAGCACGAAGGGCTTCTCCACCGGCAGCGCCGCGTCGCTCCAGCGGTTGTAGCCGCCCGCCAGCGAGGCCACGCGCGTGTAGCCCAGCTCCTTGAGGCTCTTCACCGCCAGCGCCGAGCGCGTCCCGCCCGCGCAGTAGACGACGAGCTCCTCGTCCCGCCCGGCCCGCTCCTCGATTCGCAGCTCCAGGTAGCCCCGGGGGATGTGCACGGCGCCAGGCAGCCGCCCGCCCGCGTACTCGTCCGCCTCCCGCACGTCGATGAGCTTCACCTGGGCCCGGTCGTCCAGGAGCCGCTTCACCTCGTCCACGGTGACTTCGCGAATCTCCTGTTTCACACCGGCCAGAAGCTCACGGAAGGATGGGGCCATGGGGCGGGGTATAACCCGAGGGCGGGGCGCGTTCCGCTCGGGATGAAGCGTCCGGGGCGGACAGGCGGCCGGTCCCATGGATTTTCCGGCCCCGGGCGTTATAAAGGGCCGTTCGAGAGGAGATTTTCCCGACATGGATACGACGACCACGACCCCCGCCCC
The DNA here is from genome assembly GCF_013336725.1 of Myxococcus sp. CA040A. NCBI lineage: Bacteria > Pseudomonadati > Myxococcota > Myxococcia > Myxococcales > Myxococcaceae > Myxococcus > Myxococcus sp. CA040A. The sequence continues at coordinate 835,819 of NZ_JABUMR010000004.1, read as the reverse complement.
GGCCACCACGACGGCCCCCCAGTCCGCCCCGCCCGAGGCCGTGCGTTTGACGGAAGGCGCCATCCGGCAGGTGAAGGAGGTCATCAAGGCCCAGGGCTTCGAGGGCTACTTCTTCTCCATCCGCGTCGTGCCGGCTGGCTGCAGCGGCCTCGGCTATGACCTGAACCTGGTCAAGGAGTCGAAGGCGGGCGACAGCGTCTGGGAGCAGGATGGCGTGAAGCTCGCCACCGACGGCATGAGCGCCCAGTACCTGGCTGGCACGGAGATCGACTACGTCTCCGCCATCACCGGCTCGGGCTTCAAGTTCAACAACCCGAACGCGAAGTCCTCCTGCGGCTGCGGCACCTCGTTCACGACCTGAGTTCCCGTCGTGGCGTGACGTGGCTCGCGACGGTCCACGCTTCCTGATGCGTGGACGGGTGCTCGCGAGCCGACACGAGGGTGGGTGTGCTGCCCGCCCTCGTGGTTCCCCATTCCGAGCGGGCCTGCTCAGGCCCCGGCGATGGGCTGCATCACCTTCAGCCAGGACTGGTTTTCCTTCTGCCGCGCCAGTCGCTGGGCGCGTCGCGCCTCGGCCTCCCGGAACGACTCGCGCTCGGTGTCCGTCTCCATCAGCAGCGGCGGCACCGGGACGCGGCTGCCGTCCTTGTCGATGGCCACGAAGGTCAGGAGCGCGCTGGTGGTGAGCGTGCGCTCGCCGGTGAGGGGATTCTCCGCGTGCACCGTCACGCCCACTTCCATGGAGGTGCGGAAGGCGGCCAGCACGCGCGAGTGCAAGAGCGCAATCCAGCCGACCTTGATGGGCGCGTGGAAGTGCAGGTCATCCATGGACGCCGTCACGACGACTTGCCGGCAGTGACGCTGGGCGGCCACCGCGCCGCAGATGTCGATCCACTCCATCACCTTCCCGCCGAACGCCGCGTTCAGGTTGTTGGCGTCCGGAGGCAGGATGAGTTGGGTCATCACCACCTCCGTGTCCTTGGCTCGCTTGGGCGTCATGTCCGACATCTCACACCTTCCATGCAGGGACTGGGGGGCGCATGCGTGGCCCCCCGTGCCTCATGCCAGGAAGGTGGAGACGCGGTCCAGGAACTCCTCACGGCCCCGGCCCCGGCGGATGTCCTGGTTTGACACATCCATCACCAGGCACTCCACGCCGTACTTCTCCTGGAGCACCTGGGGGAAGGACGCGTAGTAGCCGTTGAGGCCTCGGAGGAACTGCGGGCGGATGCCCTTCTCTTCCTCGCGGCCGCGGGTGCGGATGCGCTCCAACAACACGTCCACGCTGCCGACCTCGAAGCAGATGACCTTGTCCGGGCGGATGATGTGGCGCGACAGGCGCTGGAAGTACTCGTAGTAGAGGTCCAGCTCCGCGTTCGTCAGGTGCCCCAGGCCGTGCAGGTACTTGGCGAAAATCTCCGGGTCCTCGTACAGCGTGCGGTCCTGCACGCAGCTGCGGCGGTACGAGTGGATGAGCTCGTGGTGCTCCACGCGACGGATGAGGAACTCGAGCTGGAGCGTGAAGGACCAGCGCGACATGTCCGAGTAGTAGTCGCGCAGGAAGCGATTATCGATGACGGGCTCGTCGAACAGCTCGTAGCCGAAGCTCTGGCTGAGCATCTTCGCCGCCGTCGTCTTGCCCGCGCCGATGTTGCCGGAGAGCGCCACGAAGCGCCGCCCCTTGGGGGCCTTCACCTTCGGCTTCTCCTTCACCGCGTTCTTCGCACGGGGGGCAGCGGCCTCGCTCCGACGGGCTTCGGTGGGAGGCTTCGGGGCGGCGGCCGGAGAGGGGGACGGGCGCGAGCGCGAGGTGGTACGAGGCATGGAACCGGGGCTTAACCCGGCTTGGTTAGGTCGTCCATTCGCTGCCTCAGCAGGTCCGGTCGGTCGGTCATGATTCCGCCGACCCCTTCTTCCAGCAGCCGTCGCATCTCGTCCGGGTCATCCACCGTCCAGACGTTGACCCACTTGCCGCGCGCCGCGCAGTCGCGCAGGAAGTCCGCGTCCACCAGCCGCACCTCGCCGAAGTACAGCGGCATGTCGAGCACGGTGAAGCGAGGGTCCTCCGGCGGCGGCTCTCCGCCGCGCAGCGCGATGACGAGCGCGGCCAGCGCGTCGCGGGGGTAGAAGTGACACGCGTGGGGCAACCGGGCGACCAGCCGCTCGCCCACCGCGTCCTGCTCGCTGCCCATGCACACGCGCTCCACCGCGCCTTCGTCCTCCAGCAGTCGCGCGAAGACCTCCTCGTGGCCGGGCACGTCTGGCTTCAACTCCACGTTGAGGCGCAGCGCCGGAAAGGCGCGCAGCACTTCTCTCAGTGTGGGGATGCGCACGCCCTGCCCTCGGAAGGGAAACGTCCGGCCCTCATCCAGGGTGAATCCATACCCCGCATCCAGCTTCTTCAGCTCCGACAGTGTCTGCCCCGCAAGGGGCCCGAAGCCATCCGTGCAACGCTCCAGTGTGTCGTCGTGCGCCACGATGACTTCGCCGTCCCGCGTCACGTGGACGTCGAGCTCCAGCATGTCCGTGTGGAAGCGCTCCACCGCCTGACGGAAGGCTTCCATCGTGTTCTCCGGGGCGAGTGACGCGCCGCCGCGGTGCGAGATGTGCAGCGTGGGCCGCAGTCCTCGGAGGAAGGCGGGTAGGGCGTTCATGGCTTCCTCGATTTCACGAAGGTGTCACCGGCCTGGCGGGAGTGGCTTCCTTGCCGGCCCCCGCGGGCCGCCGGTATAAGGCCGACATCCTCGGACCGACTGGCGTCGACTTCAACCCTTGGGCGCCGCGACAAGAAATGGAGATACGAGACATGCAACTGCGCAAGACTCTTGGCGCGGCAGCGCTGATCACCGCGGCGGTTTTGGCATCGGTGGCGGGCTGTTCCGGTCGTGACGATGGCGACGAGACCCCAGACTCCGGCCCGGGCTGTTCGGGCACGTGCGGCGATGCTGGCACGGACGCTGGCACGGACGGCGGCCCCACGCAGAACTGTCCCGCGCCCGTCAACGGCATGGGCCCCATCGGCAACCTGCGCACCGCCGGTGAGCGTGGCCAGTCGGTCACCCTGGACAACGTGGTGGTGACGGCGGTGAGCAATGTCTCCCGCGGCAGCGCGGGTGACTTCATCGCCCGCTTCTGGGTGGTGAACCCCTGCTTCCCGACGGAAGGCATCTACATCGACAAGTTCTACACCGACCTCGTCATGAACTACGAGCCCGTGGTGGGCGACGTGTTGACCATCACCGGCTTCTTCCGCCGCTTCTACCCGAATGGCGACGACAACGTCCCCGCCGGGCGTGACGCGTACCGCCCGGTCATCAAGAGCGACTTCCAGCTCAACGTCGCGGGCGTCAGGGGCAAGCTCTCCATCACCAAGCGCGGCTCCGGCCAGATCCTGCCGGACAACGCGGCCCCGGCTAACTTCGGCAACTCCGAGGGCGGCAGCACGAAGCCCAACCCCGAGTTCGCCGGTTCCCGCGTCCACATCCCGGGCCCCCTCACCCTCACCAACGCCAAGCCCACGGCCCTGCGGCAGTACCCGAATGATCCGGAGAACCACAACTACGTGGGCTTCGAGGTGACCGGCGGCGTGCTGGTGGCCAGCTACAAGACGTACCAGGCCTGCGACCTGCGCGCGACGGCCGACGACGGTGGCACGGTGACCTTCCCCAACGGCATCCACGGCGTCTGGGAGACCTTCACCAACACGCCCTGCACGGACGGCGGCACGACGTCCACCGACGGTGGCCCCCCCCGCTTCACCTGCAACACCTACGGCGACGGCGTCATCCCTGGCACGCAGAACGACTACACCTACGTGCTGTACCCCATGACGTGCGACCCGGACATGGTCGGCACGGTCGCGGCGCCGTAGTTCCAGGCCCATCATCCCTTCCGGGATGATCCGCTGATTTCGCCGCCCCTCGCCCATGTCGGGAGGGGCGGTTTCTTTTTGGACGCGACCCCCAGGTCGGTGTCCGCTACCTGTCGATGTGGGCCCCCGGCTCCCCCAACCGTTTGATTGTGGGTAAGCTCGGGAAAAGTCCAACCTGTCCCACCCTGTCAGACGCCTTGTTCCCTCCGTGAACTCCCCCCAGACGGCCATCCCGTTCGGACAGTACCTGCTGATCAAGCGGCTCGCCGTGGGTGGGATGGCGGAGCTGTTCCTGGCGCACCGTCCGCCGGATCCGGAGCTGGTCGTCCTCAAGCGCATCCTCCCGTACCTGTCGGAGGAGCCCGAGTTCGTTCAGATGTTCCTGGACGAGGCGCGCATCGCCGCGCAGCTCAGCCACCCCAACATCGTGCAGGTGCACGAGCTGGGGAAGGAGGGCGACAACATCTTCATCGCCATGGAGTACGTGGAGGGCGTGGACCTTCGCCGGGTGATGGCGGAGGAGCTGAAGTTCGGCGCCACGGTCCCCTGCGGCGTGGCGGCGCGCATCTGCTCGCTGGTGGCGGCGGGGCTGGACTACGCGCACCAGAGCCGGGGCGTGGATGGCCGTCCGCTGGAGCTCATCCACCGGGACGTCAGTCCGCAGAACGTGATGATTGGCTATGACGGGCGCGTCAAGCTGGTCGACTTCGGCATCGCCAAGGCCGGCGCGTTCATGGAGCGCAGCAAGCCGGGCGTCATCAAGGGCAAGTTCCTCTACCTGGCGCCGGAGCAGGTGTCGCAGGAGCGGTTGGACCACCGCGCGGACATCTTCGCGCTGGGGACCATGCTGTACGAAATCACCACCGGCAAGCAGCCCTTCGCCAAGCCGACGACGGAGGGGATTCTCTACGCCATCCGCTTCGACGACCCGACGGCGCCGCACCTGTTGCGTCCCGACTATCCGCTGGAGCTGTCGCGCATCGTCATGCGGTGCCTGACGAAGGACCGCAACCTGCGCTACCCGCGCGCCGCGGTGGTGCACGAGGAGCTGGAGGCGTTCCTCGACTCGGGTGAGCTGCAGCAGAGCCTGGACGTGTCCGAATACATCGCCCGGCTGATGGGGGAGGAGGAGGAGCGCACCATCCTCCACATCCCCATGGCGAGGCCGGTGGGACGCACCCAGGCCACCGTTCCCCTGGCGGGGAACCGGCTGATGCAGGCGCCGTCCAGGCTGGCCCCGCTGGAGGTCACCGCGCCGACGTTGTCGTCCACCACGCCCATGGCGGAGCCGTCGCCCGGGGCCGTGACGGCGGTGCCCGGGCTCACCGCGCGTCCCACTCCCCGTCGAGTCTCCGCCGAGGCCGTTCCGGCCGCGCGCTACGCGGACGAGCCGGAGCCGGCGACGCAGATGGCGCGCCCACGCGAGCTGCCCACCGGGCATCGTGGTGCCCATGAGGACGCGGACGAGGACATGTCCACCGCCATCCGGACCGCGCCCACCGGATACGTGGTTCCGTCGGAGCTGCAGGACCCGGATGAAGAGGACATGGGGGACGGAGAGTCCACCATTCCGCAGCGGGGGCGGGGCCGCGCGCCTGTCACGCCGCCTCCGGGCCCGCCGGTGCGCCGCTCCAGCACCCACTCGGAGTTCCCTCCCACGCCTCGGTCGCTGTCGGCGGTGGAGCCCCTCACCGCGCCGCCGACCCCGCCGCGCCGCTCGGGCATGTCCCCCTCCGAGCCGCCGCGCGCCGTCGCTCCGCTGGAGCCGCTGCCGTCGCCCCGCGCGGCCGGCTTCGCGGAAGCGCCCGTCGCCAAGACGCCCTCGCCGGTGGAGACCCGCTCCCGTCGCGTGTCGACTCCACCGACGCCCGCCGCCGCGCCGCCCCGCCGGGCCCCGACGCCCGTGCCGCAGGACCCCCGAGACTTCGACATGGGCGAGGCCTCCGGCGACATGACGATGCCCATCCGGCGTCAGTCCATCCTGGACGTGGAGGCGTCGGTGTCGCTCACCACGCCCATGCGACGCATGTCGCCGCTGGACGAGGAATCCTCGCAGTCGGTGTCGCTCACCACGCCCATGCGGCGCATGTCGTCGGTGGACGTGGAGGCGTCGCTCACCACGCCCATGCGGCGCATGTCGTCGGTGGACGTGGAGGCGTCCCAGTCCGTCTCCATCACCCCGGCGACGGTGAGCCACCGCCATGCCTCCCGGCCGCAGATGCCCGCGTCCCGGGGTGGCAAGGCCGTGGGCGACGAGGACGAGAACTTCCACACCGACTCCAGCATGTCGGCGGCGCACACGAATCCCACGGCTTCGCTCCGCGACGACGGCGAGGACGACGAGTCCACCGCCGGGTACGCCGGCTACGACTACCCCGACACGCGCGCGACCACCGGACGCACGAATCCGCGAGGGCTCCTGCTGGCCATCGTCGGCGGACTCCTGCTGCTGGCGCTGGGGGCCATGTTGCTCTGGGTGCTCTACGGCCGGCTCCGGAGCCCCGTGCCGATGTCGTCTCAGGACCTCTCCCGGAGGGCGCTGGAGGAACAGCAGGTACGGCCGTCGGCTCCGGTGCGGGCCAACTCGCCGCCTCCCGTCGTGAATGCCGCGCCCCCAACCGTGGCCCCTCCACCCGCTCTGACGCCGACCGCCCCCGAGGCGGCCGCCCCTCCGTCGCCCGTGCCCCCGGCTCCGGACCCGGCGGTGGTGGCGGCGGCTCCCGGCGGCACGGCGAACGGTGGTTCCGGCCTTCCTCCGCCAGCTCCCTCCCTGGTCGAGGTGCGGTTCGAGGCCCCTGCGAAGACCATCCTTCGCCAGGAGGGGGGCGAGCGGCTGCCCGTCAACCGGCTCCTGGCCCTGCCGCCCGGCCTCATCAAGGTGGCCTACGACTGCCCCGGACGACGCGCACCTCGGGGGGCAATACCCTACCTCATCGAGCAGGCGACCCCGGGGCCGCTCGTGCTTCAGGTCCCCTGCAAGGTCCGGCGCTAGTCCGGACGGGCACTTGCCCGTATGGGCCGTGCTCCCCCCGAATCGGACAAGTGGGACTGGGTGGGCTTGAGTGCCCTTAAGTCGTTGGATTTCCTGGCTTTTCCGAGGCGCGCGCGCATTGCGCATGTCAGACGGGGCCGTAGAATCCGGCGCTCCATGGCGCGCCTCAAGAAGCAGAAAAACATCGTGACGAAGAGGAGTTACACGGCCGGACGGGTAGTGCGACAGCAGCCTGTCGCACCAGAACCGAACCGGCTCGTGAAGGTTTGGAGACGCGTGCTCGAACGCCGCCTCCGCACGCGCTTACGCGCGAAGGTGGCGGTGGAGGTCCACGACAACACGCACACGATGCTGACCTTCCAACGTCACCGGGCGATGTGGCGGCTGCGGCTGCACCACATGTTCCTGGCGGCGCCGGATGACGTCGTGCAGGCCCTGGCCAGCTTCGTGCGCAAAGGGGACCCGGAGGCGAGCACGCTGTTGGACCGCTACATCGAGCGCAACAAGATGTACATCCGGCGGCTGTCTCCGGCGCAGATGCGCAAGCGCATCCGGCTGGAGCCCCTGGGTCAGCACCACGACCTGGAGCGCATCTTCGAGCGGCTCAACGAGCGGTACTTCAGCACCCGTCGCATCGATGCGGCCATCACCTACGGCCCGGCGCCTCGGGTGAAGGGGCCCCGCAAGAGCATCAAGATGGGCTCCTACTCGGCGGACTCCAAGGTCATCCGCATCCATCCGGCGTTGGACCAGCCGGTGGTGCCCCGCTACTTCGTGGAGTGGATTGTCTTCCACGAGATGCTCCACCACATCTACCGGACGAGGAAGGGCGACGACGGGCGGCGCTGCATCCACCCGCCGGAGCTCATCGAGCACGAGAAGCGCTTCCACGACTACACGCGGGCCCAGGCCTGGGAGCAGGAGAACCTGGACCTGCTGCTGCGCGCCCGCGTCTCGCCGGACTGAAGGACTCGGCAGGGCCCATCCTCCCCAGGTTCAGGGGAGGATGAGGCCGCCGGGGCTGCGCCGCTCCTGGGTGGGGGCGGCCTCCGCGGGCGAGGGTGCACTGGCGCCAGGTGCCCCCCCAGCTCGCCGGGCGGCGGCCTCTTCGCGGGCTCCGGCGGCGGCGACCAGACCGACCACCTTCTCGAAGAGATGCTCGGCGAAGCGGGAGAAGGGCTGCGTGGCGCCGTGGAAGAGGCGCCGCGCCTCACCCCGGGCGACTTCGGCCTCGCGCTTCCTCCCGGTCCGCTCGAAGAAGTCCGCCATCCTCCACAGCCGCAGGGCGTAGCGACGGGACATGTCGGGGGTGAAGTACTCCTGCGTCACCGTGCGCACCGCGCCCTGGAGCTGGTCCTGGCGCTGTACGTCGCTGAGCGCCAGGGGGCTGACCACCACCTCGTCCAGCTTCGCGAGCAGGCGCCTGGTGATGGACTCCGGTGGGAGCCACGCGGCCAGTTCCGGTGTCTCGTGCAGCAGGTCTCCGTCGAGCGCGTGGCGGACGTCCTCCGGCTCGGGCTGGGGGAGGGTGGTGGGCTCGAGCTGGGGCTGCACGCCGAAGTGGCGCAGCGCGACATCGAGCCCCTCGGGAAAGGGCGTGTGGGCGCGCAGGTTGAGGCCAGCGGCCTCGGCCAGCAGGGCCGCCGCCTCGTGCTGGGGCAGCTCCACCGTGCCGCCCTGCTCCAGTCCGTCCTTGAGGATGCGGCGCCAGATGCTCCGGCTCGCCTCCTGGAGCTGCAACTGGAGGACGCCCTCCTCGTCGGAGATGAGGGCCTGGACCATCTCGATGCCACCCGCGCGCAGCACGCGGCCCATGACGAGGGCCCGCTCACCTCGGCCCGTCACCGTGCTGGCCAGGGCCGGGAGCGCCTCGGGGGAGGGGGAGGGCCGAGGGGCCTCCGGGGGCGCCGTGCGAGGGGGCTCGGCGATGGCGACGCCGCGTGAGCGCAGCCGGTACAGCGCCTTCTTGGCGAGCTTGGCCAGGGGCTTCACCGCCGAGGCGGACAGGGCCTCGGGCAGCGCGACCTGGCCGTCGAGCACGGCGGCCTCGAGGAGCGCGGCGGCGAGGGGCTCCGGGAGGGCTTCCACGGAGGCTGGCGTCGCGGTGGCCAGGTCCTTCGCGAGCGCCCGTGCGGCCTCCACCGCCTGGACGGGAAGGTCAGGCAGCGAGGTGCCGGCGCGCAGCGCGTCCAGCAGGGAGCGAGGGTCCAGGGCGGAGGATTTCATGCGGGCCTTGTAACGCGCGAAGCGGGCCCCGGGCATCGCTCGGGCCGGCACGCCGCCCACTGGCCCACATTCGCGCGCGGCGCGGCTTCAGCGGCGGCGCACCAGCCAGCTTCGGCCCGACTGGCCCACCACCGTCAGCTCCGTCTGGAGTCGCGCGCCGAACACCTGCGAGGGGTGGACGCCGCGCACCACGAAGGTGTCGTACCAGGCCCCCTGCGTGTCCAGGTCCACGTCCTGCGGGCGCCACTCGGACGGGAAGGTGGGCGGCACCTGGTCGCGATAGCGCAGCGGCGAGTGCGGCGTGGAGGCGAACGTGAAGTTCGGCACGCCTCCCCGCTCACGGGCCAGCACCGCCGCGGAGTGGATGAACACGGGGAAGCGCACCACGCGCGAGCCCGGGTCATAGATGAGGCCCATGACACGAGGCCGCTGGGCGGTGGCCGCCACCAGCCCCTCCCACTCCGTCGCCTCGCGGGAGAAGGCGCGGAAGCCCCGGCCCAGCGTGAAGGCCAGCACCAGCGTGCAGGCCGCGGCGGCCCACTTGAGGGGCAGCCGCCACTCCGGAATCGTCGCGGGCGCGGTGGCCACCAGCAGCGCGGCGGCCAGGTGCGCGTAGCGCGTGTTGAGGTAGTAGACGTAGCCGCGGATATCGAACGGCAGCAGGAAGTAGAGCGCGAGCGCCAGCACCCCCAGCCCCAGCAGCCGCGCGCGTGCCACCGGACCTTGTGTGCCCGTGGGCCCCGGACGCACGAGCGCCGCCACCCAGCCGGCGAGCGCCACCGCGCCCACCGCGTACATCGCCCACCGGTCCGAGCCGTCGCGCAGCGTGTTGGCGAGCACGTCGAACAGCTCCGCGCGGTTCTGCGCGAAGCTCTTCCAGCCCAGGTTCTGCGGGGAGAACGTCGGGCCCCACGCCTTCCAGGGCGCGCCGGGCTGGATGTCCGGCGGCTCGCCGAAGCGCAGCACCACCCAGCCCAGGAACAACGCCACGCCCGGCACCACGCCCAGCAGGGCCGGCACGCGGGGCCGCAGCCGCTGCGCGAGTCCGCGAGCGGTGGCGTCCTCCGGCACGGCGGTGGTGAGCAGCAGCCACGGCAGTCCGAGCGCGAGGAACCCGAAGGCCTGGACATGGAACAGCAGCACCGTGACGAGGCAGACCGCCAGCGCCGCCGTCCAGCCTCGTCGCCGGGGCACGTCCTCCAGCGCCCGCACGAAGAAGCCGCAGCACAACAGCGTCAGCGGCAGGGCCGCGCAGTAGTTGATGAAGCCCCAGCCGAAGCTGTCGCCGTACGCGAAGGGCAGGGCGAGCAGCGCGGGCCACGTGGGCCGGCCCAGCGAGCGCAGCAGGAAGCCCAGGCTCAGCGGCAGGCCCACCACGTACGCGGTGAGGAAGACGCGGTTGGCCAGGTCCAGCGGCAACAGCCAGTTCAGCGCGCTGACCAGGTAGTAGTAGCCCAGGTAGGGCGTCAGCGCGTGTCGTGCCTCGAACAGCTGGGGGTACAACGTGCTCGGGTCATCCAGCCGGTGCAGCACGGAGATGAGGTACAGGTGCTGCGGCAGGTCCACCATGGGCAGGTGGCGCGAAACCCAGAGGGGCAGTGCGCCCAGCACCAGGGCGGCGATGTGAATAAAGCGAGCGTTGGGGTTCGTCACGAGAGGTGCCGGACTGTATGCGCCGCTTCCCTGCCCGGCGAGCAACCGACGCGGGGCGTCTGGAGCAACGCGTCGGGGTAGACAAAGGTATGGCCGTCGACCTTGGCAGTCGACGGGGGCTGCGCTATAGGCGCCGATGGACGGGAGCCGAGGCCGAGAGTCTCCCGAAGGAGAGCATGCACATGACACGCAACGCGACGATGGTGGCCGCGGGGCTGCTGGCCAGCGGTCTGCTGCTGCTCGCTCCCCGCGCGGCGAGCGCCTGCGAGACCCACGCCCAGGCGGCACGGGAGAAGTCGGCGGAGGCCCAGAAGCCGTCGCCCGACAGCGCCTCTCCGGAGGCGGCTCCCGCCCCCGAGAAGGCGCGGCCCACGGGCGGTGAGGTGGACCGTCCGCTGGACGCGCTCGACTCGCTGATGGCCGCCAAGTGCCAGTGTGGCAGCAAGGCGGACTGCACCTGCAAGAAGGGCTCGTGCGAGTGCTCCAAGTGCCAGAAGCCCAAGCGGCAGGTGATGGACGCGCTGCGCGGCCGTCCCGCCGAGCTGAAGCTGGACGAGGCCCGTCGCTACGACGCCTCCGCCGGCATCTTCATCTGAGCGACTCGGCGGAGCCCTTCTCCGCCTTGAGCACCAGCAGCGGCGGCAGGGCCACGCGCTCGAAGCGCACCAGTCCCGCCGCGCTGGTCGCCGCGCGCAGTGTCGCCTCCGCCCGAGGGTGAAGGCCCACGCGGCGGTGCAGGAATCCGGACGCGGAGCCCGGCGGCGCATAGGTGCTCGCCACCCAGCGGCCCCCTGGACGCAGCACCCGCGCCACCTCCAGCATCAGCCGGCCCAGGTCTTCCAGGTAATGCAGCGAGTCGGCCATCAGCACCGCGCCGAGCGTGCCGTCGAGGAAGGGGAGCGCGGGGGCCTGTGCCCGGAGGAAGTCCACCGTGGCGCCCGCCTCGCGTGCCTGGGCCACGCCTTCTTCCAGCATGGCGGGGGACAGGTCCTGGCCCGCGACGAGGGGAAAGGCCGGCTCTCGTGCGAGCCGCCTCGCCACCAGGCCCGTGCCGCAGCCCAGGTCCAGCACCGGTCCGTCGGGTGTGCCCAGCAGGCTCCGGTAGAGGAGGTACTCGCTGTCCGTGTCGAGCGGCTGGTGCAAGAGGGCGCGCTGGAGCGCGGGGCGCACATGTCGCTCGTAGGAGCGAGCCACCCAGCGACTCTCCAGGCCCCGCTGCAGTCCTCCGGCGGAGCCATGCTCCAGCACGAGGTCGGCGACGCCCTCGGCCACCGGATAGCTGGCGCGGCACTCCGGGCAGCGCAGGGGGCCGAACATCAACACCGGCGTGGGCGCCTCGGGACGGAGGGCGCCTCTGCGGCAGCGAGGGCAACGAAGGAGCTGGACGAGCGCGTGCCGCATGAGCGGCGGAGGCTACCGTCCCCCGTCCGGCGCGAGAACCGCTTTGTATGCCGCGGACCGCTTCAGGCGGACGGGCCGCTCGGAGCCGCCGCCACCCGCTTGTCCTCGGCCACCAGGACGGGCCAGCCCCGGGCCATGGCCTCGCGGAAGAACACCGCCAGCTCCTTGCGGCTGTGGTTCACCGCGCCCTGGAACGGGTCGATGAGGGCTTCCTCGCCCAGGCTGCGGGTGGCGTTGAGCTCCACCGGCGTCCCGCACCGCTCGCAGCGGATGGACACCTGCCGCACCAGCGCCACGGGCACCGCGTACCGGGCACCGCAGTCGCCGCACTTCCACACCAGCGCGCGCTCGCCGGCCTCGCGACGGGCCAGGCTCTCCAGCTCGTCCGCGAGCCTGAGCAGCGCGGGCAGGTCCTGGGGCGGCTGGGCGAAGACGGCCGACGGACCGAACCCCGCCTCGGGGGACCCCAGCGTGGGAGGTCGGTCCCCCTGGAGCAGGGCGCGCATGCGGTCCTTGGCGCGGACATCGCGGAACTCGGCGCCCGCCAGGGCACGCTCCACCGCCTCATGGACCGGGGGGAGGTCCGGCTCGAGGCGCTCATCAACCGGCAGCGACTGGGGGTGATTCACCAGCCGGTGCGACGGGACTGCGAGAAATCGGAAGGCCACGGATGGCTCCATTGCACCCCGGCCTTTCCGGCGCAAGACGCGAGTTGGCAAATGTCCGCTGTGACGACAGATTCCGCTCTATCTGGACCACTCCAGCATGAGCTGCAACGGCGCCCGGGCCGCCTCGCGCAGGTCCTCCCGCATGGTCAGCTCCGGGGTCCGCTCCTTCATGCACTTCCAGAGCTTCTCCAGCGTGTTGAGCCGCATGTACGGGCACTCGTTGCACGCGCAGCCGTTGTCGGGGGGCGCGGGGATGAAGGTCTTCTGGGGCGCGCCCTTCTTCATCTGATGGAGGATGCCCGCCTCCGTCACGACGATGAACTTCTGCTTCGGGCTCTTGAGCACGTAATCCAACAGCCCCTTCGTGGAGCCGATGAAGTCCGCGTGCCGCAGCACCGCCTGCTCACACTCCGGATGGGCGACGACCTCCGCGTCCGGATGCTCGACCTTGAGCCCCACCAGCTTCTTCTCGCTGAAGATTTCGTGGACGATGCAGCTGCCCGGCCACAGCACCATGTCCCGGCCGGTCTGCTTCATGACGTGGCGTCCCAGGTGCTGGTCCGGGGCGAAGAGGATCTGCCGGTCCCGGGGCACCTGGTTCACGATCTTCACCGCGTTCGAGGACGTGCAGATGACGTCGCTCATCGCCTTCACCGCCGCGGAGCTGTTGACGTAGCTCACCACGAAGGCGCCCGGGTGCTTCTCCTTGAAAACCTTGAAGGCCGCGGGCGGGCACCGGTCCGACAGCGAACACCCCGCCTTCAGGTCCGGCAGCAGGACCTGCCGCGTCGGATTCAGGATCTTGGCCGTCTCCGCCATGAAGTGCACACCGCAGAAGACGATGACGTCCGCTTCCGTGCGCTCCGCCGCCTGCGCCAAAGCGAGGCTGTCTCCAACGAAGTCCGCGACATCCTGGACTTCGCTCTCCTGGTAGTAGTGCGCAAGAATCACAGCGTTCATGGAACGCTTGAGCTCCTGGATTTCCTGCGCGTAATCCACCTCGGTGCTCATGGGCCCTCCTGGCCTGGTCGACATTTAACTCGCCCGCCGGTGCCAGGCCACCTCGTCGGAAGTTGGCTGCCGGGCGGACGGACGCCTGTCGCTGGCGCGCCCTGGGTCGACTCTGCCACCGTCCCCCTTCGTGCAAGAGCGGTGGATGGTCGCATCACCTGACGGCGCGGAGAGGGTAGACTGCGCGCAATCCTCCGGGTCGGCCCGGAGGGAGGCAGTCGCCTTGCTGTCAAGCTTGGACCAGCCACACATTCGGGGTCGAGAACACGCGATCGGCTGGTGGAGAGGGGGCGGCACCGGACCTGTGGCCCGTGGGCAGACGATGGCTCTGCCCCTTCTCCATCTGAACGCCTTTCCCGTTGAGGAGAGAGCATGAGTGTCCCCACTCAGGACGTCCTGATTGTGCATCCGAACGAGGGCCGGCGCGCCGCGCTGGCCGAGGTCCTGGGAATTCACCGCGTGGTGGCGGTGGAGTCCCAGGTCGAAGCCACACGGAGGATGGAGTCCTCCGCGCCCACCCTCATCATCGCGCCCCCCGAGAACGCGCGGCGTTTCCTGAGACATGTCGACAGGGCCGCCCCGGAGGCCGTGCGCGTCTTCGTGTGCGCGCAGTCGGACCGCCAGGGACTGGAGGAGCTCGTGGAGACGGCCGCGGAGGGGCACGTCTTCAATACGCTGGACGACAGTCTCACCATCCCCGAGCTGGGCCGGCGCATCACCAACATCCTCCAGCTTCGCGCCTCCGCGCGCGTCACGCCCAACTCGCGGATGGAAGCGGGCTTCCGGCTCCTGGGCCGGGGCTACACCGCGCGCTGTCTGGACGTGGGCAACTTCGGCGCCGCGCTCCAGGTCCCCATGGATGCGTCGGTAGGCGCCTTCCTTCCCGGCGCCGTGCTGGATGATCTGCACATCGAACGCGAGGGCCGCTGGGTCCTGAAGTCCCGCCGGGCCCTGGTGCGTCACGTCAGTCCGGTGCGCAATGGCGCGGAGCACGCGCTGCGGCTGGGGCTCTCCTGGAGCGGCTCGCTGGAGGAGACGTCGGCGGCGCCCCTCGCCGTGGTGCGCGACCCGGTGAGTGTGCTGGCCGCCCTGCGCAAGGCGGTCCGCCGGGGCTCCGCCCTGTGGGTGCACTACCCGGACACGCCCTCGGTGCAGTTCATCCTCGAGGCGCCCCTGGTGGACCTGGTCGATGGCCGCTCGGTGCTGCGGGGTGTCAACGTCGGCGGCTGCCCCATCTCCGCCGGCGACGTGCTGAACCTCTCCTTCGAGGTGAGCGGGCAGAGCTACCTGGGCGCCACCAGCGTCCTGCAGCGCGGGGAGGGGGCCGTCACCCTGAGCGTGCCGCGCACCCTGGGGGTGCAGAACCGGCGGGGCCTGCAGCGCTTCCGCCCGGGACCGGACCACCGCTTCCTCGTCTCCTTCAGCGCGCCGTTCAGCGGCAAGCGCATGACGCGCTCCGTGCTGGACATGAGCAGCCGCGGCCTGTCCTTCGCCATCGACGCCTCCTGCGAAGTCCTGCCCGCCGGCTCCCAGCTGGACATGTCGCTCTTGCTGCCCGACGGCAGCGAGGTGGCGTGCCGCGCGGAGGTCCGCTCGGTGGATGGGGTGTCCTCTGGTGAGGGCGCGGACAACCCGCTGCGGCCGTACCGCTGCGGCGTGCGGTTCCTGGAGGTTCCTCCCTCGGTCCGCAACGCGGTCCTCTCCGCCTTCATCTCCTCGCGCAACCAGACGGTGGCGGACGGCGGACGGTTCCCGTTCCAGGACATCTGGCGGATGATGGAGGCGGCCCACTACGGCTTCCATCCGGACTACCCCTTCGGGGGCGAGGCCAGATACCTCGACGACCTGGAGCGGACGCACCATCAGCTGTGCGCGTCCGGGGAGCTGGGCAGCTCGCTCGTCTACAACGACGCGGATGGCGTGCAGGGGCATGTCGCGGGCCTGCGCATCCACTCCCGCACGTGGCTGGTGCAGCACCTGGCGGTGCGGCCGGGCTTCCACCGGCAGGACCAGATTGCCCACGAACTGTCCGCGCTGGCCATCGAGCTGGGCGAGGCCCACGAGGATATCGACTTCATCCGCTTCTCCTGGCGCGAGGACAACCGGTGGCCGAGCCGGCTCGGCACGTGGTTGCTGCGCGTGATGGACAGCCACGGGCTGAGCTGGCTGCGGCACTTCCAGTACATGCGCCTGGAGCTGGACGGCACGGAGCCTTCGCCCCAGGGCTCGCTGCCCGCGGTGCGCGAGGCGTCCGACGCCGACTGCGCGCGCCTGGAGTTCTTCCTGCGGGAGCGGGGCGAGGTGGTGCGCGTGCTCGCGGAGGACCTGCAAGCGGACCAGATGCGGCTGGAGGCCCTGTCGTCGCGCTACGCGGCCCACGGGCTGCACCGGGCCCGGCGTGTCTTCGTCGTGGATGGCGAGACGGGCCCGCTGGCCATCGCGCTCCAGGAAGAGGGCAGCCCGGGCATCAACCTCATCGAGAAGACCAATGCCTTCTGGTTCGTGGTGCTGGAGCCGGGGCATCCGGACGAGGCCGCCGCGGTGCGCGCGCTCATCCAGCGTTGCGAGGAGCACGCCCGGGAGCACGGACGCTCCGCCGTGGTGGCGCTCGCGGCCGACGAGGACCTCAAGGCACTGGAGGCCGCGGGCTTCACGTCCCACGGCCGCTTCTCCGAGTGGTTCTTCCACCGCTCCATGGTGCGCCGGTGGGTGGAGCTGTTCCGTTCCATCTTCGAGCGTGTCCAGCGCACGGGAGGAGAGGCGCGGGCTCGCGGCCGCGCGGCGCGGGGGAAGGCTTGAGCTACATCATGGAGTCCGAGGCGGAGACGCGCCGGCTGCTCCTTCAGGAGCAGGCGGACGACGCCCGCGCGCTGCTACTGGCCACCGGGCTGACGCCGGGAGCCCGGGCGCTGGATGCGGGCTGCGGCCCGGGTGGAATCTCTCGGACCATGGCGCGCATCGTCGGCGGTGAGGGCAGCGTCCTGGGCATGGACCTGAGCGACGTGCGGCTGGCCGAGGCCATCCAGCGCTGCGCGGGGCTGCCCCAGGCGCGCTTCATCCGGGGAGACATCCGCCGCACGGGCCTGCCCGACGCCGCGTTCGACTACACCTGGAGCCAGTACGTGCTGGAGTACCTGTCGGACCGGGACGCCGCCCTCGCGGAGCTCATCCGCGTCACCCGGCCAGGTGGCCGCGTCGTGGTGTCCGAAATCGACGGTCAGGGCCTCAACAACTGGCCGCTCCCGGCGGGGCTGGAGGAGGGCGCGCGGTGCTTCGAGCGGGGGCTCGCCTCCCAGGGGTTCGACTTGTTCGTCGGGCGCAAGCTGTTCCAGTCCTTCCGTCGGGCGGGTCTGCGCGACATCCGGGTGCACGTGACGCCCCAGTATGTCGTCGCCGGCACGGCGGATGACCGTTTCCTGGCGGACTGGGAGACGCGCTTCGCGGCGCTGGCTCCCGTGGTGACGCCCGCCTTCGGCTCCGAGGTCGCCTATGGTGAGTTCTGCCAGGCCTACCTGCGGATGCTGCGAGATCCGGATACGCTCAAGTATTCGGTGTTGGTCGTCACCGAGGGAGTGCGTGCTTGAGCGAAGGGATAGGGGAAGTCATGTCAGGCGGGGGGCAGGAGACGCCCGACAATGCCCCCGAAGTCAGCGTGCGCACGACGTCCACGTTGCTGCTGTACTTCGAGCGCACGTATGGCGTGGAGCGGCTGCAGGCGCTGTGGGCCCGGCACGACATCCCGCTGTCGCTGGAGTACCTGCGCACGCACGCCAACTACATCTCGCTGCCCTTCCTGGAGCGGCTGTCCGCGCTCTTGATGAAGGAGTCCGGCGATGTGCACTTCATGCGCAACGCGGGCCTCTTCCTGGCCACGCCGGAGGCGATGGGCTTCGCGTTCTACCTGCTGCGGGCCTTCGGCTCGCCGCGCATGTGCTACCTGAAGACCATCGAGCTGGCGCCCAGCTACAACCGCGTGGGCAGCTTCCACGTGGAGTTCCTGGAGCAGAAGCAGCTGGTGCTCACGTACTCCAGCAAGACGCCGGAGAAGAGCCGCAACATCTGTGAGCTGCGCATGGGGCAGTTCGCCTCCATCCCCACCATCTGGGGCCTGCTGCCCGCGGAGGTTCGCGAGTCGGAGTGTCAGGTGCTGGGCGCGCCGGTCTGCCGCTATCACCTCTCGTGGGCGGACCCGATGTCGCAGTGGGGCCACCACCTGGGCCTCTTGCTGGGCACGGTGAGCGGGCTCGTCGTTGGCGCGCTGGGCTGGGCGCACCCCGTCTTCGGCGTGGCGTCGCTGGCCACCGCCGGCTTCTCCATGGGCGGCTGGCTGGACGGGCGGCGCGAGCTGAAGCGCAAGGACGAAGCGCTCCGCTCCCAGAACCAGGCCATCATGGGCTCGCTGGTGGAGCTGCAGCAGCGCTACGACGAAATCTTCCGCGCCAACGTGGCCCTCGAGGACCGCGTCGCGGAGCGCACCCAGGCCCTCAAGGAGGCCAACGGCAAGCTGGGCGACGCGCTCTTGCGCCAGCAGGAGCTGGACCGGCTCAAGAGCGAGTTCTTCGACAACGTCAGCCACGAGCTTCGCACGCCGCTCACCCTCATCCTGCTGACGCTGGAGTCGCTGGAGCGCCGGGGCGAGGAGAACAACCCGGAAGTGGTCATGCAGCACGTGGCCACCATGGAGCGCAGCGCCCAGCGCCTGTTGCGCCTCATCAACAACCTGCTGGACCTGGCGCAGCTCGAGTCGGGCAAGGCGCGCCTGCGCTACCAGCCGCTGGAGCTCAACGGCTTCCTGAGCACCGTGCTGCCGCCGTTCCACGCCATGGCGGAGCGGCAGGACGTCTACCTGCGCCTGGAGGGGCAGGAGGTGACGCCCGTGGAGGTGGACCACGAGCGCATGGACATCGTCTTCCAGAACCTGCTGTCCAACGCGCTGAAGTTCACCCAGACGGGCGGGGTGACGGTGCGCGTGCACGAGGACGACAAGGACGTGCTGGTGGACGTGGAGGACACCGGCCAGGGCATCTCCCAGCAGGACACGAAGGTCATCTTCGACCGCTTCGCCCAGGCGGACAACAGCGGCACGCGTCGCTTTGGCGGCACGGGCATTGGACTTGCGCTGGTGAAGGAGACGCTGGAGCTGCACTCGGGCGGCATCAGCGTGACGAGCGAGCTGGGCAAGGGCTCCACCTTCCGCGTGCGGCTGCCCAAGGGCCGCGCGCACATCCGCGAGGACCTGCGCGAGCGGCGCCGCGCGGAGATGCCGGTGCGCCGGGAGCGCCGCATCTCCGGCTCGTTCCCATCGCTGGAAACGGGTGTACCCGACAACGGCCGCGCGTCCGTGGTGGCTCCAGCCAGGGACCACGCGGGGCCGGGGCCGGATGCGCCCCGCATCCTCGTGGTGGAGGACGACGTGGAGATTCGCGGCTTCATCGCGGGTCTGCTGAAGCAGCACTACCGGGTGATGGAGGCCGTCAACGGCGAGGAGGGCCGGCAGCGCGCCATGGCGGAGCGGCCGGACCTCATCGTGTCGGATGTGATGATGCCCGTGCTGTCCGGCCTCCAGATGCTGGTGGCCCTGCGCGAGCAGACCGCGACGGTGGACATCCCCGTCATCCTGCTCACCGCGCGGCAGGAGGTCTCCGCCAAGGTGGAGGCGCTGGGCACGGGCGCCAATGACTACCTGGGCAAGCCCTTCAGCCCGCGCGAGCTGCTGGCGCGAATCGAAACGCAGTTGCGCCTGCGCGAGGCGGCGGTGCGCTCCGCGGAGAATGAGCGGCTGGCGGCCATCGGCCTGCTGACGTCGGGCTTCGCGCACGAGGTGCGCAATCCGCTCAACGGGCTGATGAACGCGCTGACGCCGCTGAAGGAGGTGCTGTCGGACAGCTCTCCGGACGCGGAGATGAGCCGCGCCATGGTGGAGGTGATGGAGGAGTGCGGCCAGCGCATCCGCCACCTCGCCGAGTCGCTGCTCGCCTTCACCCGCTCCTCCGACGCGCCCATCATGCTGTCGCTGGACACGCTGCTGGACTCGACGCTTGGCGTGCTGACGTGGAAGGTGCCCTCGGGTGTCACCGTGGAGCGGGCCTACGAGTGCACCATGCCCATCCAGGGAGACCCCGGCTCGCTCAACCAGGTGTGGCTCAACCTCCTGGACAACGCCTTGCGCGCCGTGGGTGAGCAGGGTCGCGTCCGCGTCGCCACGGCCTGCCAGGGCGACGAGGCCGTCGTCACCATCAGCGACAATGGCGTGGGCATCCGCGCCGAGGACATGGAGCGGCTGTTCCAGCCCTTCTTCTCCACCCGCGCCGCGGGCGAGGGGACGGGCCTGGGCCTGGCTCTCAGCCGGCGCATCATCTTGAGCCATGGCGGGCGCATTCAGGTCCGCAGCACGCCGGGCAAGGGCACTCAGGTAGAGGTGCACCTGCCCCTTCGTCCCCCAGGGGGACGCTCCTCGTCAGGCAACGGCTCCGAGGGGCAGGGTGAGTCGCGCGTGGGTCGGCTGGGTTGAGGTGCGGGCTTCACGACGCGCCCTGACGTGAACTGAGCGGGCCAGGGGGCTGGGGAATTCTCGGCCGCCCCTGTTGTCCACTTGCGCATAGCTGTTGCGCTGTCTGCTACAGTCAAGTGCTCTTTCAGTCACACCCGACCACCGAAGCGAAGGAAACCACGGCATGCAAGGAACCGTAGCCGCGGGCGCTGCCCGCCAGGGGCACCCGCGAGGGCTGTATCTCCTGTTCTTCACCGAGATGTGGGAGCGCATGTCGTATTACGGCATGCGAGGCCTGCTCGTCCTCTTCCTCACGAGCAAGGTCAACGGTGGTTTCGGGTGGACCACTGGCGAGGCGCTCAGCCTTTACGGGACGTACACCGGCCTGGTGTATCTGACGCCCATCGTCGGAGGCTTCATCGCGGACCGGTTCATCGGTCAGCGCAAGGCCGTGGTGCTCGGCGGCACGCTGATGATGATCGGCCACCTCGTCCTGGCGCTCCCCAACGTGACGATGTTCTACGCGGGCCTGGGCTTCCTGATTGTGGGCAACGGCTTCTTCAAGCCGAACATCTCCACCATGGTGGGCGGGCTGTACGCGCCGGGGGATGGTCGTCGCGACAGCGCCTTCACCATCTTCTACATGGGCATCAACCTGGGCGCGATGCTGGGCAACTTCATCTGCGGCACCCTGGGTGAGAAGTACGGCTGGCACTACGGCTTCGGCTCCGCGGGCGTGGGCATGTTCCTGGGCCTCGTGGTCTTCATGCTGATGCAGAAGAAGCTCTTGGGCCCGGTGGGCCTGGCGCCGGTGAAGCCGTCGCTGGAGGCGCGGGCCAACGGTACCGCGGAGAAGAAGGGGTTCTCCAAGGACGAGATTGACCGCATCGTCGTCATCTTCATCATCGCGGTGTTCGTGGTGGCGTTCTGGACGGGCTTCGAGCAGGCCGGTGGCCTGATGAACCTCTACACGAACGAGAAGGTCGACCGGACGATGTTCGGCTGGGAGGTTCCCACCACGTGGTTCCAGAACTTCAACTCGTTCTTCATCGTCGCGCTGGCGCCGGTGTTCGCGGGGCTGTGGAGCTGGCTGTCGATTCGGGGCAAGGCTCCGAGCATCCCGGTGAAGATGGGCCTGGGGCTCGTCTTCCTGTCCACCGGCTTCGTCTTCATGCTGGGCGCGTCGAGCCAGAGCGCGACGATGGGCAAGGCGGCGGCGCACTGGGTCATCCTGGCCTACCTGTTCCACACCATGGGTGAGCTGTGCCTGTCGCCGGTGGGTCTGTCGATGGTGTCCAAGGTGGCGCCGGCGCGCATCGTCTCCGCGATGATGGGCGTGTGGTTCCTGGCGAACGCAGCGGCGAACAAGCTCTCCGGCGTCATCGGCGCGTACTCGGAGAAGCTGGGTGAGTTCGACGTGTTCCTCTACATCAGCCTGGGCACGGGCCTTTCGGGACTCATCCTGCTGGGCGTGGCGCCCATCCTGAAGCGGATGATGCACGGCACGGACGAAGAGAAGCCGCCCGCGCCCCAGGGCGCGTCGACGCAGGATGGTTCCTCGGTGGCCGCGGCCTGAGTCCAGACGACGAGAGGCGCGCTCCCTGAGGGAAGCGCGCCTCTTCGAGTGAAGCACCTGACGCCGGAGTTCCTCTCAGATTCGAGGGCTCCGGCGTTGCTCTTTGCGGGCAGAGGGCCAGTAAGATTCAGCGACGGCAGTGCTCCACAAGGGGGGACGCATGCAGCCGACGCCGACTCAACCTAGGCTTGAGATCTTATTCGAGGCTCTCTCTCGGATATCCATCCGGGTACATCTGTCACTCGAACAGGAACAGCCTGCGCGCCTGTTCCTGCTGCATCGTGCCTCGAAGCGGTCGCGGTCTTGGAATGGTTCGGCTTCGCTAGTAGCCGAAGTCGAACGGTGGATTCGTCAGAGGCAGCGTGAGGCGCCGACTCTATTCATTCGTGGCATCAAGGGTCCGCCCGCACGCCAGTGGGCGACATGGCTCGCTGATCTGCTGACGGAGCAAGGGCTTGGGGCACGTCGCAACGGCGGGCATTACCTTCTGTTTGTCGAGTCCGTAGGAGAGGTGGCGCCCGAGCCACCTTCCTCACGCACGAGCGTGGTTGCTCTGCCGATGCAACGAGCAAGCCCGCAGCCGCCTGCGATGGCGCCGCAACTGCGTACGACCTCGTCTTTCTTCGAGGAAGATCCGGACTTCGAAGTGGCATGCGCCAGCTTCGAGGAAGATCCGGACCTCGAAGAAGCATCCGCCGAGGAAATAGACTTCTGTGAGGTGAGCGGCGAGGAAATGGTGAATGACGAGCCAGTGGATGACTGGGATCCGCGCATGAGTGATAGAGCGCCTCCCGCGTGGCCCACCCCTCAAGCCGAGCCGAGCCGCGATCACAGGCCGCCTCCACCCAGGCGCGTGAGCCTCGCGTTCCAGCGCCTAGAGACGGCTCTCCCGGCTGGACAGGAAGCTCTGCCGCCAGGGAAGAAAATCTCCTGGCTTCCAGGGAACGTCTCCCTGTGTCAGCAGAAGAGCTATCGGCTGTGGTTGCGCATCGGTCGGGAACTTCCGGCGTCGCTATTGAAAGAGTCGCCGCCTCCGCCGCTTGACGACCTTCTTCCTCCAAGTGAAGGAGGGCACTCGCTGCACGTTGCTGTCTTTGGCGAAGATTTCACTGTGGAGGGAGACTTCTCAAAGATTGTGTTCCTTCCGTCCCAGGGAGACTCCGCTGCGGTGGGCTTCGTCGTGCGTGCCCCTGCTCTTCCAGGAATAGCCAAACTGGGGGTTGCTCTCTACCATCATCGGCATCTACTCCAGGCCTTCACTATCCAGGCACGAGTTGAAGCAATGGAGCGGATCAACGAAGGATGTACCGTGGTCACGGCAAAGCTGGAGGGTGGTTCGACGTCGAAGTTCACCAACCTCAGTCGGTTGTGGCCACGAGCCCTGTCGATCTTCATGGTGGACGAAAAGAGCGCGAGCGGCCCGGGAGTCCTGTCGCTGCGAGCCTTTGCCCGAGGCGGCGCCACCACCCTCCGACTGTCAGAACTCATGACGGCCGAGAGCACGGCGACGTATCGCCGCATCCTCCAGGAGTCCAGTGTCGACCCACTTACTCCTGATGAGCCTCGCTTCCTCGCATACCCGCCTTCCTTGGACGCGCAGCGGCCGGGCGTGGAGTCAGTTTTGGCGAAACTGGGGCGCCTAGGCTGCGATCTGTACCGCGCACTGCTGCTAGAGGTCCCGGAGTCTGCTCAGGTGTTCGAATCGTTGAGCACCAGACGGGATGAGGTCATTCAGGTACTGCGCACGCGCCCAGCTCAGACGTATCCCTGGCCCATTCTCTACGATTTCCCGGAGCCGGATGAGCGTGTGGGGGTGGACGTTCCGGTGTGCCTCGGCTTTGGCCCCAATGGTCGGTGGGGTGAATGTGGTTGCCCGCGGGCTGATCGCTGGTGCGCCCAGGGGTTTTGGGGTGTCCGACTCCAGGTCGAGGAACTTTTCGGTGAAGGGGTGCAGGCCGACGTCGTCGTCTCCATCGAGCAACCGGATAAGGGGAACTTGGTGGCTGTTGCCTGCGGTGACCGTGACGGAGGCAGCGAGCGGATGCGGAACGACCTTTCCGTTATTGTCAGCGGGCAGCGACTCAAGAACTTGGACCTGAGTGAGGACGTGTTGGCACCGCTTTGGAGTGCGGAACGGCCACCGGTCTTCATCGTACTGGGGCACCTGGAGACTCGCGAGCTTCAAGGCCAGCCCCGGGGACCGCGCATCGTCCTCCTTCAGAATGAGAAGTGGCTCCAAGGCAAGCATGTCATCGACCGCTGTCGTGGGGGCAAGACGTGGGGGCAACAGCCGCACACCCTGGTTATGGTGCTCTCCTGCGCTTCGGGGGCCATCGAGCCCGTCACCGTGACGGATTTTGTCCGAGCCTTCCGACATGCAGGTGCCGCCGCCGTGGTCGGAACAGAATGTACGGCCTTCTCTGGACTGCTAGGGCGCTTTGGGACCCATGTCACTGGATCGTTGCTCGCGAAGCGCACGCTAGGGTGGGCCATCACCGACTTCCGTCGCCAACTCCTGCGCGAACGCAATCCATTGGGCTTCATCTTCAATGTGGTCGGCAGTGCGGACTTGGTGCTCACGTCACGCACAGCCTGAGGAGGGGACATGAGACGTTCCACCGTTGCATGGCTGCTGGTGGTGTCCTGGGGGGGAAGTGCCTTTGCGGCCACGCTTGCCACCCCACCGAACATCACCGTGGAGCCGAGGCCTGGAGGAGACAAGGTCGTCGTTTCTCAGGGGCTCAAGCAGGTGGTGTTCCTCGCGGGGCTACAGCGGTGGCTCAAGGTTGTCCCCGAGTTTGGGAAGAACTCCTCAAGCGTATCCTTCGCCGTGCGGCTCCCCGACAAGGTGACAGCAGTCCAAGTCAACGCGACCGTGCAGGCCGTCACGCCCGGGCTCCAGGTGGAGGAGCGTCTACTAGGCAAGCTCCATGCGGAGGTGGTGCCGTCGGCCGATGCGAAGCGGACGGACCTGCGGCTTGACGTGGCCCTCGATGAGTCCCTTTCCGCAGGCACATATGGCCTCAAGGTTCAACTCACCTATCCCGGCACGGATGCGCAGGGGAAGCAGACGACGGTGCTCCAAGACGTCGACCTCAGTTTGGTTCTTCCCGCAGCCACGTTGCTGCTTCCGCCCAGGCTGGTGCTGGAGGTGGTGGATGGAGAAGCACCGGAGCACGCGGAGTTCCGACTGATGAACACGTCCGTGCTGTCCCGGCTCTCCATCGACAGCGTTGCCCACGGCAGCCTCCCGCTCAACGGCGGAAAGGCGGCGGCGGGGCAGCTCGGGCTCGACTTCCGCGCCAGGGACGCGGCGAAGTTCGCGTCGACGCTCACGCTGGGGGTCGGGCAGCCTGCCTATGCACGGGCTCTCATCGAGCAACCATTCCCGCTTGGGTCGACGTCAGGCTCCTTGCGCATCAGTGCGAAGGAACTGGCGAGCGCAGTGGAGCTGCCTTACGAGGTCCGCGTCCGACGCGGCTACGGCTGGCTCTTCTTCGTAGCCTTCCTGGGAGTGGTCGCGGGCAACGGGCTGCGCTGGGCCTTCACCCACATCGAGGAGCTGGGCAAGGCACGGGAGACACTCGACGAACAGTTGGAGCGGCTGCGCAAGGCGCGAGCGCAGCACCAGGACGCGACCTTCCATGGAGAGGTGGATAAGGCGCTCGGGCTCATCGCCGCCGCCTTCATCTCCGGACGGACCAAGGCCCTGGTCCATGTGTTCGACGCGTCGGAGAAAATATTCCAGGCTGCGCTGGGGCAGCTTCAGTCAACGAAGGAGCAGCTCGTCGCGAGGAACAAGGTCCTCGCGGAGGTAGCGGGAGCGCTGTACGGTCTTCCCGCGGGGCTCAAGCGCGGCGTCAGCGCGTTGTCTCTGTCGCTCCCGTCCATAGCCCGCCTGCTGGACGCGGACAATGTCACCGAAGCAGGGACGCTGCTGGCGGGCCTGGAGTCCGAGCTGAACCGTCACCTTGAGATTGAGGGCAGGGCCTGGAGCACGAGGGTCGCCGACTTGCTCGTGGCGCAGACCACCGTGGACGCTGTGTTGAAGGAGGCCAGTCCGGGGCTTGCGCGCACCGAGGTGAAGACGGCCGTGGAGTCCTTCGCCTCCACCTCTGCGTCCGTTGCACTCAAGGAGCGACTGACACTGCTCGATGGGGCCTGGCAGAAGGTGGCGAAATTCACCCGCCTGATGACGAGCCATATGGTGGCGGAGCTCGCGGCCGCGCGGGCCGCCCTTGCCGGAGTCGACTCCCCCTGTGAGCCGGGCGCCAGAGCCGTGGCGCAAGTCTCCTCGGAGCTGGCTTGGATGCAGAAGACCCATGGCGGCACCGAGCCCGAGCAGGTGTTGGAGTACATGCAGTCCGAGGTGCCGGAGCGCTTCCTGAACGCACTTCTCGGCTGCATGCGAGGCACGACGTCGGATGCCCAGAAAGAAGTCTCTACACTCGTGGACAAGGCGACATACGTAGAGGCGGCGAAGCTCGCCATCGCGAAGACCTCGAAATCGCTCACTGCGTCAGCCGAGGGTGTCATCAAGGGCGCGCATGACTCGCTGCCCTTCGGCGCTCCAATCTTAGCATCCGCCCGGTCACCGGACAGCCAGGAACCCTCGATGACCAGGGGCTTCGCGGCCTGGAGCCTGCGCACCGATGTCCTGGGAGGCGCGCCGCTGCCGCTGCGCATGGACGTGACGCGCTACTGGGAACTGGCGCGTCTGGGCGTATTGCTCTTCATGGGCCTGTTACTGTCGGCGGTGACAACAGCCCTCTTCGCTGACAACTGGATTGGCACCTGGGAGGACGTGATGAAGGTCTTCGTGTGGGCCTCGGCGCTGGACCTCACCGCGACCAGCATCACCAACACCCTGTCCAAACTGAAGAAGGAGCCCGTCCAGTCCACGAACCGCGGCTGAGCGCCGCCGCCTCATGAAGGTGAAGGCTCGAGCCTTCGCCCCGTGGAACCGCGGCCCCACCGTGACTCCCGGCGGGGCCGCGTGCGTCAGGCCGACCGGGCGGTGATTCCCGCGGCGTTGCGCTCCTCGGTGGGGAGGGGCGCGGACGTCTGGAAGTAGTCGCGCACCACGTAGCGGCGGGCGACCAGCGTCATCCCCACGGCGGCGATGAGCGCCATGCCCGCGTAGAAGAAGAACTGCCCGGAGCCGGAGAAGATGTTGAGCGCCGCGGAGATGGCCACCGCCACGTTGGCCAGCGTGTTCGTCACCAGCCACACGCTCTGGATGGTGCCCTTCATCTCCCGGGGCGCCTGCGTGTACGCGAACTCCAGGCCCGTGGTGGACATGAGGATTTCGCCCAGCGTCAGCACGATGTACGGGAGGATCTGCCAGGAGATGTTCAGCACCGTGCCGCTCTCCATCGCCACCTGGAAGAAGCCGGCGATGATGAACGACACCGCGCCGAACACGAGCCCCAGCGGCATGCGCCTGAGCGGCGTCAGCTCCCAGCCCGAGCGCTGGAACAGCGGGTACACCACCGCCGTCAGCAGGGGGATGAGCAGCATCACCAGCAGCGGGTTGATGAACTGCATCTGGCTGGGCTGGAAGGCGAACCCCAGGATGTTCAGGTCCATGGAGCGCGCCTGCACCACCCAGGTGGACGCCTTCTGGTCGAACAGCATCCAGAAGAACGGCACGAACGGCAGCATCAGCCCGCTCACCCGGAACACCGCCTTGACGCCCTCCACCGACTCCGAGGGGTGCGCCGCCTTGGCGCCGTCCAGCCAGTGGCCGCCCTGGCCCCGGTTCTTCAGCGCGCTGCCCACCACCTTGAAGAACGAGTGCGGGTTGGCCCCCGTCGGCGGGACGATGACGTAGTGGCGCCGGCCCAACCAGAAGATGATGGTCGCGATGAACATCAACACGCCGGGGATGCCGAACGCGACGGCCGGCCCGAAGTTCTTGAGCAACAGCGGGATGAACAGCGACGCGAAGAACGAGCCGAAGTTGATGGTCCAGTAGAAGATGGCGAAGAGCTTCTTCACCAGGTGGCTGTTGGACTCGTTGAACTGGTCGCCCGCCATGGCCGCGACACACGGTTTGATTCCGCCGCTGCCCACCGCAATCAGCGTCAGGCCCGCGAAGAAGCCCGTGGCGTTGTTCTCGAAGATGGCGAGAAACGCGTGGCCCACGCAGTACACGATGCTCAGCCAGAGGATGGTGCGGTACTTCCCGAAGAAGCGGTCCGCGAGATAGCCACCGATGAGCGGGAAGAAGTACACCCCCGCCATGAAGGTGTGCATCAGGCTCTTGCCCTGTGCCTCGCGCAGCCCTGAGTCGGGCACCGCGTTCTTCAACAGGTAGTCGATGAGGAACACCGTGAGGATGTTCCGCATCCCGTAGAAGCTGAAGCGCTCACACGCCTCGTTGCCGATGATGAACGGTATCTGCGGCGGGAACTTGTTGTTCTGCGCGGCGGGACTCTCAGCCATGAGGCGGGGTGCTCCCTGGTGGAGAAAGGTGGGGGCTCCAAGAAGACAAGAGGCCCAACCCTACCCAACGCGGGGCCCGGACTCCACCGAAGCCCCTCGCGGCACGTCCTCTCGTCCAGGCGGGCGGCCCTCTCCTCCACGGAGGGGCGACCTCCAACCCGGCCTCGCGGTCCGCCTGCCTTCAACCCGTGCGGGCCACGTGCTTCACGCTCCGCTTCGCAGTCCCACCGGAAATCTCCCGTCTGCCCAAGGCCCGGTTCCGGTGACAGTGCGTCTTTATTGATACACCTTAAGCGGGCTGGGCTGGTTTGACAGGAATTGATAAGGCCCTAGAATGCAACAGGCGTTGTCAATGATTTCGAGGCTCACACCCCACCTGTGAAGTCTTCCTCCAAGGTGGACGGGGGGTTGGGGGTGAATGAAGGCACCCTCAGCCCCCCGCTCCATGTTTTGGATGCGGTGGGAGTGCTCAGCCCGGTGCGGCGTGCTGCACGGGCGTCGAGCCATCCACGCGCTTGCCGACGCGAGCGCGCCGGGACTTGCCCAGCACGTGCGCCAGGTAGCGGCCGGTGTGGCTGCCCTGAACCTTGGCGACGCTCTCCGGGGTGCCCACTGCGAGCACCTGGCCGCCGCCCGCCCCGCCCTCGGGGCCCATGTCGATGAGCCAGTCCGCGCTCTTGATGACATCCAGGTTGTGCTCGATGACGAGCACGCTGTTGCCCGCGGCCACCAGCCGGTTGAGCACGGACAACAGCTTGCGGATGTCCTCGAAGTGCAGGCCGGTGGTGGGCTCGTCGAGGATGTAGAGCGTGCGGCCGGTGGCCACGCGCGCCAGCTCTCGCGCCAGCTTGATGCGCTGGGCCTCGCCGCCGGACAGGGTGGGGGAGGGCTGGCCCAGGCGGATGTAGCCCAGGCCCACGTCGCCCAGCGTCTGGAGCACGCGCATGAGGTCCTTGTGCGCGGAGAAGTGCTCCATGGCCTCGCGCACGCTCATGTCGAGCGTCTCCGCGATGTTCTTCCCCTTGTAGCGCACGCGCAGCGTCGCCTCGTTGAAGCGCTTGCCGGCGCACACCTCGCACGGCACGTACACGTCCGCCAGGAAGTGCATCTCCACCAGCTTGACGCCGTCGCCCTCGCACGACTCGCAGCGGCCGCCCTTGACGTTGAAGCTGAAGCGGCCCGGGCCGTAGCCGAACGTGCGCGCCTCCGGCGTCATCGCGAACACTTCACGGATGGCGTCGAACAGCTTGGTGTACGTGGCGGGGTTGCTGCGCGGGGTGCGGCCAATGGGCCGCTGGTCGATGTCGATGACCTTGTCCAGGTGCTCGAAGCCCAGCACGGCCTTGTGCTTCCCGGGAGACTCGCGGCTGTCGTACAGGTGCTTGGCGAGCGCGGGGTAGAGAATCTCGTTGATGAGCGTGGACTTGCCCGCGCCGGACACGCCGGTGACGGCGGTGAAGATGCCCAGCGGAATCACCGCGTCCACGTCGCGCAGGTTGTTCTCCTTCGCCCCTTGAATCACCAGCTGGTGCTTGGGATTGGGCGCGCGGCGCTGCTCGGGGATTTCAATCTCCAGCCGCCCGGACAGGTAGCCGCCGGTGGTGCTGTTCTCGTCCGCCATCACCTGCTTCGGCGTGCCCTGGGACACCACCTGTCCCCCCAGCTCGCCGGCGCCCGGGCCGAAGTCCACCAGCCAGTCCGCCTCCTCCATCGTCTCCTCGTCGTGCTCCACGACGATGACGGAGTTGCCCAAATCCCGCAGGCGCTTGAGCGTCGTCAGGAGCTTGCCGTTGTCGCGCTGGTGCAGGCCGATGGAGGGCTCGTCCAGGATGTAGATGACGCCCGTCAGCTCGCTGCCCATCTGCGACGCCAGCCGGATGCGCTGGCTCTCGCCGCCCGACAGCGTGGAGGCGGTGCGGTCCAGCATGAGGTAGCCCAGGCCCACGTCGACCAGGAAGGACAGACGGCTGCGAATCTCCTTCAAGAGCTCCGTGGCGATCTTCCGCTCCTGCGCCGTCAACCCCAGCTCGCCCAGGAACCCGAGCGCGTCGGAGATGGTCAGCCGGCTCAGGGCGACAATCGAGTGCCCGTGCACCTTCACCGCGCGGCTCTCCGGCCGCAGGCGCTCGCCCTTGCAGGAGGGGCAGGGCTTGTTGCTGAAGTACTTCTGCAGCTCGGTGCGCCGGGCCTCGGACGTGGTCGTCTTGAAGTTGCGCATCAAGCGCTCGACGAGCCCCTCCCACTCCATCTTGTACTGGCCGTTCTCGCCCCACTCGACGGTGAAGCTCTTGCCCTTGCCGCCGTTCATCAGCGTGTCGCGCTCGCGCTTGGACAGCTTCCCGTAGGGCACGTCCAAATCAATCTTGAACGCCTTCGCCAGGCTCTCCACGAAGTCCGCCGTCCAGCCCTCGCCGCGATTCATGCCGCTGGCCCAGGGTTCAACGGCGCCGTCGCGGATGCTGCGCGATGGGTCCGGGACGATGAGGTCCGGGTCCATCTCCGGCCGGGTGCCCAGGCCGTTGCAGTCCGTGCACATGCCCAGCGGGTTGTTGAAGGAGAACGACGCGGGCGTCAGGTCGCCAAAGGAGATGCCGCAGGCGGGGCACGCGTTCAGCTCGCTCATCACCCGGTCCGACGTGGACGCGCCCGCCTCGTCGGTGATGATGAGGGTGCCCTTGCCCTCGCGCAGCGCCGTCTCCACCGAGTCGGTGAGTCGCGTCTTGATGTCCGGCTTGAGCACCAGCCGGTCAATGACGAGCTCGATGTCGTGCTTGGACTTCTTGTCCAGCTCGACGCGCTCCTCCAGGCTCTTGAGCTTCCCGTCGATGCGGGCGCGGGCGAAGCCGCGCTTCTGCGCCTCGGTGAGCAGGTCCTTGTGCTCGCCCTTGCGGTTGGTGACCAGCGGCGCGAGCACCTGCACCTTGCTGCCCGCGGGCATCTTCAGGATTTCGTCGACGATCTGCTGCGCGCTCTGCTTGCCCACCTTGCGGCCGCAGTTGGGGCAGTGCTGCACGCCGATGGAGGCGTAGAGCACGCGCAGGTAGTCGTGCACTTCCGTGACGGTGCCCACCGTCGAGCGCGGGTTGTTGCTCGCCGCCTTCTGCTCGATGGAGATGGTGGGCGACAGGCCCCGGATGGTGTCGTACTTGGGCTTCTCCATCTGCCCGAGGAACTGGCGGGCATAGGCGGAGAGGCTCTCGACGTAGCGTCGCTGACCTTCCGCGTAGAGCGTGTCGAAGGCGAGCGAGCTCTTGCCGGACCCTGAGACTCCCGTGAAGACGACGAGCTTCTTCTTCGGGATGTCCAGGGAGACGTTCTTGAGGTTGTGCTCCTTGGCGCCTCGGAGGGAAATGACGTCGGGCTCGGACATGATGGGCGGGCGATTTACCACTGAATAGGTGTTCCGGTAGTGGGAAAACTCGTGACGGTGGGTGGATGGTCGTCAACGCGCGGCGTTGCGCCGCCACTCCCACCCGAGGCCGGCCTCCAGGCGTGCGGCCCGAGAGCACTGGAGGACGGCGGGGGAATCCGATAGAGGGGCGCCCTCCATGACACCCCGCTGGGTCCTCCCCGTGCGCTTCCGCGGCACGCCGCTGCTCGTCTTCTCGAGCGTGCTGTTCGCGGTGATGGCGCTGTGTACCCGCCTGCTCTCCGGCCGCCTGTCTCCAGGCCAGGTGGCGTCCGGCCGCTTCCTCATCGGCCTGCTCTTCCTCGCCATCTACTATCCGGTGATGGGCCGCGGGCCCCGCTTCGGTCGCCTGCCGCTGTGGTGCTTGCGAGGCATCTTCGGCGGCGCGGCCGTCTATCTGTACTTCGTCGCCATCGACCGGATGACGGTGGGCCCCGCGGTGCTGCTCAACGCGTGCTGGCCCATCTACGCGGCCATCATCGGCTGGGCCTTCTTGAAGGAGCGGGTGACGGGACCCCTGCTCGCGGGACTGGTGCTCACGACGGTGGGCGCGGGGCTCGTCATGTGGAGCACGATGGACGGCGGCGTGTCGCTGACCCTGGGCCTGGGCGCGTGGGCGGGCATGGGCTCCGCGGTGCTGGGCGGCGCGGCGGTCGTCGTGGTGCGCGCGCTGCGCCACGAGACGGACGCGGCCACCGTCTTCCTCTCCTTCTGTCTGTTCGGCCTGCTGTTCAGCCTGCCCTTCGCGCTGCACGACTGGAGGCCGCTCGGCTGGGATGTCGCCCTTCCTCTTCTGGGCGTGGGTTTGACCTCCGTGGTGGCGCAGATGACCTTCACGTATGCGTTTGGCTACGTCACCGCGGTGGCCGGCGGCGTCGCCACGCAGTTGACGCCCGTCTTCTCCTGGGTGCTGGGCGCGGTGCTGCTGGGCGAGGCCGTCTCGCCGCTGGCCGTGACGGGCGCCCTGGTGTGCATGGTGGGCGTTCTCTGGGGCACGGGAATGCTGGACCGCTGGCGCTCCGCGTCGGCCCGCACCGCGACCTGAGCCCCCGGATGGGTGGCGGTTTCTCCTGACTGTTACCCGCCGTTCCTGAAGGAATTCCAGTCCCACCCGGTCCGTGGGAAATGTTGTTCCCACGTCGGGGAAGGCCCTTTCCCAGGCAGGCCCACGGCTTGCCACGTTGGCCGGTGGACTTCAGACCCCTCTTTGGTCCGGGCACTCGGGTTGCAAAGCGCCCCCTCCGCCGGAATCGCGGGGTGCGAGGCCGCGCGGGATCCGGGCTTGGGGAGTCGTGGGGAGGCAGGCATGCGACGTGTGTTTTGGGTGGCGTGGGTGGCGGCGGCGTTGGTCTTTGGGATGGGCTGTGAGCGCCCGTCCTCGCAGAGAGCGAAGAGCGCCTTCGTGGTGCGCCCCGAGACCATCGACTTTGGCCCCGCGGCGCTGGGTCGCACCAAGAGCTTCAAGCTGAAGGTGACCAACGCTGGCCGCGCGCCGTACCGCGTGGAAGGCGCCGTCTCCAGCATCCCCAACGTGTCTGTGCCTCCGTTCGAGCCGTTCACCCTGGGCGCGGGGGCGGAGCGCGAAATCGAGGTTCACTTCAAGCCGGACGTCGAAGGCTCCGTGCAGGGCTCGCTGGAGCTCCTCACGGATGCGGACTCACAGGGCGAGGTGCCGGTGTCCGGGCGGGGCGTGAAGGCCTTCCTGGAGGTGCCCGACACGGAGCTGGACTTCGGCAACGTCTCCATGGGCTTCGTGGAGATGCGGCAGGTGACGGTGCGCAACACGTCGGACGTGGACACGGCGCTGGGCCTGTCCGTCCAGGGCGCGGATGCGGACCAGTTCACCGCGGAGCGCGGCGAGCCGGAGATGCTGGCCCCCGGTGAGCAGCGCGTGCTGTCGGTGGCCTTCGCGCCTCGGCGACTGGGCTTCGCGACGGCGGAGCTGCGTGTCGTGGTGTGCGAGGGCTGTGAGCCGGCCGTGGTGCCGCTCAAGGGCATGGGCGTGGCCTCCAAGCTGGAGGTGACGCCGCTGCGCCTGGACTTCGGGCGAGTGGCGCTGGGGGCCAGCGCGGAGCAGTCCATCACCGTGCGCAACCAGGGCACCGAGCCCCTGCGCTGGTCGGGCGTCGACCTTCAGGCCAATCCCGGTGGTGTCTACCGCGTGGTCAGCGAGCCGGTGCTCAGCGGTGGCATCTTGCCCCCGAGCGCGAGCGTGGAGGTGCGCGTGGCCTTCACGCCCGTGGTGCTGGGGCGCGCGGGTGAGGGCCGGGTGGAGGTGGGGGTGCGGGAGCAGGGCTCCTCCGCGCCGGGCCCCAAGGTGTCGTTGACGGGCGAGGGTGGCACGTCTTGCGTGGCGGTGCTGCCGCGCAAGGTGGACTTCGGCGTGGTGGCGGAGGGGATGACGGCGACGCGCGCGGTGGAGGTCGTCAACCGCTGCCGCGACAGCGTGCTCGTCAACAACCTGCGGCTGGACACGGCGCAGGGGGGCTACTTCACCCTGGCGCAGGCGCCGGCCAGCGTGACGGTGCCCTCGGGTCAGTCGGCCTTCGTGGGCGTGACGTTCAGCCCTCGCGTGGGCGCGGCGGGTGCCAGCGAGGGACAGCTCGCCGTCACGGTGCGGGCGGGGAGCACGACGTCGACGGAGGCGGTGGAGCTGAAGGGTGAGGGCCGCGCATTCAAGCCGTGCCAGTACGCGCTGCCGCAGCAGCTGCGCTTCGGCAAGGTACCGGTGGGCGCGGAGGTGGCGTTGGGCGTGTCGCTGCGCAACACCGGCGCGGAGGCGTGCTACCTGGCCTCCATGCAGCTGGTGGCGGGCTCGGACCCGTCCTTCGTCGCCGCGGCGGTGCCCAATGGCGTGCTCCAGCCCGGCCAGAAGGCCACGCTCGTCGTGCGCTTCAAGCCGGAGGCCGAGGGCGCTTTCGAGGGGCTCGCGGAGGCGTGGGTGAACCACCCGTCGCTGGGACATCCGCTGGTGACGCTCGTGGGCGAGGGCGTGAAGGGCTGCTTCGCGGTGCAGCCCACCACGGTGGACTTCGGCATCACCAAGCTGTCCTGCGGCCCGCGCACGCGGGAGCTGCTGGCCATCAACGAGTGCATTGGCCCGGTGAAGGTCGCGGGCATGGAGTTGGAGCAGACGGGCAGCGAGTTCGAGGTGGCGTCGGCCAACCCCTTCCCGGCGACGATTGCCCCGGGCGCGCGGGTGAAGCTGACGGCGCGCTACACGCCGACGGACGACGGGGATGACGCGGCGGCGCTGCGCTTCCGGCTGGAGGATGGGGGCGAGTACACGGCGGGCCTGGTGGGCCGGGGCGTGACGAAGGCGGAGCAGACGGACCGCTTCTTCCAGGAGTCGAAGGCGAAGGTGGACGTCCTCTTCGTGGTGGATAACTCGGGCTCGATGATGGAGGAGCAGCAGAGCCTGGGGCAGAACTTCGCGGCCTTCCTGAGCGCGGCGAGCGCGGCGGCGGTGGACTACCGCATCGGCGTCACCACCACGGGGTTGGACCCGTCTCCAGGGGGCTGGTCCGAGTGCCCCGGTGGCGCGCAGGGCGGAGAGAACGGGCGTCTGTTCCCGGTGGATGGCTCGCGGCCCCGCATCATCACCCCGGACACGCCGAACGCGGCGGGGGTCTTCGCCGCCAACACGCAGGTGGGTGTGTGTCATTGGAACGAGCAGGGCCTGGACGCGGCGCACCGCGCCCTGTCGGACCCGCTGCTCTACAACCTGGATGACGTCCGCACCCCGCTGGCCAACGACGGCAACGGCGGGTTCCTGCGCGAGGAGGCGAAGCTGGCCATCATCTTCCTCTCGGACGAGGAGGACTTCAGCTCGCAGCCGGTGTCCTTCTACGAGACGTACTTCCTGGCGCTGAAGGGCAACGACAAGTCCAAGCTCAGCATCAACGCGATTGTCGGCCCCATGGACCTGGCCACCTGCCCCACGTCGAGCAGCTCTGGCAGTCGCTACCTCCAGCTCGCGAGCGCGACGGGCGGCGTGGTGGAGAGCATCTGCACGCCGAACTGGGCCGCGTCGCTGGAGAAGCTCTCCAACAGCGCCTTCGGTCCCAACCGCAACTTCCCGCTGACCGAGGTGCCCGCCGACTCGACGCGCATCGTCGTCGAGGTGGACGGGGTGCAGGTCACCACGGGTTGGCACTACGACGCGCGCACCAACACCATCATCTTCGACCGTGACGCGGCCCCCGCGCCCGGCTCGTTGGTGGAGGTGACGTACCCGCTGGGCTGCAACTAGGGATTGCTCGCGAGGCAGTGACGGCGCCGCGCTTCACCTTCGGGTGGAGCGCGGCGTTTCGCATTCCCTCGCGGCGCGGGACGTCACGGTGGGAACTCGAGGGAAGCACGGACCGCGTCGTGGTCCGAGCCCCCGTTGCGCAGCACCTTGGCCTCGGACAGCGTGATTCGCCGGCCGAGGATGTGGTCGATCTCCACGATGGCCGGAAGGACGGAGGCCGCGCCCGGCCAGGTGGAGCCACAGCTCTCGCCCGGCCCTTCACATGCGTGCTGGAAGTCCGCCGAGGCGAAGGCCTTCATCGCATCACCCGAGCGGCCTTCGTTCATGTCCCCGAGCAGCAGCAGGGGACCCTGCTCCTTCGAATAGCGCTTCATCAGGGCGTCGGCCTGCTTCTTTCGGAGCACCGCGTTCTTCGCCATGGACTCAACCAGGTCGTCGTCCTTGCGATGCGTGGCCCCCGGCGCCATCAGGTGCACACAGGAGACCTTCAAGGTCCGCCCCGCGAGGCGCACGTCCGCTTCCAGGGCCGGCATGCGGTGTGGCTCCTGGGAGAAGTGCTCCGTGCGAGTCATCGGATGGCGACTCGCGATGCCCACGCCCCAGGTCCCCTTCCGGGGGACGAGCCGGACATGGGGATACTCCTTCCCGAGCCGTTTCCGGAAGGCGCTGGCGAACCCTGGCGTCAACTCGCGCAGACAGAGGATGTCCGGCGCCTCCTTCTCGATGAGGTCCAGCGACTTCGCCACATCCTCTGGCGGCGCGGAGTAGAGGACGTTGTAGGTCATGACCGTCACCTTCCCCTGCGCGGGTGGAGGTGACGAAGGCGCGGAGGCTTCCAGGACGGACAGCACCAGGGACGCGGCGAGGCTGGGGAGCCACATATCCAGACCCCATAGCAAGACCTGGGCTCGGACAATCGCAGGCGGCGTGTGGCCCCAGGGAGACACCTTCGGGGGTGACTGTCTCCCCTGTGCCGCGTGCTGAGGGCCTACACGGTGGTGTCATCGTTCCCATGCGCCGTGCCCCGGCTGCTGCTGGGGCTGTCGGGGTCCGCGCTGGGATCGGAGCGAACCTGTCCCGAGGGCGGGAAGAGGTTCGGGAACACCCGCTCGAAGACCGCCCGGATGATGGGCGGAAGCAGGGGACCCCCCATGGGGCGCGTACTGGTGGGGCTGTCGCCATCCGTGCTGGGATCTCCACCCCGAGCGACGCGCGCGGAAGCGGCGAACGTCGAGCGACCCTTCAGGGCCTGGTGGAGCGGGGCGGACCCGTGCTGCCGGTCTCCGGTGGGCTGGGAAGACTTCGGGCGTGGCTGCGCGGCGAGACGCCGCAGCGCGACCGCCGCGTGACGCAAGGGAGGCAACATGAGGGAGCTCCTGACTTCTGAATTCAGGCTTGCTTCATTCTCCAGGAAACCAAGGGCGGAGTTGCCGATGAGTGCTCAAGGCCTGGAATGAGCCTGCTTCCAGAGGGCCACCTCGCGGGCCTGGGCCTGTTTGGCTTTGCCTGCGGAGGTGAAGGCCGCGAGGGCCTCGTCGACGAGCGCGAGCGCCTGGCCTCGTGATGACTTCGCGTCCCAGAGGGCCTGGGCCAGGGTGAACTGGAGCTCCGCCCTGCGCGTGGGGCTCCACCCCAGCGGCTGGATGATATCGAGCGCGCGCTGTGCGGCGACGCGGGCGCGCTCGGGCTGCTTCAACTCCAGCCAGGTGCGAGCCAGCTCGACGAGCGACGTGACGAGGCGGGGCTGACGCGGGCCACCGTCCGCCTCCTTTCTCGCGAGCACCTCCTCCAACTCCGCCAGGGCTTCACGCGGCCGGCCCGCCTTGCGCAGCACGGCCGCGCGCTCCTCCCGCGTGCGCAACGTGGAGGAGTCCTTCGCCCCGAGCAGCCGCGCCTGGAGGGCCAGCGTCCGGTCATACCCCTTCAGCGCCGCGGCGAAGTGGCCCTGACGGTTCTCGAGCGCGGCCAGGGCCAGCAGGGACTGGGCGTACTCCGCATGCTCCTCGCCGAAGGCGTGGGCCGTCAGCGCCAGGGCCTTCTCGTGGTGCATCCGGGCTGAATCGAAGCGCTCGAGTTGCTCGTGCAGGCGGCCCAGGTCGTTGTGGAGACGGATGGTGTCCAGGTGCGTTTCGCCGAGCGTGGCTTCGCGCAGCGCGAGGGCTTGCTCGTAGAAGGCGACCGCGGCCTCGGGGCCCTCCACCCAGCGGCGTGCGTCTCCCAGGAGGATGAGGGTGTTGGCGACCAGGGGGTGTCCTGCTCCCAGCTCGCGTCGCTGGATGGCGAGCGCCCGCTCGTAGAGCGAGACGGCATCGAGCGGGCTCCCCTGCCGCGTGCGCACGAGGGCGAGGTTGGTGAGGACCTTGGCCGTGTCGAGGTGCTCGGGCCCGAGGGTTCGCTCGCGCAAGGCGAGGGCGCGCTGGTAGTGCTCCAGGGATTGGGGGAGCTGGCCTTCGCCGAAGTACACCAGGCCCAGGTTGTTCTCCAGCCGGGCCGCGCTCTCGTCCGCCGAGCCCACGCGCTCCATCAGCGCCCGCGCCTGGGCGGCGTGCTCCAGCCCGCGCTTCATGTCCTCCAACTCGTAGCCGATGACGAAGACCAGGTCCGTGCTCGCACGCAGGGCCAGCACGTCATGACGTCCGGCGAGCGCGGCCCGCATGGCCTCGGTCCAGGCGCGCTCGGCCTCTTCGTTCCGGGCGAGCCGATGCTCCAGCCAGCCCGCGACATGGAGCACCTCCGCCTCCAGCGGGCGGTAGCCGAGCGCGCGGGCCTCCTCCAGCGCCGCCGTGACCTCCGTTTTCCCCTGCGCGTAGCGCCCCGTCTCCAGCAGCACCTGGGCGCGCGACAGCCGCAGCCGCGCCTGCTCCATCCGGGTGCGCACGGCGGGGTCCTGGGGTTCGGGCGCGAGGGAGAGGATGGACTCCACGCGTGAGCAGTCGGAGACCGAGGGGAGGCGCAGGGAGGCCTCGGCGGCTTTCTGCACCAGGGCCGAATCGGCGCGCTCCAACGTGTCAGCGAGCACGTCAAGGGATTGGCGCCGGGATTCCAGGCAGGCCATGCGCAGCGCGAGCACGTTCTCCGGTTGCTCGTGGCGCACGTGGGTGGCCTCGCACGTCTCGGTGTAGCCCGCCTCCCAGGCCCGCGCGTAGTCGGAGAGGTGTCGTGATACCGCGTCCATGGTGGACCCCGCCAGGGAAGCGCCAGTGGAGAGCATGGCGGCGCGCACCCTGGCCTCGCGGGGGGCGCTCCACACCGGAGCGAGGCGCGCGGCGGCACCGGTGCAGGGCGCGGGCTCGGCGCACAGCCATGGCAGGAGGGCGAGGGCGGACACCCCGGCGACAGCGCACCCGGTGGCGAGCAGCCGCGCGCGCCGGCGGGCCGGGTCCTTCCCGAGGTCCTCCAGGAGCGCGGTCATGGAGGCGTAGCGGTCCGCGGGCTTGATGCCGAGGCCGCGCAGCACCACGCGACGCACCCAGGCGGGCACGTCCGTGTCGTGCGCGGGGGCCTGGAGGTGCTCGAAGTCGGGAGGCTGGCCCCTGGCGAAGGGGCGGATGCGGAAGAGGGCTTCGTACAAGGCGACGCAGAAGCTGAACTGGTCCCCCCGGGCATCCATGGGCTCGCCGCTCCATTGCTCGGGCGGCATGTAGGCCGGGGTTCCCACCAGGGAGCCCGTGCGCGTCAGGGGCGCGGCGTCGTCATCGGGCAGGTTCGCGCGCGGAGGCGTGGGCAGGGCGGGGGTGGTGTCCTGGAGGCGCGCGAGTCCGAAGTCCGTCACACGCGCGCGGCCCTGGCCATCGACGAGCACGTTGTCTGGCTTGAAGTCGCGGTGGATGAGCTGCGCGGCATGCGCGGCCGCGAGCCCCTGGCCCGCCTGCTTGAACAGGTGCAGCACCTCTCGCCACGAGCGAGGGCTGGCCTTGAGCCACTGGCGCAGGGTGGGGCCCTCGACGAACTCCATGGCCATGAAGAGTCGGCCGTCCACGGTGCCCACGTCGAAGACGGTGATGACGTGGGGATGGGAGAGTCGGGCCACGGCCTGGGCCTCGCGGAGCAGGCGCTGCTCCAGCTCCCTGGCGCCGTCACCGTCGAGCGCGCGCACCAACTTGAG
Source organism: Myxococcus sp. CA040A (assembly GCF_013336725.1). NCBI lineage: Bacteria > Pseudomonadati > Myxococcota > Myxococcia > Myxococcales > Myxococcaceae > Myxococcus > Myxococcus sp. CA040A. Next base: position 795,718 of record NZ_JABUMR010000004.1, on the reverse strand, counting down.
GGCGACCCTGCGGTCCAGCCGAGGGTCATACGCGCTCAGCACCACCCCCATGCCTCCGGCGCCCACGCGGTCCAGGACCACGTAGCGGCCCAACTGGGTGCCTCGCCCGGGTGAGGACGAAGGGGCGGCCGCCGGCTTGTCGGTGCCGGGTTTTTCTCCGGGCGCGTCCATCAGCGTGGTGCGCGCGGCGCCCCGAGCCGCCTCACCCACCAGCGCGAGGCACGCGGAGCAATGGTCCACGTGGGCCTCCACGGCCTGGGCCTGGGACGGTTCCAGGGCCCGCTCGCAGTACGCCAGGAGGGTGTTTTCGTCGGGGCAGTCCATGGCCTCACTCAGCGCAGCAGGTGCCGCACGCTCAAGTCCAGTCCGCTCAGGAGCGTGCGGGCCAGACTTTCCAGCTCGGATGCGTCGACCTTCAGTCGTCGTCGCAGCTCCGCGTGGGTGCGCTCGGTGAGCGTGTCCCTAGCGGCCTTGAGCCACCGCGTCATGGTGGCGCGACTCACGCCATGCACCCGGCCAATGTCCTCCACGCCCACGTTCTCCACGAGGTGCAGCCGGAGGAAGGCGCGCTCGCGAAGCTCCATCGAGGCGAGCGCGGAGGCGATGGACGCTTCGATGTCCGCGTGGTGGCGATGCTTCAGCGCGGCGAAGGAGGCGTCCTGGACAGGCAGCAGCGCTTCCTCCAGGGCGATGGGGCGGGCGGCGCGCTCACGCAGCTCCGTGAGCGCGAGCCGAAGGGCCACGGTGCGGACCCAGGTCTCCAGGGGGCCGCGACCGTCGTATTCGGCAAGACGGGGTGGGGCATCCTCGCGGGGCAGCAGCAGGCGTTCGCGCAGCCGTTGCATGGCTTCGTCCACCACGTCGGGGGCCATGTTCCTTCGAGCCAGGGCCTGGCGCGCGGCGGGGAGGAGGCGACGCTCGAAGAGCGCGAGCGCCGCCGGAAGGCCCCGTGCGCACGCACAGGCGAGGTACAGGTCCTCCACGTGTCGGACGGGGTCCGTCCCGCCGCGTGCGCTCAGGTGCGCGAGGAAGACGCCGCGTTCGAGCACCACGCCGGGCCAGGCGGCGCGGGCCCTGAGGTACGCGTCCTCATCGGGGCGGGGTGGGTCCATGCGGTTGGGAGTGTACAACGCTGGCTCCTGTTCCAGCCCGAGGGCGCGCGCCGGGGCCGAGGGCTCGTACCGCGCCGAGTCATTCCCGCGGCGGGTGGATGGCGGTGGCGAAGCCTCCGGCGTGGTGCTCTGCGAGGAAGCGGGAGAGCTGGTCCGGGGTGAGTTCGCGGCAGGTGCTGGACGGGTCGTGGACGATGAAGTTGCCCTCGGGCGTCATGCCCGTCACCGCAATCCAGTGGCCTCCGGAGAAGTTGCCGGAGGCGTTGGGTGGCTGCTCGTTGGCGAGCATCACGCTGCTCTCACCGTTGACGGCGACGAGGTTGCCCGCTTCGAGCTGTTGCTGAATCCAGGCCGTATCGGAGCCGGCGTGGGTCTCCGATGTGAGTCCCTGGTTCGCGGCCATCTGCTCGATGCCGACGTAACCGGTGCCTTCGGCGCCCATGCCGATGGAGTTGGCGAGCTGGTTGATGAAGGCGCCGTCGGACAGGCCCTCGCCGAGCCCGTAGCCCTTGAGAATCATCGCCAGCGTCGTGGGGCCGCAGTTGGAGAAGCGGTTCCAGTCGTCCTCGGTGCCCTCGGAGGAGGTCTGATTGATGTACGGCACGGGGTAGCGCTCACCCGGCGCGGAGGGGCTGGAGGGCGTTGAGCCCAGCGTCGGCGTGGCGCCCGGCGTCGGAGCGGAATCCTGGGTGGGGACGGACGGCGGGAGGCCGTCGGTGAGGGTGGGAGGGGCGGGAACCTGGAGCGTGCTGCCCGCGTGGATGAGGTCCGGATTCTCCAGGCCGTTGAGCTCCACGATTTGTCGCGCGATGTCCTCGACGGGGCCCGGCACGCCTTGCTGCATCAGGCTCCACGAGATGTCCCCCAATGTGTCACCGGGTTGCACCTGCCAGTCGGTGGTCGGGGCCTTCGGCAAGCCGGGTGGAACGCTGTTTCTCAGCGCCTCCGCCATCTGGGCGCCCTGCTCACGAAGCGCATGCTGGAGGAGGAGGGCTTCAAGCTTCGCCATCTGCTCGTCCCGCCCCGGGTCGCCGAGCGCTTCGCGCAAGGCGTGCTGCCTGAGCGCGGCGCCGAGGTCCTCGAGCTTCTCGCCAGACCCTGCGTTGCCCAGCGCCTCGCGCAAGGCGTGTTGCCTGAGCGCGGCGCCGAGGTCTTCGAGCTTCTCGCCACGCTTTGCGTTGCCCAGCGCTTCGCGCAAGGCACGTTGCCTGAGCGCGGCGCCGAGGTCCTCGAGCTTCTCGCCACACCCTGCGTTGCCCAGCGCTTCGCGCAAGGCGTGTTGCCTGAGCGCGGCGCCGAGGTCCTCGAGCTTCTCGCCACACCCTGCGTTGCCCAGCGCTTCGCGCAAGGCGTGTTGCCTGAGCGCGGCGCCGAGGTCTTCGAGCTTCTCGCCACGCCCCGCGTCGCGGAGCGACTCACGGAGCATCCGCGCTCGAAGTGCCTCGCCCAGCTCATCGAGCTTCTCGTTCCGCCGTGCCTCGTCGGCGGCCTCGCGGAGTTCGGTGCCGACGGCACGCCCGGGGTGCTTCAACCCCTTCGTATCCTCGGCCCTGCGCGGGGACGGCCCCGGGGCGTCGAAGGCATCCATGCGTTGGCGCGGCGCCGGCCGTCCGGAGGCGGCTGTCCCGGAGGGACGAGATGTGTCGTGGGAAGGACTCCGGACGGGGCGCGCGGCAAAAGAGTGAAGGAGGGACCGGATGGTCATTTCGTTCTCCGCTGAGAGGGTTTGGAATGTTTGTCGATAAAACGCGAATATTTGTTTCGTGCGCCGGTGAGGTTTCCTTCATCACCCCGTCGCGCTGGGAACCTCATTGAATCCCAGTGAATTCATTGGGTTGGCGTGGATTTGAGAAATATTGAGCCACTAATTCCCCGGGTCCCGTCTTCCAGGTGGAGCGGTGTTTGAAACATTGGTTTTGTTTGTGATTGAGGGCCGGGGAAGGGATGGCCTCGTGGGGGGCACCCGCACTGAAGTGTGGGTTTTCTGTCAGCGGTCGGTCCCCTGGGGCACGGATGACTCGACAGAGTGGAGGAGCGGGTGCAGCCTTGCGGACGCGATGCCGGAGCCCCTCCTGGTTGCTGCCCTGGGTGACGTCCACGGTCGCTTCCACCGCGTGGAGACGTGGTTGGACGCGCTGGAGGAGTCTCGTGGGCGGCGTGTGGGAATGGTGCTCGCGGTGGGGGACGTGGAGGCGTTCCGCCGCGCGGATGACCACCGTCGCAAGGCCGCCAAGCGGATGATGCCCGCCGAGTTCGCCGAGTACGCGGACGGGGTGCGGCGCGTGAAGCGGCCGCTCTATTTCATCGGGGGCAACAACGAGGACTTCGATGCGCTGCACGACTTCCTGGACGGAGGCGAGCTGGCGCCGGGCGTGTCCTATCTGGGGCGTGCGGGCGTGCGGGAGCTATGCGGGCTTCGCGTGGCCTACCTCTCCGGCATCCATGCGCCGCGCTTCATCGACCAGCCGCTGAAGCGGCCCGTGACTCAGGACCTGATGAAGCAGGCGGGATACTTCCGCGCGGCGGAGGTCGAGCGCGTGATGTCCCTGCGAGACGTGGACCTGATGCTGGTGCACGAGTGGCCGCGCGGCATCGTCCAGCGCGCCCGCGAGGAGAATCCCTCGCCGCCCCGGCCCCTGCCTTCGTACTGGATTGGGAACGCGGTGACGCGGCGGGTGGTGGACACGGTGCAGCCGAAGTGGCTGTTGTGCGGTCACTCGCACAAGTCCTTCGCGGTGACGTTGGAGGGAGTGGGGCGGCCCGCCACGCGCATCGCCTGTCTGGACCAGGCCACCCGGCCGGAGGAGTCGGTCTTCTGGCTGGAGTACGACGGCTCGACGGTCCAGCGCGTCGGGTGGGGCACCACCGGGCAGGTGGCGTGGGAGGCAGGCCAACGCTGGGACATGTCCGCGCTGCCGCCTGCCCCCGTGGAGAGCGAGGCCAACGCCGACGACGCACCGGTCGGCGCGATGTAGCCCCGCTCAGGGCTGTCCTTCACCCCAATGCGTGAGCGTCACCCTCGGGTCGGGTGTCACGAGCGGGCTGGGGGGAGGGGGCGGGGCTCCCGGGATGACCAGCCTGCGCCGCACGTTCGCATCGAGGAACCTGCGCGTGGCGCTCGCCGTCGTGGCCCAGCCCCGGGCGATGTCCTCCGCGGACCGCGCGGGCGCGAGGCCCGGAGCCAGCACGCTCGCCGCACCCACGCTGGTGAAGTCCAGGTGCCGCATCCCCGCGATGCGCAGCGTCCATCGCTCCGCGCCGCGCAGGGACTCCAGCAGCTCGAAGTCGGGCACCACCTCCGCATCCCCCTCCTGGTAGATGTGGAGCAGCGGGACGCGATAGCGCTCGGGGTAGAAGTACGGCAGGCCCGTCAGCCAGTCCTTGCCCGCCTGGTTCGCGAGGCCGCCATCCAGGCTCACCAGGGCGGCGGCTTCGGGATGCGCGAGCACGAAGAGGAACGCGGCCCGAGCGCCCAGGCTGTGTCCCACCAGCGCCACGCGGGTGGAGTCGATGCGGCTGTCCGACTGGAGCTGGTGCAGCGTGCGTTCGAGCTCGTGCGCCTGGGCCCGGGCGGTGGCGAGCACGTCGAGGTCCGGTCCAGGCGGCGCGCGCCGAGTGGGTGAGGGCGTGGTCGCCACGACGTAGCCGTGGCTCGCCAGGTACTCGGCCAGCACGGCCTGATGCTGGGCGGAGTGGTAGCGGCCCTGGGCCACCAGCACGAGCGGGAAGCGGCCCGGCGCGGGCGGCGCGTCAGGTACCGCGGCCATGGGCGAGTCGAGCCAGGCGCTCGTGCTCTCCTCGGGAATGCCTCGGTCGACGAGGCCCTGCTCGTACCGCGTCACGGCCTCGTTCGCGAGGAGCGCGTCACCCGTGGCCTCGGGATGCTCCTCGGAGCTGGTGAGCCCCACGTAGTCGCGATAGTGCACGCGGCGCGTCGGGTCCCCACCCCGCGCGGGATACCAGAGGGTGAGCTGGAGCGTCGATGCGCCCGCCACGTCCGGAGGGAGGGTCCGCACGCGCAGCCCCACGTTCCAGGGCCCCGCTTCGAGCTGTCCCCACAGGGGCGGAGTCAGCACCACCGGCTGCGGAGGAACCAGCAGGTAGGTGGGCGCGAACCTGCTCGCGGACTGGCAGCCCGTCACGAGCAGCAGCGCGGCCAGGGCACCGAGCCATCGCGCGGTCCGGTGCATGCGCGGTGGCGCCGCGCGGAGCCACGCCGCGTGGCTGGAGGTGCTCAGAAGACGCCCGAGACGCCAGCCATGCGCGCGCCGGCGACGGGCATCAACCGGGCGGCGGAAGAAGAGCGGCGAGAGGCGTTGGCTTCCACGGTGCCGGTGCGCCCGTGAAGCAGCAGGGGCACCGCGACGCCGAAGGCCGCGCCCAGCAGGGCCCCGGTGGCCACGTCGGTGAGGTAGTGCTTGTCGGCGCCCATGCGCAGCAAGCCCACGGAGGTCGCCAGCGGCAGCCCCACCGCCCAGATCCACGCCTGATGCTCGTAGCCTCGCAGCGCGGCCACCGTGCCGGCGGAGACCACCAGCGAGAAGGCGAGGTTGGTGTGTCCACTGTAGAACGACAGGTTGTTGTCGCTGGGCTGCTCGGTGAGGCCCTTCTGGTCCTCCGGCAGCACGTGGACGAAGGGGCGCTCGCGACCGACGAGGAACTTCACCGTCTGGTTGGCCAGCGTCGCCAGCATGGCGCTCTCCAGGATGATGGTCGCGTCCTGGGCGAAGAACCGGTCCGGGCTGTCCGACGCGCGTCCCATCGCGAACTGCAGGCCCATCACTCCGGCGGGCAGCACGCCGAAGCCCAGGATGTTGCTCCATGTTCCTGCCCGGTTGCGCGACGCCTCCGTGCTCCCCGCGAGCCCCCGGCCCCAACGGTCCACCCGGTTGAGGGTGTCCGTCCCATCCGGCGCCCGGTCGCACCAGCGGCACGTCGCCGGCGCCAGGTCGCTCTTGAAGAACGCCTCGCTCGAAATCCAGAGCACCGCGGCCGAGCCGGTGATGACGCTGTCGCGAGCCCAGTCGAACCGCAGCTCATGCAGGCGGGGTGCATCCTCCGCCGCCTGGGCCAGGGCCGGAGTCGAGGGAGCGACCACGAGGAGGAGACCCAGCACGAGACTGGAAAAGGACGAGCGCACGGTTCGCAGCATAAGGGGCTTCGTCTCGTTTTCGAAGAACCGGATGCGGGGGCGGAAGGGGGCAGCCGTCACTGGCGTGCCGCGATGGGTTTGACTACAAGCAGCCGACTTCCATTCGCATTCCGAGGCACCATCGTGAGTGATCACCCCGTCGATTTGACGGCCGAGACCTTCGAGCAGACGACTGGCAAGCCGGGTCTGGTCCTGGTGGATTTCTGGGCGGAGTGGTGCGGTCCCTGCCGCGCCTTCGCCCCCACCTATGCGTCCACCTCGGCGAAGCATCCGGACGTCGTGTTCGGCAAGGTCGACACCGAGGCGCAGCAGGAGCTGTCAGGCCGGTTCGAGATTCAATCCATCCCCACGCTCATGGCGTTCAAGGACGGTGTCGTCGTCCACCGCTCCAGCGGCGCGATGTCGCCGGGGCGCCTGGACACGCTGGTCCGGTCCCTGAAGGCGCTGGACGCCGCCGTCGCCCGGCAGGCCGAGGAGAACAAGAAGCTCACCGAGCAGGGCATCGCTCCTCCCGGTGTTCATCCCGAAGCGGAATGGGATGACAGCGACAGCGAGTGGGTCCACGGCGGCAAGGACGCCAAGGGCCGCAACCACGGGCCCTATCGGTATTGGCGCGCGGACGGCACGCTCTGCAACGAGTGCACCTTCGAGCAGGGCAAGCCGCACGGCCCCTTCAAGCGCTTCCACGAGAGCGGCGAGGTGTCCCAGGACGGCGAGTTCGTGAAGGGCGACCTTCACGGCCCCCGGACGTGGTTCGCCTCCGACAAGTTCACCACCGAGCGCATGCACGAGAACGGCGTCTCGGAGAGGGTGCGCAAGACGGTCATGACCTATGACCACGGCCGCGTCGTCGGCGTGAAGCACTACGACGGCGAGGACCGCCGCGTGGTGCCGTCGACGGGAGAGCCGTACCCGGACCGGCCCGCGGGCATTCCCGTGGAGGCGGAGCTGCGCGAGGACCTGAACCAGTGGTCCCATGTGAATCTGAACGCGGAGGGTGAGCGTCACGGCCTGGCGCGCTTCTGGACCCAGGACGGCGAGCTGCTCTGGGAGGGAGAGTTCGTCGACGGCAATCGCCATGGCGTGTACCGCTCGCTGGCGAAGGACGAGTATGCGGACCCTCGGGTGATGTTCGACGAGGGGCGGTTCGAGGGAGACGACGCCTGCGGCACCTGGACGCTGTTCGACCAGGACCGCAAGGTGGTGCTGACGCGGGACCTGGGTGTCGCGCAGGGCGAAGACGAGATGAAGGCCTCGCCGGTCTTCTCCAATCTGCCCCGGGCGGCGGCGGCGTGGCGTGAATACGCGGACACGTGCATCGCGGCGCGCAAGTACCGCGAGGCCCTCCTGGCGCTGGCCCGTGCGACCTCGAGCGACCAGCAGGTGGGGCCGCTGAAGGAGTGGGTGGAGCGCGTGACGCTGCCGCGCACGCCAGAGAACGCGCAGGCGACGGCGGGTCAGGTGCTGGAGAAGGCGTCGGACTCCTGGTCGCCCATGGCGGAGACCCTGGTCCATGGCGGTGACGTGGCCATGCTGCTGCGGGGCTACGCGGTGCTGCTGGACCAGACGGACCGGCCTCGGGCGGCGCTGGACTTCGTCAACGCGGCGCTGCTGTTCGAGCCGACGCGGACGGCGTTCCTGTTCACGCGCGGCCTCATCCTGCTGAACCTGGGGATGGACGAGCACGCGCTGATGGATGCCGATGGACTGGCGAAGTCGGAGCCCGGCACGGCGGACTTCCTGCGGGCCTATGCGCACTGCCTCTTCCCCCGGTTCGATTTCTGGCCGGCGAAGGAGACGCCGCACTCGACGTACAACGACCTGCCGGAGAAGCCCGGCCAGCAGCTGAAGGCCATCCAGCGGGTCGCCCAGAAGTACGCGACGCGGCTGCAGATGCTTCGTGCGGAGTTGCTCAAGCGCTTCAAGCCGGGCGCGGCCATGCCCTGGATGCCGCCGGATGTGTCGGCGCTGCTTCCTGACGGGCCGGTGGAGCTGGCGGAGGACGAGGTGGAGATTGGCGAGGACTCGGTCGCCGTGGACGAGACGCTCGCCGTGGGGACGCTGGGGCTGCCGGACCTGGTGCGCACGGCTCGCGCGGAGTGGGCCGCGCTGACGTGGCTGCTGTGGGCCTGTGGTGAGACGCAGGTCGTGATGCCTCGGAAGCTGTCGCCGCCGAAGGACTTCGGCCACGCGGCGGGCATGGCCAGTCAGCGGTTGTGGCGCGCGAGGGATCGCCGCGTGACGGGAGGCCGGGGCGCTCAGGCGTCAGGGGCCGCCAGCTTCAAGTTCGAGGGTATCGACATCGACAATGTCCACCCCAACCTGGTGGGCATCGTCGAGCAGCAATACGGCGAGGTGCAGGCGATGTTCTACTGGATGGCCGACAGCGACAATGTGTCTCCCTGGCAGGACAACCTGAGGGGGAGCTGAGTCATGAACAGGACTCCTCGAAAGGTCGAAATCGCGGATCCGCTCTGGACCGCGCTGGAGACGATGAGCCGGGAGATGGGCGTGGACCGCGACGTCCTCGTCAATCAGGCCGTCTTCTCGCTCGCGCGACAGTTCGGGTTCATCCAGCCCACGCAGGTCAGCCTCGCGGAAGCGGTGGCTGCTCCGGCGGTAGTCGCCGTGGCGGCACCCGCGGTCGTTGTCGCCGTCGCGCCGCCCGAGTTGACGGTGGCGAAGGCCCCCGTCGAGACGAAGACGGAACCCAGTGACGCCACGCCGAGCGTCGAGGTCGCCGAGCGCGTTCGGGAGATTGTCCGCGAGGTCGAGCAGAAGGTGGAGCTGCGGACGGCACCGCCGGCTGTCGAGCTGGCGGATACGGAGGAGGACGAGTCCAAGACCGGGGAGCACGAAGGCTCACCGGATGCGGATGAAGCCTTGGCCAGTGACGCCGCGCCGGAGGAGAAGGCCGCCGTCGCGGAGGCTCCCGTTGATGTGGAGGCGCTGCGAGAGGCCGTCGGCGCGCGAGTCCGGGACCTCGTGCGGGATGTCGATCAATGGGTCGAGCCCGTAGAAGCGAAGCCGGAGGAGGACTCGGACGACGAGGACTCGGACGACGACGCTGATGACGAGGACTCGGACGAGGAGGATTCGGACGAGGGCGCTGAAGAGTCAGACGAAGACTCGGACGACGATGCTGATGACGAGGACTCGGATGACGAGGACTCGGATGACGACGCCGATGAGGAGGACTCCGACGACACGGATTCGGGCAAGGACGCTGACGACTCGGATGAGGATGCCGAGGGCGACGAGTCGGGTGCCGAAGACGCGGACGAAGAGGACGAGGCCGCGAGTGGTCCCGCCCTGGCGGACGATGACTCCGCCGACCTGGTGACCCAGGCCAAGGACGAGCGGAAGACAGGCGCCGCCGTCAAGCCGGACAAGACCATCATCGTCCAGGCGCCGCCGGAGCTGAAGGTGCACGTCAAGCTCGACGAGGGAGAGCCCGTGCTCGTCGCGCGCGAGCGGTTCATCATCGGGCGTGGGCCGAGCGCCGACCTGATGGTGAAGTCCGCGAGGGTGTCTCGCGAGCACGCGGTGATTCAGCGCGACGGCGACGAGGTCTTCATCGAGGACCTCAAGTCCTCGAACGGCACGTGGTTCGACAACACCCGCATCACCCGCCGGCAGGTGGCGGATGGTGAGGAGTACCTGCTGGGCGGTATCCGCATCACCTTCTCGCTGACCACCTGAGCCGCGAGGGAAGACTCACTGCCTCCACCGTCTTTCGAGAGGGTGGAGGCAGCCGGGGCTTCAGCGGGACAGTGGCACCGAAGCCACCCAGAAGTTCTCCGGCAGAGGCACCGAGGTGCCCTTGAGGAGTCGGTCGCGAAGACGCGCCTCCGTCACCCACACCGTGCCTTCGTCCGACACGGTGAGGTTGACGGGCGACTCCAACCCCGAGGCGAGCACTTCCAGCGCCCTCGGGCCCTGTGTCTTCCCGAGGACCTCGACGCGGATGAGGCGTCCGTCGCCGCTCTGAATCGAGCCTTCGACGAGGAGCAGGCGGCCATCCGGTGCGAAGCGCATCCCATCTGGGTTCTCCAGACGGCGAGGCAGCTCCACCTCGGTGACTCGGGGCGGGGCGTCGGACGACGCTCCGGGGTGAATCAAGAAGAGCCGCCCTGGCCCGTAGGTATTGACGGCGAGCGTGCGCCCATCAGCGGCGAGCGCGATTCCGGCGGGGCCGACCGCGCTCATGCCCGTGCCCTGGGCCTTGAAGCGCGGGTCTGTCACCCACGTCTCCAGGTGGTCACCACCGGGGCGCAGGTACAGCACGGAGGCACGGGCGCTGTCCGTGACATAGAGGCCGCCATCTGGCGCCACGGTGAGGTCATTTCCGAGCGCGCCTTCCGGCAGGTGGACGAGCTTGCGCAGCGCCCCCGTGCGAGCGTCGAGCGCGAAGATTCGAGCGTGACGTCGTCCACCCATGGTGCCCTTGGGGCGCAGCAATCCCATGGCATCGGGAGACGTCCCCCACAGCAGGTTCCGAGGTGCATCCAGACGGAGGCTCGTCGCGGAGAACACCTGCTCCGAGCCGGGAAACAGCTCTGTCCAGGTGCCTCCTGGCGCGCGCCGGAGCACGCGGCCATCCGCCACGGAGCCCACATAGAGCGTCCCGTCCACGGCGTGGGCGATGCCGTTCGGAATGGTGAAACCGGGAGGGAGTGGCAACTGCTCGGTAACGCGGGGACGCGACTTCGCGCTCACGTCGGAGGCCGAGGAGGCGGCGGGGGCGGGAGGTGACGCCGCGGGGGTGGAGGTGAGCAGCAGGGCGGTCAAGGCACCAGCGAGGGATGGTGAGCACATCCAGTGGACTCCCGAGGCAAGGAGAGGGGACTTCAGCGAGCCGCGCAGTGCGGGTTCGTGAAGGGCGCACGAGGCCCGTGGGCCTCGCCGCGCTTCGTCACGGCGTACCTGCGAGAGAGGACGGACTCGCGGGGACACGAGGGAAGTAACCCGGGAGTGGTGCCCCATCATCGGGAGTGGGCGCATTAGACTCGTGCGGAAGTCGCAACAATCGGAGGTTGGGCGTGGAGCGCTTGGAGTTGAGGGACCGACTGGAGGACATGCTGGGTTTCTCCGCCGTGGCGAAGGCGCTGAGCTTCGCGGATGCGGCGAGGGAGCTGCGGGTGAGCGCCTCCACATTGAGCCGCCGTGTGGCGCGGCTGGAGGCGGCCCTGGGGACCGCGCTGCTGCGTCGCACCACCCGTCATGTCTCGCTCACCGAGGCGGGCGCCCTGTACCTGGAGCGTTGCACGGATGTGCTCCATCGCGTCGAGGAGGCGGAAGCGCTCGTGTCCGGGCTCGGAGGCGACCCGAAGGGAAGACTTCGAGTGGCGCTGCCCAACCTCTTCGGCCAGCTCCACGTCGCGCCGCTCATCCCGGACTTCATGCGTCGCTATCCGCGCATCGAGCTGGAGCTCACCTTCCAGGACCGTTACGTCGACCTCGTCGAGGAAGGGGTCGACGTCGCCATCCGGATTGGCGCGTTGCCGGACTCCAGCCTGGTGGCGCGTCGTCTGGCCACGGTGCGGCGTCTGCTGGTGGCGTCACCTCGCTATCTGCGGGGACGAAAGCCGCCCGCGCGGCCACAGGACCTGTCGGCCCATCCCTGTCTCCAGTTCAGCCACTTCGCGGACGGAGAGACCTGGACGTTTTCGCGGGGAGCGGAGCGCGCCACGGTCCGCGTGCGGCCCGCGCTGAGGGCGGACAACGCCGAGGCGCTGAGGCTCGCCGCGTTGGGGGGCTGTGGTGTCTCGGCGCTGGCGACCTTCCTGGTGGGAGAGGACGTGCGCGCGGGTCGGCTCGTGCGGGTGCTGGAGGACTGGTCGATCCCGGAGGTGGGGGTGTTCGCCGTCCACCCACCTGGGCGACTGGTGGCGTCGAAGGCGCGAGCGTTCGTTGCCTTCGTGGCGGAGCGGCTCGCTGGCGAGCCTTGGGACAGCCCATAGCCGAGCGGCGCATCACGAGGCTCCGAGGGCGGGAGCGAGAGTGGTAGGGAGGGTGCTGAGTTCCGGAGACGTCATCGCCGTGGCGCGGAATGGACCGCGATCTCCGGGGTTCGAGCGACATCCCATGGACCTCATTTCCGCAGCGGAGTTGCCGTTCCTGGCCTTGTCCACGTTGTTCGCCCGTTCGTTCGAGGGCTACTTCGTCCCGATTCCCGACGCACCACAGGCCTTCGATGCGCGGGTGCGGAGCGAGCACATCTCGCTCATGGAGAGTCGGGTCGCGCGGGTGGACGGAGAGTGGGCGGGGCTGGTGTTGATGGCAAGGCGAGGGCGGGTCAGTCGTGTCGCGGGCATGGGCATCATTCCCAGTCGACGGGGACAGGGACTGGGTGGGGAGATGCTGCGGCCGTTGATGGCGGAGGCGCGAGCACGCGGGGATGCGCGGATGGTGTTGGAGGTCATCGAGCAGAATGCGCCAGCGGTGAAGCTCTACGAGCGGCTGGGTTTCCGGCGTGTGCGGCGACTCGTGGGGTTCGTGGGGACGCCGACGCCGGAGTCGGGGGCGTTGGAGGAGGTGGGGCTGCAGGAGTGCGCGAGGCTGCTTCCGGACGGACTGCCATGGCAGCTCGATGCGGCGACGGTGCGGGGGTTGTCATCTCCGGCGAGGGCGTTCCGGTTGGGGCCGGCGTGCGCGGTGGTGGCGGATATCTCAGCGCCGACGCTGGGGGTGCGGTCATTCGTGGTGGAGCCCGAGTCGCGAGGGCAGGGCGCGGGGCTCAGGTTGCTGCGGGCGCTGGCCGCCGCGCATCCCGGGAAGGCGCTGGCGGTGAGCGCCGTCGTTCCAGAGGGCCTGTGCGAGCGCTTCTTCCTGGGGGCGGGCTTCACGCATCCCGCGCTGTCTCAGTTGGAGCTCGTGCTCGACTTTTCGCCAGACGCGAAGTGAGTCAATCATGGGGGGGCAATGTCGCGACCGGTCCTCTTTGCCATCGTCCCCGTGCTCGTCTTCTTCGTGGCCTGCTCGGGGCGCAGGCTCTTTTTCGTGCGCTCGGAGTTGCCCATCCTGGAGGGACGATTCGATCTCGCGATAGCTCCGGGGCCGTGGTCCCATGGGGACGTGCCCGTGGTCATTTCCGATGCGGCCGATGTGCCGGATGACCTGGTGCTACCAACGCTCAAGACGTTGATGACCCTGCCGGGGGCTGTGGATGCCTGCGACCCAACGACGAGACGCCCACGCCCGGATGCGGCCGAATACTGTGTCGCCATCTACAAGACTCCGAGCGACTGGCGTGTCACGTGGCCTGTGCGCAACCTGATGAAGGAACAGAGTTCCTGCCAACCTCCGTTCGGTGGAGTCGATGACGAAGATTATGGGCGGGACCTTCCCGTCATCGGCTTCGCGCACAATCACCCTTGTGGATCCTGGATGAGCAGCCCAGACCTGACCCAGTTTCCCGCCATGAAGACCGAGGGAGGGGTGTGGACCATGGTGTCCTATGCGACGACCCCCAGTGGCCGACTGGCTCGTGACGCGAGGAATCAACTGATTCCCGCCTGGGCCTGGCTGGCCACCGGACACAAAGGAGCACCTCGTTTCTACAAATGGAATGCCGAGGGCAGGGTGTTCCAGTGGAATGAGGACAAGGCCCGCTGGGATTTTCAGTCCGTCTGCCGTCCGAGAGAGTCACCTGGAATGCGCGGTCCGAGGATGCTTTATCCGGAGTGCGTACCTGAACTGACGCAATAGAAGGCGCTGGAGCCTGGTCCCATGCTGACGCTTTCGCACTACATCCTGCTGATGACGCTCCTGTCAGACGGTGGGGTGCCTGTTCCTTCACCAGGGAACGGCGCTGGTCGCAAAGGCCCCGAAGTCTCGAGGGCCGAAGCGAAGAGTCTTCCCGAGCCTCCTCGGTCCATCAATGCAGTCCGGGATGGAGGTTCGCCGACGCCCGCAGCCAGCTCCTTGGTGCGGGACGGTGGAAGTTCTCGGCCCAATCCCCCCACGGCAGATGGAATTGAGTGGCCTGAGGACTTGAAGCCACTGGCTACGCTGGATGGCCCAGCGGTCCTGGCAGCGCATGCCGCTTTGAAGACGCTCCTGGCAAAATTGCCGAAGGAGTATGCGAGTGACTGCTCGTACTCGGCCAAGGCCATGGAGATCTCCGTAGGCCAACATGGCGGGCTCTACTTCGTCGAAATCAATCGACGGGTCGACAAGTGCGGATGGGCCGCTCCGGGGTTCAACCCTTCGCCGCACTGGTTCGAGCTGTACGCCGTATCACCTGAAGGGAAGGTCCTGGCGCGCTACCCTTACCACCCCTGAATCCGCAGGGGCGGACGCGGGCTCACCGCTCGCGCAGGTGGGCCGTGAGTCCCGTCAGGTGCTCCCTCGCGGGGGTGATGACTTCCGGCCGCTGCGTCTGGAGCGCGAGCCGGAACGAGGCGATGGCCGCCGCCAATTCCTCGCGGGCCCGTCCCGTGAGCTGGACATGCAAGGCATCTGCTCGCGCGAGCGCCGTCGTGTTCGGCAGGGCATCCTGGGGATGCAGCTTCAACGCCGCCATGGAGCGCCGCGCCTCTTCGATTTGCCCCGGTGACAGCTTGCCCGGCCGCTGCTCGATGACGAAGGCTTCCTTGCGACCCGTGGTGACGACGGTGACCTCCACCTCGAGGATGCCATTGAGGTCATACGAGAAGCGCACGTCGATGGACTGCTCTCCCGCCGGAGCCGGTGGAAGTCCCGAGAAGGCATACTCGCCCAGCTTCACGTTGTCGCTGCACTGCGCATGTTCGCCCTGGTACACCTCCAGCCGAATCTCTCGCTGGAAGTCGCCGGCCGTCCAGTAGCGCTCCACGCGGCTCGCGGGGATGACCGTGCCGCGCTCCAGGATGGGACTGAAGATGCCGGTGATTCGCCGGTGGCCCGCCTGCGCGGCGGTGCTCACCCCCAGCGTGAACGGCGCGACGTCCGTGACGACCAGGTCATCCACGGCCTGGTCTCCCGCCTTCATCGCCGCCTGCACCGCGGCGCCCATGGACACGGCCTCGTCCGGCGGCAGCTTGCGCAACGGCAACCGTCCAAACACCTGCGTCGCGAAGGTCGTCACGCACGGCATGCGCGTCGAACCTCCGACGAGCAGCACCTCCTCGATGTCCGTGGCCTTCAGTGACGCATCCTGCAACGCCCGATGAATCGGCCCGCGCATGCGCTCGAGCGCGGAGGCCCAGGCGTACTCGGCATCCTCACGGGTGAGCGCGAACTCGAAGTCCAGCTTCTTGCCTTCCGCCACCGGCAGCTCGGGAAGGACGATGCGCGTGCTCTCCGTCTGCGACAGCCGCCGCTTCGCGGCCTCACACGCCTCCCGCAAGCGCGCCCAGCCCGGTGCGTGGGCCTCCAGGTCGAAGCCCTTGTCCTGTCGCAACCGCTGGGCGACATGGCGCGCCAGCAACGTGTCGAAGTCCTCGCCGCCCAGCCGCGCATCACCCGCCGAGGACTGGATCTCCACCACGCCCTCGATGATCTCCAACACCGTGACGTCGAACGTCCCGCCACCCAGGTCCAACACAACGGCTTTCAGCTCCCGGTTGCGCTCGTGCAGCCCATAGGCCAGCGCCGCCGCCGTGGGCTCGTTGATGATGCGCTCGACCTTGAGTCCCGCGATGGATCCGGCGTCCCGAGTGGCCTGTCGCTGCGGGTCCCCGAAATAAGCGGGGACGGTGATGACGGCCTCTTCAACCGCCATTCCCAGGAAGGCCTCGGCGTCGCGCTTGAGCGCGGCGAGCACCAGCGCCGACAGCTCCTGGGGCGAGTACGTCCGGTCTCCCAGTCGATAGACCCGCGAGGTCCCCATGTCTCGCTTGAAGGCGAGCGCCGCCTGCTCGGGGTGGAGGACTCCGCGAGAGCGGGCCGCCGCGCCCACCAGCACCTGACCCTGTTCGTCGAGCGCGACAGCGCTGGGTGTCAGGAACTCGCCGAGGGAATTGGGAATGAGGACCGGCCGGCCCTCACTGAACACGGACACCAGCGAATAGGTGGTGCCCAGGTCGATGCCGAGGATGGGAGACTTGGAAGAAGGACTCATAGGGATTGGGGGCAGAGTCCCCGGAGTTCGTCCGTGAGACGGAACCGGGCGGCGGTCATTCGCGCCTGGCGCGCGGCGGGGTCCTGCTCGTTCGCGGGGACTCGGGCGGTCTGTTCCTGCACCACCGCGAGGACCTTCATGTACTTCCTCGACACGTCGGGACAGTCCTCCGCCTCCACCGAGTCGACCAGCTTGGTGAGCCCCGTACAGGCTTCCTTTGAGTCAGTGCCGGGGATTGCCGCGCACAGCACTCGGGCTGCCTCGCGCGCCGCCGACACGCGCTCCTCACGAGTGACCTCCTCGGTGCCTCCAGGACCCGACTTCGGCCCGAAGGTCATGACTCCCACGGCGACCATGGTCGCCATCAACACGCCGATGGACGCGAGCGCGTACGTGGTGTACCGCGAGGCGCTCCGTCCCGTGTCGGGCGCCGGCGGCTTCGCGTCAGCGGGGGCTTTCTTCGGCGGGGAAGGGCGGGTCACTCCGGGCGGCGGCCCCTTGGGCACCAGGCTCTCCCCGAGCGCGGCCTGGAAGGAAGGACAGCGGGCGCGAATCTGCTCCAGGGCATGGGCGGCGCGCTCGGGCTCGCGGCGGCGATAGGCGCGCATCTGCTCCCGGGTGTTCTCCAGGTTTCCGTTCAGCACCGCATCGGCGAGCAGCTTGCGCACGCCGGGAGAGACGTCGTCATCCAGCTCCGCCAGCTCCTGAACCAGCCTC
This sequence comes from Myxococcus sp. CA040A, assembly GCF_013336725.1. Lineage (NCBI taxonomy): Bacteria > Pseudomonadati > Myxococcota > Myxococcia > Myxococcales > Myxococcaceae > Myxococcus > Myxococcus sp. CA040A. The sequence goes on along the minus strand of NZ_JABUMR010000004.1, from coordinate 778,692 downwards.
CACACCCACGCCTCATCCTGTTCCTGGAACGCGTCGAGGAGTCCCTCGGCCTCCAGCCACGCTGAGTAGCTCGCCTGCAGCGCACGCGCTTCGCGGGGCCGGCCATTCAGGTGCAACTGCAGCAGGAAGGCGAGCACCCACGTGGGTTTCGGCGGTGGATGTTCGGGATGGCGCTTGATGGCAGCCAGCGCCACGAGCGCGGCCTGGCCCGCCTTGTCCCAGTCATCGGAGGTGCCCAGCTCCTCGGCGAGTCCCCACAAGAAGGGATGCGCGGCCGTCGTTCCGAGCAGGTTGATCTCCGCTTCGGTCAACCGCTGCGGAAAGGTCTGCGCGAACGCCAGGAGGAACTCGGGGTGCCCCTGGTTGAACGCGTCCCGGAAGGCTTGCGTCGCCTCCTCCTTCCGGTTCGACGCCATCAGGGCCTTGATGAGCCAGTGGCGGGCCTCGCCTGCCTCGGGAAGGGATTCCACCGCCTCGCGAGCAATCAGGACGGGCGCATCCGTGGGAGCATCCGAAGGCAGTGTGCTGAAGCGGGCCCGAAAGGTGTCGAGCCGCGCGTCGGCGCTCAGGGGCCCGGACGCGTGTGGCGCGTCGACCGTGGCGGGAGCCACCGGTTCCGGAGCGGCGCTCGTGCGCGGTGCCTCGGTGCCGTCGTGCGCGGCCTTGAGCAGCTCATAGGCTTCGCGCAGCCGGGCGAACCCTTGGGGGTCCACTTCCGGCTTGCGGGTCTTCAACATGCGCAGATACGTCCTGCGGACGAGGTCGGGCTCCGCCTCGGCGGCCACCCCCAGCTCCCCGCGAGCCTCTTCGAGCGTCATTCGAGTCGGAACGCTACACCGCGCCTCGAAGCGGAGCGACTGCCAAGAGTGGCTCGACCATCGACCCGATTTCAAACCCCAGGATTGGGAGCACGCCTGGGCTCGGGCCCTGGCCCGGCTCAACGAGTCTCAGCGGGAGGTGCTCGCCGCGACCTCGCTGCTGCCTGACCCCGCCGGGTTCGCGAAAGTCGCCAGCGAGGGTCCCGCGCAATGGAAGCTTGAGAGAGCTCCATCCGGCGGAGCTGCCCACGCTGACGCTCGATGAACAGGCCTGGAACGAACCCCGGGTCATCGCCGCGAACGTCGTCCTCACGGGCCCGGTGCGGTGGCGTGCGCCGCTCGTGTTCCTCGGGAGCGTCCTGTCCACGCTACCCCTCTCCGATTGTGGTCCCGACTCGTCTGTAACCATCGTCGGACGCGTCACCGCGCCGGGACTCGTCACCTCGGGCGACATGCAGCTCCTGGGCGAGGTGGACATTCCCCTCATCGAGGGGCAGGGCAACGACAACATGCTCATCGTGCTGGGGGACGTGAGCGCACGGGTCATCCAGGAAGCGGACCATGCCTGCTGCTGGGCGGGGACCGTCGTGGCGCGGACCCATGCGTCCCTGGGCGACCTCCCCAAGGAGCAGCGCCAGAAGCTGGAGGACGCCATCCTCCCCGAGTTCCTGGCGGAGAGTCGGCCGCGCCTGGCCCCCGCGATGGAGGCCCTGGCCGCCGGTCAGGACGTCTTCCGGGGGCGTCCCGAATGACGACCGCGGCGCCCGGATGCGCCGGGGCTTCGGGATAAACCCGGCACGGAGGTCCGGTTCACTCGTGAATCGTGTGAAACAGGTGGGCAAGCAGGCGGGCTTGCAAACACACTGGGCGCCGAGCGTGGAATGGAGCATGAAAGCGACCCGCTCGGTCGTTCTACACTCCGCGCATCCATGGCCCGCCCCATCCGTACCCTCCACGTGTTCCCCGATGCCAGTCGGCGTCAGGCCGCCTTGCGTGCGGAGCGGAGCGCCCGGGGCCTGGCGATGGGGACGGACCTGCTCACCTGGGATGAGCTGCTGGGCGTGCTCGGGGGCGCTCGCGAGCTGAACCGGCGTCCGTGCCCGGCGGTGGGCGCGCGCGCGGTGATGTCCTCGCTGGGGGCGTTGCTGGGTCCCACGCACTTCGGCGAGTACGTCCGGGAGCCGGCCTTCGCGCGCGCGGGGCTGGACGTGGTGCTGGACCTCAAGGCGGGGCGCCTGTCGCCGCGCGAGCTGCAGGACGCGGTAGAGGTCCTCCCGCCCGAACGGCAGAAGCACGTGCGGGTGCTCGCCCGGCTGTACCACCTGTACGAGCAGAAGCTGGCGGAGCTGGGCCTCGCGGACCGTGAGGACGTGTTGAGGGGCTCGCGCGAGGCGCTCGGTCGGGGTGAGTGGCCTACGAGCTGGGATGGCGTGGGCACGCTCGTCCTGCATGGCGTTTACGACGTGCGCCCCTCGGGCCTGGAGCTGTTGCTGGCGCTGGCGGCCGCGTGTGAATCGCGGCGCGTGACGCTGCGGGTGGAGACTCCGGTGGGTGGCTCTCCGGTGGCGGACGCGGCGCTGGCCTCGCTGTTCCGCGCGTTCGAGAACCGTGGCGAGACGATGCCACACGTGGACCTCTTCAAGGCGGACGTCACCTTCGAGGCCCGGCCCTTCATCGACCTGGGGCGCTTCGTCTTCTCTCCCCGGGCGCCGCGCGAGGCGCTGAAGGACGTGGAGCTCCAGCCCCGTGTGTGGAGCGCGGCCACGGCGCGGGAAGAAGCGCGACTGGTCGCCCGGGACGTGCGCCGACTCATCGCCGACGGGGCGTCTCCTTCGGACATCGCCATCGCCTACCGTGAGCTGGGAGCGGAAGCCGGGTGGCTCGCCGAATCGCTGGGCGAACTGGGGGTGCCCGTGCGTCTTCCCTGGGGCGAGCCGCTCGCGCTGGCGGGGCCGGTGCGCCTGGCGCTGGACCTGCCGTTCCTGGTGGAGGATGGCTTTCCGGCCGAGCGCGTGGCGGAGCTGGTGGGCAGTCGCTACGCGCCCACGTTGTCGCGGGGAGGACCGGAGGCGCCCGCGAGCTTCTTCGCACTGGCGGCCGTGCGTGATGACCGGCTGGGCGCGCTGCGCGGGCGTGGCGCCTATGACATCCGGCTGGATGGGCTCGCGCGTCGACTCCAGGCGTTGCAGGGTGCGCAGAAGAAGGACGGGAGCGCGCGCATCCATGCGGTGCGGCTGCTGCGCGAGCGCTGCCAGTTGCTGGTGGATTACTGCCGACGGATTCCCGAGAAGGGCACCGTCGCGGAGCTGCTGGCCACGTGGTGGCACGTGGTGGAGCGGCTGGGGTTGATGGACTCGGAAGGGCCGCTGGAGGGTCGTGACGAAGGCGGGCTCGCGGCGCGGGCCCTGGATGCGCGAGCCCGTGACGAGGCCGCGCGCGAGGCGCTCCGGTTGCGAGTCCAGGGACTGCTGCGGACGATGAAGGCGGTGGGCGGCGGCCCGGTGTTGCGTCGGCGCACCTTCGGCCGCTGGCTGCGCGATGCGATGGCGGACGCGCACCTGCCCGCGCGAGGGCCTCGTGGCTCCGCGGTGGAGGTGCTGGATGCCGCCGAGGTTCCAGGGCGCTCGTTCCGACATCTGTTCATCGCGGGGCTCACCGAGGGACGTTTCCCGGGACGGGATGCGCCCTCTCCGTTGCTCGGGGACGCGGAGCGCTCCGCGCTCAACCAGCACCTGGGACGGGATGTGTTCCGGCTGACGGGAGGCGAGTTCGAGGAGCGAGCGCCGTGGCGGCTCACCGAGGACCGGCTGTTGTTCGCCAGCGCGCTCGCGGCGGCGGAGGAGACGCTGAGCCTGTCCTTCGCGATGGAGGGCTCGGGAGGCCAGGAGCAGGTGCCGTCCTCGTTCCTGGAGGAAGTGCGCCGGCTCACCGCGCTGAAGTGGCAGCCGCGCTCGCTGCCGCCGATTCCCCCGCTCGACGAGGTGCTGACGGAGTCCGAGCTGCGTCGCTGCGTGGCGCTGGAAGCCCTGGCGCAGCCGAAGCTGCGCGTCACCGAGCCGGACGCGGCGGCGAGCCTCCTCAAGCGTCACTTCGACAAGGAAGCCTGGTACTCGGGCGCCCGCGAGCTGTCCCTGGTGGAAGTGGAGCGCCTGTTCTTCTTCGGCGACCCGAACAAGAAGCCGGGGCCCTTCACGGGCTCGGTGGACGGGAACACGCAGCGCGCGTCCTTGCGTGAGGCGTTCCGCTTCGACCTCACGCGGCCGCTGTCCGCTTCCGCGCTCGCGCGCTTCGGCAACTGTGGCTTCCAGGGCTTCCTCACGTATGGCCTGAAGGTGGCCGAGCCGGACCGTCCGGGCGAGGAGTTCGACGCGAGGGGCCGCGGCACCTTCTGGCACCGCGTCGTCGAGGAGGTGTTCCAGGCGCTCAAGGAGCACCAGCTCCTGGGCAAGGCGCCGGAGGACGTGCCGGACGAGGTGTTGGACACGGCGCTCCAGTCGGCGGTGGCGCACTTCGAGAAGTTCCACCACGTGGGGCATCCCGCGCTGTGGAAGCTGGCGCATGAGCGCGCGCGGGCGATGGCCCGTCGCATCCTCGTGGACGAGCGGCGCGGGCTGCCGTTCGAGCGGATGGTGCCAGAGGGCTTCGAGCTCCAGTTCGGCCCCGCGGCCACGGACGACCGTTGGCGGCATGTCGTCCTTCCCATCGAAGGGGACGCCATCGTCTTCGAGGGGAAGATCGACCGGCTCGACGTGGCGGGCTCGGAGGTGGGCGTCATCGACTACAAGTCCGGGAAGCTGGACAAGAACGAGCTGAAGAAGCGGCTGCTCACGTCGGACTTCCAGCTGCCGCTGTACCTCTTCGCGGCGCGGGAGAGCGGGCACGCGACGGCGAGTCAGGCCGCGTGGTTCTCGCTGCGCACCGGCGCCACCATCCATCTGTCCGACGTCGTCCCCGCGCAGGAGCTGGATGAGCTGCTGTCCACGGACCCGGAGGTGCGGGCGAGGGTCGCCGCGAAGGAGGGTGGACGCAACCTGCCCAACGCGGTGGAGTCACTCGTGAAGACGCTGCGAGAGGGACAGTTCGCCGCGCGACCCCAGGACTGCGGCATGTGTGGCTTCCGCGCCGTGTGCCGCATCACCGAGCGCCGGATGACGGAGGAGGGCGGATGAGCGTGGCTCCCTCCCTGCTCGCGCTGGAGCGCAACCTCGCGTTGATGGCGGGCGCTGGCGCGGGCAAGACGTACAGCCTGGTGACGATGACGCTGCACCTGTTGGCCGGTGCGCGCGAGGCGGGCGCGGCGATTCGTCCCGCGCGGCTGTGCATGTTGACCTTCACGGACAAGGCCGCGGCGGAGATGCGCTCCCGCGTGCGCCAGCGTCTGGATGGGCTGGCCCAGGGGGATGCTCGCCTGGACCAGGAAGTGGAGCTGCGCGAGTCGCTCGAACGGCTGGGCCGGCCCTTCCCGTTGCCCGATGCGTGGAGGCAGATGCGCGAGGAGCTGGGCTCGGCCACGGTGGGAACGTTCCACTCGCTCTGCGGCCAGTTGTTGCGACGGGCCCCTCCTGCGGTGGGTATCGACCCGAGCTTCGAGGTGCTCGACGAACTGGAGGCCTCCAGCCTCGTCCAGGACGTGGCCGAGCGCGTGGTGTTGGAGTCGCTGGAGGGCGGGGACGCGCAGGTGCGCGAGCTGTGCCAGGAGCTGGGCTTCTCCGGCTCGGGCTTCTCCGACGGACTGGTGGCCGCGCTGGTGTCGGTCTACGGCAAGCTGCGCGAGGAAGGGTTGAAGGCCGCGTCGGCCGCCGTCGGAGACGTGGCGGAGGCTCGCGAGGACCTGGATGAAGTCCTGACGCAGAGCCTTCGGCTGTGCGGTGAAGCGCGCGCGCTGGATGCGAAGGGCGAGTGGAGCCGGCTGGTGGGCGCCCTGGAGAAGGCGCTGAACGGGATGACGGCGGAGAACTTCCATCAGGGAGACCGCTACCCGTGGTTGCGCGCCAGCTTCGCGGCGGATGGGCGCAACTTCGCGAGGCTCAGCAAGGGCGCTGCGGGGCCGGTGCGTGAGCTGTACTGGCGGACGTTCGGCAAGAGCGACGGCTCGGTGCGCAGGCTGGAGGATTCCTGGGCCGCGTGGCGCACGGCGCCCTTCGAGGCCACGTTCCGTGAGCTGCTGGGCCGCGTGGAGACCCGGCACGACGCGGAGTTCTCCCGTCGCAACGTCTTCGACTTCACGTCGCTGCTGGTGAAGGCGAGGGACCTGCTCAGGGACTACCCCGAGTTCCGCCGACAGGTGCAGGAGCGCGTGGGCTCGCTGCTGGTGGACGAGTTCCAGGACACCAACCGTCTCCAGTTGGAGCTGGTGTTGTTGCTCTCGGAGCGGCGCGAGGAAGGCCCGCGCGAGCTGGCGCCGGACGTGGACCTGGCTGCCGCGCTGCCCTTGGAGCCCGCGTTCCTCTGCGCGGTGGGAGACCGCAAGCAGTCCATCTACGAGTTCCGTGGCGCGGATGTCTCCGTGTTCACGGTGCTCGCCAAGAAGATTGAAGACGAGGGGGGCACGCGCGGCTTCCTGCAGCACAACCGCCGCTCGGTGCCGGGGCTGTTGTCCTTCTTCAATCACGCCTTCGCTGGCGTGCTGGTGGCGGCGGATTCGCAGGCGCCGCGTCCGTTCGAGGTCATCTACGTCCCGGAGGAGGACGACCTGTCCCCGGTGCGTGCGTCGCTCTCCGAGACGGCCGCCGTGGAGCGGCTCCACCTGGAGGAGCAGGAGACCGCGGGCGACTTGCGCTGGCTGGATGCGGACTGCGTGGCGCGACGGCTGCGCATCATGCTCGCGCCGGGCGCGGCGCCCACCGTGGCGCGCGAGGATGGCGAAGGGGCCCGGCCCGCGCGCGGGGGGGACGTGGCCATGCTGTTCCGGACCTTCACGCACCTGGAGGTCTATCGACAGGCGCTCATCCGTCACGGTGTGCCGCACCGGGTGTTGCGCGGACGCGGCTTCTACGGCGCGCAGGAGGTGTTGGACCTGGCCTCGTTGCTGGCGCTGCTGGCGGACTCGGAGGACGCACTCGCGTTCGCGGCCGTGCTGCGCTCGCCGCTCGTGGGACTGTCGGATGCGTCCCTGTTCCAGCTCGCGGGGGAGCAGCCGTTGTCGCTGGCGTCGCCGCGCTTGTCGGACCCCACGGTGCTGGAGTCGCTGCCCGAGCGCGAGCGGGTGCGCCTGGTGGACTTCCTCGCCGCGCTGCCCGCGTTGCGCCAGGAGAGGGACCGCCTGGGTGTGAGGGAGCTGCTGCTCGCGGCGCTGGACATGACGGGGTATCGCGAGGCGTTGGCGGGCTCACCCTACGCGGAGCAGGCGAGCGCCAACGTGGAGAAGCTGCTGTCGCTGGCATCGCGGCGTGACGAGCGTGGCACAGGGGGCTGCGTGGCCTTCGCGCGAGAGCTGCGCATGCTGGCCGAGTCCGACCCCACCGAGGCGCAGGCGGACCTGCTGGACGCGGGAGACCCGCGCGCGGTGCAGTTGCTCACCATCCACCGCGCCAAGGGCCTGGAGTGGCCCGTCGTCGTGGTGCCGGGCATGGGCGGCCGCCGTCGGAGCACCTCCGGGCGCGCGCACTTCGAGCGCTCTCATGGCATCGCCCTGCGGCCGTGGGTGCCGGACTCGTTGGAGGGCTACACCTCCAATCGCTTCGAGGCGGTGCGACAGGAACTCAAGGCGCGCGAGGACGCCGAGTACCGCCGCCTGCTCTACGTGGCCCTCACGCGCGCGAGGGACTTGTTGGTCCTCTCTGGAGGCGAGGAGCCTCGCGCGGGCAAGGACTCGTGGTGGCATCTCGTCGATGCGCGGTTGGAAGACGTCACCACGCGCGAGTTCGTCGACGACGTGGACGTGGATGAACTGCCACCGCCCGCGGACCCGGAGCCTCCGGGACCGGAGTCGCTCGCTCGCGCGGGGGCTCGAGTGGAGGCCGCGCTGCTGCGCGTGCGGGGTGGGCTGGTGGAGATGGGCGAATCACCCGGTGGAGTCTCCGCGCCCGTGAGCGCGGTGCAGGACTTCCTCGCCTGTCCTCGACGCTTCCACTACGTGCACCGGCTGGGGCTGCGCGCGGCGCCCTGGCCCTGGGAAGCCCCTGTCCGGGACGCGCCGCTCCTGGTCGACCCGGAAGGCTGGCTGCCAGCGAAGAGTCCAGCGGAGCTGGTGCGCGAGCTGTTGCGGAGAGCGGACCTGCGACTCGCCTCGGCACGTGACGTGGATGTGACGGAGCGCCGAGCGCATCTGGAGTCATTGTTGCGCGAGGCAGGCGCGCTTCCGGACGACGAGGGCATGGAGGAGGTCCTGTCGACGGTGGAGCGCTTCCTCGTCACGGACTTCGCTCGCTCGGTGGCGGAGTCTCCCTCGCGCATGGTGCACCGGAGCCTGGCCTTCTCGCTGTCCCTGGAGGACGGCGTCTCCCTGGAGGGCGAGGTGGATGTCCTGTGGGAATCACCTCGCGGTGAGGCGGTGGTGGTCGCCTACAAGTCGGGTGGACGACATCCCCTGGGGGCCGCCGCGTATACACACGAGCTGGCGGCGCTGGCGTTGGCGGCTCGACGGATGGTGCGGCCTGGAGTCCCCGTCCGTGTGGGCGTGGTCTTCCTGGGCGAGGCCCAGCCCGAGCCCGAGTGGAGCATGGACGGGGTGGGTCAAGAGGAAGCGGCCAGGCGGCTCGCGGACGGCGCGCGGGCGCTGGCCAGAGGAGAGGTCCGAGGTGCCTGGGCGGGACGAGAGGTGGCGACCTGCCAGGCCCTGCATTGTGGCTTCTCGGAACACTGTCACCCGGCCCCTTCCGCGTGCTAAGCGGCGGGCACCATGCCGAACGTCGTCGTCATCGGAGCGCAGTGGGGAGATGAGGGTAAGGGCAAGGTCGTCGACCTGCTTACCGAGCATGCCCAGTTGGTCGTCCGCTTCCAGGGCGGCAATAACGCGGGCCATACGCTCGTGGTGGGTGGCCAGAAGACCGTCCTTCACCTGATTCCCTCGGGCATCCTCCACCCGGGCAAGACGTGTGTCATTGGCAACGGAGTGGTGGTGGACCCCGCGGTGCTCGTGGGTGAAATCGATGCGCTCAAGGCGCGCGGTTTCCTCAAGGAGGACTCGCAGCTCCTCATCTCCGACAATGCCCACGTCATCTTCCCGTGGCACAAGCTGCTGGACAGCTTCCGCGAGAAGGCCCGCGGTGGCAGCGCCATTGGGACCACCGGTCGCGGTATCGGCCCGTCCTACGAGGACAAGGTCGCGCGCCGGGGCATCCGCATGCGTGACCTGCTCAATTCGGACCGGCTGCGCAAGCGCATCGAGGAGCGGCTGCCGCAGGCGCTCGAGGAGCTGAAGGAGCTGTGCGCGAAGGCGGGCGTTCCCGTGCCGCAGCTGGAGGTGCCTCAGGTCCTGGCCGAGTTCTCCGCGCTGGGCGAGCGACTCAAGCCCTACGTGCACGACGCCTCGCTGTTCCTCGCGGAGCAGGTGCGCAAGGGCGCGCGCATCCTCTTCGAGGGCGCGCAGGGCACGCTGCTCGACGTGGACCACGGCACCTATCCCTTCGTCACGTCGTCGAACTGCGTGGCCGGCAACGCGGCGGTGGGCTCGGGCCTGGGGCCCACGGCCATCGACAAGGTGATGGGCATCAGCAAGGCCTACACCACGCGCGTGGGCGGCGGTCCGTTCCCCACGGAGCTGAACGACGCGATTGGCGATCAGCTGCGCAAGGTCGGTGATGAGTTCGGCGCGACGACGGGTCGTCCCCGCCGCTGCGGCTGGTTGGATGGCGTGGTGCTGCGCTACGCGGTGCGCGTCAACGGCCTGTGGGGCATCGCGCTCACCAAGCTCGACGTGCTCAGCGGGCTCAAGTCGCTCCAGCTCTGCAACGCGTACGACCTGGATGGCCAGAAGGTCACCGAGCTGCCCGGGGACTACGAGGACCTGGCGCGCGTCAAGCCCATCTACGAGACGCTGCCCGGTTGGGACGAGAAGCTCGCCGGCGTGCGCAGCTTCGACGAGCTGCCGGAGAACGCGAAGCGCTACGTCCGTCGCGTGGAGGAGATCAGCGGCGTCCCCGTGGTGTGCGTCTCCGTGGGCGCCGACCGTGGCGAGACGGTTTTGCTGCAGAACCCCTTCCGCAGCTGAGGCGGGGAAGCGCACCCTCGGAGGAAACTTCCCACCGAGGGTGCGGGAGCGCCGTGACGCCGTCCCCGGTTTCTGCTACGGCAGTCGGGAGCCACCCCCTGGGGGACGTCATGGTTTTCGTGAGCAGGTCCGTCATCGCCCTGACCGCGGTGTTGCTGCTCGGCGCCGCGGAGCCTTCCGAGCCCGCCCGGGCTGCCTTCGCTCGCGGTGAGTCAGCGCTCTCCGGTGGCCGTCTGGATGAGGCCGCCATCGCCTATCGCGAGGCGCTGGCCGCCACGCCTGGATACGCCCCGGCGCTCAATGGCCTGGGCAGTGTCCTGTTCCGCCAGGGCCAGCTGAAGGACGCCATGGCGCGCTTCATCGAGGCCACGGACGCGGACCCCCAGCACAAGATGGCGTTCTTCAACCTGGGCTACGCCGCGCGCAAGGCCGGGGATGCCTCCACCGCCGCGCGAGCGTATGCGCGCTACGTCCAGCTCGAGCCCGACGACGCGGACGGCTACTACGGACTGGCGGAGAGCCACCGTCAGCTTGGTGACAAGGCCCAGGCGATTGCCGCGTATCAGGGCTACATCGCCCTTGAGCGGCGGCCCTCGGAGCAGATCTGGGTGCAGAAGGCGCGAGGGCACCTGAAGGCCCTGGGCGGAGTGCCCCTGCCCGCGACAGCCGAGCGCACGGGCCCGCGTGTCGCCGCCGCGCCGCCACCTTCATCCGTTGTTCCCGCGAGCGAGGCCGTCCCTCCAGTGGGGAGCGCGGAGCCCGCGAGTGGCGTGCGTGAGAAGGGGAGCACCCCGAGCGCCACGCCCGTGGCGGGAAGTGCCTCCCCGGAGGGGAGCAGCGCGCAGAAGGGGACTGCTGCTCAGGCTGGGACTGTCGCTCCGGCGGGGAGCGCGGGCCCGGCGGTGGGGCTTGCCCAAGCTGAGTCGGCCTCACCCACGGGGAACGCCGCGCAGGATCCGCTGCCCTTCCCGTCGACCCGCGCGGCCACGGAGGGCTCCCAGGAGCGGCCGTCGAACCCGGCGCTCGCGGCCTCGCGCATCCGTGATGGCGATGCGTTGATGAAGGAGCGTCGCTACCGTGAGGCGGCCTTCGCGTTCCTGGACGCGTCGCACGCGGACTCCAGCCATGTGGAGGCCCTCTTCAAGCTGGGCAATGCGTTGGCGGTGCTCGGCTACTACGGGCAGGCGGTGGAGAAGTGGGAGACGGCGACGCGGCTCACGCAGGACGCCGCCATCCGTCAGAGCGCGCAGGACAACATCACCCGAGCTCGCGCGAAGCTGGCCCAGGCGGGCGCTTCACCCCAGGCCGCGGGGCAGGCACCTGGCTCCGGACCTGTCGCTGACACGACGCGCGCCCAGGCCCGGCGAGCCTATGAGCAGGGCGTGCAGCGCATCGGTGCGCGGGACTTCGCCACCGCGCTGACGCATCTGACCCAGGCCATCCAGCTCGAGCCCATGCTGGCGGTCGCCTACACCGCGCGCGGCAGCGCGAACATCGGCCTGCGTCGCTACGCGGAGGCCGCGGCGGACTACCAGTTCGCGTTGGAGTTGGAGCCCCAGGTGGCCTCCCCCCTTTACGGGTTGGCAGAGTCCTACCGCGCCCTCGGTCGCAACGCCGAGGCCCGTGGCCTCTACGAGCGCTACGCCGCTTCGTCCGCCACGGATGTCCGACCTCAGCTCCAGGAGGAATCTCGACAGAAGGCCACGAAGCTGCGTTGACCGGCTGGCAGGCGGGCGCCGGGGCAGGTGGATCCTGTCAGTCCCAGGCACTAATTTGGATGCATGGCCGTGCGCGACGCGGAGATGGACGAACGGCAGGTTTTCCGCCCCCGTCGGGGGCTGGCGGCCTCGATGGCGGTGGCTGGCCTGCTCTGGGTGGCGGTTCTTCTCTACCTCTTCAAGTTCGAAGGGGTCCCGCTGAAGACCTTCCTCTCGGCGGGCTTCTTCATCCTCTTCTTCGGCGTCTCGCTCACGTACTACGCGCGAACGCTCATCGTCGTGGATGCCCGGGGCATCACCTACCGGGGCATGGTGCGAACCCGGCGGTTCTCCTTCGCGGACATCCGCAACGTGGACGTCCTGCCGGGGCCCGTCACCGTCTACGCGATTCGTGGACAGTGGGGATTCGTACACTTCACGAGCTTCTTCCGGCACCACCAGACGCTCGCCCGGATTCTCGTCGAACGTGCCGGGTTGGGGCCTCTGCCGGGCTGACTATCCCGTCGCCAGCACATAGGTGACGAGCAGCCCCGCCAGCGCCGCTGCTGCGCCCAATCCAATGAGCCACCATTCCGCGTGAGCGCGGCGCACGGTGGGCCGAGCCTCCGAGGGCCCCTTTGCCTCGACCCCGTCGACGCTGGGTGTCGGAGCCTCGACGATTCCTTCCTGCGTCCGTGACGGGGGCTCACTGGCCACGGGCTCGGGTGTGGGTTCCTCCAACGGGGCCTGGAAGCGCAGCAGCGTCCGGCCCAGCTCCAGGACGTCGCCGTCGGACAGGGGCACCTGTTCTCTCACCCGCTGACCATTGACGAAGACACCGTTGGGACTGCCCAGGTCCTCCAGGGTGAAGTTGCCCTCGTCCTCGTCGTGAAGGATGCAGGCGTGGCTGCGCGAGACGGCGCGGTCTCGAAGGCGCAGCGTCGCCTCCTGGCCGCGACCCAGCCTGGTGCGTGCCTCCGCGAGCGCATGGGTGCGGCCCACGTCCAGCCCAGTCAGACAGGTGAGGGTGGCGGCTCGGGACGGCGCGGGCGCGTCCAGGCCCGTGAGCAATCCCTTGAGCACGGCGACCGTGCCCAGGCCGCGCTCCATGGGGGCTTCCGGCAGCACGCTCAGGAGCATCGTGTCGGGCAGGCCCAGCACTTCACCCGGGAGGACCAGTCGGGACACGCCGGGGGGCACGAGCACGCCATTGACGTTGAAGGTCCGCGTCGCCTCCACCATGAGCTGGGACCCTTCGATGCGCAGGGTCAACAGCTTGGGCGGGAGGGACTCCAGGCGGATGTGGTCGTCGGGACCGCCGCCCAGCAGGTGGTGTCCTTCGGGCAGTTCGAAGGGCGTGGTGGTGCCCAGGTGTTGGAACTCGAAGCGCATGGCCCGCCGTGGAGCAACGCGCGGACCGGCACGCCGCTCGGGGAATCGCGCGCTTACCGGGCGTGAGCGTCCGGGACGGCGTCAGTCCATCCCCACCGCGAGACGCTCGCCCGGGTACACCGCCACGCCCGAGCCATCCGCGACGAACGCCGACGCGGGAGTCCCGCTCAGGACGGACGTGAAGCGGTCGCCATACAGCCGCGAGACGTCACAGTCGAAGGCCACGTCGTCCGCCTGCCACACGGACCACCGCGGGTGCTCCACGCGGTACTCCGCGCAGCCGCCATCGCGCTGGGGCGTGTAACCCCAGTAGTGCTCGGTGATGAACTCTTCCTGCGAGCCGGGGGTGCTGGCGATGGGGCGGCCGCGAGTGCTCGCCGCCAGGCGCTGCCAGCGGCCCTCGTGCTTCCACGCATATTCCAGCCGGCCCGGAGCGCCCTGCTCGGCGCCCTCCATCTCCACGATGTGCCGCATGGGCAGCGCGAGATAGGGCTCGTTGTAGACGACGCGCGCCACGGTGGCGATGGCCCAGCGGGGGACCAGCTCCCGCACGAAGGCCACGCCGCGCCGCCAGCCTTCGGGGCCGCGATGGCGCACGTAGTAGCGCAGGTTCACCTCGTCGAATTCCCGGTGGAAGGGCACCGCGAGTCCGCGCACGCGGGTGTCCAGGAAGCGGAAGCCCACCATGCTGACGAAGGTCTTCCCCTGCCACGTGTCCAGCTCCGTGCCCCGCGGCACAAGCGGCGCGAGCACCTTCGGGTCCACCTCGTAGTTGAGCATCACGAGGTACCGCCACGTGGCCGTGAGAAAGGGGCGCATGCCCCTTCGTAATGCGCGCGAAGCCGCGACGTCCTGGCCGGCGCATCCTTCCTGGCACTCCGGCTTACTGGATTCGGAAGCCGATGTTTTGTGGCAGCGAGAACATGTAGAGGGTCGCCACCACCATCATTACCCCTGCCAGCGCGAGGAGGGCGATCTTCAGCGAGGGGTGGAGCAGCTTCGTCGACACGCCCGCGAAGAAGAGGACGGAGGCGAAGAGGACGACGCAGAAGGTGAAGTTGTCGCCGTTCTGGTTGGACTGTCGCGCCTGTTCGAAGGCCTTCTCGGCTTCTGCGGCCAGCTCCCGACTCTTGTCGAGCGTAGCGGGGTGGTACTCGGGTCGGGTGAAGGGCGTTCCCTCCGGAGTTTCGCCCGGGCGGGTTGCCTCCGCGCGCCAGGCTTCGAAGGCGGGTCGGAACTCTTCCCGGAAGCGGCGCTCGTAGAAGTCGAGCCTTTGCGAGTCGCCGTCGGTCCACGCGTCCGCCCAGCTCTCGAAGAGGCTGGTGTCGATTTCAACCAGCAGCGCCATCGTCGTGGAGGCGCGCACCGACTCCGCACGCAGCGCGTTCGCCTTGCTGTACTGGAAGGATTGGTCTCCGCTCCACCGGGTCGACTGGTAGGCGGTCCATGCGGACCCGACGGTGGCGAGGGCCAGCAGCACGGTGGCCAGGAGCTCCAGCACGTACTCACGGCGCCGCTCATGCGCGGGACGGAGGTGGAGGAGCGCGTCGGCGATCTCCTTCTTGAGCTCGGGCGGAACCGTCGCGGGCGTGTCCATGTCGTGGGCCCTTCGTTACTGCGGTGGGGTGGGACTCGTCGTGGCCTGGGTCGCCGTCACCACGGGCCCCTTGGGGCCTGGCTGGAGCTCGTACTGCACGGAGCCCTGTCGCGATGGACAGCAGAGCGGGTCGTCCGCGGCGTAGCGACGCACGGTGGCCGTCAGGTTCCTGGGGCTGTAGAGGCGGACCTCACCCATGGCTCCGTCGAACTGGAGCGGGCCCAGCAGCGTCCACCCCGCCTTCATCAAGGCCCGGTCCGACGCGGTGGTGGGCTTGCGCGCGAACTGTGCGCAGCGTCCGGTCCGCAGGGACTGGCCATCGCCCGGGAGCGCCTTGGGCAGGCGAGCGCCCGACGTGTTCCAGGAGGGCAGGGGCTTCGCGTCCAGCCAGGTGGAGCCCGTGGATACGGAGTCGTCGGAAGCCGCCATCGCGAAGAGGGATGTCAACACCGCGCAGAGCAGGGCCGTGGGTGCGAGCAACCGACTACGCGACATGAGCGAAACCTCCGGAAGGTGCCGGCTTGAAGATGGAGCCTGCGCCCCGCGAATGGGACGCAGGGGGCACGGCCGGGCAGGTGCGCGCAGGGCCGCCAGGGCTTCCCTTCGTGGCGAACGGGCCCACTCCCCACCGTGAAGTCGCTAGGATGCCCGCCGCCGATGCGCACCCCTTCCACCGTCCTTCTCCTGACCCTCTCGTGCCTCGTGGCCGCGTGCCGCGATGAACAGGCGGGCCCCAAGCCGCGCACGTCCCGTCTGCCCGAGCCCGCGAAGGCCCGCGTCCTGGACACCGCGCCCTCGGACCTGACGTACCGAAGCGGCGCCACGTTCGCGGGGGGCTCGGTGGTGTACCTGGGCTCGAAGGTGACGCCCGCTCATGCCGCCCCGGGCGAGCAGGTCCGGCTGGCGCACTACTTCCAGGCGGTGCGGCCGCCTCCGCAGGGGTACGGCTTCTTCGTCCACGTGGTGGACGCGGCGACCGGCGGAATGCTCGTCAACGCGGACCACGAGATTCAGGACGGCGCGGCGCCGCTGGCCTCATGGCCGGTGGGCAAGGTCGTCGAGGACGTCCACTCCGTGCCGATGCCGCCCGTGCCCTCTCGGGCGATGCTGGGCTTCTGGCGCGGCGACGAGCGGCTGCCGGTGGATGACGCCGCCTCTCACGACGGGGCACACCGGATGCTTGGTCCCCAGCTCGGCGGCGCGGCTCCGGAGCTGCCCGAGTATGTCGTCCGCAGGGCGGGCACCGCGCCCACCATCGACGGTGTGCTCGACGACGCGGTCTGGAAGGAGGCCGCGCCCGTGGTGTTGAGGGGCAGCTTCGACGGGCGCGCGGTGCGACTGCGCACCGAGGCGCGTCTCGCCTACGACAACGCGTACCTCTACGTGGCCTTCGACAGCGAGGACCCCGACGTCTGGGGCACGCTGCGCAAGCGCGACGACCCCATCTACGAGCAGGAGGTGGTGGAAATCTTCCTCGACGCCAACGCGGACGGGCGCACGTACAACGAGCTGCAGGTGTCACCGCACAACGTCAACTTCGATGCGTACTTCCCCGCGCGTCGGCAGGGAATGGACCTGTCCTGGGACTCGGGGATGACGACGGCGGTGAAGGTCCGGGGCACGCTGGACGACGCCTCCGACAAGGACGAGGGCTGGTCCGTGGAGATGCGGATTCCCTTCGCGAAGCTCGCCGAGGTCCCCCAGGTGCCTCCCCAGCCGGGAGCGCGCTGGCGCTTCAATCTCTACCGCCTGGAGCACCATGGCCGCCGCACCGTGGAGGGGCAGGCCTTCTCGCCCCTCTTTGTCGGTGACTTCCATGCACTGCCGCGCTTCGCGTGGCTGACCTTCCAGTGAAGACGACCGTGCCCCGCGCGCTCACGCGTGCGGAGTGATGTCCCACTGGGCATCCGCCACGGAGCGCTCGGAAGGGTCCCCGAGGAAGCGGAGGTAGCCCTGGAGCTCCAGCGTATCGATGAGCTCCTCGGCTTCCTGCTGGGAGAAGCCCTTCATGTCCACGAGCAAGTCCCGCATGAGCGACTTGCCGCGCAGGTAGCCCACGGGTTCTCCAGGGCCCAGCGCGTCCTTCAGGTCCGCCGTCAGTTGCCGCAGGTCGATGTCCTCGGGATTCATCGCCTCAACGATGGGAATGCCGCGCATCAACGGCAAGTCGAGCGTCCTCACCGGCGGGCTCGCGCGTCAGGTGAGGGACCAGCCGGACATCCCGCCCGTCACTCTCCACGGTGACGGCGCCGTCGATGTCCGTCCTCCAACACTCGCTGCCCGCGGCGCGATAGCGCGCCTCCACCTCCGGATGGGGAAAGCCGAAGCGGTTGCGCCGGCCGACACAGAACACCACGTGCTTGGGGCGTATGCGGTCCACCAGGGCCTGCGTGGAGGACGTGCGTGAGCCGTGGTGCGGGGCCTTCAGCACCGTCACCGGGCCCAGGCTGTCAGCCAGAAGCTCCTCCGCGTCGTGCTCCATGTCTCCGGGCAGCAGCACCGTGACGTCACCGTGGCGGACCCGCAGCACCACGCTGCGGTCATTCACGCCTTCCAACAGCTCGCGCTCCGCGTCCCCCGGCGGGCCCAGGACCTCCACCGTCGCCTCGCCCAGGAGCAGCGAGGGATGTCCGGCCTGCACTTCCTCCACGCTCGCATCGCGCGCGGCCGACACCACCCGCCGAGACAGCGGTCCACCCTCGTCGCCCGCCGGCAACCACAGGCGCGCGGTGGGCACGTGCTCCAGCGTGGACACCAACCCGAGCGCATGGTCCGGATGCGGATGGGACAGCACCGTCAGGTCCAGCGTGGAGATGCCCTGGTGTCGGAGGTAGGGGACGACGAAGCGCAGCCCCGTGTCGGCTCCTCCTGGCGAGCCACCGCCATCCACGAGCGCATGGTGTCCGCGCGAACTGAGTACCACCGCGTCTCCCTGGCCGACCGAGAGGAAGGTGACGCGCAGGCCCGGCTCGGGCGCGAGCCGTGGAACGAGCGCCGCGGCGACCAGGGCCACCGGCGCCAGCCATCCGCCCCCGCGCCACCGGCCCGTTCCCAGGGCCCACGTCAACAATCCGAAGGCATACAGCGCCGACCAGGCCCCGAGTGGCGGTACCTCCACCGAGGCCAGGGGCATGGCCGCGAACACCCGGGTGAGCCACAGCAGGGCCTCCGACGCCCAGGCGCCCGCCCACAGCACGGGAGTCGCCAGGGGAGGCGCCACCACGAACAGCGCAGCCCCGCCCGCCGCGAGTCCCGTGAGCAGCCCGCACAGGGGCAGGGCGACGACATTGGAGAGGAGCCCCGCGAGGCTCACCCGCCCGAAGGCCGACGCCGCCACGGGCAGTCCCGCGAGTGTTGCCGCCGCGCTCGCGCACAGCGTCTGTGCCACGGCCTCGCGTCCCTGCCCCCACAGTCGCGCCCATCGACGTGGCTCGCGCGGGTCCGGCCGAGGGAAGGGCAGGGCCAGTCGCAGGGCCGGCACGAGCAGCACGAGTCCGAGCACCGCGAGGAACGACAGTCGCAGCGACAGGTCCTCCACGCTGGAGGGCGCACACAGCACCAGCACCAGCGCGGCGGCACAGAGGCCATTCAACCCGTCCGCGCGCTTCCACCACGCCAGGCCCAACAACACCACCGTGGCCATCACGGCTGAGCGCACCGCCGGCGGCTGGCTGCCGGTGAACAGCACGTAGGCCCAGACGAAGGGCACCGCCGCGGGTGCCGCCACCCGTCGAGCATCCAGCTTCCGCCACCGGGCCCCCGCCCGCACCAGCAGACGCCGCAACAGCGCGAGGGTCATCAGCGCCAGGGCCGCGACATGCAGCCCGCTCACGCTCAGCACGTGCGCGAGGCCCGCCCGTGAGAAGGCCTCCTCCCAATCCGCGTCCAGCTCTGCTCGCCGCCCCGCCGCGAGCGTGAGGAAGAGGGCCGCGGAGTCACGCGAGGGAGCCACCCGGTGCGTCGCCTCGGCCAGTCGCTCCCGTGTGTCCTCCATCACCCAGCGCCACGCGGGCGCGAGCGACAGCACCAGCACACGCTCCGCGCTCGTCGCCCCCGTGAAGGCCACACCCTGCCTGCGCCGGACCGACGTGAAGTCCTTCTCGCCTGGATTGGCGGCGGGCGCGTCCGGAGCAAGGCGAACCCTGGCCCGCAGTCGTTGACCCGGCAGCAGTGGCGGCGCGGCTCCGCGAAGCGTCAGGTTCAGCTTGAAGCGGGCACTCTCGAGCGCCCCTTCCTCGGGCCCCGCGCGAACCACCGCGAGCCGGACCCGGGTGGCTCCGTCCAGGAGGTCCACCCGCTCGGCTTCGCCCTCCACCACGGCCTCGCCGCCCTTCGCCAGGGCCGTCGGAACCAGGGTCTGGGATTCCCAGCGCGCCAGCCCCGCCCCGGCCATCCAGAGTGCGCCCAGCACCGCCAGATGAGCACCAGGCAGCCGGGCGAGCGCCAGCCCGGCCACTCCCAGCAAAACCCCGCAGACCAGAAATAGCTCCGCCGGGCCGTCCGTTCCAGGAGACCAGAGAGCGCCTAGCAGCAAGCTCAACGAAGGAAAGAAAAGGGGACGCGTCCCCAGGTCGCGCCACGCGTAACGATCCACCCGCCACCCCGCCCAACACCGTCCGTCACGCCGGCTCGTACACCGAGCGATACCGCGTACGAAAACCGACAACGTAGTCGGGCGCGTCCTGGGTGGTCAAGGCGATATCGTTGCCCGTGGATGTGGTTTGTGGTAGTAGTGCCCGGCTTGGTGATGGAAGGCCGGGAGCGAGTCTTTCAAGGAGGCAGTTAGTGCAGACCAGCTTCAAGACTGGTGACAAGGCGGTTTATCCGGGCCAGGGCGTCGGTGAGGTGATGGGTATCGAGCACACCGAAGTGGCCGGGCAGCGCCAGTCGTTCTACGTGCTGCGCATCTTGGAGAACGGGATGCGGATCATGATCCCGATCAACAAGGTCGGGTCGGTCGGCCTCCGGGAGATCATCAGCGAGGAGGACGTCAAGCAGGTCTATTCCATCCTCAGGGAGAAGGACATCTCGGTCGACTCCACGACCTGGAACCGGCGCTACCGGGAGTACATGGAGAAGATCAAGACGGGCTCCGTCTTCGAGATCGCCGAAGTGCTGCGCGACCTCTACCTCCTGAAGGGCGACAAGGACCTGTCCTTTGGCGAGCGGAAGATGCTCGACACGGCGCGTTCGCTGCTCATCAAGGAGCTGTCGCTGGCCAAGGACTGCACCGAGGAAGAGATCGAGTCGGACCTGAAGAAGATCTTCAACCTCGCCTGAGCTACACGGGCTTCCGCCCGAGAGACTCCTTGCCCCGGGTTCCCGCGAAGGGAACTCGGGGCTTCGTCTTTTCACGTCATGAACGAGTCGCCTTCCTCCTCCTCGGTACAGGCCGAGCGAGACGCGCGCATCGCCGAGCTCGAGTCGAGCCTCGCGCGGCGTCGCGTGGGTGTCAGGCCGCTGGCGGCCGTGCTGGGCATCGTGGTGAGCCTGGCGCTCCTGCTGATGCAGCGTCGGGAGCTGGCGTACTTCTTCTCGTCCCGGGTTCCCCTGACCTTGGGTGTGGAGGGGGACTACCGCTTCGACGCGCTCGCCTCCAATCGCTACGCCCAGGTGCATGGCCTTCCCACGGCGCGAGGCGCCTACGAGCGGGATGGGAGCGCGCTGTTCGTGCTGGTGGGCCTGCGCGAGTCGCCCTTCGTCGTGCGCCGGCCCGCGTTGCCCGGCGAGGACTGGGTGACGGGGAGGCCGCCGCCCCCTCCAGACCCGAGGCCCTTCGGCATCAGGGGGCGTCTGCTCTCGGAGGACGATGCGCCGCGCTACCGCGATGCGCTCGCGCTGTTGCGAGGCATGGGGGAGCTCCAGGCCCACGAAGGCAGGCTGTGGTTGCTCATCGAGGGCGAGCGGCCGGGCGAGGACCGCGGGCTCGTCCTTGCCTGTCTGGCACTGGTCGCCTTCAGCGTGCTCAACGCGGTGCTGCTCTACAAAGCGCTCAAGGGGCCTGGTCGAGCCGCCTGAGTCCCTCGGTGGCCCTGCGGTTGCCCGCGTCGTACTTCAGGGCCTGCTGGAAGGCAGAGCGGGCCGCGTCGGAGTCTTGGGCCTTCATGTGGTCCGCGCCAGAGCGGACATACAGCGTCGAGAGCTGCGCGCGCAGCTGGGGCCCCAGGCGGCTCCACCCCCTGGACAGCTCCTGGTCGACGTTGACGGCGACGGTGAGCTGGGTGATGGCGCGAGTCGTATCGCCCTTCGCCAGGGCCTTGCGCGCCTCGCTGCCCGCGGCGTCGAAGCGGACGAGCTTCGCGTGCAGCGCCGTGAACCGGCCGGACTTCGCCATCTCCATGGCGGACGTCACCTCTCCGGCTTCATAGAGCCGCAGGACCTCCGCTTCCGTCGGAGGGCCCAGGGGCTTGGTGTCACGGGCCTTCGTGTTCGTGACGACCTTCTCAGCGGAAACGGCCTCGTCATCGGAGGACATGGCCTGGAACGCGGGGACTTCTTCCGTCGTGTCACGCGTCCCACGCGGGGGGGCGCGGACCGCTCCGGTGGCCAGGTCGCTCGCGCTGAGGCTCGAGGGCGAAGCAGCGGTGTCTGTCCGCGACGGACGCGCCGCGGCCGTGGCCAGGGCCGTCGCGCGCGGTTCTGCGGGCGCGGCGGACGTGTCGGTCCGCGAAGCCCGTGTAGCGCCCGACGCGATGTCCCGAGCGCTCAGGCCCGCCGTCGACGTGGACGAGCCGCCCTGGGACGGTCGGACCTTGTCAGGGGCGCGTGAATCGTCATCCCCGGACGGGGCCGCCTGAGCCTTGCGCTCCTCAGTCCGAGTGGCGGCGCGAGGCTCGTCACGTTCGGTGCCGCTTCTCCGCGTCCTCGCCGGTGTTTCGCCGACCGTGTCGTCGCCCGTGGGCGCACGGTCCGTGGCTCTGGCGGTGGGACGCACGTTCCCCGTGTCCACGAGGAGGGGACGATCATCCTCCGGTTGGGCGGGTTCGGACGGCGGAGTCTGCCCTCGCGTGGAAGCGGAGCCACCCGAGCGCGTCGCCTCGTTGGTGGGTGCCGTCCGATTCGAGCTCAGTCCCACCGCGAGCACGGTGATGAGGGCCGCCACGGTGGAGCCCAGGCCCGCGGCGACGAGTCCCACGCCCCAGGGGCCGAGACCTCGCTTGCGCGGAAGGGGTTCGGGGGTGGCGCCGGTGAGGGCGGGGATGCCCGCGGCGGGCGTGCCACCCGGACCGCGCAGCCGCAGCATCGCGTTGCCCAGGGTGATTTCGTCACCCTGCATCACCTCGACTTCATCGGTGACGCGGTTGCGGTTGATGAAGGTGCCATTCTGGCTGCCCAGGTCCTTGATGAAGACCTGGTCGCCCTGGCGGGTTATTTGCGCGTGACGCCGGCTGATGGACGGATGCTGGAGCCGCAGGTCCGACGAGGACGACCGCCCCAACACCAGGGGCCCCTGCTGCACGGGCACGAGCTGACCCGCCCCGGGGCCTCGCTCGACGTAGAGGAAGGCCGGTGGATGTCCGGGGTTCGAGTACTCGCGTCCCCAGTCGAACCGGCCGGACAACTCCCGGTCGTTCTTTTCCCGGCCCTTGCCGCCGCTCTTCGAGCGTCCCTTGCGAGAGCCCGCCGGAAACTGGGGCACCCGCTGGGGGCGAGGGTCGTCGGCCTGGAGGGGGGCCACCTCATCGTCGTCGAAGGGCAGCTCCACCTCGGGCTCCTTCGGCGCCTGCGTACCCGGCGGACGGGGAGGGCGGGGCGGGCGCTTGGGATTCGCTGGAGCCATGAACACCATTCTCGCTGATTGAGGACCGGCTGGAAGGTTCTCAGGCCCGGGTCGTCCGAAGTTGTCCACGTCCGGTGGATTCCGGAGTCATCCCGGCACCGAGGACCTCGTGAATGCTGGCCTGTTCAGGGACCGCGAATCTAGAGTAGCGGCCACACGCACAAAGACGGACCCCTCAGGAGGAATGGCGCAAGTGACTCCCCCACCCATCCGGCTCTTCAATACGATGACCATGCAGAAGGAGCTGCTGGAGCCCGCTGTCCCGGGCTGCGTCGGGGTCTACGTCTGTGGTCCTACCGTCTACAGTTACATTCATATCGGGAATGCTCGCACCTTCACGTCCTTCGACGTGGTGGTCCGCTATCTCCGGTACCGGGGCCTGAAGGTTCGCTACGTCCGGAACTTCACGGACGTGGACGACAAGATCATCAAGGCCGCGCACGAGACGGGGGAGGCCCCCGTGGCGTTGGCCTCGCGCTTCGTGGACATCTTCCACGAGGACGTCCGCGCGCTCCACATGCAGGACCCGGACGTGGAGCCGAAGGTGAGCGACCACCTTCCCGAAATCATCGCCATCATCCAGAAGCTGGTGGACAAGGGCTTCGCCTACGCGTCCCAGGGTGACGTGTACTTCTCGGTGAGCGCCGACAAGGACTACGCGAAGCTGTCCAAGCGACACCTGGACGAGCTGTGCGTTGGCGAGCGCGTGCAGCCGGGAGATCAGAAGCGCGAGCCGCTCGACTTCGCGCTGTGGAAGGGCGCCAAGCCAGGAGAGCCCGCGTGGGAGAGCCCGTGGGGGCTCGGCCGTCCTGGCTGGCACATCGAGTGCTCAGCGATGAGCGCGAAGTACCTCGGCGAGACGTTCGACATCCACGGCGGGGCGTTGGACCTCATCTTCCCCCACCACGAGAACGAAATCGCGCAGAGCGAGTCCGCCAACGGGCAGCAGTTCGCGAAGTACTGGATGCACTGCGGCTTCCTGGACCTCGAAGGCGCGAAGATGTCCAAGTCGCTGGGCAACGTGGTGCGCCTGCGCGACGCGCTGGAGAAGGTGGACGCGGAGGCCCTGCGCTTCTTCTTCCTCTCCACGCACTACCGCCATCCGCTCAGCTTCTCCGACAAGGCCCTGGCCGACTCGGAGGCGCGCATGGAGTACTTCTACGAGACGCTGCGCAAGGTGGATGAGCGCCTCGCGGGCAAGGACTTCGGCACGGGAGCGCTCCACGGCGAGCCGCACCGCTTCCTCGCGGAGTTCGAGTCGTCCATGGACGACGACTTCAACAGCGCGGGAGGCCTGGGCGCGCTGTCCGGCCTCTTCGGTCTGATGAACGAGCTGACCGACAAGCCGCCGGTGAAGGACAAGCCGATGGTGGGGCGGACGCTCCAGGCGTTGCGTGAGGACGTGCGCAAGGTGTCCGGCGTGCTCGGCCTGTTCGAGGACGACCCGAGCGCGTGGCTCCTGCGCCGTCGTGAGCGCGCGGTGCGCGAGCGTGGCATCGACGTGGCGGAGGTCGAGCGGCTGCTCGGTGAGCGGACGACCGCTCGGGCCGCGAAGGACTTCGCCGCGGCGGACAGGGTGCGGGCCACGCTGAAGGAGAAGGGCGTGGAAATCATGGATACGGCTGGCGGCACCTCGTGGAAGGTGGCGACCGCGCAGGGCTGAAGGGCTGCGGTGCCCCGGGCCTTCGTGTTAGGGCTCGGGGCACCATGAAGCATGTGCTGTCACTGTTCCTGGCCCTGACGTCCGTTCCCGCGCTCGCCCAGCGAGTGCCCTTGAGCACTCCCGCGGAGAAGGCCGCCGCGAGCAGCATCGACCCGGATGTGTTGCGCGCGCACGTGCGCTTCCTCGCGAGTGACCTGCTCGAGGGTCGAGGCCCTGGCACCCGGGGTGACGCGCTGGGGCAGGCGTACATCGCGGCGCAGCTGGAGGCCCTGGGGCTGAAGCCCGCGGGCACCGACGGCACGTTCTTCCAACCGTTCGACCTGGTGGGTGTCACCGGCCATCCGGAGACGATGTCCATCCGCGCACCGCTGGGCGCCGCGGAGCTGAAGTTCCACGAGGACTTCATCGCGGTGTCGGGCGTGCAGGTTCCCGAGGCGAAGCTGGACGTGTCCGAGCTCGTCTTCGTGGGCTACGGCATCCAGGCGCCCGAGTACGCGTGGGACGACTTCAAGGGGATGGATCTGCGCGGCAAGACGCTGCTCATCCTCAACAGCGACCCGGAGGATGATCCCCGGCTCTTCGGGGGGCGCACGCGCCTCTGGTACGGCCGCTGGGATTACAAGTACGAGCAGGCGGCGAAGGTGGGCGCGGCGGGCGCCATCATCCTCCACACCACGGCCAGCGCGGGCTACCCGTGGCAGGTGGTGCAGTCGTCGTGGACGGGCGAGCAGTTCGAGCTGCCCGCGACGTCGGGCCCCCGTCTTCAAGTGAAGGCCTGGGCCACCGAGGACGCCACGCGCCGGGTGTTGCAGCTCGCGGGGCGGGAGCTGGAGACGCTCCGTGCCGCCGCGCAGTCGCGCGACTTCCAGCCGGTGCCGCTGGGGGTGACGGTGTCCACGCGCTTCGCGAACGACGTCCGTCGTCGCCCCACGGCCAACGTGCTGGCGATGCTGCCCGGCAGCGACGCGAAGCTGTCCGGCGAGGTGGTGCTCTACAGCGCGCACCATGACCACCTGGGCAAGAAGGAGGGTGGCAAGCCGGGTGAGGACACCATCTACAACGGCGCGCTCGACAACGCGGCGGGCGTGTCCGCGATGCTGGCGGTGGCGCGGGCGTACCGTGCGATGCCGCAGGCTCCGCGCCGCTCCATCCTCTTCGCCGCGGTGGCCGCCGAGGAGCAGGGGCTGTTGGGCTCGCAGTACCTGTCCGAGCATCCGCCCGTGCCGGCCGGCCGCATCGCCGCCAACGTCAACATCGACGGCGCCAACATCCATGGCCGCACGCGCGACATCACCGTCATCGGCCTGGGCAAGTCCAACCTGGATGGCGTCATCACCGCGCTGGCGAAGACGCAGAACCGCGTGGTGAAGGCGGACCAGCTGTCGGACCGGGGCTTCTTCTACCGCTCGGACCAGTTCAACTTCGCGCGGCGCGGCATCCCCGCCGCCTACTTCGGCAGCGGCATGGACTTCATCGGTCGCCCGGATGGCTGGGGCCGCCAGCAGCGCGAGGCCTGGGAGGCGAAGCACTACCACCAGCCGTCCGACGAGCTGCGCCCGGAGTGGGACATGACGGGCGCGGTGGAGGACGCACGCCTGTTCTTCCTGCTGGGGGCCCATGTCGCCCGCGCTCCGGAGCTGCCGCGCTGGAACAAGGGGGACGAGTTCGAGGCCGCTCGCCTGGAGGCGCTGGAGGCACTCAAGGCCCCCCGGACGCCGCCCTCCGAGGGGGCATCGAAGTAGGGCTGGAAGCGCTCCGTCCGCCGCTCGACGGGCGGGTACAAATGTCCAGTGTTTCGCCCCGCGAGGGTGTTAAACCTCGCGGATATGCCTGAGTTCCAGATCGTCAGCGACCACCAGCCCGAGGGGGACCAGCCGAGGGCCATTGGCGAGCTCACGGAGGGCGTGCTTCGGGGCGACCGCTACCAGACGCTCCTGGGCGTCACGGGGTCCGGCAAGACGTTCACCATGGCGAACATCATCGCCAAGGTGCAGCGGCCCACCCTGGTCATCGCCCACAACAAGACGCTGGCCGCCCAGCTCTACGGTGAGTTCAAGAGCCTCTTCCCGAACAACGCCGTCGAGTACTTCGTCTCGTACTACGACTACTACCAGCCCGAGGCCTACGTCCCGTCGTCGGACACCTTCATCGAGAAGGACTCGTCCATCAACGACAACATCGAGCGGATGCGCCACTCGGCCACCCACTCGCTGCGCACGCGCGACGACGTGGTGATTGTCGCCAGCGTGTCCTGCATCTACGGCCTGGGCGCGGCCCGGAGCTACGTGGACCTGGCGGTGCGCGTGGACGTGGGCGGGGAGATGGGGCGCGACACGTTCATGCGCCGTCTGGTGGAGGGCCAGTACGACCGCAACGACATGGACTTCCACCGAGGCACCTTCCGCACGCGCGGCGACACCGTGGAGGTGTTTCCCGCCTACGAGGAGGAGCGCGCGGTGCGCATCAGCTTCTTCGGCGACGAGGTGGAGCGAATCACCGAGTTCGACCCGCTGCGCGGCGTCACGTTGGGCACGCTGGACAAAATCGTCATCTTCCCCGCCAGCCACTACGTCGCGGGCGAGGACGTGCGCCAGCGCGCGCTGCAGACCATCCGCGACGAGCTGTCCGAGCAGCTCCAGACGTTCAAGCGCGAGGGCAAGCTGCTGGAGGCGCAGCGGCTGGAGCAGCGCACGATGTTCGACCTGGAGATGATTGAACAGGTCGGCTACTGCAACGGCATCGAGAACTACTCGCGGCACTTCTCGGGCCGCGCCACGGGCGAGCCGCCCCCGTGCCTCATCGACTACTTCCCGCGCAACCTGCTGGTCCTCATCGACGAGAGCCACCAGACGGTGCCGCAGATTGGCGCGATGTACCGGGGAGACCGCGCGCGCAAGGAGACGCTGGTCACCTTCGGCTTCCGCATGCCCAGCGCGCTGGACAACCGCCCACTGAAGTTCGGTGAGTTCGAGGAGCTGGTGCCCCAGGCCGTCTTCGTCTCGGCGACGCCTTCCGAGTACGAGCTGCAGAAATCCCAGGGCGTGGTGGTGGAGCAGATCATCCGCCCCACCGGCCTGACGGACCCGGAAGTCGAAACGCGCCCTGTTGGCAACCAGGTGGATGACCTGCTCGAGGAGGTCCGCCTGCGTGTCACGCGCGGCGAGCGCGTCCTGGTGACGACGCTGACCAAGCGCATGGCGGAGGACCTCACCGAGTACTACGCGGACGTGGGCGTGCGCGTGCGCTACCTGCACTCGGACATCGACGCGATTGAGCGCATGGCCATCATCAGGGACCTGCGCAAGGGCGAGTTCGACGTGCTGGTGGGCATCAACCTCCTGCGCGAGGGCCTGGACATCCCCGAGGTGTCCCTGGTCGCCATCCTCGACGCGGACAAGGAGGGCTTCCTGCGCAGCCACGTGTCGCTCATCCAGACCATCGGCCGCGCCGCGCGCAACCTGAATGGCCGCGTCATCATGTACGCGGACTCCATCACCGATTCGATGAAGAAGGCGCTGGAGGAGACGACGCGCCGCCGCGAAATCCAGCGGCAGCACAACAAGGCCCACGGCATCACCCCTCGCTCCATCAAGAGCAACATCCTCAACTTCTCCGAGCACGCCTACGACGCGGAGGGCGGCGGCACGTTGCCCATGGCGGCCGAGGGTGAGGACGACTTGCTCGAGGCGAAGGAGATCCGGCGGCTGGTGAAGGAGTTCACCGAGGAGATGCAGCGCGCCGCCGAGTCGATGGAGTTCGAGAAGGCCGCCGAGTACCGGGACAAGGTCCAGTTGCTCAAGGACATGGACCTGGGGCTCAAGCCCGCCTCGCGCTTCCTGTTGAAGGGGCCCACGAAGGCGCCGGACGAAGCCCCGAAGCGTGGACGGGGCAAGGGCGGCCGGGCGCGAGGGCGCCGTTAGGAGGCGTCTGCCATGGACGTGAAGCTCCAGGAGAAGCTCGACGCCCTTCCCACCGAGCCCGGCGTGTACCTGATGAAGGACCGCCGGGGGCAGATCATCTACGTGGGCAAGGCCATCAACCTGCGCAGCCGCGTGCGCTCGTACTTCACGCGCACCGGGGACACGCGCGTCTTCGTGTCGCTGCTGGATGAGCTGCTCGGCGACCTCGAGACGGTGCTCGTCCACAACGAGAAGGAGGCGCTGCTCCTCGAGAACGAGCTCATCAAGAAGCACCGGCCGCGTTTCAACGTCCTGCTCAAGGACGACAAGCAGTTCATCTCCCTGCGCCTGGACCGCACCCACGCGTACCCGCGCCTGGAAGTCGTCCGCAAGTACGAGCGCGACGGCGCGCGCTACTTCGGCCCGTACTCCAGCGCGGGCGCCATCCGCGAAACGCTGCGCATCATCAACCGCTACTTCCGCCTGCGCACCTGCACGGACCACGTGCTGGCCAACCGCAAGCGGCCCTGTCTGCTGTTCCAGATCGGCCGCTGCCCGGCGCCCTGCGTCCACCCGGTGCCCGAGGACGACTACCACCGCAGCGTGGACGAAGTGGTGATGTTCCTGGAGGGCAAGGCCAGCGAACTGGTGGAGGGTCTCCGCCTGCGCATGAAGCGCTCCGCCCAGGAGCTGAAGTTCGAGGAGGCCGCGCGGGTCAGAGACCAGCTCCTGGCGATTGAGCGCAGCCTGGAGCGCCAGAAGATCGCCACCACGGACTTCAAGGACCAGGACGTCTTCGCGCTGTTCCGCGAAGGCGACCGCATCATGTTCTACGTCCTCTGGGTGCGGCAGGGCCGGCTCAACGGCGGCCAGGCGTTCCCCTTCGGCAACCAGGAGTTCCCCAACGAGGAGCTGCTCGCCTCGTTCGTGAACCTCTACTACGACCAGGGCAGCTTCGTGCCGGAGGAGGTGCTGCTTCCGCTGGACCCCGAGGACGGCACCGACGGACTCGAAGGCCTGCTCTCCGAGCGGAAGGGCGAGCGCGTGCGCGTGCTGGTCCCCAAGCGAGGGGAGAAGCACGAACTGGTGCAGATGGCGGTGAAGAACGCCGAACAGGCCTTCCTGGAGCGCCGCCGCACCAAGGACGAGACCGACCAGGTCCTCTCACGCCTCCAACAGCGGCTGAACCTCAAGAACTTTCCGCGCCGCATGGAGTGCTTCGACATCTCGCACTTCCAGAGCTCCGCCATCGTCGCCTCGCAGGTGGCCGTCACGGATGGCGACGCGGACAAGTCCCGGTACCGGAAGTACAAGATCAAGACGGTGGAGAAGCAGGACGACTTCGCGAGCATGTACGAGGTCGTGACGCGGCGCCTCAAGCGAGGGCTGGAGGACGGCGACCTGCCGGACCTGCTCGTCATCGACGGCGGCAAGGGGCAGCTGGCGAGCGCGCACGCGGCCATGAAGGACCTGGGCGTGGACTCCGTCGACGTGGTCGGCCTGGCCAAGAGCCGCGACTTGGAGGTCTTCGACCGGGATGCGGAGAGCGCTCGCAGCCCCGAGCGGGTGTTCGTCGTGGGGCGAAAGGACCCCATCGTCCTGGCTCAGAACTCGGCGGAGATGTTCATGCTGACGCGCATGAGGGACGAGGCGCACCGCTTCGCCATCACCTTCCAGAAGCAGGTGATGCGCAAGAGTCGGGTGCGTTCGGCGCTGGAGGACATCCCGGGAGTGGGGGAGGTGCGGCGCAAGACGCTCTTGCGGCACTTCGGTTCACTCAAGCGCGTGGGCGAGGCGAGCATCGAGGAGCTGGCCGACGTGGTGGGCCCCGCCGTCGCTGAGCGTGTCCATGCGGGGCTTCACGGACACCCCGACGAAGAGGAGGAAGACCCTGTCCGGGAAGCATCCCTCGACGATGCCGTCGAACCGGTGAACGAAAAATCGCAGGGAGGGTCGCCACCCGGTGCCGCGTGATTAATTTCCACTTCGGACTGCGGGGGAAGTGCGCTGGAACCGCGACGTTCCTGGGGTTTTTAATTGCGACTGGGCTCGGCGCTGATTTATAGCGGTTGACGATTCGAGCCGTCCAAAGAGGGCGAGGGACCGACATGAGGCTGTATCCGAAGGTGATCCCGATCATCTCGCGAGAGGCGATTCAGCAGCTCATGCAGGATGGGGACATCGAGGTGGAGCCGATGCGCGTGGCGGACGCCGAGATGGACCTGTCGGCCATCATGCGTGAGTACCTCGCGAATGAAGAGCGTGTGAACCAGGCGACGCGCGAGGCGTTGGAGCGTCGCGGATATGACTACTCCAAGTTCAACCAGGTGAAGCGCGAGATGGCGGATGTCCGCGGCTTCAAGATGGGCGACGAGGGCATCGAGTACGTCATCAACCAGATGATCGAATTCCTCCTCATCAGCCGGAACGTGGAGGAGGTCTACTCGGCCGACAACTCGCTGCGTCAGAAGATTTTCGCGGTGATGAAGCGGCACCTGGACGTGGATGATGAAATCGACAAGGAGGCTCGCTCCCGCCTGAAGCACCTGCAGGAGGGCACCAGCGCCTTCGACATCGAGTACAACAAGACGGTGGAGCAGATCCGCCGGGCTCGAGGCCTCATCTAGTTTTCTTGGGGGAGAGGGGACTGCCGTTCCCCGCTCCGCTGCCTACCTTGTTTTACAAGGAGGCAGCGTCGATGGCGGGACCTCTCACCGCGTTTCTCTTGTCCGGGTTGCTGGCCGCGGGGCCAGGCGGGTTCACGTTCGAGGGCCGGCAGGCCAGCGCGCGGACCGAGCAGCCGGACGCCTTCTTCATCCAAGGACCGCTGCCCTTCACGGACCTGGCCGAAAGCGGCCGAGGGAGCGCGGACCTCACCGTCGAGGACCGGGTGGACTCCCCCGAGGCCACGTACGGCGACAAGGCGAGCTTCTCCGCGTTGTTCCGCCTGGGGGCCACCGACTATCGGGTGGAGCTGTCCCAGGCCGGTTTCCCGCCCGCCCAGGCCCTTGGACAGGCGCCTTCCCGGCCGCTCCCTCCACCCCCGCCGCATACCGTGGCCGGCGGCGTGCTGCTGAACGTGCCGCTCTACGGCAACAGTGGCCTGGGGTGGTCAGCGATGACCCGCACGCATGCCGCGGTGGCGGTGTGGGGCGTGGGCAGCGTGTGGCGCAACGGGCGGCTGCTGACGGACACGGCCTTCGTGCACGTCGGGGCGTTGGATGCGGGGGCATTCTCGGACGACGACACGCACCGGATGCTGCGTCAGGCGCGCGTGGGTGACGCGGAGCTCGTGGTGCTGGTGTGGAACCTGCCTCCGGAGGCGGAGCCGCGAGGGTTCCTCCAGTTCATCTTCGAGGACGTGGCCATCCAGGTGGATGGGGTGTCCGTGCGCTCGGTGGCGGTGGTGGAGAACACGGGCCATGTGACGGGAGACCCGTATCTGCTGACGCCCGTGCCGGCGGGGGTCTATCCCGGTGTGCCGCCTCCGCTTCCGCCCGCGCCGGTACAGCAGACGGGGACCGGCGGCAGTGGGCTGGCGACGTCTGCGGCGGCGACGGCGGGGCAGGAGCCGTCGGTGGTCATTCCTGGAGGAAGCACGCGGGTGCTCGTGGGCGGGAGTGATGGCCAGGTGGTGACGGAGGGCGGCGCCACGCTGGGCACCGGCGCGAATGTCCTCGTTGCGCCTCGGGAACCCGAGGTGACGAGCGGCGTCTCCCCCATCACGAGCACGCCGAATCCACCGGTGAACACTTCGCAGGTGCTGCCAGGGACGCCCGTGCTGGGCCCGTCGTTCGCCGGGGACCAGACGGTGATTTCGGGGACGACAGCCCCGGGGGTGAATTCCACGGTGAGCGCCTTCGGGACTCCGGCGAACCTGTCGACCACGGGCTCGTTCTCCGTGCCGTCGCTGACCGCGCCCAGCTTCGATGCGTTCTCCGGGACGGCGCAGGTGAGCCCGGGCATCATCGGCACCGCGCCGCCGCTGAACGCGGACTCGGCGACGCCGCCCACCGCGCTGTTGGGCGCCCCCACGCCGCTCAATGCCGCGTCGGCGCCCCCGCTGCTGGGGTCGCCCACGCCACTGAACGCGGCGCCGGCCACGGGGCTGCCCGCCACGCCGGCGCCGGCCAATGCGGCGCCCGCGACAGGCGTGGGCTCGACCGGAGCGCCCGCGGCGGCACCGGCGGGTACGCCCGCGAACTGAGGGCGACGGGCGACACGCCAGCGGGCCAGGGCCGTGGATTCAGCGGCTCTGGGCGCGTTTCGCGCGGAGCGATTGGCGCGCAGGCGTGGGTCGTGGCGCCCACCGGACAGCGTCGAGGACGGGCGCGCGTCGTTCAGCGGACGCGCGAAGGGGGCGTCTGTCGCGCCATCGCGGCGGCCTGGGACAGGCGCTTGCGAAGCTGGAGGACCAGGTGCTGGAGGTAGTCGAGCCGCTCGATGATGCGCGGATCATCCCCCGCGTTCACCAGGTTCACCGGTGTCAGGGGCGCGGTGCGCAGCGTGCTCAGCAGGTCCGAGAAGTGGGCCTCCACGTCGCCGAGCGCATCCAGGCCTTCCCGCAAGTCATCCTCGATCATATCGACGAGCACGGTCGCGTCGGTGCGAGAGGGCAGGGTCCGAGCCAGGCGCTCGGTGGCCACTCGGACCGGGTCGGCCTGGCGCGACAGCACGGGGGCGGCGAGGGCGAGAGGGGACATGGCCTCGACGCTACAGGCCCGTAGCACCCCGTCAATTTTCCCGCCCTCGCGTCCCCGGTGCGTAGGGCTTCAGCGCCCGGCCGCCTTCAGGGTCTCGCGATGGCTCGTCAGGAAGCTCGCCACGCTGGTGGGAGCCTTGCCCGTGAGCTCCGCGACACTTCCCGTGGCCTCGCCCATGCGTCCCTCGGCCACCGCCACGTCGAACGAGGCATAGACCTCCGCCAGCGGCGCGGGCAACCCGTGCGCCACCATGCCCGCCTTGAGGCTCGCGGCGTCCACCGGAACGAACTGCACGGGACGACCGGACAGCTCGCCCGCCAGTCGCGCCAGCTCCG
Organism: Myxococcus sp. CA040A; assembly: GCF_013336725.1. Classification (NCBI taxonomy): domain Bacteria; kingdom Pseudomonadati; phylum Myxococcota; class Myxococcia; order Myxococcales; family Myxococcaceae; genus Myxococcus; species Myxococcus sp. CA040A. The sequence continues at coordinate 745,657 of NZ_JABUMR010000004.1, read as the reverse complement.
CGTGACTCACCGCCGAGGGGCCCGTCACTTCCATCGTGCGCTTGCCATCGAAGGTGGACATCAGCGCGGCCACTGCGATGCAAGCGCAGTCCTCGCGGGTGATGAACGCCGTCGAGCCCGTGCCGGTGGCGGCCACGAGCTGTCCCGTGGCGATGGCCTGCGGCAGGCTGTGCAGCAGCATGTCCGCGTAGATGTTATTGCGCAGCACCGTGTAGCTCAGCCCGCTCTTCGCCAGCGCCTGCTCCGTCGCCCAGTGGTCCTTCGCGAGGGTGATGGGCGAGTCCGGCTCGGGGCGGGTGAGGGACGTGTAGACGATGTGCCGGACACCGACGCGGAGCGCCGCGTCCAGGGCATTCTGGTGCTGGGTGATGCGGCGTCCGGGGACATCGAGCGAGTCCGTGCTGATGAGCAACAGTCGCTCCGCGCCCGCGAACGCGGTGTCGAGCGACTTCGCGTCATCGAAGTCCGCCTTTCGCACGACGACACCGCGCGCCGAGAGGTCCGAGAGCTTCGACGGCTCCCGGGTGGTGACGATGAGCGAGCCCTTGTGGGACTCCAGGAGCAACTCGACGACGCGACGGCCAAGATGGCCGGACGCGCCGGTGACGAGCAGGGTGGCGGACATGGGGACTCTCCGGAGCAGCGGGGTGACGTGAGCTTCGGCCCTTGGGTTAATCCCCGGACTCCCTGCTGCACAATGCCTCCTCGTGGAGCATACTGTTCCATGGAGGGAACAATGGACCTCAACCAGCTCGCGCTCTTCGTCGCCGTCGCCGAAGGGGCCAGCTTCTCCACCGCCGCGAAGAAGCTGGGCATGCCGAAGTCATCCGTGAGTCGAGGCATCTCCAGTCTGGAGTCTTCTCTGGGCGTGCAGCTCATCCATCGCACGACGCGTCGGGTGGCGCTCAGCACCGCGGGCCAGGCGCTGTATGAGCGCGTGTCTCCCATGCTCGCCTCGCTGCGCAAGTCGGTGGGGGAGCTGCCGGAGTTGGAGGACGAGCCCTCGGGCGAGCTTCGGCTGACGGCGGTGGTGGACTGGGGCACCACCGTGCTGGCGGAGATCATCACCCGCTTCGTGGCGCGCTACCCAGCGGTGAAGGTGGACCTGCACCTGGACAACCGCGTGGTGGACCTGGTGGCCGAGGGCTTCGACGCCGCCCTCCGGCTGTCCTCCAACACGCTCAAGGACTCCTCCCTGCGTGCCCGCCGGCTGGGGCCCTTCTCGCTGCGCCTCTACGGCTCACCCGCGTACCTGGCGCGCCGGGGCACTCCGCGCCATCCTCGCGAGCTGACCAGTCACACGTGGGTCTCCTTCCGGAGCGCGAAGCCCTTCTCGCTGGTGGGACCCGGGGAGACGATGCGCGTCCCTCAGTCGGGCTCCATCCGGTGCGATGACATGTTCTTCATGCGGGAGACGCTGCGCCTGGGCGCGGGCATCGGCTTCCTGCCATCGATGCTCGCGGAGCCCGAGGTCGCGGAGGGGCGGCTCGTCCCGGTGCTCCCGAAATGGAGCATGCCCGGGGGCAGCGTGTGGTTCGTCTCCACGGCGGAGCGGCACATTCCACGGAAGGTGGCCGCCTTCCGCGATTTCCTGCTGGAGACGCTGAAGCAGCGCCCGTTTCCACCCTGAGCCGGAGCGCGGTGCCGTCCCGCGCCCCTTCGCTGTCAGAGCGAGCCGAGGAACTTCATCAGCGCGGCGCGGTCGTCGCTGGAGAGCGCGCGGAAGCCATCACGGGCGGCGAGGGCCTCACCCCCGTGCCACAGCACCGCTTCTTCTATCGTCCGGGCGCGACCGTCATGCAGGAACCCTGAGTAGGGCAGCACCGTGTGCGTCAACCCCAGGCCCCACAGCGCGGGCGTGCGCCACTCGGTGCCGGTGGCCGCGCCATCCGGCCTGCCATCCGCGAGCTCCGGTCCCATGTCGTGCAGCAGCATGTCCGTGTACGGATGGATGCTCTGAAAGGCGAGTTCCTCGTAAGCGGACGCGCCTGTTTCGAGCGTCTCGCGGTGGCAGGATTCGCAACCCAGTGAGCGGAACAGCTTCTCGCCGCGCTGGACCACCGGGTCTTCCAGCGCCGCGCGCGCGGGAACGCCGAGCGACTGCGAATAGAAGACGGCGGCCTCCAGGAGTTCGGGCGTGAGTTCATGCGTCCCGTCGGGCTCTGGGAAGAGGGGGCTGCTGATGCCCATGTCGTTGAAGTATGCCTCGGCGGACTGCTGCAGCAGATGAGGGCTGTTCGCCTTCCACCCGAAGCGCCCGGGCACGAGCGTGTGCAGCGCCGCGTCCCAGACCTCGTTCATCCGCCCGGAGATGCCATCGCCGTCCCGGTCATCAGGGTCCTCCAGGGCGCGCAGCGTCTCGAGCGGCAGGGCTTCCAGCAACCCCAGCCCGAACACGGGAGGAGGAAGCCGCAGCGACATCAACATGTTCGCGGGCAGCGCCGAGCCATCCGACGGGGCGATGTTCACGCGCGGCGAGCGCAGCGAGTACGGCGTGCCGTCCGCGTACTGCCCGGTGCTCTCCACCCATGAAAGCGTGAGTGCGGCGGGTGGCATGGCGCCATAGACGGCCTGGTCCCTCACCTGCAACCCCAGGCCAGGGACCGGCACCGCGCCGTATGGATGCTCGGGCATTCCCTCGGGAAGGCTCACTCGCACGAGGAGCTGGGTGCGCTGGGCGGTCGGCCCCATCACCGGCATGCCGCGCCCGTTGCGCAGATGACAGCCGTTGCACGAGACGTTGTTGTAGGTCGGCCCCAGCCCTGGATTCACACGCGAAGGCGCCGGGACGAAGATGGCCTCGAAGGCCGCGTCGCCGTCCCGGTGCAGCCGGTCATACTCAGGTCGCAGATTGGCGGCGGGCTGGGCGAACGCCAGCGACGTGCGATTGTCGACGGTGGTGGCCCCACCCGCCCTCGGCGGAGCGAAAGGCACCTGGGGTGCCTCCTCTCCGCAGCCAGCGGTCCACAACAGCAAGGCCCCCATCATCACGGCACGTCGCATGGCGTTCACCTTCGCTTGTCACCCTACGTTACTTCGTCACCAGGGGCAGCACTTCGCCCTGGAAGGTGTCGTGCAGGGTGCGGATGGCTTCCTGCGCCGCCACGATCTTGGGGCGCTCCGTCTCGTTGGTGATGGACTCGCGGAACGGCTCGGCGATGGCGGCCAGGGCGCTGATGGACCCGGCGATCTGCTGGCGGATCTTGACGTCGAGCGTGCTGTCCACGCCCACCACGTCGCGCAGGGCGCTGCCCGTCTTCGTCTCACCCGGCAGGTGGCCCAGGTAGGCGTTCTCCACGCTGCGGATGTTGTTGGTGAAGTCCTCCAGCGAGTTGTACGCGAACTGGCTCTCCACCACGTCCGGCTCGCGGGTGTCGTACGGCTCGGCGATCTTCCCGTTGGCGACCTCGTCCAGGATGGTGGTGATGCCGCCCACCATCTCCTGCGCGGCGGCCTGCACGGACGGGTACGCGGAGTTGCCCGACTGGCCCGCGGTCGCCAGCGTGTCACGGAACGGCGCGTTGCCTTCCACCGACTGGACCCACCGGCCGTGCAGAATCTGGCCCACGGCCTTGAGCTCCGCGGATAGGGCCTTGAGGTACTCGAACTCGCGGGCCGTGAGCTGGCCCACCGTCTTGGTGCCGCCATTGCCGAAGATGATGTACTCCAGCGTGTGGAAGCCCTTCTGCTCGTTCTTGAGGTTGCTCACGTACTGCTGCGTGAGGGCGTCGTTGTTGGCCAGCACGGCCTCCAACTCGGTGTGGCTGACCGGCCAGCTGTCCAGCGCCGGGTCATAGCCGAAGCTGTCCACGGGACCGAACAGGAAGCCCTCGCTCTGCTCCCAGGGAATGCGCGCCGCGCGCCACGCCGCCTTGGCCGCCGCCAGCTTGTCCGCCGTGGGCGCCGCCGCCAGCGAGACACAGGCCGCGTCCAGCTCGGTGAGCCGCGTGGCCAGCCGCGCGTAGGTCGGCACCACGACCTTGTCCGCGAACGTGACGACGAGCTCCTGGGTGACCTTGGAGTCGTCGGTGGGGTTGTCGGAGTCGTCGCCGCAGGCGCCGAGGAACAGCGCGCTGGACAGGAGCGCCGGCGCGAGCGCCAGGCGGAGGGGCAGGGACATACGCTTCATGACTGACCTTTCGTTGGGGGTTGGTGGACGCAGGCACCTGGGCCGACGTCAGTAGTTGAAGCCGGTGGCGAAGCGCAGGGTGTTCTCCGGCCGGAAGGCGGAGGAGCCCAGGCGGCGGTGCCCGAAGTCGAGCTTCGCGAACGCCACGTTCATCAGGTTGTAGGACAGGCCCACGGTGTAGACGGAGCGCCGGAAGCGCGGGTTGTCGTACAGCTCCTCGCGCGGCTTGAACTGCGTGTCCGCGTAGTCGTAACGGACGAACGGGAAGAGGTGGTGCGAGTCGCTCAGCCCCACCACGCTCGCGATGTCGTAGCCAAGCTCGCCCCACACGGCCAACGCGTTGTCGGACACCGGCGTGCGTATCACTCCCAGCAGGTTGGACAGGCGCGCGTTGCGCTGGGAGACGAGCTCCGCGTTCTTCAGGTGGCCGTACATCACCAGGGCCTTCGCGCTCCACGGGCCCTTGCGCACGGACAGGTGCGCGTCGAGCAGCGTCAGCGGAGCCGACACGTAGCCGCACGGCGCTACTTCCCGGGGGTTCGCCTCCTCGCAGCTCTTCACCAGGTCCGCCTTGGGACGGTTGCGCGTGGTGTCGCCGTGATAGGCGGACACGCCGAAGGTGAACCCGTCGAAGTGCGTGACGTCCGCCCGGACGACGAGCGCCATGTCCGTGGCCCGCTGCACCTCGAAGCGGCGCTGGTGTCCGCCCGCCGACCAGAGTTGTGAGCTGAAGCCGGTGGAGTCCAGGCCGTTCACCAACTGGCCCGTGAGCCGCAGCCCCCAGGGGAACTTGTAGCGCAGGCGCACGCCCATCTCGTCCCACGTGTTGGGGATGATGCTCGTCTCCGCCTCGTCGCGGTTGGTGCCCAGGTAGTCGGTGGGCCGCGAGAACTCACTCAGCGTGCCCACCGCCACGTAGAAGCGGCCCACCGCGAGCGCGGCGTTGGCCCCCAGCTTCTTCGAGAGGAACATCTCCTCGACGAGGATTTCGCCGCCCTTGTCCAGCTCCTGGTCGAACTCGCCGAACTCCTCGTACTCCAGCTCCATCGCGGAGCCGGTGCCGCCGTGCTCGAATTCGACTTCGACCTCGGCCTCGAGACCGTAGTCGGGCAGGCCGCCCTTCACTTCAATCACGAAGCGGTTGGTGTCGAACTCGATGCGCGAGTCGCGCTGCGCACCACCCGCCCGGTTCTGGTCCAGCCCGTAGTTGAAGTAGGCGAACTGCAACTCACCGTACGCCGTGACGTAGACGTCGATCTTGGGACGCGTGGGCCCCAGCGGGGGCGTTGCGGGCGGTGCGGCGGGAACCGGAGCGGGCTGCGCGGGCTCGGCGATGGCCGGAGCCGAAGGCGCGGGCTCCACCTGGGGAGCCGAAGGCGGCTCCACGGCGGGCTCGGCCTGGGGGGCTGGGGGCGCCTGGGGACCGGCCGGAGCTTCGGCTCGGGCAACCGTGCCGGAGAACAGCAGCGTGGAACAGAGCAGCAGGGATGAACGGACGAAGCAAGAGCGTGGGCGCATCGGAGCGGCGCGCACCCTACGCTCGCGATTTTGATTTTGCAAACCAGAATCAAATTGTGTTCAGCAAGAAAGGCCCGGAATACCGCGCACCGGGCCTCTCCCGAGGGGACTTCAGCCTCTCGTCACCACTTCATCTCTTCCTTGCCGGGGCCGGCTTCCTGGCGCTTCTCGCCGGGACGGCTGACGGAGGTGAGGGTGGCGCGCACGGCGCCCAGGTCCAGGGTGCCCACGGCGGCCAGGGGCAGACGGCGTGCATCGTCGGAGAGCCACACGTGCACTTCGCGCTTCTGCTTGGGGCGGTCCAACCGAACCGCGGTGCCCTGCAGGTGCCACGCGGTGAACTGGCCCAGGGGCGTCGTCACCTGCTCCTTCTTGAGGACCTGTCCCTGCATGCGCCACAGCCGGCGCACGCCGTACACGTCGAAGCAGACGGACATGTTCTCCTCCAGGGGGAGCTGACGCAGCAGGTAGATGGAGCCCGCCACGTCGAGGCCGTCCTTGTCGTAGGTGTAGTTGTACTGGCCCTTGGCGCGCTGGCCGATCTGGTAGTCCACCTTGATGGCGCGGTCCTTGTGGGTGAAGGCGACCTCCACCTTGCGGCGCATCTCGTTCTCCGTGGCGTCCTCCACGTAGCGCTTGGGGCGCAGTGTTTTCGGGTGGAGCCACGTGGTGGCGCTGCCCCGGACACGGCGGACCTTGGAGAAGAAGGAGTTGGTCTGCGCCTCGGCCAGCACGGGGATCTGCCCGTCCTGCTGCTTCTGGACTCGCAGGGTCATCTTGCCCGCCTGCGCGCCCATGGCGTCCAGGTCGAACTCGAGCACCTCGCCGGGCATGAAGGCCAACGGCATGCGCAGCGCGGGCAGCGCCTGGGCGCACGGTTCCACGGTGATGGGGGGCTCTTCGGGTGTCGCCGCCGCGCTGGCTTCAGCGGGTTTGTCGGCTTCGGGCTTGTCGGCCTCCGTGTCCGGGAGCTGAGCCCAGGCGGTGCCGCCGGAGGACAGCATCAGCCAGGCCGCGAGGAGGGTGCGCAGGGAGCTCATCCATCTTCCTTCCACAAGGGACTACGGGGTGCTCTGGGGCGTGTGACGGCCCGGACGCTTCGCAAATTCGGACGTCGACCATCGCTGCCGGAGCCGGGCAGTCACGAGCTGGCGGACCTGGGTCCATTCTCGCGCATCCCGGCTGATGTCCCAACCCGACCGGACCAGGTGACGTGCCGCGTCTCGGGCGAACGCCTGGTCTCCCAGCTCGGAGAGGAGACGGAGGTACTCGTAGTCCTCCAGGCCGTCTCTCAAGTGTTTGAGCCGCAGCGACTGCACCGGGTGGTGTCCGGAATCTCCCAGGTGTCTGGGCGTGCCCGGGTAGAAGAGGGTGCCGTCGCCGTTGCCGCCGAACTCGAGGAGGTCCGTCCAGGGGTCCTCCTTCGTGTTGTAGGCGAAGACGGTGTCGAAATAGAGCTCGCCATCCACGCCACTCGCGAACGCCAGCGGGCCCATGGCCCGGTTGAGCGGGGCGGGGTGGTCCACCATGTACGAGGCCCAGCCGCTGTAGGCCCGCTCCCGCGCGGAGTCCGGAGCGGGGCCGCCGTTGCAACCATGCGAATTGCAACTCTGATACCACCACACCTGGGTGGCCTCGGGCAGCTTCGCGCGCAGCTCCGCGAGCTCGTGCACGGCGCGACAGGTGGCGGGGCCCGAGCGGGGATAGAAGCAGTTGAGCGTGGGCGCGAGGATGTCCGCGGCGGGCGCGAGCGTGGCATCGAGCGGGCTGGTGATGAGCACCCGGCTTCCACCGGCGGCGCGCACACGGCGCGACTGCGCCAGCACCAGCGGCACGTCCTCCGGCTTCGGCTCGTCCTTGGTGTAGAAGAAGAGCTGCGCGGGCCATCCCTTCGTCTGGAAGTGCTCGGCGAAGGCGCGGTAGTACGCCACCTTCTCTTCCTCGGTGACGGCCTGCTTGTTGTCGCGCAGGTCCGCGGTGGTGAAGCGGGCGCCGGAGTCCAGCAGGGTTCCTTCGAGGAAGGGCCCCATCTCCGCGTCGTACTCGCTCCAATCCAGGAGGGCCTTGCCGTCCTCGAAGCGCACCGGGGGCGGCGTCATGCTCATGCCGTGCGCGCTCACGCGGTGCTCCAGCAGGACGCGTGCGTACGCGCGCAGCAGCGCGCGCGCCTCCGGTGAGTCCGGGTTCAGGCCGTGTCCCCGGGCGATGCTGTAGAGGGAGATGCCGAAGCTGGTGGGCAGCGAGGACGTCGCAGGCAGCACGAAGGGCTGCACCTCCACCGTGAAGGGCACCGCGACGCGCTCCACCTTGTTGAAGCGTGCCCTCAACGTGCCCCGGTAGGTGCCCGGAGACTGGCCCTCCGGCGCGCACACCTCCACGTAGAGGACGGTGGGCAGGTCCGGGTCTCCGTCGGGGACGGGGGCGCTCAGCGGCAGCAGTGGATCCGGCCAGGCTCCCTGGTCGCCCTGGCTGTTGGATGCGAGGTGGACCGGAAGGTATCCCTCGCGCCAGAGGGCCGCGGGCAGCGCTTCCCCAGGGCCTCCGAGGAACAGGGGCGTCACCTTGAGCTGCCGGGCCGTGCCGGGGAGCACCACCTGCACGCCTTCGCACTCGCCGCGCGCGACGCTCAGGCGTGCCTGGGGCCGCCCCTGGAGCGCGGCACCGGGCCGCACCTTGACCAGGGCCGAGACCACCATTGGCTCCGGTGTAGCGGCCACCGCCGCCATCACCACCCACGCCCAGCCCGCGCCCATCCGCCCCCTTCACTCTCCAGCGGTGCTACCCACCGCTCTCGGCACTCGCCACCGTCATGGTGCGCCCGGGCTGGTAGTCGGTGATTTCCGCCACCACCATGCCCAGCGCGAACTCCGCCTCCACCCGCACCGGCACGTGACGCGCGTCCGTGGTGAGGTAGACGAACATGTCCCGCTTCGACGTCAGGCTGCCGCCGAACTCCGCCTGCACCCGCGTCTTGAACACCTCCTGGGTGCCCAGCTCCGTCTTCATCGTCTCGCGCGACTCCACCTTGGCGCGCATGGTGAAGCTCTTGCTGCCGGTGAACACGGGGTAGGCGTACTCACCGCCCACCGCCAGCTCCTGGTTGCGCAGCGCGAAGGTGGCGCCCGTCACGTCCAGCGTCCCTTCGACGACCTCGGCGGTGGACTCGCGCGGCGACTCGCCTTCCTTCTGCTTGACGACGAAGACGCTCTTGCCATCCGGCTGCATCTTGATGCGCTGCCGGCGGCGCTTGCCGTTCTCGTCCGCGTGCAAGTCACTGCCGACGACGCGCTGGGTGCTGGCCTTCCAGTACGACACGAACTTGTCCTTGATGGGCCACACGCCGATGAGCGCGTCGGAGCGCGCCACCGCGACGATGGGCCACACGTCCTCGCCCCACTGCTTCATGGGAGAGCCCACCGTCACCTGCGCGGTGCCCGCGGTCACACCGAGGTACTTCACGCGATACTGCGCCTGCTCACCGGGGCCGAACGCCGGGTTCGCGGAAGGCTCCTGGGCCACGGCCGATGCTGACCAGACCAGGCCCGCCAGCATCGCCGCGAACCCCCAATTGGACTGCGCACGCATCGGTTGAGCTCCATCGCTAGGAAGTTAAGTAGCCTGCCTGCTACCTGCCAGGCCCTGCCCCCGAACCATTCCCGCCACTCCACATTTCCATGGACGTGCCCGTCCCCCGGGCATTCAACGGACGCTCGTTCCCTGGCCGTGGGGGCGACGCAAGGGCCGAGCGGGGACGCAGTCTCGCACGCGAGGGCCCCCGGGCGCCTCTTCGCGGCCCAGGCCCGGCCGCCCTCCAGCAAGCCGGCCATGTCCACCGGCCGACACCGCTGCTAGCCTTCCGAACTGGCGCCTACAGGTAGGCGGCGCCTTGCCACGGAGGCACGGGAACATGGCCGGCAACTACGACTTCGACGATGACGACCACAAGGAATCGGCCCCGGTGGGGAAGAACAAGGAGTTCGACTGCCCGGGCTGCGACGCCAACAACCCCGTGCCTGACGGCTTCGGGGACGGTGACGAGCTGCGCTGCAACTACTGCGGGTGCGAATACAGCGTTCGCATCAGCGCGGAAGGCCGCATGAAGTTCAAGGAGATCTGAGGCGGCCCGCCAGCGAGCAAGCTCGGTCGTCTCAGGTCCGCTCGCCGAAGATGGCGGTGCCCACGCGCACCAGCGTCGCGCCCGCCTCGATGGCCAGCTCGAAGTCGTGCGTGGTGCCCATGGACAGCTCGGTCAGCGCGTGGCGTTGCCCGAGCTCGCGCAGCGCCTGGAAGTAGCCGCGCGCGCGGGCCTCGTCGTCGGTGGGCGGGGGCAGGGACATCAGTCCCACCAGCCGCAGCCCGGGCAACTCGCGCGCCTGCGCCAGGAAGTCGGGCAGGGCCGAGGGCTCCAGGCCGGACTTGGTGGCCTCGCCGCCCACGTTGACCTCGACGTAGCAGGGCAGGGGAGCCAGGCCCTCGCGCCGCTTGGACAGCTCGCGCGCGACTTCCAGCCGCTCCAGCGCGTGGAAGGCACTGGCCACCTTCGCCACGTACTTCACCTTGTTGGTCTGCAGGGGGCCAATCGCGTGCCAGCGCAGGCCCTCCAGGTCCGCCAGCTCCACGGCCTTGTCCCGCAGCTCCTGCGCGTAGTTCTCCCCGAAGTCGCGCTGGCCCGCGGCGTAGGCCTCGCGGATCAGCGCCGCGGGCTTCAGCTTGGAGACCGCCACCAGCGTCACCGACTCCACGGGGCGCCCCGCGCGAGCACACGCGGAGGTCACCCGCGCTCGCACCGACGCCAGCCGCTCCGCGACGTCCGAGCCCATGGTCATCGCTTCCAGGCCAGGGGCACGCCAGCGCGCTCGAGCAGCGCGAGCGTTTCCCCCAGGGGGAGTCCGACGACGTTGGTGGGGCTTCCGTCCACGGAGGCGACGAGGAAGCCGCCCTTGCCCTGGATGGCGTAGGCGCCCGCCCGGTCCACGGGCTCTCCGGTGCCGACGTACCAGGCGATCTCCGCCGCGCTCAGCTCCCGGAACGTGACGCGGGTGCGCACGACGAGCGCCTCCTCGTGGCGGCCCGCGAGCGCGACACCGGTGTGGACGTCATGCGTCCTGCCGGACAGTCGGCCGAGCATGGCGCGGGCCTCGGCCGGGTCCTGGGGCTTGCCCAGGAGCTCCGAGCCCAGGGCCACGGTGGTGTCCGCGGCCAGCACCCACGCGCCTGGGGAGCGGGCGGCCACGACGGCGGCCTTCTCCCGGGCCAGCCGGAGGACGTAGGGGCCTGCCTCCTCGCCAGGGCGGGGTGTCTCGTCGATGTCCGCCGCGGAGACGGTAAAAGTGAGACCCAGTTGCGACAGGAAGTCCCTGCGGCGGGGAGAACCGGAGGCCAGGACGAGCAACGTTTGATCAGCGTGCGTGTGCATGTTACGGCTCCAGGCGTCGCGTCCTTAGCAGACTTGCGCCTCGGAGTGGACTCTACGGATGAATCCCGCGGACCTCCTGTCGGCCATGAAGCGGACAGTGGAACAACTGGCCGCCTTCAACGAGATGGCGAAGGCGTTGACGTCCACGCTGGAGCTGCGCGAGGTGCTCGCGCTCGTCATGCAGAAGGTCAGCAGCCTGCTGCTGCCTCGCAACTGGTCCCTCATCCTCCAGGATGAGCGCACCGGAAAGCTCTACTTCGAAATCGCCGTGGGCGAGGGAGCGGGCGTCCTCAAGGGCCTGCAGCTCAACCCCGGCGAGGGCATCGCCGGCGCCGTCTTCTCCTCGGGCGTGGCCCGGCTCGTCCACGACGTGGGCGGCGACCCCAGCTTCTCGCCTCGCTTCGACGAGGCCTCCGCCTTCCACACCCGCTCCATCCTCGCCGTGCCCCTCTTGTCCCGAGGCCATGTGCTGGGCGTCATCGAGCTGGTCAACGGCCCCACGGACCCGCCGTTCTCCAACGACGACCTCACCACCCTCACCGCCATCGCGGACTACGCGGCCATCGCGATCGAGAACGCGCGCAACTTCCGCCGGGTGCAGGAGCTCACCATCACTGACGAGCACACCGGCTGCTACAACGCCCGGCACCTGCGCGCGCTGCTCGACACGGAGGTGAAGCGCTCCGCGCGCTTCCGGCATCCGCTGTCGCTCGTCTTCCTGGACCTGGATCACTTCAAGAGCGTCAACGACCGGCACGGGCACCTGATGGGCAGCGCCACGCTGAAGGAGGTGGGCGACCTGCTCATGTCCCTGGGGCGCAACGGCCTGGACGCCGTCTTCCGCTACGGCGGCGACGAGTTCGCCATCCTCCTGGTGGAGACGGACCAGGACGGCGCGGCCCAGATTGCCCAGCGCGTGTGCGAGGCGTTCCGCGGGCGCTCCTTCCTCCAGGAGCACGGCCTGGACGTGCGCGTCACCGCCAGCGTGGGCGTGGCCACGTTCCCGGAACACGCCACCTCCGCGTTGGAGCTCATCCGCTCGGCGGACTTCGCCATGTATGGGGCCAAGGCCCGGGGGCGGGACGCCATCTGTGTCGCCGAGCCCGGGGGGCCGGATACAGGCAGCGGCAACGGCTCCGATTTCCCGGCGCGCTGAAGCACCTGGCCCGCAAAGGCCGAGGGCCGGGGAGGGGAACACCCTCGGCCCGGCCCTCGTGGGACTGCGTCGTGCGGGACGACGACTACCCGGCGCCCACCACCGAGTCGATGGCCTCGGTGTTCGTCACGACGTTGCCGTTCTTCTTCAGTGCCTTGAGGAAGGACTCCGTCACTTCAATCTGCTTGGCCTGCTGGGCCTGGGCGCGCAGGGTGTCCTTCTTCGCCTCGAAGCCCGCGGCGTCCGGCTTCTGGCGCTCCACCACTTGCGCCACCACGAAGCCCTCGCCCACGGGGAACGTCTCACCCAGCACCTGGGGAGCGGTGGCCGCGAAGGCCGCCTTCACCAGCGCGGGCGCGGGGCCCAGGTGCGGCACGGCCTCACCCTCGGCGGTGAAGCTGTCCGTCTCCACGGCCTCCGGACGCGTCTCCGTCTCGAAGCGCAAGAGCGCGGGCTGCTCCTTCTCCGGCGGGAACAGCTCCTTCAGCGTCTTGCCGCCCTGCACGGTGGCCAGCGCCTTCTCGGCCTCCGTCTTCGCCAGCTCCTTGGCGCGCTCCTGCTTGAAGAGCGTGGTGGCGATCTCGTCCTGGACCTCCTCCAGCTTCTTGTCCTGCGCCGGCTGCTTCTCCTCGACCTTCACGAGGTGCACGCCGAACTTCGTCTCCACCGGCTGCGTGACGCCGCCCGCGGTGAGCGCGAAGGCCGCGTCCGCCAGCGCCGGCTCCCAGGAACCGCGCTCCACCCAGCCCAGGTCGCCGCCGCGGGCCTTGCTGCCCGGGTCCTCGCTGCTGTCGCGGGCAACCGTGGCGAAGTCCTTGCCGCCGTCGATCTCCTTCTTGAGCGCCTCCGCCTTCTTGAGCGCCTCCGCCTTCTGCTCGGCGGTGGCCTCCGGGGGCAGCTTCACCAGCACCTGACGGGCGCGGATGCGCTCGGGCTGCTGGTACACGAAGCGGTTGGCCTCGTAGTAGTCCTTGATCTCCTTCTCGTGCGCCTTCTTCCAGTCCGCCAGCTGCGCGGGCGTGGGCGCCGTCACCTTGTCCGCGAACATGGTGGGCAGGAAGCGCGCGAAGACGACCTTGGCCTGGTTGCCGTCCTTCTCGTAGCGGGCCCGGACCTCGTCATCGGAGACGACCGCGTTGGCGCGGACGACCTCGATCATCTTCTGCGCGGCCAGCTGGCGGCGCAGCTCGGTCTCGAACTCCTGGGGCGTCTTCCGGTAGAAGTCGCGCAGTACTTGCTGGTAGCGCGAGAAGTCGAACCCGCCCTCCTTGGCGTGAAAGTCCGTGTTCTGGTGGATGAGCTTGCGCAGCTCCTCGTCGGACGGGGTGATGCCACGCTGCTCGGCCGCCTGGGCCAGGAGCTCCGTGTTCACCAACCTGTCCATCACCTGGTTGTGCATGCCGAATTGCCGGGCCACGGACTCGGGGATGGGGCTGCCCTGCGATCGCAGGAAGCTCATCTGCCGGGCCCAGGCCGTGGCGAAGTCGCGCAGCGGGATTTCCTTGCCGTTCACCTTGGCCACCGAGCCCGGCGCCGTGGTGGCGGGACCCGTGGAGCCGAAGCCGGAGCTGCCCGGCCCGAACGAAAGCGTGAACACCACCGCGATGCCGATGATGAACAGCAGGGAAAAGACCTTCCGGGGGTTCAGACCGTCCATTGTCGTCACTTCGAGAGCAAACGCGCCGAGAAAAGTCGTGCGGAAGGACTCGCGACGCGGTGTTGTTGGTAGCCCGGCCGAAGGGTGGTTGACCTGCGGCCACCCCCGTCACAGGGCCTTGACTGCCTAGGACACTGCACCGGAAAATGCAAGCGATTTAGAGAGTTTAGCCGGACCCCCACCCTCCGCACTTCCCTCCCACCCCGGAATTCCCCTCTGTGCTGTCGCTCCTCAAGCGATATCGGCGCCCCCTCATGGTCGGCGTCCTGCTGCTCTACCCGCTGGTCGCCTTCCTGCTGAGCGGGCGAAAGGGCAGGGACCCCAACCCCATCGACCGGGCGGTCATCGCGGTGACGTCGCCCGTCCAGCAGGTGCTCACGGCCTCCATCGAGGGTTCGGTGTCGGCGGTGCGGCACTACCTGGATTTGCGCGGGGTGCGGCAGGAGAATGACGCCCTGCGGTTGGAGAACCTCCAGCTCCGGGCCTCGGTGCAGGCGCTGGGCGAGTCGCGCACGGAGAACGAGCGGTTGCGCAAGCTGTTGGGCTACGCGGAGGCCGCGGCGGGGCCGGAGATTCCGGCGCGGGTGGTGGGCGTCAATCCGGTGGCCAAGCTCTTGTCGGTGCGCATCAGCGCGGGGGAGAAGGAGGGCGTCTTCCGGGGCATGTCGGTGGTGACGCCGGATGGAATCGTGGGACAGGTCATCCGGGCCACGGGGAGCTATTCGGACGTGGCGCTGGTGACGGACTCCCAGAGCCGGGTGGCGGTGCGGGTGCAGCGCTCCAGGGCGCGGGGCACGGCGTCGGGTGCTGGCAGCGGACCTTTGAAGCTGGAGAACATGCTGCGCACCGAGGACGTGGACGACGGAGACCTCATCATCACCTCGGGCACGGATGGCATCTACCCACCGGGGCTGGTGGTGGGCCGGGTGACCCATCTAGAGAAGAAGGAACACGGCATGTTCCAGGGTGGGGACATCGTGCCGGCGGTGGACACCAGCAAGCTGGAAGAGGTGTTGGTGGTGGGCAGTCCCTACAGCGCGATGGCGCAGGGCAGCGCGGCGGAGGGTGCGTCGAAATGAAGTTCCTGGTGACGGTGGGCATCGCGCTGGCGCTGCTCACGTTGGAGTCCGTGGTCGTCAAGCAGGCGGGCCTGGTGCTGGGCCGCATCGACGTCACCGTGGTGCTGGTGGCGTTCCTCGCCCTGCGCGCCACGCTGCTGGAAGGCGCCTTCTCCGCGTTCGCGGTGGGCTACCTGTTGGACTTGATGAGTGGCCAGCCCACGGGGCTGTTCACCTTCCTCGCCGTCTTCACCTTCCTGGTGGGGCGGCTCGTGTCGACCTTCGTGGACGTGCGAGGCGGCCTGTCCTTCGCGCTGTTCGCGATGGGCGCGGACGTGGGGCACGGCCTTCTGGCGACCTTCTTCACCTGGCTGACGGTGAAGGACGGTGGCACGGGGCCGGTGCTGGCGGGGCTGCCCGTGCAGGTGGCGCTCACCGGAGCCGCGGCCCTGGCGCTCTTCCCGTTGCTGCGGCGCTTCGAGGCGGCGCAGGACCGTCCGGCGGGGTTGCTGAGGTGACGCCTCCGACGCTGGGCAACACGACGCCGGGCCGCGAGCTGCGCCGGCGCTTCCTGTGGCTGGGCCTGGCCATGACGGTGTTGCTGGGCGTGTTGTCCATCCAGCTCTACCGGCTGCAAATCACCCGGGGCGAGGAGTACTCCGCCAAGAGCGTGGCCAACTTCGTCAAGGAGGTGCGCCTGCGCGCCGACCGCGGCGTCATCAAGGACGCGCGCGGCACCATCCTCGTCGACAGCCGCCCGTCCTTCGACGCCGTCGTCACACCCGCCTTCTGCACCGACTGCTCCGAGCAGGTCATCCCCCGGCTGGCGGAGTTGCTCCAGTGGGACGCCGACCAGGCGAAGAAGGTGGAGGACCTGGTGCGGCAGGGCCGGCGCAACGCGCCCTTCCAGCCCGTGCCGGTGCGCGTGGACCTGACGCGGGACGAGTACGACCGGCTGGCCGCCCGCCGCGATATCCTGGACGGCGTGGAAGTGGCCCCCGTGCCGCACCGCCACTACCGGACCAACACGGTGCTGTCGCACGTGCTGGGCTACATGAACGAAATCACCCAGGAGGAGCTGGAGCGCCTCAACGGCGACGGCTCGCGCTACGCGCTGGGGGATTACATCGGTCGTCGCGGCCTGGAGCGCTACTTCGAGCAGCGCCTGCGCGGCCGGGACGGCGTGCGCAAGGAAGTGGTCAACGCGCGCGGCCAGAAGATTGAAGAGCTCAACGTCAAGCTGGGCGACAACGCCGTGGTGCAGCCCCAGGCGGGCAGCAACGTGGTCCTGTCCATCGACATGCGCCTGCAGGAAGAGGCCGAGCGCGCCTTCCCTGGCGTGACGGGCGCTGTCGTCGCCATCGACGTGCACACGGGCTTCATCCGCGCGCTGGTGTCGCGGCCCGGCTTCGACCCCAACCTCCTGACGGGGCGCGTGACGCCCACGCAGATGGCGCAGCTGTCCAGAGACCCGCTGGAGCCCATGGTCAACCGCGTGGCCGCGGAGCACTACAGCCCGGGCTCCACGTTCAAGGTCGTCACCGCGCTCGCGGCGTTCAAGTCCGGCGCCTTCCGTCCGGAGACGGTGGTGAACTGCCCGGGTGGTTACCGCCTGGGCGCGCGCACCTGGCGCTGCCACCTGGACCGAGGCCACGGTCCGGTCAACGGCCTGGACGCGATGAAGAGCTCGTGTGACACGTGGTTCTACAAGGTGGCGGACACCATCGGCCTGGACCCGATTGGAGAGATGGGCAAGTCGCTGGGCCTGGGCAGCCCCACCGGCATCAACGTGGTGGCGGAAGTGCCGGGCATCATGCCGACCAGCGCGTACCACGACAAAGCCTCGCCGGGCGGCTACACCAAGGGCATGGCGCTCAACAGCGCCATCGGCCAGGGCGACAACAACGTCACGCCGCTCCAACTCGCGCTGATGTACGCGGCCATCGCCAATGGCGGCACGCTCTACAAGCCGCAGATGGTCCAGCGGCTGGAGAACCTGGACGGGCAGGTGGTCCAGGAGTTCAAGCCGGAGGTCGTCCGTCGGGTGGAAATTCCCCCGGCGCACCTGAAGTCCGTCATCGAGGGCCTGGTGAAGGTGGCCCACGAGCCGGGCGGCACCTCCTACCGCTCACGCCTCAAGGGCATGCGCGACTTGGACGTCCTCGTCGCGGCGAAGACGGGCACCGCCCAGGTGGCGCGCCTGGGCGCCATCCGCCTCAGGACGCACCAGATGAGCTACTTCGAGAGAGACCATGCCTGGTTCGCGGGCTTCGCCCCGGCGGACAAGCCGGAGATCGCCGTCGTCGTGCTCAACGAGCACGGTGGCCACGGTGGCGTGGATGCCGCGCCGACGGCGATGGCCGTCATCCAGAAGTACCTGGACCTGAAGAAGCTGGACGCCTCGGCGCCGCCGCCGCGGCCCAATCAGCCCTACACCCCCTCGGTGCTGCGCGCGCCGTCTCCGGACGAGGCGGCCCTGACGCGCGGGGTGAAGCCCCCGAAGCTGTTGCCGGGCGACGAAGAGGCCTTGGAGGACACCCATGCAACTCCGGATTGAGCGGCGGATGGTGCCCCACGTTCCCTGGGGCCTCATCATCTGCGTGCTGGGCGTGTCGCTGCTGGGCATCTGGAACCTCGCCTCGGCGTCGCGTCCTCCGCTCGCGCCGGTGTGGTCCAGCCAGGCGCTCTACCTGGGGCTGGGCGTCGTCGCCGTGCTGGTGGTGTGTCTGGTGGACTACCGCTGGATTCAGCGCATGGCGATGCCCATCTACGTCGCCAACATCCTGGCGCTCATCGCCCTGCGCTTCATCGGCCACACGGCGAAGGGCGCGGAGAGCTGGTTCGTCATCGGCCCGTTCCGCCTCCAGCCCGCGGAGTTCATGAAGATTGGCGTCGTGCTGATGCTGGCCAAGGTCTACCACGACGACTTCCGCCCCAATGAGCCGTCCTACGGACTGGTCCGTCTGTGGAAGCCGGTCCTCGTCGTGGGCGTGCCCTTCGTCCTCGTGCTCGTCCAGCCGGACCTGGGCACCGCGCTGATGATTGGCCTGTCCTCGCTCACCGTCATCCTCTTCGGCAAGGTGCGCTGGTACCTGGTGGCCACGCTCGTCGCGGCCATCCTCGCGGGCGCCATCGTCATCTGGAACGACTACGTGCGCGACGTGCCGGAGCCCCGGCCCACCATCGTCCGGCACCACCTGAAGAAGCACCAGAGTCAGCGCATCTCAGGCTGGTTGGACCCGGAGGCGGACCTGCGCGGCAGCGGGTACCACGCGGCCCAGTCGAAAATCGCGGTGGGCAGCGGCGGTGTGTCCGGCAAGGGCTGGCGCGAGGGCACCCAGACAGGCCTGCGCTTCCTGCCCGAGCAGCACACCGACTTCATCTTCTCCGTCTGGGCGGAGGAGCACGGCTTCGTGCTGTGCACGCTCCTGCTCGTCCTCTACGGCGCCATCTTCATCTTCGGCCTGGGCGTGGGGTTCAACGCCCGCGACAGGTTCGGCGCCTTCGTGGCCGTGGGCGTCGTCGCCATGCTCTTCTGGCAGGTGTTCGAGAACATCGGCATGGTCATCGGCCTGCTCCCGGTGACGGGAATTACCCTGCCGCTGATGAGTTATGGCGGGTCTTCCATGATGTCCGTGATGCTCAGCATTGGCTTGTTGGTGAACATCAGCATGCGGCGTCACATGTTCTGAGACGTCGCGAGCCGCGACGCTCGAACCGGTGCTCCAAAGCGAAGGATGGCGAGGAGCGCTCGGCGGCTGCTCGCGGGTGGTGTATGAATCACCCCACCAATTCCGGGGGGAGGGCGAGTCCCTCTCGGGCCGGTGGAGGTCAGGCATGCAGAGGAAGGTCGGGCAGAAGGTGAGTGGGAGTGTCCGCGTGGCGGAGATTCCCGTGGCGGCGAGGGACGTGAAGCCCCCGGCGCCAGCGCCCGTGGCGCGGGCCCCCGTCGTGGTGAAGGACGAGGTCCGAAAACCGGCGGCGTCGCTGCCGACGTTCTCGCCCCTCATCGAGCGCAACCAGGGGGAGCCGGAGCACCGGGAGTTTCCCCGGGCGCAGCTGACGACGCGTTTCGAGGTCTGGGTGGATGACGCGGAAGGCGGGCGGCGCTTCGCCGCGAGCCTGGCCTCCATCAACGTCAGCGTCAGCGGGGCCTTCCTGGAGAGCACCTTCTACCTGCCCATGGGCACGGTGCTGGGCGTGAGCTTCTCGCTGGAGCCAGGCGCCTCGCCGGTGCGGGCGCGGGCGGAAATCGTCCGGGAGGAGCGTGAGGACGGCCCCGAGGGACGCAGCGGCTTCGGCATCCGCTTCCTCGACTTCAGTGGACAGACGGAGGTCGCCCTGGCGCGGCTCTTCGTGGGGGCCCGGCTGCGAGCCTTCGCGGAAGACTACCTGCACTCCCAGCGGGCGCGTTCGCTGCCCAACGAACTGGAGCGCGTGGTGGATGTCCTTTCGGCGTGGGAGCTGCTCAAGGCGACGAGCACCGAAGCGGACCCCTGGCAGGCCAAATAACGCCTGACACCCCACTCCGAGGGTCGGCCAGCCATGGAAGGGTGGGGGGGATTTGCTGGAGACACGGATTGAGGAGCGGCTCGCCCAGGGCCGTGGGCGCCACCGCGAACCGCCTGTCTCAGGCGGGCTTGCCACCCGCCAGCAGGCGTCGCCGCTCCGCCTGGTAATGCGCTGAACACAGTCCCTTCGAGCGCTGCTCCCGCGTGCAGTCCGGCATGGTGCAGCGCCGGTCTGATGCCACCATGTTGCCCGCAAGGGCCTTGGGCGGACGGCCACGACGACGGCTTGCCGCCATGCCGTTGCTGTTGCCACCCGTGGGAATGCCCTGGTTCATCGCCCGGAGGACGCCTCGGCCAATCGCATCGCCAAGCGCTTCCGCCCAATTCACCAATGCGGGGGTCAGGGGGACCTTCGACAACTCCTTACGTGGTCGTGCCATGAAAACTCCCGTGAAAACAGTCAAAACAAACAAGGCTTCCAATGCGCCTATTTGGCGGTGGATGTCAACGCTGTCAATACAACCAGGGAGGGGTCTCGTCTGACTCGCAAAACCCGCGCGGAAAATTGATGACAAGACTGCAAAGGGATACGTGTTTCCCGCAGGCGTGGCGGACGAGCATTCGGTATCCGCGCTGTATTTGTCCGCAGGGGTGAAAATGACGCGGAGTCTGAGAAATCGCTGAAGGCTCGTCACGACAACGTCGCGCGAGTCGATTCGGGTGTTGGGTTGGATTGAGTCAGTGCCGCGGCAGGGCAAAGCCGCTGCTCCAACGGTTCCGGGCTCGCGAGAAGGATCCGCTGACAAGCCATGCTTCGTGGAGTCAGTCCGTGGAACGAACGGGGCGGGCATCACGCCGGCCAGAGGCGCTCGGGGGGACGCTGGAACTCATCCCACGACCGGACAGCGCGAGAGGGCGACAGTGCCCTTGGGGTGACAACAAGGCCGGGCGAGGCGCGACGTGGGACTCGAGGTCCTCACGTGCGCACAGGCCCGGCGAAGCGGCCTACAGCGCCTTCTTGATGGCGTCTTCGATGCGCGCCTTGGGGACGGCGCCGACAATCTGCTCCACGACCTTGCCGCCCTTGAAGAGCAGCAGCGTGGGGATGGACCGGATGCCGTAGTCCTGCGGCGTTTGCTGGTTGTCGTCGATGTTCATCTTGGTGAACTTCACCTGACCGCCATACTGGGTGGCGAGCGCGTCGATGGACGGGGCGATGGCGCGGCACGGCGCGCACCAGGTCGCCCAGAAATCCACCAGCACGGGCTCCTGGGAGTCCAGCACCAGCTGCTTGAAGTCGCCATCTCCGACCGCCTTCACGTTGTCGCCTGCCATGGTGTCTCCTTCGGGCCCTCTCCGGCCTGCACGGCGCGTCGTCTAGTACGTGCCCCGGGAGCCTGCAAGAATCGGCGGACCGTCAGCCGATCTGCCAGAAATGATGCGGTGGACAAGCGGGGGTTTCACCCGTCATTCCGAACGGCTCCC
This sequence comes from Myxococcus sp. CA040A, assembly GCF_013336725.1. Lineage (NCBI taxonomy): Bacteria > Pseudomonadati > Myxococcota > Myxococcia > Myxococcales > Myxococcaceae > Myxococcus > Myxococcus sp. CA040A. The sequence goes on along the minus strand of NZ_JABUMR010000004.1, from coordinate 724,727 downwards.
CATAGAAGCCCGGCGCTGGTGTAGGCTGGCGGGCGTGACGAAGCTCTTTCTGCCCCAGTCCCAGCTCGAGGAGTGGGCACTGGCCGACAAAGCGGACGTGCGGGATGGCCGGCTGGTGGTCATGGCCGAGGGCGGCACCGCCTTCGCCGTCTCTCCCGCCGTGCATTTCCTGCAACTCGTGTCGGGCGAGGACACCCACGGTCTGGTGGCCAAGGTGAAGACCGAGGAGCAGCTCTCCCGCCTGGGGGCCGAGCAGATGGCCGACTCGGTGCTGGTGGGGGAGTCCGCCTATGAGGTCGTTCCAGGGTATGTGACGGAGGTGCCCTCCGGGGCGCCGAAGCCGGAGGCGGCGGGCAAGAAACCCGATTCGGAGACCGACCTGTTGGCGGCGTTCCTTCTCAACAAGATGGGCTGATTCGCTCGTCTGTCACGGTTATTGCCTGAATCCATGAGCCACACGCTCGTATCGCTCGCCTGCCACGCCTACGGCATCGCCGCCGTGGCCTATCTGGCCTACCTGGTCCGCCAGTCGGACGCGCTGGCCATGGCCGGGCGCGTGCTGGTGGGTGGGGGGCTCGTGCTGCACGGGGTGGCCCTGTTCGAACTGCTGGGGGCCCAGTCCGGCCGCCCCGTGGGGATGGCCCAGGGCTTCTCCACGCTGGCCTTCCTGTTGCTGGCCATCTTCCTGGCGTTGGATGTGCGCTACCGCCGCCCCGTCATCGGCGCGTTCCTCACCCCGCTGGCGGTGACGGTGCTGATACCCGGGCTCTTGATGCACGGAGGGCAGTCGCCGCTCCCGCCGGGGGTGCGACAGCCGCTGCTGCCGCTGCACATCACCCTGGCGTTGCTGGGGCTGGCGGCGTTCGCGGTGGCCGCGGGCGTGGGCGTCATGTACCTGTTGATGGAGCGGCAGGTGCGCGCCAAGCGCTTCGGCCTGCTCTTCTCCCGGCTGCCGTCGCTGGAGTTCCTGGACACCCTCAATCGGCGTTTGGTGGTGTGGGGCTTCATCGCGCTGTCCATCACCCTGGCGACGGGCGCGTTCTTCGTCGCCACGACGGTGGGCTGGCAGTGGGACGGCAAGTCGATTGCCACGGTGGTGGCGTGGGCCGTCTTCGCCGCGCTCGTCAACGCGCGCATCTTCGCGGGCTGGAGGGGACGCCGGGTGGCGTTGCTGACCATGGCGGGGTTCTGTCTGGTGCTGGTGTCGTTCCTCACTTCGTACGACGTGACGACGAGCACGGCGGCCGCCCTGAGGATTCCCTGAGTATGGAGCTCGTCTGCATTGGCCTGTCCCACCGTACGGCGCCCCTGGTGGTGCGCGAGCGGTTGGCCCTGTCCGAGACGCGTCAGGTGGAGGTGCTCCAGCGGCTGGCCCAGTCGCCGGTGGAGGTGCTCTGGGTGTCCACCTGCAACCGCGTGGAGGTGTATCTGTCCGCGCCGGACGGGCTGGTGGCTCGGGAGCGCGCGGTGATGGAGCTCCAGGCGCTCGGCGGTGAAGAGGCGTTGGAGCACCTGTACGAGCACCGCGGCGAGGCGGCCCTCATCCACCTGTTCCGCGTGGCCTCCAGCCTGGACTCCATGGTGCTGGGCGAGGCGCAGATTCTCGGGCAGGTGAAGGACGCCTTCGAGCGGGGGCAGGGCGCTGGGGCGGTGCGGGGTGAATTGACGCGGGCGTGCGCGGCGGCGTTCGGGTGTGCCAAGCGCGTGCGCACGGAGACGGCCATCGGCCGCGCGGCGACGTCCATGGCGTCCGCGGCGGTGCAACTGGCCAGCAAGGTGTTCGACGGCTTGAAGGGCAAGACGGTGCTGGTCGTGGGAGCGGGGGAGATGGGAGAGCTGGCGGCGCGCCATCTGCAGCAGGCGGGCGCGACGAAGCTGTTCATCACCAACCGGACGTTGGCTCGCGCGGAGGCGCTGGCGACGGAGGTGGGTGGGGTGGCGCGTCCCTTCGAGGAGCTGTTCACGCTCCTGGGAGCCGCGGACGTGGTGGTGTGCAGCACCGCGTCGCCCGTGCCCCTCTTCACGCGGGAGAACGTGAGCGCGGTGGGCAAGGGGCGCAAGGGCCGGCCGCTGTTCATGGTGGACCTGGCGGTGCCTCGAGACATCGACCCGGGGGTGGGCACGCTGGACTGGGTGCACGCCTACGACGTGGACGACATCCAGAAGTTCGTCGCGGACAACGCGGCCGCGCGCGCCGAGGAGGCGCACAAGGCGGGCGTGCTGGTGGCGCAGGAGGTGGCTCGCTTCGTCAAGGAGCGCGCGCTGCGCGAGGGCATGCCCGTGCTCGCGAGGCTGCGTCAGCGCGCGGAGGCGATTGCCCGCACGGAAGTGGAGCGCACGTTGACGGCGTTGGGTGACGGGCTGACGGACAAGCAGCGCAAGAGCATCGAGGCCATGGGGCGCGCCATCGTGAACAAGCTATTGCATGAGCCCACCTCGCGACTGCGCGCCGTGGGGCCGGAGGGCGAGGGCAACCGGCTGGCGGGTGCCGCCGCGGAGCTGTTCGGTCTGCTGGAGGCGGAGCTCGAGGCGGCGGACGCGGCTTCTTCCGCCCTGGCCCCTGTTCCACAACAGGTCGCCACGGGGGCGAAGCGATGAAGTCCGTGCGCATCGCCACCCGACAGAGTCCGCTGGCGCTCTGGCAGGCGCGTCACGTAGGAGCGCTCCTGGCCGCGCATCATCCCGGCCTGGAGGTGTCCTTCGTGGAGATGACCACCGAGGGAGACCGCTTCCTGTCCGCGCCGCTGTCCGCGGTGGGCGGCAAGGGTCTGTTCGTGAAGGAAATCGAGCAGGCGCTCATCGACGGTCGCGCCGACCTCGCGGTGCACAGCCTGAAGGACATGACGTCCGAGCTGCCGGAGGGCCTGGTGCTCGCGGCGGTGCCGACGCGCGAGGACCCTCGCGATGCCTTCTGTGGCCTGGAGGGACAGACGTTGGACTCGCTGCCCCAGGGCGCGCGCGTGGGCACGTCGTCGCTGCGTCGCAGCTGCATCCTGCGCTCGCGACGGCCGGACCTCGAAATCGTCAGCCTGCGTGGCAACGTGCAGACGCGTTTGCAGAAGACGAAGGAGCTGGGGCTCGCGGGCGCGGTGCTGGCTTACGCGGGACTCAAGCGTCTGGGCCTGGAGGGTGTCATCACCCAGGTGTTGTCCACCGAGGTGAGCCTGCCCGCGGTGGGGCAGGGCGTGCTCGCCATCCAGTGCAGGGGTGACGACGCGCGGGTGTGTGGGCTGCTTGCCCCGCTGGAGGATGCGACGACTCGCGTGGCGGTGACGGCCGAGCGCGCGCTGCTGGCGAAGCTCGAGGGGGGGTGCACCGTACCGCTGGCGGGGCACGCCACGGTGTCCGAGGGCATGGTGCACCTGCGCGGACTCGTGGGCCGGCCGGATGGCGCACGGGTGGTGCGGGGCGAGGTTCGTGGGCCCGTGGCACAGGCGCGGGAGCTGGGCGAGGCGCTGGCCGAGGACCTGCTGTCGCAGGGCGCGGCGGACATCCTGCGTGATTTCGCTCGCCGCCCGGACGCACGGCCCTAGACTGTCGCCCGCGTGGAACGGCGACTGGAAGGCATTCGAGTCTTGGTGACGCGCCCGCGTGAGCGGGCCGAGGAGCTGTGTTTTCTCCTGGAGGACGAGGGCGCGGAGGTGCTCAGCCTGCCGCTGCTGGAGTTGCGTCCTCCGGAGGACCCTCGGCCGCTGGCGTCCGCCGCCGAGCACATCCAGCGCTATCGCTGGGTGGTGTTCGCGAGTCCCTCCTCGGTGGACGCGCTGATGGATGCGCTGCGCGAGGCGGGCACGGCGCAGCGGCTCACCCGCGTGAAGCTGGCGGCGGTGGGGCCTCGCACGGCGCGCGCCGTGAGGGGTTATGGCCTGGACGTCGCCGCGGAGCCGGATGAGGGGACAGGGGAAGCGCTCTTCGAGGTACTCAAGGACGCGCTCCAGTCGGGTGACGAGGTGTTGTTGCCCGCGGCGGAAGAGGGACGGCGCGAGCTCGAGGATGCATTGCGAGACGCGGGCGTGCTCGTCACCCGCGTGACGGCCTATCGCTCTCTTCCAGCGGAGCTTTCGCCAGAGGCGCTGGAGCTGCTCGCCGGTTCACCGCCGGACGTCGCGGTGTTCGCCTCGCCGCGCACTGTCGAGGCCTTCCTGGACGCGGCGGGTCGCGAGCGGCTGGGGCCCGCGCGAGTGGTGGCGATTGGCCCCACCACGGCGTCCGCACTGGAGCAACTCGGTCTGCCTGCCACCGCCGTCGCGGAGAAGCCCACGCCCGAGGCGCTGGTGGATGCCACGGTCCGCGCGGTGCGCGGGTAGCTCACGGAAGTTGGCCTCGGCTGTCGCGGAGCGACCTCGGCCCGAGTCGTGGGTGGATGCCACGGTCCGAGCGGTACACGGGTCGCTCACGGGATTCGGCCTCGGCTGTCGCGGAGCGTTCTCGGCCCGAGTCGTAGGTGGATACCTCGGTCCTCGCTGTGTGCGGGTAGCCCGGGGGATTCGGCCTTGCCCGTCGCGGGAGGCGGCCCCGCTTGAGTCACGGGTGTGAGCCTCCGTGCCGTTCGCGGGTAGACTGTCCTTCCCGTCGACGTCCGGGCGAATGCGTACCCGGGGATGGTCGACGTGGAGGGGTCTTCGATGATTCGGGGTTCGCAGCGGAGCGCCGTCGTACTCGGGTTGTTGTTGTCCGTCACCGCGGCGGCGCAACAGGTGTTGGAATACAAGGACCTGGGCCACCGGGTGCTCAGCACCCCCGCGGACCCCTTCGTCTTCTACGTGGACGGCCGCCAGGCCCAGCCCGCGGGCAATGACCTCAACCTGGTGGTGGCCGCCAGCCGCGCGGCGGCCCAGACGTGGCAGGTGAGCTGCTCGTGGCCAACCTTCTCCTTCCCCCAGGACGGTGGCGTGGCCACGACGGGTTCGCCCATGGCGAACGTCAATGACCCCACCGACCGCTTCAACGTGGTGCCCGTCTGGGTGACGAGCGCGAGCGACCCGCGCTACACGGACACGCTCAATGGCGGGGACAGGCCCTCCGCCGCGCGTCCGCTGACCTTCAGCGGCTACGTGTACCAGTGCGACATCTTCCTCAACGCCGTGGACTTCACCTGGTCCACGCTGACGCCCACGCCCGCGGGCCAATACGACATCCAGAGTGTGCTGACGCACGAGATTGGCCACTGCCTGGGCCTGGGCGACTCCTTCGAGGCCATTGGCGCGGTGATGTTCTTCGACATCCCGAGGGGAGAGAGCCGACGCAACCTCGCGGACTACGACAGGACGGCGCTGTGCCGCTTCTATCCGAAGACGGGCGCCGTCGGTTCTCCGTGTGACACCACCGCGTGCACCACCGGCCTGACGTGTGTCACCGCGCCGTCCACCGTTTCTGGCGCCGACCTCAAGGTCTGTGCGAAGGGCTGCTTCGGCAGTACCTCCGGCGAGTGTCCGGCCCCCTATGTCTGTCGCGATTCCACGGCGGTCTCCGGGTACACCCGGGCCTGTCTGCCGGCCCTGCCTGACGGAGTCACCCCCGTGGGCCGCGAGTGCACGCCTGGCCCGAGAAGCTGCGGCAACACGAATGGCGACTGCATCGCCCCGGTGGCCCCTCCGTCGGGCAACGGCGAGTTCGACCGGTGGGACAATGGATACTGCACGGAGACGTGCAGCGGCTCCGGCTCGTGCCCCGCGGGCTCGGAGTGCTCCAACGTGGCCGGGCAGGGCTCCATCTGCCTCAAGGACTGTACGCCCGGTGGCAGTGACTGCCGCCCTGGCTATACCTGTGAGACCCGGCCCGAGGGCGACCTCTGTGTCCCCGGCTGCTATGGCGACCTGGATTGTGACAGCAACTCCGTCTGCCGGACGTGTGACCGTGTCTGTGTTCCGAAGCAGACCGCGGGCAAGCAGGTGGGCGATGCGTGCGCGGCGAACGCCGAGTGCGGCACCAACCAGTACTGCCTCTTCGCGGAAGGGGGCACGCAGGGTGTGTGCGCGCAGCAGTGCTCCGTCTCGGCGTGTGCCTGTCCGGGTGGAACGTCGTGCCAGGTGGTGAACAAGGACGGTGAGCGAGCCTGCGTCCGAGCGTGCTCCACCAGCTCGTGTCCCTCGACGCTGCGGTGTGGCGCGGTGGAGCAGGGGAGCTCCGCCTGCCTGCCTGTCTGTCTTTCCAACCAGGACTGCGCGCCCAACATGCTCTGTGCTTCTGGGGGCACCTGTTACGATCCGCTGGCGCGGCCCGACGCCGGCCCGTGCACGCTGTGCAACGATGGTGGCACCCAGCCGCCACCGCCCGTGGACGCGGGGCCTCCCCAGGGCAGCGTCAATGGTCCGGATGGCTGTGGTTGTACGGGTGCTCCTGTCTCGGCGGCGGCATTCCTGGGTGGATTGGTCCTGCTGCTGCTGGTGGCGGGAAGGAGACGGACTTGGCACAAGCAGTGAGCGGCTCTGGCAACCCTCCCGCGCGGAGCCGGGATGACTTCACCACGCTCTTCGTGCTGGAGGCGTTGGTGGGGCAGGGGCTGCTGACGGCCCAGCAGGCCCAGGAAATCCTCGCGAAGGAGGGGGCCGCGCGAGCGCGAGTCCTCAAGGCGCAGACAGCCGCGAGTGGCAAGGAGGCCGCGCGCTACGACGTGTCGCCGGTGGAGGTGGTGGCGGCCTTCCAGGTGCCCCTGGCCAGTGGCCGGGGCGTGCTGGACGAGGACCGCGTCACGGAGGCCGCCGCGCGTGCCGCGGGCATCGCCTACCGGAAGATCGACCCGCTCAAGCTGGACATGACGCTGGCCACGCGAACGGTGTCCCGGCCGTATGCGCAGAAGCACGTGTTGCTTCCGCTGGAGCGTACGGCGCAGGGGCGGCTGTTGGTGGCGGTGGCCAACCCGTTCGACCGGGAGCTGTTCGAGAGCTTCCATCGCCTCACCAGTCTCCCGGTGGAGCCGGTGCTGAGCTCGAAGGCGGACATCCTCAAGTCCATCTCCGACATCTACGGCTTCAAGAAGACGCTGGCCCGCGCGGCGGATGACTTCAGCGTGGCGGCGGGAGGGGGGCAGCTCTCCAACTTCGAGCAGCTCGTGTCGCTCAGCGGCACGCAGGAGTTGGAGGCGTCGGACCGGCCCGTGGTGCAGGCGGTGGACTATCTGCTGCGCTATGCCTTCGACAACCGCGCTTCGGATATCCACATCGAGCCCAAGCGGGCCACCAGTGTGGTTCGATTGCGCATCGACGGTGTGTTGCATCCGGTGTACTCGTTGCCGGCGCAGGTGCATCCGCCGATTGTGTCGCGCGTGAAGATGCTCTCGCGCATCGACATCTCCGAGAAGCGCAAGCCGCAGGACGGGCGCATCAAGACGGAGCGGGACGGGCGCGAGGTGGAGTTGCGTGTCAGCACGCTGCCCACGGCCTTTGGCGAGAAGGTGGTCATCCGCATCTTCGACCCGGAGACGCTGGTGCAGGACATCGCCCAGCTTGGGTTCGAGCCGGACGAGAAGAGCTCCTTCGAGTCGTGGATTGACCAGCCCCACGGCCTCATCCTCGTCACGGGGCCGACGGGCAGTGGCAAGACGACGACACTCTACTCGGCGCTCAAGGCGCTCGCGGGCCCGGACGTCAACGTCACCACGATTGAAGACCCCATCGAGATGGTGTGGGACGCCTTCAATCAGGTGCAGGTGCAGCCCAAGCTGGGGCTCGATTTCGCGAGCGCGCTGCGCCACATCCTGCGTCAGGACCCGGACGTCATCATGGTGGGTGAGATTCGTGACCAGGAGACGGCGGAGAACGCCATCCAGTCCGCGCTCACCGGACACCTCGTCCTTTCCACGTTGCACACCAACGACGCACTGGGCGCGGTGGCGCGCATGCGGGATTTGGGTGTCCCGTCGTTCCTGCTGGCGCAGAGCTTGTTGGGTGTCATGGCCCAGCGACTGTTGCGGCGCGTGTGCAGTCATTGCGCGGAGGAGGCGACGCTGACTCCAGATGAGCTCCTCGCGCTCCAGGCTCCGCTGCCCTTGTTGCCGGGTGGGGTGCGCCTCCTGAAGGGCGCGGGCTGCGTGCGCTGCCGAGGCACCGGCTACGTGGGCCGCACGGGCGTCTTCGAAATCGTCACCACGAATGGGGAGCTGCGCGAGCAGATTTCACGCGAGGCTCCCTACGAGAAGCTGGTGGAAGTGGCTCGGCGCGGAGGCATGCGCACGCTGCGCGAGGCCGCCGTGCGCAAGCTGGCTCAAGGGCTTACGGCTTTCGACGAAGTGGTGCGCATGACGTCGGCGTGAGGCGGGGCGTGGACAGGACTCCCGCTGACAGGGTGGGAGTCCCGCGGCCACCTGTATCTGACTTGACAGGAATTGCGCCAGGTCATGCATGCGAGGACCGCTCGAAGCGGCATGGCGTATGGCTTTCTGAAACAGTCGGCGTTGGGTTTGTGTTGGCTGGTTCATCTAGTATTGCTCCACTCCGCGTGTCCTGATGAGCCATCCAAGACCCGTGTCTTTGTGGGCCCTGGCTGAAGTCCCGTCACCTCACGCGGGCTCGGAGTCACTCCAATGACGCTCATCGAAGTTGAACTGTTCACGACGCCCGGCAACAACGCAGTGATTCGTCTCCCAGGACGCCGTTTTCCCGGCGTCGTCATCCAGGGAGACACGCTGCATTCCGTGGTGATGACCACGTCCGAGGCCCTCTCGGCCCTGATGCAGGGGGACACCTCGACTGCTCAGGAGCTACTTCAAGAGTCGGTCGAACAGCTTCGGGATGCACAGGAGCGCTATGAGACGGCGCTCCAGGAGCATGGCCTCGCGCTGCCGTATTGATGGGCTGGTCGGGCCACACCGGGATGAAACGACAACGGCCCGGTCCCCCGCGAAGGGAACCGGGCCGCGATGTCTGCTCAACCGAGCGAACGCCTAGAAGCGCGCCTGCAGCAGGGTGTTGAAGCCCAGCGCGTGCGGCTTCTCGAACGTGGCCTGCGCCACGCCCGTGATGTCATCCCGGAACGTGGTCCGGTTGGTGTCGTACGTGTAGTAGACCTCGCCCACCGCCGCGACGGAGTCGGACAGGTCCCAGCGGAACGTCGCCTTGGCGGAGTAGATGGGCTCCGCGCCGCACGCTCCCGAGCCACCGCACGTCTCCGGCAGGATGCTCAGCTGATTCACGTCACGCACCACGACGGTGCGCGTGCCCACCAGGTTCGGCGGCGGGTTGTTGCCACCGAGCAGCGACGTCGGGCTGCGGAACGACGCCGGACGCTGGATGCCGAAGATGAAGCCCGGCGTGAAGTGCAGCGCCGGCAGGTGGTAGTCCGCACCCAACGCCAGGAAGATCTCCGGGTTCAGCTCCGTGCCCTCGGGGAAGTCCTGGAACGGAGGGAAGCCCGGCACGTCGAACTGGATGTACGAGAGGCTGCGGTACAGGCCGAGCAGGCTCAGGCGCAGGAAGCCCAGCTTCGCGCGGGCCTGCAGCGCCAGCGCCGTGGCGCCCTGGGGCTCGGTCGCGCCAAACTGGTCCGGCTTCTCCAGCGTCTGGGACAGGTAGCTGCCTTCCAGCGACACGGAGTAGGACAGGCCACCCGGATACTTCTCCGGAGCGAAGAAGCGCTCGTAGATCTCCGGGTCGTTCTTGTAGAGCCGGAAGTCCACGCTCGTGCCGACGGGCACACCCACGTGGTAGACGACCTGCGCGGACACGCCCGCGGCGTTCACCGGCGCCTCCACACCCAGGGTCGCGAGCCCGGGGACCAGGCCCTTCTGGAAGTAGCCGCCGCCCGCCTCGACGCGCAGCGTCTCCAGGATGTCCACGCCCGCGCCGGCCATCACGCCGTAGAGCGTCTCTTCCTCGAGGACGAGCTCGTTCTGCACCAGCGCCGTCTTGCCGCCCACGTACGCGTACCACCTGTCGCGGGTGATCTGCAGCTTGGCACCCGGCACGCCGTTGGTGGCCGAGCGGGTGGTGAACACGCCGCTGCCGCCCCAGGAGATGCGGTACGCATAGCCCAGCCGGAAGCGGTCCGCGGACACCGGGAAGCCCACCAGCGAGATGCCTTCCTTCTCACCCCAGCCCGGGGGCTGGTAGTTGAGCCGGATGTAGCTGGAGTTGTCCTGGATGGCGACCTGACCGCTCGGGCGCTCCAGCACCAGCAGCGTCAGGGCCGCCTCCGTCGTCAGTCCCTCGAAGAACGCCGGTGCCCGCTTGTAGAGCACGATGTTCGACAGCGACTCGAAGCCGGAGAAGCGCGTGTTGAAGTTGTCGTAGAACTGGGTGTTCTGGTTGCCCGCGCCAAACCGTGCGTTGGGGCTGTTGGGCGTGGTTTCACCCGAGCCCGCGAGCACGTTGTCGTCCGCGAACACGAACGACAGACGCGTGTCCACGAAGTCACTGGCCCAGGCGGGCACACTCAGGGAGATAAGGCCGGTCAGGGCCAGCTTCTGCAGCGTTTTCAATGTCCCTCTCCACGGAGCGCCCGCTTGGGTTCGCTCCTCCCTGCACCCCGGTGACCCGGGGCGCGAGTTTCGTCAAAAGCCTACGGATTCACGCAAGGTTCGATGGGACGCGGGCACTCCATGCCCGGGCCAGGGTAGCAGCAGAGGTCGTCCTGATCTCGGGGCAGCACAATCCAGCGAGGCCGAGCCGCGCTGACGTGGCGCAGATGGCCCACGATGTCGAAGGTCGCTCCATGCAGGAACCGGCACTGCTCGGCGCGCTCCGCGTCGGCATCCGTCTCGCTGCAGTTGACCACCAGGTCCGGTACGGCGTCCTTGGTCACCAGGTTGATGCGGGTACGCGGGTGCTGGCTCACCTTGCAGCTGGCCGAGCCGTTCACCGCGTCCTGCACGGAGACCCACACAAACAACTGGTTGTCCTTGAGCGTGTGCTCCAGGCGCGTGGCCGCGGCCAGGGCGACGTTGGTCGCCACACCGGGCACGCTGCTGCCGCCGAACCGCACATTCACGGCCTTGTCGCACCAGATGTTCACCGTCACGCCCGTGGTGTAGGCGTTGGAGGAGCGCGTCCACGCCTCGGTGGCAGGGGACACGGGCGGCAGCGCGTTGAGCGCGTGCAGTCGGCCGTTCACGGTGGCGTCCAGGCCCGCTTCGGCGGCGCCCGTCGGGTTCATCTCCACCACGAACTGGCCGAAGTTGTCGTAGGTCGTCTTCTCCGCGCAGATCTGCCCACGGTACTCGCCCAGGCCCAGCGTGCAGTCGACGTTGCACTTACGCTCGGGGACGTCCGGGTCATTGGGGTCGTCCTCGCCGCAGGCGCCGAAGACGTTGGTGCGCGGGTCGGGACAGAAGAAGGGCACGCTGTTGTTGCCGTTGGCGTCGCAGCTCCGGAAGACCTGCGGGAACTTCACCCGGCGAATCTTCACCAGCGAGGACTCCAGGCCCTCCATCTTGTAGTTGCCGTAGCTGTAGCCGCACATCACGTCCGTGATGTAGGGCGAGCCGCTGAAGCCGCACAGCCGGCCGTTGATCTCCGTCGGCGGCGCCAGGGCCAGGTACTTGTTCCACTCGGCCTGGGGCAGCAGGCGGACCTTCTCGCGGATGCTCCACGAGGGGAACGTCAGCTGCGTGGTCGCCGTGAACTCCTGCACGGAGCCCGCGATGGACCACAGCAGGTCGCCCGGATCCAACCCTTCCGGGAAGGAGTAGTTGTAGATGTAGAGGGCGTTGAAGCGGCCTGGGAAGAAGCCCGAGGGCTCCGCCGTCTGGGTGTTGGCGCCGGGGATGCTTCCCTCGCGCACGCGGCACGCCGTCAGGTCCGTCACGAAGAAGCCGCCCGGGTCCGTGCCCGTCACCAGCAGCGTCACCGGCTGGTTGTAGTTCGGGTCGTCCGGCTCGCAGTTCTGGATCAGCGGCGAGCCCGCCTCGGGCGCGCGACCAATGCGCATGAACGTGCCGTTGTACGCGGTGAGCTGGTCGCTGTTCTGCGGCACCTGCACCGTGGAGATGGTGGGCTCCTCGAAGTGCATGGAGCGCGACAGGCCGGTGGAGAAGGTGCGCGTGGCGGGCTCCTCGGGGAGCTCTCCGGCGACGACCTCACCCTCGGCGTAGTCGACCTGGACGGGCTCGTCCTCCACCCACACGTGGGCTTCACCGTAGAGCTGCGCGCTGCGCACGGTGCCCGTGCCCTTGCCATTGGTGAGCTGCACCCACCGGTAGCGATAGGGGCCGGTGAGGTTTCCCGGGACGGTGCGGAAGGAGACGGGGCCGTTGAACGCATCCATCGGCTGGCCCTTCACGTCCACCGCCTGGATATCGAAGTCGATATCCACCGGCCCGCGAGGCATGGCCAGGCGGCAGTCCGGGGTGCCACGCAGCTCCATGGGCACGGCGGCCTGGGTGCCACCGTGCTGGGCAACGCAGCTGGCCACCACGGGCAGCGACGCGCGCGGATTGGAGTCCGCGACGTAGAAGCCCTTCACGGTGACTTCGAACGACGCGAGGCCCTTCGGCTGAGGCGACTCCTCGGTGTAACAGCCGACCAGGGCCAGCGCCGACAGCAGCATGAGCTTCTTCATTACTTCACCCTCCGGCCAATGCGGCCGTCTTCCACGGCGTCGGCGATGGGCATCGCCGTCGGGTTCGTGCAGAAGTTGCGCAGCTGCTGCGTCACCGTTCCGCACACGGGGTTGATTCCACTCATGACTTCGCGGCAGTCACACCGGCCGGTGAACGGGCCCGCGGAGACCGCGCAGGCGGCCTGGGCCTCCAGGGCGGTGGTGACGTCGGGGATGTTGCAGCCGTCCGGGTTGTAGCCCCGGGCCGCCAGATCTCCGCAGGTGCAGGTGCCCACCTGCTTGGCGGCGATGCAGGCCGCGCGGGCCTGGTCGGGGTTGGTGATGGAGGCGACACCGCAGCTCGACGGGTTGTAGCCGTTGCGCAGCAGGTCCTCGCAGGAGCAGCTCCCCACCTTGGCGGACAGCTCGTTCTCATAGTCCTGCATCTCCCGACAGGAGGCGCGCAGGCGATCATTGATGACCCACTGGCCGTTCACCAGCGAGCCACAGCGCTGCCCGTCAGCCCGGTTGCCACGCGTCGCGTAGCCCGCGTTGATGTCGTCGCAGGTGCAGAAGTCCTGCATGTAGCCGATGAGCGAGTCGCGCAGGGAGATGCCCGTCTCCTGGCGCGTGGTGTTGCGCTTGAGCACGTTGAAGCCCGAGCCACCCTTGGCGATGTAGTCGTTCACCGCCACGCGGTAGGTTCCGAACGGGTTGAGCGGCTTGCCGCCCACCACGATGTTCGTGCCGGGGTGGGCGTAGCAGCGGCCCGTCGTGGCCGAGGTGCTCGTGTCCTGGATGCACTGCCAGGGGGCGTGGCCTTCGCGGTTGTCCGGGGGGCAGTCCGCGCCCTCCAGCGAGAGCTTGCACTCGACGCGCAGGTCGTTGATCTGCACCTGGGCGCAGTCCATGGTGAAGCTGGCACCGGAGATCTGCGCCTGACTCACGCAGCCACGCTCGGAGGAGCGCTCGGCCACGAAGTCGAACATCTCCTGCATCTCCTTGCCCGACAGGTACATGATGTTGATGGTGTTCTCGAACGGGAACACGTTGAACATCGACTCCTGGGACACGACGCCGGAGTAGAGGTTGTCGCGGATGCCCAGCGAGTTGGTGAGCGCCATCTGCGCGTCCACGCGGCGACGCTTGCGCATCGAGTCCGCGGCGATGTTGCCCAGCGGCGAGTCGCCACCCGTCGAGTTGTTCCGGCGCGTCACGTCCGTGGGCGCGTACGCGAAGATGTTCGTGAGCTGCAGCTTCATGTCCATCCCGATGATGTAGGGCTGGAGCAGGTGCGTCGTCTGTCGGTCCTCCTGCTCGCGGCAGGCGTCGATGGCCGCGCGCACGGCGGGGGTCTGGATGAACTGGCCGTCCTCCCAGAAGATGTTGGAGTCGTAGCGGTAGCGGCGCATGGCGTCGTCGCACCAGAGCCCGTCGATGGGGAACACGCGGTAGTCCTGGCTGAGGACCTCGCCGCCTTCACCCGTGCCGAGCACGTCCGGCATCTTCACGACCAGCTCCAGCCGGCCCACGTACTTGGAGAAGGCGCCGGAGTGCGCGAGCACCACCTTGCGGCCGCTCGGGTCCGCCAGCAGCTGCGGCGGGTTGAGCACCACGTGCAGGTGGCCGCCCATGATGACGTCGACGCCGGAAACGCCGGGGACGAACACGCGGACGACCGAGTTCTCGTTGCCCTCCGGACCGAACCACTCCAGCACCTGCCAGGGGCTGTCCTCGCGGCGGATGAAGCTGCGGGCGCGGCCGTACTCGTAATAGGCCTCGTAGCCCTGGACGACGTCCTGGTCCTCGGTGAGGCCCAGGTGGCTGACGAGGACGATGAGGTCCGTCACCGGCCGCAGGAGCGCCACATAGGCGCGGACAACCTCGTTCTGCTCCAGGGGGGTGACCTGCAGGCTGTTGCCACCCTCGACGATGGAGTTGAGCGAGGAGATGTTGGCCATGCCGACGATGCCCACCCGCAGGCCCTTGATGTTGCGGATGGTGTACGGCGAGGTCTCCAGCCCCGTCTCGTTGCTGCCGTTCTGCCGCCAGTCATTCCAGTTGTAGTTGGCGGCGAGCAGCGGGAAGGTGGCGTTCTGCTTGGCCTGCTGCGTGAAGTTCAGCGCGCCGGCGTCGAACTCGTGGTTGCCCACCACCGCGGCATCCAGACGTGCCTGCGACAGGAAGCGGAACTCCACTTCACCGTTGTTGAGGTTGAAGATCGGAGCGCCCTGGAAGCAGTCGCCCGAGTCGACGTGCATCACCCGCTCGCCCCTCGCGCGCTCGCGCTTGAGGATGGCGGCCATGCGCGTCGCGCCACCGAAGGGACCGGCCTCGGGCACGAGGCCCAGGTCCTGGTCCGTTTTCAGCGGAGCGAAGTCATACGGGATGAGCCGGGAATGGATGTCCGAGGTATGAAGGAGCGTGAGGCGCACCTCCTGCCCCTCGAGGTGGTAGTCCTGGCCCTCCACCACTGGCATGCATGAGGCGGTGGCCAGGGCACTAAGAAGGCCGAGCAGGAGGCGACGCATCAGGAAGAATCCGTGTTTCGGTAGGACGTCGGGAGTAAAGCGCGCGCAAGGTACGGTATCGGACACGGGCGGGCAAGCTACGCCGCCATGGCATTCCTACTCGCACACCTTGACCGTTCAACTCCAGGAGAGCAGGCAGACATGCGGCAGAGCCATTCCAGTGTGACTGACATCGAGATCATCGAGGATTTCTCGGCCACGGCGCGCTGCGACGAGGGTTTCCTCCGAGTGAAGCGCCTGCGGTGTCGCAATCGACGCGCGGACGGCTCTTCCTCGCCAGTCTACCGGGTGGACGTGGTGGACAGGCCCCGACTCGATGCGGTGTCGGTGCTCGTTTATCGACGCGGTGCGGCGGGACTGGAGGTGTTGACGCGGATGAACCTGAGGCCCGCGGCGTACTTCCGGAAGGATCAGCGGGACGCGATGACGGTGCCGGACCCCGGTGCGGGCTACCTGCGGGTGGAGGAGATCGTCGCGGGGTTGCTGGAGCCGGAGGACAAGGGCGAGGAGGGCCTGCGGCGCCGCGCGGCCGAAGAAGTCCGCGAGGAGGCGGGCTACGCGGTGCGCCCCGAGGACATCCAGTTGCTGGGGGGCTCGTTCTTCCTGGCGCCGGGCATCCTCTCGGAGAAGGTGTTCCCCTCGGCGGTGGACGTCACGGACGTGAAGCAGGAGGAGCCGGAGGGGGATGGGTCGCCCCTGGAAGAGGGGACGCTGCTTCAGTGGCGGACGCTCCAGGAGGTCCTCGACGCGTGCCGGCGCGGTGACATCCCGGATGCGAAGACGGAGGTGTCGCTGACGAGGCTGCTCGCCCGACTGGGCTGAGACATGTCCGTGGGGTTTCTCGCGGGCCGCGTGCCAGGGTAGGGTGCGCGGCGTTTCCGCACTCCACTGACGAGGTCGCTGCATGTCGTCGCTGCCCCCGTGGCTGGCCAACCTGTTGCCCATTCTCATCCTGCTGGGGGCCATCTCGCTCGTGCTGGCCCGCCTGCCCAAGGTGGAGCTGGGTCACACGGACGCGTTCCGTCGCCGCCGCTTCTTCAACTGGTTCCCACTGGGGATGACGTACGCGTTCCTCTACATGGGGCGCTACAACCTCAACGAAGCCACCAGCGCGATGAAGGGCCACACGTCCAACGCGGACTTCGGCACCATCTTCTTCTGGGGCACGCTCGTGTACGGCTTCGCCTTCCTGCTCAACGGTCCGCTGACGGACCGGCTCGGCGGGCGGAAGACCATCCTGCTGTCGGCCGCGGGATCGTCCGTGGCGAACGTGCTGATGGGCATCGTCGTCTACAAGGTGCTCACGGACGGCTGGCAGCCGCCGGGTGGAATCGTGGGGACGCTGTCGTTCCTCTACGCCGTCAACATGTACTTCCAGAGCTTTGGCGCGGTCTCCATCGTCAAGGTGAACGCGTCCTGGTTCCACGTGCGCGAGCGCGGCCAGCTGGGCGGCGTGTTCGGCATCCTCATCTCCCTGGGCGTGTACTTCGCCTACGACTGGAGCCGCTTCATCGCCAAGGCGGCGCCCACGTACTGGGTGTTCTTCGTGCCCGCGGCCATCCTCGCGGCCTTCGTGGTGGTGGACTACTTCGTCATCCGCGACACGCCCAGCCACACGGGTCACCCGGACTTCGACACCGCGGACGCATCCAGCGGAGAGTCCCAGGCGGGCCTGGGCGTGTGGCCCGTCTTCAAGAAGATGATCACCAACCGCACCATCATCATCATCCTGATGGTGGAGTTCTGCAGCGGCTTCATGCGCAACGCCATCATGCAGTGGTACCCGAAGTTCGCGAAGGCGACGGGCATCGCCGACGGTTTCGTCGCGGCCAACTGGGGCATGCTGCTCTGCGTGGCGGGCATCACTGGCGGCATGTTCGCCGGCGTCATCAGCGACCGCGTGTTCGACTCGCGCCGGGGTCCTGTCTCCGCGGTGCTCTACGCGGGCATGAGCGTGGGCGCGGTGGCCACGCTGTTCCTCCTGGGCAGCCCCGCGCTGGGGTGGACCGTCATCTTCATGTCCCTGTGTGTCATCGGCGTGCACGGCATGTTGTCCGGCACGGCCAGCATGGACTTCGGTGGCAAGAAGAACGCGGGCCTCGCGGTGGGCATCATCGACGGCGCGGTGTATGCGGGCACGGCGCTCCAGTCGTTGCTGCTCGGGCGCATCCTGCCGGCGGGGGAGGTGGCCAAGGACCCCCACAACTGGGGCAACTGGCCCCTGGCCATGCTGCCCCTGTCCTTCGCGGGCCTGCTGCTGGCCACCAAGGTCTGGAACGCCCGGCCCCAGTCCAAGGCCGCCCCCGCCTCGGGCGCTTCCGCTGTCACGCAGACAGTTGCAGCTCCCAAGACTGGTACCGGGGGCTGAGCCCCCTGTGGACCGCTGGACGTCACGGGGGCGTCACTCCCCCGTGACAGGGTTGTAACGTAGAGTGGCGGTGTGTCCCAGGCACCCGCACCGCTCCATAGCCGCTTCGAGGTTCACGACCGGAAGCAGTTCGAGATCAAGCTCGAGTACCAGCCCTCGGGCGTGGACGAGACGCGCTACCTCGTGGAGGCGCATCTGTTCCTCCCTGGCAGCTTGAACATCGACCAGGAGACGTACCCCCGCGCGGACTTCTACGCGGACATCCACAACTACGTGCGCTTCAAGACGCCGGTGATGGCGGTTCAGGAACTGCTCTCGTCGGACACCTCGCCGCTGGTGCGGCTGGAGGCGTGGCTGCGCACGGGGTTGGGCTCGGAGCGGGACGTCGTCTACCAGGCGAAGCTCCTGTCGTGCGTGCTGCGCGGGGCCCTGCGCCGCTTCGCCACGGGCGTGGAGTCCCGCTGCGAGGGGCCAGTGGCGCTGCCCACCGACGCGTGCGCGACGCTGGAGTCGGAAGTCGTGGCGATGCAGGCGGGGGTGACGCAGGTGCTGGCGCGCTTCCGTCAGTGGCTGCGCTCGGTGGGGGAGCTGCGCCTGCAGGAGCGCTCGCGCGCGTCGCTGCGGCTGGTGGACGAGTACGTGAGCTTGCTGGTGGAGAACGGCTTTCGGCGCTCGGTGGCGGACATGAAGTCGCTGCCGCGCGGAGAGCCGTGGCTGGGGCTGCGCAAGGGGCTGATGGAGGCGGTGCTGCGCGAGGAGT
Organism: Myxococcus sp. CA040A; assembly: GCF_013336725.1. Classification (NCBI taxonomy): domain Bacteria; kingdom Pseudomonadati; phylum Myxococcota; class Myxococcia; order Myxococcales; family Myxococcaceae; genus Myxococcus; species Myxococcus sp. CA040A. The sequence continues at coordinate 706,597 of NZ_JABUMR010000004.1, read as the reverse complement.
CCTACCGCAAGGAGCACCGGCTGCGCAGCGTGCTGAGCCCCACGGGCGACAACGAGGAGTACATCCAGCGGCTGGGCATGCTGAAGAAGTTCTGCATGAACGTGCTCTTCCTGTCCTCGCGCCGGCTGCAGAAGCGGCAGGGGTGGGAAGAGGTGCTGTTCGCGCTGGCGGCGGGCATCGCGATGGCGTTCGCCACGGCGGTGGCGCTGTGGGCGCAGATCCGCTTCACCCAGGTGAGCCTCAACTTCTTCCTCATCGCCGTGGTCGGCTACATGATGAAGGACCGCATCAAGGAGGGCCTGCGGCGGCTGTCGAGCCGCGTGGCGGCCACGCACCTGTCGGACCGCACCGCGGACCTGGTGGACCCGGTGACGGGGCGCACCATCGGCAGGTGCGAGGAGCGCGTGGACTACGGGCCCAAGGTGCCGGACTCGGTGGCGGCGCTGCGGCACCAGGACGACTTCCTCACCGTGTCCCAGGGCGAGCTGACGGAGACGGTCATCCGCTACCGCAAGCACATCATCCTGGACGCGCGCCTCCTGCCGCGCTCGGACCGGGGCCTGTCGGGCGTCACGGACATCCTCCGGCTCAACGTGGAGCGCTTCCTGCGGGACATGGACGAGCCGGAGCTGGCGCTGGAGTACGTGGACCTGGCGGACCTGTCGGTGGGGCACATCCGGGGCGCCAAGCGCTACCCCGTGGACGTGGTGTTCCGCTTCACGGTGGAGGAGGAGGAGACGGACCGCCGCCAGGAGAGCACGCAGCTGGTGCGGCTGGTGCTGGACCGCAACGGCATCCAGCGCATGCTGCGCTTCGCGGACACGGCGCCGGGCGCGCCCCCTGGCCCCATGCCCTGGCAGTCAGCCGCCTGACACAGGCGGTTTCGGCGGCACGGGCGGGCGCGCGCGGGTAGTCTTCGCCGCGCCCATGGCCCACGAAGACTTCAAGAAGCGCATCCGCGACGACTGGCGCGACAGCCTGAACGCCATCCTGGCTCGGGCCCGCTCCCTCGGCGAGCGGGCGGTGCTGGCGTTCGACCTGGACTCCACCCTGCTCGACAACCGGCACCGGCAGGCCCGCATCCTCCGGGAATATGGCGAGGCCCAGGCCGTGGCGAGCCTCGCCGCCTGCGGCCCCGAGCACTGGACCTCCGGCTGGGACATGCGTGACGCGATGCGTGCCTGTGGCCTGGAGGAAGCCCAGGTGCAGGCCCACTTCCCGGAGGCCCGCCGCTTCTGGGGCGAGCGCTTCTTCACCAGCGAGTACTGCGAGGTGGACGAGGCCATCGACGGCGCGGCGGCCTTCACGCACGCCGTGGTGGCGACGGGCGCGCGGCTCGTCTACGTCACCGGGCGCCACGAGGGCATGCGCGAGGGCTCCGTCGCCTGCATGCGGCGCCACGGCATGGCGGTGCCGGACGACGTGCGGGTGCTGCTCTTGATGAAGCCCACGCTGCGCGAGGACGACGACGCGTTCAAGCGAGAGGCGCACGCGAGGCTGGGTCGGCTGGGCACCGTGGTGGCCGCCTTCGACAACGAGCCCACCCACGCCAACGACTACCGGGTGCGCTTCCCCGAGGCCACCGTGATTCACCTGGCCACGGATCATTCCGGTCGACCGGTGACGCTGTTGGACGGCATCATCAGCGTCCCGCATTTCACCCTCGTTTCCTGACGCACCGCGCCTGGAACACAGGTGCGGCCCTGAGGGGTTTGAAAGGCTTTGAAGTCCCCCTGCCGCGCGCTATGAGGCGCACGGCGTTTGCCGCCCCGGGTGAGGAGGGGCGGACAGCATGGAGGCACCCGCGGTGGCCAGCCCGTACTCGAAAGACTTGCTGTTGACGATGTACCGGAAGATGTACCTCATCCGCCGTTTCGAGGAGCGCGCGGGCCAGCAGTACACGCTGGGGAAGATCGCCGGCTTCTGCCATCTGTACATTGGCCAGGAAGCCGTGGCGGTGGGCCCCATCGAGGCCATCCGGAAGGAAGATTACATGCTCAGCGCGTACCGCGACCACGGCCAGCCCCTGGCGCGCGGCAGCGACGCGGGCATGGTGATGGCGGAGCTGTTCGGCCGGGGCACCGGCTACAGCAAGGGCAAGGGCGGCTCGATGCACATCTTCGACATCGAGCACCAGTTCTACGGGGGCTACGGCATCGTCGGCGGGCAGATTCCGCTGGCGGCCGGCATGGCCTTCGCCAGCCGCTATCGCAACGAGGACCGCGTGACGGTCTGCTACTTCGGCGACGCGGCGGCCAACCAGGGCGCGCTCCACGAGACGTTCAACATGGCGTCGAAGTGGAAGCTGCCGGTCATCTACATCTGCGAGAACAACCGCTACGGCATGGGCACGGCCATCTCCCGCACGTCGGCGGTGCCGGAGATCTACAAGCGCGCCGCCGCCTACGACATGCGCGGCGAGCCGGTGGACGGCATGGACGTGCTGAAGATGTACGAGGCCGTGAAGGACGCGGCCGCGTGGTGCCGCGCGGGCAAGGGCCCCGTGCTGCTGGAGGCGAACACGTACCGCTTCCGTGGCCACTCCATGGCGGACCCGGCGACCTACCGCTCCAAGCAGGAGGTGGAGGAGGAGCGCAAGGGCGACCCCATCCCCAAGCTGCGCGACTACGCCATCAAGAACGGCCTGGGCGCGGACGCGGACTTCGAGCGAATCGAAGAAGAGGTGAAGGCGCAGGTGGACGCCGCGGTGAAGTTCGCGGACGAGTCTCCGGAGCCGAGCCTGGAAGAGCTGTGGCGCGACACCATCGTCGAGCCGGGTGAGCCGGACGTGCGTCCCCGTGAGCGGGTGCTGGGCACGAAGGTGACGAACTGGCCGTCGTACCCGAGCGGCCAGGAGCTGAAGGTGACGTGGGACCTGGAGCCGCGTGAGCAGGCGGAGCTTGCGGACAAGAAGGCGGGCCTGACCCGCTAGTCCCCCCGCCCCCTGACCAAACCAACCTTTTTGATTTCGAGTCGGAGCCGACGATGCCCGAGTTGATGTACCGCGAGGCCCTGAACCAGGCGCTCGCCGAGGAGATGGAGCGCGACGCCAACGTCTTCCTGATTGGCGAGGAAGTGGGTCGCTACAACGGCGCCTTCAAGGTGTCGCAGGGGCTGCTGGACAAGTTCGGGAGCGCGCGCATCATCGACGCGCCCATCTCCGAGCTGGGCTTCGGCGGCATGAGCGTGGGCGCGGCCATGGTGGGCCTGCGTCCGGTGGTGGAGATGATGACCTGGAACTTCGCGATTCTCGCGATGGACCAGATCGTCAACAACGCGGCCAAGCTGCGCCACATGTCCGGCGGTCAGCTGCGCTGCCCCATCGTCTTCCGGGGGCCGGGCGGCGCCGGTGGCCGGCTGTCCAGCCAGCACAGCCAGGCGCTGGAGTCCAACTACGCGCACTTCCCGGGCCTGAAGGTGATTGCGCCCGCGACGCCCGCGGACGCGAAGGGGATGCTCAAGGCGGCCATCCGCGACGAGAACCCCGTCATCATGTTCGAGGGCGAGCGGCTCTACGCGCTCAAGGGCGAGGTGCCCGAGGGCGAGCACGTCGTGCCGCTGGGCAAGGCGGACGTCAAGCGCGAGGGCACGGACGTCACCGTCATCACCTGGAGCCGCATGTATTACTTCTGCATGCAGGCGGCCGAGGAGTTGGCGAAGGAGGGCATCAGCGTGGAGGTCCTGGACCTGCGCACGCTGCGGCCCCTGGATGAGGAGGCCATCCTGGCGAGCGTGCGCAAGACGAACCGCGCCGTCATCGTCGAGGAGGGCTGGGCGCTGGCGGGTATCGGCGCTTCCGTGGTGGACATCATCCAGTCCAAGGCGTTCGACGAGCTGGACGCGCCGGTGGAGCGCGTGACGGGGCTCGATGTGAACATGTCCTATGCGGCGAACCTGGAGAACGCGACCCAGCCGGACGCGCCCAAGATCATCGCGGCCGTGAAGAAGGTGTTGTACCGCCAGGGAGCCTGACCCGTATGGCCACGCCCATTCAAATGCCGAGCCTCTCCCCGACGATGACGGAGGGGAAGATCGTCAAGTGGCTGAAGAAGGTGGGGGACAAGGTCTCCTCCGGTGAGGCACTCGCCGAGCTGGAGACGGACAAGTCCAACCTCGAAATCGAAGCCTACGACGACGGCTACCTGCTTCAGATTCTCGTCGGCGAGGACCAGTCGGCCCCCGTCGGCGCGCCCATCGCCTATATCGGCGCGCAGGGCGAGAAGGTGGCGGCGGGTGGCGCTCCCGCGCCCAAGGCCGCCGCGCCCGCCCCCGCTCCCACGCCTGCTCCCGCCGCGAAGGTCGAGGCCCCCGTGGCCCCGGCCGCCGCTCCCGCGACGGGCGGTGGTCGCATCGCCATCCAGCTGCCGAGCCTCTCCCCGACGATGACGGAGGGGAAGATCGTCAAGTGGCTGAAGAAGGTGGGGGACAAGGTCACCTCCGGCGAGGCGCTCGCCGAGCTGGAGACGGACAAGTCCAACCTCGAAATCGAGGCGTACGACGACGGGACGCTGGCGGAGATCGTCGTCGGGGAGAACCAGTCGGCGCCCGTCGGCTCGCCCATCGCCTACCTCACGCCCAAGGGTGGCAAGGCCGCCGCTGCTCCGACTCCGGCCGCCGCGCCGAAGCCCGTCGAGGCCGCCGCGCCCAAGCCCCCAGCACCCGCCGCACAGGCCACGTCTGCCGCGTCGGCACCGGTGGCCTCCGGGGGACGACGCGTCCGGGCCAGCCCGCTGGCGAAGAAGATCGCCAAGGACCGGGGTCTGGACATCGCCCAGGTGCAGGGCTCCGGCCCGTCGGGTCGCGTGGTGAAGCGCGACATCGAGGAGGCGCTGGCTCGGGGCGTGAGGGCTCCGGCGGCTGCTCCCTCGGCGCCCGCCGCGCGCAAGGCTCCGTCCGCCGCGACGGTGGCCCGACCCGAGGCGCGGTCCGAGCCGCTGTCGTCCATGCGCAAGGTCATCGCGCAGCGGATGACGGAGGTGAAGCCCGGCGTGCCGCACTTCTATCTCACCCTCGAGGTGGAGATGGATGCCGCGGTGAAGGTGCGCGAGGAGGCGAAGGCGATGGAGCTCAAGGTCTCCGTCAACGACCTCATCGTGAAGGCCGTGGCGATGGCCGTGCGCCGCTACCCGAAGATCAACGTCTCGCTCCAGGGGGACCAGGTGGTCCACCACGGCTCGGTGGACGTGGGTATCGCCGTGGCGCTGGAGCAGGGGCTCATCACGCCTGTCATCCGCGACGCGGACACCAAGGGGCTCCAGGCGATCTCCACGGAGGTGCGTGAGCTGGCGGAGCGCGCCCGCAAGCGCGCCCTCAAGCCCGAGGAGTACACGGGCGGCTCCATCACCGTGAGCAACCTGGGCATGTACGGCATCGACCAGTTCGTCGCCATCATCAACCCGCCGCAGGCGTCCATCCTCGCGGTGGGCGCGGTGGCGGACAAGGTGGTGGCACGGGACGGGCAGATGGTGATTCGCAAGATGATGACGGCGACGTTGTCGTGCGACCACCGCATCATCGACGGTGCCATCGGCGCGGAGTTCCTGCGGGAGCTGCGCGGCCTGCTCGAGCACCCGACGCGGCTGCTCTTCTAGGCCGTTCTCGTGGCCCGCTCCTCGTCGTGCCCCATTCTCCGGGGCGCACGGGAGCGGGCCGCTTCGTCACTGGCGCGTCGGCTCTTCGCGGCGCGCTTCCTCTTCCAGTCGTCGCTGCTCGCACGTCACGCTCGCCTGCTGCTCGCGGCTCGTGCCCGTGGGCAGGTCGTGCTCGTCTCCCAGCGAACGCCCCCGCATGCCCGGCCAGGGCTCGGGGCGCGTGGCCTCCACGTGTTCGATGTGCTCCACGTAATCGCTGTCACTGGCCGCATTGCGCGGCACGTCGTCCGGCTTGTCCTGGTGCGCCATGGCGCTGTCCTCCTGGGGGTGGAGACTCGTGCGGAGTCCCTCCGTTAACGGTGTGACGCGAGGCGATAGGCGTCCACCCCGAGGCCTCGCCGCAAGGCCCGTTCCCTCGCTTGCTGAGCAGGCACGAAAAAAAGGCCGGCAGCCGCGTCGGTTCGCTGCTTAACTTCGTCCAAATGAACGACGACATGACACGCGAACGGCTCGTCCAGGGTGTGTCGGAGTTGGAGGAGCGGGTGGGCCAGCCGCTGCCTCTCGCGCAGTCGCTGCACCAGGCCCTGCTCGGCGCGGTGTTCCCCCTCACCGCTGAAGAGCTCACCTGGGTGGCCCGGGAGAACGAGGCCCCGCCCACGGTGCTCTCTCTGCTGGGCGTGCTGCCCAGGGGCAGCTTCCCCTCCGTGGACGCGGTGGCCGTGGCCCTCGAGCAGGATGCCGCCCACGCGGAGCAGCTCCCCGAGACGCGCGACTCCACCCTCACATCTCCCCGCTGAATCCTCCCTCCCAGGCGCGCCGGGCGCTCTCCCGGCGTGTCCATGCAAAGCCGCCTGGCACCTCCGTGCCCAGGCAGGGAACCATGCGGTCGTCTGGATTTTCCTGGGGGTCAAACCTGTCTGGTTGCTCTAGAGTTGAGGAGGCATTGCGTCCCGGGGGGACGGTTCCGTCGGCACCCAGAAGAAAGGGAGTCGGAGGAGGCGCTATCCTAGGCGTCACCAGCCTGGCCTCGTCGTGGGATAGCCGGCCAGGAGGAGCGTCATGAACCCGTCTGAGCTACCCGCGGTGCTGTACGTCGACGACGACGCCCTGAACCTGCGGGTCTTCGACGCGAACTTCGGACAACGCTTCCGCATCTTCCGCAGCGCATCGCCAAGCGAGGCGTTGACGCTGCTCGAGCAGCGCAAGGGAGAGATTGGCGTCATCCTCTCCGACCAGCGCATGCCGGGGATGACGGGCGTGGAGCTGCTGGAGCGGGCGCGTTCGATTGCGCCCGACGCCAAGCGCATGCTCGTCACGGCGTATGCGGACATGCAGGCCGTCATCGACGCGGTGAACCGCGGCCAGGTGACGCGCTACTTCGTCAAGCCGTGGGACCGCTCGGAGCTTCAGGCGGCGCTGGACGACGCGCTGAAGATTGCCCGGCTGGAGCTGCGCATCCGCGAGGTGGAAGGGCGGATGATGAAGTCGGAGCGTCTGGCCACGCTGGGTCAGGTGACGGCGGGCATCGCCCACGAGCTGATGGGCCCGGTGGGTTACCTGTCGCAGAACGTGGCGTCGCTGCAGCGCGACCTGACCAGCGTCATCCAGTACGTGTCGAAGCACCTGCCCGCGGACCCGAGTCCTCCTGTCGCGGAGACGGTGGAGGACCTGCCCGCGCTCATCAAGGACCTGGCGGACGGCGCGGAGCATCTGCGGCAGGTGGCGCTCGGGCTGCGCGCGCAGGCGCGTGGCGAGGACATGGAGGGCACGGCGGACGTGGCCGAAGTGGTCTCCTTCGCGGTGAAGCTGGCGCGGGCGGAGGTGCGGGACAGGGCGCGGCTGACGAGCAACGGCGAGCCGGTGCGGGTCGTCTTCGGTCCGGTGAAGTTGTGCCAGGTGTTGCTCAACCTCGTGGTCAACGCGGCGCAGGCCATGGGTGGCACGGGACGTCAGGGGCGCATCGAGGTGCGCTGGTCCGTACGCCCCGAGGACGTGGTCCTCACGGTGGCGGACAACGGCTGCGGCATCCCCATGGACCTGCAGGAGCGCGTCTTCCAGCCGCTGTTCACCACGAAGCCGGTGGGCATCGGCACGGGCCTGGGCCTGTCCATCTGCCGGGAGCTGGTGACGCAGGCGGGTGGCAACCTGCGGCTGTCGTCCACGCCGGGCGAGGGCACGGACATCGAAATCACCCTCCGGCGAGCCCCGCTCCCCTGAGGCCGAAGGCGTTGCTGAGCACGCGCCACATCCGGTGGAGTGACTCGCCTTCCGAGCGGCGCACGTCCTCCACCAGCACCGCGCGCTGGGGCTGCGCCCCTTCGGGGGCGTACTCCACGACGAGCGCGTAGCGGGGCCCGGGACGCTCGACGAGGTGCACCGCGCGCACGGCGTCGAAGGGCACCAGCTCCGAGCGGGTGGCGCCGGGTGTCCAGGCCAGCCGCTCCAGGCGCAGCGTCTCCGAGCGGAAGTGCAGCACGAATCGGCGGCGTCCCAGCCGGGCCTCGAATCGCAGGGCCACTCCCACGAGGGCCGCGGCGACGAGGGCCAGCGTCCCGGCTGTGATGGGGAAGGCGCCCTTCTCGAGGCCCACCATGACGGCGGCGCCCAGCGCGCAGCCCACGGCGACACCCACACACAGTCCCGGCAGCATTCTCCGCTCCCAGCGCGGAGGGAGGGATTCGCCCAGCAGCCGCCCCCCGTCGTAACGCAGGCGCACGTCCCCCAGCAGCGGGGGCACCCGGTTCTCCAGCAACGCGTCCTCGAAGCTCGCCACGGACGGCAGCATAGCGGCCCTCGCATGCGAGCCTCGAAGTCCGCGTGAAGCTGTGCGAATCTCCCAAGTCATGGATCTCCCGTTCGAGACCGGTGAGGGCGGCGGTGGGGAGGGGGGAACGCTCGCCTCGACGGTGTTGGTGGTGGACGACGAGCCCGTCGTGCTCGACATCTGCGCGCGGCTATTGGAGCGCGAGTCGGACCTGGTGGTGTTGGTGGCGGCGAGCGCGGAGGATGCGCTGCCCATTCTTCGCGAGCAGCGCGTCGACGTGCTGGTGACGGACAAGAACCTGCCCGGCATGGGTGGGGTGGAGCTCGTCGCGGAGGCGCGCAACCTCCAGCCCACGATGGAGGCGCTGATGATTACGGCCTACGCGAGCAGCGAGTCCGTCATCGCCGCGTTCGCCGCGGGGGCGAGTGACTACATCCTCAAGCCTTTCGACGACTTGCGTGTGCTGCGCGCCAAGGTGCGGGCGGCGCTGGAGCGGCGGACGTCCGGGACGCAGGTGCGGGAGCAGGCGCGGGAACAGGCCCGGGAAGCGGCCGCGCTGCTAGCGGCAGGGCAGGACGCACCGGAGCCGGCGCACGTGGCGCTGGAGGTGGAGCTGCGGGCCTACGAGGAGTCCTCTCGCACGGTGCTGGAGGGGAAGGTGGCGGTGGTGGGCAGCGAGGATGCGCTCCGCGCGCTGAGGGAGGCGGGCTTCGAGGTGCGGGAGGTGGCGCCGTACGCGCCTGAGCTGGAGACGGTGGACGTCGTCGTTGTCGAGACGGGCGATCCGCAGTGGCGCACGCTGGCGGAGCGCCTCCAGCGACGGCCTCCGGACGTGCTGCTGCTGGCCAGTCCGCAGGCGGACCTGGGGGACCTGCTGGAGGCCATCACCCTGCGCATGGACCTGGTGGGATTTGGCAGCACGCAGGGCGCGAGCGCGCTTCCGGAGAAGGTGCGGATGCTGCTCCTGCGCCGGGGCGTGCAGCGGGCACAGGACCGGCTCGCCGCCGCGCTCTCCGTGTTCCGTCGGAGCATCCCCACGCCGTCGGCTTGAGTCGGTTCAGCAGGGGAGGCGACGGGACGCGAGCGCCCTCAGGGGGCAGTGCCGTCGAGCTGCCGCGCGAACTCGAGCTGGACGTTCAGCAACTCCGTCATGGGGACCGCGCGCCGAGACACGAGGGCAGGGTCCTTGCCCTCCGCTGTCCATAGCGGAGGGTGGAGGGAGAAACCCTCATCCGGGGAGAGGCGTGAGACATCCTCGCTCCAGCCGGACCAGCGGTACGCGCCGTAGAACTCGGAGAGATCTCCTCCAAGAAAGAAGGCGAGCAGGTCCGAGTAGCCGCGTCCCAGGTCCTCCCACTTGAGCGAGTCGGGGGCGAAGTAGAACGCGCCGCCACGTCCTTCGCCGAGCGCCCCGCCGTCGAGTGCGAAGTGGCCACCGAGGACGTCGTGGGCGACGAGCAGCATCCCCTGCGTCGGTGCCACCGCCAGATGCGCGCCCAGGGCATTCCAATTCGCCAGGCTCCCGCGCATCCGCACACCACCGCTGCCCAGGACTCGGAGCCAGCCCTGGTCGACGAGCAACCCACCTGTTTCATAGGCCACCGCGCCCAAGGTGGAGCGGGTCGTCACTTGAAGCTGCTGGAGCACCTCGCCCGCAGCCACTTCATCCCGAGGCAGAACCTCGACGGGGCTGCTCGCGGAGGCGAGCCACTCCTGCACGAGGGGCAAGGCGGGCGAGGTTGCGTCGAGCAGCTCCTGCAACGTCCGCATGGCGAGCCACCGTGCCCCGGAAAAACAAAACGCCGCCTTCTTTTCAGAAGGCGGCGTCGGAGTGACCCTGCCGGGATTCGAACCCGAGTTTGAGCCGTGAGAGGGCTCCGTCCTAACCGCTAGACGACAGGGCCGACATTTCGCTGCAACCACCGTGTTTCTGCTGCTGCTTCCTACATTCTCGTTTTGCTCTCGTCAACCTTCTGATTTCGAGCTTCCTGAGGTGCTGCGGACTGCGGTGCTGCGAGCTGGGGAACTAGGATTCGAACCTAGATAAGCAGAGTCAGAGTCTGCTGTCCTGCCGTTAGACGATTCCCCAATCACTGCGGCTGCCTCTACTACCAACACCGCCCAGCGACTGCAACAACTTCGGTGGGCGGCTGCTGCTGCGACTTCTACTTCTTCTTCCCCGACTTCGTCTCCGGCTTTTTCACCGGCTTGACCGCCTGCTGGGTCGGGACGATGTAGATGCGAACTTCCTCGTTCGCCTCGTAAATATTCAGCCCCGCGAAGTTCTTCCCCGAGGGGTTGGTGATGTGGACCGCTTTCACGCCCGGCTGGTTGACGATCTGCCGTCGTGGATAGCTGCTCGTCGAGTAGACCGAGCGGTAGTAGTCCAGCGTCGCCTCGAAGTCCTTCGGCACCCTGTAACGATTCTCCCCCACCTTCTGAGCACCGTCCGGAAGCTGCGCGCCGCTGACCACGTCGGCACTCGCCCCCGCCACCCAGAGCGCACACAGCGCCGCACCGAGCGGGCGCGCCTTATAGAAATGCCGTTTCATGGTGTCAAGTGCACGCATCATGGGTGGTGAAGATAGGTGCCGAAGCGGCGGACGTCCACCGCTTCGTCGGGCGGTACGTCACCCGCCCCGCGTGAGCGCGGCGTCGATGCGACGCAGGGCCTCGTCCCGCCCCGCGAGCAGCAGCGTCTCTCCGATGCCCGGGCTCGTCGTGTTGCCGGTGATGGCGACCCGCACCGGCTGCGCCACCTTGCCCATGCCCACGCTGGAGGACTCGCTGACGGCCTTCACCACGCCGTCCAGCGACTCCACCGTCCACTCGGACAGCGCGGCGACGCCGTCGCGCACCTTGCGCAGCAGCACGAGCGAATCACCGACGAGGTGCTTGGCCGCGGCCTTCTCGTCGAGCGTGACGCCGGTGCCGAAGTAGAGCGCCGCCGTGGTGGCCATCTCCTCCAGCGTGCGAGCGCGCTCCTTGAGCGCATGCACCAGCGGAACCAGCCGCGAGTCGCCCTTCGCCTGGAAGCCCTTGGCCTCGAGGAAGGGCACCAGTCGCTCGGCGACGGTGGCCTCCGGCAGAAGCTTCATCCACTGCTGGTTGAGCCACAGCAGCTTCTCCGGGTTCCACACGCCGGACGTCGTGCCGACATCGGAGAAGTCGAACCACTCCTCCATCTGCTCGCGAGTGATGACCTCGTCGTTGCCGTGGCTCCAACCCAGGCGGATGACGAAGTTGCTCAGCGCCTCCGGCATGATGCCGGTGCGCTTGTGCAGCATCACATCCGCCTCCGGGTGCTTGCGCTTGGAGAGCTTCTCGCGGTCCGGCCCGAGGATGAGCGGCAGGTGCGCGAACTCGGGCGGCTGCCAGCCCAGTGCCTGGTAGAGCATCAGCTGCGGGAAGGTGGAGTTGACGTGCTCCTGCCCGCGCGCCACCAACGTGATCTCCATCAGGTGGTCATCGATGACGCAGCCGAAGTTGTAGAGCGGGATGCCGTCCGCGCGCAGCATGACCCAGTCGTCCAGGTCCGAGTACGGCTTGGTGATGACACCCAGCGCCTTGTCGTCGAACGACACGGTGCCCTCGGTGGAGGGCATCTTGAAGCGGATGACGGCCTCCTCCTCGCGACGGCCCGCCGGAGGACCCTTCAAGTCGCGGCACGTGCCCGGGTACTTGTAGAAGCCGCCGGACTTCTCCATCGACTCGCGCTGGGCCTCCAGGTCCTGCTTCGTGCAGTAGCAGCGGTAGGCCTTGCCCTCGGCGAGCAGCCGCTGGGAGTGCTCGCGATAGGTGTCCAGGCGCTGCGTCTGGAAGTAGGGCGCGTGCGGGCCCTCCTTGCCAGGGCCCTCGGTCCAGTCGATGCCCAGCCACACCAACCCGTCGAGGATGGCCTGCACCGACTCGGCGGTGGAACGCACGCGGTCGGTGTCCTCCATGCGAACAATGAACGTGCCGCCGAACCTCCGGGCCTGGAGGTAGTTCATCAGCGCCGTACGGGCACCGCCAATGTGGAGGTAGCCGGTGGGCGAGGGAGCGAAGCGGACGCGTGGGGCAGTGGGCATACGGGCGCGCGGATTAGCAGGGAGGCGGTAGGGGGTCAACGCGGATGGGCACGCTGAGGTATGGTGCGCGCCGAGGAGAGAAAGCGTATGTCGATTCGTCAGCTATTTCGCATGGGGATGGTGACGGTGGCGCTGTTGGGCGCCCTGCCCGCGGCCGCCACCACGCAGCTCCGGGTGGACCTGTCGCAGCTCTCCCGGGACTCGGACGCCGTCATTCACGGGGTCGTGCGTCGAGTGGAGAGCCGATGGAGCGGTGATGGTCGGCGCATCGTCACCGACGTCGAAGTCGAGGTGAAGGAGCCGCTCAAGGGACAGCCTGGGGGCACGGTGCTCGTGACGCAGCCCGGCGGTCAGGTGGGCGATATCGGACAGGTGGTGCACGGGCTCGCATCGTTCAAAACGGGCGAGGAGGTCGTCATCTTCCTGCGCAAGCGCGGCACGCAGGCCTTCCGTCTCTCCGGTCAGGCCCAGGGCAAGTATCAGGTGGTGCGCGAGGAGGCGGGCAAGCCCGCGATGGCCGTCCCGGAGCCCTCGGAGGCGCTCCTGCTGGACCCCGTCACGCGTCAGCCGAGCACGGTAGTGGAGAAGCCGAGGACCCTCGCGGAGCTCAAGGCGGCCATCCGCGCTGCGCTGACGGAGCCGGCGCCGTGACGCCCGCGGCAACCCTGCTCGCGGTCCTCGTGCTGGGACAGTTCGACCCCTATGTCCGCAGTCGGGTGACCCCGGGCGATGACGCCACCCAGTGTCTGTACTGGACGCAGCCGAGCATCACCTGGAACCAGAGCAGCTTCGGCAATCCGGACACGACGAGCGACACGGAGTTCGAGGCCATCCGCGTCGCCTTCCAGAGCTGGGAGGACATCTTCGCCGCCTGCGGCAACCTGACGCTGCGGCAGGGCCCCGTCATCGACGAGCGCAAGGCGGGCTATCTGCGCGGACAGCAGAACCAGAACGTGGTGCTCTTCCGCACGAAGGTCTGTAGCGCGTTGGTGGCGGCCACGGACGCGTGTTGGAAGGCGGAGACGTGCGGCAATCAATACGACTGCTGGGATGACGACGAGAGCACCCTCGCCATCACCCTGACGACGTACGACAAGCGCTCGGGCATCATCTACGACTCGGATATCTCCTTCAACGCGAGCCAGTACGTCTTCACCACGGCGAATGGGCCCACCTGCTTTCCTCCCGTGACGACGAACTGTGTCTCCACCGACGTGCAGAACACCGCCACGCACGAGATTGGTCACTTCGTCGGCCTGGACCACACGCGCCTCGCGAGCTCCACGATGTTCCCGAGCGCTCAGGCCGGAGAAGTGTCCAAGCGGACCATCGACTCCGGCTCCCGCGACTTCGTCTGCTCCGTCTACGCCAAGGGCGGCGCCAGTCAGGCGTGTCTGCATCCAGTGATGAACGACGAGCTGGGACCCAAGGGTGGGGGCTGCTCCGCGTCAGGCGCTTCGTCGCTCGGCCCCGCGCTGATGGCCTGGGTGCTGTGGCGGCGACGTCGTGCGCGGGAGGGCCGCTCATGAGCGTGCGGTGGCTACTGGGGCTTGTGCTCCTCGCCTCCTCGCCCGCCCTGGCGCAGGAGGAGTTCCCCTATCGTCGCACCGTCGTTCCCGGCAGGCCCTTGTGCCTGCTGTGGCCGGTGCGCGAGTACATCTACCACCTGGACGCGGACGGCAGCGCGCGCACGCCAGGGGACACCGAGGTCGCCGCCATCGAGGCGTCCTTCGAGTCCTGGCGACAGGTGTCGAAGACGTGCAGCGACTACGCCTTCAAGCGCGGTGACGACTGGAGCCTTCCCGTGGTCGTGGGCTACGACCAGGAGCGGCCCTTCGCCAACTACAACATCGTCACGTTCCGCGAGACGTCGTGTGATGACGTCGTCGCGGCGGACGACCCGTGCTGGGACGCGGAGACGTGCGGAAACCAGTACACGTGCTGGGAGCACGGCGATGGCACCATCGGCCTCACCACCTCCACGTTCAGCTTCACCGACGGCCGGGTGCTCGACTCGGACATCGAGCTGAACGCGTCCCAGCCCGGAGGCAGCACGGGCTTCCTCTTCACCACGGTGGACTCGCCGCCGTGCCTGGGCGTCCCGGCCACGAACTGCGTGGCCACGGACCTGCAGAACACCATGACGCATGAGATTGGCCACGTCGTGGGGTTGGACCACGTGCCCATCTCCGGAGCCACCATGGAGCCCACCGCGCCGCCGGGCGAGACGCGCAAGCGCATCATCGACGCGGGCTCCGCCGCCGGCTTCTGCTCCATCTATCCCCGGGGCCTTCCACCCAATCAGTGCCTCATGCGCGCGGAGGCGGGCATCGTGCTCCTGGCGGACGGGCGGGGCACCGGTTGCGCCGCCGCTCCTGGCGCGGGTGTCATGGGGGCCTGGCTGGCTGCCCTGGCGCTCTTGCGCGGGAGGCGGCGGACGGGCGGACGTCGGGATGGCACTGCGTCCACACGCGAGCGGACTTAGAACGAAGAGCGTGGCTGTCGCTTTCTTCGACCTCGACAAGACGTTGATTGCCGCCAACTCCGGCTCGCTGTGGGTCCGCCGCGAGCTGGAGCTGGGGCACATCACCCGGTGGCAGGCCGTGCGCGCGAGCCTGTGGATTGCCCGCTACCACCTGGGCTTCGTGTCCATGCGGGACGCGCTGGAGCGCGCGGTCGCTCTGCTCGCGGGCTCGCGGGCCCGTCCCATCCAGCAGCGCACCGCGGACTTCTACGAGCAGACGGTGCGGTCGCTCTATCGCCCGGGTGCGCTCGTCGCCGTGGAGGAGCACCGCCGCGCCGGTGACAGGCTGGCGCTCTTGACGTCCTCGTCGGGCTACCTGTCGGAGTGGGTGGCGCGCGAGCTGCGGCTGGACGCGGTGCTCTGCAACCGCTTCGAGGTGGATGCCGAAGGTCTGCACACGGGCCGTCCGCTGGGGCCCATCTGCTTCGGCGAGGGCAAGCTCACGTACGCGGAGGGCTACGCTCGCGAAGTGGGCGTGCCGCTGGCCGCGTGTGCCTTCTACACGGACTCGTACTCGGACTTGTCCGTGCTGGAGGTGGTGGGGCGGCCGGTGGCCGTGCATCCCGACCACCGGCTGAAGCGCGAGGCCCGGAAGCGAGGCTGGCCGGTGGTGAGCTGGGGTGTTCCGTCCGGAGGGGGCGCCATGTCCTTGCCGCCCGCGCCTCCGGTGGTGCCTTCCACCGGGCCCTGAGCGCGCGACGCCCAAGGCCCGGCGAGTCGCGCGGACCTCAGCGGCGCGGCGCGACCAACCGCATGCTGAAGGTGTAGTCCACGTTCACCGGATGGCCCTGGTACATGATGGGCTTGTAGGTGCGG
This sequence comes from Myxococcus sp. CA040A, assembly GCF_013336725.1. Classification (NCBI taxonomy): domain Bacteria; kingdom Pseudomonadati; phylum Myxococcota; class Myxococcia; order Myxococcales; family Myxococcaceae; genus Myxococcus; species Myxococcus sp. CA040A. Next base: position 690,832 of record NZ_JABUMR010000004.1, on the reverse strand, counting down.
GACTGGAGCGAATCCAGCACCGGCTTCTCCATGTACGTGACGGACTTGATGACGCGGCACTTCTCCACGCGGCCCTTGGTGGTGATGGTGCAGCGGACAATCATCACGCCCTCGGCCTTCGCCGCCATCGCCTCGCGCGTGTAGACGAGGTCCTTGCTCTGGTCGACCATCTCCGGGCGGGACATGTCCTCGTTGTAGGGCAGCACGTCGCCGCGCGCGGAGGCGAGCGCCGCGGTGGGCAGCACCGGCACCGCCAGCCCGCCCGACACGCCCTTGGCCTGCGTCGCCGCCGCCGCACCCACGCCGCCCGCGGTCTGCGGAGCCGCCGGCTCGGCGGCAATCGCCTGGGTGGGCGAGAGCAGCACCGGCGCGGACATTCCACCCGGCGTCGCCACGGGCTCGGCCACTTCGACTTCGTCCGTGGCGGCGGAGACGGACGCCACCTCCACGCCACCGCCCCGACCCGCGCCACCCCGGCGCTTCTGGAGCTTCTGCGACAGCACCACGTCACCGGAGCCGCCCGTGACGACGGTCTCCATCTGGTAGCCCTCCATCGCGAAGGTGAGCTCCACGGTGATGGAGCCGTCCTGTCCCGCCGGCAGCTCCAGGGTGAAGGGCGTCGTGCCGCGCTCCTTGCCCCGGTAGAAGACGCGCGCGCCGCTGGGCTGGCTCATCAGCTTGAAGCGGACCTTGTGCGCGCCGGCCGGAATGGGCGCCTCCTGCGCGGGCGCCGTGGGCGGAGCCTGCACGGGGGCCTGCGCCACCGCCTCCGGCTTCGTCTCCGGCGGTTTGACGGGGTCCTTGTTGCTCATGAAGAAGACGGCGCCCACGGCGACGAGTCCCGCCACCGCCAGTCCGCCCAGTCCGCCGATGGCCAGCGTGCGCTGACGGGCGCGCTGGACGGCCACCGGCACCTCCACGCTGATGTCCACCGCGAGCGTGTCACCAGAGTCCGTCCCCGAGCTGCCGGCGCTGGAGAACAGCGGGGAGGGGTAGGGGCCCGTCGTCGTCGCGCCACCGGGGCGCTTGAAGATGCCGCTGTTGCCGCCCGCGGACATGCTCGCCTCGCGCAGGCCCTCCAGCAGCTCGTCCATCGTCTGGAAGCGACGCGCCGGGTCCTTCTCCAGGCAGCGACGCACCACCGCCTCGATTTCCGGCGGCACCGCGATGTCCGGGCGCAGCTGCTGGAAGGTGGGCGGGGCTTCCTTGTAATGAGCGAAGATGAGCTCGATGTGGTCCCGCGCGATGAACGGCGGGCGCCCCATCAGCATCTGGAAGAGGACGATGCCCAGCGAGTACACGTCGCTGCGCGCGTCCGTCGCGTTGCGCGCCTGCTCCGGCGCCATGTACTGCGGCGAGCCGAGGAACGTGCCGTTCTGGGTGATCTCCGGGGCGATCTGCCCCTCCTGCGGCTCGGCCACCGACTTCACGAGCCCGAAGTCCAGGACCTTGACCAGGTCCTGATCCTGCTCGTTGAGCAGCATGATGTTCGCGGGCTTCAGGTCCCGGTGGATGATGCCCAGGCTGTGCGCCTCGCGCAGCGAGCGGCAGATCTGCTGGGTGATGGCGATGGCGCGCGACCACGACAGCGGCCCCACCTGCCCGAGCACCTGGGCCAGCGTGCGGCCGTCCAGGTACTCCATGGCGATGTAGAAGATGCCATCGTCCGTCTGCCCGTAGTCGATGACGGTGACGGTGTTGGGATGGCGCAGCTTCGAGGTGAGGGAGGCCTCGCGCAGGAAGCGCTTCTGGAAGCCGGGGTCCCGGGTGCTGGAGTAGCTGGGGTTGAGGACCTTGAGCGCGACGACTCGCTCCAGGGGGGCCTGGAGGGCTCGGTAGACCTTTCCCATGCCGCCGATGCCCAGGGGATCCAGGATGCTGAATCGACCGTTCAGGGTCCGGCCGATGAGCGGATCCGCGCCCGTCGCGGCGGGCGTCTCGGGGTTCGGCGAGTCGCCCTTGATCATTCGTACCCCCTGACTACAAGCAACATGGATTCTCCAGGAGTGTGCCGGGTACGCATCAAACCATATCTCCACTTCCGGACGCACTCCCGGCCTCGCGGATCCACGACGTACCAAGGCGGCTGACAGCACACACCTGGGCCGTCGGGTGTGGGACGGTCCATTTCACCCCGCATTGAACTCCTTCACGGCCCGGACTACCGTGAGTCCACCCGCGCGCCAGGGCTGAAGCGGGCGGGGACGCCCCCCATGGCAGACACCCCCAACTCCCCCGTCGTGGATGCACAGCTTCGCCGCGCCTCCGTTCAGGAGCGTCTTGGCGCGCTGGAGGTCGAGCAGGCGCGACTGCGCCAGGAACTGGTCTCCCTGTCGGGAGAGCTGCGACTGCCGGGCCTCTATCTCACCCTGGACGCGGCGGGCACCAGCGCGCTGCTGGTGGCGGACGCGGTCCAGGAAGTGGTCCGTCTGGTGGAGCTGGAGCCGCTGCCGGGAGCCCCCCCTCATGTCGCGGGGACCTTCATCTACAGAGGAAGCCCCGCCGTCGCCGTGGACCTGGCCGTGCTGCTGGGCGTGACGCGCGAGCCGGCGCTGGATGCGCACCTGGTCATCTGCAAGGGCGCTCGGCCGGTCGCCGTGCTGGTGGACAGGGTCCGCGACCTCGTCGAGGCGCCGGTGCTCGTGGAGGGCACTCCGGATGGTGACGTGGCCTTGCCGTGGGATGGCACCGGGTTGATGGCGGGCCTGTGCCGGACGCCCGAGGGGATTCGCCCGCTGCTGCGCATCTCCGCGGTGCTGGTGGGGTCGGAGGAGACGTGAGCGAGGCCGTCCTCGATGACGCGACGCTCGTGAAGGTCGAGGAGGTCCTCCGGGCCGCCTGCGGCCTGACGCTCGCGCACAGCCTGCGACGCTCATTGGAGACGGCGCTGGCGCGCTCCGCTGAGTCGCGCGGCCTGGAGCCCGAGTCCTTCCTGCGCGGCCTCTTGCGGCGGGACGCGCAGGCGGTGGAGACCTTCATCGAGTACGCCGTCATCGGCGAGACGTACTTCTTCCGTCACCCGGAGCACCTTCGCTCGCTCGCGAGGCTGGCGCTTCCCCAGGCCGGCCCGTTCTTCCAGGTGTGGAGCGCGGGCTGCGCCAGCGGCGAGGAGCCCTACAGCATCGCCATGGCGTTGCTCGCGGCGGGCGTGCCGGAGGGGCAGTTCCGCGTGCTGGCCACGGACGTGTCGGGCCGGGCGTTGGAGCGCGCGCGGGACGGGCTGTATGGCCCCTGGTCCCTGCGCCACATCGAGCCGGAATTGGAGCGGCGCTTCCTGGAGCCTCGGGGCGAACAGCTCTCCGTCGTGGCCCAGGTGCGGCGTATGGTGGAGTTCCGCCGCCACAACCTGGCCACGGAGCCGCCACCCCTGAGCGCACCGAGCGCCATCTTCTGCCGCAATGTCCTCATCTACTTCCCACCGGAGCTGGTGCGGCGGGTGCTGGAGCACTTCGTCTCCGTGCTCGCGCCGGGGGGGCTGCTCTTCGTCTCGCCCGCCGAGGTGCCCCTCACCAACGGGCTGGGCCTGGAGGCGGTGGACGCCGAGGGCAGCGTGGCGCTGAGGGTGCCTCCTCCCGGATGGACGCGTCCCGCGCCGCCGACTCCGCGCGCTGTTCGCGACGCCGCCACGGCCCTGCGTGCCGCGGCGCGAGCGCTGCCGCCTCGTCCTCCGCCCCCCGTGGAGCCTCCGCCGAAGCCCGTCGTCGTGGCCCAGGCGGCGACGCCCCCCGTCTCCGCCCTCAAGGACCCGATGGCGCGCGCGGTGGATGCGGCGCGGGCCGGACAGTTCGAGGAAGCGGAGGCGCTGGCGCGTGAGGCCGCGAAGGCGCTGGTGCCGGAGGCGTACCTGCTGCTGGCGATGGTGGCGGAAGGGCGCGGAGAGCTGAACGGGGCGGTGGAGGCGGTGCGCAAGGCGCTGTATCTGGACCCGAGGTTGGCGCTCGGTCACGCGACGCTGGTGGCGCTCTATGGGCGCATGGACCGGCCCGAGGACGCGGAGCGCGCACGACAGAATGCGCTGCGCGCGCTCGAGGGGCTGGACGACGAGCAGCCGTTGCGCGGAGTGGAAACGATGACCGCCGGAGGCCTGCGACAGGCCCTGGCTCCAAGAACGCAGTCCGGCTGGCAGGGTGTGCGCTGATGGCGCGCGTCCTTCACCGGTGGGAGGCAACGTGGACGACAAAGAGACGAAGCTGACGCTGCCGGGACGGCTCGCGGTGGGACGCCTCAGCCTGCGTTTCAAGATTGTCGCCGTGACGGGCGTGACGGGCGTGCTGGTGGCCGGCATCCTCATCCTCGCCTTCTGGGTGCAGATGAGCGGCGCGCAGCGGGAGGACCTGGCGCGGCGCTCGCGCTCGGTGAGCTCGGAGCTGTCCAGGACGCTGGCGCCCATGCTGGTGGCCAACCAGGACGCAAGCCGCATCCAGGCCACGGCGCACGGCGTCCTGCGCCACGTGCCCGACGTGGCCTACGTGCTGGTGCGCGATGCGAAGGGCGAGCTGTTGGCGGAGGTCGCCGCGGAGCGCTTCGCGGGCGCGGACCAGGCGTCCGCCGAGGGCGAGGACGCGGTGGAGCGCAGGCTCGTCATCCACGGCGAGTCGGTGCTGGAGTCCACCGTGCCCGTGCTCGCGCCGCAAGGGGGCTCCAACCGCCGCGTGGGCACCGTGCAGGTGGCGCTCCACGAGGAGGCGCTCACCAACGCGCTGAAGGGCACCACCCGCTTCACCCTGGTGCTCGGCCTTTTCATCCTGTCCGCGTGCCTGCTGGCGTCATGGTTCATGTCGGGCCTGCTCGTCGTCCCGCTGGAGCGGCTGGCGCGCGCGGCGTCGGGCATCGCGGGCGGCAACCTGCGCCAGCAGTTCGACACGGTGGCCTCGGATGAGATTGGCGAGGTGTCGCGCAGCTTCGCGGCCATGTCCGAGGGCCTGGCGCACCTGCTGGAAGACCTGCGCGGCGCGGCGGCGGCGATGGAGAAGGAAGCCGTCGGGGTGCTGACCACGTCCACGCAGCAGTCGGCCATGGCGCACCAGCAGGCGTCCGCCATCAGCGAGACGAGCACCACCGTGGCCGAAATCGCCCAGACGTCCAAGCAGGCGACCGCCTACGCGGACTCCGTCATCTCCCAGACGCAGAAGTCGGAGGTGCTCAGCACCGAGGGCCAGAAGGTCGTCTCGGAGAGCGTGGCCGGCATGGAGAAGCTGGGCGAGCAGGTGAAGGCCATCGCCCTGTCCATTACCGACCTGAGTGAGCGCACCCTTCAGATTGGCGACATCATCAGCACCGTGAAGGACGTCGCTGAACAGTCCAACCTGCTGGCGCTCAACGCCTCCATCGAGGCGGCCAAGGCGGGTGAACACGGGCGCGGCTTCGCGGTGGTGGCCACCGAGATGCGCACCCTGGCGGAGCAGTCCCGACTGGCCGCGGAGCAGGTGCGCGGACTGCTCAACGAAGTGCAGAAGGGAACGCGCGCGGCCGTCAGCGCGACGGAAGAAGGGAGCCGACGGGCACAGGCCGCGATGGAGCTGGCGCGCGGCGCGGGCTCGGCCATCCTCGGACTGTCCGAAGTCATTCGCGAGTCGTCCGGAGCGGCCCGACAGATCGCCGGCAATACCCGGCAGCAGACGATTGGCGTCGAGCAAATCGCCGCGGCGATGGGCGAGCTGACGTCCGCCATGGGAGACTCCGTCATAGGGACGCGACGCATCGAACAGGTGGCTGGAAACCTGACCAATCTCTCGAAGCGCTTCTCGGACCTGGTGGGTAGGTACCAGCTATGAACGCGAACGTGGCGACGTCACGACAGGCCTTGAAGGTCCTCATCGTCGAGGACACAAGGACCATCACCAACTTGCTCCAGGTCTACCTGATGGGATGGGGATTGGAGTTCTTCGACGCGCCCAACGGCGTGGAGGGTTTGAGCAAGGCAAGAGACCTCAAGCCCGATCTCATCATCTCCGACGTGCAGATGCCGCTGATGGACGGGTTCGCCCTGTGCGCGGCCGTCCGCGCGGACACCCAGTTGCACAACATTCCCTTCATGATGCTCACCTCCCTGAAGGACGACGCGAGTCGCCAGAAGGGCAAACTGGTGGGTGCCAATGCGTTCCTCAACAAGCCGGTGTCGGTGGATGACCTGCGCTCGAAGGTGAGTGACATGTTGAAGCTGCCCGCGAAGACCCGGTGATGCCCGCATGCCGAGTGACGAGGTCAAGGTGAACGACTCCTTGGGCCCCCAGCCCCAGCTCGACGTTTCCCACGCGCCCGGGGTGAGCGCGGACAAGCGCCGCGAGGTGCTCGGCGCCCGTGCGCGCGCCCTGGCCGAATCTCGTCACGAGGAGCACCACGAGGTCCTGTCGGTGCTCGCCTTCCAGGTGGGAGGCGAGCGCTACGCGGTGCGCATCGAGCATGTGGACCATGTGCTGGAAGCGCGTGGCATCTCCCCGTTGCCCGGTGCGCCGCCGCATGTGCTGGGCGCGCTGGCCAGCCGCTCGCGGGTGGTGCCGGTGTTGGACCTCCGCCAGTTGCTCGGGCTGGAGGGCGGCGGCATGTCGGACCTGGGAAAAATCGTGGTGGTGGAGGTCGGTGAGGAGACGTTCGGCCTGGCGGCGGAGTTGGTGGAGGGCCGCAAGGAGTTGCCGAAGTCCGAGCTCTCGGAGCCCCCGCCGGGACCCTTCCTGTACCTGACTCCGGACCGGCTGACAGTGCTGGAGTTGGAGCAGCTCGGAGGCCCGGCCGGCCAGGCGCGGGAATAGAGGCGCGACATGGACCCGCAGCTCTTGCGCAGCATCTGGCCGGTGTTCTCCGCGGAGACGCGTGAGCAGATCCAAGCCATTGGAGCGAAGGTGCTCGGGTTGGAGGGCCCGGCTCGCGAGCGCGAGGCGGACCTGTTGCCCTCGCTCAAGCGACTGGTGCACAGCCTCAAGGGCTCGGCGGCGAGCCTGGGGCTGGACGACATCGAGCAGGTGGTGCACGCCATCGAAGACGGGCTGACCCACATCGAGCCGGATACGGGCCTGCCTCGCGCCGCCGTGGAGTCCATGCTGCGCGGCCTGTCCGGCATCGAAGCGGCCATGGCCCGGGGTGACGCCGGCCAGTCTCCCGAGGTGGAGGGCCTGAGCGCGCTCCTGAAGCTGCTGGGGCGCGACGTCTCCATTCCCCAGTCGACGACGGTGGCCTCGGGCCTGTCCGCCCAGGGGATGGAGGCGCTGGACTTCCTCGAGGCCTCGCTCGGCGCGCTCTGCTCTCCGGACGTCCCGGACAGGGCGGCCGTCGTGCGCAAGGCGATGGAGCGGGCGCGCACGCTGCGAGGCGCGGCGCAGGAGTCCGGCGCCACGCGACTGGCGACGCTGGCCGAGTCCGCCGCGCTGGGCTTCGCGCGCATGGAGCCCGGAGGTGACGCGGCGAGTCTGGCCGCTTCCGACGTGGCCGGTACGCTGGTGGAGCTGCGGGCCCAACTGGAAGAGGGTGGGGCGCAGGGCAACATGGCGCGCACGGTGGATGCGCTGCGTGCCGTGCCCGCGCCGACTCCCGCTGACTCGGGCACCCCAGGCGCGCAGACGACCGCGCCGCAGCCGGAGGTGCGAGGCACCACGGCCGACCACACGGTGCGCGTGGCGGTGAAGACGCTCGAGTCGCTGGCGCTCCAGGTGGAGCTGCTCGTGGCGGGGCGCGCGCAGCAGGCGCGACGCTCCGAGGGCTATCGCGCGCTGTCGGACGGGACGCACGAGGTGCTGCGACACCTGGAGCGCGCGTCGTCGCAGCTCACGCTGGCGGGTGGCGGGCCGGCGCTGGAGTCGCTGCGCTCCGGCGTGGCGCTGATGCGGACGATGCAAAAGCGTCTGCTGGAGGTGTCGCGCGAGGCGCACCGCGACGGCGAGCAGTTGGCGCTGGTGGCGCAGGTGGCGCGCGATGACCTGCGCGACTTGCGCATGGTGCCCGCGTCCCAGCTCCTGGAGCCGCTGCGCCGCACCGTGCGCGAGGTGGCCACGCGACTGGGCAAGGACGTGGCGCTGGAGCTCACCGGCGGCGATGTGCGGTTGGACCGGCGCATCCTCGATGCGCTCAAGGACCCACTGCTGCACCTGGTGCGCAACGCCATCGACCACGGGCTGGAGTCTCCGGTGGAGCGGCGTGCCGCGGGCAAGCTGGAGACGGGCCGCCTGACGGTGCGAGTGGAGCCTCGGGGCGCGCGCATTGGCGTGGTGGTGGAGGACGATGGCTACGGCCTGTCACCGGAGCGCGTGCGCGCCACGGCCGTGCGCCGGGGGCTGTTGTCTGAAGAAGAGGCCGCCCGGCTCTCCGACGCGCAGGCCGCGCGGCTGGTGTTCCAGCCGGGCTTCTCCACGCGAGAGCAGGTGACGGCGACCTCGGGACGCGGCGTGGGGCTGGACGTGGTGCAGGCCATGGCGGCGCGGCTCCAGGGCTCCGTCGACGTGGAGTTCTGGGCCGGCCGGGGCACGCGCTTCACGGTGGACCTGCCGCTGACGCTGGCCTCCGCGCTGGGGCTCCTGGTTCGCACGGGCACGACGGTGTCCGCCATTCCTTCCGACAGCGTGGAGCGCGTGCTGCGCCTGAAGCCCGAGGACGTGGGCACGGTGGCGGGGCGCGTGGTGGCCCGCGTGGACGGCTCGCAGCTGACCTTCCTGCCACTGGCGGAGGCCATTGGCCTGCCCCGGCTTCCCCTGGCCATCGAGTCGGGGAACGTGCAGACGGCGGCGCTGATCGTCGTCGGCGGCGACAAGGTGCTGTACGCCATCGACGAGGTGGTGGGGCAGCAGGAAATCGTCGTGCGCTCCCTGGGCAAACATCTCCAAACCGTGCGGCACCTCGCCGGCGCGGCGGTGCTGGATGACGGACGCGTGGTGCCGGTGCTCAACGCGCCGGAGCTCGTTCGGGTGGCCCGGCCGGAGACGCGCTCGATGGCGGCGGAGGTGCGGCGTCCGCGCATCCTCGTGTGCGACGACGCGCTCACCACGCGCTTCGCCATGAAGTCGCTGCTCGAGATTGCCGGCTTCCCGGTGGTGACCGCGGCCGACGGCGAAGAAGCGTGGGGCATCCTGGAGCGCACGCCGTGTCAGCTCGTCGTGAGTGACTGGCAGATGCCGCGACTGGATGGCGTGGGGCTCGCCCGACGCATCAAGTCCCACCCGACGCTGCACTCCACGCCCGTCATCCTCGTCACCTCGCTCGACAGTCCGGAGGACCGCGCCGCGGGACTCGAGGCGGGCGCGGACGGCTACCTCGTCAAGCGCGAGGTGGAGCGCGGCAAGCTGCTCGAACTCGTGCGGCAGCTCCTGCCGACCCGCTGAAGTCGCTCAGGAACCGGAGGCTCCCGGAGGTCCCAGCTCCGCCGGGAGCTGGAGGACCCACGGGTGTCCGCCCGGGGCAGGGGAGCGCACGCTGCCGCCGAGTCGCCGCGTGAGTTCTCCCAGCAACATGAACGGGCGCTCACCTGGCTCGCGTCCTCCTTCTGTCGAGGCGGCCAGTCGCCAGCAGCGCATGGGTTCGAGCAACTCCAGTTGAAGTGTCACGGACGTGGCATGCGTCGACGCGAGCCCGCGCACCAGGGCTCGCACCCAGGCCTCCAACTGCGCCGGGCTTGCCTTCACCATCACCGCCCGGTCCGGCACCGCCAGCGCGACACTCCACCGGGACGCCCGCTTCGTATCGGGGCCGAATGCCGAGTGGAGCAGTGGACACAGGTCCGTGGCGCTGCCTCGTCCCAGCCGGAAGTCGATGAGGGCCCGCTGGTCCTGGGCCGAGCGCATCATCCGGTCCAGATAGCGCTGCATCGTCGCGCTCAAGGGTCCGGCGGTGCCCTTCATCATCATGTCCAGGTAGCCCTTGATGACCATCAACGGGGTTCGCAGGTCATGTGCCGCGAGCGAGCGGCGCTGCTCCCAACTGGCCGCGTTGCGTTCCTGTTCGCGTCGTGAGGCCAACAGGCGCGCGTGGCGGGCTTCGGCGGCGGACTCGCGGGCATGCGCGGCGAGCAGGGCGCTCGCGAAGGCGGACAGCCGTTCGAGCACCTGTCCGTCCGAGCGTCCTGTTCGCTCGGGCCACACCTTCAGGAGCCGTCCGCCTCCTGACGATGGACCGGCGACGCCCGTGCCCGCCCTGGCCACGCAGGTGCGCCCATCATAGAGGGCCGCGCCGGAGGCCTCCGTCAGCCGGAGCGTCTCGCGCAGCAGCAACTCCATCCCCGCATGGGAGCCACAGCGCAGCGCGCGCTCGGCCACCGCCGCGAGCGCCTGCTCCACCCCTGCGTCGAGCGTGGGGTCCACGCTCCGCCCACTCCAAGCACCGGCTTGCACGCGCAGAGGTATGGGCACGCCTCGGTCACGGCGCAACACTGCCCACGGAGGGCAAAGAAAGGGACGCCTACCGGCAATCCTTTACCCACGTGCGCCGATGGGCTCCCGACTTTTTACTGTCCCGCGGGGCAGGGTGATCGCCCAACCCCGCTCAACTCCTCGCGCGCACCCCTTGGCCGGACCCTTGCTAACGGCCACTGCGACGGGCGGCGGAAGGGACGAATGGGGACTCTCGACTACTACGCGGCAATCGCAAGACTCGCTCCGGGGGCCCTGGCCCTCAGTGCGATGCGGCGAGTGCAAGGCGTGGCACGGCAGGCGCGATATCGAAGGCGCGAGCGCACCGATGAGGTGTTGCTGCTTCAAGCCTTCGGCGCGGCCCGTGCGGAGGAGCTGGCGGAAAGAGCCCTCGGCAATCGAGCCTCCCGTGTCTGGTGTGAGCTGTCCCAGCGTGACTCCGTGCTGGAGGCGCTCGCGGCCATTCCCGGAGCGCGTGAGCGTGCCAGGGCCCGCGCCCAGGCCGCGCTCCGTCAGGAATGGGACGCCTTTGGAACGCACGTCGCCTTTGGTGAGGGCCGCCCGGTGGACTGGTCGCTGGACGCGCTCAGTGGCCACCGATATCCGCTGGCCCCCGTGGAGCGGATGCCGCTCCACTCGAAGGGGAATGACCCGAAGTACCCCTGGGTGATGGGGCGGCTCGACAGCGCCATCGCGCTGGCCCAGGGCTACTGGGTGGAGAAGTCACCGGACGAGCGAGACAGGCTGTCCTCCGCCTTCGCCATGCAGGTGCTCGACTTCCTGCAGGCCAATCCCGTGGGGCAGGGCGTCCACTGGACGTGCGCCATGGAGGTGGCGCTGCGCGCGGCCAATCTCGCGCAGGCGCTGGTCATGTTCTCCGATGCCGCCGTGGTGCGCCGTCCGGAGTTCCTGGTGCCGGTGCTGGGCTCGCTCGCGGACCATCTGTCCTGGGTGGAGGCGCATCTCGAGGACCGGGGCGCGGTGCCCAACAACCACCTGGTCTCCAACTACGTCGGCCTGCTCGTGGTGGGGCTGCTCTTCCCCCAACTGCCGGACACGTCGCGCCAGGTGTCGATGGCGGTGTCGGGCCTGTGCGAGCAGATGTCCGCGCAGGTGCACGTCGAGGGCACGTCCTTCGAGGGCTCCATTCCCTACCACCGGCTGTCGGTGGAGCTGTTCACCCTGGCGCTGCTGGTGGCGCGGGGCTCGGGCGTGGCGCTGGGCACGGCCTATGAGACGCGTCTGCGCAGGATGTTCCATGCCGTGCGCGCGTGGTGCTCGGAGACGGGGCTGGCGCCGCAGCTGGGTGACAACGACTCCGGTCGCGTCTTCCCCCTGCGGGAGCGGGGCGACCTGGAGCAGGGCTATCTGGTGGGCCTGGGCGCGGCCCTCTTCGGAGACGCGGGCCTGGGAGGCGGCGAGCCGCCGGACGAGGCGGCGTGGCTCCTGGGCCAGGCGGGCCTGGAGCGTCACCGTCGGCTGTCGCCCGCGGCGCCTCCTCTGTCCGTGAGCTTTCCCGAGGGAGGCTTCCACGTGCTGCGGGGCGCGGGAGCCGTCGTCACGGTGAGCGCGGGCAAGCAGGGGCAGCGCGGGGTGGGCGGGCACAGCCACAACGACAAGCTGTCCTTCGAGTTGCACCTGGGCGGCCGTCCTCTCATCGTCGACCCTGGCACGGGCTCGTACACGAGAGAGCCGGCGATGCGGAACGCGTTTCGTGGCACGGCCGCGCACAACACCGTGCAGGTGGATGGGGTGGAGCAGGCCCCGTTGGACCCGGCGCGTTTGTTCGCGCTGCCCGAGGGTGCGAAGGCGCGCGTGGTGGCCTTCCTTCCTGGCTCGAGCGTGGACAGATTGCGTGTCCGTCATGATGGGTACCGCATGCTCCCCGCGCCGGTGGGCATCGAGCGCACGTTCCGGTTGAACCGGCACGAGCGCGCGTTGGCGGGGTGCGACAGCTTCATCGGGACCGGGCAGCACGAAGTCATTGGACGCTTTCATCTCCCCGACGAGCAGGCACGGCGCGTGACGCCGGATGCGCAGGTGCTCGCCCGGGCGCAGCGCGCGGCGGAGGAGCCGCTGGAGTTCGAGCCCCTCGTGGTGGAGCTGGGCCCCGCGGGCGCGCCGCTCGCATGGATTCTGCTGGAGCGCGGACTGGAGTCTGGACTGGTGGCGTCTGGGTATTCACCCGGCTACGGGCGGGTGGTGCCGGCGATGACGGTGGAGTTCCGGAGGCAGGTGAAGCCTCCGACGGGTTTGAGGTGGTTGGTTGTCTTCAGGTGAGTTTCGGGTCGGGGCGTGACCGTCTTGACGGCACGTCGCATCAGGAGAGGTGAGGACGATGAGGGTGATGGTCGGCAGCCCGCTGCTGGAGCGTATTCGTCGGCGGGAGGCGAAGGTCGGTGTGGTGGGGTTGGGGTACGTCGGTCTTCCTTTGGGTATGGCGTTCGCGGAGGCGGGCTTCCCGGTGTTGGGGCTCGACGTCGACAAGCGCAAACTCGACAAGATTGAGAAGGGCGAGAGCTACATCAAGCACATCCCCAGCGGGCCGCTGGCGGAGCTCACGAAGTCCGGCAAGCTGAAGGCGACGAACGACTTCGCGAAGGCGAAGGACTTGGACTGCGTCATCATCTGCGTGCCCACGCCGCTGACGGCTTCGCGTGAGCCGGACATGAGCTACATCATCCAGACGGGTGAGTCGCTCGCGCCGCACGTGCGCCGGGGGCAGCTCTTCATCCTGGAGTCCACGACGTACCCGGGCACCACCGAGGAGGTGCTCAAGCCCCTGCTCGAGAAGAACGGCCTCAAGGCGGGCGTGGACTTCCACCTGGCCTTCAGCCCCGAGCGCGAGGACCCGGGCAACAAGAACTTCAACACGAAGACGATTCCCAAAATCGTCGGCGGCTACTCCCCGGAGTGCTCCGAGGTGGCGGCCGCGCTGTACGGCAGCGCGCTGAAGGAAGTGGTGCCGGTGTCCTCCACCCGCGTGGCGGAGCTCGCCAAGCTGCTGGAGAACATCTACCGCTGCGTGAACATCGCCATGGTCAACGAGATGAAGATGCTCTGCGACCGGATGAACGTGGACGTGTGGGAGGTCATCCAGGCCGCCAGCACCAAGCCCTTCGGCTTCCAGCCGTTCTACCCGGGCCCGGGGCTCGGTGGGCACTGCATCCCCATCGACCCGTTCTACCTGACGTGGAAGGCGCGCGAGTACGAGTTCCACACCAAGTTCATCGAGCTGGCCGGCGAGGTGAACTGGCAGATGCCGTACTACGTGGTGCAGCGCACCATGGAAGCGCTCAACAAGAGCCGCAAGACGCTCAACGGCGCGCGCGTGCTCTGCCTGGGCGCCGCGTACAAGAAGGACATCGACGACATGCGCGAGAGTCCTTCCCTGCGCATCATGACGCTCCTGGCGGAGAAGGGCGCGGACATCAGCTACCATGACCCGTACGTGCCCGAGCTGCACAAGGGCCACGGCTTCAACATGGAGATGAAGTCCGTCCCGTTGGTGCCGGAGAAGCTGGGCGACTACGACGTCGTCATCATCCTCACGGACCACTCCAACATCGACTACGCGGCGGTGGTGGCGAATTCGTCGTGTGTGATTGACACCCGCAACGCGACCAAGGGCGTGTCCCTGGGCCGCGAGAAGGTGACCAAGGCGTAAGCAGGGGCCCGGAAGCCGACCCTCCGGGCAGGGGTCCACGACTCCAGGTGTCGGGAGGGGCACCTGGGGTCGGCGGACCTGCTCGTCTTGCGGGGTGGTTTGGGTACAGTGGGGGCCGTGAATTCCCTCACCCGACCCGTTCTCCCCCTGCTGGCGGCCTCGGCCGTGTTGCTGGCGGCGACGCCCGCGCAGGACTCGCGACTGACGCTGCTCGATGCGATGTCGAGCGAGCTGTCGCGCAACCAACAGCAGCTCAAGCTCCAGAGTCACGAGCCGCCGTACTTCATGAGCTACCAGCTCAAGGACTACGCGCAGGAGGTCGTGGCCGCGCGTTATGGCGCCGTCTTCCTGGACGACGGCTACCGCGAGCGTCGGCTCTACGTCGACACGCGGGTGGGCGACTATGCCTTCGACAGCTCGGTCGAGGAGGGGCTGGAGTTCTCCTTCTCCACCAAGGGCACCAGCTACACCTCGCGCAAGGAAGGCCCGCTGGATGACTCGCCGCTGGCGCTGCGCACCGCGCTGTGGCTCATCACCGACGAGAAGTACAAGTCGGCGCTCTTCCAGTTCCTGAAGAAGAAGGGCGAGGACGTCTACTCGGTGGAGGACCCGAAGCGTCCGGCCTCCTTCACGAAGGAGAAGGCGAGCAGTTTCGTCCAGCCGCCGGTGGCGAACCCGTTCAACCGCGAGCGTTGGGTGAAGCTGTCGCGTGAGGTGTCCGCGCAGTTCAACGCGCATCCGGAGATCTTCGACTCGGAGGTCCGAGTCACCTCGGACAAGGTGACGCGGCTGTTCGTGTCCACGGAGGGCACGCGGCTGGTGACGGAGGAGACGTTGTACGGGCTCCATGTCACGGCGGTGACGCGGGCGCCGGATGGGCAGCTCCTGGATGACTCGCGGGACTTCTACGCGCCCACGGAGGCGGGGCTCCCGGACGATGAGCGCGTGCGCGCGGCGGCGGTGAAGGTCATCGAGGAGCTGCTCGCGCTGCGGCAGGCTCCCGCCATCGACCCGTACTCGGGGCCCGCCATCCTCGCGCCGGAGGCCTCGGGCGTGCTCTTCCACGAGACGGTGGGGCACCGGCTGGAGGGCGACAGGCAGGACGGGGACAACGAGGGGAAGACCTTCAAGGGGCAGATCGGGAAGCTGGTGCTGCCTGCGTTCCTGTCCATCCACGATGACCCGTCCCAACGTGCACTGGCCGGGGAGCCACTCAACGGGTACTACCTCTATGACGAAGAGGGTGTGAAGGGGCAGCGGGTGACGCTGGTGGAGAAGGGCGTGCTGCGAAACTACCTGCTGGGTCGACGTCCGGTGGATGGGTTCCTCAACTCCAACGGACACGGGCGCAGCCAGGGCACGCTGAAGCCGGTGGCGCGCATGGCGAATCTGATGGTGGAGAGCACGCGGCAGGTGAGCGACGCGAAGCTGAAGCAGATGCTCATCGACGAGGCGAAGCGGCAGAACAAGCCCTATGGCCTCATCATCCGCGACATCACCGGGGGCAACACCAACACGTCCAGCTACGGCTACCAGGCCTTCAAGGGGGTTCCGCGCATGGTGTACCGGGTGGATGTGAAGACGGGGAAGGAGTCGCTGGTGCGTGGCGTGGAGATTGTGGGCACGCCGCTGTCAGCGGTGAACCGCATCATGGCCACCGGTGAGAAGCGGGGCATCTTCAACGGCTTCTGCGGCGCGGAGAGCGGCAACGTGCCCGTGTCCACGGTGGCGCCCGCGGCGCTGCTCCAGGAGATCGAGCTCCAGCGCGCCGTTGAAGGCAAGGACCGTCCGCCCATCCTCCCCAGCCCGACGACCCTGCAGGCGTCGCCGGCTCGCGAGAAGCCCTGATTCGCCAATGCGGGGGGCATGGCACAAAGAACGTCCGGCACCGCCGGGCGGATGGGCGGAGAGCGGCGCGGTGCTCCTGAGGGGAGCCCGCGTCGTGTGGCGTCTGTTGTCGGCTCGGGCCGCTGATTCAGGCGCGGAGGGCGAACCGCCGAGAAGAAACCGTGCCGTGCCGCGAGCGAGGACTGGCGTCGTGTGGAGTCATGCGATGTCCCGGGACGGAGGTCGCGTTGCGAGGAGTTTGTGGAGCCGGATGGCGCCACGAGCAAGGACTGGCGTCGTGTGGAGTCATGCGATGTCCCGGGACGGAGGTCGCGTTGCGAGGGGTTTGTGGAGCCGGATGGCGCCGCGAGCAAGGACTGGCGTTGCGTGGAGTCGTGCGACGGCCCGGGACGTAAGTTGCGGCGCGCGGAGTCTATTGCGCCGCATGGCGCCGCGAGCAAAGGCTGGCGTCATGTGGAGTCGTGCGACGTCTCGTGACGGAGGTCGTGTCGCGAGGCGTCTGCTGTCGGCGTTGGGTGTCCTGTTCGTGCTCCTCGTGGGCGGTGTCGGAGTCGCGGAGCCCCTGCCCACGGGCGAAGCGTCGTTGGAGTTGGTGCATGAGGACAGGCTGAGCCCGGGTGGTAACTGGGAGCTCATCTCGGTGGAGTCCACGTTGGATGGACGCCCCCTGCCATCGGCCCCAGAAGATGGCGCGCGGAGCGCGTCGGGCGGCCCCCGGCATGTGCTGCCGCTCGGGTTGCACTGGCTCGACGTGACGACGGTGTACGAGGGACGCTCGGATGTCTTCTCGTACGTGGAGGGCTATCGCTTCGTGATGCGCGGGCGAGTGACGCTCGACGCGCGGCCTGGCGATACGGTGCGCATCACCTCCACGGCGTATGAGCGCGACGGCGTCACCGTGCAGTGGCAACAACGTCCCGCCTTCCTGCTCATGGGGCAGCCCCAGGAATCGGTGGTGGGAATCGAGTACGGCGCCGCTGCGAACAGGCCGCTCCCGGAGGACGTGGCGGCGCGGGTCGTCGATGAGGTGCTCGCGGAGGCTCGACGGCTGTCTCCCATTCAATCCGTGGCCACGGCCTCCGTGTCCTCTGCTGCCGAGCCTCCTGGCACCTGCGAACTGGAGCCCATCTTCTTCGCCTTCTTCGACACCCGACTCTCCCCGGAGGGCGATGCCTCGCTGCTGCGCGCGGCGGACTGTCTCCGTGAGCGTCCGAGCCTGCGCGTCCGGCTGCGAGGCCACGCGGATGTGCTGGGGACCGAGTCCGTCAACGCGTCGCTGGGCTTGGGGCGCGCTCAGTCCGTGGCCGCGAGACTCGAGGCGCTCGGCGTGGAGGGAAGCCGCCTGCTGCTGGAGACGCACGGCGCGGACCAGCCTCCGTGTGATGACGGGACTCCAGGGTGCTTCGCGCGCAGCCGCCGCGTGGAGTTGGTCGCGGAGCCGTCGCCTCCCTGAGTCGCGAGCCTCCGCCCGGCGCTCAATCGAGCCGCGCGGAGCCCACCGTCATCACCATGTCGCGCAGGTGCTGCGCCTCGAAGGGCTTGGCGAGCACCGGGTTGCGCACTTCCTGGAGGAAGCGCTTCGTCTCCGGGGTGAACGCGCCGCCGCTGATGAAGACGATGCGGTCATGCAGCCCCGGCCAGGTGTCGCGGACGGAGTGGTACACGTCCATGCCCGTCAGCTCCGGCATCATCAAGTCGCAGAGGATGACATCGAAGGCCCTGTCCTGGCCCAGGTGCGCCAGTGCCTCGCGGCCATTGGCGACGGTGACCAGTTCGTGGCCTCGCAGCAGCCTGCGCATCAAGTCGAGCACGCGAGGCTCGTCATCCACCACCAGCACGCGTCGCCCCAGGGACGGAGGGCCGACCCGGGGGAGCGGTGCGACGAAGGCGTCATGCTCCGCGCGGGGCAGGAACACTTCCACGGTGGTCCCCTGGCCCGGCTCACTGCTCACGCCAATGCGTCCCCCCAGCGCGGAGATGATGTCGCGACAGATGGCCAGGCCCATGCCCATGCCTTCGCCCGAGCGACGCGTGGTGAAGAGCGGGTCGAAGATGCGGGGCATGACGTCCGCGGCGATGCCGCAGCCGGTGTCGCTGATGGAGAGCCGCACCTCGTCGGCCTCGGCACGCAACGCGACGGTGATGCGATGCTGGGAGGCGTGCCCGTCGGGGATGGCGTGGGCGGCGTTGAGCACCAGGTTGAGCAGCACCTGGCCCAGCTTCGTCGCGGTGCCACGCACCCGGGGCACTACGGTGTCGTAGTCGCGCACGACTTGCGCCCGGTGGCGCAGCTGGTTGGCCGCCATCCGGAGCGTGCTCTCCGTGACGGCCTTGAGGTCCACCGGCTCCATGGCCTCGGCGCTCGTGGCCGAGAGGGCCTTGAGGTCCGCGACGATGCGCTGGATTCGCAGCGTGCCCTCCAGGGCTTCGTCGAGGACCTGGCGACATTCCTCGTCCGTGGGCTCGTTGGGGCCGGGCAGTCGCTCGCGCAGGTATTCGAGATTGCCCGCCGTGTACGCGAGCGGGTTGTTGATTTCGTGCGCCAGCCCCGCCGCGAGGATGCCGAGGGACTGCGCGCGCTGCTCCCGCTCCTTCTCCTGGAGGAGCTGCGCATCCCGGCGCTTGCGCTCCACCGCGTTGACCAGCACGTGGCCCGTCAGGCGCATCAGGTGCCGCTCTTCCGGCTTCCACTCCCGCGGCTGGTCCATGGCGTCGAACCCCATCCAGCCGATCAACCTGCCCGCGAGCAGCAGCGGCGCGTTGATGTAGGAGCGGATGGACAGCAGTGCGCAGAGGCGCCGCTCTTCGGTGGCCTCGAGGGGAAGCTTCGCCGCGTCCGTCACCGTCACCATGCGGCCCGCGCGCAGCTCGTCCAGCGACCAGCGGAAGTCCACCACGGAGCGTCCCCGGTGGGTTGCCAGTCCGTGGGGCTGCATGCCATGAGCGCACCACTCGTAGGAGTCCGACAGGTGCTCGCCGTCGTCGGAGAGCAGGTTGACGTAGCCGCGCTGCGCGTCGATCTGCCGGCCAAGCACTTCCAGCGCGGCGCGGACGCCAGCCTCCAATTCGTCGGGTGGCAGGTTGAGCAGCTTCTGGGACGTGTCGGTGAGCAGCGACCAGCTCTTGAGCAGGAGCCCCAACTCCCCGCGCATCTCCCGTAGGGCCTCGGCTTCCTGGCGCAATGTCACCTGCGCGCCCTCGGGAAGCCCCGGGGCTCGCGTCACGCTGAGTTGATCCAGGACGTCGGCGGACTGCTGGAGTCGCTCCAGCAGTGTCCGAGAGTCCGTTGCCTCGGCGGACAGCGCTGGGCTGCTCCGCTGCTGCTCGGCCATTGATTACCCCCTCCCGTCCCCGCACAGGCTTCCCCAACCTGTGGCGCGGATTTCAGCTCGGCCGAAATTGTGCCACCAGTTTGTTCTCTGCATCCAGTGTGCATTTTTGAAATATGCAACCGGGCAACAGGTGGTGGCGGCGACTCAGGGGGAGGTGGGGGGAGGGATGCCCAGCGGCTCCGGAGTAGGAGGGGGCGCGAGGCGAAGTTGCCGGCCGCCCTTGAATCCGCGCCATTGGATGTAGCGGCGGAAGTCCTGGAGGAAGGTGTCGGGGGAGAGGCCCACGGCCTGGGTGAAGGCCTCGGCGAAGTCGGGCCCCTGGCTCATGGCGTGGAGGATGCCCCGCACCACGGGCTCGCCGTAGCGGCGGGCCAGGAAGGTGAAGGCGTGGTGGGCGGCCCCGTAGACGATGTCGCTCTCGCGTCGGTAGAGGGTGTCGGCCTGGGCCAGCGGGTCCGCGCGGGGATGGGTGCTCCAGTAGCGGGCCAGGTCCTCGAGGGACGTGACGCGGTAGCCCTGCTCGGCGGTGTACGAGGCCATGCCCTCGCGGAACCACAGGGGGATGCGTTTGCGCGTCCAGCCCAGGCGGTCCGAGGCCACCTGATACATCAGGCTGTGGGTGAGCTCGTGCAACAGCAGCTCGTCCACCTGGGCCTGACCCGCGCCCAGGAGCGTCCAGGTGCGGGGGCTCTGGAGTTCGATCTGCTCGTAGCGGGCCCACGCGCGCAGGAAGTCATGGTCCGGGCGGTTGGCGGCGCGCTCCAGGGCGGCGTGGTTGGGGTGGATGATGATGGCGACGGAGTCGTCGAAGGTGCCCCAGCGGGCCATGCGCGGCAGGGCGCGTTCGACGGCGAGGCGGACCTGGGTGGCGGCGTCGGAGTCTCGCGGCTGGAACTCCAGGGTGATGCGCGCTCCGCTGGCGGTGGGCGTGCCGGGCCTTCGCATGGCGTCCGTCGGAACGTCCATGGTAGTTCGTCGCGGCGCGGAGCAGCCGGCGAGAAAGCCCAGCACCAGCAGGACCAGGGCTTGGCCGAGGCTCCCCTGTCTTCGCATCCATCCCCTCGTCACGAGCCTCACTCCACCCCGAGCCAGCGCAGCACCGCGCGCCCCACGTCCGCGACGGTGGTGAAGCCTTCGACGTCCGGCGCGGGGGGGCCGAAGTAGAGCACGGGGACGCGGTGCAGGGTGTGTCCTCGCGTGGACAGGTCCTCGACGTTGCCGTGGTCGCTGCACACCATCACCCGGGCATCGGCGGGACGGTGTGCCACCACGGCGCGCAGGAAGGCGTCGAAGGTGTCCAGCGCGGCATGGGCCGCGACGAAGTCCTGCGCGTGGCCGGCTTCGTCCGCGAGGTAGTGCTCGAAGAAGGTGAAGTCCGCGCCCGCGGCCACGCGCCAGAAGATGTCGGCGGCCTCCTCGGGCGTGCGCTCGGGAGCGGGCAGGCCGTAGGCGCGAGCGTTGGCGCCGGTGATGTCCGGGGTGAGGCCGTCTCCGGCCCGGGCGTCCTCCAGCGTGCGCAGGGGCACGGGGCCCGCGGCGAAGGCCAGCTTGGACGCGGAGGGCTTCATGCGGCGCCGGGCCTCGGGTGTCGGGGTGAACTCCGGAGGCAGGGTGGTGGGGCGCCGGGGGACGCCGAGCGCGTCCAGGTAGGGCGCGGGGTAGGCGTTGGCGAAGGTGGCGGTGCGGCCGGCCGCGAGCAGGCGCTTGACGATGGAGCGGTCCGCGAGCATCCCGCGCAAGGGGGCATTGGGGTAGCCCAGCACGTGCTGGCCGATGAGGGCGGGGGCCGGGTCTCCCGTGAGGATGGCCGTCTGGTTCGAGGCGGACTGGGGCCTTCCGGACACGCCGAACGTCGTGTCCACGGGAATACAGCGCCCTCCGTCCGGCAGGGTGGGGCCTGGGGCGTCCTGGAAGAAGGAAAGCAGGTGTTCACGGTGGGCGAGCGGGTTGATGGCCGGGTCCTTCCGGCCAATGCCCACACCATCGATGAACAGGAGCGCGACGCGCACGGCTCGCGACTGTATCCTCGAAACAGAACGCATGGCCCTCCACGGCGACCTCTTCAGCTATCCGCTTCCCGAGTTCCTTCAATGGTTGGACAGCTCCCGCAAGACGGGGACGCTCCAGCTCTCCTGGGAGGCCGGCGAGCGGAAGCTCTTCCTTCTCTCCGGTCAGGTCGGGGCCACGGCCTCGGAAGGACTGCGTGGGAGGGTGGCCCGCCTCCTCGCGCTGGCGAAGCTCGCCTCGGGCGCCAAGGTGCTCGCCGCCTTCGACGAGCTGTCGCGCACGCCGGACGTGGACGCCGCGTTCGACGTGCACGGGCTCCAGTCGCGGTGGATTCGGGATTTGGGCCGCGAGGAGCTGTTCGCGGCGATGACGGACCTGACGATTGCCGAGCGGGGGACGTTCCACTGGACGGAGGACGCGGACCGCTCGGGCGAGGACTGGGTTCCGTCCGACATGAGCATCCGCGAGCTGTTGTTCGAATCGCTGCGCTGGGTGGATGAGCAGCCGGACGTGGACAAGGCGCTGCCCATCGACGCGCTCAGCGTCCGCGCGTTGACGCCGCCCAGCCCGAGCCAGCCGCTGATGCATCGAATCATCCTGGGGTTGTGCGCGACGCCGCAGAACCTGGGACGACTGCGGCTGTCGATGGGCGTGTCCCGCTCGTCGGTGACGCGGCGGGTGTACGAGCTGCTCCGGGCGAAGCTGGTGGAGGTGGATGGCGCGCCGCAGGTGGAGGCGGACCCGGTGGCGGAGATGCTGGAGAAGGGCGCGGTGCTGATGCGCGAGGGCCAGTTCGACGCGGCGGGCATCGTCTGCGCGTCCCTGCTGGCGAGTGACCCCGCGGACCGGCGCGTGCGCGAGTTCGCGCGACTGGTGCAGCGTGAGCACGTCGCGGCGCTGTACTCGGACATGCCGCCGCTGCTGGTTCCCCTCGTGATTCACGACCCGCAGGGCATGTCGCTGCTCAAGCCCGAGGAGCGGCAGATCGCGGGCCTCGTGAGTGGGACGTGGGATGTGTCCACCATCGTCCTGGCGAGTCCCGCGAGGGAGCTGGAGACGCTCAAGACGCTCGCGAAGTTGCACCGCATGGGCTTGCTGCAGCTCACCGCGCCGCGCTGACCGGTGCGCCCGAGTCGGCTCCGCGCCCCGTGCGAAGTGCCGGGGCGCTCCACCATCCAAGCTACTCCGAGGCGGGGAGGCCCACCGCGTTGAGGCGGACGAAGGTCTGCATCAGCACGTAGAGGGCGAACGCCGCGTCATCGACGCGCAGGTGTTGCTGGGTGGCAAGTCCCTGGATGCGCAGCAGATCCGCCCCGTCCACGCGGAGCAGGAACGCCTGTTGCGCCAGCGTGCCCTCGCCCGCGAACGCCAGCGAGCGCCGGATGGCGTCCGTGCAGGCCGTGACGCAGGTGGAGTAGTTGCCCGCCATGAACGCGGCCTCGGCCGCGCGCGCGTGGTCAAACAGGTCTCCCGGCGCCAGCGCGCTCACCGCGCCGAGCAATTTGGCGGAGGCGGCCTGCGAGATGGGGGCCGCGATGGGAGGTGGAGGCGGCGCCACCATGGGCTCCACCCGAGGCGGGGGAGCAATCGCGGGGAACGAGCCCGAAGGACGATGAGGCACTGGCGTCGGCATCATCGCCACGGCGGGGCCATGGCCCGAGGGCGGGGCCAGATGCGTCGAAGGGGGCGGCTGCCGGTGCTGGAGGTGCTGGGCGAGCTGCGCTTCCAGTCCCGCGGGCTGCGCGCCACCGACGGGGGCCACCGGGCGCGGCGGCGGGACGATGCGCTTGGCGCGCAGGTCCTTGATGACCAGCCGGGTGATGGCCTTGAGCGTGTCGAGCACCCCGCGCCCATTGGTGGCGGCGGTCTCGAAGTCCGGCACGCCGCGCGGGTTGAGCTCCTGGCGGAGCTGCTCCACGGGCAGCACATTCTCCAGGTCCCGCTTGTTCCACTGCATCACCAGCGGGAAGCGGTCCAGCCGGATGCCATGCTCGAAGAGGTTCTCTTCCAGGTTCGCCAGCGACTCGCGGTTGGCGTCCATCGCGTCCGGCTGCGAGTCCGCCACGAAGACGACGCCGTCGGCGCCCTGGAGCACCAGCTTCCTCGTCGCGTTGTAGAAGACCTGACCGGGCACGGTGTACAGCGCCAGCCGCACCGAGCAGTCCCCGACGCGCTCCACCTTCACGGGGAGGAAGTCGAAGAAGAGCGTCCGGTCGCCTTCGGTGGCGATGGACATCATCTCGCCCCGGTGCGCGGGCCGGACGGTTTCGTAGATTTTCCGCAGCGAGGTCGTCTTGCCGGACAAGCCAGGTCCGTAAAAGACGATTTTGGCGGCCACCTCGCGGGCCATCAGGTTCACGCTGCTCACGGTGTCAGCTTTCCTAGAACGACTCGACGCTTCGCGCCAGTTGCGGACGGGACATTCGCGGGGGTTCCCACGAGGAATTCGGCGGCCAGCAACGCGAACAGGGCCGCTTCCTTCGCTCCTTCCGGAAATCCCAGGGTATCAAGCCGGCGGACGGGAAGGGGGGCCAGCCGCTCCTCGAGCCGCTCCATCAACCGGGGATTCCGGGTACCCCCTCCCGAGGCGTACATCGCCTCCAGACCTGGAGTGCGAGGCAGGACCCACGTCTCGTACGCCCGCGCGGTGCTCTCCACGGTGAACTCCAGCGCGGTGGCCATCAAGTCATGGGGGCGGTCCGCGTAGCGCGCCCACAGGCGCTCCACCATCACATCACCGTAGCGCTCGCGCCCGGTGCTCTTGGGAGGAGCCTGCGCGAGGAACGCGTCCGTGAGCAGCTCCGCCAGCAGCGCCGGAATCACCTGGCCTTGCCGTGACAGACTCCCGTCCAGATCGCACGCCAGTTTCCCCTGGGTGACGCGCCGCGCCAGCCCATCCATCACCATGTTGCCGGGCCCGGTGTCGAAGGCGAGGGTGTCATCCAGTCGCGCGCTGACGACGGACACGTTGGCGATACCGCCGATGTTCTGCAGGGCGCGAGGGGCCTCGGGGTTTCGGAAGGCCACCCAGTCGAAGTAGGGCACCAGCGGCGCGCCATGGCCTCCGGCGGCCACGTCCCGGGTGCGGAAGTCGCTGACGACGGGCAGGCCCGTGCGCTCGGCGATGACGGAGGGTTCGCCAATCTGCAGGGTGGAGGGGAAGGCCGAGGTCCCTGGTGGCAGGTGCGCCATCGTCTGCCCGTGAGAGCCGATGGCGCTCACGTCCGAGAGCGCCACCCCGGCCCGCTCAATCGCCTGGAGCGCGGCGCGGGCGAAGTGCTCGGCCAACTCGAAGTCGAGCTGACTCAGGGAGCGGGCGTCCTGGGGCCCCAGCATCCGGACCACCAGCTCCGGAGGAAAGGGCGCGGAGACGTGGGACAGCAGTCGCAGCCGGGCTCCGCCACCCGTGCCCGTCACCTCGCACAGCGCGGCCTCCACCGCATCCGCGCTGGTGCCGGACAGCAACCCGACGCACAGGCGCGGGCGCTGGGAGTCAGGGAGGGGAGGTTGGAGGCGCATGCCTCCAAGTCTAAGACTCGCCCCCCACGCCGCGCCGTCAGCGGCCGGGCGAGCGGGGGCTCCGTGCGTGCGCGCCCTTACGTCCCGGGCCGCCAAGCGCACGCAAGCCGTTCTCCTGGAGACGCTTCCGGGCGCCCCGGGCGTCCAGCCCCGTGAAGTGCATGGCCACGGCCACCTTCACCTCGCCGCCGGAGGCCTCCAGCAGACGGGAGGCTTCCGGAGCGGGCAGGTGCGTCAGCTCGGCCACCATTCGCGCGGCGCGGGCTCGCAGCTTCGCGTTGGCGGGGCGCACGTCCACCATGCGGCCCCGGTACACCTTGCCCAGCGCCACGAAGGCCGCGGTGGTGATGGCGTTGAGGATCAGCTTCGTCGCCGTGCCGGCCTTCAGCCGCGTCGAGCCGGCCACCAGCTCCGGCCCCGTGCGCGCCAGCACCAGGGTGTCCACGTCCGCGCGAGCTTTGGGAGGGTTGCAGCACACCAGCACCGTGTGCGCCCCACGCCGCTTCGCTTCACGCAGCGCACCCCGGACGTACGGCGTGGAGGAGCTGGCGGAGATGCCGCACACGACGTCGAGAGGGCCCGCGTCGAAGGCGCGCACGTCGGAGGCGCCCGCGTCGGCGTCGTCCTCGGCGCCTTCCACGGCGCGAGTCAGCGCCCGGCGTCCACCAGCGATGCGAGCCTGGACCTGGGAAGGAGGGCTGCCGAACGTAGGAGGACACTCGCTGGCGTCGAGCACGCCCAGACGTCCACTGGTGCCAGCACCTACGTAGAGAAATCTGCCGCCCGCCCGCAACGCATTCGCCACGGCCGTCGCTGCCTGGGTGACAGCGGGCAACGCGGGGCGAACCGCACGGACGGCAACGACGTCCTCGTCATGTAACCGGCGGACGACCGACCCGATGGAGCGTAGATCAAGGTCGTCCGCGCGGGGATGAAGCCGCTCGGTGGGAGGGAGTTTCTTGGATGAAGCGCGTGAGGACCCCACCCCCGAGCGCATTACTTCAAGCCGCCTTCGTCACCTTGCCCGCTTTGATGCAGCGGGTGCAGGCGAGAACGCGCTCCGTGCGGCCCTCGACGCTGGCCCGGACCTTCTGCAGGTTCGGGAGGGTTCGCTTCTTGGTCTTGTTGTTCGCGTGGCTGACGTTGTTGCCGACGAGCGGACGCTTGCCACAGATGTCACACTTCCACGCCATGACCTCTAACTCCTTGAAAACTGGGGCGTTGGACGCCTGCCGATAAAGAGCGGCGGAACCTGCCAGAAAGCCGCTTGGAAATCCAGCCTTTCAGCCGTTTGGATCAGCCCTTGAGCGGATCCTTCTTGTTCAACATGTCTTGAACCAGGCGTGCGGCGCGCACTCCGGCGAGCAGCTCGCCCTCCAGGCCGAGGCCGGGAAGCACCTCGCGGCCCGCGAGCAGCAGGTTCTTCACCGGGGTTCGCTGACTCAAACCGGTGACGCCCAGCACTGCTTCCGATTCGAAGCTGTAGAGCGGGTGCGGCATCAGCCGCGTGCCGCGCGAGCCGCTGGCGTCGAGGTAGGGCACGGAGCGCAAGAGCCGGTGCTGCGCGGTGAAGGGCATGACGGCGTCCAACTGCGCGTCGATGCGGGTGGCCAGGGCCTGAAGGTGCTCCTCGCCCAGCTCCCGAGCGGACGCGGGGATGAAGACGCCGGCGCACACGACGCGCAGGGCCTCCGCGTCCTTGCTCTCCTTGCCACCCGTGGCCGAGGCCCGCGCGGGGTGGAGCTGGAGCAGCATGGCGCCCAGCTCCGCGTCCTGGGTGTCCACGAGGGTCAGCTCGCCCAGGCCACGAGGGAGCGCTGTCTCCGGCACCACCCAGTTGACGGTGAAGAGGATGGACTTGGTCGTGGACTGATCCAGGTGCTCCATCAGGCCACGGTGGTGCTTCTTGTCCGTCACCAGCCGCCGCAGCGCGCCGGAGTCGGTGGCGGCCACCAGGCAGGCCGCGCGGTAGATCGTGTCCGAGCGGACCAGCTTCACGCCGGCGAACTTGCTGCCGTCGAAGGACAGCTCCTCGACGATGAAGCCGGTGGGGCTGTCGCGTCCGAGCACGTCGCCGCCCAGCTCCGCCAGCCGCCGGGTGAGCATCTCTCGCAGGCCGTCGTGGCCGCCGGCGAAGAAGGAGGGCGCCGCCAGCACCTGGGACAAGGTCCGGGTGAGCGCGAGCGGCGACTCCGGCTTCTCCAGGTGGTTGATGAAGGGGCGCAGGCCGCGCACCAGGGAGGCCGCGGGGGCGTCCGAGGCCAGCCGGAGCGGAGTCTCCAGCCCGGGGTGGGCCTTGATGAGCTTCTTGAGGCCCCATCCCTCGAAGAATCCATCCGGGGGCAGGGCGGGGTGGGCCTTGAAGAAGGCGTCGCTCGCCTCGTGCTGCGCGGTGGTGCCGACCAGTGCGCCCAGCAGCGCCTCGCCTTCCTCGCCCAGCTCACGCGTCACCTCGGCCTTGCGGCGCGTGGCGTCGGAGTGCAGGTCCATGCGGTTTCTTGGCAGGACGAGCTGCAGCTCGGGGGAGTGGGGGCGCAGCGCGCGCTGCACGGTGGTGGTGAGGCCCAGCTCGGTGAGGGCCTCCTCCACGGCGGGCATGGCCTTGAGGGGCGGCGCGACGAAGGGCGCGTAGGGGAGCACGTAGCCTCCGTGCTCGTAACCCGGGCCCATGCCGTCGTGCTCCACCAGCAGGACGCGGTGGCCGCGCTTGGCGAGCAACGCGGCCGAGAGCGCACCACCCAGCTGACTGCCCAGCACGATGACGTCATACACGTGCCGGGATGGACCCGAGGGAAGCTTGAGTTTGGCTGCGGACGTCATGAGGCGGGCAACACTACACAACGTCCCGCGCCGCTGGCTCCCTTTTGGCGCGCCGTGAAGGCCGGTGGGGGCGGAGTGACCCGGCCCCGGGCTCAGCTCCCCACGCCGAAGAGGCGCGCCTCCAGCTCGGGCGGAAGGGTGGTGAAGTCCGGGAGCGTCCAGAGGGCGCCGGCCTGGCGCAGCTGCGTCGAGGACGTCGTGGTGGTGATTCCCACCACGGGCATTCCGGCGTCGTGCGCGGACATGACGCCGAGGATGGCGTCCTCGAAGGCCAGGCACTGGGAGGGGTCGACGCCCAGGCCCTGGGCGGCCGCGAGGAAGATGTCCGGGAAGGGCTTGCCCCGGGAGACCTCCTCGGCGCCGACGATGCGGTGGAAGACGGGGCGCAGGCCCAGCCCGTCAATCACCAGCTCCCGGTTGCCGTGGGGTGCCGCGGTGGCGATGGCCATGGGGATGCCGGCCGCGCGCAGGCGGGAGATGAAGGCTTCGGCGCCCCGGTGCAGCCGCAGATGGGGCCGGTAGAGGGTGCGGTAGTGGTTCTCCTTCTCGTCCGCGAGCCGCTCCAGTTCGTCGGGGGCGAGCGCTCGGCCGAGCAGCTCCGGGAGGATTTCTTCGTTCTTCTTGCCGGCGAAGCGGGTCTGGAAGTCGTCGGCGGTGAGGGACAGGCCGAGCTTGCGCGCGAGCGCCACCCAGGCCTGGTTGTGGAACACCATGTTGTCGACGAGGGTACCGTCCATGTCGAACACGGCGGCGCGCAGGGGCGTGTCGGAAGGTGTCATGGTTTCCCACCCATAGCGCGGCGGGGGACGGGGCGGTCCACGAATCGCGCGCGTCAGGCCGACATGACTGATATTCGGGGCTCCACATGAGTGATGGCGTGCTGATGGAGACGCGTGGGGCGGTGGGCGTGGTGACGCTGAACCGTCCGAAGGCGCTGAACGCGCTGAATCTGGAGATGTGCCGACAGCTGCATCCCCAGCTGGATGCGTGGGCGGCGGACCCGGCGGTGAAGGCCGTGGTCATCCAGGGCGCGGGTGGCCGGGCCTTCTGTGCGGGAGGCGACGTGCGCGCGGTGGCGGCGTCCGTGGCCGAGTCTCCTCGGGGCGAGCAGGAGCGGGTGTCGCGTGAGTTCTTCCGCGCCGAGTACGCGCTGAACCACCGCATCCACCACTTCGGCAAGCCGTACGTGTCGCTGGTGGACGGCGTCTGCATGGGCGGCGGTGTGGGGCTCTCCATCCACGGGGCGTACCGGGTCGTGACGGAGAAGCTGGTGCTGGCGATGCCGGAGACCGCGCTGGGGTTGTTCCCGGACGTGGGGGGCGGCTGGTTCCTGCCGCGCTTCCCGGGTGAGTCGGGGACGTATCTGGGGCTCACCGGGGCCCGGTGTAGCGCGGCGGACGCGATGTGGCTCGGCTACGGGACGCACCACGTGGAGTCCGCGCGGCTCGCCTCGGTGTTGGAGGCGCTGGTGAAGGCGGAGTGGGGGACGGGGCCGGCGAGCGCGGTGGTGGAGCGGATCCTCGCGGGCTTCCACGCGGACGCGGGGACGTCGGTGCTCGCCACGCAGCACGCGGCGATGGACCGGTGCTTCGCGGCGGAGCGGGTGGAGGACATCCAGCAGGCGCTGGAGGCGGAGGGCTCGGCGTGGGCCCAGGAGACGTGGGCGACGCTGGTGCGCATGTGTCCGACGAGTCTCAAGGTGTCATTGCGCCAGCTGCGGATGGGGCGCACGCGGGACTACGACGAGATGGTGGCGGTGGAGTATCGGCTGAGCCAGTCGATGACGGCGCGCGCGGACTTCCGCGAGGGCATTCGCGCGGTGCTCGTGGACAAGGACAACAAGCCGCGCTGGCACCCGGGCACGCTGGGCGATGTCACCGAAGCGGACGTGGAGGCGTGCTTCGCGCCTCGGGCGGGTGACGAGTTCGTCGTGTCGTCGAATTAGAGCGCCCAGCTCCACGGGCCCTGGCGGGCGGCTTCGTCGCCGGGATTGGGGAGGACCTGGAAGTCCCAGTCCAGGCGGCCACAGCCTCGGCATGGAGGAGGCAGGCCACCGACGTTGCGCCAGACGATGGTGAGGTCCGCCGGGTCGAGGTAGAGCGCCTCTGTTTCCGAGTCGTGCAGGTACTGTGTCTCGCACGAGGCGCAGCGGACGAGCTCGAAGTCCTCGTCGCCGAGCACCTCTCCACCCCTGCGGCGAATCTTCTCGGGACAGGGCGAGAGCACGGACATGGAAGGGCTCTGGCGCGACAGGCTACAGGTCCTCGTCACTGACAACGGTGACGCCCTCGGAGCGGAGCAGCGCCGTGGTGATGCCCTCACCGGGCCTCAGTGTCCCGGACTCGTAGACGCGCTGGCTTCCGCAGGAAGGACTCTTCTCCTTCAACAGCGCTACCGAAGCACCGAAGTTGCGCGCGGCATCCAGGGCCAGTTGGGCGCCTCGCTTGAAGTCCTCGGTCCGGTCGACGCGAGCTTCTCGTTCCAGCGCCCGCGCCTGTCCCGCCCAGACGTCGACACCCGAGCCACCGCAGAGGTCCACGGGAGGACGAGGGATGGGAAGGCCCGAGCCCACTTCGGGGCAGACGGGAACGACTGCCTTGCCCTCCAGCGCCGCGAGCACTCTCTCGGAGCGCTGCGAGCGACCGTCGTACCGGCAGGCTTCCCCGAGCAGGCACGCGCTCACGAGCACCGTGGATGCCTCGCGAAGCGCCGCGCGCCTGTCGTCCTTTGACGGGTCCGCGCACGCCTGCGCCGAGCCGGGCTTCGAAAGGTCGGCATGCTCCGTGACTGGGCCCATTCCACCAGCCGCGTCGCCGAGCGCGCCGGAAGGCCCTCGCGAGCCCGTCACTTCACGGCCCCGGGACTGCGCAGCGCCAGCTCTCCCGCCGTCGCTACCGCCGTCACGCGAGTGCACATCCCATTCAGCGCAACCTGTCCCGTCACCGCGAGCCGCACGGCCAACGGATAGAGCCGATGCTCCTCGACGAGGATGCGAGCGCTCAGGCTCTGCTCATCGTCATCCGGCAGCACAGGCACGGCCGCCTGTCCGATGATGGGCCCGGTGTCCGTGCCCGCGTCCACGAAATGCACCGTGCACCCGGCCACCTTCACGCCACGCTCCAAGGCCTGCCGCTGCGCATGCAGCCCTGGGAATGACGGCAGCAGGGAAGGGTGGACGTTCAGCACCTTGCCCGTGAAGCGCCCCAGGAAGTCCGCGCTGAGCAGCCGCATGAACCCCGCAAGGCACACCCACTCCACGCCCGCCGCGCGCAGCGCCTCCAACAGCGCCGCCTCGAACTCCACCTTCGACGCGTGGGCCTTGTGGTCCACCACCACGGCCGGAACTCCCGCCGCGCGAGCCCGCTCGAGCGCGTAGGCGCCAGGCATGTTCGAAACGACGCAGGCCACCTCGGCCGGGAAGTCCTCCCGGGCGCACGCGTCGAGCAGCGCCTGGAGATTGCTCCCGCTGCCGCTGACGAGCACGCCCAGCCGGACCCGCCGTCCGCTCATGGCTCGATGACCGCCGTGGCCTCGCCCTGGCCCGCTTCCACGCGGCCCACCTCGCTGGCCTCCACGCCCCGTCCGCGCAGCACCTCCAGCGCCTTCGCGACGTCCTCCTGTGCCACCACGACGATGAGGCCCAGGCCCATGTTGAACGTATTGAACATCTCGTCCCGGGCCACGCTGCCCAGCTTCGCGATGAGGTCGAAGATGGGCGGCTTCACCCAGGACTTCTCGCTCAGCACCGCGCGCGTCCCATCCGGCAGGCACCGGGGCAGGTTGCCCGGAATCCCGCTGCCGGTGATGTGCGCCATGCCCTTCACCTTCACCTCGGCCAGCAGCGCCAGCGCGTCCTTCACGTAGATGCGCGTGGGCTCCAGCAGCGCGTCGCCCAGCGGACGCCCCAGGCCCTCGGGCGTCGCGTCCAGCGCGAGCTTCGAGTCCTCCAGGAGCACCTTGCGCGCCAGCGAGTACCCGTTGCTGTGCAGCCCCGAGGACGTCAGCCCGATGAGCGCGTCACCCGGCTTCACGCTCTTGCCGTCGATGATGGCCGACCGCTCCACCACGCCCACGCAGAAGCCCGCCAGGTCGTACTCGCCCCGCGCGTAGAAGCCCGGCATCTCCGCCGTCTCGCCGCCCAACAGCGCGCAGCCAGCCTGCTCGCAGCCCAGGGCGATGCCCTTGACGACCTCTGCCGCCGCGTCCACCTCCAGGCGCCCGGTGGCGAAGTAGTCCAGGAAGAACAGCGGCTCCGCGCCACAGGTGAGGATGTCGTTCACCGACATGGCCACCAGGTCGATGCCCACCGTGCCGTGCCGGCCCGCGGAGAAGGCCACCTTCAGCTTGGTGCCCACCCCGTCCGTGCCCGCCACCAGCACCGGCTCCCGGTACTTTCCCGGCGGCAGGGCGAACAGCCCGCCGAAACCGCCGACGCCCGCCAACACCTCCGGACGCATCGTCCGCGCGGCGAAGGGCTTGATTCGGTCGACGAAGGCGTCGCCGGCCTCGATATCCACTCCGGACTGCTTGTAGGTCGTTCCCACGGGCGGCCTTCTATCGGCCGGCGCGCCCGTTGTCTCGGCCAGCGAAAAGGGGGTGTCGGGTTTGAGGCGCGGACGCCTGCACACACTCGCTGTCCCACTGATCCGCACAACATGGAATTTGACCAGGGGGGGAGGGGCTGATTGACTCCTCGCAGGATGGGCGCCGAGGAAACCCTCTTTCAACGTTTCGGCAAGGAATTCTCAAAGGGCACCGAGCTCTTCCGCGAGGGAGAGGCCGGCCGGGAGATGTACGTCATCCAGGCGGGCAAGGTCTCCATCACGAAGCGCGTGCGCGACGTGGAGAAGACGCTTGCCGTGCTGGGCGCCGGAGAATTCTTCGGGGAGATGGCCATCATCTCCAACAAGCCCCGCAACGCGTCCGCGGTCGTCAACGAGGACGCTCGTCTGCTGGTCATCGACCCCAAGACGTTCGAGGCGATGATCCGCGGCAACGCCGAGATCGCCGTCCGGATGATCAAGACGCTGGCGGGGCGGCTCTCCGAGGCGGACGCCCAGATTGAGAACCTGCTCCACAATGATCCGGCCAGCCGGGTCGTCCACCAGCTCATCCTGTTGTCCCAGACCCGGAGTCGTCCGTCCGAAGAGGGCACCGAGGTGGACTTCGTGGTCCGCGACATGCCCCGCCAGATTGGCGTGGGCGAGCCCGCGGTGCGCAACGTGCTGGACCGGATGATCCGGGCCGGCCTCATC
The DNA here is from genome assembly GCF_013336725.1 of Myxococcus sp. CA040A. Lineage (NCBI taxonomy): Bacteria > Pseudomonadati > Myxococcota > Myxococcia > Myxococcales > Myxococcaceae > Myxococcus > Myxococcus sp. CA040A. The sequence goes on along the minus strand of NZ_JABUMR010000004.1, from coordinate 658,056 downwards.
TCACGCAGTGGTGACAGAGTCACCGTGTATGACACGGCCAGACTCCACGACTTCCTCCAATACCTGGAGATGAAGTGGAAGTTCGGAGACCTCTAGCGTGAAGCTCCGAGTCCTCGGCTGCCACGGTGGCGAGCTTCCCACGTGCAAGAGCACGTGTTTTCTCGTCGATGACGTGCTGGCGCTCGATGCGGGCGCACTGACGGGGACGCTCTCGTTGGAGGAGCTGTGTCGGGTGGACCACGTTCTCGTGGGCCACAGTCACTTCGACCATGTGAAGGACCTGCCGCTGATGGCGGACCTGGTCATCGGTCGCCGCGACAAGCCCGTCACCATCCACGCCTCGCGCGAGTGCGCCAAGGCCCTGCGCGACAACATGTTCAACAACGCGCTCTGGCCGGACTTCACCCGCATCCCGACCAAGGCCAACCCCGTCCTGCGCATCAAGACGTTCCGCGCCGGCGGCACCTTCGAGGTGGGGCCCTACACGGTGCGCAGCGTGCCGGTGAGCCACCCCGTGGAGTCCTGCGGCTTCATCATCTCCAATGGGAAGACGTCGCTCGCCATGAGCGGCGACACCGGCCCCACCGACAAGCTCTGGAAGGCCCTCAACCAGACGCGCGACCTCAAGGCGCTCCTCTTGGAGACGTCCTTCCCCAACGCCCTCCAGTCGCTGGCCGACATCTCCGGCCACCTCACGCCCCACACCCTGGGCCTGGAGCTCCAGAAGTTCGAGCGCAACGGGACCTCCGTGATGCTCTACCACCTCAAGCCAGCCTTCGTGGCCCAGCTCAAGAAGGAGCTGGCGAGCATGCCGGTGGAAGTCCTGGAGCTGAACGACACCTTCGAGTTCTAGCCCCGTCCCAAGAGGGACGACGCGGCGCGCCACACGGAACGGTTGACGGGCGGAGACGGTCGGATTAACCCCCGGCCCCTCATGGCCTGGTTTTCGAAGAAGCCCCGCATCGCCGTCGACACCCAGCAGCAACCCGAGCCCGGTCCGTCTCGCATGGAGGGCTTGTGGGCCAAGTGCGAGAACTGCGACGAGATCATCTACCGGCAGGAGCTGGAGAAGCACTGGATGGTGTGTCCGCACTGCGACCACCATCATCCGTGGAACGCGCGCGCGCGGCTGGCGACGCTGCTGGACCCGGACAGCTTCGAGGAGTTCGACAAGGAGCTGGAGCCGCAGGACCCGCTCGGGTTCAGTGACACGAAGAAGTACAAGGACCGGCTGAAGTCCACGCGCAAGAACCTGGAGGAGAACGACGCCTTCGTCTCGGGCGTGGGCCGCATCGCCGGCCACCAGGTCTCCGTGGGCGCGTTCATCTTCGAGTTCATGGGTGGCTCCATGGGCTCGGTGGTGGGTGAGAAGGTGGCGAGGACCTTCGAGCGCGCGCACGAGCTGAAGTGCTCGGCGCTCATCTTCTCGGCCTCCGGCGGCGCTCGCATGCAGGAGGGCATCTTCTCCCTGATGCAGATGGCGAAGACGTCCGCGGCCATCGCCCGCTTCCGCACCGGCAACAAGCCGTACATCTCCGTGCTGCTGCACCCGACGACGGGTGGCGTGGCGGCATCCTTCTCCTGGCTGGGCGACGTCATCATCGCCGAGCCCAAGGCGCTCATCGGCTTCGCCGGTCCGCGCGTCATCGAGCAGACCATCCGCCAGAAGCTGCCGGAGGGCTTCCAGCGCTCGGAGTTCCTGCTCGAGCACGGGATGATCGACAGCATCGTCAACCGCAAGGACCTGCGCGCGAAGCTCGGGCAGATTCTCGGCCTGCTGGGCTGAGTCCGCGCGGCTCGCGTCCCTGGCATGAGCGCGCCCCGCACACCGGAGGAGGCCCTGGGCTTCCTCTCCCGGCTCAACCCCTCCGGCATCAAGCTGGGGCTGGAACGGGTGCGCGAGGCGCTCGAGGCCCTGGGCCACCCGGAGCGCCGCTATCCGGTGCTCCACGTCGCGGGCACCAACGGCAAGGGCAGCACCTGCGCCTTCGCCGCCACCGCGCTCCAGGCCGCGGGCCACCGCGTGGGGCTCTACACGTCCCCGCATCTGGTGCGCGTCAACGAGCGCATCCGCGTGGGCGGCGAGGACATCTCCGACGAGGACTTCGGCCGCGCCATCCTCGACGTGTTGGAGCGCTATCCCTCCGCCGTCGCGGAGCCGATGACGTACTTCGAGTTCGGCACCGTCGTCGCCCTGTGGCACTTCGCGCAAGCGGCCGTGGACGTGGTGGTGCTGGAGACGGGCCTGGGTGGGCGGCTGGACGCCACCACCGCCGCGCCGTCGATTGTCACCGCCATCACCCCCGTCTCCTTCGACCACATGGAGTACCTGGGCAACACCCTGGGCTCCATCGCCGGTGAGAAGGCCGGCATCCTCAAGCCTGGCGTGCCGTGCGTCGTCGCGCGGCAGGAGCCCGAGGCCCTGGAGGCCATCGAGGCCCGTGCCCGTGCCCTGTCCGTTCCGCTCTGGGTGGAGGGCCGGGACTTCTCCACCGAGCCTCAGGCCGACGGCAGCCTGGCCTACAGGGGACCAGGCTGGAGGCTGGACGGATTGCGGACCTCGCTGCGCGGACCGCATCAGCTCCAGAACGCTGGAGTGGCGCTGGCCTGTCTGGAGGCCCTCGACGCGCGAGGCATCGCCGTCACCCCCGAGGCGGCGCGAGCGGGCCTGGGCTCGGCGCGCTGGCCGGGACGGCTGGAGGAAGTAGGGCAGGGGCCCACTGTCCTGTTGGACGGAGCCCACAACCCCGCGGGTGTGGCGGTGCTGCTGGCGTCCCTGCGGGCGCTGTATGCGGGTCGCCCCATTCACTGCGTCTTCGGCGTGGTGGCGGACAAGGACCGGGGGCCGATGATGCGGGCCCTCTTTCCCGCGTGTGCTTCCGTCCAGCTCACCCCCCTGGACACCCCGCGCTCGTTGTCACCGGCGGCCTATCTGGACGAAGCGCGCGCCCTGGCCGCCGACGTGGCCGCATGGCCCGACGTGGATTCCGCGCTGGCGGAAGCCCGGCGGCGAGCGGGCGTGGATGGCGTCGTGCTGTGCACCGGTTCGCTCTTCCTGGTTGGCATGGTGCGAGCCCGGAAAGACCGGACCCGAACACCCTGAAGGGCCACCGCGAGACACCTGGACGACGGTGTTTCACCCAGCAGGACCAGGGCTCTCCCGACGAGGCTCGTTGGGGCGACCTTGTAGGGTGGACCTTCGGTCTTCGCTGAGCAAGACGGGTGAGCAGAGGGACTGAATCCTTGGCGCGCTGCATCAGCCGCCGTAGATTCAAGATATGCGCCTGCCGGACTGGAGAGCCGCGACGACCACGGGACCAGCCATCCCCTCCATCGATGAAGTCGACTTCCGGGCGCTTTACTCGAAGACGAAGTACGTGGTGGAGACCGCGGACGGCTGGTCGTTGGTCATCACTCGCTACCGGCCGGTGAAGCAACCCTTCGCCCAGCCGCTGTTCGGTGAGCCCCTGCTGCTGGTGCATGGCTTCTCCCAGAACCGGCACACGTGGACGAGCGGACAGTTCGTCAAGAACCTCCTCTTCTTCGGCGTGGACATCCACATCCTGGAGCTGCGAGGGCACGGCAAGAGCTCCATCGCCTTCCAGAAGGAGCGGGCCGAGCGCTTCAAGCGCCCCCTGCCTCCAGACCTGGACTACGGCTGGGACATCGACAGCTATTTCCTCTACGACCTGCCCGCCGCCGTCTCCGGCGTGAAGCGCATCACCCGCCGCGAGCGCATCTTCTACTGCGGCCACTCCATGGGCGGGATGCTGGGCTACGGCTACACCGGCATCCACGACGACTTCGAGGGCCTCATCACCATCGGCGCTCCAGCGGACCTGGGGCGGGGCTTCATGCTGCTGCGCATGGTGGCGCGCGGCGCGCCGATGCTCGGCGGCATGGTGGACCTGACGCTCGCGGGGCTGAATCTGGGTGGTGAGGTGGAGGGGCTGGGCAGGAAGGTGCTCGCGCGAGGCGTGGGCACGGTGAACGCGAAGCTGGGCAAGAGGCTGGAGCCCGAGGCGCGCCGCAAGCTGCGCTTCAACGCGATGCCGGTGGACCTCATCCTCAAGTTCGTCGAGCGGCAGATTGGCAAGGCGGAGGACTCGCCGCTGTATCAACAGCTCACCACGCGGATGAACCGGCTCATCAACCCGGAGCGCGTGGGCTCCGACGACATCCGCTGGCTGTTGCGCGAGGGCGGTGAGCGAGAGCCGCGCAAGGTGCTGGAGCAGTTCGCCCGCTGGATTCGTCGCGGGGAGATGGTCTGCTACCGCACCGGCTTCGACTTCAAGCGCGGCTTCGAGAAGATTCAAATCCCCATGGCCATCATCTTCGGGGACATGGACCCGCTGGCGTCGGTGGAGTCCACCCGGAGCGTGTATCGCGCCGCCAAGAGCGAGTACCTCCTCTGGCGACCGGTGAAGGGCAACAGCCACATCGAGCTGACGATGGGGCACGACATCCGGCAGATCTGCTACGACATCAAGAACCTCATCGAGTACGCCCGGACGCACCGTCACCGCACGCCGGCCCTGCCGCGCCTTCGCTGAGGGCCGTACGGCTGGAAAGTTGGAGGGTGAGGCGCGCGTGTTAGCATCCGCGCCCACTGTCAACGTGAAGGGGAGTGGTTGATGAAGGCCTCAGCGGTGTGGCTGCTCGGTGTGGTGCTCGTGCCCTTCTGGGCGCTCGCGCAGGCTCCGGCGAACCTGAACACCATCACCGGCGTGCAGGTGAATGGCGGGACGGTGACCATCACCGGCTCGAAGAAGGCGAACTTCACCACCTTCACCATGACGGACCCGCCCCGGCTCGTCATCGACATCGCGGAGGCCGTCTTCTCCGGCGTCCCCGAGGAGACGCAGGTGGGCAATGGCACGGTGACGGGTATCCGCACCGCCAGCTATGGCTCGGATGACTCCGCCATCGCCCGCGTGCTCATCGGCTTCGAGCGCGAGGTGGAGACGGACATCCAGGCCACCGACACGCAGCTCGTCGTCAAGGTGGTCGGCGGGGGCGGACAGGCCGTGGCCCAGGCTCCCACCACACAGCCGGAGCCCGCCGCCGCGCAGCCCACCACGGACGGCACCGCCGCGAAGGCCGCCGCCGCGGCCGAAACCGAGCGTCAGGCCCAGGAGAAGGCCGCCGCCGAGGCCACCGCCCGCGCCGAAGCGGACCGTCAGGCGCAGGAGAAGGCCGCCGCCGAGGCGAGCGCCCGGGCCAAGCAGGACGCGGACGCCGAGCGCCAGCGCCAGCAGGAGGCCGAGGCCCGCGCCACGTCCCAGCGAGAGGACGAGCAGCGCGCCGCGCAGGCCGCCGCCGACGAGCGCAAGCGTCAGGAAGAGGAGGCCCGTGCCTCCGCGCAGGCCGCCGCCGCCGACGAGCGCAAGCGTCAGGAAGAGGAGGCCCGTGCCTCCGCGCAGGCCGCCGCCGACGAGCGCCGTGCCTCCTCCGAGTCCGCCGCCGAGGAGAAGAAGCGCCAGAAGGAGGAGGCGCGTGCCGCCGCGAAGGCCGCCGCCGAGGAGAAGCAGGCCGCCGCCAAGGCCGCCGCGGACGAGGCCGTCGAGGCCCGCCGTCAGCGTGAGGAAGAGGCCCGCGCCGAGCGCGAGCGTCGCCAGCAGGAGCGGGTGGCCTCCGCCACGCCGCGTCCGCGTCGCGAGGTGGCCAGCGGCTCGGACTCGTCCGCGGAGGTGTCGTCGCGGCGCAAGACGATGACGCTGGTGGGCTTCCAGCAGCAGCCGGGAGTCTCGCGCGTCTTCATCCGCACCAACGAGCCGGCGCGCTACACGGTGAGCGAGCAGGGCAACGCGGTGGTGCTGGAGCTGGAGAACAGCCGCATCGACCTGAACAACAACACCCACCCGCTGGACACGTCCTTCTTCAACTCGCCCGTCACGCGGGTGGAGGCGGACGCGAACGGCCGCGATGTGCGTGTCACCATCCAGCTCCGGCAGCAGGCCCCGGTGCAGGCGCGGCAGGACGGCAACGTCATTTCGTTGGATTTTCAGCGCACGGCTCGGTGATAAGGGCGACCGCGCGGCCGTGGCGCGGCATACCCTGCACCCCTGAATGAGCCTCCTCGTTCCGCTCGCCGCAGCGCTGCTGGTGTCGTCAGCGCAGATTCCGCTCGCCACCCAGGTCCAGCTCCCCTCCGGCGAGACGGTGGAGCTGGCCGCGGACTTCCTCACCTACGAGGCCGACAAGCAGCTTCTCACCGCGCGCGGCCACTGCGAGCTGCGCACCGGCGAGATGCTGCTGCGCTCCGACGAGGTGACGTACGACGAGGCGAACCAGGTGGCCACCGCCACCGGCAACGTCATGTTCGTGGGCCCCGACGGCATGGCCGCGGTGGCGGACGACGTGCACGTGGACATCCGCACCTTCGTGGCCACCCTCAAGGGCGGCCTCTTCATGCAGAAGAAGGGTGTCACCCAGGAGGCGCTGCTCACGGCGAAGACGCCCCAGGAGCTGCGTGCGATGGGGGAGACGCCCATCATCCTCAGCGGCTCGCGCATCCGTCGCACCGGTCCCAACGCCTTCGTGGTGGATGACCTGGCCTTCACCCCGTGCGAGTGCGGCCCCGGAACGCCGACCTGGCGCATGGAGGCGAGCTCCGCCAACGTCATCCTCGGCGAGCGCGCCACGCTGACCTGGCCCGTCGTCTACATCCAGTCCGTCCCCATCTTCGCGCTGCCCTGGGTGTATCTGCCGCTGGCGGAGCGACGCACGGGCTTCCTCTTCCCCAGTCCGCAGTTCTCCAGCCTCAATGGCCTCGGCCTGGAGCAGCCCCTCTTCGTCACGCTGGGTCGCAGCTACGATTTGACGTTCACCCCGGGCTACTACCATGGCGCGCTCGTGGAAAAGACGCACGACCCCGATGGCAATTCCGAGACGAAGAACACGATTACCTACGAGGAACCGCGGCCCAACGGCGTGAAGGGCCCCCGGTTGCTCACTGAGTTCCGCTACGTGCCCAGCGAGCGGACGCGGGGGCGCGCCACGCTCGGGTTCCTCTACGACTCGCGGCCCAAGCTGGACCCCACGACCCTCGACTTCTTCCGCTATCCGGTGGATCCGAACGGGATCAGAAAAATCATCGACGCCCCGCGCGGACTGCGAGGAGAGGCTTCCTGGCAGCACTTCCAGGACCTGGGCTCGGGTTGGTACGACCGGGTGGACGCGTCGGTCGTCTCGGACGGCAACTACACCCGCGACCTCACCGCAGACATCCTCGTCCAGGGGCTGGATTACCTGCGCAGCACCGCCACCGTCTTCCGGCGACAGGAGGACTCCTACGCGGGCCTGGACGTCTCCCTGCGCCAGGACATCCGCTGGCCCTACCGCTTCTTCCAGGACAACCGCGTGCCGGCGGAAGTCGACCCGCTGCGGCCGGACCTGCCCTCACCGAGGACCTTCCAGCGACTGCCCGGGCTGGTCCTGTCGCTGCCCGAGCGCCCCCTCCTCGGGGGCCTCACCGGAGGACTGCGCGCGGAGTTCACCCGCCTGGCCCCCATCCATGAAGGCTTCGGGGACGAAGGCGTCGACGGCATCTTCCGACCCAATGGCAACTACCTCCGCCTGGGGGTCGGTGACGCGCCGGACCCCGGTCAATCCAATGCCCTCTTCGACTCGAGGGACCGCGAGGCCAGGGACCGCATCGACTTCACGTCCCGGCTGTCGACGTCGGTGGCGCTGGGGGACGTCGCGCGCGTGACGCCGTCGTTGTCGCTGCGCCAGGACGTGTGGGCCGGTGAGTACTCCGGCAAGTCTTGGCAGCGCGGCTACCCCATCGGCGGGCTCATGCTGGACACGCAGCTGAGCCGGACCTGGACGGGCGCGAAGACGAGCTACCGCCACAGCTTCGCGCCCTCCCTGGAGCTTCGCTACGTGCCGGGAGGGTGGGGGCGGGTGCCTTCGGCGGGCGCCGAGGATGGAGGCCTTGCCCAGCCCTACGACCAGATTGATCGGGCGGTGCCGCTCGCGCCTGATGGCTCCACCCGGGGCTTCCTCCAGGGTGTGCTCGCCGTGGACCAGTCCCTGCGCGTCAAGACGGGCACCCAGGTCCGTGAGCCCCTTCGGCTTCGCATCGGTCAGGGGTTCGACCTGACGCGCTACGTGCCGGCCGCCAACAAGCTGGGAGACCCCGAGCCCGTCCTGCGGGACACCTTCGCGCGACTCAGCGCGAGCGCCGGCGTGTTGACCGCCGGAGGGCTGGTCCGGCTCGACCCCAGGTCCGGCCGCATCACCCAGCTCAGCGCTGACTTCGCCATCGACGACGGCAAGGGCAACGCCCTGTACGCGCGCTACGACGACATCCTCACCACCAGCCGGGAAGCCCTCGCCAAGGGTGATTCCCCCTTCGCGCAGGGTCCCGATACCCTCCGCCGCCCTCTGGATGCCTTGGTAGGCGGTGTATCCCGAGAAACGCCCGGCCTCCCTCCGGCCGAGCGGTCTCAAGCTCTCATCGCGGGTGCGCGTTTGAAGCTCGGATTTGGCCTCGGGGTGCGGTACGAAGCTCTGGTGCAGCCCCTTTACCAAGATCAAATAACCCAAGAGTACAAGCCCCTCGCCCAGCAGACACTGGGCGTGTCGTATGGGCCAGCATGTGACTGCTGGCGCATCGAAGGGGTTGTGACTCTGCGACGTGATATCGGGTTGGAATTTTCCGATGTGAATGTCAGCGTCGCGGGTGTCGGATCGTTCGGTTCGGGCGGCTAGGAATCACCCCATGTGCATGGTGGTTCCACCAACCCCCAAGCAGCCAGGAGAAGTATTTCGTGTCGGACCTCGGAAAACGAATCGGCCAGCGCATCCGCGAGCTTCGTACGCAGAGGCCGGAGCGGTGGACGCAGGAGGAGCTCGCGGAGCGGGCTCAAATCAGCGTCTCTTTCCTTTCCATGATCGAGCGTGGAGAGCGTGTCCCCCACGTGGAAACGCTCGCCGCCCTGGCCAACGCCCTTGGCGTCAGCCTTGGAGAGCTTTTCACCGGAACGGAGCAGACCCTTGCCCAGACGGAGGACCTGCTGCGTCCTCTGTCTGATTTCGCGCGCGCCCGGGGCCTCACGGCACGGGACGTGGACCGCCTGCTGGGGGTCGCCCGGGTGATGTTCAGCGGCACCGCCGCCTGAATTCCACCCCGGGGGGCCCCTCGCCGGACGCAAGGGGCCCATCGGTCTTCCTGTCCTGTCCTTGACTGGACGGTAGGTAGACCGGGAAGATGATGGAAATGCGCTGTGCGCTGCTCGCGCACAGCGTGCTTCCTTCTTCGTCAAGGAGTCGTCGCTGATGCGTCCGGGTCTGGCCTCGTGGATGGCCTTCACGAGCATGGTGTTGTTGGCGTGCTCTTCGCCAGCTCCTGCCACGCTTGAGTTCGTGGATCAGTCTCCGGCTAGGCCGCGACTGGGAGAAATCACCACACTGCGCTTCCGCGCGGTGGACTCGCGAGGCATGGCGCAAGCCGGCACGCAGGTGACTTTCACCCTCCAGTCACCGGTACCGGGTGTTGAGATTTCTCCCACCGAGGGGACGACCAACCCCGGTGATGGACTTGTCTCCATGCAGGTGGTCGCCCGAGGAGGCCGTGTCGCCTCGGTGGTCGTGGTCGCGTCGGCGGGAACGGGTGCGGAGGCCAAGTCGGTCATCTCCCCGGTCATCAGCTTCGCGGGCACCAACTCCAGCTCCCGTCAGCTCACGTTCCAGTGTGGCTCGTGGTCCGGTGATGGTTCCGGTCTGCACCACGCCATTGGCGCCTGGGATGAGGCGCGGCACCTGATCGCCGGCGTGAAGGTGCGCTGCATCGCCCACGTGGGTGATCGCAACGGCGACGGCATCGAGGGCGCGCAGGTGTCCTTCCTCACCGAGGCCGGCACCATTGGCCCCACGGCCACGTCGACCACCGACGTGGTGGGCAACGCGGAGGTCCTCTACAAGACCTCGCTGCCGCTGCCGCAGGACGTGGCGCCGGGCGTGTTCACCTGGAATCCCGTCAAGGACGCCACCCACACGGGTGACTACATCGCCCCGCTGTGGATGGAGCCGTTCCTCTGGGAGAGGAACCCCCTGGCGGCCCATGGGACTCCGGCGCAGCCGTTCATCGACCGTTCCGAGCCCGAGCGCCCCGACCCCATCCGCCCGGGCATCACCAACAACCCGCGCGACAACCTGGTCGCCCTCATCGCCCTCACCACGGGCGAGGAGGCCTTCAACGACGACAACAACAACGGCCAGTGGGACACGGGCGAGCGGTACGACGACCTGACCGAGCCCTTCGTCGACAACAACGACAACGGCACCTGGGATGCGGGCGAGCGCTTCGTCGACACCAACGGCGACGGCCGGTGGAACGGCGGAAACGGCGCCTATGACGTGTCCACGCTCATCTGGGTCCAGGAGCGCATCCTCTGGACGGGTGTGCCCCACGGGTTGGACAAGGCGGACACGGTGCGGCAGATCTCCCCGCCGCCCCCGGCGACCAACGTCCAAATCGACCACTTCGGCTCCGCCGGCGCCACCTTCCTCGTGTCGGACCCCTGGTTCAACCACATGGCCCAGAACTCCGAGTCCGACGGCTGCACCGGCGGCGCCGAGGGCCCCGTGCAGGTCGACCCGTTCGTCACCGGGATGATTCCGCTCACGTATCCGTCGTACAGCGTGGAGCGCTACCTCATCAGCGACAAGCACGACATCACCCAGGAGCCACAGCCCGCGCCGTTCCCCGCGCCCGTTGCCTGGAAGACGGAAGCCCTCTGCAAGTACACCGCCGCGCAGCTCGAGGGCCACAAGGTGTTCGTCACCGCGCCCCTCGTGACGGGCACCGTGCTCTAGCCCGCTGTCCCCGCGCGGGCCTCCCGGAGAAGTACCCATTGACCCCGGGGGCCCGCGTTCGTAGGGTCCACCCGGCTGATTGAAGAATCAACCAGCCGGTGGAGGACGTCGTGGGCCAGAGCAAGTCGGCGGCGGACAACGGGAATCGCGAGAGCGAGCGCCGCCGGACCATCCTGCGGGCAGCCATCGATGTGTTCGCCCGAAAGGGCTATCACGGCTGCCGCATCGCGGACGTGGCGAAGGAGGCCGGTGTCGCCTACGGCCTCGTCTACCACTACTTCAAGAACAAGGATGAGCTGCTGGAGACCGTGTTCGACACGGGCTGGAGCGGCTTCGTCACGCGCGTGCGCGCGGTGGTGGAGGGGGAGGGGGCGCTTTCGGCCAAGGTGTACGGCGTGGTGGACGTGGCCTTCGAGGCGTACCGGGTGGACCCGCGTGCGGTGAAGGTCCTCATCCTGGAGATTGCCCGCAGCCCGGCGGGCTCCCGCATCAACCGGCAGACGGCCTTCGTGGACGCCATCCGCCTGAGCTCGGAGCTGTTCATCCGGGCGAAGGAGGCGGGGGAGCTGCGCGCGGACACGGACCCGTTGCTGTCCTCCGCGCTCCTGTTCGGCGCCATCGAGATGGGGCTGACGGCGTTCGTGACGGGGCTGGCGGACTCGCGCGACGCGCAGGCGCTGGAGCGGGCGAAGGCGCAGATCGCCGATACCTTCCTTCATGGCGTGCTGGCGGACGCGTCGCCAGGCGCGGAGACCGCCGCATGGAAGCCGGAGAAGCCGTCGTCGGAGAAGTCCTCTACGAAGTCCAAGGCCCCCAAGCGAACCTGACCATCAACCGGCCCAAGGCGCGCAACGCCTTGTCGCCCACGGTGGTGAAGGCGCTGATGGACGGGCTGGAGCGCGCGGAGGCGGACCCCGCCGTCCGAGTGGTGGTGCTCACCGGCGCGGGCGAGAAGGTCTTCTGCGCGGGCGGAGACCTGGGGCAGATGGTGGGCGACGGCGGCTTCCTCGCCACCCACGAGGGGCGCCGCTCCTACGGGAAGCTGCTGACCCGGTTCCAGGAGGCGCGCAAGCCCACCGTGGCGCGCGTCAACGGGCACGCGCTGGCCGGTGGCCTGGGGTTGGTGCTCGCGTGTGACCTGGCCGTGGCGGTGGAGACCGCGGACTTCGGGACGCCCGAAATCGACGTGGGCCTGTTCCCGATGATGATGATGGCGCTGCTGCAGCGCCACGTGGGCCGCAAGCGGGCGCTGGAGCTGGTGCTGACGGGGGACAGGCTCCCCGCGCGCGACGCGCTGGCGCTGGGCCTGGTCAACCGGGTGGTGCCCGCCTCGGAGCTGGACGCCGCCGTCGCGGCGCTGGCGGGGAAGCTGGCCGGCAAGAGCCAGGCGGTGCTCGCCCTGGGTCGGCGCGCCTTCTTCACGGCGGAGGACCTGCCGCTGCCCGCGGCGCTGGAGTTCCTCGCCTCGCAGCTGTCGCTCAACGTGCTCGCGGACGATGCCGGCGAGGGCGTCTCCGCGTTCATGGAGAAGCGCGCGCCGAAGTGGAACGACCGCTGAGCGTTGCCGCCGCCGCGCTCAGGGCACGCCGAGCGCGGTGTCCCCACTGGCCACGGCGGGCGACGCGGGCGGGAAGAAGTCCAGGCGCAGCAGCGACTCGCCATCCACCCAGATGCCGTCCACCTTCACACCCCAGTGGAGGTGGGGGCCGGTGACGCGGCCGGTGCTGCCCACGAGGCCCAGATGCTGGCCCTGCTCCACCTTGTCGCCCGTGCGCACCTGGATGCGCGACAGGTGGAAGTACGCGGTGAAGAGGTCTCCGCCGTGGTGCACGAGCACCGTCTTTCCGGCGGAGTAGTTGTCGCGCGCCATCACCACGGTGCCCTCGTTGCTGGCCGTCACCTGCGCGCCCGGGTCCCCGTCGATGTCCACGCCGAAGTGCTGGCTGGACAGCTTGCCGTTGAAGGTCCGCCGGTCTCCGAAGGGCGCGGTGATGCGGTCCTGCCGGGGCCAGACGAAGTTCTGCGCGAAGTGCGGCGCGCTGAAGGGCTGGGAGAAGGCCGCCGCGAAGGCCTTCCGGTCCGCGGCGATGCGGGCCTTCACCGAGGCCGGAGGCGCCACGTACTTGCCGGACACCTTCAGCTCGCGCGACGGATAGCCCGGCTCCGCCACGTCCAGCGTCCCCGTCAGCTCCAGCGGCGCGCCGCCCAGCGACGACGGCCCCACCACCTGCACCAACGCACTGCCGGGCGCCAGCTCCACCGGAAGGCCCGTCACCGCGAGAAAGCCATCTCCCCACGGGAAGAAGCGCAGCGCGCGTCCCGCGAGCGTGCCCGTGGGCATGCCCGCCATGCCCCGCACCGCGACCATCACCGGGTCGCCGGGCTTCGCCGTGCCGGGCTGGAGCGAGAGCAGGGGGCGGCCCTGCGCCGCAGAGGGCGCCTGCACCGAGGAGGCGGGGAGGACGACGGCCGCGGGCGTCGGCTCGGCGGCCTGGGCCTTCGCACCGAGGGCGAGCAGTGCGAGCAGCGCGTGGGAGGGCGCGGAATACAACCAGCGGGCGGGGTGCGGAGCCATGAGCGGTCCTTTACACCACGAAGTCCCGGATTCTTCCCAGGGTGAGAAGAGCAGGTGTCGGACGCCTGCCCCTTTCCCCGGGAGCGCCCGCTGGGGTGCCTGCCTGGCGACGTCCGGCCCCTCGGTCCGCGAGCGAGCGGCGCACGCCAGACATTGTCGGCACTTGGACGTCGCATGGGGCTGGAATCGTGGGCAGGTGGGCTGGAGGGCAGGCAGCCGACTGTCAGCCATGGCGTCAAGCCGTACCGGCGCGCCTCCAGGCTTCCTAGCTTCTGCTCGAACCCAATAACCCTTTGGAGATTCGTGGATGCCTCGTCCCTATAGCTTCGACCATTTCCAGGTACCGAAGACTCTGCCGCAGAGCCGCAGCATGCGCCGGCGGGACAAGGAGCACCTCGCTCAATCCCGCTCGCAGACGGAGGAGCTGGCGGCGCGCGAAGGAGTCCACTACGGCAAGTCCTTCTCCGAGACGGAGGAGAACTTCCACGCGCGACAGATGGAGGCGCAGCTCGAGGAGCTGGCGCGTCAGGAACCCGACGGCAAGTTCTCCCACGGCATGTCGACGCCCGCCCGCGCGGCGTCGAAGCGCGCCTCGCGTGAGGACAAGGTCCGGGAGGACCAGAACAGGAAGCAGGCGTCGAAGGGGGAGCCCGTCATCCGGGGCACCTTGCCCATTGGCGCGCTGCCTCCCACTCGCGAGCAGCCTCCGCGTGGCCGGTTCCCGGACCTCATCGACGATGCGGGGCGCCAGTTGCAGACGCTGCGCGGCGGCCTGGGGGACGCGGTCAAGGCGGTGGCGAGGCTGGCGGCGCTGCCCTTCGAGGTGATCCGCCTGGCGGCGCGGCGCCTCAATCCCCTCCACGGCTAGCGGCGCCCCGTGGAGCTGACGCTCGTCAGTTACAACATCCACAGCGGCATCGGGACGGACGGCCGGTTCGACCTGGGCCGCGTGGGTGAGGTGCTCCGCGAAGTCGGAGCAGACATCGTCGCACTCCAGGAGGTGGGCGACTTCCGCGCGCGCACCTCGCGCGAGGACCAGCCCGAGCACCTGGCGGACATGCTCGGGATGCACATGGCCTTTGGCCCCAACGTGGTGCGCAACGGCCGGCGCTACGGCAACGCCATCCTCACGCGGCTGCCCATCCTCCACTCGAAGAACTACGACTTGAGCGTGGGGCGGCGCGAGCCTCGGGGCGCGCTGCGCTGCGACCTGGACCTGGGCGGGGGACAGCAGCTCCACGTCTTCTCGCTCCACCTGGGCCTGCGGGTGTCCGAGCGTCGGCGCCAGGAGGCGTTGCTCCTGGGCTCGGACATCCTCCGGGACGCCGTACGCAAGGACCCGGCCGTGGTGTGCGGGGACTTCAACTACTGGGGCAACGGCGCGGTGCCGTCGCTGGTGCGCCAGGCCATCCACGACGCGGCGCTGGAGCTGGGCACTCCCGCACGGACCTACCCCACGCGGTGGCCCGTGCTGCGGCTGGACCGGATTTACGTGGACTCGGGTGTCCGGCCGCTCTCCATCCACCCCCACCGCACGGAACGCAGCCGGATTGCATCCGACCACCTGCCGCTCGTCCTGCGTTTCGCGGCGCCCATCGCCGAGGTGGCGTCGTCCCCCTCTCCACCGGTGGAGCTCATCGGGTAGCGTGGGGGAACGGCGGGCGCGTTGAGTGGCCGACGCTTGCGAACGCCGGACAGAAACGCCGGGAGGAGGTTGTCCCGGAGGGCAGGGGTGCCTAGGTTGGCGCCACTTCTGTGAGGACGTGAGCGCCGGCCGGAGAGTGAATGCACGTGGGGAGCGAACAGACGGAGCGTGGCCTCGCCGCGCTCGTCGGCCGCATGGCGGACAGCTTCAGCCGCCTGGTGACGCAACATCTCCAACTGGCGCGCCTGGAGCTCGCGGAGGACTTGAAGGCCACGGGCATGAACGTGGCGATGATCGCCGCCTTCGTGCCCTTCATCCTGGTGGGGTATGCCTTCGCGTGCGGTGCGCTCGCGGCGGTGCTGTCCGCGTACCTGGGATGGGCCGGGGCGCTCGGGGCGGTGTCGCTGCTCAACCTGGTGGCGGGCGGGGGCGGCATCGCCTGGGCGCTGCAACGACTGAAGGCACGGCGGATGATGGACGACACGGCGGATGAGTTGACCCGTAGCATGGCGGCCCTCTCCACTCCGGCCCCGGTACCCGTGGGCAACCCGCTCTTGAAGGAGTCTTCGAATGGGCGCTAGCAATGGACACCCCAAGCCCGTGGGCCCTCGCACCAGCGCGGGGCTGCGCGAGGACATCGAGCGGACGCGCGCGGAGCTGGCCACGTCGGTGAGCGCGCTGCGCGAGGAAGTGGCGGTCGCCGCGGACTGGCGCGAGTGGGTGCGGCGTCATCCGCACGAGTGCGTGGCCGCGGCCTTCGCGGTGGGATTCCTGCTGGGCTCGCGCCGCTGAGCGCGCGGGCCGACGACTTCGTGGTTTTACCCTTTGAATCGAGGAGAACGCCTTCATGGACATGAACCCGCAGCAGGTGGCCGACCGGGCCCGACAGCTTCAAGACCGCGTGGTGCCGCAGATTGATGAGGCGCGGCAGAACCTGGTCGACATGAACAACCGCGTGGTGAGCTTCATCCGCGCCAACCCCGGGACGTGCCTCTTGGGCGCGGTGGCCGTGGGCTTCCTGGTGGGGCGCATCGCCTCGCGTCGCTGAGTGGCACCGCTGACGCAAACACGAGAGAGGGCACTCATGACGAACTATCCAGGGGCTTCAGGTAACGGCAACCCTTCGTCGCGGGAGCATGGCTCCGACGCGGGGTTCGGCCAGCGGGTGGACCAGATTGGCTCGGAGGCGCAGCAGCTCTGGAGCGATGCGAGGGGCGCGGTGGATGACCTGGGACAGACGCTGGACCTGCGGGGCCGCGTGGAGCGCAACCCGTACGGGATGATGGCGGCCGCGCTGGGCGTGGGCTACGTGCTGGGCGGTGGGCTCTTCACGCCGCTGACGGCGCGCATCCTCAAGCTGGGCGTGCGGCTGGCGGCGCTGCCCTTCGTGAAGGACGAGCTGCTGGGCATGGCCGAGACGGCCTTCCAGGGTTATCAGACGGGGCGGAGCGTGGTGGGCTCGCCCGCGCGGGAAGGCTCCGCGTCGGCGGATGCGTCCGCAGCGGGGACTCCGCGCCCTCCGTCCTACTAGCGTTTGCTGTCTCATCTCCCCACGACGTAACAGCCTGTTGGAGTCGCGAATGAACCTGAACGCCCTCAAGAAGATGGACAAGGACGACCTGCTCAACCTCATCGGTCTGGAGAGCCGTCGCAGCGCGGCGGAGGATGTGTTGCCGGTGCTGGGCGCCTTCGCGGCGGGCATCCTGGTTGGCGCGGGACTGGGCCTGCTCCTGGCCCCGAAGGCGGGCAACCAGCTCCGCGATGACCTCAAGCAGCGGCTGCAGAGCGGCCAGGACTATCTGTCGAACACGCTGGGCCGGGGTGAGACGTCGCCCTCCCAGGGTGCGCAGCCGCCGGTGTCTCGCACCGCGTGAGCCTTGCGTCCGTGCGCACAGCGCGGACCGTGACGTGAGGGCCTCCATCCGTGTGCCGCGAGTCGGCGTCGGGTGGGGGCCTTCGTGTTTTCACGAGCAGGGGCGGCGCCAGGCCCGGCGCGGATGAGAACGGCTCCGTTCGAGGCAGGGTGTAGACTCCGGCGCCGTGAGTGAGACGACGAAGGGTGGGGCGTTGGGGCCCGTGAGCGCGGCGGCGGGGCCGGAGGCGGCGCTGTCGCGGCTGCGCGCGCTGGAGACGCTCGAGTCGGGCTACGAGGCGTGGCTGGAGTTGAAGGGGGAGCATGCGGCCTCCTCGGCGCGGTTCCGAGAGGAGCGGGAGCGGTTGGATCAGCAAGGCTCCTTCCTGCTGGGCGCCGTGCGCGCGGCGGGCCTGGAGTCGACGTCGTCTCCGGAGCCGGGGCTGGTGCCCACGTCGGCATCGGCGGGTGACTTCCTGCGCGACGCCGAGGAGAAGCTTTCGAAGACGCGCGAGGCGCTCGCGGCGCGCGAGGCCGAGTCCGAGGCGGGCTACTCAGCGGCCTTCGCGGAGATTCGCGCCACCCTGAAGGACCGCGTGCAGCGGCACCTGGCGGTGCATCGTCCGCGCTTGACGTTGCTGCTGCGCCGCGTGGGAACGGAGCGCTCCATCCTCCATGTCGAGCGTGTGTCCGGCGACACGCCCGTGCTGCTGTGCATGCTCTTCACGGGGAGGATTCCGTCGCGGTATGGCTTCCTCCTGGATGATTCGACGGAGGATGTGGCCCTGCCTCCCGCGCCGCTCTATCCGGACGAAGGCGTGGCGTCCGCGGACGTGAGACCGGATGCCTCCGCGTTGGTGGAGCGCGTGCGCGTGGCGGGCGAGGTGCTTCCGGTGAAGGGCATGTTGCCGCTGGCCGTTCCGCGTCCGGGAGGAGGAGAGGACTTCTTCCGACTCCTGCAGCGTGGGGCCGTGCTCGAGGTGGAGGTGGTGGAGGGCTCGACGTTTCGCAACGTCCTTGGCCGCGAGGAGTCCGAGCGCTTCGCGGGGCACCTCTTGCGCCTCAAGCTGGCGGGGCGCATCGACCTGGACATCGAAGCGGGCTGAAGTCGATGGCAGGGACTGGGCACCCCGCCTTCGAAAATGGCGGCGACCTCTGGTAGACGCGACGCTCCGTGTCCGACGCCAGCCCCTCGAGCCCCAGTCCCTCGCGCCATCCGTGGTGGCCCCTGCTGCTGGTGGGGGCTGGTGCCTGGCTGCTTCGAGTCGCGGGCTTCTTCCACCGGGGCGGCGCGTTGGGCTACCCGGTGGACTACGACGAGGGCGTCTATTTCAGCGCCGCCGCGCTCCTGTCGCAGGGCGTGTTGCCCTACCGCGACTACTTCTTTGTTCATCCTCCAGGCCTGGCGGTGCTGCTGTCGCCCCTGGCCGCGCTCACCCGTGTCTTTGATTCAGCCACGGCCTTCACCGTGGTTCGCTGGTTCATCCCCGCCCTCGGCGCCCTGAGCACGGTGTTGAGCGGACGCATCGCCCAGGAGCGGTGGGGGATGCGGGAGGGGCTCGTCGCGGCGCTCGTGTATGCGGTCTACCCAGAGGCCGCTGCGACGGAGCGAGGCCCGTTCCTCGAACCGCTGCTCAACCTCACCTGTCTCGGGATGGCATGGGTGTGGCTTCGCCCGGGTGGGGAGGGCGTGGCTCGGCGACAGGATGGGTGGGCGGGGGGGCTGCTGGCCACGGCCTGCGCCATCAAGCTGACGGCGGGCGTCTGGGTGCTCGCGGTGGTGTGGGCTCGCGGAGCGGCGGGGGAGTGGAGGCGCGTCCTGAGAGTCGTGGGCGCAGCGGTGGGAATGGGACTGCTCTGGGTCGGGCCCTTCTTCGCGCTGGCGCCCGGTCCGATGTTTGACGGACTCCTGCGCTTCCAGTTGCTGAGGCCACCCGATGGAGAGCTGGAGCGCTGGCGTCGGCTCCTCTCGATGCTGGGCGAGGGCCACGTCGGTGTCTCCGTGCTGAGCGTGCTGGGGCTGCTCGTCGTGCTGGTGCGCTCTCGGCGGAAGGAGGCCGTCGCCGAGAGGCTCTTCGCGGGGGCCTGGGGCCTCACGTGTGTGACGTTCCTCGCATCCAAGAGCTATTGGGGCCAGTACAACGCGAGCCTGGCCCCGGCCACGGCGGTGCTCGCGGGGCTCGGTGCGTCGTTGCTGCTCGGGTGGGCGGATACGCGCTCTCGCGCCGTCGCCGCCTTCGTGACGGGGGTGGTGGGGATTGCCGCGCTCTCGCCACTGCCGGCCTCCCTCCGCGGTGCTAACCAGAAAGACCGTGGACTTCTCGCGCTGGGGAGCAGCATCCGCGCCGGTGTGCCTGCTGACTCGGCGCTCTGCGTGTTTGAGCCCTCGTGGGGCATCGTCGCGGGGCGACTGCCAGGGATTCCCAAGGGCGCCCCCGTGCTCGTCGACCCCTACGGCCTCATGTTGCACGACGCGCTGGGCGGCACCGAGCGCTTCGCCTCCGCGGCGGCGGCCTTCGAGGAGGAGCGTTCGCAGCGAACGATGCTCCCGCTTCTCGCGCGCTGTGACGTCCTGGTCCTCAATGGCCGCGGCGAGTGGCAACTGTCCGCGGCCAGTGAGCGCTGGATTCACGAGCACTTCTCACAGGATGGGCCCCTGTGGAGGTCGACCTCCTCGGATTGAGGAGGCCGTGGCCCTCGTACCTGGTACTCAGTTCGTCCGGATGATGCCTACGTCGGCGGTGCCCGCGAGCAGCGCGCTGCCGATGAACAGGTTGTTGGACTCCGCGCCGCCCAGGCGCACGGCCTGGAAGATGACCAGGTACGTCTGATTGGCCTTCGGGAAGGCCGTGCCCGGAATCGTCACCTGCGCCTCACGGTACGTGCCCGGCACGGCGACGAGTTGGAGGAACTCCACGGGCGTGGTGGGCACGTTGGAGTAGGTCGGCTGGCCCTTCTCTCCGTCCGAACTCACGGGCACCACGGTGACGAAGCCCAGCGTGCGCTCCTTGTTCCCCGCCGCCGCCGCGCGGTCGAACGTCAGCGCGGTGCCCGAGGCGTGCCGCAGGAAGCCCTCGAGGGGGTGGAATTTGGCGATGGCCTCCTGAATCGGCGCGTCGTCGACCTGACCCACGTAGCGCGTGCCGTTGCGCGAGGCGATGAACTGGTACGTGGCGCCGGACTGGTAGGCCAGCTCCGGGTCGCTCCCGGCCACGTTGGTGCGGCTGTAGCTGCCCGAGCCGTCCTCCGTCAGCGCAGTGGCCTGGCCTCCCACCGGCTGCAGCGTGGCCGTGGCGCCGGACACCCCCGAGGGCTGCGAGTTCTCCCCGGACTTGGTGCCGAAGAAGACGACCGCCGCCGTCTGAGCGGGCAGCGAGATGACGTCGCCCCCATCCGGGATGACCGTCCCGGCGTCGAAGCCCGCGAGCGCCAGGGCGCTGATTTCCACCTCGGGCGTGGCCAGGAGGGTGCCCACCATGACGTGGTCGGCGGTGAGCTGGGCCCCCGTCTTCTCCAGGTCGCACGCCAGGGGGGCAAGGGAGAGGGCAGCGACGGCAGCGGACAAGAGGAAGCGTTTCATCGGAGTACCTGGGTTGCGACGAGTCGGCCGAGCATAGCAGGCACGTGCGACAAGCCCCGCGCACTCGGCATCTCGGGGTATCCTCCGGGCACTCGTGCAAGGACACCGCGTTCACTCCGCGAGCCGGCGCTTCTTCAAGCGGCTCGGCTTCTCCCTGGCCATGGCCGCCTTCTTCGGCTGTGTGCTGGGGATCCTCGTCTATCTGCGGGCACCCCAGCCGGCGGCGCCGCGAGGAGACTCGCCCTCGTGGATGCCCTCGGGCGTCGTGGAGATGGCGCAGGGCTGGCTGGAAGGCCTGGAGCGGCGCACCTACGACTGGCGCGTGCTGGAGCTGGGCGCGCGCTCGGAGCGCCCGGACGAGGCCGTGGTCGTCGCCATCGACGATGAGACGCTCGCCGAGGCCCGGCAGGACGACAGGCCCGGCGTCGCCACCCAACCCTGGCCCCGGCAGCTCGTGGGCGCCATGGCGCACCGACTGGTGGAGGAGGGGGCGCTGCTGGTGCTGCTGGACCTGCCGTTCCCCGAGCTGAGCCCGAATGCCTGCGTCAACCCGAAGCTGTCACCCGGCGCCATCTCCAGCGACGACGCCTCGTTCCGCGAGTTCCTGGAGCGTGACTCGGGCAAGGCGCTGCTGTCCTTCTCGTGGGAGTCGCAGGGCTCGCGGGTGCTGCCTCCCGCCAGCCGCCTCTGGCCCTACCGGGTAAAAGTCGGGACGTTCCCCGGCACCTCCGAGGCGCGCGCGAAGGCGCAGGCGGTCCTCGCCGTGCAGCGGCCCGCGTTCGTCATCCCCGCTGGAAGTCAGGTGGAGGTCTGGGGTGGTGCCTCGGACGAGGCGGATGCGCGCGAACTCGGGACTCGGCTGGGCTCGCCGGGGGCCGCTGTCGCGGAGCGCCGTGCGGCGGACGACACGTTCCGCATCGGCCCGACGGAGCTCTTCGTCTCGCTGGCGGAGGTGCAGGTGGTGGGGTTGGACCCCGCGAAGCTGGTGGAGGTCCGTCAGCTCCAGCACCCGGTGGCGCCGCTCATGGGCGGTGGTGCGGGCTATGGGGCCGCCACCCTGACGACGGACCCCGACGGTGTGGTGCGAGGAATCCCTCATCTGGTGGCGTACACGGCGAGGGATGGGCGTCATGTGCTGCCCTCGTTGCCGCTCGCGGCGGCGATGCGGCTGGCCAATACGCGCTCGCTTCGCTACGCGGACGGGCGTCTGCACGTGGGAGACGCTTACTCGGTGCCGATGGACACGTCGGGCTTCAGCCTGATGCGTTGGGACGCACCGACGGCGGGGCGCGGCTCTCGCGGCTCCCTGGCGCGCTCCATCCGTGCGTGGAACGTGCTGCTCAATGTCTTCGACGTGGCGGACGAGCGCCCGGCGCGCTTCGACAACGATTTGGAGGGCCGCACCGTCGTCCTCACGCGCACCGCGGGCGAGTCAGGCCACTTGCGGCCCACGCCCATTGGTCTGGAGACGCCGGGGGGCGCGATTCTGGGGCAGGCGCTGGCCAACATCCTGCGCTCCGAGGGCATCTCGCGCGCACCAGCGGATTACGACCTGGGGCTGACGGTGGGCCTCGCCTTCCTGGGGGCCTTCCTCGCGCTGTCGCTCAGCTTCCTCCTGCGTTCGCTGCGGGGCGCGATGCTGTACCTGAGTGGCCTGGCCCTCGCGGGTGCGGGCTACACGGCGGCGGCCTTCTACGTGTTCATCGAACAGCGGCTCTGGGTGGCGATGGCGGGCCCGCTGCTGGCCATGGTGGGGGCCTTCGCCGTCACGACCGTCTACGCCTTCCGCAACGAGCAGCAGATTCGCGACTTCGTGCAGACGGCGCTGGGCCGCTACGTCAGCCCGGAGGTCGCCCGGCTGGTGACTCGGGACTTGAGCCTGATGCGCCCCGAGCGCCGACGGATGTCGGTGTACATCTGCGACATCGAGGGCTTCACCCGCTTGTCGGAGGGCATGACGCCCGAGCAACTCGTGGGCCTCTTCAACGAGTACCTCCTGGAGATGGCGGCGGTGGTGCGTTCCACCGCGGGGCAGGTGGACAAGTACATCGGCGACTCGGTGATGGCTTTCTGGGGCGCGCCGGTGCGCACCGAGCGCCACGCGCATCTGGCCTGTGAGGCCGCGCTGAAGATGCGCGCGGTGCTGTCGGAGAAGCAGGACGCCTGGGAGAAGAAGTACGGCCGCCGTCTGAGCTTCCGCGCCGGAGTGGACACGGGCGAAGTCGTCGTCGGCGACATGGGCAGCGAGCTGAAGTCGAACTACACCGTGCTCGGCGACGCCGTGGGCATGGCCGCCCGGTTGGAGTCGCTGAACAAGGTGTACGGCACCTACGTGCTGGTGGGGGACGGCACCGTGTCGCTCGCGGGCGACAACTACGTCTTCCGCGTGGTGGACCGGGTGCGACTCAAGGGGCGCGCGGAGCCGCTGCGCGTGCACGAGCTGGTGGGGCGGAAGGGTGAAATCACCAGCCCGCAGCAGGAGCAGCTCGCCCTGCACGAGAAGGCCCTCACCGCGTACCACCAGCGACGCTTCGCGGAGGCGCACGCCCTCTTCGAGCGCTCCGCCACCGAGTTCAAGGACACCGTCTCCGCCGTGTATGCCGCCCGCTGCGCCCGCTTCATCGTCACGCCGCCGCCCGCGGAGTGGGATGGGGTGCACGGCGTGGAAGAGGGTGAGCACCTCGCTGTCGCGGCGTGAGGGGCTTCGCCGCCGGACGGTGCTCGCGTGCCGCGCTGGGGCGCGAGGTGTTCCGCGTCAGCCGTCGTCGGGGTCCGGCGTGTCCGGCTGGCCGAACAGCTCGCTCACGGGAGCGTCCTTCGCAATGTGCTCGTTGACCACGCGGCGCATCTTCTCGGGCGTCATCTCCGAGTAGTACACCTCGCCGTCCCAACCCATGAGCTGGTAGTCCTCGGGCGACAGCGGGTCCCTCTTGCGGCCCGTGTCCTCGCGGACGACGACGTTCGGCCCCATGTGGCAGAAGCCGTAGCAGCCGCCCCGGTACAGCTCGCAGCGTGGCACCAGGCCCTGCTCGGACAGCGAGTCCCGGGCGGCGGCATACACACCATCCGCGCCGCCGGCCTTGCAGGTCGACCCTTTGCACACGGACAAGCGGTAGCGCTTCATCGCCAAGACACCACCCACCCTACGGAGTCCACGCCCCGAGCGAAAGCAGCCAGCCCCCACCTTCGTGTGCCAGGCCGCACTCCACACCGTCCCGGGGCCGAAAGCCCGGACGCCAGACGCCAGGGCCATTGAAGAGCTGCAACGTCATCACCCGCACCCCGTAATGAAACCGGCCCGCCTACCGCTCGAGGAGCGGGGAGGCGGGCCGGGGCAGCTACACATCCGTACGCGCGGAGCGCGCGGGTGGATCTACTTGAGGAACTTCGTCACCTGGATGGGGCCCTGCTGTGTGACGACGGTCTGTCCGTGCGTCACGACGGCCTTGCCGTGCCCACCCTGGTGGTCGTGCCCCGCGCCCAGCTGCGGCGTCTTGAGCTGCACCAGGCCCTCGCCAATGCGCGTGTGGGCCTCCTTGTGCGTGTGGTGCGGCTCCTCGGAGCCTTCGCGCTTGTTCCACGGATCCGAGGGGTGCGAGACGGCCGGCCCCTTCAAGAGCTTCGGGATGTCGTAGACGAAGTTCTGCCGCGTGTACTCGGACGGCGTGTGCATGTACGTGTCCATGCGGATGGCGTCCTTGGGGCACGCATCCACGCACAGGCCACACACGATGCAGCGCAGCTCGTCGATGACGAACTGGGTGGGGTACTTCTCGATGACGCGCGACTCGCCGTCCGCGTCCGTCTCCTCGTACTCACCCGCCTCAATGTAGATGCACTGCGCCGGGCAGATGGTCGCGCACATATAGCAGGCCACGCAGCGCGGCTTGCCGTCCTCGCGCGGAACCAGCCGGTGCAGACCACGGTAGCCCTCCGGGTAGATGGGCTTCTCCTCGGGGTACTCGACCGTCGTCATCAGGCTGGTGCCCGTGCGGTCCTGTACCTGCGTGTTCGTGTCACGCGTGCCGAAGAGGTTGCGGAAGAAGTGCTTGGTCGTGATGGCCAGACCGTGCAGCAGCCCCGGGATGTACATTCGCTCCCGGATGTCCGTGCGGGGGTCCTGGGTGACCTTGGTAACCTTGATGGCCATGATGGTGTCTCGATTCCCGGTGCCCTAGGGCCTAGTGCGAAGACGTCGCGCTCGCGTGGGACGGCAGCCCATGCGCGTCGTGCCCGTGGTCATGGCCATGGGCTCCATGCGCGCCGTGCGCACCGCCCTCCGCCGCTTCTGCCTTCTTCGTCATCGTCAGCACCACCAGCACGCCGATCTCCAGCATGCCCACCACCGCCAGTGCCCGCAGCGACGGATCCCACAGCACCAGCGCACCCGAGACGAACACGTTCACCAGGGCCAGCGGCAGGAGGATCTTCCAGCCCAGCGTCTGGATCTGGTCGTAGCGGAAGCGGGGGAAGGTCCAACGAATCACCAGCTGCACCCAGATGAGGAAGACCACCTTCACCCAGAACACGGTGCCGAGGATGGTGCCGTACAGCCAGCCGTGCTCCTGCATCAGCGGCTTGTTCGCCAGCCACTCGTTGAAGAAGGGCAGGTGGTGACCGCCGAAGAACAGCGCCGTCGTCACGCCGGCCAGCACCACGACCTCCACGAACTCGGAGATCATGAACATGCCGAACTTCATGCCGGAGTACTCCACGAAGTAGCCGATGATCTCCGACTCGCCTTCCGGCACGTCGAAGGGCGCGCGCTTGGTCTCCGCGAAGGACGCGGCGAAGAAGCCGATGAAGCCGATGGGCTGGAGCAGGAAGCCCCACGCCGGCAGGCCGAAGTCCAACTCCTGCCCGAAGAGCGTGAAGGTTGAACTCCACAGGTACTGCGCCTGGCCCGAGGCCTGCGCCCCGGCGAGGCCCAGCTCACCGACGATCGCGGGCAGCTGCAGCGAGGAGAACGCCATGAACAGGCCGATCAGCGACAGGCCCAGCGCCACCTCGTACGAAATCATCTGCGAGGACGCGCGCACGCCGCCCAGCAGCGCGAACTTGTTGTTGGAGGACCAGCCCGCGAGCGCCGTGCCGTAGACGGCCAGGGACGCAATCGCGAGCAGGTACAGCACACCGAAGTCCGGCGTGGCGACCACCATGTCCACGCGGTGACCGAACACCGTCACCGAGGGGCCCGCGGGCACCACGGCGAACAGCGCGAACACCGGCGCGAAGGCGAGGATGGGGCCCAGCTTGAACAGGAACCGGTTCGCGGTGCCGGGGATGAAGTCCTCCTTCGTCAGCATCTTCAGCACGTCCGTGAGGATGTGCGGGATGCCGGCGAGGGAGCGGTTGCGCAGGCCGGGCAGGTCGATGCGCGCGCGGTTGGGGCCCACGCGGTCCTGCATCAGCGCGCTCCACTTGCGCTCGGCGAGCGTGAGGAGCGTGGCGATGATCATCACGAAGACGAGCATCAGGAAGATGATGTTCGACAGCCGGCTCGCACCCGGGAAGAGGTGCTTCTCGGCCAGGCCGGCCACCACATAGGCCGCCGCCGAGACACCCGCGAGCGTCGCGACGATGAAGCCCGTCGCGAAGAGGACAGTCAGTACGCGCTTCATCGCTAGATACCCCTCACCCGGGGAGAACCGAACTCACGGTAGCCCGGAGGACGCCCATCGGCGCCGGTGGGCAGCGGATTGATACCCGGCTTCTCCCGGTCCGGCGGAGAGGCCTTGTCCCAGTTGAACTCGGCGAACTCGGCCACCTTGCCGGACAGCTCGCGCCACACGTCGCGCGCGGAGGTCCAGGCCGGCGCCTCGCCGCCCACTTCGCGCGTCAGCTCCGCGACCCACTTCCAGCCCGGAATCACGTCGCCCTTGGGCGGGTACGCCTTGCGGAAGCGCTGGGTGATGCCGTCCATCTGCGTGAAGGAGCCCTCGTCCTCGACGTGAATCGAGGCGGGCAGGAGCACCGTCGCCTGCGCCGTCACCGGCGACTCGTTCTTCTCCTGCACCACGAAGACGTCCAGCTTGGAGGCGGCCTTGGCGAAGGCCTCCACGTCACCCGGCACCTCGGTGCCGATGGCGTAGAGCGCCTTGACCTGACCCTTGTCCAGGGCCGTGGTGAGCGCCTCGAAGGTCTCCACCTTCAGGCCCAGGCCCTTGGCGATCCACTCCAGGCCCTTGCGGTTGGGGTTCTTGTCCGCCGTCTTGAGGAAGTGGTCCGCCTTGCCCGCCGGACGGCCGCCCACGTAGACGGTGGAGATGCCCAGCGTGGCCTTCGCGAAGGTGAGGCCCGCCAGCAGCTCCTCGTTGGAGGACACCGGCGAGGCGAGCACCGCGAGCTTGCCACTGCCCACCAGCGGCTTGAGCGCCCTGGCGGCGGCCTGAGCGGCCTCCTTGCGCGTCACCACCGGAACGACCTCGGAGGCGGCCTGGACCGTGGCGCGACCAATCCTCGCCTGGAGCACGCGGCCCAGGTTGAAGGACTTGTACATGAGCCGGCCCTGGTCACACATCCAGCTCTTGTTGATCTCCTCGTTCTCACGAGGACGGATGCGGTAGGTGTCCTGCGACATCCAGTCCGCGTACGTGTTGCAGCCCTTCGCGCAGCCCGTGCAGATGGACGGGGTGGCGGAGAGGAACCACGCGCGCGCCTTGAAGCGGAAGTCGCGGCTGAGCAGCGCGCCCACCGGGCAGACGTCCACGGTGTTCAGCGAGTAGTCGCTGTCCAGCTCGTTGCCCGGGAACACGTCGATGCGCTCGTGGCTGCCGCGGCCGAACACGCCCAGCTGCGGCTCCTTGGCCACTTCGTTCATCACGCGCACGCAACGGGTGCACATGATGCAGCGCTCCTGGTCCAACACGACGCGCGGCCCCAGCACCTTGCGCTTGTTCTTCAGGGCCTTGCCGCCCTCCAGGCGCGAGGGGCGGTAGTCGTACTTCATGTAGTAGTCCTGCAGCTTGCACTCACCGGCCTGGTCGCAGATGGAGCAGTCGACCGGGTGGTTGAGCAGCAGGAACTCCATCACCGAGCGCTGCTGCTCCTTCACCTTGGGCGTCGTCGTCTTCACGACCACACCTTCGGCGAGCGGCGTCTGGCACGCGGGCACCATCTTGGGCGCGTTGGACGCCTCGATGAGGCAGATGCGGCAGTTGGCCGCGATGGAGAGGCGCGGGTGGTAGCAGTAGTACGGAATCTCCGAGCCGACCGACTTGGCCGCCTCGATCATGTTCGTCCCCGGCTTCACGACGACTTCCTTGCCGTCGATGGTGCAGGTGACGAAGCCCGGGTTCTTCGGCGCGGGCTTGGGCGGCGGGCCCGGAGGGGCGGCGGCCTTGGGCGGCGCCGTGACGCTGCTGGCCGCCGCGGGGGGCGTGTCCAGCTTCGCGCCGGCCGGAGGGTTGGAGGGCTCGGGACCGATCTTCGCCGCAGGGGTGTCCGTGGGCGCGCCCTTGGGGGGCGGCTGCGCATCACCAGTCGGCTTCTTCGTGTCGTCGTTGCTCACTGCTCGACCTCGCCGCCAATCATGTTGATGGTGTCAAACGTGGGGATGAGGTCCGCCAGCATCTTCCCCTCGATGATATGGGGCACCGCCGCGAGCACCGGGAAGCCCGGGGCGCGCACATGGACCTTGTACGGACGACCGCGCCCGTCGCTCACCAGGTACCAGCCCAGCTCGCCGTTCGAGGCCTCGGTCGCGTCGTAGCACTCGCCGGGCGGCACCTGGATGCCCTCCATGACGAGCTTGAAGTGCGCCATCACGCCTTCGATGGTGCCGTAGACCTCCGGCTTGGGCGGCAGGGCGATGCGCCAGTCATCCACGATGATGGGGCCCGCGGGGATGGTCTCCAACGCCTGGCGGATGATGCTGATGGACTGACGCATCTCCTCCATGCGGACGAGGTAGCGGTCGTAGTTGTCGCCGTGCTCGCCCACCGCGACGCTGAAGTTGAAGCGCTCGTAGACCCAGTACGGGTGCGCCTTGCGCAGGTCGTGGTCGATGCCGCACGCGCGCAGCGCCGGGCCCGTCCAGCCGTAGTCGATGGCGTCCTCGGCGCTGATGACGCCGGTGTTCTTGGTGCGGTCCACGAAGATGCGGTTGCGCGTGAGCAACCCGTCCATCTCCACCAGCAGCTCCTCCGTGCGGGTGAGCGTCTTGTGGACCTTGTCCGCCCAGCCCTCGGGCAGGTCGCGGTTGATGCCACCCACGCGGCCGAAGCTGGTGGTGAGGCGCGCGCCGGTCAGCTCCGTGACGCGGTCCTGGATGAGCTCGCGGGCCTCCATGCCGTAGAGGAACGGCGCGAAGCCGCCCATCTCCAGGCCGGTGGCGCCCACGCACGTCAGGTGGTCCGTCAGCCGGTGCAGCTCGCTGCCGATGACGCGGATGTACTGGGCGCGCTCCGGAATCTCCAGGCCGATGAGCTTCTCCACGGCGTTGAGGAAACCGAAGTTGTTCATCATCGCGGACAGGTAGTTGAGCCGGTCCGTGTACGGCAGGCACTGCGTCCAGGTGACGTTCTCGCAGCTCTTCTGGAAGCCGCGGTGCAGGAAGCCAATCTCGGGGTCGATCTTGACGATGGTCTCGCCGTCCAGCTCCACCTTCAGCCGCACGGTGCCGTGCGTGGCCGGGTGGGACGGGCCCATGTTGATGACCATGTGCTTGCTTTGGAGGTGGGCCTCCAGCTCCGAGCCCTCCGGCGGCAGCGAGCCGTCGGTGTCCGGATTGTGGCCCTTCGCATCAAACGTGTGGCTGTCGGCCATGGTGTCTGTCGTCCTCAGGAGTGCCCGCTGGTGCCGGGACCGCGGAAGATGTCCTTGATGGGGCGCTCAGGGATGAGCGGCTGCCGGTCTCGCAGCGCGTAGTCCTTGCGCAGCGGGTGGCCCTGGAACTCGTCGTACAAGAGGATGCGGCGCAGGTCCGGGTGGCCCTCGAAGCGGATGCCGTAGAAGTCGAAGGTCAGACGCTCCCACCAGTTGGCGCCCCGGTACACCGGCACCAACGAGGGGATGACCGGCTGGTGCTCGCTCACGCGCACCTTGAGCCGCACGTGCTCATGGCGCTTCAACGAGTAGAGGAAGTAGACGACCTCGAACCGAGGGTCGTTCTCCGCCAGGTGCAGCCGGTCCACGCCGTCGATGGAGCCGAAGAGCTTGAACTCCAGCTCCGCGTCGTCCTTGAGGAACGCGGCGACCTTCGGGAGCGAGTCGGGATGGATCACGGCCCAGGCGCCACCGGCCCGGTCCACATAACGCTCCACCACCGCCTCGGGAAAGTGGGCGGAGACCCTGTCCAACGCGAAAGTGCTCAAGGGGGACCCAATGACTGAGGGAGAAGAATCCGCGGCTTTATAAGGAGCCCAGAAGGGGGGCGTCAACGTAAACCCTCAACCATGTAGGCCACTTAGGAAGCCCAGAAGCCCGCGTTGCGCACGCGGCGTCCGAGCGGGCGTGTGGATCGGTGGAAGGGGAGGAATTCAGGCCGCCGAGCCCGGGGAGCCGACGAGGGCGGGGGCCGTCGCCAGGGGGACGAAGGTGGCCACCGGCCGACTCTTGCCGGGCACGAGCGCCTGGGTGATGGCCTCCCAGTGGAAGAGGGGGCCCGCCTGGTCCCGGGTGGCCTCCGAGACGAGCACCGGGACGCCCACCCGCTTGGTCAGCCCCTCAATCCGGCTGGCCAGGTTCACAGTGTCGCCAATGGCGGTGTAGTCCAGGCGCCGGGCGGTGGAGCCGATGTTGCCCAGGACGACGGGGCCGGTGTGGACCCCCACCCCCATCCGCAGGGCCGGAGCCCCCTGGAGCGCCCGGTCCGCGTTGAAGTCCTCCAGCTCCCGCACCATCGCCAGGGCGCAGCGCACCGCGCGCTCGGCGTGCTCGGCGTCCGCCAACGGGGCCCCGAAGTACACCATGAGTGCGTCCCCGATGAACTTGTCGAGCGTTCCTCCATGGCGGAATACCACCTCCACCATCCGGCCATAGTAGGCGTTGAGGAGCTTGACGACCTCGCCCGGGGGGAGCCGCTCGCTCATCGAGGTGAAGTCGCGGATGTCGGCGAAGAGGACGGTCACCTCGCGCAGCTCCGGCTCCGGGGAGGCGAGGCGCTGGAGTCGTTCCGCGACGGCGGGGGCGAAGTAGCGGCCGAGGCGGGCGCGCTTGAGCTCCTCTTCTGAGACGGCGGCGGAGAGCGCGCGGATGCGGTTGAGCAGGTGGCGGGCGCCGGCGGCGGCCACGGAGAGCATGACCACCGAGGCCAACTGGGCGCCGATGCCGATGCCGGCCTGGTGCTGGAGCGCCATCTCCGCGACGGCGGCGAAGGCGGTGACGACGAGCGTCACGGTGTTGCGCAGCGACAGCGCCGCGAGGATGACCAGCACCGCGAAGATGCCGAGCGTGAAGCCGGCGACGCCCCCGGGGGAGGGCGACACTGGAATCGCGTGGCTCTGGAGCCAGTACACCGCCGGCACGTCGATGAAGGCCACGGACAGGCCGGCCCAGCGCACGGCGCGGGGCGAGCGGGCCACGGCCACCCACACCGCCGCGGTGCAGAGCCAGTAGACGGAGAGGGGGCGGAGGTACTCGACCCAGTCCGCCTTGCCCACGCCCAGGCCCAGACAGGCCGACATCACGAGCATGACGGTGACGGCGACGAAGCGAATCCTCGAGAGCTGGCGCGCGTTGCGTCGCCGCTCGTCGTCGAGGGCCCGGTTCACCGAGTCCTGGATGCCTTCTGGCGCGTTGGACCTCAGGCCCTCACCCCCCATCCCAGGCTCCACGGGTCGACTTCCGCAGCACGTACATCTTGCACCGTCTGGACCGCGCTCGCACCTTCCGGGCCGGAAAGGGTCCTTGCCTCGCGAGCCTGTCGCGTTGCGGTATACACGCGGATGCATGGCTGAGTCCGTTCCTCCTCATCCGTTCCGTTCGCTCGGTTGGCGCCTCGTGCTGGGCGCGGGCCTGGGGTTGGTGTTGTTCGCGGGAGAGTCCTGGCTGCTCTTGCGCTCGGGGCTGGTCGGCGTGGACATCCCGGTGGACGGGCCCTACGCGGCGCTGGCGGCGGCGGTGCGGCCGGTGCTCCCGGGCCTGCTCCTGCGCGTGGCGGCCGTCTACCTGGTGGCGGGGATGGTGCTCGCGGGCGTGGCGTGGGGGCTCGCGCACGTCTGGGGGCGGGGTGGGGTGGGGGTGACGGTGATGGGCTGGTGCGTGCTCGTCCTGCTGCTGGCGTGGGACCGCGCCATCTCCCGGCCCGCGCTCTTCGACGACCTGCCCGCCGTGCGTCCGCTCCTGGCCTGGCTGGTGGACCATGGCGCACCGTGGCATCCGCGCGCGGCGGCGGTGCTGCTCGCGCTGGTGCATGTCGCGGTGCTCCTGGCCCGACTGGGGACGTGGAAGCGCCGGCTCCAGGTGGGCCTGGGACTGGTGGCCACCGTGGCGGTGCTGTTCGTCGCGGGGCGCGCGGGCGGTGGCGGGACGACGGACGCCAGTCCTCCGCTGGTGGTGCTCATCGGGATCGATGCCTTCCGGCCGGACCGGCTGCGCACGCTGGGCGGAAACGGCGAGGTGGCGCCGCACGTGGACCGGTTCGTGGAGGACGCCACGCTCTTCACGCGGGCGTATACGCCGGTGGCCCAGACGGAGCCCGCGTGGCGCTCGCTGCTCACCGCGCGCTGGCCTCACGAGACGGGCGTGCGCTACGCGCTGACCTCCGAGTCGCGGATGAAGCTCCAGCCCACCTTCGCGGAGTCCTTCGCTCGGGCGGGGTGGCGCACGGTCTTCGCCACGGATTGCTCGCGCTTCCACGCGGAGGGGCCCGCTTCGGGTTTCGCCACCCGGTTGCAACCTCCACGGGGCGCGGTGAACTTCCTCCTGGAGAAGCTGCGTTACCGCGCGCTGGGCGTCTTCGCGGACCATGCCGTCGGTGCCGCGTGGGTGCCGGAGTTCATCGACAACCGCGCGCTGGCGGGCATCCATGACCCCATGGGCTACGCCGGGCGGCTGACGTCCACGCTGCTCGACGAGGCGAGCCAGGGCCCCACGCTGTTCGCCTTCCACGCCACCGCCGCGCACTTCCCGGGCGACCCCGTCCATCCCTTCTACCGGCGCTTCGTGTCGTCGTCCGAGCCCCTGGAGCGCCGGCTGCGCATGCACTTCGCTCCCGTGTCTCCCGGCGCGAAGGGCGGATGGAGTCGCGACGGGGCGGAGGCGCTCTACGACGAGCTCATCTCCCAGGCGGATGCGCAGGTGGGCATGCTGCTGGACGCGCTGCGCCGCTCGGGGCGGTATGACGACGCGCTCATCGTCCTCATGTCGGACCACGGCGAGAGCTTCCACGAGGACCGGCCGGACCTGGCGGGCGCGACGCCCGTGCATGGCGCGCGGCTGTCCGAGCTGGAGAACCGCATCCTGCTCGCGGTGAAACCGCCGAAGGGACGCGCGGGTGCGCCCGCGACCTCGGAGGCGCTGGTGCGTCTGGTGGACGTGGGGCCCACGCTGCTGGAGTTGTCGAGCCTGCCCGCGCTCTCCGGTGTGGACGGCGTGTCCCTGGCGCCACTCTTGCGCGGTGAGTCGCTTTCGCCGTTGAACCTGTACGCGGAGACGGGCTTCACGCACGTCTCGCCCGAGGTGTTCGACAGGGGGCACTGGCCCGGCGCGCCTCGTGCGTTCGACGCGTACCGCATCCGCCCGGACGGCGTGGTGGAGCTGGGTGACGCGGCGCACGAAGCTGTGGTGTTGGAGAAGGACCGGGGCGCGTTCGACGGACAGCGTTGGTGGGTGGACCGACCGCAGGCGGATGGCACCCTGCTGCGCGTGTGCGAAGGGGACTGTGAAGGGCTGGACGCGCTGGCGCTGGAGTCGTGGCTGGACACGGTGCGAGGACGGACGCCGGAAGGGGACTCGCGTAAGGTGGCCGGCCATGTCGACGACTCCAGACGCCCCGTCTCTCCAGGAACAGTACGCCCCCCACAACAGCTGCTTCGGCTGCGGCCCGGCCAACACCCAGGGCCTGCGCATCCGCAGCCGCGTGGAGGGTGACCTCGTCGTCGCCGAGTGGACGCCGTCCGAGCACCACCAGGCCTTTCCGGGCGTGCTCAACGGCGGAATCATCGGTGCGCTGCTGGATTGTCACTGCAACTGGACGGCGGCGTACCACCTGATGAAGGCGCAGGGCGCGTCCTCTCCGCCGTGTACCGTGACGGCCGACTACTCCATCACCCTCAAGCGCCCCACGCCCATGTCCGGGCCGGTGCGGCTGGAGGCGAAGCCGGTGGAGCTCAAGGGCGACCGCGCGGTGATTGAAGGCATGCTCACCGCGGGCGGCAAGGTGACGGCGCTGTGCCGGGGCACCTTCGTCGCGGTGAAGGAAGGCCACCCCGCGTACCACCGCTGGTGAGGGCGGAAACACCAGGGGCCCCGACGCCACCCCTCTGGAGGGGAGGCACGCGGGGCCCCGGGAGCAAGACGAAGGCTTTTGACTACTTGCCCATGGAGATGAGCAGGTCGTGCCGGGCGGCCGTCTGGTTGGGCTGCTCGCGGTCCGCGATGCGGTGGACCTGGTTGGCGATCTTGTCCTGGAGGAGCATGAGACCGTCCAGCACCTGCTCCGGTCGGGGCGGGCAGCCGGGGATGTAGACGTCCACCGGGAGGATGCGGTCGATGCCCTGGAGCACCGCGTAGTTGTCGTAGAAGCCGCCCGAGGACGCGCACACGCCGAAGGACACGACCCACTTGGGCTCGGTCATCTGCTCGTACACGCGCTTGAGGATGGGGGCCTGCTTCAGGTTGATGGTGCCCACCACCATCAGGAGGTCCGCCTGACGCGGCGAGAAGCGGGGGAACTCGGCGCCGAAGCGCGCGATGTCGTGACGGCTGGCCGCCACGGACATGTACTCCATGCCGCAGCAGGCGGTGGCGTACGGGTAGGTGAACAGCGAGTACTTGCGGGCCCAACCCAGGCCCTTGGAGACCATGCGCTGGAAGAAGCCCATGGCTTCGTCGCGGCGGGTCGTCAGCACTGGAGCGATGTCTGAATCAGCCATGATGTCTCAGCTCTCCCAATCCAGGGCGCCCTTTTTCCAGACGTAGATGAGGCCCACCACCAGGGTCACCGCGAAGACCAGCATCTCCACGTACCCGAACCAACCGAGCGCCTGGAAGTTCACCGCCCACGGGTACATGAACACGGCTTCCACGTCGAACACGATGAACAACAACGCGACGACGTAGAACTTCACGGCGAAGCGCTGGCGTGCCGGGCCGCTCGACTCGGAGCCGGCCTCGAACGGAGTGGACTTGATGGCGCTCGGGCGACTGGGGCCCAGCAGCGACGTGATGAAAGGAATCGCGACGCCCATGATGCCGGCCAGCAGCAGCACCACCGCCAGGGGCAGGTAGGGCGAGAGGGGAGAGGGAGTCATCGCGCGCGGAACCTAATGACACCGGCCTTGCCATGTCAAAGGGAAAGTCCCCCTGCTCGGTGCCGCAACCCCTTGAGATAACGATGAAAAGCAGGGCTTGTCGACTCCGGCGGCGAGCAGGGGGCCTGGGACGGTTCCCCGCACGCCCCGCGAGCAGCGGGCTCGTTTGACGCTTCTGGGGACGCACGCCTACCGTCGGGCGGCGCCGGCGGCCGGCGATCAGCGCGTCACTTGGGAGACGACAGGCATGTGGGGGCGGCTCGGCTTGCGGATGCAGGTGGCCATCGCGGTGCTCGTGCCCTGTCTCACGGTCATCGGCCTGTGCATCTGGAACTTCTCCGCCCGGCAGCGCGAGGTCTCCCTGGAGCTGCTCCAGAAGCGGGCCCGGGTCCTCGCCACGCTCGTGGCCAACCACCCGGCGACGCGGGAGTGGGACGGCACGGAGGCTTCCAAGGAGCGCCTGGACACCGTGCTGGCCCAGTTGGAGGCCCGTGACGTCAACGGTGAGGGTGGCTTCACGGTGAACTATCAGGGGCTGCTCGGGCCGGACGGCCGCCCCGTGTACGAGTCCGCGACGCGGCTGCCCGAGCATGCGCGCGGTCGGACGGCGGTGACTCGGGAAGGCTGTGTGACGTCGCTCCTGGCGCTGCGCGAGGTGTCGGTGCGCTGCGCGAGCGGCGAGCGGACATATGTCGTGGGCCTGGGCCTGGACGAGGCGGCGGCCTCCGTCACCGAGCTGAAGGGCTCCGTGGTGGCGGGGCTGGTGGGCGCGCTGGTGCTGGGGCTGCTGCTCGCGGCGCTCATCGGGCGGACCATCGTCGAGCCCGTGTCCCAGGTGACGGACGTGGTGCGGGACGTGGCCCGTGGAGACGTGTCGCGCGTGGAATTGGACGTGCCGGCCACGGGCGAGGTGCGGTTGATGGCGCAGTCCTTCAACCAGATGCTCGGCACGCTGCGAATCACGGTGCTGGAGCTGGTGTCGCGCACGGAGCAGTTGTCCGGGGCATCACGCGGACTGCTGGGCGCCTCCGCGGACCAGGAGCACGTCATCAGTCAGCAGGCGGCGTACGCGCAGCAGATCGCCGCGACGTTCGAGGAGCTGAGCCGCACGGCGGAGCAGATCTCCAGCTCCACGGAGGTGGTGGAGTCGAGCGCCCGTCGCACGCACGAGGCCGTGGCCGAGGCGATGGCGGTGGTGGCGCAGGTGGTCGCGGGCATCAACGACATCCGCACCGAGTCCAAGGGCGTGGCGGACGCGATTGTCGGCCTCAACCAGGACCTGCAGCAGGTGTCCAAGATTGCCCACGTCATCAATCAGGTGGCGGAGCGCTCGGACCTGCTGGCGTTGAACGCGGCGCTGGAGGGCACCAAGGCGGGCGAGGTGGGGCGGGGCTTCTCGCTGGTGGCGGCGGAGATGCGCAAGCTGGCGGAGAACGTGTCGGCCTCCGCGCGGGACATCGGCCGCATCGTCGAGAAGGTGCAGGACTCCGGCGAGGAGGCCGCGTCCAAGGCGCGCGTGGGTATGGCCACCAGCGACCGGGGCGTCGAGGTGGCGGAACAGGCCTCCTCGGTGTTCCAGCGAATCGTGGAGCTGGCGCGCGGCACCAGCGAGGCCGCGCGGCAGATCACCATCGCCACGCGGCAGCAGCGTCAGTCCAGTGAGCAGGCGGTGCAGGGCGCTCGCAACGTGGCGGAGCTGGTGAAGCAGGGCGTGGACGCCACGGGCCGCACCACGCGCATCGCGCAGGACCTCCAGGCGGTGGCCGAGGGGCTCACCGCCGTCACCAGCCGCTTCAAGACGACGCGGAGCTGAGAGGCGCCTACTCGTCGCGCGTCCAGCGGACCTGGAGCTCCAACTCGTCCACGTCGCCTTCGCGCTCGTGCTCGATGCTGAAGTGCGCATGGGCGGGGACGTGCAGGCGCTCGCCGGCCACCTGGATGCTGAACCCCTTGCCGCTCTCCACCGCGTCCGCGAGGCGTCGCAGCTTCGCGACGAACTGCGCGCGGGGATAGACCTTCTCGATGTCACGCTTGGGTCGCTTCGCCATCGCTTCATCCTGCCAGCGACGTGCAAACCCGTCGAACTTCATTACTGTGCGCGCCCATGGGCTCGCTCGAACTGTCCCCCGCGCATTTCCGGCGTCTGGCTGACCGCGTCTCCACCCTGGCCGAGGAGTGGCTCGAAGGGCTCGACTCACGCCCCATCGCGCCCTCCATCACCGGCGCCGCATCGGAGGCGATGTTCTCCGAAGGGCTCCCCGAGCAGGGCCTCGGAGACGCCGCGCTGGATGCGCTGCGGCCCTTCATGGAGGGCTCGCGCGCGGGCAACGCGCGGTTCCTCGCCTACGTGTTCGGCTCGGGCGAGCCGGTGGGTGTGCTCGGCGACTACGTGGCCAGCGTGGTGAATCAGAACGTCACCGCGTGGCGCTCGGCGCCCACGGTGGTGAGTCTGGAGCGCTCGGTGATTCGGAGCCTCGCGAGCGCGGTGGGCTGCGAGGGCTTCACCGGGAGCTTCGCGGGGGGAGGTTCCTCCGCCAACCTCATGGCCCTGGCCATGGCGCGTGAGTCGCTCGCTCCCGCCAATGAGGACGGCGCGCCGTCCGGCGTGGTGTACGCGTCGGCTGAAGTCCACATGTCCATTCCCAAGGCCGTCGCGCTCCTGGGCCTGGGGCGCAAGAACCTGCGGCTGATTCCCACGGATGCGCAGTGGCGGATGCGTCCGGACGCGCTGGCTCGCGCGATAGCGGAGGACAAGGCCGCGGGCCTACGTCCCCTGGCCGTGGTTGCGACGGCGGGCACGGTGAACACCGGCGCGGTGGACCCCCTGACGGCGGTGGCGGCGCTCACGCGCGAGCACGGCCTGTGGATGCACGTGGATGGCGCCTACGGCGCGCTCGCGGCCATGGCCTTCCCGGAGCGCTTCGAGGGACTGGGCCTGGCGGACTCCCTGTCCATGGATGCGCACAAGTGGCTCTATCAGCCAGCGGACTGCGGCGTGCTGCTGTTCCGCGACGCGAAGGCCGCGCGGCGGGCCTTCTCCTTCACGGGGGACTATGCGCGCGCCCTGAACGCGGACCCGGTGGAGGGCTTCGCGTTCTTCGACGAGTCGATGGAGCTGTCACGTCGCGCTCGAGCCCTGAAGGTGTGGCTCTCCGTCCGCTTCCATGGGCTCGCCGCGTTCCGCGAGGCCATCCGCCGCGACGTGCGGAACGCGGAGCGCCTGGAGGCGCTCGTCCGGGAGACGGCGGGACTGGAGCTGCGCTCCCCGGCGACGCTGAGCGCGGTGTGCTTCCGCTACACGGGCGGACTTCCGGACGCGGGGCTCGACGACTTCAACACGCGACTGCTGGCGCGAATCAACCGGCGGGGCCGTGTCTATCTCTCCAACGCGACGCTGGAGGGGCGCTTCTTCCTGCGTGCCTGCTTCGTGAACCACCGCACCACGCCCGAGGACGTGGCGACGGTGGTTCACGAGGTGCTCGCGGCGGCGGAGGAGCTCAGGGCCTCGTAGTCACGTCACGAGGCCCTGGGCGCGGGCTCAGGCGTGACTCTGCTGGAAGCGGTGGAGGGCCTCCTCCACCTCGTTGGCGAGCGCCATCACCTGGTCGCCGACCTCCGACTTCCCGTCGCGCTGAGCCTCCTTCATCTTCTCCTTCACCTTGTCCTTGAGGGGGCCGATGCTCAGGCTGCCCGGGGCCTGACTGGGCACGTAGTCGATGAGGCTCTCCGCGAACTTCTTCACCAGCGCCTGGGCCGGGACGAAGAGGAACATGCGCTGGCCGTACCATTGCGTGTACAGGCCGGAGAAGAGCGCCTCCTCGAACGGGTCCGAGCGCAGGTTGAGGATGTAGGGCCAGGAGGGGTTGAAGCGCTTGCCGCTGAACCACATGTCCGGGCCCCGGCCATCCTGGTAGCTGAAGATGACCTTCCAGTCGTCGTAGCGCACCGCCGCGATGTTGCCGCTGTCGAGCACGTAGATGAACTCGTGTCGCTGTCCCGGCTCCTTGCCCGCGAGCAGCCCGCGCTGGTCATACCCATCCAGGTGCACGCGGAACTTCTTCTTCCCCACCGTGTGGCCCTGCTTGCACTTGTCCACGATGTCCTCGGGACCGCCCGACGCCGCGACGAAGGTCGGCATCCAGTCCTCGTGCGCGAAGATGTCGTTGATGACGGTGCCCGCCTCGATGACCCCGGGCCACTTCACGACGCAGGGGACACGCACGCCGCCCTCCCACGTGGAGCCCTTCTCGCCCCGGAAGGGCGAGTTGCCGCCGTCGGGCCAGCCCATCTTCTCCACGCCGTTGTCGGTGGAGAACACGACGATGGTGTTGTCCGCGATGCCCAGGTCATCCAGCTTCTTCAGCAGCATGCCCACGTGGTCATCCAGCTCCGTCATCGCATCCGCGTACAGGCCCTTGCCCGTCTTGTTGCGGTACTTCTCCTGCAAGAACGTCCACACGTGGGTGCGCGTGCTGTTGTGCCAGAGGAAGAAGGGCTTGTCGTCCTTCGCCGCGCGCTCCATGAATGACAGGGAGGACTTGAGGAACTCCTCGTCCACCGTCTCCATGCGCTTCGTCGTGAGCGGCCCGGTGTCGACAATCTTCTGCCGGCCCACGCGGCCCCAGCGTGGATCCTCCGTCGGGTCATCGCGGTCCGTGGACCAGCAGTGGAGCACCCCTCGCGGACCGAAGCGCTCCTTGAACGCCGGGTCCTTCGGGTAGTCGGGGCACTCGGGCTCGTTCTCCGCGTTGAGGTGGTAGAGGTTGCCGTGGAACTCGTCGAAGCCGTGCACCGTGGGCAGGTAGCGGTTCGAGTCGCCCAGGTGGTTCTTGCCGAACTGCCCGCACACGTAGCCCTGGGGCTTGAGCAGCTCCGCGATGGTGGGGTCCGAGTCCTGGAGGCCGTAGGCGGCGCCTGGCATGCCGATGGTCGTGAGCCCCGTGCGCAGCGGGTTCATGCCGGTGATGAAGGCGGCGCGGCCCGCGGTGCAGCTCTGCTGGCCGTAGCAGTCCGTCATCATCGCGCCCTCCTTCGCGATGCGGTCGATGTTGGGCGTCCGGTAGCCCATCATTCCCTGGTTGTAGGCGCTGACGTTCCACAGGCCGATGTCGTCACCCCAGATGACCAGGATGTTCGGCTTCTTCCCCGGCTGCTTGCTGTCGTGGCCGTTGCCGTTGCCGTTGCCCTTGTTCTTGGATTTTCCGATGAACGCCATTCGCTCCGCCCCCCGCTGTCCCGCCGTCGGTGAAATCCGTCCGGCCGACAGGCAAGGTGAGGCGGGGTGGTGTGAGAGGCGACTTGCCCTGCGGGGCAGTGGTCGGCCGGCTCCGTTCCCGAGCCCGTGCGTCCAGGCGAGCGTCGCCCCGCCCCAATGACTCACACCCGCGGCCGTTGCGCCTCCCTCTTTCAAGAAACGAGGGGGGACCCATGACGCTGGACCGCATTCGCCGCATCGCGCGCACGTGGCGCATCAACACGCTCAACACCGCTGTCTATGTCGCGTCGGGTGGCACCAAGACACTGCACGAAGGTCACTTTGCCCGCTGGCGTGGAACCTGGCGCAACTGGAGCCGGACCTTCGAATGTCAGCCCGAGCGCTTCGAGACGCCGGGCACGGAGGCGGAGCTGTGTCGCATCGTCCGTGAGTCGGAGAAGGTCCGCGTCGTGGGCGGGGGACATTCGTTCAACCGCTGTCCGCTGACCCAGGGGACCCTGATTTCGCTCGATGCGCAGAACCGCGTCCTGGAGGTCGACATGGGGCGGCGCGTGGTGCGCGTCCAGGCCGGCATCCGGCTGCGCGACTTCACCCGGCGGCTCCTGGAGCACGGCCTTGCGTTACCAGTGCTCGGGTCCACGAACGCGCAGAGCCTGGGGGCGCTGATTGGCACGGACCTGCACGGCACGGGCAGGTCGCATGGCTTCCTCTCCGAGCAGGTGCTGTCGCTGCGCGTGGTGGACGCCGCGGGCGAGGCGCGCACGCTCCGGCGCGGCACGCCCGGGTTCCATGCGGTGGCGGGCTCGATTGGCACCTGCGGCGTCGTCACCGAGCTGGAGCTCCAGTGTGTCCCCGCGTTCAACCTGGAGAAGCGCCTGGAGGTCGTCCCGCGTCGGTGGGCCGAGGACCACCTGGACGAAATCCTCGGCACGAATGACCACGTCAGCTTCTATTACGTGGGCGGGATTGACGCGGAGCACGTCCGGATGAACGTGTGGAACCGGTCGACGCGGCCTCCATCGCGGTTCTGGCACCTCCGGAAGATGGGGCTGGAGCTGCTGGACATGTCGCTGTCGGGCTATCTGCTCGGCTTGTCCCGGGTGCTGATGTTGACGGAGCCCTTCGCGAAGGTCGGCTTGTTCTTCATGAAGTTCACGCAGCAGGGACGCAAGACGGTGCTTCCCATGTGCTCCGCCTTCTCGCGCCAGCTCTTCTACCACCACGATGAGATTGAGTACGGCGTGCCCTTCGCCGTGCATCAGCGGTGTCTCCAGGACGTGTTCGACCTGCTGAAGCGACGGCGCTTCGTCTGCATCGTCGAGGTGCGCTTCACGCCCGCGACCTCCATGGCCACGGTGGGGCCGGGCGTGGGACGGCGCACGTGTTTCATCGAGCTGGCGCCCAGCCTGTCCGTCGACTCGAGCTCCGTCTTCGCGGAGGCGGAGCAGATCTTCCTCAAGTACGGCGGACAGGTCCATCTGGGGAAGGCGACGCGCGCCACCGAGGAGGACATGGAGCGGATGTATGGCGTGCGCTGGCACGCGCTGCGCACCGTGCAGCGC
The DNA here is from genome assembly GCF_013336725.1 of Myxococcus sp. CA040A. Classification (NCBI taxonomy): domain Bacteria; kingdom Pseudomonadati; phylum Myxococcota; class Myxococcia; order Myxococcales; family Myxococcaceae; genus Myxococcus; species Myxococcus sp. CA040A. The sequence continues at coordinate 616,389 of NZ_JABUMR010000004.1, read as the reverse complement.
GCCCAGGACCCCGATGGGAAGTTCGTCAACGACTTCGTGGCCCGCGTCTTCGGCCCCACGCGGAGGCTGGAGACGCGGGACGAAGGCGCGCCGACACCGGAGCCCGTCGTCTCCTGGGGCTGAAGCGCCGCGCGCTACTGGTCCAGGACGTAGGCGAACAGCAGGGGGGCGACGATGGAGGCATCGCTTTCGACGATGTACTTGGGCGTGTCGAGGCCCAGCTTGCCCCAGGTGATCTTCTCGTTCGGCACCGCGCCCGAGTACGAGCCGTAGCTCGTCGTCGAATCGCTGATCTGACAGAAGTAGCCCCAGAGCGGCACGCCGGTGCGCTGCAAATCTTGATGCAGCATGGGCACCACGCAGATGGGGAAGTCGCCCGCGATGCCGCCGCCAATCTGGAAGAAACCCACGGGCGTCTTCGGAGCCACGTCCGTGTACCAGGCCGCCAGCGTCTGCATCGCCTCGATGCCCGTGCGCACCGTGTGCACGTTCTTCACGTCCCCGGAGATGCAGTGCCCCGCGTACATGTTGCCGAGCGTCGCGTCCTCCCAGCCCGGCACCCAGATGGGCAGGTTCTTCTCGCACGCGGCCAGCAGCCAGCTGTTCTTCGGGTCGATTTCGTAGCTCGACTCCAGCTTGCCGCCGCGGAGCACGCGGTACATGAACTCGTGCGGGAAGTAGCGCTCGCCCGCGCGGTCCGCCGCCATCCACTCCTCGAGCACCACCGCTTCGATGCGCCGCATCGCCTCCATCTCCGGGATGCAGGTGTCGGTGACTCGGTTCATGTGCCGTCCGAGCAGCGCCAGCTCATCCGCGGGCGTGAGGTCCCGGTAGTTCGGCACCCGCTCGTACGCCTCGTGGGCCACGAGGTTGAAGAGGTCCTCTTCCAGGTTCGCCCCGGTGCAACTGATGGCGTGGACCTTGTCCTGGCGAATCATCTCCGCCAGGGAGATGCCCAGCTCGGCCGTGCTCATGGCCCCCGCCAGCGTCACCAGCATCTTTCCGCCGCCATCGACGTGACGGCGGTAACCCTCGGCCGCGTCCACGAGCGCGGCGGCGTTGAAGTGACGGAAGTGCGTCCGACAGAAGTCCCTGATTCCCATGCGTGCTGCTCCCGGCGACCACGAGGTACAAGCGCGGGGGCTGTCGCCAGGAACACACCACGCCTGAACGCTCTACGGTCCGGACTGGCACCGCCATCGAAGCGTCGGGTGGCTCGGCGGGGTTCGTATATTCGCTTCACCCACGCGCCGCAACATGGGCGGCGGGCCTGCTCGGCGGGCAGGGAACTCAGGCGGCGGCGCGGGACTTCAGCTTCGCGAACAGCTCCGGCGGCATCGCGGCCGTGCCCAGGCGGTGCTCGGGCGACACGGCCTCGCCATGGAAGTCACTGCCCGCGGTGGGCACCAGGTCGTGCTCCTTCGCCAGCGCCAGGTACTTCTGGCGCAGCCCCGGGTTGTGGTCCGCGTGCAGCACCTCCAGGCCGGAGAGCCCCGCCTTCGTCAGCTCGCGAATCTCCATCCGCTCCGCCTTGGACGAGCCCGGGTGCGCCAGCGTCGCCGTGCCGCCCGCGTTGCGGATGAGGCGGATGGCGTCCGCGCCGTCCAGCTTGAAGCGCTCCACCCAGGCCATGCCCCGCGTCCCCAGGAAGCGGTCGAACGCGGCCTTCATGTCCACCGCCCAGCCCTGGTCCACCAGCACCCGGGCCAGGTGCGGCCGGCCCAACTGCGCATCCCCCGCGACGGCCAGCACATGCTCCATGCGCACCGGGAAGCCCAGTTGCTGCATCCGGGCCACCATGGCCTCCATGCGCTGCTCGCGCTCGCCGCGCAGGCGCTGGGCGAACCGCGCGAGGTCCTCGTCGTCCGGCCTCACGAAGTGCCCGAGGATGTGTACCTCGCGACCCAGGACGAAGGCGGACACCTCGATGCCCGGCACCAGCTCCACGCCGTGAGCGCGCGCCGCTTCGCCGGCCTCCGCCAGCCCCGCCACCGTGTCGTGGTCCGTCACCGACAGCACCGTCACCCCCGCCGCCGCCGCGCGCGCCATCAGCTCCGTGGGCGTGTACTGGCCGTCGCTGGCGGTGGTGTGGGAGTGCAGGTCGATCATCTCGGGCTCCGGGGCGAGCGGTTGAAAGCCGCACTGTCGCGACCTAGGCTCTTCTTCAAACCACGGACAACGTCAAGAGCGATGCCGCAGCACCCACTCCAAATCTCACGAAAGATTGAGTACGGGCTGCGGGCCATGACCTTCCTGGCCTCACAACCCCTGGAGCGCATGGTTCCCTTCCGGGAAATCGCGCGCCGGATGGACGTGCCCGAGGACTTCCTCGCCAAGATTCTCAAGGTCCTCGTCTCCCAGAAGCTCGTGCGGTCCACCCGGGGCGCGCACGGGGGCTACGCGCTGTCCCGGCCCGCCCGCGAGGTGACGTTCCTGGAGGTCATCGAGGCGGTGGAAGGGCCCGTCCACGTCAATGTCTGCCAGGACACGCAGCACGATGGATGCAAGGCCACCGGCAGCTGCACCATGTACGGCGTCTGGAAGCTGGGGCAGCAGCGGATGCTGGACGTGTACCGCTCCACCACGCTGGACCGTCTGGCGATGACAGAGCTGCGGACCCCGTCGGAAACCGGCTCGCCGGCCGTGACGGCGCGGGCCTAGACTGCCCGCCCCATGGCCAAGAAATCCGACACGAGCATCGAGAACCGGGTGTACCTCTTCGAGTCGCTCGCCAGCAGCTACGTGGCCGCGGCCTCGGAGGCGCTGGGCTCCAAGGACTCCGCCGAGCGCGAGCGCGCCCGGAGGGCCCTCGCGGAGCTGGCCTTCGTCTCCTGTGTGGTGGCGGACACCGGGGACCTGACGCCCGAGCAGGTCCGGGAGCGGGTGCTGAGCGCGCCCGCCGTCGACGCCGCCCCCCAGAAGCGCGGCAGCCGTCGCAAGCGCGACAAGTAGGGGCGGGGGCTCAGGCGGTGCTCCCCTTGGCGGGCGGGCGGTGTTAGATCGCCGCGCCATGGCCAAGACCTCCTCGAACCCGAAGAAGTCCCTCCGCTCCGCGTACTCCGGCGCCCGCAAGGCGGACCCCCGTCCCATCACCGGCAAGGAGAGGCCGGCGGAACTGCTCGCCCACGCCTTCAGCGCCTACGTGGGCCGCCAGGAGCGCACCGCGTTCGAGCTGATGTCCAAGTCGATGGAGGACGACGCGTCCATCTTCCTCACGCTGTCGGGCGCGATGACGCCGGCGGGTCTGCACCAGAGCTGTCTGATTCCCCTCATCGAGAAGGGCGTCATCTCCGCCATCACCACGACGGGCGCGAATCTGTACCACGACGCCCACCGCATCATCGGCCACGCCATCAGAGAGGTGAACCCCAACGCGGGCGACCTCCAGTATCGGCTGGCGCGCATCATCCGCATCTACGACCTGGGTTTCTGGGAGGAGGCGCTGCTCGACACCGACCGCCTCTTCTCCGCCATCATCCGGCAGCCCGAGTTCCAGAAGAAGATGACCACGCCGGAGTTCCACTTCCTGCTCGGCAAGGCCATCCACGGAATCGAAAAGCAGCTGGGCGTGAAGCAGCCGTCGCTCCTGTCCACCTGCTACAAGCACGCGGTCCCCATCTGGGTGGGCGCGGTGCAGGACGGCTCCATCTTCCTGAACATCGTCAAGCTCAAGCGCCTGCTCGGGCCCGAGTTCAAGTTCGAACTCGACATCAACGATGACGTCTACTCCATGGCGGCGATGCAGCACTTCTGCCGGCACAACGGCAGCAAGCGGCTGGCCATCTGGATTCTGGGCGGCGGCGTGCCGAAGAACTACACGCTCCAGGGTGAGCCGCTGCTGGACCAGATTCTCAACGTCCCCACGTCGGGCTTCGACATCGACGTGCAGTTCTGCGTGGACCCGGTGGACAACGGCGCGCTGTCCAGCTGCCCCGCGGGCGAGGGCCACACCTGGGGCAAGGTCTCCGTGGAGGCGGTGGAGACGGGCTCCGTCTACGTCCACTGCGACGTGACGGCGGTGTTCCCCTGGCTGACGCACGCGCTGCTCAACGAGCCGAAGAACAAGCGCAAGCCCATGCGGCTGATGGACCGGCTGCCGGAGGCCATCACCTTCCTCGACGCCGACGTGAAGAAGCGCAGCAAGGCGCTGATGAAGACGCTGGACTGGAGCGTGGAGGAGGCGGAGCCTTCCACCAAGAAGGACGCGAAGAAGCACGAAGCCTACGTCCGCTGAACGCCCCAGGCCCCCAGGCTCCAAGGAGCTTCCGACCCATGAGCACGCAACAGCCCCCTGCCACCGGCGTGGTGATGACCCTGGTCAGCCACGCCCAGTTCAAGACGCAGCTCACCCACGGCCCCTCCAGCGCGGGTCTCCAGACGGAGGCGCCTCGCGACAACGGCGGCACCGGCGGCAGCTTCTCGCCCACGGACCTGGTGGGCGCGGCGCTGATGTCCTGCGCGGTGACGACGATGCACTTGTTCGCCTCGCGCGAGGGCATCGCCCTGGGAGAGATTCGCGCGAAGGTGGAGAAGCGGATGACGCCGCCGCCGCGCCGCATTGGCGAACTGGTGCTGGACATCCAGATGCCCGCGGGCCTGTCCGCCGAGCACCGTGCTCGCCTGGAGCAGGTGGGCCGTGAGTGTCCGGTGGCTCGCAGCCTCCACCCCGAAGTGAAGCTGCCGCTGACGTTCAGCTACCCGGACTGAGCCGGCGCCCGGCTGTCCGGCCGTCCTCCAGTGGAGCCTCCGGGCCTTTGCTGCCCGGAGGCTCCCGCGTGAGAACCCTTCCCCCGCGGCGGTGTGGGCCGCGTGGCCGGGAGGGGCGGCATGGATGCGAAGCGACTGGGTATCTATCTCAGCGATCACCACGCGGGCTCGGTGGCGGGCATCGCGCTGGCGCGGCGCACCGAGTCGGAGAATCACAGCAACCCCGTGGGCCACTTCCTGGCCGCGCTCATCCCGGAGCTGCGCCAGGACCAGCGGACGCTCGAGGCGGTGATGCGGGCCCTGGAGCTGCGCAAGGACCCGCTCAAGTCCCGCGTCGCGTGGGTGATGGAGAAGGCGGGCCGCCTGAAGCTCAACGGCCACTGGGTGCGCTACTCGCCCTTGAGTCGCCTCATCGAACTGGAGGGCCTGTGCACGGCCACCGAGGGCCGCATGTCCCTGTGGAGCACATTGGCGCGGCTCCAGCTTCACGACTTGCGGCTGGCGGGCTTCGACTTCGAGTCGCTCGTCGCCCGGGGTGAGCTGCAACAGGCGGGGCTCCAGCGGCTGCGCGCCCGCGCGGCGGATGTCGCCTTCGCGGACGAGCCCACGCCCTTCGGCGCCGGGGAGCCCGCCATCGCCAGCTACTGAAAACACCACGCCCCCCGACGCTTCCCCTGGAGGGGCGCGGCGGAGGGCGGGGTTTGAAGCGTCGAAGGCGAAGTGACTACGTGCCCGACGGAGACACCGGAGGACGGGTGGCGTCCGGCACCGGCACCAGACGGAGCTGGCTGGCGCTGCCCGCGAAGGTCGCGTCCACGCCGCGCTCCAGGTACGTGTAACCGGACAGGCCGTCCTCGTACATGCGCAGCAGGGTGCGCGACTCGTCCAGGGAGATGCGGCCCTGGCGCAGCGCCATCTCGGTGAACTTGCGCAGCCGGGCCACCAGGTCATCCCTGCTGTAGCTGACGTAGTTCAGCACTTCCGTCACGGTGTCACCGGCCACCACGTGGTCGATGAGGTAGCCCCCGTTGGGCGCCAGCGACACCTGCACCGTGTGCGTGTCCCCGAAGAGGTTGTGCAAGTCGCCGAGGATCTCCTGGTACGCGCCGACCAGGAAGATGCCCAGGTAGTAGTCGTCATCGTTGAGCGCGTGCAGCTCCAGCGCGTCCTTCACCTCGCGCTTGTCGATGAAGTGCTCGATCTTGCCGTCCGAGTCGCAGGTGATGTCCGCCAGCGTCGCGCGGCGCGTCGGCTTCTCCGCCAGCCGGTGGATGGGCATCATCGGGAAGAGCTGGTCAATCGCCCACGAGTCCGGCAGCGACTGGAACACGGAGAAGTTGCAGAAGTACGTGTCGCTGAGCGCCTTCTCGAGCGAGTCCAGCTCCTCGGGAATCTCGCCGGCCTCCTTCGCGATGCGCATGATCTTGTGGCAGGTGGCCCAGTAGATGTTCTCGGCCGCCACGCGCTGCTCCAGCGACAGGTGACCCAGCGAGAAGAGGGTGAGGCTCTCCTCCTTGGCGTCCTGCGCGTCGTGCCACGCCTCCAGCAGGTTCTTGTTCGTCACCTCGCGGAAGGTGGACAGGAGGTTGCGCACCACGGAGGGCGCCTTCTCGTCCACCTTGTCCGGCACGTGGGCCGGGTCGAACTCGCTGGTGCCCAGCACGTCCACCACCAGCACCGCGTGGTGCGCGACGACGGCGCGCCCCGACTCGGAGACGAGCGTCGGGTGCGGCACGCCAGCGCGGTCACACGCCTCCATCACGCCGAAGACGACGTCGTTGGCGTACTCCTCCGTCGTGTAGTTCATGGAGGAGGCGAAGTTCGTCTGGGAGCCGTCGTAGTCCACGCCCAGGCCGCCGCCCACGTCCAGGTACTTCAACGGCGCGCCCTGACGCGCCACCTCCACGTAGAAGCAGCCCACCTCGCGCAGCGCGTTCTTCACGTTGCGGATGTTGGAGATCTGGCTTCCCAGGTGGAAGTGCAGCAGCTCGAACGCGGGCAGCAGGCCCGTGTCCTTCATGAAGCTGATGCAGCTCATCAGCTCCGACGAGGACAGGCCGAACTTGGAGCGGTCTCCACCGCTGGCCTCCCACTTGCCGGCGCCACGGGTGGACAGCTTCACGCGCATGCCCAGCCGCGGGGTGATGCCCGTGCGGCGCGAGACCTCCGCGATGAGGGGCAGCTCGCTGGGCTTCTCCACGACGAGGATGACGTTGCGGCCCAGGCGCGAATAGAAGAGGGCCGTCTCGATGTACTCCTCGTCCTTGTAGCCGTTGCAGATGACGAGCGCTTCCTCGTTCTCCAACAGCGCCATCACCGCCATCAGCTCCGGCTTGCTGCCGGCTTCCAGGCCGTAGTTGTAGCCCTTGCCCGCCTCGATGATGGTCTCCACCACGTAGCGGTGCTGGTTCACCTTGATGGGGTAGACGCCCCGGTAGCCGCCCTTGAAGCCCTGGTCGGCCATGGCCTTGCGGAAGGCCTCGTTGAGGTGGACGACGCGGTGGCGCAGCACATCCGTGAAGCGCAACAGCAGCGGCAGTCCAATGCCCCGGCGACGAACTTCGTCCACCAGGTCCTTCAAGTCCATGCTGGGGGCCTGGGGGCCGTCCGGATGGACGCAGACGTGGCCCTTGTCGTTGATGCCGAAGTAGGGCGAGCCCCAGTTCCGGATTCCATAGAGCTCGTGCGCGTCAGCGAGGGTCCAGCGGTGCGGAGGGGCGTTTGCGGGCATCGGCGGTTCGAGGCTCCCAGGGAAATGGAGGGTGGACTCCAGTCAACACTGGAGGGGCGCGGGAACTATAGGAAAGCCCCCCCGCATACAACAGCCGGCTGAAGGGACAGCAAGCTGGCGGGCAGGCGACCACCCCGGGCCCCTGTCCTGGCGGGCGGACCTTCCATCTGATTCCTACCCTTTGGACGGAGTGTCGGGAGGACGCGTGGATAGAAGGGAAGGGTACATGGAGTCGTCCGCACGCAGGGAAGAAGCGCCGCTGACCCCTCGGGAAATCTTCGAGCGACTGGACCGCTACGTCATCGGCCAGGACGCCGCCAAGCGGGCGGTGGCCATCGCCGCCCACAATCACCTCAAGCGCGTGCAGGCCCGGAGGCTGCGTCGGCAGTCGCTCATCAAGAAATCCAACATCCTGCTCATTGGCCCCACCGGCAGCGGCAAGACGCACATCGCCCGCAACCTGGCGGACATCCTCCAGGTGCCCTTCACCACCGTGGACGCCACCGAGTACACGGAGGCGGGCTACTACGGCAAAGACGTGGAGGTGATGATCTCCGACCTGCTCCTCAAGGCGAACCACTCCGTCGAGGACACACAGCGGGGAATCATCTTCGTGGACGAGGTGGACAAGATTGCCCGCCGCTCCCAGGGCGCCCGCAACGGTGCGGGCAGCCGGGACATCGGTGGAGAGGGCGTCCAGCAGGCCCTGCTGAAGCTCCTGGAGGGCCGCGAGGTGTACGTGCCGCTCAACGTCACCCAGGCCTGGAACAAGAGCGACTTCGTCCAGGTGGACACGCGGGACATCCTCTTCATCTGTGCGGGCACCTTCAGTGACTTGCACGACGCCGGCGACGAGGCGTCCTGCAGGCCCCTGGGCTTCGGCGCGGACGACGCCTCCAAGCGGCTCCGCAAGCGCATCAGCACCCGGCAACTGGTGGAGTTCGGGATGCTGGCGGAATTCCTCGGCCGCCTGCCCGTGGTGGTGCAGTTGGATTTGCTGGGCGAGGCGGACCTCATCCGTGTGCTCACGGAGCCGCCGGACTCCATCGTCCGGGAGTTCCGTGAGCTGTTGGCCATGGACGAGCTGGAGTTGGAGTTCGACGACGCGGCGCTGCGCGAGGTGGTGCACTACTCGGTGTCGCGCGGGCTGGGGGCTCGTGGCCTGCGCTCCATCCTGGAGCACGTGATGGCGGACATCATGTTCGAGGCGCCCGAGCGTCGGCGTCGGCAGTTGAAGGTGGACGCGGACTACGTGCGTCCCCGGCTGGTGGGGCTGGACGCCGTGCAGCTCAACGTATGACGTCCCCGGCATGCTCCGAGGCCCGGGCCGCCGCTCCCAGTCGGGCGGCGATGTCCGGGTCCTGGATGAGCTGGAGGACCAGGTCGTTGCGCAGGAGCGCGGCCGTGTCGCCCCGGACGAGCGCCTGCTTCACCTTGTCGTCCTGGAGGAGCCGCTGGAAGCGCGGGTCCTTGCGCAGGGCCTTGAAGGCGGGGTCGTTCTTCAGTGACGCCGCGCGCTCCGGGTCCCCCGCGGCCTTGGCCACCTGGACCATGTCGTCCATGGGGGCGAACTGGGTCATCTCGAAGAGGTTGTAGCGGCGCGCGGCGTGGGCGGCCAGGGAGTCCTTGGGCGACACGCCGATGCGCTTGCCGGCGACGATGACGTGCTGCTCGAAGAAGGTCATCGCGCTCAGGGCCATCCAGGCGAAGGCCGCCGTCTTCCCCGCGCCCAGCACGAAGCCGAGGAACCGGTCGATGCCCCGGTTCTCGTTCTGCTTGCCCGTGGCGAGGAAGCGCTGGAGCAGGGTGCCCAGCGCGTAGCGCACGGTGAGCCACACGCCGACGAAGAGGAGCACCGTGCCCAGCAGGAGGCCCAGCAGCAGCGGGCCGTCGAGCGCCTCCGCCAGCCGGGGGGCGACGAAGGGGCCCAGCCGGCGCGAGGCGAAAAACCCCAGCGCCAGGCCCACCCAGTTGGCCACCTGGCGTGAGGCGCCGGTGAGGGCGCCGATGAGCCCGAAGAAGAGCACCATGCCCAGGATGATGAGGTCGATGACCATGGGGCTTTGCCGCGCCTCCGGACGACGTCAGCGAATCTTGAACGAGTCGCCCTTGGCCTTGGCTTCTTCAGACAGGCGCTTCTGCGCCTCGGCCAGGCTCTCCTTGTAGCGGGGATTGGAGGGCTCGTAGGTGAGGGCCATCTTCAAGTTGCGCTCGGCGGCGGACCAGTTGCCGGCGTCGATGTCCTTCTGGGACTGCTGGTAGAACTGGCGCCCCTTGGGGTGGGTGCCAATCTGTTCTTCCTGCTCCTTCTTCGCGGCGGCCTTCGTCTCGGATTCGGACGCCTCGGTGAAGCGCAGCTTCTGCGCGCGCTCCGCGCCCGTCACATCGACGAGGTACTTCTTGCGCTTCGTGTCGTCGCGCAGGACGTAATAGGCCTCGGTGACGCGCTTGTAGAGCTCGTGCACCTGCTCCTTGAGCTGCTTGTCGTCGATGTGGAAGAAGCGGTCCGGATGGTAGGTGCGGCTCTCCCGGTAGAACGCCTTCTTGATGTCGGCGGGAGTGGCCGTGCGCTCCAGCAGGAGCACCTCGAAGTAGTCGAGTTGGTCCAGCTTCGCGCAGCGCGACTGGAGGTCCGCGAGCTGGTGTTCATCCAGGCCCGGGCCCTTGGCCGCGCTCGGCGGTGGAGGCGGCGCCATGGGCGCGATGGAAGGGACCGCCGGCGCGATGGGCGGCACCATGGGGCTGATGGCCGGAACGCGGGGCGCCGTCATCGGCGGGATGCCCGGGACGGTGGCCGCGGCGGGAGGTCGGGGCGGCAGGTCCGAGGGCGCCAGTGCCGGCAGCGACATCGTGGGCCGTGCGCCCGGACGTGCCTGCGGAGCTGGGGTCGGCGGCGGAGGCGGGACGACCTGTCCGACGGCGAGCGTCGGAGGTGGACGGGGCGTGAGCGCGGGACCCCGTGGCGCGGCGCCTTGCGGCGGTACGGCCGGGGCGATGCTCGGAACGGTGGTGTGGGGCGGTCCCGCCAGGGGAGTGGTCGCCGGACGGACGGAGGGGGCCGCCGGGGCGATGCTCGGCACCGCGGGCGCGATGGACGGGACTCCAGGAGGAATGCTCGGCACCGCACCATGGGGCGCGGCGCCAGCGACGGGAGGTGGCGGCGGCACGATGGCGCGAGGCGCGACGGGCGGAGGCGTCAGGGGCGAGGTGCCGGCGGATGCCACGCGAGGCGGGGTGCCCGCGACAGGCGGAGGAGGCGGCACGGTGCCGACAGGAGCCGCGCGAGGTTGCGTGCTGGCGACAGGAGGCGGCGTCGGCGGCGTGAGACCCGCGGGAGTCCCACGCGGCGCGGGGCCCGAACCTGGAGGAGGCGGCGGCACCGTGCCGACGGGAGCCGCCCGGGGGGGAGTGCCGGCGACAGGAGGTGGCGTCAGCGGCGCGAGACCGGCGGGAGTCCCACGCGGCGCCGGGCCCGAACCTGGAGGAGGCGGCACCGTTCCCACGGGCGCAGTGCGAGGCGCAGCGCCAGCGACGGGAGGAGGTGTCAGCGGCGCGAGGCCCGCAGGCGTCGGACGCGGGGCGGGGCCCGAAGCGGAGGGGACTGCGCCCCCGGGTGCCCCGCCCGCGACAGGCGGGGGAGTCAACGGCGCGATCCCGGAAGGTGCGCCTTGGGGCGAGGGCGGTGGTCCTGCTCGCGCGGCGGGGGCTGTGGGCCTCGCTGTCGCTTGAGCCTGCGGCGTACCCGTTGCGGGACTCGCGGGTGCACCGCCGGCGGCGGGCATGGCAGCAGCCACCGTGGGCCGCGCACCTGTTGCCGGAGTCGCGGGCGCACCGACGGCGGGAATGCCTGCGGCGATCGATGGCCTCGCACCCGTTGCTGGAGTCGCGGGCGCACCGACGGCGGGAACGCCTGCGGAGACCGTGGGCCTCGCACCCGTTGCTGGACTCGTGGGTGCACCGACGGCGGGAATGCCTGCGGAGACAGTGGGCCTCGCACCCGTTGCTGGACTCGTGGGTGCACCGACGGCGGGAATGCCTGCGGAGACAGTGGGCCTCGCACCCGTTGCTGGACTCGTGGGTGCACCGACAGCGGGCATCGCGCCCGCTACCGAGGGCCTCGCACCTGTCGCCGGAGTCGCGGGTGTACCGACAGTGGGCACCGTGGAGACCGTGGGCCTCGCACCTGTCGCCGGAGTCGCGGGCGCACCGACGGCGGGAACGCCTGCGGAGACCGTGGGCCTCGCACCTGTCGCCGGAGTCGCGGGCGCACCGACGGCGGGCATGGCGGCCACCGTGGGCCTCGCGCCCGTGGGCGTGGAGGTGGGGCTTCCCACCGAGGGCAGCCCCGTGGCGCTCGTGCGCTGCGGCGTGGGCGCGGTGATGGCGGGCACGGACACCGTGGGCCGCTGCGATGGAGGCACGGCCGGCGCCGCGACGCCCGGAGGTCTTGCTGTCGGCACCCCAGCGGGCGCGGCTTCCGTTCCGGGAGGACGCGGCGGGGCGGCGGCGGGAGGCCTGGCCACCGGCGCCGGAGTGGGCGGCACGGGGCCCGGGGTGGCCGCCGTCATCCGCGGAATGGCGGGGCGCGCGGGAGCCGCCGGTGTCCCGGGCGGGCTTCCCGGCGGCCTGCCGGAGCTGGGATCGGAAGGCTCGGACATCGCGCTCGTCTACTGGGCCACGGCGGGCAGGTCGTTGTTGTTGTGTCCGGCGAGGCGGGTGCTCCGGTTCGCCTGGATGGACTTCTGGATGTCGTCCTCCGACATGCCAGACGACAGGGTGATGGTCGTCGACGTCTTCTGTCCTGTCTCCGTGTCACACGCGGACACGTTCACCAGGCCGTCCGTGTTGATCTCGAACGTGACTTCGATCTTCACCTCGCCGCGATAGCCGATGCGGAAGCCCGCGAACTCGAACTCACCGAGCATCTCGCACTCGTCGGCCCGGTTGGACTCGCCCTGATACACGCGAATCTTCACCTTCTCCTGCCCGTCACGGCTGGTGGTGAACGCCTTCGAGCGGTCGATGGGCACCGGCGTGTTCTTGTCGATGATCTTCTCGGTGTACCCACCCACCGTGCCGATGCGCAGCGTCAGCGGCGTGACGTCCACCAGGAACGTCTCCGTCTTGCTGTCCAGCAGCGCATGCGACTGGAGCGCCGCGCCCATGGCCACGACCTGGTCGGGGTTGATGCCCTCCAGCGGAGCCTTCTGGAAGTAGTGCTTCACGGAGTTGCGGATGATGGGCAGCCGCGTGGGCCCGCCGACGAGGATGACCGCGTCGATGTCCGCCGCCGTCAGCCGCGCGCTCTGCAGCGCCTCGTCGCAGACCTTGAACGTGCGCTGCACCAGGTCCATCACCATCCGGTTGAACTGGTCCTGGTTCAACGTGTGGCGCAGGTCCATCACGTTGCCCTGCGCGTCCTGGCAGATGCCCGCGCAGAGGATGTCCGCGGAGCCCGTCTGCCCCACGTCGATCTTCGCCTTCTCCGCGGCCTCCTTCAGCATCTGCAGACAGAACTTGTTCTGCCGCAAATCCAACCGCGTCTTGCCCAGGAAGTCGTCCGCCAGCCACGTCATGATGCGGTCGTCGAAGTCGTCGCCGCCCAGGTACGTGTCGCCCGCCGTCGCGAGCACCTCGAAGACGTCCTTGCCGATCTCCAGGATGGACACGTCGAACGTGCCGCCGCCCAGGTCGTAGACGACGACGCGCTGGTTGACGTCCCGGCCAAAGCCGTACGCGAGCGCCGCCGCCGTGGGCTCGTTGAGGATGCGCAGCACCTCCAGCCCGGCGATGCGGCCCGCGTCCTTGGTGGCCTGTCGCTGGTTGTCGTTGAAGTACGCCGGAACGGTGACGACCGCCTTGGTCACCTCACGTCCCAGGTACGTCTCCGCGACGGCCTTCATCTCCTTGAGCACCAGCGCGGAGATTTCAGGCAGCGAGTACGCACGCTCCCTCACCCCGATGCGCACCGAGTTGTTCTCGCCCTCGACGATGCGGTACGGCATCACCGCCTGCGCCTTCTTCACCTCGTCGGAGAAGTAGTAGCGACCGATGAGCCGCTTGGCCGAGTACACCGTCGTCTCGGGGCTGGTGATGATGTTCTTCTTGGCCGCGTTGCCCACCAGCACCGAGCCATCCTCGAGGAAGGACACGCAGGAGGCATGCGTCGTCTCTCCCCACTCGTTGGGGATGACGATGGGCTGGCCATCCTGGACCACCGACACGCACGAGTACGACGTGCCAAGGTCGATGCCGATTGCGATGTCGTCCGACATTCCATCTCCGGTGAAGGGTCTAGCCCGAGGCCGTCGGTGAAGCGCCCGGAGGTTAGGAGCCTCCGGAAGAGGTGTCAATGTTCGATCAATGTAAAGCCCAGCCATTTCAAGCACTTAGCGAAGTGGCAAGGGGGCGTGCCCGCTGGCTTGAGGGGGGGAGGGGACGTCATTATCTATGGAGCAAAGGAGTTCTCCCTCATGTCCGTCGTCCTCGCAGCCCTCACGTCAGACCCGAACCTGCTCAGGTGCGAGCTCCACCGGCTCGCCGAGCAGGTGCTCGTCCAGACGGAGCCTCGCGCCAACGCGGTGGGGGTGGGAGCGTACGCCCAGGACGAGGTCCTCCTGCGCCGTTTCTCCAGCGCGGAAGGGGAGCCCTCGCTCGTGGGGCTCGCCCCACCGGGTGAGTCGGAAGCCCTCTTGTTCCACGCCAGCCGCATTCCGGTGGGCCAGTCGCTGGAGGAGAACACCCAGCCGTTCCGCTCGCGCCGCTGGCTGTTCGCCCACCAGGGCAGTGTCAGTGGCTTCGACGAACTGCGCGCGACCCTGTTGGACTCGCTGCCAGAGCACCTGCAGCGTCAGGTGCACGGCGGAACGGACAGCGAGGTGCTCTTCGCGCTCTTCCTGCGTCACCTGCGTGACGTGGGGCGCACCGACGACCCCCGGCTGGAGGCGCACGTCGCCGGTCGCATGCTGGCGGACACCGCGCGCGAGGTCATCAAGCGCTCCGTGGACGCGGGCATCCCTCGCGCGTCCACGCTCAACCTGGTGGCCACCAATGGATACCTCCTCGTGGCCTGCCGCTTCGGCGAGGAGCCGCTGTTCTATTCGCGACTCGAAGGCGGCGCGGAGTGCGTGCCCTGCGGAGTGACGGCCAGCTCTTCAGAGTCGCAGCCCGCGGTGGGCGCCCACCGGCGTCGCCGCACCGTCGTCCTGGCCAGCCACCTGAAGCGCCCGGGGAGTTGGGTGGAACTGCCTCGTGGAACCACCCTCGCCGTGGGGTTGGACCTTCAGGTGCAGTTGCTCAACGGCGGCTGAGCCCGGAAGGCGCTCTCCTGGTCGAACGCCCACGCACTTCGCGTGGGTCGTTCCCGCCCCGTGGCTCTCGGAGACGCTGGAGCTGAAGTGACGGATTCCCGGAGCATCCCGGCACAAGCGGGTGAAGCACGGGAGTAAAACGAAAAAACCCAGGAATCTAGACGCCTCTTCCGGGAAACCGAAGCGGATTCCATGGGTGGAATGTGAACCGCTTTACAGGCCCCGCAGATTTGTTGCCTCATACTGGCGTAATTCCAAGGGTTTTACTCCGGGAATGAGTTTTGCCGCTGCCACTGCCTTCCTCTGCTTCGCTTGAGTCCCGGCTGTCCGTCGTTGTTCGCCATCCCGTGGATGCGGTGGTGGCGGCCTCGATGGGCCGGCGCTTCGCCCGGGACGCGGGATTGTCGGCGGCCTCCAGCGCGGAGGTCGCGGTGGTGGTGAGCGAGCTGGCCACCAACCTGGTGCGTCACACGCGGGCGGGCGGGACGGTGGAGGTGTGGTGTGAGGACGGCTGGCTCTGCATCCGCTCGCTGGACCGGGGCCCGGGCATGGCGGAGCCGGAGCGGCTCTTCGTCGGCCGCGAGGGACGCCCAGGGCCTTTGCCAGGAGAGAGCCTGGGTGAAGGCGGCGCCGCCGTGCGACGGCTGACGGACGAGGTCCGCGTGTCCAACCGCGAGGGCGGTGGCCTGGAAGTGTTCGCGCGCAAGCGCATGAGACTGGAAGCAAGGAGACCGTGGTGAGTCGGGGCGTGACGAGTACACAGCTGCTGGGCGTCTTGCAGCACTTCATGACGGAGACCGCCGCGCGGCTGGTGCTTCGAGGAACGCTGGAACCGCTGCGATTGTCGGCGGACACACTGGGCGCGGCGGAGCTGCCGCGGGTCATCGAGGCGCTGGAGCCCGCCACGCGCCACTTCGTGGACCCGGCCCGACGTCCGGACCTGGCCGCGCGGTTGCGGGCCCTGACGGCGACGGCCACCGTCCCCTCGGGGTTGAGCGCCACGCGCGAGCCGACGCCGGCCCCCGCGACGACGACGATGGACGCGCGGCCCACCACGTACCTGGTGCGGACGGAGGCGGACGCAAGCCATGCGCGGCTCGCGGCGCGCGCGCTGTGCGAGTCGATGGGGGGACGCGGCTATGAGTGCCAGAAGGTCGCGACGGCGGTGAGCGAGCTGGCGCGCAACCAGATCTCCTACGCGGGCGGCGGCACCATCCAGCTCATCCCCGTGCAGACGCCGCGCAAGTTGTTGCGCGTGCGCGCGGAGGACCAGGGGCGGGGCATTCCAGAGCTGGAGCGCGTGCTGTCGGGCACCTATCGGAGCAAGACGGGCATGGGCCTGGGCATCCTGGGCGTCAAGCGGCTGGCGGACCGGTTCGAGGTGAAGACGGGCGCCACCGGAACGCAGGTGGAGTTCGAGGTGTGGCTGTGAGGTTGTCCATCGCCCACCGGACCCGTCCGAAGGTGGGCGAGGTGGAGAACGGCGACGGCGTGGTGGTGCGCGTCGACGGGCCGCACACGCTGCTGGCGGTGGTGGACTCGCTGGGCCACGGGCCCGCGGCGGCACAGGCGACGGCGGAGGCCGTGCGCTGCCTCGGCCAGGCGCCGCTGGGCCCGTCCGTGGAGCCGCTGATGGAGGCGCTGCACGCGGCGCTGCGCCATGGCCGGGGCGCGGCCATCATGCTCGCCGTGTTCGACGGGCACACCCTGCACTGTGGCGGCGTGGGCAACGTGGAGCTGCGCACCGTGGGCACGCGCGTGCCCGTGCTGCCCACGCCGGGCATCCTCGGCCAGTCCTTCCGCACGCTGCGCACCGTCTCCACCGTGCTGTCGCCCGGAGACCGTCTGGCGGTCTTCACCGACGGCTTGAGCTTTCGCCTGGACCTGGAGCTGGTCCGTACGCAGTCCCCCGATGCGGCCTGCGCGTTCCTGATGGAGCGCTTCGGCCGTGTTACCGATGACGCCACCGTGTTGGTGGCGGATGTGGAGCCGTCGTGAGCCACCCGGACAGTCCCCTCCCTTCGCGCGACCTGTCGCGCATCCCCATCATCCCCCTGTGGGGACAGCTCATCGTCCCCCTCCAGGGCGACATCACCGACGCGCAGGCGGCGCAGCTCTGCTCGGACGTGCTGCGCGACATCCAGCGCACCAGCGCGAAGGGGATGGTGGTGGACATCTCCGGCCTGTGGCTCGTGGACAGCCACCTGTGCGCGGTGCTGGCGCGGCTGGCCGCATCGGCCCGGCTGATGGGCACGCGCACCGTGCTGTGCGGCATGGGCGCCGACGTGGCGCTCACCCTCCAGAGCATGGGCATCCAGCTCGACGGCGTGGAGACGGCGCTGGGGCTGGAGGAGGGACTGTCGCTGCTCGGCGTCCGGGCGGTGGGCGCGCGCACGGCTGAATCGGAGCGCGAGGAGGCCCAGCGCCTCGCGGACGAGATGCTCGGCATCATCGCTCCCCCCGTGGCCAGGAACGTCGTCTGAAGGAGACCCCATGAGCACCGCCCTGCCCACACCCCTGACCGTCGACCCCGAGCGCGTGGGGCGCATCATCGACGTCCTGTCCCTCATCTCCGTGGGGGAGTTCTCGCCCGAGCGCACCACCATCTCCATCCGTGAGCAGGACGAGCTCGCCGCGTTGGAGGAGACGCTCAACGTCTTCGTGCGCGAGCTGGCCACCACCCGCCGCGAGCACGAGGAGGCCCTGACGCGCCTGGCGGCGAGTCACCGCGAACTGGAGGAGAAGCTCTCCACCATCGACCGGCAGCGCGACGCCATCCGCGACCTGTCCACGCCCATCATCGAGCTGTGGGAGGACATCCTCACGCTGCCCATCGTCGGCGTGGTGGACACGCAGCGCTCCGTGGAGATGACGGAGCGGCTCCTGCAGCGGGTGGTCCAGGGAAAGGCCCGCTGCGTCATCATCGACATCACCGGCGTCGAGGTGGTGGACACGATGACGGCCAACCACTTCATCAAGATGGTGAACGCGGCGCGCCTGCTGGGCGCCTACTGCGTGGTGACGGGCATCAGCCCGCTGATTGCCCAGACGCTGGTCCAGATTGGCGTGGACCTGCGGGAAGTGAAGACGCTCGGCAGCCTGAAGGAAGGCCTGCGCGATTGCTTCCAGCACCTGGCCGGGCGTGGCGGCAACACCTCCACCTCCCGGCGCTGACCCCTTCGACTTCCGAGAGGAGACACGGCATGGTCCGCATGTGGACGTTCGGTGACAACAAGGTGTGGCTCGAGTCGCCCGACATCATCCGACTGGTCAACGTCGGGGTGTTCGACCTCAAGCTCCTCCACGAGCTGAACCAGGTGGCGCTGGAGCTGAGTGCGACGCATCCCCGGCTCTATCTGATCTCCGATGTGCGTCGCGGGACGAGCATCTCCGCGGACGCGCGCAAGACGCTGAGCGAGAACCCGGAGGCGATGCCCTTCGTGGGCACCGTCCTCTTCGGCGCGAGCTTCGCCTTGCGGACCATGGCCAACATGATGGGGCGGGCCTCGGCCCTGCTCGGGCGGACGCAGGGCGCTCCATTCGGCATGGTGGAAACGGAAGAGGAAGCCCGGAGCTGGGTGGCCGCCCAGCGCGCGCTGCAGGGCGCTGCCCGAGCCTCCTGAAGGGGCTGTCCGGAGGAGGCGCGAGAACCTCCGGATGCCGACCCGCTCACCGCCGCCGGCGCAGCCCGAGCAGGCCCACCCACGCCAGCCAGACGAGGCCGAGCGGGAGGGCGCCCGCGGTGCTGGAGCAGCCCACGCCGCCTCCCTCCACCAGGCTGGGACGGATGACGTTCCACTGGTGATGGGCGGGAGTTATCTGCACGTTCCCCGCGATGTCCGTCGCCAATACATCCAGCGAGTGGATGCCCTCCGACAGCGAGCGGACGGTGAGGGGATTCTCACAGGGCGACAGCTCCACGCCGTCCAGCGTGCACTTGAAGCCGGAGACGGGCTCGGAGGTGTTCAGGGTGAAGGTGACCTCGGAGAGCGTGCTGGTGCCCGTGGGGCCCCCGCTCAGCGTGGTCGTCGGCGGCAGGCTGTCCACCGTGAAGGTGCGAGGCGTGGACTTGTCGCCAATGTTGCCCGCCATATCCGTGGCGAAGACCCGCAGGTCCTGCAGCCCGGTGACGATGGCCAGCGTCACCGCCACCGTCCACTCGCCGCGCTCGTTGGCCAGTGTCGTCCCCACCGTCAGTCCGTTGAGGGTGGCGGTGAGCGTCGTCCCCGGCTCCGAAGTGCCGGTGATGGTGTAGTTGTCCGGCCTGACGATGGCGTCGACCGTCGGGGTCAGGACGACGGGGGGGGCGGGCTTCGAGGTGTCCACGGTGAAGGCGTGGGTCGTGGAATCGGGGCCGTTCCGCTTGAAGGCGTCCGTGCAGTACGCATTGACCCGATGGAGCCCATCCGACAGGGCCGCCGAGGGCGTGAACTTCCACTCGCCCGTGCTGGCGGTGACCGTGATGGTCGGCTCCTGGGGCAGGTCATCCAGGCGCACGGTGAGGACGCATTGCTGCGGGGCCGTGCCGACGATGAGCGGCGTCGGCGAGTTCACGAGCGCGGCATTCGCGGGGGTCCGCAGCTCGGGCTTGCCCGGGAGCTCCAGGTCGAGCGTGAAGGCGCGCGTGATGCGAGGCCCCTCGTTGCCGGCGAGGTCCACCGCCTGCACCAGCATGTCGTGCCGCCCGTTGGCGAGGCCCTGGGGAGGCACGTAGAACCACTCCCCCGCGCCGTCCACGGTGACGCCTGGGAGGCTGACTCCATCCAGGGTGATGAAGATGGTGCTGTCCGCCTCCGCCGTCCCTTCGATTCGAGGGGTGGGGGTGGTGAGAATCGCGTTCTGGATGGGCTTGGAGACCACCGTGGTGGGAGGCGTCGTATCCACGCGGAAGGACCTCGAGGAGGACGGGTCCCCAATGTTCCCGGCGAGGTCGGTGGCCTGGACCTGAACGTCGTGTCTCGCCTGGCTCAGCCCCGCCACCGGGGCGAACGTCCAGGCACCGGTGCTCGACGCCGTCACGGCGCCCGCCAATGCGCCGTCGATGAAGATGCTCACCTTGGCGCCCGCCTCGGTGGTTCCGACGAAGTCGGGGCGCGCCTTGCCCACCACGGCATCGGCGGCCGGGCTGGTGAGGATGGGAATCGCCGGGCGGGAGGCATCCACGGTGATCTGGATGGCCACGGAGGGGGCGCTCTCGTTCTTCGCGACGTCGGTGGCGGTGGCCGTCACGGTGTGGGGGCCATCACCCAGCGTGGTGCTTATAGGCACGGCCCACTGTCCGCTGCTGTTCGTCACCGCCGTGACGAACACGGCCTCGTTGATGAGGAGCTTCACCATGCTCAGTGGCTCGGCGGTGCCCTCGAAGGCCGTTCCGTTCGCGTTGACCAGGGTGCCCGTGGTGGGTTTCAGGATGGCGGGGGCGCCAGGGGGCGTCACGTCCACGGTGAAGCGGACCTCCGCGGGCGCACTGGTGTTGTTCGCGGGATCCGTGGCGGTGGCTGTCACCAGGTGGGTGCCATGCGGATATTCCACCAGGGTGGGCAGTGACCAGTTCCCGCCGCCATTCACCACGGCGGTGCCGACGAGGTCCCCATCCACGAGGACTCTCACGCTGCTGCGGGGCTCGGCGGTGCCGGAGAAGCCCGTTCCGTCCTCGCCCACCACGATGTCCACGGTCGGCGTCAGGATGACGGGCGCGGCGGGGGGCGTCAGGTCCACGGTAAAGGTGGACGTCGCGGTGGTGCTCGTGTTGTTCAAGGCGTCGGTGGCGATGGCCGTCACCGTATGCGAGCCCGCGCCGAAGCCCGTGCGAATCGCTATCGACCAGGTGCCCTCGGCGGTGGTCTGCGGGGACGCGATGAGGCCGCCGTCGACGCTGACCCGGACGGTGCTCAGTCGCTCGGCCGTGCCCGAGAAGGCCGTGCCCGCGGCGCCCACCACGGTGTCGGGATTGGGGGTCTGAATCACGGGAGCCGCGGGGGCGGTGATGTCCACGGTGAAGGTGGACGTCGCGGTGGCGCTCGTGTTGTTCGACGCGTCGGTGGCGGTGGCGGTCACCGTATGTGCCCCGTCCGTGAAGCCGCCCTGCGTGGGCAGGGACCAGGCGCCGGAGGTATTGGCCTGGGCGGTGCCGACGGGCGCGCCATCCACGCTGACCTTCACCGTGCTGTCCGCCTCGGCGGTACCGGAGAAGCCCGTTCCCGCGGGGCCCACCACCGTGGTGGAGTTCGGCGTCTGGATCACCGGCGCGGTGGGCGCCTCGATGTCCACGGAGAAGTGGCGCTCCGCGACGACGCTCGTGTTGCCCTGCGCGTCGGTGGTGGTGGCCGTTACCGTGTGAGGGCCGTGCGTGAAGGTCGTGCTGACGGGCAGGGACCAGGCCCCCAGGCCGTTGGCCTGGACGGTGCCATGCGCGGCGCCATCGACGCTGACCTTTACCGTGCTGTTCGCCTCGGCGGTGCCGGAGATCCCCGTGCCAACGGGGCCCACCACCGCGCCTTCGGTGGGAACCAGGATGACAGGCGCGGAGGGGGCGATGATGTCGACGACGATGCCATGGCTGGCGGTGGCGCTGAGGTTGTTCGCGGCATCGGTGGCGGTGGCCGTCACGGTGTGGGCGCCGTTCGTGAATCCCGTCCGGACGGGCAGGGACCAGGTGCCGGTGCCGGAGGCCTGGATTCCGCCGACGGACTGGCCATCCACGTAGACATTCACCATGCTCAGGTTCTCCGCGGTGCCGGAGAACGAAGTGCCGGCCGGGCCGATGACCGCGCCCTCCGCCGGCGTCTGAATCACGGGCGCGGCGGGAGCGGCGATGTCCACGGTGAAGGTGCTCTCCGCGGTGCTGCTCGTGTTGCCGAGCGCGTCGGTGGCGATGGCCGTCACGGTGTGCGTTCCATGGGTGAAGCCAGCCTGGGGCGCGAGCAGCCAGTTCCCACTGGGGCCGGCCTGGGTGGTGCCGACGGGCGCGCCATCCACGCGGACCGTGACGGTGCTCACGTTCTCCGCGGTGCCGGAGAAGCCCGTTCCCGCCGTGCCCACCACGGTGAGGGGGTTGGGGGTCTGAATCACGGGCGCGGCGGGCGGCGTCACGTCCACGACGAAGCTGATGGCCGTGGGGAGACTGGTGTTGTTCGCCGCGTCCGTGGCGGTGGCGGACACCGTGCGGGTGCCGTTGGCGAAGCCCGTGCTGACAGGAAGGGACCATGCCCCGCCGGGGCCGCTCGCCTGGGCGTTGCCGATGGGCACTCCGTCGACGCTGACGCTCACGGTGCTGTTCGCCTCGGCGGTGCCGGAGAAGCCCGTGCCCGCGGGGCCCACCACTGTGTCGGGATTCGGCGTCAGGATGACGGGCGCGGAGGGCGCCGCGGTGTCCACGGTGAAGGTGCGGGTCGTGGTGGGGCCCACGTTGTTGCCAGCATCGGTGGCGGTGACCGTCACGGTGTAGGAGCCGTGCGTGAAGCCCGTCTGCGTGGGCACCGACCAGGCGCCCGTGCCAGTGGCCTGCGGGGTGCCGACGACGGTGGTACCCACGCGGACCGTCACGGTGCTGTTGGCCTCGGCGGTGCCGGAGAAGCCCGTTCCAGCGGTGCCCACCACGGCGCCCGAGGCGGGCGTCTGAATCACGGGGGCAGGGGGGGGCGTCTTGTCCACGGCGAAGGTGCGCTGCGCGGTGGGGCTCGTGTTGCCGGCGGCGTCTTTGGCCGTGACGGTCATCGTGTGCGAGCCTTCGGCGAGCGAGGTGTTGTTGGGCAGGGACCAGGCGCCGGTGGTTGCGTGCGCCGTGGTGGTTCCAATGAGAAGGCCGTCCACGAGGACTGTCACGGTGCTCGAGTTCTCGGCGGTGCCGGAGAAGGTCGTGCCGGCGCTGCCCACCACGGTGCCCGCGACGGGCGTCTGAATCAGGGGGACAACGGGCGCCGCCGCGTCCACGGCGAAGGCGTTCTCCGCGGTGGGGCTGATGTTGCCGACGCCGTCGGTGGCGGTGGCCGTCACGGTGTGCGGCCCTTCATCCAGGGAGCTGCTCGCGGGAACCGTCCAGGCACCGGTGGTGGCGTGCGCCGTGGTGGTGCCGACGAAGGCTCCGTCCACGTGGACCGTCACGATGCTGTTTGCCTCGGCGGTGCCGGAGAAGTCCGTTCCAGCGGCGCCCACCACGGCGCCCGAAGCGGGCGTCTGAATCACGGGGACGGCGGGGGGCGTCTTGTCCACGGAGAAGGTGCGCTGCGCTGCGGGGCTCGTATTGCCAGCGGCGTCTTCGGCCGTGACAGTCATCGTGCGGGAGCCCTCGGCGAGCGAGGTGTTGGTCGGCAGGGACCAGACACCGGTGGTGGCGTGCGCCGTGGCGGTGCCGACGAGGAGGCCGTCCACGAGGACCGTCACGGTGCTGTTTGCCTCGGCGGTGCCGGAGAAGTCCGTTCCAGTGGCACCCACCACGGTGCTCGCGGCGGGCGTCTGAATCACGGGGACGGCGGGGGGCGTCTTGTCCACGGTGAAGGTGCGCTGTGCGGCGGGGCTCGTGTTGCCAGCGGCGTCTTCGGCCGTGACGGTCATCGTGCGGGAGCCCTCGGCGAGCGAGGTGTTGTTGGGCAGCGACCAGGCGCCAGTGGTGGTGTGCGCCGTCGCGGTGCCGATGAGGAGGCCGTCCACGAGGACCGTCACGGTGCTCGAGTTCTCCGCGGTGCCGGAGAAGCCCGTGCCAGCGGTGCCCACGGCGGCGCCCGAAGCGGGTGTCTGAATCACGGGGGCGTCAGGCGCCGCCGCGTCCACGGTGAAGGCGTTCTCCGCGGTGGGGCTGATGTTGCCGGCGGCGTCGGTGGCGGTGGCCGTCACGGTGTGCGGCCCTGCTCCCTGGGAGCTGCTCGCGGGCACCGTCCAGGCACCGGTGGTGGCGTGCGCCGTGGCGGTGCCGACGAAGTTGCCATCGAGATAGACCGTGACGGTGCTCGAGTTCTCGGCGGTGCCCGAGAAGTTCGTTCCAGTGGCGCCCACCACGGCGCCCGAAGCGGGCGTCTGAATCACGGGGACGGCGGGCGGCGTCTTGTCCACGGTGAAGGTGCGCTGCGCGGTGGGGCTCGTATTGCCAGCGGCGTCTTTGGCCGTGACGGTCATCGTGCGGGAGCCCTCGTCGAGCGAGGTGTTGTTCGGCAGGGACCAGACGCCGGTGGTGATGTGCGCTGTGGCGGTGCCGATGAGGAAGCCGTCCACGAGGACCGTCACGGTGCTGTTTGCCTCGGCGGTGCCGGAGAATCCTGTCCCGGCGCTGCCCACCCGTGCGGCGTTGATCGGCGTCTGAATCACCGGTGCGACGGGGGCCGTCTTGTCCACGGAGAAGGTGCGCTGCGCGGCGGGGCTCGTATTGCCAGTGGCGTCTTCGGCCGTGACGGTCATCGTGCGGGAGCCCTCGTCGAGCGAGGTGTTGTTCGGCAGGGACCAGACACCGGTGGTGGCGTGCGCGGTGGCGGTGCCGATGAGGAGGCCGTCCACGAGGACCCTCACGGTGCTGTTTGCCTCGGCGGTGCCGGAGAAGCCTGTTCCGGCGCTGCCCACCCGTGCGGCGTCGATCGGCGTCTCAATCACCGGTGCGAGAGGCGGCGTCGTGTCCACGGTGAAGTGGCGCTCGGCGACGGGGCTCGTGTTGTCGTCGGCGTCGGTCGCGGTCGCGGTCAGCGTGCGCGCCCCATCGGTGAGCGCGGTGCTCGTCGGCAGGGACCACGTTCCGGTAGGGCTCGCATCGATGGTGGCGTAGGGGACGCCATCCAGCAGGAGGTCCACCCGGCTATCGGGTTCGGCGGTGCCCGAGAAGTCGGTGCCGCCGGTGCCCACCAATTCCCCTTCGGTCGGCGTCAGAATCACGGGCGCGAGCGGGGGCGCGAAGGCTTCCACGGTGAAATAGACGGGGTCGCTCGACAGGCTGCTCAGCCCTTCGAACTCGGCGTGCGCGGTGAGCGAGTAGACGCCGTCATCGAGGTCCGTGGGCACACGGGCAGAGAAGTCCCCGGAGGAGCCCACCGGCGTGGCGGGAAACTCCCACTCCGGCGTGGCGGGGCGCTCGATGTTGCCCATGCGCAGGAAGACGGTGGCGCCGGGATCTCCCGTGCCCGTGACGACTGGCGTCGGAGCGGTCAGCGCCTGGCCATCGCCGGGCGTGGTGATGACCGGCGTCCTCGGAATGACGAGCGCGTGCTCCACCAGCGTGACGTCACCCGGTTCACCCACGCTCGTCCCCACGTCGCCGGAGACGCTCTCTCCGCCCGTCACGCGGACGGGACAGCCCGTCAGGGTGCCTGCCTGGAGCAGCACCTTGCCACCCGCTCCCGGGCCAAATCCCTCCTGGGCGCCAAATGACTCCGCGGGAACCCCGGGCCCGCCCTGGGCCATCAGCGCTTCGCACTCGGCGCTCTCCACCAGCCGCGCGGAGATGCTTCCTCCCTCGCCACCGCCCTCGGTGCCCAGGTCCCACGGCAACGCCTGGCCATTGGCTTCGATGCGGCCCGCGCCCGTGAGCTTGCGCGCCCGGAAGAAGACGACGCCGCCATCACCCAGGGGCTGCTGACGCAGCAGCGCGCCGCTCGCGGTGATGACCCCGCCGTTGTGCAGCGTGCCGGAGGCCAGGAAGGCCACCACGCCACCAGAGGTGCCATTCCAGCTCCGGGCCTTCAGCTCCCCGGTCGGATGGATGGTGACGCTCGTGTACTCAGGCACGCGGATGACCTGCGTGGACAGGGGCACGAAGTCATTCAGCACGGGACGCGTCAGCGTCAGCACGGCGCCCCGCACCCGCGCCACTCGCGCCAGCTCCCAGACTCCCCCCGGGCTCTGCTCCCGAGGGCCAAAGGTGAACGTGGCCACGGACGAGGCCCGCACGGGGCCGACGCCCAGCGTCTGCAACACCATCACCAGGTCACCCGCGACGAAGCCCTCGGGGGCGTCGACCTGAAGCTCGTGGTCCCCCTTGCTCAAGGGCGACGTCACCGCGGCATAGCTGTTGATGACCCGGCTCTCATGCGCCTGGACGGTCAGCGTCTCATCACGCCCCGCGCCGAGCCCGAAGACATCCGCCTCCGCGAATGCGGGAAGCGCGACCAGCGCCAGGGCGCAGGTCAGAAGGTGCATCCATCCCGATGATTTCATGGCGAGGCTTCCTGAGTGGTCGGCAGCATGAGGAGGAGCTCAACCCGGCGGTTTCGCTCCCGGCCCTCGGGGGTGCTGTTGCTTTGAGCGGGATGCTCCGGGCCGTAGCTCCGGAGCCGCAGCTTGTTGGGGGACACCCCGTGTTCCACGAGGTAGCGCCACACGGCCTCGGCGCGGCTTCGGCCCAGGCGTGGATTGAACGTCTCCGCGGTCGAGTCATCCGTATGACCGTCGACCGTCATCATCTTTACCGCGGGATTCGTGAGCAGCATCTCCACGGCGCGGTCCAGGTCCGCGGACTCGGCGGGCAGCTCCGTGCTGCCACTGCGGAAGTACACCTTGCCCTCGAGCACGAAGCGGTCCCTCGACACGTTCGCGATGGGCGACATCTCCCCGGGGTTCGGAATCATCGAACCCTGGCTGCTCTGGAACTCGCTCGCGCGCCTCGTCGGGATGGGCAGGGGCACGGACTCGTGGACGATGCTCGTGTCCGAGTCCGGTCGCGAGTCCTCCCCCAGCATGTACGAGAAGGACACGCCCGCGAGCAGCCGGAAGAGAGGGACGCCCGGCTCCGCGCCGAAGCCCAGGCCGCCGAGCGCGAACAGCTCCACGCCGTCCCGGGGCGCATAGCGCCCGCCTCCTAATAGTTCCACCGCGCCGCGTGCCTGCTTCCAGGAGAGGCCCGCGTTGAGCGCCAGCTCCGCCCGCAACGGCGAGCCCACCGTCATCAACCCCGCGCCAATCCGGAGCTCACTTCCCAGCTCACGTGACTCCAGCGTGGGGACCTGGATGACCGCGGTGGGGCGCACCAGCATGCCCAGCTCGAAGGACGGAGCGAAGCGGGTGCCCAGCCTTCCTCCCACCATCACCTTCGCGAGGAGGCTCGTCTCCGCTTCGCGCGCCAGCGCTCCCTGCGTTCCCATGGGGAGGAAGACCCCCACCTCCGCGGCCAGGTCCACGGAGTCGTCCTCCTCCGTGCGCAAGAGCCCCACGCGGGCACCCACTCGCGGCGCGCCGACGCCATGGCGCGTGGGGGCGATGACCCCTTGCGACGTCAGGTCATCTCCCTCTCGCTGGGTCAGCACGGGCAGCCGGACGTCCAACTGGAGCCGGGAGCTCAGGCCCCAGCCCATGACGAACACCGCCGTCGAGCGACTGCGCAACAGGGGCATGTTCTCCCCCTTGGCGTTCAATGTCAGCGGCTCGTGTTGGTAGTGACCGAGCACCATCACCCGCAGCTCGCCGTCGCGTAGCACGGTGCCGCCGCCCGTCGCCAGCGGGCCGGGGCCTGGATTCACCTCCAGGCGCTCCAGGGCGAATGCTGGAAGGGACGCTGGCTCCTGGGCGCGAGCCACCTGCGCCAGCAGCAAGGCCGCCAGAGTCCATCTTCGCTGCCACCTGGCGCGCCAACCGCTCATCCGCATCCCATGGCACGTGACAGACAAGGGGTTCATGCGGGAGACAGCCCGCGGACACGTGCCGGGTTGAGGCCGAGAGCAAGGCACGTACCAAGGCCGCTGCGTCGCAAGCACCCCAGGCGAGGCCTCGTCATGCGTGCCGGTGGAACGCGGTTGCGTCCTCGCGGACCGCAAGCGAGGCGCAGGGCGGCGGGTTTCGGGGCCAGGGGCCCGGCTTCGGGCTGGCACGGAACGGGCAAGTGCTCGCGGACGCATGGCCTTCCAGGAACGACTCGCGCTGTCCCTCACGCTGACCCAGGGCGGGCAGACCTTCGTCATTCCCGGCGGACAGGTGGAGGCCTTCTCCGTCCAGCTCCTGCCGCACGGCTTCACCGCCTCGGTGCGCTTCTGGACCGGACTGGAGAAGGATGACGCGGCGCTCTTCACCGCGTTCTCCACCCAGGACCTCCTGGACGTGAAGCTCTCCATCATCAAGGGGGGCTACCCTGTTCCGAAGACGCCGCCGGAGCCGCTCACCCTCCATGGGCTGGCGCGTGCCCGGGGGATGGAAGCTCGGACGCACGGCCCGGTGGAGGGCGCGCCGGTGCGCTTCCGGCGCTACACGGTGGAATTCGAGGACGCCGCCCGGGTGCTCTGGCGCCAGCATCGTCCCACCGAGCTGCGCACGGACACCACCCTGGCGGCCCTGCTGACGGAGCACACGGCGGGGGCCTTCGCGCTGGACTGTGACTGGGACGTGCTCGACGAGAAGCGGCCCCTCATCTGTCTCGCGCTGGGAGAGGACGCGCCGGGCGTGGGCTTCCATGACTTCGTCGCGTGGCTTGCGGCGAGCCGGGGCGGCGTGTGGACCTATGACAGCGTGAAGGACCGCTACGCGCTCCTGGGCCGCAAGGCGCCCGTGGGCACGGCCGCGCCCCTGTCACGCGAGAAGGTGGAGCGGGTGGAGGTGGTGATGCCGGCCGTTCCCAGGCACGCGGCTCGGGTCCTCAATGTCTCCGCGCTCAAGCCCTCCACGCTGGATGTCCCGGCGACCGTGGGAGTCGTGGGGCTCCATCAGGACCATCTGGTGCGCACGCCCATCGTCTCCCAGGTGGAGCAGCGGCAGACGCTGGAGGTCTCCCGCCTGCGCGTTCCCCAACGACGGATGCGACTCACGTTCCGCCACTACCCCACCGTCGCGGTGAATCCCGGCGCGGGGATTCGGCTGGAGGGCGTGCTGTGGGGCAGCGCGGCGGTGGGGATGGGGGAGGACCTGCGTTCCGTGGAGCTGAAGCTGGAGGCTCGGACGCTCAACGAAGGGCCTCACGCGGGGCTTCAGATGCAGGACGCGGGTTTCACGGTGGAGATGTCGCTTCTGGTGGAGCGCACGACGGACACCACGGTGACGCTGCCGGTGCATCGGGCGCCGCGATATCCCATCCACGTCGAGGGCAAGGTGCTCAGCCCTGGAGGCGGGGAGAAGGACCGCATCTATCTGCTGTCGGAGGACAAGAAGACCTCGGTGCTCACGTGGCGGGTGACGGTGCCGCTGTGGAACAAGGCGGTGAGCGTGCCGGCCGAGCCGGGCTTCTTCCCCGGACACTTCTACTTCCCGCCGTACAAGAACGCGCGCGTGCTGGTCGCGCTGCACTTCGACCGGGCGGAATTGCATCGTCACCTCGACTGGGCTGACGCCGCGCGGCTTCCCCAGGCAGGGCAGGGGGACGGAATCCTGCTGGGGAAGAACGACACCAGTCAGACGTCCATCGTCCACGACTACCAGGACATGAAGCCCGTGTGGCACCTGCGCCGGGTCTCCGGTCCGGACACCGAGACGGTGCGCATGGCCGAGGGCGTGATGATGTTCCGCACGAAGGAGGAGCCAGGCGCCGCCGCCGCCGAGTCCACCTACGATGTCTCGCCGCAAGTCGAGACGGCGCGCGCGGACCTCACGGCGGGCGTGAGCGGGGCCATGGGCGAGACGACCGCCGCGTACAAGACGGCGGCCGGTGCCTCTCAAGCGAAGCTGGACGGCGCCACGGCGGAGACGCAGGCGAAGCTGGAGGGCGCTCAGGCGGCGGTGAACGCGAAGGTGGCCGAGACGCGCGCCGCGCTCAACGGGGCCCTGTCGGGACTCAACGGGAGCACCGCTCCGCTGGATGGGGCCGCGGCCGAGGCACGCGTGGCGCTGGAGCGACTCAAGTGACGCGCGAGGACCTGTCGCCCGGGCACGGCCCATGGGCGCGAGTGACGTGGGGCCTCCATGCGTGGGCCCGGAGCCGAAGGGAGGTCGAACCGTGAAGGCACTGCTGGGGACGCTGACGGAGCTTCGAGGCGACCTGGAGTCGTGCGGGACGGGCTGCACGGCGCGCGTGGGCTCCTCGCGCACGGCCGTCGAGTCCGTGGGAAGTGGCATCGATGCCCTCATCACGTCGATTCGTCCCGAGCTGGAGCCCGTGCTTGCGGCGCTCCTGGGGCGCATCGACGCGCTCGACGCGAAGCTGGCGTCGCGAAAGGACGACGCGGACGCGGCCCGGCTGCGCGCGGAGTTGTCCCCCCTGCGCACCCAGGTGGATGGCGCTTCCGTGTCGATGGCGTCGTCGTTGGCCGCGCTGGAGGGGAGCGTGGGCTCGCCACTGCGTTCGAGCCGCGAGGGCGCGGCGACGTCGCTGGGCACGCTCGAGTCGACGATGTCTGGGCAGGTCGAGTCCCTGCTCTCGCAGGTGGAGACGGTGGAGAAGGCCGTTGTGCCCGCGCAGGCCCAGGTGGAGGGCATCATCACCCAGGCGAGCGAGGCGCTGGATGCCCTGGTGAAAGGCGCGGTCGCCGCCGTCGCCGCCATCCGCGAGCCGCTGCAACAGGCGGTCAACACCGCGCTCGCGACGCTGGAGTCCGTCCTCACGCAATTGGCCACGGTGAAGGAGCAGGTGCTGTCGCTCTTCACTCCGCTGCCCGCGGTGCTGGAGCAACTCCAGACGCTGTATCAGACGCTCGTCGGCTCGCTGGAGGCGCTGCTCACGCGCGTGAGTACGCTGTTGGATGCGATTCCGGCGGCGAACCTCCCCAAGCCGCTCGTGACTCCGGCGGTGCAGTCCATCCAGCAGGTGGTGACGCAAATCACCACGCAGCTCGGCACGTTCTCCTCGCAGATGGCGACGCAGATGCAGTCACTCCAGGAGCAGGTGCTCACCCAGGTGGACACGGTGCGGACCCAGGCTCTCCAACAGGTGGACACGCTCCAGCAGCAGCTCGTGCAGCAGGTCGACTCGCTGAAGCAGGCCGTTCTCTCGCAGGTGCAGCCCGCGAGCGCGCAGATGGACGCCGCGGTGTCCGCCGCCGTCACGCAGGTGGGGACCGCGAGGGACCAGGCTGTCGCGCAAGTCACGGCCATCCAGGACCAGATGGCCGCGCAGGTGGAGGCGGTGAAGTCCCAGGTGAAGGCTCGGCTCCCGGCGCTGGAGCAACAGGTCGACGCCGGGGCCCAGGCAGCCCAGGCGCAGATGGAGGCCGCGGGCGCTTCCGCCGAGGAGCAGGTCACCACGGCGCGCACGGGTTTGAAGTCCCAGGTGGATGGCGTGGCGGGCACCGTCGGTGCGTCGCTCGACTCACTGGAGGCGCGGATGGCGCTGCCGCCAGCTCCCGTGACACCAGGGCCCGGAGGCCCGCTCCGGGCGTGAGTCGCTGTCATTCCGTCGGGTGATTCCGAGACAAGGGGTTGTCGCGGACATGCGACAACTCGCACGAATCCAGGCTCGTAGTCGTTCGAGAGAGTCTTCTCGACGGAGCCTGGTCGGATGTTCCAGGACCCTGGGCGTTACAACTCCCCGAACAGGTTGGCCAGGAAGTTACCGACGGGCACGCGCGGGGGCATCACCCGGGTGTCGTAGATCTTCACCTCGCCGGCGGAGGCGAAGTAGTCGGTGGCGACCAACGCGCCGCCGACGCGCACGGGGTTGGGGACTGGGATGATGTTGAACGTGCCCGGGGTCTCCAGGGCGACCGTCGCCGCCCCGTTCCACTGCTTCAGTTCGATGGCGGGCGGCGCGCTCGCCTGGGTGCGCAGGCCGTCGACGTTGAAGACATACCCCGTGTTCACGACGCGGACGGCGGGGTCCTTGATGTCCATCCCGGCGGAGGGGATGACTTGAATCATCGGCTCGATGGTGTCGATTCCCTCCGGGCTGTTCTTCATGCGCCGCTGCAAGTGGTCCAGGCAGACCTCCACTCCGATGCAGACCTCGTTGATGTCCTCGTGGGCATCGCCGAGCCGGAAGATGCAGCCTCCCTGCAAGGAGTTGGTGGACCACTCGTCGCGGTTCTGGCTCCGGGTAGGGGCCTGGGACAAGGCGTCGTGAGAGCCCAGGGTGGGCACCGTGGCGCGGTACTTGTTGACGGAGCCGAGCAGGCTCATTCCGCGTGTGTCAACGTGTCCGATGCGAGCCCAGGCGGCATCGAAGGTCGTCGTCGTCTCGTTGATGTAGTCGATGCCGGAGACGTATTCCTTGTAGACGAGCCGCTCGTGCTTCCCGTCGGGGTTCAGGAAGCCCCCTTGTTGGATGAGCGCGATGTTGAAGACCTCGACGCCCGTCTTCCTGTTGGGCACCACGGGGTCCATCACATCCATGTACCCGATGATGGTCCCGAGGACGAACAGCCAGTTCCTGAACCGGTCCGGCCGCGCATTGAACGACCACTTGCGGAAGTCCTTGAGCACGTCGGCGATGAGCTCCAACGGGTAGCCGCCGCGGACGCCCCGGAAGAAGAACTCCGGCATCACGAACACCTTGAGCGTGGTGGCGTCCATGTCCGTGTGCGGACTGCTGGCCGCCGCCAGGATGGCATTCTTCACGTAGGAGCACCGGTTCGTCAGGTCGGTGCGGTCGTTCGCGTGGCCCTTGTACGCCTGGGTCCCCTTGCCGGCCACGACACGGTGTGGAGGGCCAGGGAAGAGCTTGTGCGTCCCGTTCCAGATTCGCCCAGGGGCGCCCGGGTTCTTCGCGTTGTAGCCAAGCTGGTGGTGATAGCCGATGAACTGAACGTCGTCGTAGCTCATGGGGTCTGCTCGAAGTGAGGGGGCTTCGGTGGGGCTGCGCCCCGCACGACGGCGCGGGACGCCTTTGGACTACTTCCCGGCGGAGGGGGCCTCGATTTTCGGGCCCTCCACCTTGGGTGGCTCGACCTTGGGCGGTTCGACCTTCGGGGGTTCGACC
This sequence comes from Myxococcus sp. CA040A, assembly GCF_013336725.1. Classification (NCBI taxonomy): domain Bacteria; kingdom Pseudomonadati; phylum Myxococcota; class Myxococcia; order Myxococcales; family Myxococcaceae; genus Myxococcus; species Myxococcus sp. CA040A. The sequence goes on along the minus strand of NZ_JABUMR010000004.1, from coordinate 583,901 downwards.
TTGGACCCCTCGCCCTTGGGGGCGCGCTTCTTCTTCGGCGCGTCCGTGCGGATGCGGCTCTCTTCCAGTTCGATATCCACGCGCCCCGGAATGGGCGTGTCCAGCAGCACCTGCCAGGCCCCGTCCGGCGTGGTGAAGAGGAAGGAGATGGCCAGCGGCGACTCCTCCGGAATCTTCACCTTCGTCTGCGTCTTCTCGCCGGGATAGACGACGAGTGTCTGCACCACCGAGTCATCCGGGTGGACCACACGCTCGGCCACGTCGGCGTAGAACTCCGTCATGTAGCGCTGCGAGTCCACCGCGCGCACCAGCATGTGCATGGGCCGTCCCTGGTTCGTCCCGGGCGGCGACTTCACGTTGATGGTCAGGTGCGTCGGCGCGCAGGCCACGCTGCCCAGCGCGAGCGCCAGCATCACCAGCCAAGGCCCCTTCGTCGCGCTCATCGCGTCACCTCCTGGAACAGCGTCCACGGCCCACCGCGCATGCCGAAGCGCAAGCGGATCTCCGAGTGCTCCGAGCCATCCGGACCCGGCAGCGGCCAGATGGCGTTGTGCTCGGCGTCGAACGTGGCGGAATCCAGGATGCGGAAGCAGTTCCACGACGAGCGCGACAACTCCGTGGAGCGATACCGCTTGCCCTCGCGCCCCGGCACCCGCAGCTCGACACCCACCGACGCCGACCGGGGCTCCCACCACGCCAGCGCGAAGTCCTGCCACGCGGGCGTCTGGTTGAAGCCGAAGGCCGCCGCCGCGCCGCACTTCAGGAAGGACATGGTGACGAAGCCGTTCTCGCCCGACGGCGGCAGCGGCAGCGGACGCACCTGGAGCATCAGCGGCTGGGGCTTGCCCTCGTCATTCCAGAGCAGCTTCGCCAGCTTCGAAAGCCGCCCGAGCATCGCCAGCATTCGCGGCGGGACGGACAGCTGCTGACGCAGCGCCCGGCGCAGCATCCACTCCGTGCCGCGCTCCTCCACCACCGGCGACAGCACCTGGTTGACGAACTGCCAGAAGGCGCCGTCCTTGCGCTTGAGCACCTCCAGCTCCGTGGGGTCCAACTCCTGGCTCGCCTCCACGGCGAACGGATAGCGGCGCAAGAGGGGCGTGAGCAGGGTCCGGAAGCGCCACTCCCACTGCTCCTCCAGCACGCGCTCCAGCTCGGCCCGGCCCAGCTCTCGCGTCATCAGGAAGGGCTCGCGGAACGGCCGGCGCAGCTCCCCGAGGATGCCCTGCTTGTCCAGCCACGCATCCACGCGGCGCAGGTAGGAGCCTTCATCGTCCAGCAGCATTGACAGGCCCACGCGGCCCAGCGGCGAGAGCAGGTCCGTGAGCTGCCGGCCGCCTTCCTCCGTCGACGCGGGCACTTCCTCGCCCCCGGCGCGCAGCGACGCGGGAACGACCACGCGCTCCCCCAGCACCGGCGCCGCGTTGAAGCCCGACACCTCCGTGTGCAGCTGCGACACCAGCAAGAGATAGGCGGCGAGCTGCGCCGTCTGGCCGTCCTTGTCCGGCGTCATGAGCTGCACGATGGGCCGGAACGCGGACAGCTCCTGCCGGAGCGGCTCGTAGTACGGGCCCTCCATGGGGCCGATGCCCGCCCCCGTGGCGACCTCGCGCAGCATCGACACCAGCTCCGACGTCGGCTGCGTCACCGCCGACAGCTCCGAGGCCAGCGACGTCGTCAACGCGGTGAAGCGGTAGTCGCGGTACTTCACCAGGAGGTCCTGGCGGTAGCGCTGTCCGAAGTTGGAGACCTTCTTCAGCACATAGCCCTGGCGCTGCGCGGCCTCCGCGCGAGACAGCTTCGAGTCCGTCATGCGGATGGTGAACTCGTCCACCAGCGGCCGGATGTCCGTCTCGAAGGTCAGCCACTCCGAGCCATGGCGCGAGGGCAGGGTGTCCACCCGGCCCATGTCCATCGCGTCCTCCATGGACATGCCCATCCCCATCTCCGACGCGGACGCCACCGCGCCCGCCGGCAGGCGCACCGTCTGCCTTTGGAACGGCCGCTGGCCCTGCTCCATCTGCCGCAGCAGCTTGTCCAGCAGCACGCGGGACAGCTCCTTCGGGCGGAACTCGAACGACTGCTGCAGCACCCGCACCTCCAGGCGCGCATCCCCGTTGGTGGGCACGAAGAGGCCCCCGGTGCGCGTCAGCAGCTCCGCGGTGGACATCTCCGCGGCCGCCTTCAGGCCCGCGTCGATCTCCTCCTCCATGCGCAGCACCGCGGCCAGCATCGGCTCGTGCTCGCGGTGCCAGTCAATCGAGTCGAGCGTGCTCTCCACGCCCTTGAGCGTCGCCTGGCTCTCCGGCGCACCCGAGGCGTCCAGCAGCGCGAGCATCTTGCGCGCGGACGTGTACGCGACGCTCTGGGCCAGGGTTATCTGGAGTCGCTTGCGCTCACTGGTCAGCACCCGCCACTGCTCCAGGTCCAGCTCGCTGGCGCCCATCACCAGTTGGAGCCGCTGCAGGTGGTCTCGCCACGGGCCCAGGTAGCTCTCCTCCGTCAGCCACTCGTAGGGCCAGCGCATCCACGGCAACTGCCCCTGCGCCTGCATCCCCGCTCGCCACGCCTGGTCGCTGGAGATGATGTAGTCGCCCACCACCTCCTCGCGCAGCTTGGTGGCCTGCATCCAGTTGGATTCCTTCGCGGCGGCGTGCGTCCCGATGAAGCCCAGGGAGTCCGCGGCCCAGTTCCAGCGCTTGCGGTACTGCACGTCCAGTCCGGACAGGATGAAGCGGCCCATGTCGTCGCCGCGAGAGGCGCGCGTCACCGCCATGACGTGCAGCATCTGCTCCGGGCGGCACAGCGTCTCGCGCTCGCAGCGCTCGTCCGAGTGCGTCGGCGCCCAGCGCGAGCGGTTGCCCACCAGCTCCGCCGGCGCGCAGCCGGGGATGAGCGTGCCGCAGCGCTGGCACTGCTCCTGGCAGCTCTCCAACAGCGGCTTGAGGTACGACAGCCGGACGGTGTTGGCGAGCTGATCTCTCAGCACCTCCTGCTCGTCGAGGAAGCTGTGGCTCAAGAGCGGGAAGTAGCGCGCCGCGGCCAGCAGCGTGTCCATGGACTGCATCGCGCCCTGACCCTTGTCCACCACGACTTCGCCCGAGGCCGTCAGGTGCTGCTGCCCCAGCCGCTGCACCGTCGCCTCGAAGTCCTCCATGTGCCGCTGGGCTTCCTCCAGCTTCTTGTAGAAGTTCCCGTAGGCCCCGAGCACCGGCAGACAGCCCACCGCGAGCAGCAGCGCGCAGCGGCTCAGGTGCTTGCCCCGGTAGCGCGCGCGCAGCTCGATGTTTCGCTTCTCCGGGGCGATGGCGAACACGCCCGTGGAGCGCGCCTCCGGCATGGGCGACGACAGGTACACCCGCGACAGCTCCGGGCGATACGACAGCGTGCCGCCTTCCCACAGCCCGGTGACGAAGCGCGAGAGCGCCGCGAAGGACTCGCCACCGCGCGCGTAGAACTCCTCCAGCCGGCTGAAGGCCTCCACCGACAGCGATACGAGCCCGAGCGCGAAGTACTGCTCCATCGGCTGGAGCCCCGCGGCCAGCTTCGCCTCCTCACCCGGCGGCGGCACGTCCCAGTGCAGGGGAATGCCATGGCTGCGCAAGAGCTGGGCGAAGTCTGGGAAGCCCACCATCGCATCCATGTGCGTCAGGCACAGCCGTGTCTCCACGGCGCCTTTGCACACCTCGGAGAGCAGGTTGATCTTCCCGCGCACCAACTGGATGACCCGGCGCACTTCATCCGGCGGAGTCTCCGCCAGCCAGCGTGCGTCCAGCGCGATGGCGACCCGGCCCTTCTGCCGTCGGAAGCTCGCCTCCCACAGGCGGCGCAGCGCGCGGCGCGCCTCCTGGGTGTCATCCTCCAGCAGGGACGCGGAGACCTCCTGCACGATTTTGTCGGGCCCGAGGAAGATTTGGAGCAGCGGGTCCGAGGTGAAGCTGGGCATGAACTGGCGCTCCTGCCGCCGCCAGTCCACCTCCAGGTCGATGAGCGTCGTCTTGCCGGCGCCCGCGGGGCCGAACACCACCACCGTGGGGAAGTCCATCACCGCCACGCGGTAGCGCCACGGCAGCGCGCTCAGGAACTGCTTGCGGATGCGCACCAGCGCGTTCGCGTCCAGCTTCCTGCGCGGCTCCACCTGCGGCGCGGCGCGGCGCCGCTTGCGCCACCACCACACCAGCCCCACGACGAGGGCCACGGCGAGCAGCACCGCCAGACCTATCAACACCCAGGTCAGATAGGGCTTCGCTGCTTCCACCGTCGCAGGACTCGCGTTCGCCGCAGCGCTCGCGGCCGCGGCGATAGGGGTCTTCTCGCCCGCCATGACTCAATCCCTCTTCCCGCCCGCTTTCGCGCGGGCCGCGAGCTGGAGTCCTTCAAGGACGTCCTCCAGTCGCTCCAATGTCGCCTCCAGTTGCACGCCCCATGCCTCCCGCTCCTTCGGGGAGAGCCGGGCGCCGCCAGGGCCGGGTTCCAGGGCACGGGCCCCCTCACGAAGCACGTCCAGCAGGGGGCGGGTGCCCTCCGCGAGGCTTCCCAGGGACGAAGTGACGACCTGCTCCAGCCGCTCCACCAGCTCGGCCATGGCCTTCCGGGACGCGCTCGCGTCCATTCGTGACGCGGGGGGCGGCGGATTCATGGGGTGGCTCTCAGTTGGACAGGTGCCAGAGCAGCACGGGGACCGCGACGATGATGGACATCGTCACGGCGTAGTAGCGCCAGGGGAAGTCGTAGAGGGTGGGCGGGGGGCCCATGTCCTCGGTGGTGACCTCCGGCGCGACGGCGTGCGGCTGGGGGATGCGGGCCACCAGCTGCTCGCGGTAGTCGCGAAGCCGGGCGGGGTGGCCCACGTGCCGGCCCACGAAGCCCGCGGTGAGGCAGAAGTGCAGCATCTCGAAGAGCAAGGGCGGCGTGTCCTGCTTGCGCAGGCCCGCGTCGGCCAGGTCGAAGAAGAGGTCGCCGCCGGAGTCCACGCCGAAGGCCTTGAGCTGTAAGAGCGGCCAGTGCTGCGCGTCGTCATTCGCCAGCCGGCCGAGCACCTTCTCGTCCACGAGGAACGCGAAGGGCTGGAGCACCTGCTCCACGTCGTCGGAGCGCAGCCCTTCGCCCAGGTGGATGCGCAACTGCTCCAGCTCGAAGACCAGGCCGCGCGACATGGCCTCCATGGCGCCCGGGGAGAGCCGCTCGCGCAGCTCGGAGTCCAGGCTCGGTGAGCCCAGCTCCCGCTCGAGCAGCTCTTCCACGCGTCGATAGGCCAGGAGGATGGCTTTCCAGTGAGACATCTTCATGTCAGGAGGCTCCCGGAAGGACGAGGGGACCCGCGCCGGCGATGGTCGCTCGCAGCTCCACCGTCGCTTCGTTGTTCCACACGTCCAGCAATTCCCGTACCCGCGTCAGGAAGCACACCACGAGGGGTTCGAAACCTTCCTCGAAGGGCTCCAGCACCACCTCGTACACGTGGCGCAGGCCCGAGCCGCGCCGGGCGCTGTCCGGCACGCGCTGCACGCTCAACTCCCGCAGGAGCGGAAGGACGCGGCGGAAGGGGCCCTCGCCGGGGGTGCCCAGGTGCTCCAGCACGGCGCGCAGCTCCTCCAGTCCCAGCGTGGGCTGTGCCTTCCAGGCCAGCAACTGGGTGAGGGCCGTCAGGTCATCGCGCAGGGGGCTCTCGCGGTCCGGCTGGAGCTGGCCCACCAGCCGCCAGTCCAGGCCCTCGATGTGGCGCCCCGGCACGCCCACGGTGAGCCGGCCCAGGGCCTCCGAGGCGAAGCGCGGCTGGTGCCACAGCGCCTCCACCAGCAGCTTCCGGGGCGCGGAGAAGGCCTCCGGCATGCGCAGCACCAGGTGGGGGGAAGGGCCGTGCTGGGTGGGGACCTCCTCCACCTCGTAGCCGGGGCCCTTGCCGGGCAGGTGGGCGGGCCGCAGCGGGGACAGGCCCGCCTTCGTCATCTCGTACACGCCCGTCACCGAGTGCAGCGCCAACTCGCGCCCCGCGCTCATGTTGCGGATGGGGTGTTCGGAGCGCGTGCCGTCCGTGGTGATGACCTGGGCGGGCTCCGCGCGCAGGTTCTCCACCGGGACGGCGAAGGGGACCAGGAAGTCCGGCCGCAGGGAGCGGCCCACGGTCCACTCCTGCGCCAGGTCGAAGCAGAGGCTGAAGCGCCGCCACTCGCCGCGCGTGGGCGGCACCGCGACGTGGAGGAACAGCTCCGTCTCCGGGAAGAGGAAGAACGAACGCAGCCGCTGCAGGGGGTGCGCGAAGCTCGCCGAGTCATCCGGCGCGGGCGGCTCCCGGTCGAACGACACCTCGCACTTCGCGCCCGTGGAGTGCTCGTCCGCCAGCTCGCCGTACACCACGCTGACGTCGCGCAGGTGCTGGCGCAGCGAGTGGAACACGGCCAGCGACGGCAGGTACTCGTCCAGGTGGCGCACGTGCAGGCTCATCGTCTCCACCGCGTCCGCGCGCTCGTGGCGCGACTCGAAGTGGAGGATGAGCCGGTGGCCGCCGCGCACCAGGGGGCGCACCTGCGTGGACTCCAGGGTGACGGGCAGCACGCGCAAGTCGCGCTGGAGCCGGAAGATGCCGGGCTCGCCCTCCGTGGGCGTCAGCCGCAGCTCCGTGCCGCGCGGCAGCAGCACCGGCTCGCCCATCTTCCCCGCGGGCATCGCCTGGACGACGGCGCGCGTGGGCAGCGGCTCCAGCAGGAAGTCGAAGAAGCCCGCGAACAGGCGCCGCCAGGTGGAGCGCAGGTTGTGCAGCGTCGCCTGCCGAGTCTGCACGGAGAAGAACGCCATCGCCTCGATGAGGCGGCGCACGTCCGGGTCCTCGCGCTCCAGGGGGGCGGCGGGGTAGCGCTCGTGGAAGCGCTGACGGAAGCGCTCCAACGAGGCCATCTCCTCGAGGAAGTCCTGGTGCAGCTTGTCCTTGGTGCCGCTCATCGGGTGTGCTCCCTCAACCCAGCTTCACCAGCGCGCCGGACACGCTGGTGACTCCGGAGGCCTTGAGGTTGGCCATGCCCTGCGCTTCCAGGTCAAGCGCGGCCTGGCCCGACACCTTGACGTTCAGCCCGCTCATGGAGGCCTCCGTCGTCCCCGACAGCTTCAGCGTGAGGCCGTCTACCTTGGCCTCGCCGCCGGTGGCCTGCATCGACGCCGTCATGCCCTTCATCGCCAGCGCCTGGGTGGCCTCCACGTTGATTTTCGCCGAAGAGGAGAGGCTGGCGTCCTGCATGGCGCTCTGCGTGAGCTTCGCCTGCGAGGTGAAGGTCATGTCCTTGGTGCTCTCCACCGTCAGCGTGTCCTGGCTCTTCCAGTCGGACGTCTTGGAGGAGAGGAGGGTGATGGTCTCCGCGTCCACCTTGAAGTCCTTGACGGTGACGACGATGCTGTCCGCCTTCTGCACCACGGTGCTGGTGTCCGTCTGGCCCGCCACCTTGAGGGTGATGCTGGTGCCGTCCATCGTCACCGTCTGGAGAATCTGCCCGTCGGCGTTGTCCACCGTGACGGTGATGCCCTTCTGCTTGTCCAGCTCGATGGTGCAGACCAGCGTTCCCATGGTTCCTTCACGCCTCCAAAGCGCGCCTACGCGGGCTCTTCCTTCACCCGGATGGTCAGCGTCCCCTCCTTGATTTCGATGCGGGCCGTGTCCTTGGCGTTGGTCCTTTGCAAGAGGAAGACCGGCTTGCCCTCCGCATAGGAGTGCCGCATGGAGGTGCCGTTTTCGGGCGTCTTGCCCACCAGCAGATGGGTGCCCTGGCCGTCCGCGGGCATGCGCGCCGTGTCACGCCAGTCCAGGAAGCGCTTGAGCCAGGCCTTCTGGAAGTCCAGCCCCACCAGCACCCGCTCCCCCTTGTAGGCCGGGAAGTAGAAGTGCCCGGGCAGGAGGTTCGGGTTGAACGGGAGGGTGACAATCTGGTTCTGCCAGAGGGGAACCTTCACCTTGTAGCCGTCCTGCGACGTGGCCGAGTCGGTGTAGGCCTGCCACGTCTCGTGCGGCTGCTCGCCCATCTCGCTGACGATGAGTCCCTCCACGTAGCGGGGCCAGGTGGGCGGGGTGTAGGCGGGCAGCTCCACCCAGGTCTCCGCCTGGGGCTCCAGCACGGTGTGCATGGCGAAGTCGAAGCCGGTGCTCTTGGCCAGGTGGTCCGCGTCCGGTGAGGACGCGAGCGCGTCCCCCCGCAACGCGATGGAGCGCACCCGGAACGTCTGCCCGGCGCCCAGCCCCGCCGCGGCCCAGGCCTGCGTCGTGGGCAGCTTCACCAGCATGCCCGGCGTCAGCGCGGTGGCGGGGAAGCGCCTCCACGTCAGGTCGACCTCCATGCCGCGAAGCTTGAGCCGCCCGGTCTCCAGCGTCACCCGCGCGTCCACCTCCGTGGTGATGGGGGTGCGCACGAGCACGTCCTGGCGGATGCCGGTGACGGCGCGCGCTTGGGTGATGGGCCGGGTGGCGGGGCCCTCGGCCACCGCGTTGAGCACATTCACGTCGTGGCGCGCCACCTCGGGGAAGCGCAGCGCCACCTGGTCCATCTCCGGACCCACCAGTTGCACGGGCGTGCCCGTCGCGGCCTTGGCCGTGGACAGCGCGTACTTGCCCGCCGCGTAGTCGTACGCCAGCACGCCGTTGCGCGTGTCCACGTACCAGAGGAGGAAGTCGTAGAAGCTGGCGCCTTCCTCCGGCGTGAGGCCCAGGAACAACTGCGGGCAGGTGCTGTCCAGGCCCGCGCTCCAGTCGTAGTTGAAGGCGATGTGCGAGCCCTTGTGGGCGTCCAGCACGTCCTTCATCGACTTCTGCGTGTAGAGGATGCAGGGGAAGTGCTGGCTCCACAGCAGCTGGGCCGCGTCCTGGAACGTCACCCCGTAGCGGCGGTGCAGCAGGGGCGCGCCAGGGGCGGTCGTCGCGGGCATCTCCACCAGGGTGCGCTCGGAGACCAGGCCCTTGATCTTGAGGGACGTGAGCGCCGGCTGCTTCGCGGTGTCGGTGAACGTGCTCTTGAGCTCGAGCTGGACCTCCATCAAGTCCTGCTGGAGGAAGGCGGCCTTGAGCGCGTCCGTCTCCATGCCTCCCGCGGACGTGTTGTCCGCGAGGTCGAACTCCACGCGGCCCTCGAAGCCCCAGGGGCGCAGCTCCAGCGCGAAGGACTTCACGTCGCCCGCGGGGATGGCGTGCGCGGTGCCGCCCGCCGTCAGGGTGACGGACACCACCAACTTGTCGTCGAAGCCGCCGGTCGTCATGGCTCCTCCTCCACGCGCACGTGGGCACTGAGGGTGTCGAAGCGCAGGCGCAGCTTGTGGCGCTCGCCGCCCACGGTGCCCGTGAGGCCGAAGTGCAGCCACAGCCCCGCGTCGCGCCCGCGCAGCGTCAACTCCACGTCCGACAGGCGCGGCTCGTGGTGGGCAATCTCGTCGCGCAGCTCGCGGGTGAGCGTCTCCACCAGCTCGCGCGTGCCGTACTTCTCGGTGTACTCGCCCAGGCCGAAGTCGCGGCGGAAGAAGCCGTACCCCGCCTTGGTGTTCAGCACGGCCTCCAGGTTGCGCAGCACGTGCTCCAGCTCATTCGAGCCCTTGCGGCCGGTGCCCCGGCTGTCGCCACGGACCGCGAACTTGTCCAGGAAGGAGGCGCGGGCCATGTCAGGACCTGCGCCAGAAGAGGGACACCTGGGCGCCCTGGAGCGCCGGGGTGGCATAGAAGGCCAGGCCGTCCTCGCGCAGCGCGAACTGCCACTCCTCGCCCTGGGACAGCTTGAACCAATCAATCTCCGGGCCCAGCGCGTGCGGGAAGGACGGGTGCGGCACGTGTTCGAAGGCGATGCCCTTGAGGGCCATGCGGCGCACCGTGGCCAGGCGCGAGGGCCCCGCCAGCTTCACGCCGTCCACCGGCAGCGGCTCTCCGGCCAGCCGGCGCTGGACCAGGAGGTACAATTCGCCGCTCTCCCGGACCTCGGGCGGCAGCGGGGAGAAGATGAACTGGCCGTCGCGCGCCGTGAAGGCCCGGTGCGTGGCGCGGGTGGCCTCCGGCTGGAGCGCGCGCGTGAGCAATTCCACCCAGCGGCTCAGCCCCTTGCCCGGGGCCTCGTGCTGGTAGGTGGGCAGCGACTTGTCGGGCATCAGCTCCAGGTAGCAGCACGCCTCGAAGTACAGGCGGCGCAGGGAATCGAAGAAGACATACGGGTGCGGGGAGACATGGCGGTGCATGTCCTCCAGCAGGGCTTGCAGCCGCTGCACCTCGCACAGCGCGCGGCGGGCATTGCTGAGCCGGTCCGTGCGCAGGTAGCTGTCGGAGAGCCGGGCGATGAGCTGCAGCCGCGACTGCTCCAGGAGCGCCTCCAGCCGCTCCAGCAGGGCCCCGAGGAACGGGTGGGGGCCCACGAGCAGCAGCGGAGGAACCAGGTCCTCCGCCAGCCGCCACACGCCCTCGGTATCCCTTCGGAAGACGGCCAGGGGGAGCGTGTCCTTCGCTCCGTCCAGGACCGGCTCCGCGGACAGGCGCAGCCGCCGCATCACCCGCTCGACCACTGGCGGGTCTTCGGCGTACAGCCGCACGCTCTGCGCGTTCGTCGTGTCCCCCATCACATGCAGGTAGATGGTGGCCTCCGCGCGGCCCGTGCCCTCCAACGAGAAGGGCGGCAGCACCGCGTTGCCGGGCACATCCACCACGAAGCCAGCCGGGGTGACCGCCGTCAACGTCGAGACGGACAGGCTTCCACCGGCCAGCAACGGCTCGCTCCAGGCCATCGCCGCCACGCCGTAACCCGGCGTGCCAGACAGCGAGGCGTGGAGGCGGACCTGGGCCTCCAGCGACTCTTCCTGGGCCTCGAAATGCTCCGGAAGCAGCGTCTGGCCGACGTGCCACCGGACCCGTGCGAGCTTGAAGGGGGGCATGTTGTTTTCGTGGCGGAGGGGCTTACGCCGTCTCCGTGACGCCCCACTTCTTGACGATGTTCTTCGAGGACGCCGCCGCGACGTTGATGGACTGCTCCAGCGTCTTGGGCTTCACGCCAATCTGGAACGTGAAGTTCTTGGGCGACTGCACCTCGCGCGACTCGTTGTCCGCCACGTTGATGTTCAGCCGGTCGCCGTTCTTCTCCAGCAGGCCGTTGAGGTCCGCGTCCACGAAGTTGGACTTGAAGTACTTCTTCGCGAGCGGGTCGTACTCGTAGATGACGTACTTCATCACCACTTCGATGTTGGAGAACGTGCCCAGCAGCATCTCGGCGATCTTCTGCTTGTTCGCCGTGGAGATCTGCGCGGAGAGGTACAGCGCGTCGGTGACGCCCGTCTCCCACAGGTAGCTGTTGAGGACGCCGACACACTTGGTGGCCAGCGCCTTGTCCGGCTGCTCCGGGTCGGCGATCGTCTCCTGGTCCGCCACGAGGACGATGCCGCCCACGGTGATGGAGGTGATGAAGCCCACGGGGGTCTGCTTGTCCTTCTTGAAGTTGAAGCCCTGATAGACGTCCAAGTCACGTGCGAATTGAGGCATGACTCACTCCTGGATGGTTGGGGGTTGGGTGAAGAGAAGCGGGGCCTACCCGAGCCGGGACTCGAGCATCAGCTCCACGTTGAGGCCTTCGAACTGGATGTGCGGCAGGACGGCGACCTTGCAGTCGTACCAGCCGATTTCACCCGTGCGCTGCTCCACCACCACGCTGGTGGCCTTGAACGGGAAGCGGCGGACCGTGAGGTCATCGGGGCTTGCCACCGTCGTGACGTAGCCCGCCAGCCACGCGTCGAGCTGACGCTGGATGTAGGGCGCATCGGCGGTGCTGCCGATGTTGTCGCGCATGATGCACTTCACGTAGTGCGCCAGGCGGGTGATGGAGAACGTGTACGCCAGGTTCGTGACGAGCTGCGAGTTCTCCGAGTCCTTCGGGTCCTTGAAGCGCTTGGCGACCTTGGCGGACTGGGTGCTGAAGAACGTCGCCTCGCTGGAGCCCTTCTTGTACACGAGCGGCATGAAGCCGCACCGGGCGAACTCGAACTCGCGGTAGTCCGGGATGGCGATCTCCACCGGGGCCTTGAGCTCCTCCTGGCCGCGCATGAAGAACGTGTCCACCGGAAGGCCGGTGAGCAGACCGCCGCCCTTGGGGCCGCGGATGGACTGGCACCAGCCGGAGTTCTCGAACGCCTTCACCATGTTGCGGGCGAAGAGGATGGACGAGTTGCCCCAGAGGTACTTGTTGGAGTCACCCTGCGAATCCTCCGTGAAGTGGAGGTCGTCGCACGGGTTCTTGTCCGGATGCCAGGGCAGGCGCAGCACGTAGCGGGGGAACGTCAGCCCCAGGTACGCGGCCTCCTCGCTGTTGCGCAGCTCGTTCCACTTGCCGTAGCGCGGGTGGGCGAGCGCGCCCTCCAGGTCCTTGATGGCCTCCATCTCCTCGACCTTGTCGCAGCCGAAGAACTTGGGGCTGACGGCGGCGATGAACGGGCAGTGCGCCGCGTTGGCCACCTTGCCCATCTGCGTCAGCCACTTGATGTCGCCCGGCGTGGAGGAGAACTCGTACAGGCCCACCAGGGCGCCGAAGGGCTGGCCGCCGTACTGGTCGTACTCCTGGATGTAGACCTTGTTGAACAACGAGCCGGCGAACACGTCCGCGGAGTTGTTCTCGAAGTCCTGACCCAGCTCGTCCTGCGCGGCGTCCAGCAGGTCGATGGCGATGTTCGCCTTGAAGTTGGTGTGGGAGACCAGGTCCTCCAGGCCCCGCCACGCCGACTCCATCTTCTGGAAGCGCTCGTGGTGGAGGATTTCGTTCATCTGGTCGTTGATCATCGCGTCGATGCGGTCGACGACGTCGAGCACCTGGCCCTTGTCGAAGCGCACCGCGTCGCCCGCATCCGTCGTCGCCGGGGACACGTTCTGGACGAGCGCGGCGAGCGAGGACATGAAGCGCGCCTCGATGGTGACTTCCTTCTCATCGAGTGCGGGGACGAACTTCTCGGAGATCATCGGCTTGGCGTCCACGGGACGCTCCAGCCGCACGCTCTTGAACAACCCAGGCAGATATGAGGTTTCAGCCATGACGGTTACCTTCGTGGAAATAGAGTGGACGTGAGCGGCGGCTTACGAGTTCACGGTGGCGGGGACGGTGGCCGGCGCGGTCGCGGGGGCCGTGGCGGCGGGCGTGGTGGCCCCAGCGCCGTTGGCGGCGGGCGTGGCGTTCGCGGGAATCGCCTTGGGCAGCTTCAGCGACTCGTAGTCCTTCAGCTCGGCGAGGACGGCCTTGAGCGCCTCCTTGTTGGAGAACAGCTCGTAGACCATGTTCCGCAGCGCCTTCTGGTTGTCGATGCTGGACTGCATCTCCAACAGCAGCTTCTTGAGCAGCCGCAGCGCCTTGAGCTTGGGGACGTGGTTGACGATTTCGTCCGGGTGGAAGGACTTCATCTTGGTGATGGGCAGCTCGACGTTCAGGTCGGCTTCCACGTCCGGGTTGATGCGGTTGGGCACCTGGAAGTTCACGGACATCTTCATGTCCGCCATCAGCTCGTTCAGGTTGCGCCCGTTGACCGAGCGCAGCTTGCGCGCATCGAGGTCCACCTTCCGGTCCTCGGAGGAGCCGAGCGAGAAGTCTCCCAGCATCAGCATGCGCAGCGGCAGGTCGACCGCCTCCTGCTCGCCATTGATGGTGGTCCGGTACGTGAGCGTGATGCGCGACTTGGGCAGTTGTTCCTGGATTGACATGGCTACGTTACTCCCCTCGGGTGGAAGGCCTTTCTGCGACCCGGCGGGACGCGCCGGGGTCCTGCGTCACTGCGGAGGCGGTGAAGTCGGCGTGGTGTCACCGGAGAACAGGACCACCTGCCGCGACTGCTCGGGTCCGCCGATGATGGGCTCGTAGCCCAGGTGACTGGAGTCCTCGACGCGGGCGTGTCCGTGCTGGTCCCTGATGACCAGCACCACGGTGAGGAACACCGGTGTATCGATGAGGTGAGGCAACACGCGCGAGCGCAGCCGGCGTCGCGCTTCAATGGCCCATGCAGTGCCGGTGCCACAGAAGGCCTCGTTCATGTGCAGCCAGGCTTCGAGGCCGCCGGTGGGCACGGTGGCGAAGCCGCCCATGGAGGTGCCGTCGCCCAGCGCCGCGCCGCCCAGTTGGATGCCGCGCGTGTCGATGCGCTGGCGGCGGGTTGCGCGCCGCACGCGGACCTCCGCCTCCGGGTACGCGTGGGAGAACAGCCAGTGCAGCGTGGAGGGACATGCGGGGCGCAAGAGGCGCAGGCGGTGCGCGGCGGAGCCCTCCCAGCCCGGCAAGAGCGAGCCGTCGCGCTCCGGGAAGAGGCCGGCGAAGCGCGCGCGCAGGAGCAGGTGGTCGAAGTAGCCCAGGAAGCTCTCCATCGCGTCGTGCTGCAGCGACTCCATCGCCTTGAGGAAGAAGGAGGGCAGGGGCGACTGGACGCTGAGCAGTCCCAGGTTGACGGTGATGATGGCGCGGCGCGGGTTGCGCGCGAACTCGATGGAGTGGACGAGCTGGGGGGCGTGCACGGTGCCCCGGTGGCTGCGCAGCTCCAGGTCATCCGGGCCGTAGCCCTCCTTGAAGAGCAGCTCCACCAGCGCGGGGATGTCGAACTCGTGGGCGCGCTCGATGATGCGCGCTTCGATGGAGGGCTCACCGGCGGCCGGGGTGGAGGAGGTGGGCGTGGCGTCGAGCATGGCGTCAGTCCTCCTCTCTGGAGGTCAGCGAGGGCTGGGCGAGGAAGGCTTCCAGGTCCACCCGGTAGAGCTGCTCCAGCGCGCGCATGGGCAGCGAGTCGGCCTCTTGCAGGAATGGCTCCAGGTCGCGCGCGTGGCCGCTCAGGCCGGAGTAGAAGCGGGTGAAGAGCGAGGGCAGGTACACGCGCGGGTCGAACCGCTCCACGGTGGCCAGCACGTCCGCGGCAATCACGCCCGCCTTCGTCATCTCTCCGCGATCGACCAGCGTGTTGAACGCGTCCAGCTTGCGAAGCAGCAGCGCGAGCGGCGCGGAGATGGGCACGCCACCCACGGTGGGCGCGGCCGGCTCGGCGCGGGGCGCGGGCGCGGACTTCTCCGGGGGGGCGTTGTCGCGAGAGGGCGCGGTCTCCGGGAGCGGCTGGGGTGCGAGCGCGAGCGCAGGCGGCGGCGCGGGTGGGGGCAGGGCCTCCAGGTGACGCCTCAGCCAGTGGCTGAGGTTGCGCATGGGCTCCTCGCAGCCATTCTTGGGAAGGGCGGAGGGCATCGCGGCGAGGATGGGCTCGGAGAGCTTGAGGGCTTCTTCGATGGGCGCGCGGTTGTCGGCCTCGCACCAGCGCCGCCACGAGGCGTCCTGCTTCTTCTCGTTGTGCGCCAGGTGCTTGTTCACCGAGCGCAACAGCCAGCGCAGTCCGCTCTCCAGGAAGATGTCGCGCTTGGCCTCCGGGCCGAACGCGGCGCGGCTGGTGGTAAGCACCAGGAGGAGCGAGCGGAAGAGGCCCGGCATCGCGAGCAGGCCCTGCTCCTGGAAGGCACCGAAGAGGTAGGCGCCGACGAGCCGCGTGTCGCGCTGACCCTCGCGCAGCAGGGCCTCCGCGCTGCGGGCCGCGTTGGCGTAGTCGCCGCTGGCGACGGCCTCCGTGACGGCCTCCACGCGGGGGTCGGGCTCTTCGCCCGGTGCCAGGCGGGGAGGCTCGCCCTCCAGGGGCTGCTCCAGGAAGGTGCCGTCGAAGGGCGGCAGGCTTTGGGCCAGGTCAGCCATCGATGACCTTCACCTGTCCGGGGGAGACGACCTGGATGACGCCGCCGTACGAGCACATCAGCTTGGAGTTGCTTTCCAGCGCGGGCGCGTTGCCGAGCATCAGCTTGGGACAGCCGGGCACCCAGGGCGCCGCGGTGGCGGGGATGCAGGGCATGGGCGTGAGGACGCCGAGCGCGGCCGCCGTCGCCGCCGCCACCGTGGGGTTGGCCAGCGACTGGCACATCCCGAAGGGAGGGATGTTCACCAGGGGCTTGTTGTCGAGGACGTTCGCCGCGGGCGTCGGGCTGACCACCTTGTTGGTGGGCAGCACCACCAGCGACGAGGGGGCGAGGCCGAAACTGCACTGCAGCATCGCTCCCATGACGACCTGGGCTCCCATGCGAGCACCTCGTGGGCGTCGTGAGTTCCGGGATGGAACGTCAGACGCTGAGCCACGCCATTGCGTGGCGCGTGCCAGCGTTCAGATCCGGCCGTTTCCCTCTGGGGCCTCGAAGGGGGAGGGGGCCGGGTCGGCCAGGACGCGTCGCCAGGGAACGCGGGCGCGTCCGCCGCGTACGCGCGCTAGCGGGAGCGCTCGTCGTCGCCGGGGCCCCGGACGCTCTCGCGAGCGCGGCCCCTCAGCGCGGTGAGGGCCTGGAACACGGGGTCCGACGACTTCTGGTGGAGCGCGCCCGTGAGGTACTGGGAGCGGCACCACTCCGCGTTGACCTGTCCGTCCTTCGTCCTGTGCGGGAGGAGGGGGAACAGCTCGATGCGGTCCGGGAGGTGCTCGGCGCCCAGCCGCAGCTCCAGCCGGCGGCGAATCTCCAGGCGTCGGTTGCCCGCCTCCTGCGTGAAGCGCTCCGCGTCCTCGGTTCCAGTGAAGACGAGCAGGACGTGAGGTGTGTGCTGCGCGGTGCCTCCCGACGCGGCGATGCTGACGCAGGCCCCCTGGCAGAACGGCAGGTCGGCGAGCGCCTCCACGACTTCCGTTGATGGGTAGATGCGGCCGTCGCGGCGGACGTCGCGCGTTCCGGCGTAGAGGAATTGCTCGCGTTGGCGGGTGAGGATGACGTGGCCGGGGGGGCGGTCCTTGTCCGGCAGCGGCGTGAAGACGCCCACGTCGCCCGCGGCCTCCTGGCCACTCAGGTTGAGGTCCTTCAACGTCCAGGGGCGCCCGGGTGCGGGGGCGATGGCCGCGTTCAGCTCGCCGATGCGGCGGGGCGACGCGAGCACCACGCCGCCCTCCGACGCGTCGATGAGCACCAGCGCGTGGGGCACCCTGGTCAGCTCCGACTGTCGCACCCACTCCCGCCAGGCCTCCCAGTCATGGAGGGCATCGACGGAGCGGAACCAGTGCCCCACGCCCTTGAGGGGCCCGGAGCGGGCGCGCGTCAGCGTGTCTCGGAGGGCCGGAGAGACGCCGAGCGCTCGCGGCGGGTGCTCGAGCAGCAGGCCGGGGGTGCGCTCCAGGTCCGCGGGCTCCAGGTGGAGGAAGGTCGCGCCCCTCAGCAGCGAGGCGAAGAGCAGGGCGGGCTGGTGCTGGAGGAAGTGGAGGCCGGGCGCTGCGAGCACGTCGCCCGCGCCCAGGCCGAAGGTGAGCAGCCCGTCGCACAGCGCGCCGGTCCACGCGCGCTCGGCGCTGAGGGGCACGGGGGTGTCCGGCGGGTCGACGCGCGGCGAGAACAGCAGGGCCACCGTGTCGGCGGGGCGGTACGTGTGGGAGGCGAACGAGGGCGCCGCGTCCCCTCGGGAGCGCAGCAGGAGGTTCTCGAAGCCCTTGATGAGCGGCGCCTGGTGGGCCTCCGCGGAGATGTGCTGGGGCTCCAGGAGCGCGAGCCTCCGCGACAGGAACAGGGGCCCGGTGGGCGGCAGGACGCTGATGCACGCGCCCAGCTTCAGCGCGGCCATGAGCGAGACGAGCAGCTCCTGTCCCAGCGGATGGACGAGCGCGACCTTCACGCCCGGCTTGACGCCCTGGGCGGCCCACTCCGTGGCGCGGCGGGACGCACGCTCGCCCAGCTCCCGGTAGCCCAGGGCCTGCCAGCCTCGCGCGGAGTCCCAGGCGCGAAAGGCCGCGGCGCCGGAGTCCGCGTGGCGGACGACCAGGTCATGGAAGAAGTCGTGGTGCTGGCCCGGGCGGCTCTTCGGCGCGGGGCCACCCCGGCCCGCGTGGTGGGTGGCGAGCGCGGCGATGAAGCCCTCCGAGTCACTCCAGCTCTCCTTCAGCCAGGTGGGGAGCCCTCCATCGGAGGAGGCGGCTTCGGACTGGCGAAGGATTTCCCGGAGGTCGAAGGGCATGGTGGCTTTCTCCCGGCGAGTCTATCCGACGGGGGGACGGGTGCGTCGGCCCCCGACAGCAAGAGTCGGGCCGGTGTGGGCCTCGGATTCGGGTGGAACCGTCCGGGTGGGGGGATGTCGGGGCTCGGGGGAACCCCTTACGCTCGCGACAACGCCTTGCACGGTGAACACTCGTGACGCGGCCGTGCTTGACACGGATTGCAATGGCTTTCGTTGGCTGGGATTGAATTGGGCGGAGGGGATGGGCCTATGCTCGCCCGCATGATCATCGCCATCCCCCGTGAAACGGTGCCGGGTGAAAGGCGGATCGCGCTCGTGGCGGAGAGCGTGAAACGCCTCGTCGGCAAGAAGCATGAAGTGGTGGTCGAAAGCGGTGCGGGCCTGGGCGCGGAGTGTTCCGACGACGAGCTGCGGGCCGCGGGTGCCCGGGTCGAGTCGAGCGTCGACGCCCTCTACGCCGCCGCCGACCTGCTGCTCAAGATTCAGCCGCCGGACGAGACGGAGCTGGGCCGGCTCAAGGCGGACTCGGTGCTGGTGAGCCTGGCGTACCCACTGGCGAATCCGGCGCTGGCGCGAGAGGTGGCGAAGCGGCGGGTGACGTTGCTGGCCGTGGACATGATTCCGCGCACGACGTTGGCGCAGATGATGGATGTGCTCAGCTCGCAGGCGACCATCGCGGGCTACCGCGCGGTGTTGCTGGCGGCGGAGGCGCTGCCCCGGCTGTTCCCCATGTTGATGACGGCGGCGGGCACCATTCCTCCCGCGAAGGTGCTGGTGCTGGGCGCGGGCGTGGCGGGACTGCAGGCCATCGCCACGGCGCGGCGGCTGGGCGCGGTGGTGGAGGCGTACGACGTGCGCAAGGTGGTGAAGGAGCAGGTGGAGAGCCTGGGGGCGCGCTTCGTCAACATCGACATCGCGGACGCGGCGGGCTCCGGCGGGTACGCGAAGGAGCTGGGCGAGGAGGCGAAGCGCAAGCAGGCGGAGGTGTTGGCGACGCACGTGGCGAAGTCGGACGTCGTCATCACCACGGCGCTGGTGCCGGGGCGGCGCGCGCCGGTGCTCCTGCCCGCGGAGATGGTGCGGCGGATGAAGAGTGGCTCGGTGGTGGTGGACATCGCGGCGGAGCAGGGTGGCAACTGCGAGCTGACGCGCGCCGGGGAGCGCTACCGCACCGAGACAGGCGTCACCGTCATCGGCGAGCGCAACCTGCCCAGCCAGATTTCGGTGCATGCCAGTGCGATGTACTCGCGCAACATGGAGAAGCTGCTCGCGCACGTCACCGACAAGGATGGCGTGCTCAAGCTGGATGTCGCGGATGAAATCGTGAAGGGAATGCTCATCACCCGGGGCGGGGACGTGGTCCACCCGGCCGTCGCGGACATGGCCATGGCGGACCTGGCCAGGAGAGAGGGCTGACATGTCGCTGACGCTGATCTTCGGCCTCTACGTCTTCTTCCTGGCGGCCTTCACGGGCTACCAGGTCATCTCCAAGGTGCCGCACCTCCTGCACACGCCGCTGATGGCCTTCACCAACGCCATCTCCGGAATCTCACTGGTGGGCTCGCTGCTCGCGGCGGGTGGGCACTACGGGACGGTGTCCACGATGCTCGGCGCGGTGGCGGTGCTGGCCGCCACCATCAACGTCGTGGGTGGCTTCCTCATCACCGACCGCATGCTGCGGATGTTCAAGAAGAAGGGCGGCGCGCGATGACCCTCTCCCTGACGGAGACGTTCGTCCAACTGCTGTACCTGGGCGCCTCCATCCTCTTCGTGCTGGGCCTGAAGGATTTGGGCGACGCGCAGACGGCCCGGCGGGGCGTGCTGCTCGCGGAGATTGGCATGGTGGCCGCCGTCGCGGGCACGCTGCTGTACGGCGTGGGCGTGACGCAGGTCATCGTGCGCTGGGAGTGGATTGTCGTGGCGCTGCTCATCGGCTCCGCGGTGGGCACGGGCATGGGCCTATGGATTCCCATGACGAAGATGCCCGAGCGCATCGCGCTCTCGCATGCCTTCGGTGGCCTGGCGGTGGGGCTCGTGGGCGTCGTCGAGTACCTCCAGCACGGAGGTCCCCACATGAGCACGCTGCAGATCACCGCCACGGGCCTGGAGGTGGCGCTCGGCGCGCTGACGTTCACCGGAAGCATCATGGCCTTCGGGAAGCTGCAGGGCTTCATCACCGGCCGGCCCGTCACCTACCCGGGACAGAACATCTCCAACATGCTGATGATTGTCGGCACGTTGGGGCTGATTGGCTTTCTCGTCTATTCGCCCGACGCGTCGTGGGCCTTCTATTCCGTCGCGACGCTGGGCGTGCTGCTGGGCGTGTTGCTGGTGCTGCCCATTGGTGGCGCGGACATGCCAGTGGTCATCTGTCTGCTCAACTCGTATGCGGGCCTGGCGGCGGCGGCGACGGGCTTCGCGCTGGGCAACAACGTCCTCATCATCTGCGGCGCGCTGGACGGCTTCTCCGGCTTCCTGCTGGGCATGATGATGTCCAAGGCGATGAACCGCTCGTTCGCGAACGTGCTCTTCGGCGCGTTCGGCGCGGCACCGGAGGCAAAGGCCGTCACGGAGGGCGCATCTGCCTCGGGTCCGGCGCCCAACGTGGGCAGCGTGGAGGAGGCCGCGGAGGTGCTGCGCGCGGCCCGCTCCGTCATCGTCGTGCCGGGCTACGGCATGGCCGTGTCGCAGGCTCAGCACGCGGTGAGGGATTTGGCCAACGTCCTTCAGGCCAATGGCTGCGACGTGCGCTACGCCATCCATCCGGTGGCCGGACGGATGCCGGGGCACATGAACGTGCTGCTGGCCGAGGCCAACGTTCCGTATGACCACCTGTTCGACCTGGACGTCATCAACGACGACTTCACGGCGACGGACGTGGCGCTGGTGGTGGGAGCGAATGACGTGGTCAATCCGGCGGCGCGCTCCAACCAGAGCAGCCCCATCTACGGCATGCCCATCCTCTCCGCCGACATGGCGAAGACGTGTGTCGTGCTCAAGCGCTCGCTCAACCCGGGCTTCGCCGGAATCGAGAACGAGCTCTTCGTGCGCCCCAACACGATGATGGTGCTGGGGGACGCGAAGAAGACGCTGATGCAGTTCACTTCCGCACTGAAGGAGTAGCTCCAAGCGGAGGCGTGGGGCGACTGCGGGCAAGCCCCGGCGCCCCCTCTTTCTGATCCGAGAGAAGCGTCTCTGACCCAGGAGTGATTGAAGGCATGGCACCGCATCCGTATGTGAATGTGAGGAGGTGTGCCGAGTTATCCGGAATGACGGTGGAGAATTCCATTCCGCATCCTCATTGAGTGTGGACCCTGGCTACCTTCGCGCAGAGACTCTCCGTTGACGAAATCGCGCATCGGCATTCCATTGAGGGATTCGGATGGAGCTGGGGCGGGGCGGAATCAAGGAGTTGGCGAATGGTCGGCGACTCACGGGAAGGAAAGGCCTTGCCGGAGGAGGTTTCGGCGGGCACGACGGAGCCTGAAGGCGGAGGCACCCCCGTGTTCGGTGGCGTCTCCGAGGCGGAGCTCGACGTCTTCGTCAGCAAGCTGCGCACGGACAAGAACCCGCGCGTGCCGGCGGCGACGTCGCGCGCTCGCGGTGACGTGCATGGTGAGCGGCTGCACAAGGGTGTGCGTCGTTCGCTCGTGTCGTCCGTGGTGGAGGAGGAGCCCGCGCCGACGCCGGTTCCCACCGAGAAGCACGCGTGGTTCATCGCGCTGGGCGCCAGGCCCGCGGGGCCCTTCGAAGCGGAGGCCCTGAAGGGGGCGTGGGAGCGCGGCGAGCTGGGGCCTGACTCGCTGTGCTGGCGCGCGGGCTTCGCGGCATGGCTGCCCTTGGGGCAGGTTCCGGAGCTGCTCCAAACGCTGGCCCCTCTCCCCCTGGAGCTGGAGCTCAGCGCCGCCGTGGACGCGGCCCTGTCGGCCGCTTTCTCCGAGGGGCCGGAGCTGCCCGCGGCCACCGTGGCGGAGGCCTCGGGCATTCCCGCATGGGCCGTCGAGGCGTCCCCTCGGGCGACGTCCAGCTCACCGGTTGAAACCGTGGGAACGCACGCGGTGCTCGCCGAAGTCACCGAGGTCTCCGAGCAGGTGGAGGCCCGCTCGCGAGTGGGCGGCTGGTGGTTCACCCTGGCCGGTGGCGTCGCGGGGGGGGTGACGGTCGCGCTCGTCATGGGCCTGTTCGGTCGCTGGGATGGCGCCTCGGCGCTGCTCGCCCGCATGAATGTCGCGGAGCTCTTCAATCCCGCGCCCTCCCAGGTGGTGGCTCCGCCCGTCGTGGCCGTGGCCCCGCCCGTGGTCGCGAGCGTGCCTGTCTCCGAGGCCGTGGCAACGCCTCCCATGTCCGTGACGGGTGAGCCCCTGGCGGGGGCCGCGCAGGGTGTCTCCGCGCCGACCGGTGGGGGTATCGCGATGGATGTCGTGGCCGCCCCCATCGCTCCCACGTTGCCGCCAGTCGCGGCGGTCCGTCCTTCCCTCGCGGGTGTCGCGGCCGTGGAGCGGGGTGGCGCGGTGCCGGTGCTGGCCGTGTCCGGTGGGGGACTCGCGAAGTCCGTGGGAGCCGCCGCGCCTTCGTCCAGCATGGACCGGGACGTGGAGGCCGCGCCGGCGGTTGCGGCGGTGTCGCCGAGGATTTCCGAGGTCAAGCTGGGTTCTGGAGAGCGGCCCGTGTCGCCGCCGCCCACGCCCGTCGAGGCACCCGTGCGCGCGAGCCCGCCGCAGCCCGGCTCGGATGACGACCTGGGGCCGGATGAGGACTTCGCGCGGGAGCTGGCGGGGCCTTCTCCCGGCTCGGGTGGGCCGGAAGATGCCCCTTCCGTCTACATCCCGCCGGTGGCGCCCATCCAGAATCCGCGCGTGTCGCTGGCGCAGTCGGATGTCTTCGAGGTGGTGCTCGCCAACAAGAGCGAAGTCACCGCGTGCGCGGACGTCAAGCCGCGTCCGGTGGACGAGGGCGCGCGCGTGGTGGTGCGCTGGTCCATCCTTCCGAGTGGAGAAGTGTCCGAGGTCGTCACCGAGACGGCCTCGCTGCGCGGCACGCCGTTCGCGCGTTGCATCGAGGCCAAGGTTGGCGCCTGGGTCTTCCCCAAGCACCATGAGCAGGGGGGGCCGGTGCGGTTCCCATTCGTGTTCTGATCCCACATCAGGAGCGCCCATGCCTGCCTACGTCGTCGTCGAAATCTCGGTGCATGACGTGCAGACCTACGAGCGCTACAAGCAGCTCGCGCCTCCCTCCATCGCCCACTATGGCGGCCGTTATCTCGTCAGGGGTGGGGCGACGGAGGCGCTCGAGGGGACGTGGCAGCCGCCTCGCTTCGCCCTGCTGGAGTTCCCCACCATCGAGCAGGCCCGCGCCTGGTGGTCCTCTCCCGAGTACGCCGCCGCGAAGGCGCTGCGCCATGCGAGCGCCCACACGATGATGCTGTTGATGGACGGGTTGCCGCAGGATGACCGGCACGCGGTGGCTCTGGCGGGCGCCAGTGCCGAGTCCTCGGCTCCCTGAGCGGGTTTCGCCCGCGGTGCCAGCGAAGCGAGGGGGCGCGCGAATCGGAGTAGCCTCCGCGTTACGCGCCGGACTCCCGTGCTCGCATCTCGCAGGCGGTGGTGCCCGGCCGGAACTGGAGCGCCATGTCTTTCGCCGAGCCCCTCTTGCGTCGCGGGCGTTTCGCATCCGTCCTGCTGCTGTGTCTGCTGTCGGCCTGTGACAACGGGGGAGAGCCGCCGACGGAAGAGGACGTCCTCGTGCAACTGGCCCGCATCCCTGGCCTCACGGTGCGCGAGGAGCCCGCGGGCCCGCAGCTGCCGAACCACCGCTTCTTCGTCATGGAGTTCGAGCAGCCGGTGGACCATGCCCATCCGGACGGCCAGCGCTTCCGTCAGCGTTTGACGCTGCTGCACATCTCGCGCTCCAGTCCCATGGTGCTCTACTCGGGGGGCTACTTCGTCTCCACCGAGCCGTCGCGACGCGAGCCCACGCAACTGCTCGACGCCAATCAGCTCTCCGTGGAGCATCGCTACTTCGGGCCGAGCCGCCCCACGCCAACGGACTGGAGCCAGCTCACCATCCGGCAGTCCGCGGACGACTTCCATCGCATCGTCGAGGCGTTCAAGCCGGTGTATCCGCTGCGGTGGGTTTCGACGGGCGCGAGCAAGGGGGGCGAGACGATGGTGTTCTTCCGCCGCTTCCACCCCCAGGACGTGGACGCGACGGTGGCCTACGTGGCGCCCATCGCCCGCTTCGACGATGACCGCTTCATCACCTTCCAGGAGTCCGTGGGCGAGGCGGCGTGTCGGGAGCGGCTGAAGTCCTTCCAGCGCGCGGCCCTGGACCGGCGCACGGCCCTGCTACCGCTGATGGACGCGAGGGCCCAGCAGCGCGGCCTCACCTTCCAGCACCTGGGCCGGGAGCGCGCCTTCGAGCACGCCATCATCGAGCACTACTTCTACTTCTGGCAGTACGACAGCCTCGCGCGCTGCAACACCGTGCCGAACGACTCCGCGAGCGACTCCGCGCTCATGGACGAGCTGGACGGGCGCGTGGGGCTCGACTTCTTCTCGGACGCGGACGTGGAGGCCTATGGCCCGTATTTCTACCAGGCCGCCGTGGAGCTGGGGCACCCGAGGCCCTTCGAGGTCCACCTGGCCAGCCAGCTCCAGCATCCGGGCACCGACGTGCCCGCGGTGTACGTCCCGCCCGGCCTGAGCCCCGTGTTCCGTCCGGAGGCGATGCCGGACATCCAGGACTGGGTCTCCACCCAGGGCGAGCGGCTGATGTTCATCTACGGCGGCCATGACCCGTGGAGCGCGGCGGCGTACGAGCTGGGGGGGGCTCGCGAGGCCGTGCTCTACACGGTGGCGGGAGGCAATCACGGCGCGCGCATCTCGCAGCTGCCGGAGGCCGAACGCAACGAGGCCCGGGAACTCTTGCGCCAGTGGGCTGGCGTGAGTCCCCAGGCCTCGGGGCTGCAATCACTGTCGTGGCGGCTGGAGCCAGAGGGCGAGGAGTTCGGTCCCCGCCCTCCGCGCTCACGTCAGCGTTAGTTCACGCCGACGGCGGTCCAGCTCTCCTTGACCTTCGCCACCTCGGCCGAGTCCGCGCCGTACAGGTCCGTGGCCGCGGTGATGGTCGCGGCGCGGGCCTGGGCGAACGTGGTGTTCGGCGTCATGTAGTGGGCCAGGGCGCGGTAGTAGATCTTCAGGCCCTTGTCCATGCCGATGCCGTCCTTGACCTCGAGCTTGGACGTGCTGTTCGTGCCGCCGTTCGCCAGGAGGTAGAAGGCGTTGTTCGCGATACCGCTCGACCCGTGGACTTCCGTCTGCTTCGGGTAGTCCTTGTAGTTGTCGATGGAGTACCCGTCCTTCTTCGGGTCGTTCATGTAGCGCAGGCCGTCCTCGTTGGAGCCGTTCGTCGGCGTCCAGGCGGTCTCGCCCACCGTCCAGTTGAACTTCACCTCGGGGTTCTTCGTGGACGCGTACCACTCCACGCCCGCGCCCATGATGTCGCTGAACGCCTCGTTCAGACCACCGGACTCGTTGCGGTAGATGAGGCCGGCGGTGCGCTCCGTCAGGCCGTGGGTGATCTCGTGGCCGGCGATGTCCAGCGCGGTGAGCGGGCCGGACGTCTTGCCGTCTCCGTCGCCGTAGCTCATCTTCGTGCCGTCCCAGAACGCGTTGACGTAGTTGGTGCGCACGTGGACGAAGGAGTTGAGCGCCTCGCCCGCGCCGTCGATGGAGTCACGGCCCAGGATTTCCTTGTAGAAATCGTAGGTCATCTCCGCGCCGTAGTGCGCGTCCACGGCCGCCTTGGTGCGCGGACCGTCGGAGGCCTCGCCCCAGACGTTGTTGTCGTCGGTGATCTGCGTCTTGCCCGACGCGGTCGTCTTGTTCATCGCGTCGTAGGTGTTCACGCCCTTGCCGCGCGTGCCGTCCTCGAGCGTGTACTTGCCGTCCGCGCCCTTCGTGGTCTCCAGCGCGACCTTGCCGCTGTACAGCGAGGTGTCGTCCACCGTCTTGTTGGTGGGCTCCTCGACAGGGGGCGTGGTCTCCGTCGGGGTGATGCTCACGCCCCAGCCGTTCAGCGTGCCCTTGTCCAGCCGGGCCTTGTCCTCGACGGTCAGCGTCCACTCGCCCTTGGCGCTCTCACCGGCGAACGCGCTCAGGTCGAACGAGCCCTTCACGTCGTCCGTGCTGCCGCCCTTGCGGTCGTGCACCACGGCGCTCGTGCCGGAGGGGCTGGTCAGCGTGACCTTCAGGTCGCCCTTGAACGTGTGGGCGATGTCCAGGTCCAGCTTCAGCTTGTCGATGGTCACGTCCTTGTCGAACGCGAGCTTCGACGTGACGGTGCCCTGGTCGACGATCTCCGCCTTCGTGGTGGACGTCGCGGTGATGGGCTCGGGAGCCGCCGCGCCCTTGGGGGCCGCGCGGTTCGAACCGTAGAACCCGCCAATCTCGTTGAAGGACTCGAAGACCTTCCCGGTGTTCGCATCCACCAGGTAGTTCATCTTCTGGGGGCGGTCCTGGCCCTCGATCGCCTGCATCTGGACGCGGTACGCGGAGTGATACTCGCCGGCCTTGTCCTGGTAGATGACCCGCTCGGCGTTCGGCTGCTTGTCCGGCTTCAGGCCGAACTCCTTGCGCGCGATGTCGATGGCGGACTGCGTGTTCAGCTTGGGCAGCTCGCGGCCCAGGCCCGCCGGCACCGTGGACTGCTCGCCGGTGACGCCGGTGACCTTCCCGTCCTTGTCCAGGTGGGAGATGATCTGCTCACCGAAGACCTTCACGCCCTCGTGAACGCGGTCCAGGCGGACGTGCGTCATGCCGAGCGCGTCGCGCTCGACGTTGGCGGGAACGAACGTGGTGGGCTGGGGCAGCAGCGTCTGCGCGCCCTTCAACGGGTTGATGTGGTTCAGCGAGGCCTGCACGGCCTGCTGCGCCTCGGGGCTGGTCAGCGCGATCCGGCCAGGACCAGCGGGGGCCTGGGTCAGCGTCTTCTCCGCACGCGCCAGCTCCGTGGGACGCGCCGAGGGGCCGAAGCCGTCCTTGGTGGTCAGCGGGGTGGCGGCCTTCGCCGTGTTCTTCGGCTGGGCCTCGGTGGTTGCGGGACGGACGCTGACGGGCTTGGTGTCGACTCGACGGATGGTCATTCGAAGCTCATTGACAGCGGGGGATGCCAGGATTGTCGCGCTGACGTCACACGGAGTTTCGGATCTCAGTGCTGCGACGCGCCATCCCCGCTTTCTCCGCTTATTTTTGCCAGTGTTTCAGTGATTTCAGCCCTCTTGTGAGACTGGAGGTGTGTCTCGTTCTTCCGGGGGTGGAATCGGAGGGGGCTGTGGGTGGAGTCCGAGCCGACTCGTGGGCGGGGCTCCCGGGAATTAACGGTGAATTATCCCGGCATTTTTCCACCCCCAAAGGGGGAGAAATGAGGGTTTCCGGGGAGCTGGGGTGGATCAGCCCCGGTAGGACGGGGTTCCGGCGCGCTCGTGCTCGGGGACCTGGATGACCTGGGTGTCCGCCAGGTAGTCGTGGATGCAGCGCCGGTCCTCCCGGAAGATGCAGATCGCGTCGGCAAGGCCAAACACGCACAGCACCTGATTCAGGATGCCGGGGAGCAGGTTGCGCAAGAGGAGGATTCGCGCGATTGAAACATGGCTCCCGTCCATCCTCACCACGCGGATGTGGCGCCAGCGCTTGCCCAGGCTCTGTCCGTTCGTCGCGGCGTAGTAGATCTGCAAGCCGCACAGCAGGAGGGAGCCAAGGATTCCGCCCAGCAGGAGGGGAAGCGAGAGGACCTCCTGCCCCGTCAGCTCGTCGGTGATCGCCATCGCGACGAGTCCCACGATGAACGGGACGAAGACGACGAAGGAGTCCACCAGGTTGGCGAGGAAGCGGTCTTCTCGGGAGGCTTGAGGTGGAAGGGCCCTCGCCGCGCAGGCGCCGCAGTAGCGCCGCCCGTCACGTGCCCACTGCAGGCAGTGGTGGCACACGAAGGTGCCACAGCGCTGGCAGGCGGCGGTGGCTGTGGTCTCCGGGTGGAAGGCACAGCAGGCGTCGAGCGACGGGCTCGCGATGGGGTCCATATGTGACATGACGGCTCCAGGCGGGGCTCAGGGCCCGCCGAAGAACGAGACCTCGAGCACTCGCACGAAGAGGTTGCAGGCCGCGTGAAACAGCGCGGCGCCCACGACGGTGCCGGTGCGCTCGCGCATCCATCCGAACAGCAGCGCGGGGAAGAAGACGGACAGGCGCCACGCCTGGAAGATGGCCAGGTGCCCCAGGGCGAACAGCACCGCGGTCACCCAGAACGCGGGCCCCAGCCGCACGCCCAGGAACTTGCGCCCCTGGGGCCATGCGTCGCGCAGGCGCGTCTGCAGATAGCCACGGTAGAAGAACTCCTCGGGCAGCGCCACGACGAAGAGTTGATCCACCACCCACTCCCCGAAGCGTGGAGGCAGCCGGAGGCGGAAGTGGGCCTCTCCGCCCAGCGGCGTGAGGTGGCGCGCGAGTGTCTCGGGCAGGTGCGGCAACAGCTCCGCGAAGCCGGCGAACGCCAGGAAGAAGAGCGGGCCCACCACCGCGGAGAACAACAGGAACAGGCGCACGTCCTCGCGCCACGCGCGCAGGGACAGGCCGTAGTCGCGGTAGTCCTCGTCCCGCCAGCGCATGGGGATGAGGGGCAGGTAGAGGAAGCCCACCGTCGCCACCAGCTTGGGGATGCTGGTGCCGCCGAAGATGAGGAACGCGGCGATGATGCCCGCGAAGCCCAGGGCCCACAGGCCCACGGCTTCCTGCACGGCGTTGGGACGCCAGGGGGTCGCCACCGTTTGACTCATGGCTCGTTCGCGGAGGCGAGGGTGAGCTTCACCTCGCCCAAGGGGAGCACCCTGCAGCCGCTCCGGGTGCGTTGCACCACCACCGCCACCAGTCGCCCGTCCGCGTCGAACAGGGGACTGCCGGGGGGCAGGGCCAGGGGGACATCATAGAAGGGCGCCGGTGCGCGCGCGGCCTGGGCCGCTTCGGGCTTCGCGGGGCGATTCCGGGCGCCAGGGATGACGCCCACCACCCAGCGACCCGCCAGGCTGTCGCCCTCCTTGAGGAGGCGCACGGGCACGGCGGGGTAGGCGCCATCTGGCGCGGCGACGACGGCGACCTTCAGCGCCACGTTGGCGAGCAACACCCGCGCGGGCAGGGCCTGCCCCCCATGCTCCACCGTGGCGACGTTCAGGCCCACGTATTCCAGACCCACGGGGTCCATGGAGGTGAGCACCTGTCCCGCGGTGCCCACGAAGATGCCCGGGCCGGCGCGTCGGGGACCGCTCACCTTCACCACGGAGCGGCTGTGCTGCTCCATCACCCGCTGGAGGTCGGCGCGCGAGGGCCGTCCCGGGTCCGCCGAGGCGGCGGGCAGGGTGACGAGACACAGTGCGAGGGCGAGCGGAGACAGGCGGGACATCGGCGCGCGCCGCAGCCTATCACCGCCCGGCGCGCAGCGCGGTGAGGAAGCGTTCCGCCGGCAGCGTGTTCAACACGTCCTGCTTTCGGGCCCAGCCGCGCCGCGCGGTGGCCACGGCATAGCCCAGGTTGCCGAGGTCCTCCCTGCGGTGGGCGTCGCAGCTGACCACCAGCTTCACGCCGAGCTGGGTGGCCTTCCGGACATACTCGGCCTTGATGTCCAGCCGTGCGGGCTTGCCGTTGATCTCCACCGACACCCCGCGCTTCGCGGCGTGCTCCAGGATGTCCTCCATCCGGAGCGGGTAGGGCTCGCGGCTCTGGATGAGGCGGCCGGTGGGGTGTCCGAGGATGTGCAGGTGCGGGTTGTCCATCGCGGTGAGCACCCTGCGCGTCATCTGTTCTTCGTCCATGCCGTGGCGCACGTGGATGGAGGCGATGACGACCTCGAGCTGCTCCAGCACCTTGTCGTCATAGTCGAGCGCGCCGGACTCCAGGATATCCACCTCGATGCCCTTGAGCAGCCGCATGCCGGGCACCGCTTCGTTGACGCGGTCGATCTCCTCCCACTGGCGCTTGAGCGCCTCCACCTTGAGGCCGCCCGCGTAGATGGCCGCCTCGCTGTGCTCGGTGATGGTGAGGTACTTCAGGCCCAGCGCCTTCGCGGCGAGCGCCATCTCCTCCAGCGAGTTGCGTCCGTCCGACCAGGTGCTGTGCGCGTGGACCGCGCCCTGGACGTCGTCCATCGTGACCAGGTCGGTGGGGAGCTTCCCCGCGCGCGCGGCCTCCACCTCGCCATTGTCCTCGCGCAGCTCCGGGGGGACGAATTGCATGTCGAGCAGCGCGTAGAGCGCCGCTTCGTCGTTCACCTGAAGCTTGGTGCCGTCGTCGCGGTGAACGCCCCACTCGGAGATCTTCATGCCCCGCTCGTGGCCCAGGTTGCGCAAGCGGATGTGGTGGGCCTTGGAGCCGGTGAAGTGATGCAAGGCGGTGGCGAAGTCCTCGTCCGGCAGGACGCGCAGGTCCACCTGGAGGTCTCCCGCCTCCATGCGCACGGAGCACTTGCTGTCGCCCTTGCCGAGCACGGTGGCGACACCGGGCGAGGTGGCCAGGGCGTCCAGCACGGGCCCGGCGACCGCGGCCGAGGCGATGATGTCCACGTCCGACACCGTCTCCGCGCGGCGGCGCACGCTGCCACCCAGGCTCGCGCGCACCACGCCGGGCGAGGCGCGCACGCGCTCCAGCAGGGCCTCGGCGATGGGGAGCACGTCTCCCAGGAGCTTGCGCTCGCCGCGAGCGCGCCGGAACAGGGCGATGCCCTCCAGAATCTTCGCCTCGCTCTTCGCTCCGAAGCCCTTGAGCTCGCGCACGCGGCCCTCGCGGCAGGCCGCTTCGAGCTCCTCGACGGAGCCGATGCCCAGCTCCTTCCAGAGCGCGGCGACCTTGCGCGGGCCGATGTCCGGCAGCTTCATCAGCTCCAGCAGGCCTGGGGGGAACTTCGCCCGCAGGTCCTCGAAGTAGGTCATCCGTCCGGTGGTCACCAGCTCGGAGATCTTCTCGGCGAGCGCGGGGCCGATGCCCGGGAGGCTCTCCAGGCGTCCTTCCGAGACGATGGCGCCCAGGTCCTGGGTAAGGCCGAGGATGCGGTCGGCCCCCATGTCGTAGGCGCGAGAGCGGAAGCCATTCTCGCCCTGGAGCTGGAGCAGCAGGGAGATGTCCCGGAGGACCTGGGCAACGGTGGCTTTGTCGACGATGGGAGCGGTCACGGCTGGAGTCACGCGGAGGAAGGTAATGCCCGGGGAACGAGGATGCAGGCCGCTCCTCGTTATGGGAAAAGGACGGCGATGACGAAGATCAAGCTCGGACCGGCGGACTTCGCCGAGAAGGAAATGCGCGGCTACGAAGTGGGCAAGCGCAACGTCTGCATCGCGAAGATTCACGGCCGATACAAGGGCCTTGATGATTGGTGCAACCACGCGGGCTGCCTGCTGTCCGGAGGTCGCCTCGAGGACAACCTCGTTGTCTGCCCGTGTCATGAGGTCGGCTTCGACATGGATACGGGCCGGAACGAGACCTCCCCGGGGGTCTGTGACGACCAGCCGACAGTGACGGTCGAGGTCCAGGACGGCGCCCTCGTCGTCGACCTCCCCGACAATTCCTGAAGCACCAGACGCAACGGAGTCCTCTTCATGGCACACGACGGACACGACCATGACCCCCGTCATGGCGACGGACACGGGCATGACCACGGCCACGCGCACGGGAATGACCCTGTGCACACTCATGCACACAAGCATGAGCACGGGCACAGCCACCCCCATGAGCACGGCGACGGGCAGTCCCACGCGCACGAGCACACCCACGCGCATGAGCACCCGCACGAGCACGGGGGCCATGACCACGGCCACGAGGGCGATGCCCACGACCATGCTCACGGGGGCCACGAGCACGGGCATGACCACGGCCACGGGCACGAGGGCCATGCCCACAAGCACGAGGCCCACGGGCATGACCACTCCCATGCCCACGGGCACAGGGGCCACGAGCACGGCCACTCGCACGAGCATGGGGGCCATGACCGCGGTCATGACCACTCGCACGACCACGGGCACGCGGGTCATGACCACGGCCACGAGGGGCATGGCCACTCACATTCACACGACCACGGCCACACCCATGATGCCGCGGAAGGGAACGTGCCGCGGGAGCACAAGTCGCGTGCGCCGGTCCACGTCAGCGCCTTCATCGTGACGTGCTCGGACAGCCGTGACGCCGCGCGTGACGCGAGCGGCAAGGTCCTGCGTGAAGGGCTGGAGGCCGCGGGCCACGGCATCGCGGGATACGTCGTCGTGAAGGACGAGCCGGAGGCCATCCGGGCCGCGGTGGCGGAGGCCCAGGCCTCGGGCGCTCGGGCCATCCTCTTCACGGGTGGCACCGGGATTGGCCGGCGCGACACCACCGTGGAGACGCTGCGGGCTTTGTTTGAGAAGGAGCTGCCCGGCTTCGGCGAGCTGTTCCGCATGCTGTCGTACCGACAGATTGGCAGCCCCGCGATGATGTCCCGCGCGACCGCAGGCACGTATCAAGGAATGATAATTTTCGCGCTTCCGGGCTCGCCCCAGGCCGCGCGACTGGCCCTGGACGCGCTCATCCTCCCGGAACTGGGCCACGCGGTGCGGGAACTCACTCGATAATCAACATCCGGGAATTCTGGCGTTTGGCCGTTGATACGGTTTTTCTGTATTGGGGCTGGTTTGAGGATTGACCCGCAGGCAACGTTTACGCAGAGTAGTCAACATTCGCTGCTCTGTCGCGAATAGGTTTGCAGGTCGTCCCCCACAAAGCAGACCTCCCGAAAGAGGAGGAGCCCCATGCACATGAAGCGATTGGCTTCGTTGGTGTTGATGCTCGGTTGTGTCTCGGCGTTCGCGAAGGCGTCGGAGCGAGAGGTGTGGATCACTCTCGGCTCGGACGCGCTGTCGGAGGTGAACGCCGCGTTCATCGTCGCGGGGGCGAAGGTTCCCTCACTTGCAGGGCAGAAGGGCGACGTCGTCGCGCTGAAGCTGCCCGAGTCGGAAATCAACCGGGTCTCCCGGGTGATGCACGACAAGCTCAACCGCTGTGGTGGTTTCGTCTACCACGACACGGAGGCGGAGGCCCTCGCGGCCATCGCGAGTGTCGGCCAGACGCAGCTCAGCCCTCTGGCGGTCACGTACACGCTGGACAACGGCCCGGTCGTCAACACGCTGCTCGGGAGCATGACCGAGGCGAACATCCTGGCGAACATCACCCACCTCTCCAGCTACGCCACGCGCTACTACACGTCCGCGACGGGCGTGCAGGCGGCGAACTGGCTCAAGGGCCTGTGGGAAGGTTACGCGGGAGCGCGTGCGCAGACGGGTGGTGACGTCACCGTCCAGTTGTTCACCCACGCGGCGTGGGCGCAGCCGTCCGTCATCCTCACCATCACCGGCACGGAGAC
The DNA here is from genome assembly GCF_013336725.1 of Myxococcus sp. CA040A. Lineage (NCBI taxonomy): Bacteria > Pseudomonadati > Myxococcota > Myxococcia > Myxococcales > Myxococcaceae > Myxococcus > Myxococcus sp. CA040A. The sequence goes on along the minus strand of NZ_JABUMR010000004.1, from coordinate 550,512 downwards.
GCCGTCGGAGATCGTCGTCGTGGGCGGTCACCTGGACTCCACCAGCTCCTCCGGCAATGCCCCCGGCGCGGATGATGACGCGTCCGGCATCGCCACCCTCACCGAGGTCATCCGCGTGGCCATGGCCAACGGCTACCACCCGGCCAAGACGGTGAAGTTCATGGCCTACGCCGCCGAGGAAGTGGGCCTGCGTGGCTCCAAGGAAATCGCCGACCAGCACAAGAACCAGGGAGCCAACGTCATTGGCGCGCTGCAGCTCGACATGACGAACTTCAAGGGCTCCACCATCGACGTCGCGCTGATGACGGACTTCACGAACGCGGCGCAGAACACCTTCATCACCAGCCTCATCTCCGCCTATGTCCCGGGCGTGCAGGCGGCGAACTCCACGTGCGGTTACGCGTGCTCGGACCACGCCTCGTGGACGAACGCGGGCTTCGCCGCGTCGATTCCGTTCGAGGCGCTGATGGGCCAGCACAACAGCCTCATCCACACCTCCGGCGACACGCTGGCGAAGAGCAACAACACCGCGACGCACGCGCTCAAGTTCGCGAAGGTCGCGGGCGCGTACGTGGCGGAGCTCGCCAAGGGCACCGCGAACCTCGCCGACAGCGAGCCGCCCACCGTGAGCCTCACGGCCCCCTCCGATGGCGCCACCGTGTCCGGCAGCGTCACGCTCTCCGCCACCGCCGCGGACAACACCGGCATCGGCCGCGTGGAGTTCCTGGTGGACGGCAACGTCGTGGGCACCGCCACCGCGTCTCCGTACTCGGCCTCGTGGAACTCCGCCGCCGTCGCGAACGGCAGCCACACCGTGGTGGCGAAGGCCTACGACCTCATCGGCAACACCGCCAACAGCACCTCCATCTCCGTCACCAGCAGCAACGCCTCCAGCAACGCCATCTACGACACGGTGCTGCGCGTGCCGCGCTGCTCCAACGTGGGCAACGTGTGTGACTCCACCACGCTGCTCAACGGCCGCGCCGGCCTGGGGCCCGAGCTTCACGCTCCCAACACCATCAACAACTCCTGCGCGGACGGCCTCTCCGGCGCGTACCACGCCGACGAGTCGAACGACCGCATCCGGGTGTCCACCGTCAGCGGCGCGCCCTTCGCGGCGGGCCAGACGGTGCGCGTGGAGGCCACCGTGTGGGTCTTCGCCGTCCGGCCGGACAAGCTGGACCTGTACTACACGGCGAACGCCAACAGCCCGGTGTGGACGAAGATCGCCACCGTCGCCCCGGTGGCGACCGGCCAGCAGACGCTGACCGCCACGTACACGCTGCCCGCCGGCACGCTGCAGGCCGTGCGCGCCCGCTTCCGCTACAACGGCAGCGCGGCGCCCTGCGGGACCACCTCGTACGACGACCACGACGACATCGTGTTCGCCGTGAGCCCGTAGCCACATAGGATGCCCCCCGCGCCCCCTTCCCGGTTCGGAAGGGGGCGTGGACTCCCGGGACGCCAGGTCTCGGGAAGCGTGGGCGGCGGGCCGCCGTTCCAGGAGCATTTGGGAGCCCCGACGTGACACGCCGCTCGAAGTTGAATCCCGGCCTGAGCCCCCGGGCGGCCGAGCACCTGCGCCCCCGGCTCGACGCCTTCCTGGCCTCCACGGATGCCCGGGCCCGCATCGGGTTCGACCCGGTGGAGTTCCCCCACCGCTACAAGGACGCTCGCGACATCGAGGTGAGCGCGTTGCTCGCCTGCGCGCTGGCCTATGGCCGCGCGGACCTGTTCCGTCCCAAGGTGGACTCGCTGCTCCAGCGCATGGGGCCATCCCCCGCGGCGTTCGTGCGTGCGCTCGACATTCCGGGAGCGAAGGCGCTGCTGGACGGCTTCGTCTATCGCTTCAACGTGGGCACCGACGTCGCGGTGTTGCTGTTGGGCATGGGACGCGCGCTGCGGGAGCATGGAGATTTGGAGTCCCTCTTCGTCCAGGGGCTCGTCGCCGAAGGGAGTCTGCATGGCGCGCTGGGCGCCTTCACCACCGCGCTGCGGCGCGTGCCGCTCGAACCCTTGCGCGCGGCGATGGGACCCGAGCGAGGGCTCCACCACCTGCTGCCTTCCCCGCTGGGGCCGGGCGCCGCCAAGCGGCTGAACCTGTTCCTGCGGTGGATGGTCCGGGGCCCGGACGCGGTCGACTTCGGCATCTGGAAGCGGGTCGCACCCTCGGTCCTGATGATTCCGTTGGACACGCACATCGGCCGTATCGCCGGGCACCTGGGCCTGACACGTCGCAAGGATTTGACCTGGCGCACGGCGGAGGAGGTGACGGCGTCGCTGCGGGCCCTGGATGCGGAAGACCCCGTCCGGTACGACTTCGCGCTCTGCCACTATGGGATGAGTGGGGCGTGCCCGGCGCAGCCGGTGCCGGAGAACTGCGAGCGCTGTCCGCTCCTGGGCGCCTGCCTCGTGGGGCCGCGCGTGGTGGCGGCGGCGACCCGTCGGGTCCCTGGTGCCTCGCGACCGCGGGGTTCCTCGGTGTCGCGCAGGGAACGTCGTTGACCGTGGGGCGCTGGAGCGCTGCAATCCGGTCGGGTGTCTCCGTGTCTTCTTGATGGGGACATCGAGGCCTCCCCGGGCCGAGGAGCGTGAAGCGGTGCTCGCAACACTGGTGGCGGTGCCTCCGGCGGTGGCGGAAGCAGTGGAGCGCGGCGTTCGCGCATCGGGAGCGGGACAGCACTGCCACGTGTTGTGCGTGACGGGCACCGATGTGATTGCCTCTCCGGTGGAGGAGGGGCTCCTGGTGACGTGGGATTCAGGGGGCCCGCTGGAGGACGTGCTCGCGGACGTGAATCGACTCCACGCGCTCCGGGTTTCGGCTCGTACGCACCTGGTGGTCCTCACGACGCGCGCGGACGCGGAGACGCAGGCGATGGCGGAGGCCGGAGCCGACGAGTGCGTGGCCTCCCCGGCGACGGGCTGGGGCGCGCGACTGGCGGCCTTGCGTCGGCGCATGGAGACGGAGACGGGCGAGCGGGATTTGCAGGCCCTTCGCCGCACCTGTGAGTTCCTCCGCAGCGCGCTGGATGCGGTCCCTGAGCCGCTCTTCGTGAAGGACCGGCAGCACCGCTGGGTGGCGCTCAACAGCGCCTTCTGCCGCTTCATGGGGCACCCCGCGGAGGCCTTGCTGGGCCGCTCCGACCACGAGTTCGTGCCCGCGCACGAGGCGGACAGCTTCTGGCGCAATGACGAGCAGGTGTTCCGCTCGGGTATCCCCGACGAGACGGAGGAGACCCTCACGGACCGGACGGGACTGGCCCGGGTGCTGGTGACGAAGAAGGCCACGTTCAGCGGCGCTGGAGAGACGTTCCTCGTGGCCATCATCCGCGACATCACCGACCGAAAGCGCCTGGAGTCGCAGCTCCTGCTCGCCGAGCGGATGGCGTCGGTGGGCACGCTGGCGGCCGGAGTCGCGCACGAAATCAACAACCCGCTGGCCTATGTCACCTCCAACCTCGCGTTCGTGAGGGACCTGCTGGCGCAGCAGGAGCTGTCCTCGGAGCAAATGCCCGAGCTGCGAGAGGTCGTGTCGGACGCCCTCGACGGAGCCGGACGGGTCTGCGCCATCGTCCGGGACCTGCGCACCTTCGCTCGCGGGGACGAGGAGCATCACGGTCCGGTGGACGTGCTGCGCGCGGTGGAGGGCGCGCTGCGGTTGGTGCGCAACGAGCTGACGCACCGGGCGCGCGTGGTGTGCACGCTGGAGCGCGTGCCGCCCATTCACGGCAACGAGGTGCGGCTGGGGCAGGTGGTGCTGAACCTGTTGGTGAACGCCCTCCAGGCGCTTCCTCCGCGTCCCGTCGAGGAGAACCGGGTCCGTGTCAGCCTGCGCACCGGACGCGTGGGGCAGGTGGAGCTGGAGGTCACCGACAACGGGATGGGCATGGCGCCGGAAGTCCAGCGGCGCATCTTCGACCCCTTCTTCACCACGCGCTCGGTGGGGGAGGGGACGGGGCTGGGCCTGTCCATTTGTCTCACGCTGGTACAGGCCATGGGGGGCCGCATCGAGGTGAGCAGCGCGCAGGATTGGGGAAGCACCTTCCGCGTGGTGTTGCCGGCGCTCTCGGTCGGAACGGTCGCCGCGCCCGAATCGCCGGTGCTCGGCGCGGTGGTGCCGTCGTTGGTCCGCCGCAGGCTCCTGCTCATCGATGACGAGCCGTCCGTGGGCAACTCGGTGAGCCGGCTGGTGCGCGACGTGTATGAGGTCCACGCGGTGCAGGACGCACGCGAGGCGTTGCGACGGCTGTCCACGGGCGAGCGATTCGATGCCATCCTGTGTGACTTGATGATGCCGGGCATGAGCGGAATGGACTTCGTGGTGGAGCTGGAGCGACTGGCGCCCGAGCTGGTGCTGCGCACGGGATTGATGACGGGTGGGGCCTTCACCGCGCAGGCGCGCGAGTTCGTGGGCCGCCATTCGAGAGGGCTGTTGGAGAAGCCCTTCGAGCGCGAGCGCCTGTGCACCTTCGTGGAGCACCTCTTTCCATGAAGAGGGCGACGCGGCGGAACCTGGGCCTTGGCCTGGTCGTGGTGCTGGTGGGCGTGGTGCTGGTGGGCATGGACTGGCTGCGCGGCCTGTCGTTCGTCGTTCGCGCCGCGGGGATGGAGGGCTCGGTTCCAGAGGTCGTGGCCCGATGGCGCACCGGGCCCTTCGAGGTCAGCGAGCTGACTGTCCCCACGCGCCACGGGGACGTGCGTGCGCGGCTGTATCGGCCACGGGAGGTCCGAGGGCGCACGGTGGTGTTGACCTCGGGCGTCCATGCCGACGGCATCGACGAGCCCCGGCTGGTGAAGCTGGCCAAAGACCTGGCCACGGGCGGGCAGACGGTCCTCACCCCCGAGCCGCCGGACCTCCTGCGCTACGAAATCACCGCGCGCCTTCCCGACATCATCGAGGACGCGGCCCTGTGGACCGCCGCCCGCGAGGACCTGGCGCCTGGCGGGAAGGTGGACCTGTTCGGCATCAGCTTCGCGGGAGGGCTCTCCGTGGTGGCGGCGGGGCGGCCCGCGTTGCGAGACAAGGTCGCCTCCACGCTCTCTTTCGGAGGACATGGAGACCTGCCCCGTGTGCTGGCCTTCCTGTGCAGCGGGGTGTTGCCGGACGGTTCCCATCTGGCGCCGCATGACTATGGCGTGGTCATCATCCTGCTCAACGTCGCGGACCGACTGGTGCCACCGGAGCAGGTGGAGCCCCTGCGCGAGGGCATCCGGACCTTCCTGCGCGCTTCACACCAGACGCAGAAGGACCAGAAGCTGGCGGAAGTGACCTTCGCCCACGCGCGGGTGCTGGAGACCCGCATGCCCGAGCCGGCGTCGAAGCTGATGGGGTACGTGAATACGCGGAACGTGGCGGCGCTGGGGCCCCTGCTGCTGCCGCTCGTCCGGGACTTCGCCGCGGACCCGTCGATGTCGCCGGGCAGGTCTCCCGCGCCTGCCTCGCCCGTGTATCTGCTCCATGGCGCGGGGGACACGGTGATTCCAGCCATGGAGTCCGTGCTGCTGGCGGACTCATTGCGCCCCTACACGGAGGTGCACCAGCTCTCCACGCCGCTCATCAGCCATGCGGAGGTGGACCGGAAGGCGGGGGCGGCGGACGTGGTCCGGATGGTGGGCTTCTGGTCGAGCCTGCTGGACGAGTGAGGCAGTCCCCGCTCCCGACCGACCGCCGGGCGAGCACCCAGGCGTCATCCAGCGGACAGCGCGGTGCGGGCATGGCTTCCGGAATGAAACGCCGGATACATTGTCTCGCGCCATGAGCGTCAGTCTCCGTGACGTCCTCACAGGTGAGGACGTGTTCGGCTACATCCATCGGGTTCAAGGTTCATTCGACTCGCGTCTCTTCCAGCGGATTCTCGGCGCAGCCAATGCGTTCAAGGAGGGTGACGAGGCCCTCGGCATCGCCGCCGCCGACGAGGACTCCCGGGCGAATGCCCGTGCGCTGCTGGCTCGTACGCGGCTGGGCGACCTGCATTCGCACCCTCCCTTCGAGGACCGGCTCCACGCCTTCATGATGGAGGCCCTGGATGTCGAGGAGCTCCAGCGGTTGGAGGACTGGACGCTGGGGCAGCTCAAGGCGTACCTGCTCTCGGCCGACGAGGCGGATGTCCAAGGCATCCTGGGCGGCCTGGGCAGCGACGTCATCGCGTGTGTCGTGAAGCTGATGAGCGACGCGGAGCTCAAGGCGGTGGGCTCGCGCATCTTCCATCCGTTGCCGGGCAGCAACCTGGGCGCGAAGGGATATCTGGGTGCGCGGCTCCAGCCGAACTCGCCCACGGACCACCCGGACGACATCCGCTGGCAGGTGTTCAACGGCTGGTCCTTCGCGGTGGGCGATGTGGTGCTCGGGACGAATCCCGTGTCTTCCGCGCCGGAGTCCGTGGCGGCGGTGGAGGCGGCGCTGCACGACCTCCTCGTCACCTTCGGACTGACGGAGGTGATGCCTCACTGCGTGCTCTCGCACATCGACGTGCAGGCGAAGGTGGAGGCGCTGCGGCCTGGCACCACGGGCATCTGGTTCCAGAGCCTTGCGGGCAACGAGGCGGCGAATCGGACCTTCGACGTCACGCTGGAGAAGATGGCGGAGCATGCGGCGAGCCGGACGGGGCGATACGGGCTCTACTTCGAGACGGGGCAGGGCGCGGACGCGACGAACGGGCACCACTTCGGTTGCGACATGCTGGTGCATGAGTCACGCAAGTACGGCTTTGCCCGGGCGCTGAAGGCGCGGGTGTCGCTGGCGCAGCTCGGAGCGGGACGGACGCCCGCGCCGTGGGTTCACGTGAATGACGTGGCGGGGTTCATCGGTCCGGAGGTGTTCCGCACCCGGGAGCAGCTCGTGCGCTGCTGCCTGGAGGACATCGTCATGGGCAAGCTGCACGGGCTGATGATTGGCCTGGATGTGTGCTCGACGTTGCACATGGACGTGTCGCTGGACGACCTGACCTGGTGTCTGGACCAGGTGGTGGAGGCCGCGCCCGGCTATCTGATGGCGTTGCCCACGCGCAATGACCCGATGCTCAGCTACCTGACGACGAGCTTCCAGGACCACGTGCGGCTGCGCGAGAAGCGGGGCCTCAAGGTCGACGACCGGATGTGGGCCTTCTTCCAGTCGCTCGGGGTCATCGATGCAGCGGGGCGGCCCACCGAGCACTTCGGAGACCCGGCCTGGGTCTATCTCCAGTATCGCCGCCGCAAGGGGGATGAGCGCTCGGACGCGAGCATCCTGGAGGAGGCGCGCTCCGGGATGGCGGCGGTGCGTGAGCGGGGCGTTCCGCTGGCAGTGGGACATGGCGAGACGCCGTGGGAGCTGGAGCCGTCGCTGGAGCGAGAGCTGCGTGCCCTGTACGAGGACGCGAAGGTGGGGCTCTGGTCGGAGCTGACGGACTCGGTGGTGGCGGGGATTCCCGAGGCGGTGATGTTGCGCACGTGCGCGGAGGGCCGTCGCGACTACATCCTGCATCCGCCCTCGGGAGAGCGGCTGGACTCGGCCTCCGAGCTGGCGGTCCGGATGCTGCGGCTGAGGCACGAGGGCCGCTGGGATGCGCAGATACTCATCTCGGACGGACTGGATGCACGCTCGCTGATGGACGAGGGGCACCTGCACCCGTTCCTGACGGAGCTGAGGCGTGAGCTGGACGCGGCGGGGTGGAAGGTGGCACCGGAGCACCTGGTGCTGAAGCATGGGCGCGTGCGAGCCGGGTATCAGGTGGGCGAGTTGTTGTTCGGTGACGCGGAAGAACGCGCGCCGCGAGCACTCATCCACGTCATCGGCGAGCGGCCGGGCTCAGGGCACCATGCCTTCTCCGCGTACCTGACGGCGCCCTCCGCGACCACCTGGGGGCGACAGGGCAGGGCGGACCACGACATCACCCGGCTCATCGCGGGCATCTCCGATACCAGCGTGCGCCCGGAGGCCGCGGCACGCGAGGCGGTGAGCCTCCTCGCGGAGCTGACCGCCACGACGCGGATGAAGCCCCTCGCCGAGGGCGGAGTGACGGAGCTGCGAGCGGTGCCTCACCTGAGAGCGGAGCCTGAGCTGGCTCATCGCTGAGTCAGGCGAGTCCCCGATACGCGCGTGCTTTGGGGCCCGGGAGCCCTGTGTCAGCGATACATGAGCGCCATCGAGTCCATGCGCGCCGACTGGCCCGGGGTGAACTCGGACATGCACGCGTCATCGACGTAGCCCATGTAGTTTCGGACCGGGTCGAGCCCCATGTCGGTCGGACACGAGTCGCCACCCACCACGCACGTGTACGTCGGCTTGGATCGAGACGTGTCGCTCACGCCGTCGTCCGTCGTGCAGCCCGCCATGGTGTGCAGCAGGCCCAGCCAGTGACCCACCTCGTGCACGGCCGTATCTCCGAGGGCGTACGGCGACGCGGTGCCCCCGGGCAGCACCGCATTCAACAACACGACGCCGTCACTGAGCGGCGTACCGGCGACACCCCACGGAAACGTGGCCCACGCGAGGAGGCCGCCCCCTGGATTCGCCAGGTACAGGTTCAGGGACTCCTTACCACCCTGGTGCAGCGCGTTCTTCGCAGCCGCTTCCGCCGCGCTGCCGGGTGCCATCACGTACCAGGTGGCGTTCGTCGTCCGCGTCACCGACATCAGGTCGAACCAGAAGGGCGTGGCGCCATAGGCCGCACGCAGGACTTCGAGCTGCGCGAGAATCGTCGCCAGCGGGACGTCCCCATTGGCGACGCCCGTGCCCCGGCGAATGACGTGTACATAGGTCGGCACCCGCACCGAGCCCGGCAGCCGCATCGCGCTCACGCCGCCTCGGTTCGACTCCTGGGCCACCCGTGTCAGCGTCTCCTCCGAGGGCTCCTCCGTCCCGCATCGCGAAGCGGTGACGTCGGCCTCCAGCGGCTCGGGTCCACCGCCGCATCCCCAGGCCACCAGGCTCACCAGGACGATTGCCTTCGCGATGCTTCGCTCCATGACCTGCCTCCCCGCTTCGTGAATGCAACGGATGCGTCACCGCCGTGGCTCGAAATCAGGCGCTCTCCGACATCATTGTAAAGCGAGTTGGCCTGCGCCAGGGGCGGCGGCACCCCAGGGGAGAAGGCGCTCAATCGTTCACGAGTGGGCAAGCGGGGCACGAGGGCGGCATAGACTGGGGGCGACCGCTCACCGAAAGGGCCTCCCGTGCGCCGCCCCCTCGTCGTCCTCTGCTTCGTGCTCGTGGCCGGCTGCGCTTCGACGCAAAAACCCGCGCTCACCTCGGGGACGGACGCGGAGGTGAAGGCGCCGGACAAGCCTCCATTCCTCAATCCCGCGGAGATCGTGAAGCGGATGGAGGCGTCCCCGGTGTCGTACAACATCGAGGGAAAGGACTCGCCTCCCGGGGGCTGGGCGGATCAGCTCTGGCCGCAGCGGGTGCCCTCGCGCGAGGCCCCTCGCGTGGTGACGGAGCAGGGCGAGTTCGTCATCCTCGACTGGCCCGAGCACCCGGAGGCGCGGGCGTTGCTCGACGAGGCGGAGCCTCACTTCCAGGCGAAGCGCTACGCGGAGGCGGCGAAGCTGTACGAGCAGGCCACGCGCGTGTGCCCGGACTGCTATCTCGCGTGGAACTTCCGGGGAGACGCGGCGTACTTCGCGGGCGACGCGGCCACCGCGCTGGAGCACTACCAGAAGGCGACCCGCATCAACCCGAATGACCACCGCTCGTGGTTCTTCCTGGGCAACGCGTTCGCGCGGCTGGGGCGCTTCGATGAGGCCCTGGACTCCTGGGCGTGGTGCCTGGTCCTCAACCCGCGCTACCCCATCATCCGGCAGTTCTTCCGCGCCAACGCCGGACTGGGGCTCGTCGTCCGCGAGGATGCCATCGTCCCCCGAGGCTACGCCGAGCGGGCCGGCCAGGGCGTCACCGTCCAGTTCGATCCGGACCACGACCCGTCCTGGCTCGCCTTCGCCAACTGCAAGGCGCTGTGGCTGGGCGAGCCCGCGCACCGTCAGGAGATGACCGGCACCGAGAAGGAGCACTACACGACGGTGGAGGAGATGGAATGCCTGGGCTCGGCGCTCATCGTCCACGCGGGTCAGAAGCAGAAGGGCGAGACGGAGCGCTCCGACCCCACGCTGGACCGCCTGGCCTCCATCACCGATGACGGCATGTTGATGCAGGCGGTGCTCTTCGAGGTGGGGGCTCGAATCCACCCCCAGGTCGTCCTCACCTTGGACGAGGACGTCCGGCAGCGCCTCAAGGCGTATGTGCTCAAACACGTCCTGGTGCCGGCGTCCGCCGTGGGAGGCTACGACTTGTGACGGACGCGCGGCGAGCCCAGGTCAGCGAGGCAGCTTGAAGCGGAGGGTGAAGACGTAGGAGACACTCTGCGGGCGCCCCTGGAAGGTCACCGGGCTGTAGCGCCGGTGGTGCAGTGCATCCAGCACCTCCTCGTCCATGTGCGCCAGGCCCTTGATGATGCGGCAGTCGCGCACGTCTCCCTCGCGGGTCACGACGCACTTGGCGATGACGGTCCCCTCCACGCGGGCCATGCGGGCCTGCTCGGTGTACTCGAGCGGAGGGCCTCCCATGAGCACGGGCTGCGTCATGCCCTGTCCGAACGGGAGCACCTCTTCGCCCGTGCCGTCGCCGACGCCATTCGGCAGGCCAGGGATGAATGCCACGCCGGTGATGTTGCTGGTCGGATCTCCGTCCGGGTGGCCCCCCGGCACGCCATCACCCGGAGGCACCACCTCGTCGGTATCCGAGGGGTTCGCCGCCGGCTCCGGCTCGACCGGCTGAGGGTCCGCCGGAAGCGGGTTGATCTGCGTGGGCATCGTGGTGCGCTTGGGCCTGCGCGGCTTCGGCGGGGTGGCCTGCTTCGGCTGGGCCGGGGCCGTGTACCCCTTGGCCACCTGCTGCTGACCCCGCTGCAGGGTGAGGACGATGTCCGGCTCGGGCTCCGGGGGAAGCTCCGCGGGACGGGCGGAGATGACGAGTACCGCGCCGAACAACCCCGCGTGGACGGCCACGGACCACCACAACCCCAGGCCCAACCGCCCTGCTCGCTGCCGCTCGATGACCGACTTGAACACGGAAGCCTCCTCCCACCGACGGGCGCTCCCGGAGTCCACCGCACCACACGGTGGTTCTCCGGCGTGGGCAGTTGGCTTGGAGCGCCCCGTCCACGCAGGACTCAACCTACGGAGTCCACGACGTGGGATGGCCGGAGGCAGGCCATCTCTTCGTCACGGTTCGGTCATGAGGCGGAGACCTCCATCCGGTAGCCCACCCCGCGAAGGGTGTGGATGGTGAAGCCCGACGCGCTCGTCCAGCCGAGCTTCTTCTTCAGGCTGGAGACGAAGTTGTCCACCGTGCGCGGGTCCACCACCACGTCGCGGCCCCACACCGCGTCCAGGATTTCTCCTCGGGGCAACGCGCGCTCGCGGTGGCGCAGCAGATAGGCGAGCAGGTCGAACTCCGTGCGCGTCAGCTCCACGCCCACGCCGTCCGGCTTCGTCACGGTGCGGCGGCCCAGGTCCAGCGTGTAGCCGCCGAACGTCGACACCTGGGTCGGCGCGACGCCCGCACGGCGCACCAGCGCGCCCACGCGCGCGAGCAGCTCCCTCAACCGGTAGGGCTTGGTGAGGTAGTCCTGCGCCCCCGCGTCGAAGCCCCGGACGATGTCGTCCTCGAGCGAACGCGCGGTGAGCATCATCACCAGGCTCTTGACGCCTTGCGCGCGCAGGCGGCGACAGAAGCTGTAACCGTCCTCGCCCGGGAGCATCACGTCCAGGATGAGCAGGTCGAACTCGCGCTGACGCAAGAGCGGCTCCGCGTCGCGGGTACTCGGGGCCTCGGAGACGTCGTAGCCCTCGTCCAGCAGGTTGTCCCGGAGCCCTACGCGCAGGTGCGCATCATCCTCGACGATGAGGATGGTGGGACGGGTGGAGGAGGGTGGGGTGGAGGTGGTCATCGACGCGGCTCGTGGAAGGTCAGCGCGAACGTGGTCCCCTCGGGCGTGGAGGAGGCCACCTGGATATCGCCATGGTGCAGCTTCATGATTTTCCGGCACAGCGCCAAGCCTAGCCCGCTGCCGTGGACCTCCTGCCCGGGAGGCATCAAACGATAGAAGTCCTGGAAGACGTTCTCCCATTCGGACTCGGGGATGCCCACGCCGTTGTCGCGGAAGAGCATCGTGCAGCCGTGGCCTTCGAACACGCGGGCACTGACGGAGATGCGCACGGGGCTGCGCTGGTTGTAGGCGCACGCGTTGCGGCCCAGGTTGGAGAACAGCAGGCGCAAGAGCGACGGGTCCGCCTCCAGCTCCGCGTCGTCCATGTCGGTGGTCAGCTCCACCGGCACGGAGGTGGCCGACGCCAGGTCGTCCCGCAGCGGGTTGACCAGCTCCTCCAGGCGCACGCGTGAGGCGCGCAGCGTCCAGCGGCCCTTGTCGATGCGGTTGAACGACAGGATGTTCTCCACCAGGAAGTGGAGGCCGTCGGCGGCCTGGACGATGCGGGCCGGGTAGTCGCGCATCTCGGGCGCATGGGTCAGCTTGCGCTCCAGCGTCTCGCCGAGCAGTCGGATGGAGGCCAGCGGCGTGCGCAGCTCGTGCGAGACGGTGGCCACGAAGTCGCTCTTGAGCTCCAGGAAGCGGTACTTGCGCTGCTGCGCCACCAGCGCCAGCGCGACGATGGCCGCCGCCAGCGCGCCGCACACGGCCACCAGCAACGTCTTCAGGCCATAACGCGCCTCGATGTTGGCCTCCACGCGCGCCCACTCGGGCAGCTCCACGAGCAGCATGAGCTCCCGTGCCGGCATCGCCGAGCGTCCCCCCACCAGCCGCATCTGTCCGTCCGACTCGAAGAGCCCGCGCGTGCGCATGTCCTGGGCGATGGGGACCAGCAGCGCCGCGATGTCCACGGAGATGCCGTACAGCACCTCTCCGCGAGGCTCCACGTACCACTGCTCTCCCAGCAGGGTCGGCTCCACCAGCTCCGGGGGCATCACCAGCATGCCGGCGCCTGCCTCGCGCGAGCGCTCCAGGAAGTCGCGCGTGGGCTCTCCCAGCGCGCGGCTCAGCCGGAGGATGCGGGACTGGAGGAAGTCGAAGTCGGCCTGCGAGAAGTGGGAGCGCTCGCGCAGCAAGTCGCGTTGCAGCCCCGCCCCCCGGCTGATGCCGCCGAACTCCTCCGGAAGTCCCTCGCGCAGCAGGGCCCGGATGAGCGGCGTGGTGGCGGGGCCGCGCTGCAGGTGCTCCACCGCGAGCAACAGGAAGGGCAGCTCCTGCTCGACGGGCAGCGTCTGGCGGGTGTGGTGCCGCAGGAACTCCTCCACCAGCGCCGTGGCGCGCGACGTCTGGCCCGCGAGGAGGGCGGCCTCGGCCGCGCGCAGTCGCGTGAGCCGGGGCTCCCAGGTGCCTCCCAGGGCGGCGCCACCCCGGACGTGGTCCGAGAGCATCTCGTAGAGGGCGCGCGCGGGCATGTCCTGGCCCGGCAGGGGGTGGATGAGGCGCGGCAGGAACTGGTGGCCGCGGAACTGGAGGTAGAAGCCCTCGCCCGGAGCCAGCGGGTTGTCCACGGCGGCGTGGATGGCGGCGATCTGCTCCTCGAGCTGGCGGGCCAGGATTTGTCGCAGGGTCTCCGTGGCGGCGTGCGCCAGGGCGTCGCGGCGGGAGCGGACCTGCTCGTGCGCGTCCTCGCGCTCGCGCGTGAAGATGCGTTGAAGGCTCACCAGCCCCCAACCGAGGGCGAGGAGCCCACAACCCAGGGCCACGAGCGTGGGAAGGAGCCTGCGCAACATGCGATTCGCTGATTGTGACTATCGCACAGGAGGGTGCCCCAGGAGACCTTTCGCATCGCCCCCGGGGGCTGACGAGTGTCCCAGGTCAGCGGACGGGCAGCCTCGCGGTCCACGGGAAGACAGCGGGAGAAGGGGGGGACTGGCCGCCAGGGCAAGAGGGTGCCGAGGTTCAGCCGTGGGCCCGGGTGTCCACGCGGGCCTCAACTGAGGGAGGTCCGCCCATGCACTTTCCCCTGTCACGGCTGTCCCCCGCTGGGCCGGTGGTGCTGTGGGGAGGAGAGCTTCCCTCCGGGGGGCTCAAGTACCTGACGTTTTCGCGCTACCTGGAGTCGATGCCCGAGGGAGCCTGCGGGCTGGTGGAGTTGTCGGGTTCCTCGTCCTCGCTCGCGCTGGACGCGCTGGGCAAGGAGCGCGGGCTGCCGGTGCTCGCGCTCACGGATACGGCGGGCGCCGCCTACCTGCGAGGGCAGGGGTTCGGTGGCGAGGTGCGCACCGTGCGGCGGCTCTCCGAGGCCTGGGAGGTGGCCCTGGGCTACGAGCGACAGGGCTGGTGCTGGCCGCGCCAGCTCTCCAATGGCGCGCTCGTGGGCTGCGTGGAGGGCTGGGCCTCGGAGCTGCGCGACTTCGTGCGCGAGGCGTATCCCTCCGTGCGGCTGGTGGTGAGCGGCTTCGGCACGGGCGCCACGGTGGTGGGGCTGCACCGGGCCTTCACGCCGGAGGGCTACGACGTGGTGGGGCTGCAGCCCTCACTGGGCGCCCCGCTGCCGGGCTGGCGGCGGTGGATGGAGCAGAACCTGGGCGAGGCCGACCTCTTCCACCCCCACCGGGAGGAAGTGGTGCTGGAGACGGCCGGGCCCAAGCACTCGGATGGCCTCGCCGCGCTCCTCACGTACGCGCGCGCCGAGGCCCGGCCGGACGAGGTCCTCGTCATCTCCCACAACGCCCGCCCTCCGTTCGGCTGAGGCACGCCTTTCCCCCTCGCGCAACTGCCTCCCGCAAGCACGCCTTCTCCGTATTTTCAGCAAGCAAAGAAGTTTATTCTTGATTTGCTGGCGGGAACGGCGGGTGAGTTAAGGGGGGGCTATTGTGTTGATAACAAAATAATCCTTAACCTCTGGACGCCCTGGCCGAGCAGGCGTCCGACGGCGTGGGGCCCTCAACACCACCCGAAAGAGGTCGTCGTTCATGAAGCGTCTTTGGATGGGCACGGTGAGCGCCGTGCTCGCCGTGCTGATGTGGTCCCCGCAGGCTCATGCGAGGCAGGCCGCGGTTGATGCCTTCCTCCTCACGCCGGCGGATCGCTCCCTGCCTCAGTCCGCCGCGTCGGCGTCCCAGCGCGGACTGCGCATCAACAGCGTGGAAGGTCGTCTCGGCGTACCGACCTTCGTTTTCAGTGAGCGCTCCCTGAGCGCGGGTCCCCAGGCGAAGGCCTCGCGTCCGCTGACGCAGGCCAGCGCGAACACCGCGGCGCGTGAGCACCTGCGGAGCGTGGCGGACCTGTACCGCCTGAACGCCTCCGAGGTGAACAGCGCGGAGCTGCGCCAGGTGCACATGCCCAAGGGGGGCGAGGGCGCGGTGGTCGCGACCTACGGCCGCCGGGTCAATGGCATCGAGGTGTTCCGCAACGAGGTCAAGGTCGTCATGGACGCCAGCCAGCAGCTGGTGGCCATCTCCGGCTACCTGCAGCCGCGTCAGCAGGACGACGAGAGAAACGCCCAGGCGTCGGCCTTCCGCGTCTCGGCGCCGCAGGCCATCTCCCGCGCGTTCCAGGATTTGACGGGCGCGCCACTCGACGCCCGGGCGCTGGTGCCCGCGGGCGCGAAGGGTGACTACAGCCACTACACGGTGGACTCCCGTCAGTTGTCGACGCACGGCTTTGGTGAGGCGCCGCGCTCGAAGAAGGTCCTCTTCCCGATGCCCGACGGCCTGGTGCCGGCGTACTACGTGGAAGTCAACGCGGGCCCGGAGAGCAACCCGGACGCCTCCTACACCGCCTACGTCATCGACGCGCGCGACGGTTCGCTGCTGCTCAAGCACAACCTGACCGTGTCGGAGCAGTTCTCGTACCGCGTGTGGGCGGACCCGGCGAGCAAGCTGCCCTACGACGGTCCCCAGGGCACCGAGGCCACGCCGCACCCCACGGGCACCCCGGATGGTTATCAGGCGCCCCTGAACATCCCGGCCAACCTGGTGACGCTGCAGAACTTCCCGTTCAGCCGCAATGACCCGTGGCTGCCGGCGAACGCGACGGTGACGACGGGTAACAACGTCGATGCGTACGCGGACCTCGGTGGTGGCGACGGCTTCCAGCCGGGCTTCGACCTGCGTGCGCCGCTGAGCGACGTGGCAGGGCGCGGGTTCGACTACACGTTCGATCTGACGAAGTCGCCCGCCGCGAACCAGACGCAGCGTCTGGCCGCCGTGGTGAACCTGTTCTACATCACCAACTTCCTGCACGACTGGTTCTACGACGCGGGCTTCGACGAGGCCTCCGGCAACGCCCAGTTGAGCAACTTCGGGCGGGGTGGCCTGGAGAACGACAGCCTTCGCGTGGAGGCGCAGGACTCCGGCGGCCGTAACAACGCCAACATGGCGACTCCGGCCGACGGCGCCCGTCCTCGCATGCAGCAGTACGTCTTCGACGGCGTGGCGGAACTCACGGTGAGCGAGCCGGCGCCCCTGGCGCGCGGCTACCTCTCGTACACCGCGTCCTTCGGGCCGACGGTCTTCAACCTCGAGGGCTCGTTCGCGCTGCCTCCCACCGGCCCGGACGCGGAAACGACCCTGGACTACCGGCTGGGGTGCGCGGATGGTAACGGCGCCGACCCGTACGGCGGCGAGAAGCCTTTCGCCGGGAAGATCGCGCTCATCGAGCGAGGAGAGTGCTCGTTCGCCTACAAGGTCTTCAACGCGCAGAACGCGGGGGCCGTTGGCGTCATCATCACCAACAGCGCCGCGGGCGCTCTGGGGGCGATGGGCGTGAGTGGCAATACGGCTGTCGACCGCGCCATCACCATCCCGTCGCTGATGGTGGCCAAGGCGGATGGTGACGCATGGCGCACGGCGCTCGCCACGGCTCCCATCCTGAGCCGGATGCGCAGGAATGCCGACCTCGACCGCGATGGCACGCTCGACAACGAGATCGTCGCGCACGAGTGGGGGCACTACATCTCCAACCGCCTCGTCGGTAACGGCTCGGGTCTGACGAACAACCAGGGCGGCTCCATGGGCGAGGGCTGGGGTGACTTCCACGCCATGCTGTTGTCGGTGCGCGCCGAGGACGTGAACCGGACCGGCAACAACCAGTGGCAGGGCACCTACGGCATGGCCGGCTACACCCAGAGCGGTGGTCGCAACCAGGGCTACTACTTCGGCATCCGCCGCGTTCCGTACAGCACGAACATGGCCAAGAACGGCCTGACGCTCCGCCACATGGCGGACGGCACGGCCATTCCGACCACCCACCCGACCAACGGGGGCGGGAACAACGCGGAGGTCCACAACTCGGGCGAGGTCTGGGCCTCGATGCTGTGGGAGTGCTACGCGAGCCTGCTGAACGCCCATCCGTTCCAGGAGGCGCAGGACCGGATGAAGCGTTATCTGGTCGCCGCCTACAAGGCCACGCCGGTCAGCCCCACCTTCCTGGAGGGGCGTGACGCGCTGTTGTCTGTCGCCGCCGCCAGCGATCCCGCCGACTACCAGCGCTTCGTCAGCGCCTTCGCCAAGCGGGGTGCCGGCTTCGGTGCGCGCGTCGCGGACCGCAACAGCGCGGACCACATCGGTGTCGTGGAGAGCTACCAGACGGGCGATGCCCTCGAGGTGGTGAGCATCACCCTGGATGACTCGAGCGTCGGCTGCGACAAGGACGGCGTGCTGGACGCCGGCGAGACGGGCCTGCTCAAGGTGACGGTGCGCAACGCGGGCGCTGGGAACCTGAGCGCGGTGACGGCCACCGCGGCGTTCAACGGCTCGAGCCCGGGCGTCGTGGGCGCCTTCTCGAGCGGCAGCTCGCTCTCGTTTGGCAACATCGCTCGCGGTGCGACGGCGACGGCGAGCGTGGCTGTCGCCCTGACGGCGGCTCCCGCGCAGGCTTCGGGTGCGCTTGCGCTCCTGGGCGTGGACGTGACGTTCCCGCACAACCTGCTGAACGGCACGACCCTTCGTGCGTTCCGCAGCCAGGTCAACTACGACGAGAAGCCCAATACGTCGGACACGGATTACGTCGAGGCGCAGAACACCCCGTGGGTGGCCTCGACGTTCAACTACCGTCCGATGTGGGACAACGGTTACGCCACGACCGGGTTCTGGCACGCCTCCAATGAGGCGACCGCACTGGACAAGCGGCTGACGTCGCCGCTGTTCAATGTCGCGGCGAATGCGAACTTCACCTTGTCCTTCTTCCACCGCTTCAGCTTCGAGTCGG
Organism: Myxococcus sp. CA040A; assembly: GCF_013336725.1. Taxonomy (NCBI): domain Bacteria; kingdom Pseudomonadati; phylum Myxococcota; class Myxococcia; order Myxococcales; family Myxococcaceae; genus Myxococcus; species Myxococcus sp. CA040A. Next base: position 532,333 of record NZ_JABUMR010000004.1, on the reverse strand, counting down.
CGTTCGTCAGCGGGGCGTGGGTCCACTTCGATGGTGGCGCCATCGAGCTGTCAGTCGACGAGGGGCCCTGGCAGAACTGGTACCCCTTCATTCCTCCCATCTCCCCCACGAACCCGATGCCCAATGTGGCGGTGATCGATGAGGGGAATGCGTACCTGGGCGGCTTGCGTGGATTCACGCAGTTGAGCGTGGGCTATCCCTCGTTCACCGCGTACACGGCCAACTTCGGGACGCGTTTCGCGGGCCGTCAGGTGCGCGTGCGATTCCGTCATGCGTCCGACGGTGGCGTGGGCGCGTATGGCTGGGATATCGCCAACATCCGCCTCGGGGGCATCACGAACACGACGCCGTTCTACTCGCTCGTCGCGGAGACCTTCACCGGCACGGGCACGGCTCCGACCTGCAACGTGGCGCCGGTGGCCGAGGCGGGCCTGTCCCAGACGGTGACGGAGGTCGTCGTGGGCGCTGGTGGTGTGGTGACCCCCCGGGTCATCACCCTCAATGGCACGGGGAGCGTCGATCCTGATGCCTCCGCGCAGAGCACGCTGACGTACGCGTGGACCCAGATTGGCGGTCCGCCCGTGACGCTCAACGGCGCGAACACGGCCACGCCGACCTTCAGCACGCTGGTTCCGGCGAACACCATCTTCACGTTCCAGCTCGTGGTGAGCGATGGCACGGACTCCAGCCAGCCCAAGGTGGTCCAGGTCCTCGTGGCCAACGTGAACAACCCCCCTGTCGCCGTGGCTCGCGTGAAGGATGGCGGCCCCACGACGGTGGATGAGCGTTCTGGCAGCGTCACGCTCGATGCGTCCGGTTCGACGGATGCGGACGGCGAGGAGCTGAGCTTCTCGTGGACCCAGACCGCGGGTCCGGCGGTGGCGTTGGATGACGAGACCAGCGCCACTCCGACGTTCGCTGTACCGGAGGTGACGGCGGACACCGCCTTCACGTTCAGCCTGATCGCAACGGACGGCATCGCCGATAGCGAGGCGGAGATCACCATCACCGTTCGCCAGCTGGACCGTGCTCCGGTGGCGGACGCCGGTGGGGACCGGCAGGTTGGCTCGGGTTCCACGGTGACGCTGTTGGGCGGCGCAGTGGATGAGGACGGCGAGGACATCACCTTCGCCTGGACCCAGACCGAGGGTCCGACGGTGGAACTCACGGGGGCGGACACCGGCTCCCCGCGCTTCACCGCTCCGGAAGTGACGGGGGCGTCCATCGTCCTGCGCTTCAGCCTCGTGGCGACGGCCAATGGACAGGCCAGCGCGGCGAGCATCGTGACCATCACCGTCACGCGCGACAACCACGCGCCGGTGGTTACCACGATGAGCAGCTACACGGTGCACGAAGGCTCGGGCGTGAAGATGCGCGCCACGGCCGAGGACGCCGATGGCAATGACATCACGTGGCAGTGGACGCAGGTCGCGGGTCCGTCCGTGCAGCTCGAGAAGTCGGATACCGCGGAGGCGTTCTTCGTCGCCCCCGAGGTGTCGGAGACCACGGTGCTGCTCTTCCGCGTCCGGGCGAAGGATGACCTGAGCTCGAGCGAGCCCGCCGAAGTGGCGGTGACGGTGCGGAACCTGGCGGACGAGGGTGGTTGCAGCGCGGCGGGTGGCAGTGCCACCAGTGCGCTGATGCCGGCCCTGGCCATGCTGGCGCTCGCGCTGCGCCGTCGTCGCAGGAGCTAGTGCTTCGTCCGGCCTCGGCATGAGGTCGGAATGGAAAATGTGAGGGGCGGTCCCGGGAGGTTTCCGGGGCCGCCCCTTGTTTTTAAGGGGGCCACCGCGTCATGGCGGAGAGGCCGAAGACACACGGAGGACGTCAATGTTCGTGAAGTCGAATCAGTGGTCGCGGTGGATGGTGGCCGGGGTGTTGCTGGTCGGGCTGGGATGCAGGGGGCCCGGGGACGAGCTGAAGCGCGATGCGTCCGCCCCGCCAACTCCAGACGCGTCGAGTGAGGCGAACGTCTCCTCCGAGCCGCCACGGGTGGAGGAGGATGCTGGGACCCCCGTGTGCCCGCCGCGTCAGTACCAGTGCTGCGATGGGAGCTGCTCGGAGAACAAGCGGTGCCCGGGCATTGCCTGCGACCCGAGGCCAGTGCCGCCCACGTTCAAGGAGTAACGGATGTTTGGCGCGTGCCACTGGGAGTAGCCCAGTTCCGTGGCTCTCCCGCACTTCGTGTGGTTCCCCTCTGGGGAGTAGGCAGACGCGGCAAGCCGCCAGCGGGGCGAATACACCCTGGGAATGGAAACGCTGTACCCACTTCCTGGGTGTCGGGTAGACCGGGTGGCTCACGGTAGCGCGGCGGGTGTTGTCCTCGGGGCTCGCATGGAGGGCACGGGAGCAAGATGTCCCTCCTGCCAGACCCCCAGTACCGCGGTGCATGGCAGCTACGTCCGACGCCCGGCGGACCTGCCCGCCGCAGGACGCGCCGTGCAACTCGATCTGCGTGTGCGGCGCTTCTGCTGCCGAAACCCGGACTGCGCCCGCCGCACGTTCGCGGAGCGGCCGGTGCGCCTCTTGGCCGCTCAGGCTCGGCGGACACGGCGGCTGGCCACCGTGCAGTGCGCCGTTTCAATCACAGCCGGGGCAGAGGCTGGGGCCAGGCTGCTCAAACCCCTGGCCATGCCCACCAGTCCCGATACCCTCCTGCGGCTGATTCGCCGCGCCCCGCTGCCTCCGCCCAGCCCTGCTCGCGTCCTGGGCCTCGACGACTGGGCGCTGCGCAAGGGGCGCACCTACGGCTCCATCATTGTCGACCTGGAAGCGCACTGCGTGCGGGACGTGTTGCCAGACCGCTCGACTCCCACGGTGAGCGCTTGGCTGCACCAGCACCCCGGCGTGGAAGTCATCGCCAGAGACCGGTCGACTGAGTACGCACGAGCAGCGGCACTGGGCGCTCCAGAGGCCCAGCAGGTAGCGGACCGCTGGCACTTGCTGCTGAATGGACGGCAAATGATGGAACGCTGGATGACCAGCGCTCACCCCCGCCTTCGAGCGCTACCAGATGTGTCGAGCGGAGATACTCCTCCTGCACGCCGTCACACCAGCTTCTCGCGAACTCATGCCGAAGCCCAAGCCCGAGAGGAGAGCCGCTCCCGGCGTGTTGCCGCATACGAGGCCGTACGGCGGCGTCGCCTGGCCGGGGAACCCCTGCTGAGAATCAGTCACGCACTGGGACTTGCGCGAGGGACGGTGCGCAAATACGCCGCCGCCGAAGTCTTCCCCGAGCGCGCGGCGCGCGTGCCCAGACCGAGCATCCTCGACCCTTATCTGGAGTACCTGACGTGGCGACAAGTCGCGGGGTGTGAGAACGGCCGCGAACTCTGGCGGGAGATTCGCGCTCAAGGCTTTCGTGGCACCTCGCGGCAGGTCCACCGTTGGCTCCAGGTGCGACGGACCGTTCGGCCTCGCTCAGGAGCGCGCAGCTACCCCGGTGGCAACTGGTGGTTGAAGGGAACGCGCCCTGACGCGCTCTGCTCGCCGAAGCAACTGGCATGGCTGTGCGTGAAGCGGCCCTCGGAGTTGACCTCCGCGGAGACCGCGACGTTGGCGCGCATCGAGCAGGACGAGGAAGCGTCGCGTGTCGTCGCATTGACCCGTCGGTTCTGCGAACTCGTGCGCTCGCGGGGCGTTTCACAAACAGCAAGGCCAACGAGGTCCTGCAGGCCCTTCGAAGCGTGGTTGGGCGAGGCTCGTGCGTGCGGGGTACGCGCGGTGGAAACCTTTGCGGAGGGCCTTGAACAGGACGGCGATGCCGTCCGGGCCGCCCTGACCTCTCCCTGGAGCAACGCCCAGGCCGAGGGCCAAATCACAAAGCTCAAGCTCCTCAAGCGCCAGATGTATGGCCGCGCCAACTTCGACCTACTGCGTCGTCGAGTGCTGCTCACCATCTGAACCTACGGTCCACACGAAGTGCGGGAGAGCCAGTTCCGTAGACATTCGAGATGTGATGGAAGGAGAACGGGATGTCCGCGAACGAGGAGAAGCAGAAGATGAGCGTCACCCGCTTCGGTGGACAGGTTGACTACGCTTCCTGCCTCTGCGCTTCAGCCGTTCGCTCGTACTCGGCGGGACTGACGTAGCCGGGTGAGGAGTGACGGCGCTTCCGGTTGTAGAACACCTCGATGTATTCGAACAGCGCGAGCGTTGCCTCGTCGTGCGTCCGGAATCTGCGCGTGTGGACCAGCTCCATCTTCAAGCTGCTGAAGAAGCTCTCCACCACTGCGTTGTCCCAGCAGTTGCCTTTGCGGCTCATCGAGCAGGTGATGCCGTGCTCAGCCAGTCGCTCTCGGTAGTCCTCGCTGGCGTACTGGCTGCCCCTGTCGGAGTGGTACAGGTCTGGGGCCGCCCGTCCCGCGAGCGCCATGTCGAGTGCGGCGAGGACCAGTTGCCGGTCGATGCGCTCACTCATGCTCCAGCCCACGACGCGGCGGCTGAAGAGGTCAAGCACGACGGCCAGGTAGAGCCAGCCCTCGGAGGTCCACACGTAGGTGATGTCGCCTGCCCAGGTGCGGTTGGGCTCTGGAGGCAGAAAGTCACGGGCCACCACGTTGGGAGCGACCGGATGGGAATGCTGGCTGTCGGTCGTCCGCACGAAGGGGCGTCTTGTGCGTGCCGCCAGGCCCTCTTGCCGCATGATGCGGGCGACGCGCTTTTCAGAAACGCTTCGGCCCCGTGCGCGCAGCTCCGCATGGACGCGAGGGCTGCCGTAGGTGCCGCGGCTCTCCTGATGGATGGCCGCAACCTCCACGCAGAGCTCGCGGTCGCTCCTCTGTCGCTGAGACTCAGGCCGCTTCGCCCAGGCGTAGTAGCCAGAGCGGGAGACGCCCAGTTGGCGACACATGAATGCCACCGACGTGGAGGCCTTCTCCGCGTGGATGAAGCGGAACTTCACTTCATCTCCTTCGCGAAGAAGGCCGCTGCATTTATTAATAGCTCTCGCTCCATCTCGAGCTGGCGCACTCGCTTGCGGAGCTGAGAGAGTTCCGCACGCTCCTCGCTGGTGAGAGCGCCCGGCTTGCCCTGGCCTCTGTCAGTCTTCGCTTGCTCCACCCACTTGCGGAAGGCCGTCTCGGTCAGGTCCAGGTCCTTCGCCACCTCCGCGACGGACTTGCCCTCCACCAGCACCAGCTTCACGGCCCCGGCCTTGAACTCCGGGCTGAAGCTACGTCGCTGCCGCCTCTGCTTCTTCTCGCTCTCCGACATCGAACACCCTTCCATCACATCAGGGGTGTCCACGGAAGCGGGTGACGCTCAGGGGCACGCCCACCCAGCACGTGCCCCGGCGGACGTTCCCGGACCTGGGCGCTGGAGCACAACCCTAACCCCATTCAGGCAGCCTGAGCCCCGAGGGAGAAGGTGGGTGGGGCCAACGTTGAGGTTGTGCTCATCGGCTGGGGCCTGACGGTACAGCCGTCACGACCGCGAGCATCCGCTTCAGGTTCTCCTGAGTGAGGGCATCAGTGGTGTTCATCGCCTCACGTGCCAGCGCGATCATCCGCTTCGCCTCAGGAAGATCCTTTGAGGAAACAGCGGCAGCCCACTTCCAGTACTCGGCCGCTACGAACGTGTAGCGGTTCACGCCCAGCGGATGCTTCAACAAGCTCCGGAGAGCGTTCTGGACGATCCTCCGGTTCCTCTTCCAGTGGGTCGCGCAGAAGAACGCATCTTCCGCGAGCGAGCGCCGGAGAGAGGCATTCGGCACGCGCCCGTTGTACTCCCGCTCCAGGTGCCGGAGACCTTGCCGGTAGCGCACCCAGTTCTTCCCTGCCAATGCGCTGTTCGCCTCTTGGGAAAGGTTGAAGGACCGCCAGTTCGAATCATGGAGGGTTGGATCCTGCGGACCCTCAACTATCCGGGGCATGGCATTCTTCTCCCGTTCCAAGAGTAGACCGCCGCCGGCCAGAAGCCGTTCGATGTGCAGTAATTGAGGCAAGATCCGCATCGAGATTCGCCATCCACGCGGCCACCCATAACCCCGCCGCCTTTTGCTTGGCACCTTGTGTAGTGTTCAGCGCAGCGGTTCTTGTCCTCGCAATCCTTCGCTGCTGCGGCAGCAGCAGCAGCAGCAGTAGCGGCAGCGGCCGCCTCAGCTGCCCCACCTGCTGCTCCCGCACCTCCAGAAGGAAGGACCTCCGGTCCAGCACACCGACCTCCACTACACGTTCCTTGAAGGCCAGTCGGGTCGATGAACGCCATCGGATTGTTGAACGCGTAGGCATAGGCAGGCATCGTGCGTCCTTCCTTGGCCTCGACGATGCTGAAGTTCGGATCCTGAAGGAGCGGCTCCGGCTGGAGGTACCTTCCGAGATTCGGGTCGTAGAATCGGTTCCAGTTTTCGAACAGGTCGGACTCGACGTCGAAGTACTGGCCAGGGTAGCGAAGCGGCGTCCAGGCCGGAGTCGCCCCAGTCTGGAACCGACGGTACTCGTAGGCGGAGATGGTCGCGCCGATGCGCCTTTTCTGCGTGGCGGTGGTGTTGCAGCCACAGACAGGGATGCACTGGATGCCGCTGCAGTCGAAGCCCTCCTCGCAATAGGCAATGCCTGAGTTGTTGAGGTGAACTTTGACTCCATTGGCGCCCGGAGCAAACCAAGGGGTCCACTGGTGGCCATGGTTCTTGCCTCCACCTGAGTCCACGGAGGTCACGGTGACAAGCGGGGTGTTGGTGGTTGCGTCCTGGATATCGATGCTGTCGTCGGTCGTTGACAGCAGTGCATTCGAGTTGCGGCCCTGCACTCCGCCGGAAGGACAGTCATGCTGCTGGTTGAAGAGGCCGAGGTTGTCGAAGAGGACGCGCTGTTGGAGTGAAGTGCCCGAGACGGCGGGCTGCTTCATGACCGAGCCGAAGGCAGCGGTGGTGGTGGTGTAGGGGTGAGGCGTTTCGATGTCGACACTGACGCGGTTGACGTGGCCGGAGGGGGCGTACTCACCTGTGCCGGTGACTCGTCCCTGGGAGTCAATCATGAGGACGGGCTTGCCGAGGTAGTCCGTCACGAGGTGGTAGACGCCGCAGGGAGAGAAATCGCCCAGGCGGGTGCAGTCAGCGGTTCCCTCGTGGAACCAGGAGGCATCGAGCTTGCTGCGGATGAGTGCGATGGGGCGCTCATCGAGCCAGACGTATTCGTCGACAGGGTGACTGGAGGAGGGAAGAGCGGAGGGGTTGCCCTGGTCGAGGAGCATCCTCTTGTCGCGGTCGTAGAAGTACTCGTCGTGGATGCCCGTCGGATAGACCTTGATGCGACGCTTGCTCTCCGCGTCGTAGAAGTACTCGAAGACGAGACTGCGGAGGGTGAGGGACTTGAAGACGGAGTCGGTGGCACCACTGGCGGAGGGGCCGGAGCCGAAGTCCATCCAGAAAGGAGGGTCCCCGGGGATGACAAAGCCGCCGTACTCCTGGCGCCAGTCCTTGCGAAAGACGCGTCCGTCGGCGTCGTACTGGTAGGAGTGGCCGAGGGAGGAGCCGCTCTGAGTGGAGTTGCGGGAGAGGACGCGGTCCGGGAGGGTGGAGCTGTACTGGAAGGCCCAGCCGTTCGCCTCGCTGGACTCGGCGGTGCGGTTGTCGCGGGCATCCAGGCCGAAGGTGCGCGTCGAGAAGGCGCCTCCGGTGGTGGAGAGGGTTCCAGTCGCTCCTGTCAGACGCAGTTGGGCGTCATATCCATAGGTTTCGATGCGCGGCGAGGAGGCGCCGAGGAGGCAGGAGTCGGCGCGCACGAGCTGGTCGGCCTGCCAGGTATAGAGTTGCTTGAAGACAGCGCCATTGCCGGAGCCTGGAGAGAAGTTGGCGCCGGAGGCGAGGGAGGAGACCCAGAGGGCGCGAATACGTCCCGTCGAGTCTCCCGGGAGGGAAGGAAGGGAGGAGGGGCAGGCGGAGGGCGCGGCGGAGGCGTTGTCGCCCAGGGCGTACTCGACGCTGCCCAGGGTGCCTGCGTAGTGGGTGCGGTACCCGCGCAGGCCACCGTAGGGCTCCCATGCCACCTGGGAGACGACAGGAGTGACGGTGGAGGCACCGCCTGGGGCGTAGGTGAGGATGTTGACGCCGGAGACTCTGTCCGCGAGCGCGTCTGCGCCGTAGGCGTAGGTGATGATGCGCCCATAGGGATAGGTAATCTGGGTGAGATTGCCGTTGGCGTTGTAGGCGTAGAGTGTATGGGGATTGGAGTAGGGCGTGGAGGGTGAGCAGGTTGAAGTGCCCACGCGCAGGCGCACCTCTTGGGTGACGCGTCCCCAGGCGTCATAGCTGTACCAAGTGCGTCCGAAGGAGTCGTCCTGGTAGAGGAGCCGGCCGAGGGTGTGAGTCAAAAGGCCGCAGGAGGAGGGCGGTGTCGCGGAGTTGTCGTAGCCCTTGGTATGGAGACCCTCCGCGCCACCCGGGACGAGCGGGGAGAAGTGCGTGGCGGAGAGCATGCGCCCCAGGGTGTCATGAGAATAGCCGAGGTAGTCACGCGCGTGCGCCGCGGCCATGGCGGGCGTCTGCCGCACCAGCAGGTTGCCCATGGCGTCATGGGCGTAACGAGTGGGGCTGCTGACGATGGCGCCTATCGTGGACTCGACGAGGTTGCCGAAGTCATCGAACTGGTAGCGCAAGGCCTTGGAGGAATGAGTGGCGGTGGCGCAGTCGGTGGTGGCGGGCACGCCGACGTCAACGCTGGTGAGGTTGCCGTGGGCGTCGTGCCTGAAGCACGTCCGGTTGGTGGAGGAGGAGGTGGGGTGCTCGTCCAGGCGGAGCAGCCGGTTTGCGCCATCGTATTGTTGGGTGGTGCAGGCCGCGGACGTGGGCAGGCCATTGGCGTCCACGGCGCACCAGGCCGGAGGTGAGTTGAAAGCTCGCCCTTCTCCAGAGGCGTTGTTGGTTGCGTCGTAACCCTTCGTCGCGACGAAGCTACCGGTGCCGGTGCCGGTTTTCGCCCAGGAGGGGCGCCTGTGAGCGTCGGCGGCGTAGGAGAGGATGCGGCGCGTGGCCCCCGAGGCATCGAGGTAGCGCTCCTCGTTGCGGGTGCCGTCGAGCCAGTAGGTGTACGTCACCTTCTCGGACCAGGTGGCGGCCGTCGAAGTGGAGGACTTGGCCTTCCACTGCAGTTTGTTGGTGAGGGTGCCGCCGACGCAGCCGGCCGTCGTGCCCTGGCGATAGCAATACACCTCGTAGTTGCCTTGGGGGTGGAGGACGTACGTCAGTTGGCCTGCGGCATCATGGCCATAGGCGGTGACGACGTCGGGCTGGCCGCTGACGCGGACGGTTTGAGACACCAGGAGGTCACCCAGGTAGGAGGAGAGCGTCGTGACGCCATTGGCGTCGACAGACTCGGTGACCTTACCGCTGGCGTCGTAGGCGTTGTAGGACGTCTCGAGAGGGGAACTGGAAGGGCCGGCGGGGTAGACGGCGAGCTTGCGCAGTTGGTTGCGACGGGGAGAGGTTTCGGTGTCGGGCCAGTAGTAGGTGCGTGTCAGCGGGAAGGGAGTGCCGGAGGGGCAGGCGGTGGCGGCTTCGCTGGAGACGAAGCATGGGCCCTGCTGCTCGAGGGTGCGGCCGAGGCTGTCGGGCGTGGACTCGCCGCTGCGGGTGGTGAGAAAGAAGGTGCCAACCCAGCGCTGCTGGTTGCTCCAGGTGCCGGTGGAGGTGTCGAAGGCGCGCGTCCAGCCGGACTGAATGGTGGCTTCCAGCCTTCCGGTGGAGTCATAGCGGTGGAAGGTGCGAGCCTTCTGGCCGGAAGCGCCCAGGAGGCTGGGCTTCTCGGAGAAGGCGAGAAGCTGCTCTCCGTGAGGGCCATAGGAGTAGCCGAAGGACTCCTCCTCGAGGGAGCCGGTGCCTGTCATGTCCGTGGCGCCACGCTTGAGACCCGTCTTCTCTAGGAGGGACGCTGGCATTCCAGTGCTGCTCGAGGGAGAGGCGTAGGTGTAGACCTCCCAGAAGTTGCGCTTGTTCTTGCGGGCCTTCTCGTAGGCGGGTAGGCCGCTGGCCGCGCAAGCCCACTCGTAACGGTCGGTGCCCGGGCTGCAGGCGCCGGCAACGCTGCAGGCGTCGGAGGTCTGGTAGAGGCGCGGAGACGTCGTCTGGTCTGCGTTGGAAAGCGTTTCGTGGGTGCGCACGAAGCCGGAGGCGCCCGTCAACCCATCACCCCGTCCCGCGTAGGCGTCCGTGGCGGTGCGAGCCTGGGGCTGCACGCCGCAGCAGTTGCTCCCGGGCTGGCAGGTGGACGACGTCAAGGCTCCCAATGTCAGGGACTCGCCGGGGGAAGTGGCCGTGGCGACGGAAGTGGTGCCGGAGGTGTAGTCATGGCGGGTGAGGGCGACGCCGCCCACGCCCACCGAGACGGTGAGGGCGGAGCTGGAGTATCCGTACATCAACGACTTGGTAGCGAAGGCGGCCCGGGCCAGCAGTCCTGGCATCTCGTTGCTGGTGGAGTTCTCCAGATAGTAATAGATGACAGCGGGCGTGGACTCCCCCCGTCGCTTCAGGCTACGGATGACGCACTCGCTTCCGGGAGCCGAGCTGAGTTGGGTGTACTGGAAGTCCAATCCACCAGAGGGCGTTTGGACGGAGGCGAGGTAGGGCACGCCGGCGGCGCTGCCAGTGCCTCCTGCCGGACAGGAGAGGTCTGGGGGGGCTGCATAGGTGAGGACGGCTTCTTGCGCGCCGTTCTGGGCGATGAGCTTGCTCAGGAAGTAGCGCTCGCGGGTGCTGCCCGCTTCGACGTGCTTTGCCTCGAAGTAGCGCTTGCGCCCCTCGGAGTCCGTGAGGATGAAGCCCGAGGAAGTCCGCTGGAGGCGCTCCTTCTTGCTGAGGGAGCCGCCTGAAGGCGTCGCGGTGCAAGGAATGCCGGTGCAGGGCGTGAAGCGCGTCACCGCGCCCGTCTCCTTGACGACGGCCCAGCGCGAGGAGGAGACGTAGACGAAGCTGTAGTAGTCGTGCCACCAGTTGAGGGTGGAGGCGTTGGAAGGACTGCTGCCGAAGGGCTTGGGGAGGGAGTGGACCAGTCCCTCGTTGAGCCACGTCAGCGGCGAGGACGTGTAGCGGCGGGTGAATGTGGTGGGTGCCAGGCTTCCGCCGAGGGTCAGGTCCGTCTCGACGAGAATGCTTTCACCCGTGACGGCGTGCACCGGGTCTCCAATGACGGGAAGCGTCTCGCCGTTGGGGCCGCAGCTGCAGTTCTTGCCGTCCTCGCAGTCCGGGGGCGGGTTGAAGCAGGCGTCGTCGCAGCCGGACTCCGAGGGGGGGAGATCGCTGCACTCGAATGGCGGGAAGAGGCCACGGCTCCAGCATACGGCTGACCACGACTGGGTCTCAGGGTGGTACACGCCATCAATGGGATTGATGAGGTCCGCGTTTCCGGATCCTGGTTTGCCATCGCAATGGCAGCGGGCATATGCCGTGCTGCCCAGACAGAATCTCGCGCCGAATCCACTGCCATTGCACGTGGCCGCTGCACGGCTGGGACTGGGCAGCAAGAGAGCGGCAAGGAAGAGCAGAAGAAGGCCGATGCGGAATGGCAGGGGCATGGTGCGAAGTCCAATGGGCAGAGCGGGAAGCGGCTCTTTCGAGAAGCGGAGATTCAAGGGTCTGGCGCGACGTTGGAAGAGGCGGCCAGAAGTGGAGAAACGGCAAGGCGGTGCGCCCGAGGGCGTGGATTACTCGCGCTCAGGGACGCAGACCCGCTCGTGTCCTGAAGGGATGATGGACTGACATCGCCATTGGGCCGGACAGTCCGAAGACTGCTGGCAGGTGCTGCTGCAGACGTAGCCGTGTTGCGGTGGCGCACTGTTCTGGATGGCCACCTTCAGACACAGTCCGGAAGTGCAGTCCGAGTGAGAGCCACTGGCGCAGTCCTCCCCCACGGCCTTGCTGCCATTGCCTGGCTTTGCGGTGCGATGTTCCGTCAGGACTCGCGGCGCGGCTGGCGACTGGGGTTCACTGACAGGCATGTCGTCCGTGCAGGCTGTGAAGCCAATCAGAGCAGACAATCCCACCATTCGACACAAATTGCCGCCCACGCGCATGCCCTCTCCCGGATTGTTGGAACAGTAGGGCGCTTAGACTCGAAACGTACGATTTCTGTCAACTGTTTCCAGGGGGCGTAGCGTCAGAGTTAGTTGTGAGCTTCGTGGACGCATATCTTGCGCGGGCGGGGAGCGACTGCCAGTGGAATGCTGCCGCACCGTCACCTCGATATAGATTTTGTTCTGGCTACCGTTGTGTATCCGTCCGACGGACGACGTGCTGCGGGGCGTTGCCGGGATGAGCGTGGCAGGTCATCCCTCGATGGATGCGGAAGAGAGCTGAGAAGCCGGAGTGGGTGCGCGTCGCAGAGGAGTTCGAAGCAAGCGGGCTGACGCAGCGGGAGTTTGCCGGACGCCGGGGGTTGCGGCTGAGCACCGGGGCAATCGTGGGTCTACCGCCGGCGGCGTCAGGTGCGCCCCAAGGCCGAGCCGGCCGTTCGCATGCTCCCGGTGCAGGTGAGCAGCGAGCCAGCGTTCGAGGCGGCGATGCTGGAAGTCATTGGCGCCGCTGGAGCGCGCGTGCGTTTCGCCCCCGGCACGGACGTGGACTATGTGGACCGACTTCCGGTGTCACGCCGGCCGCTGCCCCAGCCTCCTCACTCGAAATGCCTCGGGCGATGGCCGCCCAGAAGCGCTGTCGATGCTTACGCCGGCCCACCGATAGACGGCCGGACGACGACATCCGTGCGCGCCCGGCCCGCTCCGCACGTCGACGTCCTCTTGCACCCATCGCGACATCTCCTTCTTGGAGTGTTGCGACGACCGATTGAATTCGCCACATACGCCAGTGAGGACTACCAGCACGCTCTGGCGAGGCACGGCATCGTCTGTAGCATGAGCCGCCGCGGCAACTGCTACGACAACGCGGCCATGGAGAGCTGGTTCAGCACGCTGAAGAACGAGCTGGGAGAAGTCTTCGAGAGCGCCAACGACGCGAAGATGAAGCTGTTCGACTACATCGAGGTCTTCTAAAATCAGCAGCGCTTGTACTCGGCAATCGGCTACGCCGCGCCGGCCGAGTTCGAAAGAGCAGCGGCGTAGTCAACCTGTCCATCGAACCGGATCGCGCCCATTCCCGATGCATCACCTTGGGAAGGGACCTCTGGCGTATCGAAGATGCCTATCAGTAGGTTCCACAGCGTGCGGGCTGCGCGGACAGGAGGTCATCGATGAGCCCCTGGGTCTCCCTGATCTTCTTCAGGTCGGGGTCGTTCTTGAGCTCCTGGGGGTCTTGCAGCCCCGCATGCCAGGCCTGACGCACCAGGGGCAGCGGCTTCAGCGAGTTCGCCTTGCTGCACGCGAATGACCGCCAGATTGTAGAGCGCGCCCGAGAGCAGTGGCGAGCGCTTGAGGACCGCTCGGAGCATCTTCTCCGCGTCCGAGAACCGCTTCGCCTGGATGCGCAGCCCCGCTCGCGCGCTCTCGACGAGGTCACGGTCCGCGCCTGCCTTCGCCGCGCGGTCGAGTGACTGTTCCGCCGCTCCAAGCTTCTCGGCGGCGCTCTGCGCCAGGGCGAGCGCCAGGTACCGGTCTGCTTCCTCCTCGCGGCTGCTCGAGGTCTCCAGGGCTTGGAGAATCCCAATCGCCTCCTCGCCCTTCCGGAGCTGAATGAGCAGTCGTGCCTTGAGCATCTTCCCCTGGCGAGACTCCTGCTCGGCGGTCGGCGACTTCGCGAGGATGTCCAGCGCCACCTGATACATGCAGTGGTCCGCGGCTGTCTCCGCCAGGGGAAGCGACGCCCGAGGGACGTCGTTGGCGGAGAGCAACGTTGCGACGACAAGGAAGAGCGCCATGGGCATGGGCGCATATTGCCGGCACATGCCCTGCCAGGACAGCTCCTCTCAATCCCAGACTACGGGTCCTGAGACCGACCCTCACGATTGCCACGGGGCCGGGAGTTCATCTGCTCCTCGCGCCGCATCACGTCGTACTTGGCTCGCTGGCCCTCATCGAGCAGGGCCGTCATCGCCTGGTCCGTCTCTTCCCGCTGCGTCCGCAGCGCCTGGCGAATCTCACGCGGATTCTTCGTGCCGGTGCGCACCTCCTCGAACAGGGTGTTGCGCGTGGTCTCCTCGGCCTCCAACCGGCGCGTCAGCTCCTGCTCCTGGGAGTAGTTCAGCTTCGCCTCGGACACGAGCCGCTTGATTCGCTCCGTGCGCTGAGCCGTCGAGCGGACCTGCGCCTGCATCCACTCCTCCTGCCGCGAGCGGAACTGCTCGGTGCGCATCTCCTCCTGCACCGAACGCATCGCGTCCTTCAGCGCCTCGCGGCCACCCTCCGTGCTCAGGGTCTCCCCAGTCATCAGCCCCCGCACCTCCGCGCGGAGCTGATCCAGCTCGGCCGTCAGCGCGGGCGCCGCGACGCCACCTCCGTCCGTCCCGGCCACCGCCGGCCGCCGCTCCAGCTCCATCAGGCGCCGGGACAGGCTCAGCGTGGTGTCCTCCAGCGCCTGGATGCGCCGCTCCAGGCCTTCCTGGCTGGCGGGCAGGGCGGCGACAGGCTCGGGCCGCTCGGAGGCGGAGGGAGCCTCGGTACGCCCCGGGGCCCAGAGGGCCACCGCGAGCGCGGCCGAGGCGAGGACGAAGGACACAGGGCCAAGGAGCTTGTTCATGACTTCTCCGACGGGGGCGGGGACGCCGTATTCCATACCCCGCCTGCTGCCCGTGCTCCACCCCGTCGTGGGCTCCTGGCCACCCTCCGATACGGGCCCTCGCGCGGCTCCTCGCCCCGCGCGAGGGCGCGTCTCAGCCCTGCTGTGCGGCCCCGGCGGGCTCGTCCATGTCGATGGGGCCCTGGTCGGGTCCCATCGTCAGGGCGCATGCGTCACACATCCAGAAGCGGACGATCATCCCGTTCTCGCCCGTGGAAATGTAGTTGGAGCCAATCACCTCGCCCCCTTCGGTCTTCTTGCAGGAGAGACAGGTGTGCGTCGGTTTGCTCTGCGTCATCGCGGGACCTCGGGGTGTGGAAACGCAACGGACCGACACCCAGGGAGTGCCGGTCCGCGCAAGCCTACTTCACTCCATCCGCATCAGCCGATGGCCATCTGGTAGCCGCCGTTGGGGTTGGAGCTCAGGAAGTGCTTCATCTGCTCCGGCGTAATCGTCTTCACGTTCGCATCGGCCGGGTCCCGGACGATGAAGTTGCCCTTGGAATCCATGCCCGCCACCGTGACGTAGTGGCCGGACGTGCGGCCCTCGTTCTGGTGCGGCGGCATGGCGTGGTAGTCGCCGTTGGCCACCACCAGCTTGCCGGCCTTGAGCTGCTCGGTGATCCACTCCACATTGGCGCCGGGGCCCTTCATCACCGACTCCTTGCCCATCGCCTTCGCCATCGCGGAGATGCCGTTGACGCCTGTGCCGTTGGACGAAGTGCCGCCAATCTTGCCCAGGTGGTTGATGAGCTGCGCGTCCGTCATGTCCTTGCCGTAGCCGTTGGCGCGGGCGATCTGCGCCATCGACGTGGGGCCGCAGTTCGCCGGGCCGTTCGTGTACGAGCCGTTCTTGCCCGCCGGGTTGTACTGGCTGATCTGCGGAACCTTGCTCGGGTCCACGCGGCCGTCACCCGTGACAGGGGCGGCGCCGTCCGTGGCCTGCGGGCCCGTGGGCTTCGGGTTGAGGTCCACCGGCCCCGGCTTGTTCGTGCCCGGCGTGAAGGTGCTCTGGTCCTTGCCCGCGACCCCGGGCAGCTTGAGCGAGTCACCCGCGAGGATGAGGTTCGGGTCGGTGATCTTCGGGTTCATCTCGCGAATCTGGTTGATGACATCCCAGTGCGAGCCCTCCATGCCCTGGCCCTTGAGCTTCGAGGCGATGCCCCAGAGCGTGTCACCCTTCTTGATTTGATAGTCCGACTCACCCACCGGCTTGCGCGGGTCCGCCTGGTTCGCCGCCACACCCGGCTTGGCGCCCGGCGTGTTGTTGTTGGTGTTGCCACCCGTCACCGTGCTGTCGGGCACGTTGGCCGTCGTTCCGCTCGGCGTCTTGCCGCCGGGGAACAGGGTGTTCATGTGGTTCTGGATCTTGTTCTGGTAGTCCTGGCCCCGGGCGTCGTTCATGTTGCCAGCGCCCCGGTGCCACTCGCGCGCGGCGGCCAGGCTGCTGCCGTGCTTCTTGGTCAGATCGCCAATCGTCTTCGCGAGGAACTCCATCTGCTTCTCGGGCGGAATCGTCTGCGCGTTCGCCCCGCGGCCCACCTGCATGCCGGACCACTTCTCGAACGAGGGCAGCAGGCCGTTGTCGTCCAGGCCGATGAGCCCGTGGCCCGTGCCGTCCTGGTGCACGCCGTGGTTCTTGAACGACGACTCCTGCGCGACGATGCCCGCGAGGACTTTCGGGTCCGCGCCGTACTTCTGCGCGTACTTCTCGATGTACGGCCAGAGCTGCTGCAGGTTCAACTGCGCGTCACGGCCCTGCGGCAGGCCCGAGGCCTGCGTCGAAGTGGGCGAGTACGTCTGCTGACGACCTTCAATGCGGGGGGACATGGGCGCTCCGCGATTGGAAACGATGGGGGTGTGGGAACAACAGATGTCAGGATTGTCGAGCGCTGAGAATTAGAGTTGCCTCGACCCCCCACGGAATTGACTGACTTCCTGGGTGCGCCAGAGCTAGGACAGGCGCCATTCCCCGCGGAACTCGAACAAGGAGTCGCGAATGAATGCACTGCGTTATGGGCTCGTGGCAGGCGCGTCATTGTGTCTGTGGGCCACTCTTGCCGCCGCGCAGCAACAGTCCCTCACCGGCGTCTATGCCAGAGAGGGCGGCACCCTCGCGGTGCTCGAGGGCGACAACCAGACGCTCGTCCAATACACATCAACTTTTCCACAAGGGCAGGGCATGGGTGAATGTGACTGCACCCTGTCCGTGCGGAAGAAGTCCGCGAAGGATTGGACACTGTCTACTTTTCAACCTGGAGGCACTTGGACGCTGAGTCTGGAATCCGAGCGACTGGTGTTGAAGGGGCCGGGGACGGGGTGCTGCGGGGCGGGGTGGTCCGGCCAGGACGGCTTCGCGCGCTCATCCTCGACGGCCCTGGCGACGTGCAAGGTGAAGGCGGCGCAGGCGGCGCTGAAGACGGTGGATGGGGCGAATCGCGGCGTGGCGCTGGCCTCGGGTGACTCGGTGCAGGTGTTCGCGGAGTCACCGCCGCCGGACGTGGTGCCCGTGCGCGTCGTCCAGGGGAAGCAGGTGCGGGTGGGGCAGCTGGCGTACTCGGAGCTGGACTGTCCCGTGCGCGCGGGTGGCGAGGCCTCCGCGGCGTCGGGCGCCATGGATGTGAAGGCGCTCGTGGGCCGGTGGGTGCAGGTGCATCGCAAGGGGAAGGGCTATGTCATCGACCAGCCCTGTGGCTCGGCCATCCCCGCGGTGACGGTGAAGTCGGACGGCGCTTTGGAGGTCGACTTCGGGCAGGACAGCCTCGCAGGCAAGCTGACGGCCGTGAAGGCGGGAACCGCTGGTGCGTCCACGCTGGAGGTGGCGTACGCGGGAGGTTCGCGCGAGACGCTGCAGTGGTCGGTGGCGGACGCGAAGCGCAACGTGGTGCGTCTGCAGGGCGGCCAGGACTTCTTCCGCAAGGGCGAGCTGTACGTCCGCGACGACGCGCGAAAGGGCATTCCTGTCCGCGCCGAGGCTTGCGACGAGTTCGAGTGAGCCGCGCGCCGGGCGGGAGGCGGTGGAGTGCCTCCCGCCACTCGGGCGGGCTCAGGGCTCAGCCGAGCTTGTACGGCTCCAGCTCCGGCACCTTCTCCAGCAGCAGCGGCGGCGAGTGGAGGTAGGCCGTGCTGCGGCGCTTCTGGTCGATGTCGTCGTAGACGCGCTGCACCTGCGTGGGCGTCAGGCCCATCACCTGCGCGGCTTCTTCCGTGGACACCGCGTGGTTCTTGGCCCACATCAGCAAGTCCAGCTGCGAGTAGTGCACGGAGAAGTAGAAGTCCTCCTGCGACTGGGGAAGGCTGAACGTGTCCGTGGTCGGCTCGCCGCTGGTGATTTCGTCGATGACGCCCAGGTGTTTGGCCAGCTTGTATGTCTGGGTTTTGTAGAGGCCGGCGATAGGCTTTACATCCGCTGCGCCGTCGCCCAGCTTCACGAAGAAGCCCTGGTCATACTCCAGCCGGTTGGGCGTGCCCGCCACCGCGAAGTTCAGCCGGTCCGCGTGGAAGTAATCCATCATCTTCCGCGTGCGCTGCTTGAAGTTCGTCGCGGCGACAATCTGCGTATACGCCTGGGGCGGCAGCCGGAAGCGGCGCTCCTCGCCATTCACTTGCACCACGACGTAGAAGAAGTTCACCGCGTCCGTGTTCAGCCGGTCGCCGTGCATGACAATCTTCCACTTCATGTCGGGCGTGAACTCCGGGAAGACGGACTGCACCGCCTCGTCGCGCTGCCGGTAGCAGCCGGCGGCCTCGAGGATGGGGGCGATGTCGTGGAGCTGGTACTTGATTCCCAGCTTCTCGCAGAGCTTGCGGCCCAGCTGAGAGCTCCATCCGCTGGAGTCCTTCTCTGGCAGGAGGATGCCGAAGACGCGCTCGGGCCCCAGCGCGCGCACGGCCAGCGCCGCGACACATGCGGAGTCGATGCCGCCGGAGATGGCCACCACGAGGCCGCGCTTGCGCAGCTTCTTCAGCACCGTCTCGCGCAGCCCTTCGGACAGCTCGGTGGCTTTCGCCTCCCAATCCAGTTCCAGCACCTGCTTGGAGAAACTCATTGTGTGGACCCCTCTCAATCCCTTCACGAAGAACCGACCGACGAATATTGGGTGCGCAGCTCCGCCTTGAGCACCTTCCCGCTGGGCCCGCGCGGCAGCGCCTCCACGAACACCACGTGCCGGGGCACCTTGTGCGCCGGCAGCGACTCCCTGCAGAACCGCCGCAGGTCGTCCTCCTTCACCTCGACGCCCTCCTGGAGCACCACCACGGCGCAGGCCGCCTCACCCCCCAGCGCGTCGGGCACGCCGACGACGGCGACCTCGCGCACCGAGGGATGCCGCGCGAGCTGATGCTCCATCTCCGCGGGGCTCACCCGGTGGCCGCCCACCTTGAGGATCTCCTTGGCGCGGCCGACGAGGAAGATGAAGCCGTCCGCGTCCCGCCACGCCAGGTCGCCCGTCCAGAGCCAGCCATCCTTGAGGATGGCCGCCGTCTCCTCGGGAGCGCCCAGGTAGCCCGGCGTCACATTGGCGCCGCGCGCCACCAGGTGGCCCGTCTCGCCCGTGGGCAGTGCCTTGCCGTCCTCGCCTACCACGCGCAGCTCGACGCCGGGAATCGCCACGCCGATGGAGCCGGCCTTCTCCGTGGCGCGGGTCGGTGGCAGGTAGCTCAGTCGCGCGGTGGCCTCGGTCTGCCCATACATGACGTACAGCTCGGCGGGGTAGAGCGCGTCACGCGTCCACTGAATCGTCTCGGGCGACATGCCGCCGCCGGCTTGTGTCGCGTAGCGCAGCCTCAGCTTCGACAGGGCCTCCGCGCCGGCTTGCCTGCGCAGGAGTTCGAAGGTGATCGGCACGCCGGCGAAGCCCGTGCACTTCTCCGCCGCCATCGCCTCCAGCACGACCTGCGGGTACATGAAGCGCGGGTCCAGGAACACCGAGCCGCCCACGAGCAGGTGAGTCTGGAGGACGCTCTTGCCGTAGCAGTAGTGCAGGGGGAGGACCAGGTGCGCCCTGTCACGGGAGGACAGGCCCAGGTACTCGACGATGGAGCGCGTGTTCGCGGCGATGTTGCCGAAGGTCTGGATGACGCCTCGGGGCGTGCCCGTGCTGCCAGACGTGTAGACGATGGACGCGTGGGCGTGGGCCGGCGTCGCGGGCAGCGCGTCCAGCGGCGTCACCTGGGTGTCTGCATCCAGTGCCCCGTCTTCCTGCACCCAGGTGCACGTCGCGGGTGACAGCGCCTGGAGCATCCGCTCGGGTGGGCGCGCGGAGTGCACCACGTACAGGTGTCCCAGTCCTGGCTTGCCCGCCCACTTGCGTGTGTCCTGCCCGAAGATGAAGGCGTGGCGTGCGCCGGTCTGCGTGAGGATGGCGTCGACGGACGTCGCTCCCGTCTCCCGGTCCAGCTCCACCGCGCATGCGCCCAGGGACTGCACCGCGAGCGCGGCCACCGCGCCCGCCGAGCCCAGGGGCAGGGCGATGAGCACCTTGTCTCCCGGCACCACGCCCGCTGCTTGCAGGTGTCCCGCGAGGGCCCGCATCCGTTCCGCGAGCTGTCGATACGTGAGCCGCGTCCACGGTGAGTCCACCGCCGACGCGTCCGGCGTTCGCTCCGCATGGCCAAGCACCCACGCGGGTGCGGAGTCCGTCGCGCTCATGAGCCCTCTCGTCCCCAGGCAGGGGCGGCTGTCTGGCGCTCAGGATGGCCAGTCACCCACGCGGGTGCGGAGTCCGTCGCGCTCATGCGGCCTCCAGCACCACGGCGTCCACGTCGGCCTGTGGCAACGGACGCGGGGTGAGGAAGTGCTGCGCGAGCAGCTGCGTGGACGCGATGGCGAACAGGGCCATGGTGTCGGCCTCGCTCTCCGCCGCGTTGGGCGCGCGCAGCTTGGCCACCAGTCGCTCCGCCTTGCGTGCGTCGAAGACGCCCACCTTCGCGATGGCCTCTGGCGCCAGCAGCTCCCTGGCCCAAGCGGGCGCCTCCGGCCCCACCAGTGCTCCGGCGATGGGGGCGCGGTACGGGAACTTGCTGCGCTCCAGGATGGACGCGGGGACACGGCCCTGGGCGAACCGCTTGAGGACATGCTTCTCGTCCAGCCCCTTCAGTCGCACGCGCTCGGGGATTCGCGCGGCCAGCTCCATCACCGACGTGTCCAGGAAGGGGAAGCGTCCCTCCACCGCGTTGCCCAACAGCATGCGGTCGCCCTGAGCGGACAGCAGATATCCGGACAGCAGCGTCTTCGCCTCCAGGTACTGCGCGCGCGCCAGGGGCCGCCACGAGGCCACGTGTTTCGGCACCGTCGCCAGCACCGAGGCCATCGGGTCCTCGTCCACCACGCTCGCCGCGAAATCCGGCGCGAGGAACCGAAGGATTCGACCGCTGTTGGACCAGCGCACCAGATGCGAGAAGCCCAGGCTCCCCGGGTCCTCCAATCCCATGCCGAAGAACTCGCGCAGCAGCTCCACGTTCTGCTGGCTCACCGACAGGGTGGGGTAGAGCTTTCGCAACAGCAGGGGCCGCCACTTCGACGTCGGCTGCCGTGCCCAGAACTGCCGGACCTTGGTCTCCTTGAAGAGGTCATAGCCGAGGAACATCTCGTCCGAGCCCTCTCCCGTGAGCACCACCCGGATGCCGTTCTCCCGCACCCACTCGCTCAGCCTCAGGAAGGGCGCGGGCGCCGAGCGCATCATCGCCTGCTCCGCGTGGAAGATGACGCCGGGCACCAGCGTGCCGATGTCTCCGTCCCTCATCTCCACCACGCGGTGCTGCGTGCGCAGTTGCTCCGCCACCGTGGCCTGATGCTGACGCTCGTCGAAGCGCGCGTGAGCGAAGCCCACGGAGAACGTCCGCAGCGTCCCGCCCAACTGCTCCTGCGCCAGCGAGCACAGGAGGCTGGAGTCCAGTCCACCCGACAGGTACGCCGCCACCGGCACGTCCGCGCGCAGTCGCAGCCGCACGGCGCGCTCCAGCGCCTCGCCCAGTTCCTCCTGGATGCGCTCCGCGCTCGCCGTGCTCGGCTCCACGCCGAAGTCCAGGTCCCAGTAGCGGAACGTCTCCAACGTCCCCGCGCGGAACCGCGCCGAGTGCGCGGGCGGCAACAACCGGACGCCCTCGAACGAGGTGCGCGGCGCCACGGGCGACCACAGCTGGAAGGTCTGCTTGAGCCCGCGCGCGTCCAGGGACGGCGTCACCAGCCCGCTGGCGAACAGGGCCTTGGCCTCCGAGCCGAACGCCAGGTGTCCCCCGGGCAGCTCCGCGTAGAACAGCGGGCAGATGCCCACCCTGTCTCGCGACATCCACAGCGTGGCGTCACGCGGGTCCCACAGCGCGAAGGCCCACTGGCCCTCGAAGCGGCGCACGCAGTCGATGCCCCACGCCAGGAACGCCGCGAGGATGACCTCCGTGTCCGAGCGCGTGCGGAAGGCGTACTGCCCCGCCAGCTGCTCGCGCAGCTCCACGTGGTTGAAGATCTCCCCGTTGAAGACGACGGTGAGCCCCGTCGCCGCGTCCCGCATGGGCTGGTGTCCGCCCTCCAGGTCGACGATGGACAGCCGCGTGTGGCCCAGGGCCACGCCGTCCAGCAACAGGGCCCGCTGCGCGTCCGGGCCCCGGTGGCGGATGCTGGCCGTCATCCGGCGCAGCCGCTCGGCGGATTCCGTCCGCGCGGCCCCGGCGCCCCCTCCCGCCGGGTAGGTGAAGCCCGCGATGCCACACATGGCGCCCTCGCTCTCAGCCGACCTGCGGCAGGCGCTGCTGCTTGCGCTCGACGAAGGCGACGACGCGCGTGAGCGAGTCCAGGTTCTCCGGCACCAGCTCCTTGTCCTCCAGCTTGATGCCGAAGTCCTGCTCCAGGAACGCCACCAGCTCCATCATCCCCGTGGAGTCGATGAGGCCCTTGCGCAGGAAGGAGTCGTCATCGCCGAACTCGTCCACGAAGAACGTGTCGACGATGAAGGTACGAATGCGTTCACGAATGCTCACGGTAGGAAGTCCTGTCTGGAAATACGGTGGAAGGGTGCGGAAGCAATCCGGGCGTGAAGAAGACGCACCCGGGAAAAAGGCTTGAGGCGCTCAGCTGCCTGTGTCGCGAGCAACCAGCTCCAGGCTCATGTTGCGTGCGGGATTGCCCATGGCCAGCGTGTCGGGCGGCACGTCCTGGGTGACGATGCTGCCGGCGGCGACCACCGAGCGAGCCCCCACGCGCACCCCGGGCATGATGATGGCGCCATGGGCCACCCAGACGTCGTCCTCGATGACGATGGGCGCGGTGTGGTGTCCATCCCGGTCTCCCACCCGGATGAACGACGCGAACATGCACCGGGCTCCCACGCTCACCGACTTCCACGCCTCCAGAGAGACACCGTAGTTGAACTGGGTCTCCTCGCCGATGCTGAGGCGCGCGCCCGGATGGCACACGAGCGAGCTGGGCAGCATTCCGCCCACGAAGGTGAGCCGGTCTCCCAGCACCATCTCCCCCGCGTTGTGCACGGAGATGGGCCCGTAGGCGGCCACGTTGTGCCCCACCGACTGGACGGCGCGGAACAGCCAGCGGGCGCGCACCATCGCCACCGCGCGCTGGGCCCGAGGCTCCACGGACTTGCGCAGCGCTTCCAACTGGGCCACCACGGCAGGCACCCGGACGAATGGCATTCGCGACGTCATCCCGTCACCTCCCTGCGCAACACCCGGGCGGGCGCACCGCCCACCGTCACGCCCGCGGGAATCTTGCGGGAGATGACGGTGCCGGGCGCCACGGTGCAGCCCTTCTGGAGCTGCGCTCCTGGCAGGAGGATGGCGCGGCTGCCCACCGTCACCCCCTCCGCGATGACCATCGGCACCGACGGAGGCCGCTCGTGGCGGTTGCCCCTCAGCGGGTGGTGCTGGTTGTCCATCGCCTTGATGAATGCCCCCAGCCTCGCGCCCGGGCCCACGGTGATGGAGCTCAGGGCCTCCAAGGAGGCGCCGCCTTCGATGGCGACGTCGTCCCCCAGGATGATGAGGCTGTCGCTGGACATGGCGTGAAGCTCGATGGGAGCCAGCCGTCCATCCAGCACCACGCGGGAGCCCACGTGCACGCGGCCCGCGCCGTGAATCCACACGCGGCCCAGCACCGTGGGCGAGTCCCCCACCTCCTGACATCGCCTCAACTTCAGGCGGGACAGGAGGCCCCCGAGCTCGCGCGACAGTGATTGATGGAACGGCATCATGTCACGGCGTGGCTTGGACAGCGGGGATGGGAGGCTGCACGACGGGCGCGGGCAGGCCCGCCAGGAAGTTGAGCAGCTCCTTCGCCAGCCGCGCCTGCGCCGTCGCATTGAGGTGGCCGCCGTCGTCCGAGTAGCCCGGCACCATCGCCGGCCACGTCTGCCCGTTCAGCTCGTAGGTCTCCCGTGTCCCGTCGGGCGCCGTGGACTCCAGGCGCGCCAGGTCGAAGAGGGGTTCCTTGCCGCCATACGCCTTGCGCATCAGCTCGTTGAACGTCTCGCGCTGCACGTTCTCGGCGATGCCCCACACCGGTCGGCCGAGCAGCTCCTTCAGCCACGCCTTGGCGCCTCGCTGCACCGTGGTGAGCGGCGCGGTGACGTGGACGAACGTGGTGCCCGGGTGACGCGCCTTCAGGCCCTCCATCGCGACGCGGTACTTCTCGAACAGCGCGCGCGTGTCCGTGGCCCCGTTGAAGTCGATGTAGCAGAACTTGAAGAACGCCACGTCCGTCGACTTCGCGAGCCCCGCGTCCATCATCCGCTCGAAGTCGGCGATCTTCGACTCGGGCTTCTCGTTCTGTCCCACCATCGCGTGGGCCAGGGTGCCGGGCGCCAGCGACTCGGTGGGGCTCTGGACCTCCACCACGCGCGGCACCAGCCCCTGCGGGGAGGCGGGAAGCTGCTTCACTCCGTCGAGGATGTTGCCGCCCACCGACTGGTGTCCGAAGAAGATGCGGCGGCTCGCCAGCTTCTCCATCGGGGCGCTCGTCTCCGCGGCGTTCGCCGCCGCGCCATGCAGAACCATGAGCAGCATGGCGGGCAACACCAGCGCGCTCACGCGAACCAGAAAGGTCCAGTCGAAGTGCATGCGGACTCTTAAACCCTTCCATCGCCAAGCGTCAAAGGGCCCACTGTCCGGGACGTCCGCTGGTGCGCTCCTCGTCACCCAAGCAAGGGGATGGGGTGAACTCAACCCACGTGTTCGTCAGCCCAAGGAGCGACGGAGGCCGGGGGCTTGACGCTGATGGGGAAGGGCGTTCCGCACCGCCCCTCCCCACACGGCGAGTCGTGGCGGTGCTACTCCGCCCGCAGCGAGATGGACGGCGACACGCGGCTGGCGCGCAGCGCGGGGAACCACGTGGCCATGAGCGACACGCTCGCGAGCACCGCGGCGACACCGACGTAGACGCCAGGTTCGTTGGCCTGCACGCCGTACAACAGCGTCGTCAGGAGCCGCATGCAGCCGAACGCGGCCAGCAGCCCCACGCCCACGCCCACCAGCGTGAGCTGGAGGCCCTGGCGCATCACCAGCCCGAGCACCTGTCTGGGATGCGCGCCCAACGCCAGGCGGATGCCCAGCTCCCGCGTGCGCTGACCCACCGCGTAGGCCATGACGCCGTAGACACCCACGCCGGCCAGGATGACGGCGAGCAGCGCGAAGGCCGCGAGCAGTCTCGCCGTGGCCAGGGGCCGCGAGAGCTGGCGGTCCATCCGGTCCGCGAACGGCGCCAGGTCATAGATGGGCTGCTCGGCGTCCACGGCCTTGAGCTCCTGGCGCACCGACGACACCACCATCGACGGCTCGCGCCGCGTCCGCATCAGCACCGACATGGTCTTCACCGGATACTGCTCATAAGGCAGGTACGCCTCCGGCGTGGCGGGCTCCGTCAGACGGAAGTGGCGCACGTCCTCCACCACGCCGACGATTTCGCGGAAGGAGCCGGAGTCGCTCCAGTCCAGTCGCACCCTGCGCCCCAGGGCGTTGCCGCCCTCCAGGAACGTGCGTACGAAAGCCTCGTTGACGATGATGGTGGGAGCGCCCTTCGCGGAGTCCTGGGCGCCGAACTCCCGCCCCTGGCGCACGGCGATGCGCATCGCTCGGAAGTAGTCAGGGGAAGCCACGCGGAACTCGGTGAGGTAGCGGTCGGTGTTCTGGTCCATCGCGCCCTCGAGGGTGAAGTTTCCGTTGGCGTTGGTTCCTCCCAGGGGCGCGTCGTTGACCAGACCCACCGCTTCCGTGTCGGGCAGCGCGCGCAGGCGCTCCAGCAACTCGCCGTAGAAGCCGCGCAGCCGGTCGGGTGTGCCGTACTTCACCTCGGGCAGTGACAGCCGCGCTGTCAGCACGCCTTCCGCGTCGAACCCCGGGTCCACCGCCTGCACATTGCGCAGCGTCTGCACCATCAGCACCGTGCCCACCAGCAGCACCAGCGCCAGCGCCAGTTGCACCGCCACCAGAGCGTTGCGCAGGGGGTGGTTGGCGCGGGCGCCCACCGCGCTCCCGGACTGCTTCAAGAGCGGCAGCACATCCATGCCGGCGGTGTGCAGCGCGGGCGCGAGGCCGAAGAGGAGCCCGGCGCCCACGGAGAGGGCGAGGCTGAACAGCAGCGCCGGGACACTCAGCTCCACGGGCGCCATGCGCAACATCGACTGGGGCAACAGCGCGCGCACCAGCTCCATGCCCCACAGCACCAACAGCAGACCCAGGGCGCCACCGAAGAGGCCCAGGAGCACGCTCTCCGCCAGCGCCTGCTGCATCCGGCGGCCCCGACTGGCGCCGAGCGCGGCGCGGATGGCCCCGTCCCGCTGCCGCGCCAGGGCGCGTACCAGGAGCAGGTTGGCCACGTTCGCGCAGGCGATGAGGAGCACGAAGCCCACCGCTGCCCAAAGCGTCCACAGCACCGGGCGGCTGCTGGACGTGAGGTATTGCTGCCACAGCGCCGACGTCACCTTGTGTGGCTTCTCACCCGGTTCGGTCCGGGCGATGGCCAGGGCCACCCGCAACAGGTCCTCCGTCGCCGCTTCCAGCGTGACGCCCGGCGCCATCCGCCCCACCACCTGCATGTAGTGGTTGCCGTGGGCTTCCGGGTCCAGCCAGTGGGGCTGCCAGAGGTCCGCGTCCTCGTTGAACTCCGGGAAGGTGAAGCCCTCCGGCAGGATACCCACCACCGTGTGGGTGCGCCCGTCCAACTGCAACGACGAGCCCACCGCGTCCGCCGCGCCACCGAGCGACTTTCGCCAGAAGCGATGGCTCACCACCACCACGCTCGAGCTGTTGCCAGGTTGCGCGTCCTCGTCCAGGAAGTCTCGCCCCTGGGCGGGGGCGACCCCCAGCAGCTTGAAGAAGTTGGTGGTGACGCGGCCCGCGCGGACCCGCTCGGGAGTGTCGCCCCCCGTGCGGCTCAAGTCCTGCCGGGTGAAGCCCGCGAGCCCCGTGAAGCCGCGGCCGTGCTCCCGCCAACCGAGCAGCTCCGGGGGCGAGAGGGAGGCGGTGCTGATGACCTCCTGCTTGCACCACAGGCGAACCAGTTGCTCCGGCATCTGGAACGGAAGCGGCCGCAGCAGCATGGCGTGGATGGCGCTGAAGAGGACGGTGTTCGCGCCGATGGCCAGCGCGAGCGTCAATACGGCGGCCAGCGTGAAACCCGGGGAGTGTCTCAGCGTGCGCAGCGCGTAGCGGAAATCCTGGCGGAGCGAGTCCATGGCGGCCTCTCAAAGCGAAGGCCGTGCCAGTCTCTCACGCCAGGAAATCCCCTGGCTTCCCAGGGAGGTCCCCCGCGTATCCGCGAAGCGCCTTCGCGGATACGGGAAGTCGCGTCCCGGAAATGAACACCGGCCCCGTGTCGGCCTGGGTCGGACGGGGCCGGCGAGCCTTCAGTTCCGGTTCCAGCAGCCGGCGATTTCCTCGCACGCGAGGAGGACGTCGTTCAGCCGGCGCTGCTGGGACTTGGGCGCCACGAAGAGCCGGCCGGCGAACACGTCGAACACGCCGACCAACCGAGGGTCCACGGGGCCCCGCTGCTCCAGCCGCTCCTCGGCGAAGCGGTGGAGCACGGTGGCGATGTACTGGCCGGCGCGCTCATCCAGCGGCGCGTGCTTGGAGAAGTAGAGCTTCAGCACGCCCGAGCGCATCTGCCCGCGCGCATCCACGCCGCGCAGCAGCACTTCCGGCCGGACCTTGACGGAGACACCGGCGACTTCCAGGGGCGCCGGGTCCAGGTCCGCCGGACTGGCGACGGCGCAGGAGACGAGGTCGTCCGCGGCGGCGAGGCAGCGCTGGAGGGCCTCGGCGCACAAGGCCAGCCGGTGCGCGTCGAAGTCGGAGTCGGGCTGGGCATTGAGCAGCCGGCGCTGGTGGTAGCGGAGGATGACCTCGTCACGGCCTTCGCAGAGGTACTCGGTGATGGCCTGGGCGGCCGCGGGGTAGCGCAGGTACTGGGGGTCCACGGGGTTGCGCTGCCCGTGGATGATGCGCTTGCGGAGGGACGGCGTTCCGGTGAGGTACTGGCCCAGCTGGTTGACGGAAACGCACGGGGTCTCACGAAGGGTGGTCATGTCGACTTCCTTTCCGGTAGCGAGAATGAGGACATACTACCGGAGGGGTCTGACATTCCCTCTGACGGGGACGGCGCCGGAGACACGGCCCGATGGACTCCCTGGCGGGTAGGGCGAGCAGGCCCAACCGGGGCGCGAAGGGCCCCCGGGGACGAGGGTCTCCAGGGCCTACTCGTGCGACGCGTGCAGCCCGAAAATCTGGCGCAGCCGGCCCAGAATCCGGCCCACTTCAGCGGGGATGGGGTCCGTGCCGGCGCCGCTGGCCTGGGCCACGGCACGCAGCTGGGTGCGCCGCTGGGCCAGGATGGCGGAGAGCTGCCGGGCCAGTCCGGGGTGTTCGGCGAACAGCCGCGCGAAGGTGGGGCGGTCCACCTCGAGCAGCAGCGAGTCCTCCAGGGCCACCACGGTGGCCGCGCGCTTCTCTCCGGTGAGCAGCGACATCTCCCCGAAGTAGCCTCCCTGGCCCAGGCGAGTGACTTCCGCCTGGGACTTGCCCGCGCGCACGCTGACCTCTCCGGAGGCGAGCACGTAGAAGGTGCGGCCGTCGTCGCCCTCCTGGATGACGTGCTCGTCGCGGCCGAAGCGGCGCACGTGGACCTCCTGCCCCAGCCGCTCCAGGTCCGCGTCCGCCAGGGGTTCGAACAGGTCCACCGCGCGCAGCAGCCGCAGCACGGTGTGCGCGGGCAGCTCCGGCCTGAGGGCATCCTCGCGCATGCGCACCACGCGATGGGGCACGGGCGGCTCCACGCCGTCGCGCCGCAGCCGGTACCACAGCCGCGTGTAGACCTCCGCCGTGACGGCGTCCGCGAGCGAGAAGTCATTCACGAAGAAGCGGACCATGTAGCGCACGCACTGCTCGTCGAACGCGAGCGTGCGAGCAATCGGCGCGGGGTCCACCAGGACTTGGGGAATCTCCCGCACCACGTCCAGCAGCGCCGCCTTCATCACGTTGGGAGGGGTGTCGTAGGTGGCCCGCACCTGCGCGTCCACGCCCACCGGCTCCCGGTCCTGGGAGAAGGTCTTGAGCTGCTCCTTGGCCACCATCGAGTTGGGCAACGTCACCAGCTCGCGGCGGAACGTCATGATGCGGATGGAGCGCCAGTTGACCTGGGCCACGCGTCCGGTGTGCTCGCCGATGCGGATGAAGTCGCCCACCTCGAAGGGCTTGTCGAGCTGCAGCGACAGGCCCGCGAAGAGGTTGCCCAGCGTCTCCTGGAGCGCCAGACCGATGACCACCGACAGCACCGCCGACGTGGCCACCAGTCCCGTGAGGTCCAGGTTGAGCTGCGTCTGGAGGATGGGGACCGCGGCCAGCGTGTAGAGCAGGAAGTCGATGACGTTGCGAAGAATCTTCGGCGTCGCCACGCCCGAGGAGCGCAGCCGCATCAGCTTCAGCCCGAAGCCCACGCTTGCCCGGATGACGCCGAAGGCGAACGTCAGCATCCAGGCGACCTGCAGCGCCTTCATGGGCCCGGGGGGCGTCGTGTGCGGCAGGGCCCAGGCGGCCACTCGCACCACGAGGAACATCACCAGCAGTCGGAGGGCCCCGGTGAGGTCCCGCTTCAGGTCCGCGTCGCCGCTGGAGGCTCGCGCGCCCAGCAGGAGGAGGACCAGGACCGCTCCCACGGCCAGCGACAGATTGCTCTGGAGGAAAGGCAGCAAAGCCCCCCGACTCTGGCCCGCGCTCGCATGAGGGTCAAGGCAGCGGTTGACGCGTGGCGCGCAAGCAGGGATACACGCGCCATGACGCTCGCATCGGTGCTGGGACAGCCCCGCGCGATTGATTCACTTCAGGCGGCACTTCGCGGTGGTGCGGTGCACCATGCGTATCTCTTCGCTGGGCCGGAGGGGGTGGGCAAGGAGCTCGCGGCCGTGGGGCTCGCCCAGGCACTGACCTGCCCCGAGCAGCCGAACGTGGGCTGTGGCGCCTGCGCGAGCTGCGTGCGGGTGGCGCGCGGACTCCATCCCGACGTCACGTGGGTGATGCCGGACGATGAGCGCGTGTCGCGCGGGCTGGCGGGGCGCTCGGACTTCACGGGCACGCCGAGTCGTGAACTTCGCGTGGAGCAGATTCGTGGGCTCCAGGAGCGGCTGGCCCTGCGCGGCCTGGAGTCTCGTCGCAAGGTGGCCATCGTCATCTCCGCGCAGGCGATGAACGTGCAGGCGCAGAACGCGTTCCTCAAGACGCTGGAGGAGCCTCCGTCGGAGACCACGCTGGTGCTGGTGGCCAACGCCATGGACAAGCTCCTGCCCACCATCCGCAGCCGGTGCAGCAAGGTGCACTTCGGTCCGCTCTCCGTGGAGCTCGTCGCCGAGCGCGTGCGCACCGAGCGCAAGCTGGACGCTGACACCGCGCAGCTCGCGGCCATCATGGCCGGTGGCAGCCTGGGCCGCGCGCTGGCGCTGGACGTGGAAGCGCTGGCGCGACGCAAGGACGTCGTCACCGCCTTCGAGTCCCTGCGCGGCGAGAACGCGGTGGGCCTCTTGCGCTTCGCGGACGAGCACGGCGGCTCGCGCGAGGACGCGGAGGCGACCTTGGAGTTGCTGGTGTTGTGGACGCGCGACGTGGCGCTGGTGAGGGCCGGTCGCGAGGACTCGCTGGCGAACCGGGACCTGCGCTCGCTGGCGGTGGAGGTGGCCTCGCGTATTTCCGATGCGGGGCTGCACCGTCGTCACGCGCTGCTGGAGGCGGCGCGCGCGGCGGTGGCTCGCAACGGCGCGCCCCGGCTGCAGTTGGAGCGGATGCTCATCGACCTGTTCACGGAGACCGCACGATGAGCTCGGACCTGGACGACGTGCTCGCGGGCGTGAAGGCCGGCAAGGTCTCTCCGCTGTACCTGCTGTGGGGCGAGGAGTACCTGGTCCGCAAGGGCGCGGACGAGCTGGTGAAGGTGCTCGTCCCCGACGCGGCGGTGGGGCTCAACCTGGTGACGCTGGACGCGGGCAGCCCGCGCGAGGTGGCGCAGGAGCTGGCCACCATGCCGCTGTTCCCTGGCCGCAAGGTCGTCGTCGTGAGGGACCCGGAGTTCCTCGCGCCGAAGAAGGGGCGGGGAGATCCGCTGGCCAAGGCTCGCGAGGCGTGGAAGGCGGGCAAGCGCAAGGAAGGCGCGCGGAGACTGCTGGCGCTGGCCGCGCGCGCGGGGTGGGGCGTGGACCGGTTGGACCCGTCCGCGTCTGGCGCTCCGTCGGTGGAGCAGTGGAAGGAAGAGCTGAACGTCGACCTCGCCGAAGCGGACGTGGCCTTCCTCAAGGAGGCCGCCGCCTTCTGCAAGGAGGAGCGCATCACCGCGCCGGAGGGCGACGCCACGGTGCTGATGGACCTCATCCAGAAGGGCGTCCCCGCGGGGCACTCGTTGGTGATGGCGGCCACGGAGGTGGACGCGAAGAATCCGCTGGTGAAGCTGGTGCAGGACAAGGGCCACGTCGTCGAGCGCAAGGTGGCCGCTCGCCACAAGGACCTGGACCTCTCCGACATCGCCAAGGAGTTCCTGGCGCCCTTCAAGAAGAAGCTGGGGCCCGGCGCGCTGGAGGAACTCAAGGAGCGCGTCGGCGGCAACATCCGCCTGCTCCAGTCGGAGCTGGAGAAGCTGGCCACCTACTCGGACGGGCCGGCCATCGAGCGCTCCGATGTCGTCTCGCTGGTACACCACGCTCGCGAGGAGGAGTTCTTCGAGCTGTCCGAGGCGCTCCAGAAGCGGGACTTCCGCGGCGCGCTGTCGTACGCCGAGGACGCGATGGGGCAGGGGACCCATGCGCTCCAGTTGCTGGGCGCGGTGGCCTCCATCGTTCGCGGCCTGCTGGAAGCCCACGAGTGGATGTTCCGCTACGCCGGGGGCACCCCCCCACGCACCGCGAAGGACGTGGAGGCCCGGGTGTTTCCCAAGCTGGAGGCGGAGTTGAAGGGCACGCGGCGCAAGATGCCCAACGCCTGGGCGCTCACGTTCAGCATGAAGGCCGCCGCCGGCTACGAGCGCAAGGAGCTGCTGGGCTCGCTGGTGGCGTGCGCGGAGGCGGACCTGTCGCTCAAGTCTTCCGGCAATGGGCGGCTCGTCATCGAGCGACTCCTGGCCACGGTGTGCCTCGGCGCCTGAGGAGCGGGCGGGCGGCGGGGGACGTGCACTTGGCGTCCGGCTCGGGTAGAGGAGGCCGGGTATGGCGGACAAGCGTCGCTTCGACCTCTTCGCGGACTTCATCGTGTCGCGCTTCGTGGCCCCTCGCGTCTTCGACGTGGCGGGAGGCCAGGGGCGTCTCAACGAGGCGCTGACCCGGCGCGGCCGGGCCGTCACCACCTTCGACCTGCGGCACAAGCACCTGCCGGTGACGTACGCCCAGCGCCCCTTCACGCTGGAGGAGCCGTGCGACGCGGAGCTGGTGGTGGGCATGCACCCCGATGGCGCCACTCGCATCATCATCGAGTACGCGGCCCGGCACGGCCTTCCCTTCGCCGTGGTGCCCTGCTGCTCCGACAACGGCATGCCCTACAACCCGTGGATGCGGCACCTGGCCGAGCTGGCTCGCACGGCGGGCTTCGCCACGGTGGAAGAGGTGCAGCTCTCCATGGACGGCCGTGCACGCGTCCTGGTGGGCGAGCCCGCGCCTGTCGCGCCGG
The DNA here is from genome assembly GCF_013336725.1 of Myxococcus sp. CA040A. NCBI lineage: Bacteria > Pseudomonadati > Myxococcota > Myxococcia > Myxococcales > Myxococcaceae > Myxococcus > Myxococcus sp. CA040A. The sequence continues at coordinate 499,542 of NZ_JABUMR010000004.1, read as the reverse complement.
GCTGAAGGGGACTGCCCGGCAGCGGACAGCAACCCGGGGCCTCGCGGCCAGCTGTGAGGGCATGTCGTCGCGTCTAGCTTTCCTGACACCCGTGCATGACGGGGCGGGAGCAGGCCATGGCGACGGAATGGGACGGCTATGCGACGGCGCAGGTCTGGCGCCCGGTGTCGTATCCAGGGCTGGTGCTGTATCGGGTGAGTGGCCGAGCGAACTCCCAGGCGCTGCATGTCCACGACGAACTCCAGCTCACGCTGGATGCCGGACATGTCCAGCAGGTGTCATGTGGAGGCGCTCGTCTGACAGCCCTGCCTGGGAGTCTGGTCGTCATTCCCCCGGGAGAGGTCCACGCGCTGCGCGGTGAAGGCGGGCGGCCGGGAGTGTTGTGCGGAATGCTCGTGCCGGCCGCGTTCCTGGGCGGTTCTTCTCCCTCGGGGCCGGAATCGGAGGATGAGCCTCCCGGAGAAGAGCTGCTGCTCGGAGGCTGCGCGGTGCTCGACGACCCGGAGGTGGCGCGGGACTTCGTCGCGTTGCACCGGGCGCTGAGGGCACCGGGACTCGAGAGGGAGCCCCGGCTGTGGGTCCTGCTGGCGGGCCTGCTGTCGCGACTGGGGCCGGGACGGGCGGGGCTCACGCTGGGGGGAGGGGCGCATCAAGCATCGCCGTGACGTCCTGCCAGGGCCCCTCGCAGGGGCGCGCCTCTGTCGTCAGGTAGTGCCCGACGCGTCCGGGAGCGAGGGCGACGATGGCCGAGGAGCGCGTGCCATAGGCCGGCGTGTGGATGCACAGCGCCTGGAGCTGCTGGCGGAAGTCCTGGGGAAACGACTCGCCGGAGAGCTGCGCGGGCAGGGCCTCCAGGGGAGGCAGCAGGTCGTCCGCCAGCAGGGCCTTCAGGCCTCCCTCGAACCGGGACCAGGGCTCGTGCACCAGCCCCTCGGCGAGCTTCCTGGCCCGCTGGACCTTGGGCAGCTCCGTCGAGTCGAGCACGTCGTTGGGCAGGACATGGATGCCCGGCGGGACATCCTCGCGTCGGAGTCGGGACTGTCCGGGCCGGGCATAGGCCACCCGGAGTGTCCGGGCGTCGCCATAGAGGAGGTTGAAGGGGAGGAAGTCCTCGCCGGAGAGCGTGTCCAGGTAGCGCTCGATGCCCTCGACCGTGCCCGCACCGAGGGCCTGGAGGACGACTTCGCCCCTCGAACGGGGGGCCGGGCCCCTCGCCTGCCCGCCGCGCTGGTTCGTCAGGCCCACGAAGAGGCCCTCGTTAGTAACGCCCATCCACGTCCCGCCGCGCTCCACGTCCCGTCCCCCCACGGCGCGGGGAGACTCCAGCAGGACTTGTGGGCCTGTCGCGGGACGCGCGAGGAGTTCGTCCCGGTTGGCCGCGAGCACCAGCGGCCACTCAGGATGGACCTGGCGAAGGATGATGATGGTGCACATGCGTTTCCGGTCGATAACATCCCCGGCCCCGCGGTGCATTCGTGCTCGCGGGCTCCACGCCGTCGATGACCTCGGCCCACCGAGCGGCTAATGTCCGCCGCCCCCAGGAGAGTCCATGGCGGAGAGAATCCTCGTCACCAGTGCGCTTCCGTACGCGAACGGCCCGCTCCACATCGGCCATGCCGTCGAGTACATCCAGACCGATATCTACGTCCGTTTCCTCCGCTCCAGCGGCAAGGACGTCGTCTACTTCTGTGCTGACGACACGCACGGCACACCCATCGAACTCAACGCGGCGAAGCAGGGCCTCAAGCCCGAGGACTTCATCGCCCGTTTCCAGGACGAGCATCAGAAGGACTTCCAGGACCTGGATGTCCGGTTCGACTACTTCCACTCCACCAACTCGCCGGAGAACCGCCAGTACGCGGAGCTCATCTACGGGCGGTTGAAGGAGAAGGGCGACATCGAGCGCAAGGACGTCGAACAGGCGTACTGCGAGAAGGACCGTCGCTTCCTGCCCGACCGCTTCATCAAGGGCACCTGTCCCAACTGCAAGGCCGTGGACCAGTACGGCGACGCCTGTGAGAAGTGCGGCAAGGCGTACAGCCCCACGGACCTCATCGACCCTCGCTGTTCCCTGTGTTCGACGCCGCCGGTGCGCAAAACGTCCGAGCACCTGTTCTTCAAGCTGTCTCGCCACGCCGACTTCCTGCAGGAGCTGCTGCGCAAGCCTGGCTTCATTCATCCCGGGCTCGCCGCGCAGCTCCAGGGCTTCTTCGAGAAGGGGTTGGCGGACTGGGACATCAGCCGCGACGGCCCCTACTTCGGCTTCGCGATTCCGGGCGAGACGGACAAGTACTTCTACGTCTGGCTGGACGCGCCCATCGGCTACATCGCCACGACGGAGAAGTGGGCGAAGGAGACGGGCAAGGCGAAGAGCGCGCTGGACTACTGGGCCAAGGACAGCGGCGCGCGCATCGTCCACTTCATCGGCAAGGACATCGTCTACTTCCACGCGCTCTTCTGGCCCGCGGTGCTGGACGTGGCGGGCCTGCACATCCCGAGTGAGATCAAGGTCCACGGCCACCTCACGGTGAACGGGGAGAAGATGTCGAAGAGCCGCGGCACCATGGTTCCGGTGCGCGACTACCTCAACCAGCTGGACCCCAGCTACCTGCGCTACTTCTACGCGGCCAACCTGGGCGCGGGCGTGGAGGACCTGGACCTCAACCTCAAGGACTTCCGTCTGCGGGTGAACGGGGAGCTGGTGAACAACGTGGGCAACCTGGCCAACCGCGCGCTGTCGCTGTTGGCCGGGCCGCTGGGCGGGACGCTCGCGCCAGGTCGGTCCGAGGGACCGGGCCGGGCGCTGGTGGAGTCCGTGCTCGCTCGCGTTCCCGAGGTTCGCGAGGCCTTCGAGAAGCTGGAGTACCGCAACGCCATCCGCGTCATCACGGACATCGCCTCCGCGGCGAATGCCTTCGTGCAGACGGCGGCGCCGTGGGCACTGCTGAAGAAGGACGCGGAGGCCGCGCGCGCGGACCTGTCCGACGCCGCCGACGTGGTGTACCTGCTGGGTGCGCTGCTGGCGCCGGTGACGCCTCGGTTGTCGGAGAAGCTGTTCGCACAACTGGGCGCCACGCCGCTCACGTTCCAGGCGCTGGAGGGGGCGAAGTATCCGTTGCTGGATCGCAGCCGTCCCATCGGCACTCCGGAGCCGCTGTTGCCGCGACTGGAAGAGGACCGCGTCAACGCCATCATCGTGACGCCGCCGGGGGAGCCCGCCGCAACGCCGGCGCCCGAGGCGAAGAAGGCCGAAGGCGGCGGCAAGGAGAAGAAGGCCGAGAAGAAGCCGGCCGAGCCCGCGCCTGTCACTCAGGCGTCCTCGGGGGCAGGGGCCGCGGAGGCCGCTGGCTCGGGGGAGATTGAGTACGGGGACTTCGTCAAGGTGGTGCTCAAGTCGGGCAAGGTGCTGGCGGCGGAGAAGGTCGCCAAGGCGGACAAGCTGCTCAAGCTCACCGTCGACGTGGGTGAACCGAGCGGTCCGCGCACCATCGTCTCCGGCATCGCGGAGGCGTTTGCTCCCGAGACGCTCGTCGGGCGCAACGTGGTGGTGGTCGCGAACCTGAAGCCGCGCAGCCTGAAGGGCATCGAGTCGAAGGGGATGCTCCTGACCGCGGGCCCTGGCGGCAAGGACCTGTCCTTGTTGGATCCGGGCAACGTCCCGCCGGGCAGCGACGTGAAGTGACGTGGCGGTGGGCGGAGCGAACCTGCTCCGCTCGCCGGCCCGGTGCGGGCGCGTGGAGGGTGTCTCTCGCACGAGCCCGGGCCGACACGTCGTGAATGCGCGGAGCGGGCGAGTGCCGCTTCGCGTGGCTCCTGGGCTTTGGCTGCCGGGCGATACGTTGTTGATGAGCGGGGCGGTCGAATGCCGCCTCGCGTGGCTCCGGGGCTTTGTCTTTCCGGGCCGAAACGTTGTGGATTGGCGGGGCGGTCGAATGCCGCTTCGCGTGGCTCCGGGGCTGTGTCTTTTCCGGAGCGAGTCGCAGGTGAAGCGCTGGTAGAGCGGTTGTCAGCCGCTCGTCGCTCCGGGGCCGTGGCTGTCCAGGGCGAGTCGTGACGGATGGGCGTGAGGTTGGGGCCATTCCCCACTCATGGGGCTCGGGGCCGCGAGGCAGTCGGGCAGCGAGGTGACTGGACGTGACGGATTGGCGTGCGGAGCGGGACCGGGCCTTGTTGACCCTCGAGAGCGAGAAGCGTCCGGCGTTCCGAGCGGAGGCGGCGCAACAGCTCCATCACCTCGCGTTGGAAGCTCCGTCGCCCGCGGCGGACTTCGCGGAAGTGGTGCCCCGGCTGCTGGCGGATGCCCAGCCGGAAGTGAAGCGCTCGGGTATCGCGCTGGCGACGGTGGCCCTTCCTCCCGAGGAGCTGCCCGCGCTGCTTATCTCCTACCTGCGGGACGCGGAGTCGCTGGTGCGCCTGGAGGCCACCGGTCGACTGGCGGACCTGTACCGGCCGGAGCTGCGCGGGGCACTGGCGGGCATGCTGGAGGACTCCGTCCCCGAGGTTCGCTTCGAGGCCGCCCGGGGTATCGCCGCCCTCAAGCATCCGGCGGGACTCGATGTGCTCATCGACGCGCTCGACGCGGACCTGCTGCGCTTTCGCGCCCTCGGTGCCCTGGCCGAGCTGGAGGACGCGCGCGCCTTGCCCGCCGTGAAGCGCTTGTTCGGACGCTGGCTCCTTCCCGCCTTCGACAGGACCCAGGCCGCGGGTGTGCTCGCGAAGCTGGGTGACGCCGCGGGCTCGGCGCACCTGCTCCAGCGCTCGCGCAAGAAGTGGAGTCAGGACCGCGCCCTCGCCGTGGAGCTGCTGGGCGAGGTGAAGGCCCCCGGCGCGCTGGAGCGGTTGAAGGTCATCCTCGACGACGTGAAGGACTCCTGCCGTGGCGCCGCCGCGCGAGGCCTGGGGCGGCTGGGTGACCCTCGGGCGCTGCCCTGGCTGCTCGCGCTGCTCCAGGACGTGACCGCGGACGAAGAGGACCGGTTGGATGCGGCCGATGGGGTGTGGCGTCTGGGGGACGAGGCGGGCCGCGAGCGTGTGCGCGCCTCGGTGAGCACCTTCACCTCACCCGAGGCCCGGCAGGAACTGGACGACTTGTTTCAGGAGGAGCCATGAGACTGGTGGATGCGCACTGCCACCTGGAAGTGAAGGACTTCGCGGACGTGGCTCCCGTGCTGGAGCGAGCGCGCGCCGCGGGCATCGTCCACGCCATCGTCGTCGGGCAGTTCCATGGCCCCGGCGAGTGGGGCAATGCGCTGGAGCTGGCCGCCGCGCATCCTGAGTTCCTGTCGCCCACGCTTGGCATCCATCCGCACGAAGCCGCGCGGGCCACGGAAGACGACCTGGCCACGTTGGAGCGCATCTGCGCCCGCCCGGAGGTGCGCGCCGTGGGCGAGGCCGGGCTCGACTACTACTACGACCACTCACCCCGTGAGGTGCAGGCCCGCGTCTTCCGGCACCAGTGCGCCCTCGCGGTGAAGCTGGCAAAGCCGCTGGTGGTCCACGTGCGTGACGCGCACGAGGACTGCGACGCGATTCTCGGTGAGGTGGGCGTCTCCCGAGGCGTCATCCACTGCTTCACCGGAGACACGGACGCCGCGCGGCGCTACCTGGACCGGGGCTTCTTCCTCTCGCTGTCCGGCGTCATCACCTACAAGAAGACGGAGGCGCTCCAGGACGCCGTGCGCTTCGCGCCGCTGGACAGGCTGATGGTGGAGACGGACAGCCCGTTCCTCGCGCCCGTGCCGCACCGGGGGCGGAAGAACGAGCCCTCGCACGTGGTGGAGACGGCGCGGAAGCTGGCGGAGCTGAAGGGCGTGGCGCTGGAGACGGTGACAGAGGTCACCACCGCCAACGCCGCCGCCCTCTTCAACCTCACCCTGAGGTGACGCCGCCGGCCAGGGCCTGGAGGTCCTGGTCCATCTGCGGCACGTCGAGCAGCAGCGCGTCCGGGTCGTACTGGAAGTCGGCCTGCTTGAGCTTCAGCAGGGCCTGCAGCGCGGGCTCTCCGGTGTGGCCGCCGAAGGAGGCGAAGACGACGCGGCCTCCCTCCAGGTGGAGTGAGCCCTCCAGCGTGTGCTGACGCAGCTGGAGCTTGCCGCTCTTCTTTCCGCCACCCAGCGTGCGCAGCAGCTCCCGAGGAGGCAGCTCGTCGAAGCTGCCTCGCACCACGCGGCCCGGGCCGTTGTGCAGCACCCGGTCCTCGAGCATCGCGCGCACCGCCTTGGCCACCAGGGACTTGTCACCGGGAGGCAGCAGCTCCGTGGCGCCGCCCATCATCAGCCGCTCGCGCGTGGACGCGTCCGGCTCGCCCACCACGGCGATGGGCAGGCCCGCCGTCTCCGGCGTGGAGCGCGCCTGCTGGAGCAGGTCGAGCACCTCTTGCTGCCCCAGTCGCAGGCTCACCACCAGCACGTCGCAGTCCTGCCGCGCCAGCCCGTCCTGCGCGCCTTCCTGCGTGGACAGCGCGTGGGCCACCAGACCCTGCTTGAGCACCGCCTCCAGCAGCTCGCCCCGGGCCGTCTCGTCCGGCTCCACGACGAGCACCTGTCGGCCCTCGCTCTCCAGCCGGTGGCGCAAGAGTTCGCCGCTCTGGAGCTGGATGACGATGTCCGCCACCACGGGGTCATAGAGCACGCCCGAGTTCGTCTTCAGGTGCTCCAGCGCCTGCTCCTTCGTCAGCGCCTTGCCCAGCGCGTTGCCGGGGTTCTTCGTCAGCTCCAGGAAGCTGTCCACCGCGGCGAGGATGCGCGCGCCCAGGGTGATTTCCTCGCCCTTGGCGCCCTGCGGGGTGCCTGAGCCGTCCCAGGCTTCGTAGAGCTGCGCGAGGATGGTGTTGACCTGCGTGGGCAGGTGCACCGTCTCGAACAGCTTGGTGGGCGCGCGACAGGCCGCGCGGGCCTGGGCCTTCCACTCCGAGTTGACGGCATTGCTCGCGAGCGAGAAGTGCCGCTCGGAGGGTTTGCCCAGGTCATGCAGGTACGCGGAGATGGACAGCGCGGCCAGCTCCTTGTGGGGCATGCCCATGCGCTGGCCGACGATGCCCGCCTGGCGCGCGAGCTGCGCGGAGTGTCCCCGGTGGCGCTGGCGGTCCTGCTCCAGCAGCCCCACGAGGATGCCCAGCGTCTCCACGTAGTCGATGTCGCTGACCAGCCCGCGAGGTCCGCCCGGCTCACGCCGCTGCGTGGACGAGGGGCGCCCCGCCACCTGCGTGCCGCTGGCGCGCTGCAGCCGCATGCGCGCGTCCGTCTCCATCCGGAAGGACAGGCTGGTGCGGTTGCTGGTGGAGGTGCGGTTGTGCTCCGCGGCCCCCGTGCGCGACGTCGACTCGGTCGGGTTCGAGTGCGCGCTCGCCGACTCCAGCAGCGCGGCGAACGCGGTGGGGTCGCCGTAGTAGTGCTTGCGGATGGCCGCGGCGATGGCGCCGCGCAGGCCCACGTACGCGTAGACCTCCGACATGCCCGTGACGAGGGCAATCTCGTCCATCAGCGCCTTGTTCTGCGGCTCCGCGGCGACCACGGACAACAGCTTCCTGTCCGGGTCCACCGCGAGCGGCAGCACGTTCTGCGCCTCGGCCAGACGCACCGGGAGCCTGTCGAGCACCTCGGTGGGAATCTTCGCCTTGGCCAGCTTGTCCGCGCTCACGAAGCGCGTCTGGAACTCCGCGGCCAGGAAGCGCAGCAACGCCGCTTCCTGGAGGAGCCCCAACTCCACCAGACAGTCCCCCAGCTTGTGGCCGGTGATCTTCTGGTGCTCCAGGGCCTGCTCCACGGCCCCGGCGTTGACGAGTCCTGCCTCGATGAGGCGCTCACCCAGCTTCTTCGCCATGACGACTCAGCTTTCCGAGGAGCCCTCTCCATTCTTGGATGTGGACTCGGAGGCGGGGGGCAGGGACGTGAGCGCGCTGAAGGGCTTGAAGGTCAGCTCCTTGGGCAGGCCGCTCGGGTCGCGAGCCGGACGGTCCTCACGGGGAGGGCGGGGCGCACGCTCCTCGCGAGGCGGACGATCCTCACGAGGCGGGCGGTCCTCACGAGGCGGACGCTGCTCGTCCCGGGCACGCTCCTCGCGGGGCGGGCGCTCCTTGCGCGGCGGACGATCCTCACGAGGGGGACGCGGAGACTCCTCGCGCGCGACGGGGGCGGTGCCCTCGGCGGGCGGCGTGCCCTGGCTCGGGGACTTCTCGCCCCGGGCCTTGCGCTTCTCCTCGCGAGACTTGCGACGGCCTCCGCCAGCGCCGCCACCCTCCACCGGAGCGCGGCCCCGGCTGGTGGGCGCGGGGCCCTTCCAGAGCTGACGGTCGTAGTGGCGCAGCACGTCCGTCCACTTGTCGTTGGGGTCGCGCTGCATGGCCTCCAGCCACGAGGCAATGCGCGAGTCCAGCGAGTCCAGCGCGTGGACGATGTGCGCCTCCAGCGTCATCGGCACCTTGGGGCTGCCGTACTCGAGCTGGCCGTGGTGGGAGATGACCAGGTGCGTGAGGTGCTGCTCCAGCAGCGGCGGGAAGCCGGGGATGGCCAGCGTCTTCTCGCGAATCTTCTGGGCCGTCATCACCAGGTGACCCACGAGCTTGCCTTCGTCCGTGTAGTCGAAGCCCTTGTCCGGCGAGATCTCCGCCACCTTCATCACGTCGTGCAGCAGCGCGCCCGCCAGCAGCAGGTCACGGTCCGCCATGGGGTAGTGGTCCGCCACCCGCAGCGTCAGCCGCATCACCGACAGCAGGTGCTCGGCCAGACCGCCGCGCCACGCGTGGTGCATGCCCTTGGCCGCCGGCGCCACCGGCAGCCCCGAGGCCACCTGCGGATCCTCCAGGAAGGCAATCAGGAGCTGCTTCACGTGCGGATCACTGACCCGCTCGTTGACGATTTCGCGGATGAGGCCCACTGCGCGAGCGCCACCGCCACCCTCGTGACGGCCCTCGCCCTTGTCCGTCTTCTCTACCTTCTCGACCTTGTCCGCCTTCTCGGCGCGCGGCTCGGGAGCGGGCTTCGCCTCGGCGGCGGGCTTCGCCTCCGGGGGCGGGGCGGGGGGCGGCTCGAACTCCTTGGGGTCCAGGGGCTCGGGGTCCAGACGCTCCACGGCCTCCACGACAATCTGGGTGCGGCCGTGGAACTGGATGACGTTGCCCTGGACGAGCACGAAGTCGCCCGACTGGAAGGCGGGCTCGAGCGCGTCCACCTTGTCGAAGACGCGCGCGTCGACCTCGCCGCTCTTGTCGACGAGCGTCATGGCCAGGAACACCTTGCCACTTCGGGCCGTCACCTTCTCCTTCTTGGTGACGCGGAAGACAGTGTTGACGCGGTCCTTCTCACGCAGGTCGACCGCGTACACCTTGCGGACGGTCTCGACGGAACCTGCCGGGGTGGGGGTCGCGGTATCGGGGACGTTTTCGTTGGTCATCGCGGGCGCGGACACTAGCACCCCGGAAGGCGGCGCGGGGGACTCGCGTCAGGTGACCTCGAGCGCCACCGCGTCGAGGTACTCCGCGCCAGGGGAGCCCACCAGTGTGGGGTGGTCCGGGGGCAGTCCAGGACGAGACAGCCGGGTGGCGATGCGCGCCTCCGCCTCGCAGGCGGTGGCCACCAGCTCGTCGAAGCCGCCCAGGGCCAGTGGTGGGTGGTAGCCGACCACGAGCAAGCGGCCCCCATGGCGGGTGCGCCGCAGGGCGTACCGGATCTGCTCCACGAACTCCTCCTCGGAGCCCACCCGGGGCGTGTCCAGCAACACCAGGTCGAAGGTCTCTCGCACCGCGCGCAGGGCCTGGAGGGCGGTGCCCTTCTCCACCATCACCCGGCCGAACAGCCCGTTGGCCTCCGCGTTCTCCCGGGCCAGGTCTCCGGCGTCCGCGTCCGCGTCGAAGGCGAGGATGTGTCGGGCCCCATGCAGTCCCGCGTGGACGAAGAGGCCGCCCACGTTGCAGCTGGCGTCCAGCACGCGGCCGTCCCAGGCCATGCGCCCGACGACGCGCCGCAGCTCGCGCTGGTCATACGCGTAGCCCGTGCCCTGGCCGTAGGTGAGGTCCACGGTGAACCGGGCGCCCAGCTCCAAGAGCCGGCACCAGCGGGGCGGGGTGCCGTAGAGGACGTGGGGCCGCTGCGTGGGCAGGCCCAGGACCTGACGGCGCCCGGAGTCATTGCGCAGGAGCACCGAGCTCGCGCCCGTCACCTCCACCAGCGCGCGGGTGATTTCCTGGTGCCGCGCGTCCATGGAGCGGGTGAGGGTCTGCACGACGAAGTGCGTGTCGTACCGGTCCACGATGAGGCCGGGCAGGCCGTCCCCGTCATCGTTGACCACCCGGCAGAAGCGCGGGTCATCCACCAGCCGGCCCCGGCGCTCGAAGGCGTGGCGGAGGTGGCGGGGAATCAGGCCCTCCACGGCCTCGTCCGGCATGCCCAGTCGGCGCACGGCGCGCGAGGCCTCCAGGTCCACGTCACCCAGGCCCAGCACCGCGCCGTCCTCGTCCCGGAGCTGCACGGGCTCCCCGGGTTGGGGCGTTCCCTCCATGGAGACGATGTCCTCCCGGCGCAGCCAGGGGGCGCCGTGTTTCAGGCGGCGGGCGGCATCCCGGGACAGATAGGTGCTGAGCAAGGTGCGTCCTCCCTCTCGCGTGGTGCCACGGGACCGGACGCCCGTGGACTGCTTCCAGCGGACAACATGGGCCGTGCGCTTGCCGATGTCGGCGGACGCCTGGCCCCCGCGCTGGAGGGCAGGGGAGGAGGCGAGCCGCGAAGCCGGGGGGATGCCGTCTGGAGCGCCTCGGCCGAGGGGGCCGGGCTTCTGATGCTCACGGCTGGGGTGGAGGTCGCTTGAACGCCTTGAACGTCACCCGGGTGAGCATGGAGCTGACGACGAGCGCCAGGATGATGCCCAGGATTCGCAGGTGCCAGGAGTCGCGCAGCACCAGCGCCAGGGCCAGCGCGCCCACGAGCACCGCGCCCGCCACGGGCAGCCACTGTCCCCGAGCAGCCAGCCCCGAAGACGGCCGGCGTGCCTGGGCGAGCACGGGCAGACTGCCCGCCTTGCGCCACAGGCTGGAGCTCTCCTCCCGCACCTCGTCGTCCGGGTCCACCAGGCCCTGGGTGTAGGCGCGCTCCACGTCACCCAGGCTGGGATAGGTCAGCTCTCCGTCCGGAGTGCGCACGATGTAACGCATGGCAGCTCTCCTTCCGTGAGGCACGACCTCGCCTCACGCCAGCTCGGTGGCAATCTGCTCCGCGATGCGCAGACCATCAATGGCCGACGAGACGATGCCGCCCGCGTAACCGCAGCCCTCGCCCGCCGGATACAGGCCCTTCATGGACACCGACTGAAGAAGTTCGTTCCGGGTGACTCGCACCGGCGACGAGGTGCGGCTCTCGATTCCAATCAGCTTGCCCTCCTCGCTGATGAAGCCGCGCATCTTCCGGTCGAACGTCTTCAGCGCCTGCTTGAGCGAGGTGGTGAGCCGCTCCGGGAACAGGCGGTTGAGGTCCACGTGGGCCAGCCCCGGACGGTAGCTGGTGCCTCCCGGGTCCTTCTTCACGCGGCCGGCCAGGTAGTCCGGAATCGTCTGCGCCGGCGCGAAGAAGCGTCCGCCACCCAACTCATAGGCCTTCTCTTCCCAGTGCCGTTGGAACTCCAGGCCCGCCAGCGGGCCACGGAAGCCCTCGCGCTCGAAGTCCGCCACGGAGACGGAGACGACGATGCCGGCGTTGGCGTAGCGCGCGTTGCGGCGCGAGTTGCTCATGCCATTGGTGCACTGGAGCCCGTCCTGGGTGGGCGTGGGCACCACGATTCCACCCGGGCACATGCAGAACGAATAGACGCCCCGCACCTCGCCATCCACGTCCAGGTTCTCCGCCAGCTTGTAGTCGGCGGGGGGCAGCTTCGGATTCTTCGCGGCGCTGCCGTACTGGATGCCGTTGATGAGCGCCTGCGGATGCTCGGCGCGGAAGCCCAGCGCGAAGGGCTTGGCCTCCACGAGGACGCGGCCGTCGGCGGCGAAGCGCTCGTACAATTCCCGCGCGGAGTTGCCGGGCGCGAGGATGACGCGATTGCTTTCCAGCGTGCGCCCGTCGGCCAGCTTCACGCCGGCCACGTGCCCGTCGCGGTAGAGGAGGTCGTCCACGCGCTGCTCGAAGTGCACCTGGCAGCCGCCGGCGATGAGCTCCTCGCGCAGCTTCGCCACCGCGCCGGGCAGGAGGTCCGAGCCGATGTGCGGCTTGCCCTCGATGAGGATGTGGTCCGGCGCGCCGTAGCGGGCGAAGGCCTCGATGACCTTGCGCACCATGGGGTGGTTGATGCGCGTGGACAGCTTGCCGTCCGTGTACGCGCCCGCGCCGCCTTCCCCGAAGTTCATGTTGCTCTCGGGGTCCAACGTGCCGTCGCGCATCAGCTTCGCCACGTCCTTGCGGCGCGCGACGACTTCACGGCCGCGCTCCAGCAGGATGCTGCGCACGCCGCGCTCCAAGAGACCCAGGGCGCAGAACAGCCCGGCGGGGCCGGTGCCGATGATGATGGGCCACTGCTCGGGCGCCTTCACCGGGGGAAGGACTTCTGGCGGCGGAGGCGCTTCGCCCACGTCCGGCGGAATGTGCGCCGGCTTGCGGCCGGGGGCCATCTCCACTTCCAGGGTGTAGATGTAGCGGGGGCTGCCCTTCTTGCGAGCGTCCAGCACTGAACGCACCACCCGCACGGAGGCCAGATCGGAGCGGGTGACGCCCAGCTTCTCCGCGGCCCGCTGACCGAGCAGCTCCTCCGGCTCGTCCAGCCACAGCCCGATGTTGTTCACCCGATACGCCATTGCCGTTCGCTCCTGGTGGGGGCGCGTATCTGCTTCACCCCGGTGAAAGATTGCAAGCACTTGAAACCACGGGGGGCCCGAGCCCTTATCCGGGTGCGTATCCCGTGATGCACCCCGCCATCCACTTCCCTCGGGGGTTCCCCAGGGTGCGTAGGCTCCTTCGCACCCCTGGCGGGGCCATGCCGGGCCATATTTTCATCCAAGCCATTGGAATTATTATGGAATCGTTCCGGAAGAGAACGACTGGCACGGGGGTTGAAGAACAGGGCTCGCGTGATTACACGGCGGCCCCCCTCATTTCGCCGCCCCATTTGGAGGCATTCACTGTGAGCACCGATCAAAAGGGCACCCGGATCCTGGCGCGCACCTTCTTCAACCAGCTGCGCGCGAGCGGGTACACCCCGCACCAGGTCATCGGCATCGCCACGGAGCTGCTTGATCTGGTGACGTCGGACCTGAAGGAAGGCGACAAGGAAGTCGCGGTGCCGGCCCAGGAGCAGGGCTCCGAGTGGCGCCAGCGCGCCTGATGGTGCGAGACTTCACCGAATAGACCCTCGGCGGGTGAGCGGGCTCCGGACTGGTTTTCGGGGCTCCCGCCCACGAGGTGGCAGGTGGACCGGCGTCAGCCGGTTTTTTTATGTCCGCGGATGGGCGAATCGCCCGGTGGCTGCCCCGTGGAGCGCGCTTCGCGTCGGCGGGTGTAGGCCGCTGAGCCGGCGACGAAGAGCAGCCCCGCCGTCATCGCGCTGAAGACCATGCTGGCCGAGCGTGTCGCCAGGATGCCCAGCAGCACACCGCCGCCGAGGAAGGCGAGCAGATCCACCCAGAGCGGGCGGCGCTGGGGGAGCACGAGCACGAGGACACAGGCCGTCAGGGGGATGCCGAACGCCACCTGTCGGATGATGGCGTCCGTGCTGGTGCGCACCGTCTCCCAGTTGTGCACGAGGATGGCGGCGAAGATGACCACCGTGCCCAGCGCGAGCACGAGCACGCCCGCGGCGGCGGCGTCCTTGGTGAGCCGGGCCTTCTCGTCGAACTGCTGCACGGCCAGGTCGACCAGGTGCTCCAGCGCGCTGTTGAGGATCTCCGCGAAGAAGATGAGCAGCACGCAGAAGATGAGCGTCACCTTCTCCGCGAGCCCCAGGGCGATGCCGCTGCCCACCAGTCCCACCAGCATGGCGGAGGTGAGGTGCACGCGCATGTTGCGCTGGTGGACGACGGTGTGGATGAGGCCCGCCCATGCGTGGCCGAATGAGGCGAAGAGCCCCGAGCCGCGACGAGGAGGGAAGTGGGGAGGTGGCCGGGCAGGTACGGTCATCGGAACCTGAAGGGGCGGGCAGGCTAGCACTCACGGGTTCGATTGCCGTGGAGATGTGAATAGGTAAGGTCACTCGCCATGAGCACCAACTTCTTCCGGGCGCGTCCAGGTGGCGTGCTGCTGGCCTTCCTGTTGACGTCGTCACTCGCGGGGGCCCAGGCCCCTGCCCCTGTTCAAGAGGAAGAAGCGAACGCCTGTGGGCTGGAGCCTCCCGGTGTGGTGTACCTCCCGGCGCCCTCGCCCCGCGCGCATGAGACGCGCAAGCTGAGCGCCACCGAGGCGCCCGTCGTGCGGCGGGAGGCTCGCGACGGGACGGTGCGTGCGTCGCTCGCGGGGGTACCGCAGACCCGGACGCGGGCCGGAGCGCTGTCCGGGAAGGTCATCTATCTGAGCCCGGGCCATGGCTTCTACCGGGCCGCGCCCCTGGGTCGATGGGCCACGCAGCGCCCGAATACGTGGGCGGTGGTGGAGGACTTCATCTCCGCCGAGGTCGTGAACCAGTACCTGCTGCCCATGTTGATGGGGGTGGGCGCCACGGTGGTGCCGGTGCGCGAGTCGGACCTCAACCCGCGCATGGTCATCGTCGACGAGGGGGGCGCGGGCTACTCGCAGGAAGGGGACGAGGGCCTGTTCCAGACCACCGCGCAAAAGGGCTGGGGTACGCCCCCGACGCCCATGGGCAACGCGGTGGAGCCGTTCACGCTGGGGGCCACGCGCGTGCTCACCACCGCGACCACTCCCACTGCCTCTGCCACCTGGGCGCCGGTGGTGCCGGCGGATGGCCACTACAACGTCTATGTCTCCTATGGGGCGGACCCCGCTCGGACGACGAACGCGCACTATGTGGTGCGCCACTCGGGAGGGGAGAGCCACTTCCGCGTCAACCAGCGCCGCCATGGCGGGACGTGGGTGCTGCTGGGCCGCTTCTTCTTCAAGTCGGGCGCGGGGCCGGAGGCGGCCTCGGTGGTGCTGATGAACGACGCGGAGGAGGGGAGCACGGTGTCGCTGGACGCCGTGCGCTTCGGCGGCGGCAGTGGCGTCATCGGCGATGCGCAGATGGCCGCGCTGCCGCGCCCCCGCTACGAGGAGGCCGCGCGCTACCACGTGCAGTTCAGTGGTGCCCCGGCATCCGTGTACGCGCCCACCGGGGCCAACGCCCTGGCCAACGAGCGCAACGCGGACGTGACGGCGCGCGCGCGCTTCGCGGCGTGGCTGCACGAGGAGGGTGAGGATGCGGTCTACGTGGCCTGGCACACCAACGCTTCGACGACGGGAAACGTCGTCGGTACCGAGGCCTACGTGTACGGGCCGAACCCGGTGGACGGCACGCTGAACTTCACGGGCGTGCCTGGCAGCGACGTGCTGGCGCGGGCGCTGCTGGACGAACTGGGCCGGGACGTCCGTCGAGAGGTGGATGCCAACTGGCGCGTGCGCAACCTGCGCTCCGCGAACCTGGGCGAGGTGAACCCCACGCACAATTCGGAGATGCCGTCCGTGCTGCTGGAGATCGCCTACCACGACGCCGTCGCCGACTCGAACCGCCTCAAGGAGCCGGCCTTCCGACGTGTCGCCGCGCGCGCCATCCTCCAGGGGCTCATCAAGTACTTCGCCACCCGCGACGGCGTGGCCATCCAGCTTCCTCCGGAGGCGCCGGGTGCGGTGGTGGCGCGCAACGCCTCGGCGGGCACGGTGGAGGTCCGCTGGGCCATACCCGCGGCGAACCCGGACGAGGAGGGCCATGACGCGCCCACCGCGTACCGCATCTATCAGAGCGCGGATGGTCAGGGCTGGGACGAGGGGACCGAGGTGACGCAGACGACCTTCAGCCTGCCCCTCGCGGCGGGCACCGTGCGTTATTTCCGAGTCGCGGCGGTGAGCGCGGGCGGCGAGGGCTTCCCCTCCGCCATCGTCGGGGTTCGCGCGGGCGAGGCGCCGCCAGCGCTGGTCGTCAACGCGTTCGAGCGGCTGGACTCGGCGCTGGCCTGTGGCGAGGCGCTGGATGTCTATGACCTCCAGGCTCCGCTGCGGGTGCTGCTGGAGGCGATGAACGACGGCACGTACGTGCGTCGCCATGGCGATGCGATGAGCCAGTCCGGGCTCGCCTTCGACAGCGCGACGAGCGGAGCGGTGGCGGCGGGGCTGGTGTCCGTGGGAGCGGGGTACCGCGTGGTGGATTGGTTCACCGGCCGGGGTGGCGAGGCGGGGGCCCGTCCGACGCGCGCCGAGCAGGACGCGCTGCGCGCCTTCGTGACGGGGGGCGGTCACCTGTTGTTGTCCGGTGGTCAGTTGACCTCCGCGCTGTCGGTGGGAGACGCGGACGACAAGGCGTTCCTCGCGGACATCCTCCGGGCCTCGCCTGGCACGGGCACTCCGCCCTTGAGCGTGGAGGGCGTGCCGGGGGACTTCCTCTCCGAGCTGACCGGGCTGACGCTGGACGACGGCACCCGGGGGGCCTACCCGGTGGGAGTGACGGACGTGCTCACCCCGGCGTCGGGGGGCTCGGCGGTGTTGCGGTACGCGGGGACGAACCTGTCGGCTGGCGTGTTCTCCATGCCGGGGGGACAGGTGCTCCTGCTGGGTGTTCCCTTCGAGTCGGTGGTGGACCGGGCGGCCCGGGCGCGGCTCTTGTCCGCGTTCCTGGTGCGCGCGGGCTTCCCCGCGCCGGCCACTCCGCCCGTCGGGGACTCTGGCGATTCGGGCCCAGGCCTCCTGAGCGGATGCGTGGCGCCGCGCGGGGTGGACCCGCATCCTCCGGAGCCGCCCGAGCCTCCGGCCCCCATCGTCCTGGACGCGCTGCCGCAGTTCTATCCGCTCGGTGACTCCGGCTGCGGCTGTGGGGCGGGCGCGGGAACGGGCACCGGACTCTGGCTGTTGCTCGGGGTGATTGTTCAGCTTCGGCGCGCGCGTCGTCGCGCGAGCGACGTGAAGCGTTGACTCGGCGGGGCCGCGTGCCTACGGTCGGCGGCCCTTATTTTCTGACGTGATGACCCGTGGGCGCCCCATCCGCGCCCACCTCTCCCAAGGAGACACGAACATGGCCACCCGCATCGCCATCAACGGCTTCGGTCGCATCGGTCGCTGCATCCTGCGCGCCGCCCTCAGCCGCAAGGAAGACCTCGAGATCGTCGCCATCAATGACCTCGACAAGCCCGCCGCGCTCGCGCACCTGTTCAAGTACGACTCCGTGCACCGCACCTGGCCGGGCGAGGTGAAGTCGACGGACAAGGGCATCGTGGTGGACGGCAAGGAGATCACCGTCACCGCGGAGAAGGACCCCACGGTGCTGCCGTGGAAGAGCATGAACGTGGACGTGGTGCTGGAGTGCACCGGCCGCTTCACCAGCCGCGAGGGCGCCGAGAAGCACCTGAAGGCGGGCGCCAAGAAGGTCCTCATCTCCGCGCCGGCCAAGGGCCCGGACCTGACCATCGCCTACGGCATCAACCACGGCGAGTACGACGCGGCCAAGCACCACATCGTCTCGAACGCGTCGTGCACCACCAACTGCCTGGCGCCCGTCGCCAAGGTGCTGTTGGACGGCTTTGGCATCGAGAAGGGCTTGATGACGACCATCCACAGCTACACCAACGACCAGCGCATCCTGGACCTCACCCACGATGACATGCGTCGCGCCCGCGCCGCCGCGCTGTCCATGATTCCCTCGAGCACCGGCGCCGCGAAGGCCATTGGCGAGGTGCTGCCGCAGCTCAAGGGCAAGATGCACGGCATGTCGGTGCGCGTGCCCACCCCGAACGTGTCGCTGGTGGACCTGACGGTGAACACCACCAAGAACGTGACGGCCGAGGCCATCATCGAGGCGTTCCGCAAGGCCGCCGCTGGCCCCCTCAAGGGCATCCTGGAGTTCAGCGACGCGCTGACGGTGTCGGTGGACTACAACGGCAACCCGCACTCGGCCATCTTCGACTCCACGAACTGCTTCGTGATGGGCGACAACATGGTCAAGGTCATGGCCTGGTACGACAACGAGTGGGGTTTCTCCAACCGCATGGTGGACACGGCGAAGTTCCTCGTGTCCAAGGGCGTCTAGTCCCCGTCAGGGGCCCAGGGGAGACCAGATGATCCGCTACATCGACGAGCTGCAGCTCACCGGCAAGCGCACCTTCATTCGCGTGGACTTCAACGTCCCGCTGGAGGGGCGGCGCGTGACGGACGACACCCGCATCCGAGAGGCGCTGCCCACCATCCGGCGAGCGCTGGAGCTCGGCGGGAAGGTCATGCTGGCCTCCCACCTGGGCCGTCCCAAGGGCCCGGACCCCAAGCTGTCGCTCGAGCCGGTCGCCGCGCGACTGGCCGAGCTGCTCGGCCCCAAGCACGAGGTCATCCTCACGGATGACTGCATCGGGGACGGCGTGAAGAAGCAGGTGAAGGACCTGAAGGAAGGCCAGGTCGTCGTCCTGGAGAACCTCCGCTTCCACAAGGAAGAGGAGGCCAACGATGAGACCTTCGCCCGCGAGCTGGCGGCGCTGGCCGACGTCTACATCAACGACGCCTTCGGCACCGCGCACCGCGCCCATGCCTCCACGGCGGGCATGGTGCCCTTCGTGAAGGAGAAGGCCGCGGGCCTCCTGATGAAGAAGGAGATCGAGTACCTGGGCCGCGTGCTGAAGAACCCGGAGAAGCCCTTCGTGGCCATCCTCGGGGGCTCCAAGGTCAGCGATAAGATCAAGGTCATCGAGAACCTGCTGCCCAAGGTGGACGCGCTGCTCATCGGCGGCGCAATGGCCTATACCTTCCTCAAGGCGCAGGGCGTGGAGGTCGGCAAGTCCCGCGTCGAGGGGGACAAGCTGTCGCTGGCCACGCGCCTCCTGGAAGCGGCGCACCGGCTCAAGACGCCCATCGTCCTGCCGGTGGACCACATCGTCGGCACGGAGCTGACGGACAAGAGCATCGCGCTCGAGACGCCGGACAACGTGGTGCCCCAGGACATGATGGGCCTGGATATCGGCCCCAAGACGCGCGCCATCTTCACCCAGCACATCCGCGACGCGCGCACCGTCATCTGGAACGGCCCCATGGGCCTGTTCGAGGTGGCGAAGTTCGCCGAGGGCACCCGCTCGGTCGCCACGGCCATGGCGAACAACAAGCAGGCCGTCACCGTCATTGGCGGCGGCGACAGCGCGGCGGCCGTGGAGCAGATGGGCGTGGCGAAGGAGCTCAGCCATGTGTCCACTGGCGGAGGCGCATCACTGGAGTTCCTGGAAGGTCAGGAGCTGCCGGGCATCAAGGCGCTGGAAACGCGTTAATCTTCCGCGCCGCCAAGCAACACCACCACACCTCTGGGGGAGCGATTCATGGCCGTCTCGGCTCGTCGTCGGAAGATCGTCGCCGGCAACTGGAAGATGAACAAGACGGTGCCGGAGGCGCTGGCACTGGTGCGCGAGCTGCGGGGGACCGTGGCCGCCGTCGGAGATGTGGTGGAGGTGGTGGTGGCGCCGACGTTCCTGGCGCTGCAGCCGCTGCACGTCGCGCTGGAAGGGGCGCCGCTGCAACTGGCCGCGCAGAACTGTCACTGGGAGTCGTCCGGTGCCTTCACCGGCGAGGTGTCCGCGCCGATGCTGGCGGAGCTGGGGTGCGCCTACGTCATCGTGGGGCACTCGGAGCGCCGGCAGCTGTTCGGCGAGACGGACGAGTCGGTGAACAAGAAGGCCCGTGCTGTCGTGGCCGCTGGCATGAAGCCCATCCTCTGCGTGGGCGAGACGCTGGCCGAGCGCGAGGCGAACCAGACGCTGGACGTCGTGGAGCGTCAGGTCCGGGGCGGGCTGGCGGGCATCGAGGCGAAGGACGTGGCGACCTTCGTGCTGGCGTACGAGCCAGTGTGGGCCATCGGGACCGGGCGCAACGCGACGTCGGCGCAGGCGCAGGAGGTCCACGCGGCGATCCGAGGGCTCCTTGGTCGGCTGTACGACGGGGAGACGGCCGGGCGGGTGCGGATCCAGTACGGCGGCAGTGTGAAGCCCGACAACGCCGCGGAATTGCTGGGGCAGCCGGACATCGACGGGGCGCTCGTCGGCGGGGCGAGCCTCAAGGCGGGCGATTTCGCGGCCATCATCAAGGCGGCCACCTAGAGTAGGTTCACTGGCGGGCGGAAGAAGTTGTCACCCATTCGGCAGTTTGTGTAGGGTGCGCCTCCTTTTCACGGAACGTTCGAAAGATCTCTCATGCTGACCTTCGTCACGATCGTGCACGTCCTCGTTTGCGTGTTCATGATCTTCGTCATCCTGCTGCAGCCGGGTAAGGACGCTGGCATGGGCTCGGCCCTCGGCGGCGGCGCGGCCACGAGCGCCTTTGGTGGTCGTGGTGCCGTGACGTTCCTGAGCAAGCTCACGGGCGTCTGTGCCGCGATGTTCTTCTTCACTTCGCTCGGCCTCTCCTTCGTGGGGCTTCGCTCCTCGGTGGCGGCGGGTGGTTCGGTGGCTTCGCCTCCTCCGGCGGCTTCGGCTCCGGCGACCCCGGGCGCGGCGGCTCCGGCGGGCGAGCAGTCGGCGCCTGGCGCGGTCGAGCAGCCTCGTGGTGAGGCTCCGGCGGCTCCGGCGGAGGGCCAGTCGGCTCCTGCTCAGCCGGCGGCGCCGACTCCGGCTCCGTAAGAGCCGTCGAATAAATCTGGAGCACGCAGCGGTTAGAAACTCGTTGCGTGATCCGGTGCGGTCCTGTAGATGGTCCGCGCAGAAACGCCCAGGTGGTGGAACTGGTAGACACACCATCTTGAGGGGGTGGCGCCGAAAGGTGTGCGGGTTCGAATCCCGCCCTGGGCACTCCGATAGAAGCCTCCGAGTCGAAAGACTCGGGGGCTTTTGTCGTTTCTGGGAAGAGCGGCCTTCCTGTCACTCTGCCGTTGGTGTGCGCATGTTAAGGGCTCAAACCGCATCCGCATCACCACGTCCGAGTGGCGCATCGCCATCTCGATGGTGGTGTGCCTGATCAACTCTTGGATGGCCTTGAATGGCACTCCGCGCACTGCGAGGTGGCTCGCGAAAGATGTCGCGCAGCGTGCGCCACTAGGTCGGTCGGATGCCTGCCGGCTCTGCGTTGCGGAGGATGGCCTCCACGCAGGCGTGCTGGGGATTGCGGATGAAGCTGCCGTCCCGCTGCGAGAACACCCATGGCGAGTTGAGTCGTCGCGGGTACTCGCGCAGGGCCTTCAGCGCCCGGTCATTGAGAGGTATCTCTCGCTCTCGGCCACCTTTGGGAGTGCCCAGATGCCCTCGGTAGACGTTCCGCTTCACCACGAGGCGTCCGTTGGCCATGTCCACGCAGTCCCAGGACAGCGCGGCCAGCTCACCGATGCGCAGCCCCGAGTTGAGGGCGAGGATGATCATCGCCTTCCACCGGCCGGGTTCCGCGTGGCTCTCCATCTGCTCGGCTTCCTCGAAAGAGAGGAAGTCGATCTCGGGCTTGGGGGCCTTGAGCCACACCACCTTGGGCGCGGTGCTGAGTTCCCCGAACTCCTGGGCGAGGGCCAGGAGCTTGCGCAGCACGGTCAGCAGGTTGTTGACGCTCTTCTTGGCGAGCCCTTCCTTCGACTGAGCGTCACCTGTTTCGGTGGCTCTCCCGCACTTCGTGTGGACTGTAGGTTCAGACCGTGAGCAGCACGCGACGACGCAGCCGGTCGAAGCTGGCGCGGCCATAGCTCTGACGCTTGAGAAGCTTGAGCTTCGTGATTTGGCCCTCGGCCTGAGCGTTACTCCAGGGAGAGGTCAGTGCAGCCCGGACGGCATCGACGTCCTGTTCGAGGCCCTCCGCAAAGGTCTCCACCGCGCGCACACCGCACGCGCGAGCCTCGCCCAGCCACACTTCGAAGGGCTTACAGGACCTTGTTGGCCTTGCTCCTTGGGAAACGCCGAGCGAGCACACGACCTCGCAGACGCGCCGAGTCAATGCAACGACACGCGCGGCTTCCTCATCCTGCTCGATGCGCGCCAACGTCGCAGCCTCCGTGGAGGTCAGCTCGGAGGGCCTCTTCACGCACAGCCAGGCCAGTTGCTTCGGCGAGGCGAGCGCGTCGGGGCACGTGCCCTTCGACCACCAGTCGCCGCCGGGGTAGCTGCGCACCCCTGCGCGAGGTGGAACGGTCCGCCACACCTGGAGCCAACGGTGGACCTGGCCTTTGGTGCCACGAAAGCCCTGGGCGCGAATCCCCCGCCAGAGGGCAGAAGCGTTCTCACACCCCGCAGCCTGTCGCTGCGTCAGGTACTCCAGATAAGGGTCGAGGATGCTCGGTCCGGGCACACGCGTCGCGCGCTCGGGAAAGGCTCCGGCGGCGGCATATTTGCGCACGGTTCCTCGCGCCAGCCCCCAGCGTGCGACTGATTCTCACTAGGGGCTCCCCGGCCAAGCGACGAGGCCGTACGGCTTCGTATGCAGCGACTCACTGAGAGCGGCTCTCCTCTCGGGAGCGAGCTTCGGCGTGAGTTCGAGAGAAGCTGGTGTGTTGGTGGGCTGGCGGAGCGCCCCCACTCGACACGGCTGGCAGTGCTCGAAGTCGGGGGTGAGCGCCGGTCATCCAACGTTCTATCAGCTGCCGTCCATTCAGCAGCAAGTGCCAGCAGTCCGCCACCTGCTGGGCCTGCGGAGCACCCAGCACCGCCGCTCGTGCGTACTCTGTCGACCGGCCTCTGGCGATGACTTCCACGCCGAGTGATGACGCAGCCAGGCGCTCACCGTGGGAGTCGAGCGGTCTGGCAACACGTCGCGGACGCAGTGCGCTTCCAGGTCGACGAGGATGGAGCCGTAGGTACGCCTCTTGCGCAGTGCCCAGTCGTCGAGGCCCAGGACGTGGGCGGGGCTGGGAGGAGGCCGCGGAGCGCGGCGAATCAGCCGTAGGAGGGTGTCGGGACTGGTGGGCATCGCCAAGGGCTTGAGCAGCCTGGTCCCAGCCTCAGCTCCTGCTGTGACGGCGACGGCGCACTGCGCGGTGGCGAGCCGTCGTGTTCGCCGAGCCCGAGAAGGCAGTCGTCGCACCGGCCGCTCCGCGAATGTGCGGCGGGAGCATTCCGGGTTTCGGCAGCAGAAGCGCCGCACGCGGAGTTCGAGTTGCACGGCGTGCCCAGCGGCGGGCAGGTCCGCCGGGCGACGAACATAGCTGCCATGCACCAAGGTACTGGGCGTCTGGCAGGAGGGACGCCGGGCACCAATGCCCTCCCTGCGCACCCCGAGGACGACACCCGCCGCGCTACTGTGGGCCACCCGGTCCACCCGACACCCAGGAAGTAGGTACAGCGTTTCCATTCCCAGGGTGTATTCGCCCCGCTGGCAGCTTGCCGCGTCTGCCTACTCCCCAGAGGGGAACCACACGAAGTGCGGGAGAGCCACGGAAGCGGGGGACTCTCAATCGAGGCCTCGTCGCCGACCGGGCGGCCGTGGCGAGCAAGCTGGGGCTCACACACGCCCGGGTGACCCAGCCGCTCGATCTGCTCCTCCTCGCCCCGACCTGCAGGCACGAGTGCTCAAGCTCAAGGCCGTCGACGGTGCCGAGCCGATGGCCGAGCAGACCCTCTAGGCCGTGGTCCACGCGGGGACGTGGACTGAGCAGCGGGAGGCGTGGGCGGAGACCTTTCGCGTACGTGCGGACTCACATTTGTTTTGACAGGGGCTGGCGTAGGTGGAATTATGCTGGTTGTGAGGCCACACGTATCAGCTAGTTTCGTTGCGCCGACCCTTCTGGGAGCCGCTCCCGGCTGGCTGCCGTCGTACTTCGCCGGCGCGACCGCAATCGCGCTGCGAGCGGGAGTCGCCGGCCAGACAATCGATGAGTTGGGGGGACAAGTCCTCGAGGGCTGGCGGGTGAGCGAGACGCCGACGGCGCTCGACTACGCTCCCCGCGCGGCCTCCACCCCGGTTTATCGACAGGCCAACATCAAGCCGCTGCGGCTGCAGCTCGGCGCCCAGCACTGGGCCCCGCCCCAGATCGAGGGGCGCTGGTGCGTGCGGCCCGGCGATGTGGTGCTGAACAAACTCGCGCCGGTGCGCGCAGCCTTTGTCTCGCCGGCAGCCAAGCGCCACCCGGTCGACGGCAACACGCTCATCGTCCGCGACCTGTCGCGCGCGGAGGCGGCGTGGGTCGCGCTGTGCCTCAACTATGAGGGCTACGAACGGCTTCTGTTCCTCGACTCGGGGGGGCTCGATCGCGTGGGGCTCAAGGCTCTCGCCGCGCTGCGCGTGCCGCCGGTCCCGCCGGAGATGGACGGCCTCTCGGCCCGCCTGCGCGACGCGCTTGACGAGCAGACGCTGACGAGCGAGGCGATGCACCATGTCCGCACCGAGGCCAACGAGCTGACGAGCGCTGCCCCGACGACGACGCGCCCGCTGCGCAGCGGCGCGTTCTTCGCGCGCGACGCCGTGACCCACGAGAGCTGGTTGCCCTCGGCCACCGCGCTGCGCGCCGAGCAGACCAGCCTCGCCGAAGAGCTGGGGTGGGTCGCGATCGCTGAGCTGGCATCCTGGGCCGACCGCGCCCGCCTCACGCACGCTCCCGAGGGCGCGCGGGCGCTGCGTCTCCGCGATGTCGGCGAGGACCTCTTCGTCGCCCCGACCGACGACGCGAGGGAGAATTTCGTCCCCAGCCGCACGCTGGCGAGGCCCCTCGTCCCAGGCGAGGTGCTGCTCTCGACGCTCGGTACCAGCTTCCGCACCGCATACGTCGACGACGACGTCCTGCGGAACACCTTACCGACCGACGGCTGGGTGCGCGTGCGCTTCCGCGAGACGCCGGCCGCGTGGGCGCTCTTGCTCTCGACCGACGCGCTCCGCTCGCAGGCCGCGCGGCTCGTGGTGGGATCGGTGCAGCAGTTCGTGCCGCCCGAGGCGCTGCGCTCGTTGCGGGTGCCGGTGCCGCCGCGCGAGGTGCGTGACCGCTGGCAGCGCGCCCTCGAGCGTCATCACGCACAGCGCCGCACGCAGGACCGCCAGTGGGCCGCGCTCGTGAGCGAGATGATCGCCCTGTTCGAGGCCGCTCACCGGCCTTTCGCCCAGACGCACCCGCGTGCGAAGGAGTAGGTCCAATGACGCTGCGGCAGGCCGAAGATCTGCTCTCTCACCTGAAACTTAAGGCGCTCGGCCTCGACGAGCTGCACGAGCGCGTGCGCCTTTCGGGCAGCGCGTGGACTCGCGACCAGCTCGAGCTCTTCCTGCTCTGCGCGCGCGGCGTCACGCGCGACGGCACGGGAGGGTTCCACGCCATCGCGGCCAGCGCCGAGGACGACCTTGGAGCCGCCATCGTCGAGGCCGTGCGCTCGTTCGCGGGTAGACCCGTACCGGCCGCGCAGGTGCGCGCGCGCCTGCCTCAACACTTCGTAACGACCGACGAGCAGGTGCTCGCCGTCGCCCGACGCACCGCTGGGCTTGAGGTGTTCGGCCCGAAGCTCATCCGCATCGCCCGGTAAGCGCTCAGGAGAAACGCATGGCCGCCAAGAAGAAGCGAGAGAACGCAGAGCACGCGACGACGGTCGCCTCCGAGGAGAGCAACCTCCTCAAGTCGATGGTCCACCGGCTCTCGGGCGCGGGCTTCGATCAGTCGCTCGACCTCAAGGCCAGCGAGCCCGGCATGTCGGCCGCTGTCGTCTGGGGCCGGCATGAGGGCGTCGAGACGCCGCGCATCTTGGCGCTCGTGCTGCCCGCTGGCGCGTGGGGCCGCGCCAACGCCGACGAGGTGCAGGTGCTCTCGTACTCCCTGCCGCCGCCCGAGACGCAGGCCGACCAGTACCCGCAGTTCGCCGTCGTGAAGGATGCCGAGGGCAAGCTCGAAGCCTTCTTCGACCTCGCGTACCCGCCGCACCAGATCGACAAGCTGCCGAGCCTCTCGGAGATCAACGACTACAAGCGGATCAAGGCCGACCCGACCTACCGGTGGTCGATGCGCATGTACGACCGGCTGATGAAGGGCTTCAACGCCCTGCACGAGCGCATCTACCAGACACACAAGGACCGGGTGAACGGCAAGAACGACATTATCGAGGAGGTGGCGAAGCTCCTCTTCCTCGAGTCGTTTCGCCTGCACCACGATCACGGAGGGGGCGCGCTCATCTTCGAGCACGAGGGCAAGAAGCTGAGCCTGAAGGACGTCTTCACCGCCGCCCCCGTGAAGGCGAACGGCGCCAAGGCGGTCGCCGAGATCCAGTCGGCGTTCGAGCACTTCAAGATGCACCCTGACTACGTCGTCACCGACGACGCCGGCGAGAAGCACGCCATCTTCGACAGGAACGCCCACCTGCGTCTGGCGCAGCCGGGCAACTACGAGGCGGTGCTCTCGCTCATCCAGGACCTCGGCCCGGTCACCGACAACCAGGGCAACGTGGTGAAGAAGCAGGGCACGCTCGCCGACATCGCCGCCGACGTGCTTGGCCGCGCCTTCGACGTCTTCCTGCGCGCGAACTTCGAGTCGAAGGGCGGCCTCGGCATCTACCTCACGCCAGCCCCCGTGAAGCAGGCGATGCTGGCGCTCGCCTTCCACGACATCAAGGAGAGCACCGAGGACGCCGCGCGCCTCGTGGCTCGCGACGGAAAGGGGCGCCCCGCCTTCCGCTTCTGCGACCCAGCGTGTGGTAGCGGCGGCTTCCTCTCGGTGGCGCTGAGCCACCTCCGGCGGACGCTCGACGAGCTCGGTGGCAAGGCCACGGCGACCGACGAGGCGAAGAAGAAGCTCTTCGCCGAGATGTGTGAGCACAGCTTCGTGGGCGCGGATTCCTCGCCCCAGATGGTGATGCTCGCCCGCGTGAACATGGCGCTGCTCGGCGCGCCGAAGGCCCGTATCTTCTACACTCAGAACTCGCTCATCAGCCCGCAGCTCGAGCCTGGCACCTTCGACCTCATCTGCACCAACCCGCCCTTCGGAACGCCGAAATTCAACAAGGGGCAGGAAGAGGCGAAGAAGGCGCACGAGGAGGCGATGCAAAAAATTCTCGCGACCTTCCGCTCGGACCTCACGGAGCGGAACGGGCGCGGCGGCGGCTTCGACTACTCGCCGACGGTCACAGGCCTGGCGATGGGCGGGTCGCCGAACAGCAAGGGCGTCTGGAAGGAGGCGTCGACCAACACCGATCCGGCGGTGCTCTTCATTGACCGCTGCCTGCAACTGCTCAAACCGGGCGGGCGCCTGCTGATCGTGTTGCCCGACGGCGTACTCTGCAACTCCGGCGACCGCTACGTGCGCGAATACATCATGGGCACGAAGGACGAGGCCACCGGCGAGTTCCACGGCGGCAAGGCGATCGTGAAGGGCGTCATCAGCCTGCCCGCCGACGCCTTCAAGCTCTCGGGCACGGGCGCCAAGACCAGCGTGCTCTACGTGCAGAAACGTCACGCGCGCAAGGACGGCCCCGAGAAGTTCCAGGACGAGCCGCAGACCGACGTGTTCATGGCTGTGGCCGAGACCCTTGGGTACGTGGTGAAGAACAACGTCGAGGACTACAGCGCGGGTGTCGCCAACGACCTGGCCGCCATCGTCGGCGCGTACGTGCGGGGGGAGTGATGGCGCAGCCTGAGCGACATGTCCGCGTTCGTGCGGCCGAGTTCAGCCCCGAGCGACTCGATACGGGCTTCTACGCCCGTGCCTACTTCGACACTCGCGAGGCCATTCGCGGAAGTGGACTCAAGACCGAGTCGATCGGCAGCGTGTGTGAGCCGTGGCAATTTGGTGCCTACGCGTTGTGCAACCACATCGAATGGAGCGACGCCGCGAGCGGTGTTCCGTACATCAAGGCTGAGGCGCTCGGCAGCCCGCTCCTGAACGAGTCTGGTCTTGCGTATGTGACGCCAGCCACTCATCGACTGCTCGAGAAATCTCAGCTCAAGCCGGGGGACATCGTTGTCTCGACGTCTGGAACGATTGGCTTGTGCGCCGTGCTCCACGAGCGCCTCGGCGAGGCGAATTCGAACCAGGACACGATCAAGTTCAACCCTTCGTCTGCGGGATACGATTGCTATTTCGTCGCCGCGTGGATCGCGAGCGCGCCCGGTCAGGTCTTCCTTCATCGCGAAGCTGGTGGCGCAGTCCAGCAGCACGTCTACCTCTACAACTTCAAGCGCTTGCCCCTGTTGAAGATCGCGGCAGAGGCCCAGCGTTACATCGGCGACAAGGTTCGGCAGGCCGAGCGGCTGCGCGAGCGCGCGCGACGGCTTGAAGCCGAGTCGAGGGCGTTCTTCCAGTTGCAGGAGTGGACCGAACCACGGGCTGGGACTCGACGCGCCTACACTGCCCGTCGCGGGGCCCTGCGCTCCGAGCGGCTGGACGCGCCGTTCTACGATCCGGGACATGAGGACCTCGATGCGCTGCTTCGGCGTCGTGGCGATACCGAGCTGAGCGAGGTTGCATCCCTCGTCGAAGCGCGATGGACGCGTGGGGGCGACAGATTCAGCTACTTCGAGATCGGTGAACTCGATATCGGGTCGGGAATTCTCACGCCGACAACCACCGAGGTCGCCGCCGCCCCTTCACGCGCGCAGATCCTTGTCGAGCCGTGGGACGTGCTCGTGTCCACGGTGCGTCCGAACAGGAAGAACGTCGGCTTGGTGTTGCCGTCCGATGACAGCCTCGCGTTGGTGGCATCGACCGGCTTCGCTGTGCTTCGCTTCGAGAACGCCGCGAGCGCGGCTTTCTACCATTCGTTTCTTCGCTCTGACGCAGCGACGCAGCAGCTCATGCGCTGGAACTCGGGCGCGACCTATCCCGCCATCGAGAGCGACGTGCCCCTGCGTGTTCGTGCTCCACTCTTCGACGGCGAGGTCGTGCAGCGCGAGGGGCGTCGCTGGCTGGAGAAGTTCATCGCGCTCAGCGCATCGCGTGGACTGATCCTCGTCGCGACGACCTTGGTCGAGCGTCTCATAGACGGCCGCATCACCGAGGCTGACCTTGTCGCCACCCAGAAGGCGCTCGAGTCCGGCGACTGCAGCGCGGACCGCGAGATCCTGAAGGCGCTTCGGCAGAGCGACGTGCCTGACGCCAAGTCGCTCATCGCCGACGTCGACGCGCTCTACGCGCTCCTCGATGCGTCGGAGGGGCAGAACGCATGACGCTCTCGGCGCTCCAGGGGCGGACGCTCGCGCGTCTCGTCGAAGACGTGCGCACGCTGCTTGCGCAGGGCGAGGCGCCGTCTTCGTCCTTGCGCGCCCTGGAGGCAGTGCGAGCGACAGGCTTGTGGAGCGAGCGTGGTGAGGTCGCCGTCGCGAGCCCCACCATCGTCGGCCTCATCGACCGGCTGCCGAACGCAGGCGAGGCGCTGCCCGCCGTGCTGTCGCTCGTAGCCGAGGTGCGCGAGGCGTGGCTGCGCGTCGTGCGCGCGCGCCTCGCCGAGATGGGCGGGCGCGGCGACGTCGCGGCGCTAACCGAGGCTATCACCAATGCTGGCGCGCTGGCGAGCGAGCTTGTGAGCGTGCAGGGGCGGTCGCTGGCGGCGACCGCGTTCGGCGAACTGGAACGCGTGGTGCTGGCGACGCCCGCGCACGAGGCCGCCGCGTTCCCGGTGCTGCTCCGCGCGCTGGCCGCGACCGCCGCTCTCCCGACCATCCCCACCACGGCGGCGCTGCCGACTGGGCTGCCCGAGGTGGCGTTCGACGATCCACAGGCAACGTGGCGACCCGGTCGCCTCTTGCGTCTGCCCGCGCCGACCGAGGCCGCGACGACGATGGTGGTCTTGAGCGGCGCGCTCGACGGCAAGAGCGGCGACGCCGACGCCATGCACTGGGCGCTGCACCACCCGTGGGCGTTCTTGCTGGCCCAGATGACCTTCACGAAGGAGGCGTGGGAGGCGGAGCGCGTGTCGGGCGGTATCGCCTTCGAGCTGGAGCCCGCGCACGCCTCGCTGTTTCAGAGCCCGCCGCGCGTCGAGGTGGTGGTGACCTTGCCGAGCGGCGAGGAGATCCGTTGCGGCTCGCTCGGCGAACTCTGCCAGCGCACCCTCGCCCAGCTCAGCGTGACGGTGCTCGGCCACCGCGTCACCGTGAGCACCCTCGATGACAAGCTCGCCCTCGTCATCGAGGCCGTGCAGCGCCGTGATGTGTGGCGCTTCGAGCATGGCTCGGGCGCGCGACGTCCGGCCTACAGCATTCACCCGTCGTTCTCCGACGCCTGCTATCGGGCGCTCGGCAGCCGCGCGTTCTACCGGCTCGGCTCGCCGGTGACGGCCGCCATTCGCCGTGCCTCCGAGGGCTGGGCCAGGGAGCGCATCGCGCGCGCGGGAGGCAACGCATGACGCGCACACTCCACCTCGAGCGCCCGGCGTTCTGGACCGAGACCAGCGATCCGGAGGCGTGGTTCCGCGCGCTCGACGTGCTCGCATCGAAACCGCCCCAGGTGGGGTCGCCCCGCGCCGTGGCCGACCGCGCGCTCGTGGGCGTCATCTCGCGGCGGGCCGCCATGGGCCTCTTCGGCCTCCTCGAAGAGCTTCTGCCCGGCGTCGGGCTCGTCACGCGCGACACCGAGGGGCGGTGGACCGTGAGCGACGACGCGCAGGTGCTGCTACGCCGCTGGAAGCAAGCCCCGGCGCGCGGGACCGAGCTGCTCGCCGCGTACCTCGTGCGCGAGAGCGTGTGGCTGCGCCTCTTGCTCCTGCGGCTTGAGCGTCGCGACTGGGAGCTTCACGGCTGGTCCGAGGTGCGCAGCAGCCGCGCGGGCCTCAAGGCGGGCACGTCGCTCCTGCTCCACCAGCACGCCGAGCCCGCGCGGTGGTTCGAGCGGCTCGAACGGCAGGCGGCGGCGCGTTGGCTCGCGCGCGGGCACTGCGACGCGCTCGCCTATGCGCCCGACGTGCTTTCGCGCAAGCCCAGCAAGGACAACCTCTCGCTCACGCCGCTAACGGCGCCACTGTTGTTGCTCGAGTCGGCGGGCTGGCTGTCGCGCACCGGCGCGCTGACGCTACCCAACGAGCTCCTGGCCGACCTCACCGGCACCGCGACTCCAGCGCAGGCGCTCACCGACCTCACCAGCGGCCACGCCGACGTCCGCGGCTTCGTCGCCGCCGAGCCGGTGCTGCGTGAGCTGCTCGCTACGTTTGGCGTGAGCCCCAGCGACGAGGCTTTCTCGCGCTGGATGGACGCGCTCGTCGACGAGGCCTCCAGGCGCGGAGCGCTCGAGTTGCTCGCCGTCGAGCCTGGGCAGGCCCGACACGGGCGCGGCCTCTTCGCCGACCCGACAAAGAAGCTCGTTCGGTGGGTGGTGCACAGCGAGTTCAACGAAACCTTCCAGAACGCCTGGCGCGCGCTCGAGACACGACGGGAGCTGACACGATGACGACGACCAACAAAGCGAAGCACCAGTGGGCGGCGACCGGCGTCTCTTCGTACCCGCTCACGCACCCCATCGTGGGCCAGGGCCGCTTCTTCGAGACGTTCAAGCACTTCATCCACCTCGTCGACGACGAGGCCGAGAAGTTCGCGCACGTGTTCGCGGTGATCGCGCAGTGGGGCGTCGGTAAGTCGCGCCTCGGCTACGAGCTGGTGGCGCAGATCAACGACACCTCGCGCGGCTGGTGGGTGCGCGGCGACGACGGCAGCCTCGGCAAGGCGAGGCTCTTTCACGACGACAAGGACCGCGACCAGTATCTTGGTCTCTATATCCGCTACAGCCAGGTCGCGAACGACTACAACAACGTCGACAACTGGTTCGCCTACGGCCTCTACAAGGCGCTCCTGCCGCTGGCGCGCGGCACCTTCGACGGCTCGATCCAGGGGCAGATCGCCAAGGAGGCGAGCGACCGGCTGACGGTCGCGGGCTTCGACCCGAAGAAGCTCGCCGAGGCGCTGGAGGCGTCGAAGAACCACTCCGACGAAACGCTCTACGAAGACCCCGAGCTGGCGACGCGCCTGTGCCAGGCGGCCTACGCGTACTTCCATTCGTTCGGCATCAAGTACGTGCTGGTGGTGCTCGACGAACTCGAGACCGCCGCCGAGGCGGCGACCTACGGCCTCGACGCGACGGACATCAAGCACCTCGACGGTCGCGCCATCAAGCTGATGGGCAAGGCCATCAAGGAGGAAGACCCGCGCCGCAAGCTCCCGTGGCTGCGTTACGTCGCGCTCTGCTCGCCGGCCATCGGCGACGAGCTACGCGAGATCCAGTCGACCGCGCGCCGTTTCGAGCTGGCCGAGCTCTCGTCGAACGCGTTCTCAGACGTGAGCGACTTCGTGCAGACGCTGTCGACCGACGGGCGGCTCGCGGAGTCCTACCCCCAGGGTCTGGTCGAGGCGGCGTACGCCATGAGCGCGGGCAACTTCGGCTGGTTCAACGTTGTCATGGCCAGCATCGACGAGCGGCTGCGCGACAAGCGCGCACGCGGCGAGAAGGACGCGCCGACAGTGGGCGCGCTCTTCGACGAGCTGGTGCGCGTGTCGGGCCGCGTGCAGCAGCACGTGCTCGACCATCACGCGCTCGAGATGTTGAAGATCGACAAGGCGCAGCTCCCGGCGGCGCGGGACTTGCTGTACGGCCAGCTCCCGGTCGCGCTCGACATCTACGCGCCCGAGACCCGCGCCGCGGTACTCTCGGCGAAGAACGAGTACGACGAGCCCATCGCAGCGCTGTTCCGCCGCGTCGAGTGGGACGAGCTGGAGGCGGCCGAGGCGCTGCGCGCGTCGAAGTTCACGCGCGACAAAGGCGTGTGGCGGCTGGGCGGCGTCGATCAACCGCTCGATCTGCGCCAGCTCCTGTCGAACCTCGGCACCTACGCCATCCACGAGATCAAGGGCCAGCGCCGCACCGACGGCAAGCGCACGCTCGTGGTGCCGCTGCGCCAGAGCGATTTCGTCCACCTCGTGTCGCTCCTCTATCCGCACGCCGCCGCCGAGGATGCCGCCCGCGCGCTGTGGCGTCGCTTCCTGGGCGCCGATGACCTGACGGCCGACACCGCGACCCATGTGGGCCCCAGCGTCGAGATGATCGCGCGCCTCGACCTGCGCCACAGAAAGCAAGGCCAGACCTCGCTCATCTTCCGCGACCCGGACCAGAACAGCGCGCACGAGAAGGCGCTCTCGGCCCTGCGCACGCAGGCCGAGCGGCAGCGTGCCGAGCAGGTGCTGGTCGGCGCGATGCGCGTCATCGACCAACACTGGGCCTACGACGCGGCCCCCTCGGGCATCCGCGACGACTCGCTGACCGTCATCGCCACATCGCCGGTCGCCAAGGGCAAGCAGCCAGGGGGGCTCGTGACCTTCGACGGCCTCAAGCTGCACCCCAAGGGTCGCGTGCTCTTCGCGTGGGTGAAGAACGACGAGGAGCTGGAGCGCCTGTGCAAGGCGGCGAGCGCGCAGTTCGGCGAGGAGGGCCGCACGCCCGTCATCGCGTTCACGTCGTCGCGCGCGCTCGTCGACCGCATGGCGAACCCGTCGAGCGACACGCTCAAGGGCGCCAAGAGCTACCTCTTGCTCTACCAGCTCACCTCGACCGAGGAGCACATCCTCCATCAGATCGGGGTGCCGACGCAGGCGAGCGTGGGCTTCCGGCTCGACGGCCACGGCTTCACCACGGCCTTCAACAACCGGCTGCAAAGCCTCGTTCGCCCGTTCTCCGAGGAGATCGGGCGCTTCCGGCAGCAGCTCAACGAGCTGGGTCGCATCGCTTGGCCGCTCCGGTCGTCGGGAAAGCTGAAGGAGACCGAGCAGGAGCTGCTCATTCGGGCATGGCGCATCCTCGCCATCGACAAGCCCGCGCCGGCGACGCTCGCGAACCTCGACGACAAGTCGGGCGTCGACGTGGAGGCGCTCAAGACGCTGCTCGCCAAGCTCGGAGTCACGCCGAAGGCTCGCGCGGCGGGATACGTCGACAGCGAGCGCGCAGGTCTGTTCTCGCGGCTCGATGACGGGGCCGAGGCGCAGTTCCCGCCCTTCCTCGTGGAGGCCATCTCGCGCTTGCTGAGTGGCGACTGGACGTTCGCCCGCGCCGAGCGCGAGTGGTTCTGGGGCTACATGTGGGAGGGCATCAAGCCGAAGGACACCTACTTCGAGTGGATGTCGATCTTGCGCGAGCTGGGCGTCGCCAAGCCGCAGCCGGGCGCCAAGAGCGCCGACGTGTACACCGTGATCACGCGCGCCGAGCTGCGCGGGGCCGTTCAGGAGGCCGACAACTGGCTCAAGAAGGACTACGCGGCG
Source organism: Myxococcus sp. CA040A (assembly GCF_013336725.1). NCBI lineage: Bacteria > Pseudomonadati > Myxococcota > Myxococcia > Myxococcales > Myxococcaceae > Myxococcus > Myxococcus sp. CA040A. The sequence goes on along the minus strand of NZ_JABUMR010000004.1, from coordinate 465,364 downwards.
CTGGTGGCGGAGATGGAGGCGGTGTTCGGCGTCGGCCGTGTCAAGGAACTGTTCGCGCCCGAAGCGGGCGCGCCGGGAACCAAGACGCTCACGGCACGCAAGAATCTCACCGACTGCACCACCGACCTCGATGCGCTCGACAAGTCCGAGACGCAGGCGGCGAACGCCGCGAGCTTCCGTGCAGCCGCGCAGCGCCGACGACGCGTCATCGCGAATATCGACTGGGTCTACCGCCGCGAAGAATTCAACTCGATCCAGCAGGACCAGAACGTCAAGACGCTCGACTTCGAGTCCGACGCCGTGCCGCTCTGGCAACGCATCCGCCGCGCGTCGCTGTTTGTGGACTTCGTGCGCAAGGCAGAGCGCCGCATCCGCGCTCGCTCCGTCTCGCTCGCGGAGGAGATGCGCCTTGATGTGGTCTCGCTGCACGGTTTCCCGATCGCGCTCTTCACCCTCTCGCTCGAGAAGATCGCCCACATCCTCGATGGCGCGCTCGCGCCCACCGCGACACCAGGCCAGACCGAGGTGGTCCAAGCGAACGAACCGGGCACGCTGCGGCAAAACCTGCGCGACCTGAAGGTCGCCGACGCCACCGTGCAGCTCGAGAACCTTGCACGCGAGGTCGGCATCGACCTGGCGACGTGGATCGAGCAGTCGCTCGCACCGTGCGAGGGCCAGATCGTCAGCGCGTTCCGCGAGCTCAAGTCGGTGTACGAGAAGCTGCGGAGCGACCTGCTTGGTGCGGCCGGGCGCATCGCGACGCTTCAGACGGTGCTGAAGGCAGCGCCCGCCGACTTCCACTACCCCAAGAACGCCCTCGTGCTCGACAAGCTCCCGGGGCGGCCCGCGCTCATTGAGAGCACGTTGGAGGACGCTCGCGGCGAGGAAGTTGACCGGCTCCGCTCGGAGTTCGATGGCCCGGCCCGGCTCGGCAATTTCCAACCCTTGATGTTGCGCGCGCGAGGCCTGATCGACGAGCCGCGCGGTGCGCTCACGCATCTGCTCGGCCACGTCATCTCCGTGGAGAACGCGATTGCCGAATACCGAAAGAAGCTCATTGAGAACGCGGAGTTGCAGAAGGCGCATCGTGGTCTCGATGCGTTGGCCCGAGCGACGGGAGCATCGGCCCCACCGGCCCTCGCGCCCAAGGAGGTCGAAGACGTCGGGGCGCTCTCTGATGCGCAGAAGCTGGTCAGTGCTCGTGTGCAGGAGCACACCATGGCGGGCCGCAAGTTGCTCGCCGAAACCGGCATCACCTTCGACCGGTGGTGCGTCATCGTGGCCGCGCTCGACGCAGGGCGCGACCCGGCGCTCGAGCCTCAGGAGGCCGATGCGCTCGTGAAGCGGAACCTCGTGCAGCGCACGTACCGCCTCGGGGTGAAGTCGTGACCGTCCCGGTGTTTCTTCACGGCGCGCTCGCCGCGCACCGGCGCGGGAGGATCCTGTGCGAGGCGCTTTCCGCCGAGGCGACGACGACACTGCCCGCGAGCGGCGCCCTGATTATGTCCTCCGCCGATGCGTTTCAAGGAGCCGACGAAGGCGAGCAGGCGCGTCTCGTCGAGTGGACGCGCGCAGCCGGGCACGTGCTCTTGCTCGTGCCGCCGTTCGCGGCGGGGGCTTGTGCGCGCCCGGTGTCGTGGCGAGCCGAGCGCATGGAGGGCGGAGCGCGAGGTGGCGAGGGGCTCGCCAAGATGCTCGCCGGTGAGGTCACGCACCGCCTCGCGGGCAAGCTGCAGACCCCTCCGCTGCCGGGCGCGACATGGAGCGACCTCAGCGTGTGCGTGGGAACGTACCGCCTGCACCCCGCCGCCGGGCTATTCGCCGTCACGTGCCTGCCGCTCTGGTCGCTGGCGGTGCTTGATGCTCCCGAGGAGACGCAGCGCTGGCTCGTGAGCCTCGTTGCGCTCGCCGGTGAAGCCAAGCCAGTCGCCGCGCCCGCGCAGACGCCGCTCTCGCCCGACCACTATGGGCTCCTGGTGTTTCTGCTCAGCAGGAGCTTCGAAGATGACGAGCAGGCAATCGCGGCGCTGCGCGCATCGTCGATCTTCCGCATCGCCCCCGAGCGTGCGCGAGCGCTCTTGAACGAGCTGCGCGCTCGAAGCCTGGTCATGGGAGGCGTGCCAACGACCGAAGCCACCGAGCTCGTGATGCAGAGCCCCTACGCGCCGTACGTGAGCGCGCTCCGCGAGGTGACCACACCATGACCACCAATCGAACCCTGGCCCAGACGCTCGCGGTGCAGTCACAGGTCCACCTACCGGGCACCGTCGGTCGGCTACTCAAGCAGATCCGAGACCTCGAGCGCGTCGCGCCGCTCTTCGTGAAGGCGGGACTCGTGCGCGCGGTCGAGCGCCCAAACCCGATCGACACGCGGGCCTCGGGCATCGCCACGCACTCCTCGACGACGAAGACCATCGGCGGCTTCCTCTACGGCGCGGCGGCGGCGCGCTGCGACCTGCTCGTCGAGCACAACGCCGTCTCGACGGCAGGCCAGGACAGCGCCTGCGAGATAGACGACATCAACTACGAGAACCAGTCGATGCGCCTTGCGCTCGCCGCGATCAGGCAGGCGTACGAGCTGGCCGATCGTGCCGTCGTCGAAGAGCGCTCGCGGCTCATCTTCCTCGACACGGCGCTGGTGATGGACCGGAGCATGGTGCCACCTGCCAGCCGCCCTGGAGAACCGGGCTATCCAGCCGCCTACGCCGCCACGCGCGAGACCATCGAGTCGTTCTGGACGCGCCACCGAGAGCGGCTCTTCCCGTGGAACCCGAGCGGGCCGGTCATCGTCGGCCTCGCTTCGCAGCGCTTCGGCGCGATCATCCAGTCGGCGCAGCAAGACCTGCGCCTTCAGGGCGGGCGCAGCCAGATTTTGCCGACGGAGACAGTCAACCGCGAGGCGCTCGCAGCCCTCGACGGCGTGCGCGAGGCAATCCTCGGCGTCGGCGAGCGGCGCTTCGTGCATGGCATTCTCGGCAGCTTCACGAGGACCGCCGCCTTCCGCATGAACGTCCACGCGCCCCGCATGGAGCCAGGCAACGTCGTCGAGCTCGGCGTCATCGGCCTGCACTTCCGCGCCGGCCAGACAACAGAGCCTCGCCTGATGCAGCTCGTGGGCGACGCGCCGGCGTGGACCACCGAGGCCATCGACGAGATCGTCGGGCTGACGATGGCCCTGACGGCCGTGGGGGGGGCCGCGGCGACTCCGCTGCCAGTGCAGCTCGCCGAGCGCGAGCTGACCGCGCTCGGACCGTTTCTCGAAAACTACAGCCGAAGCGTCGCCGGTGAGCTGAAGCGGCGCGAGATCGAGAGCATCTGGCTCTCGGACTTTGACCTCGCGACGTAAAGGAGAAAGATCGATGCCGCATCATGTCCTTGGCCGACTCGTCGGAAACACCGGCGACCCGACGAACCTCTCGATGGTTCTCAACTCATCGTTCGCTGGCAGGCGCGGCGAGTTCGTGCGCGTACGGCACCGCGAGCAAGAGGGCGCAGCGCAGACCGACGTGCTTGCGCGCATCGTCAGCATCAGCCGCAGCAACGTCCTCTACAACTCTGGCCTGGGGCAGGCGGTGACGGAGCTTGAGCTGCTGCCCGGTGCGCACGTTACCGGCGAGCAGATCCTTGGCAAGCTCGAGGCCATTGGATATCGCGACCCCGAAGGTGGCGGCATCAAGATGCCGCGCCGGGCGCTCGATCCGGGCTCGCCGGTTGAGCCGGTCGACTTCCAGTTCCTGAGCGCGTTCTATGAATTTCAGGAGCACTCGAGCCTGCACATAGGCAACCTCGTTGGCTACGAGCGTGGCGCGTCGGCCGTTCCGGTGTACGTGGACGTGAACCGCCTCGTGACCGAGCACCTCGCGGTCCTCGCGATGACTGGCTCAGGCAAGTCGTATACGGTCGGCCGCATCATCGAGCGGCTCGTCGCCATTAACAACGGCACCGTCGTCGTTTTCGACCCGCATGGCGAGTACGGGCGCGCGCTGTCGGGTGGGCAGATGCGCTTCAACGATCGGCCCGACGACCTGGACGACCAGCGCGATCGCGCGGCCCTCCCGGCCATCCGAGACGCTTTCACGAGGCTCCGCGAGGCGGGCGCTGGCATCGCCGTGTACTGCCCGCAGAACCCGTCGTTCCGGCAGAAGTACGCCGGCGCGAACCAGGAGCTGGCGTTGCAGTTTGACCACTTCGAGATGGACGACCTGAGCGAGATCCTCCCTGGCCTCACCGAGCCGCAACAGCGAGTGCTCGACGTCGCCATTCGCTACTGGATCGCCCACGAGCACACGACGCCGCGAGACATCAACCGGCTGCGCCACTACCTTGGCGACGGCATCGACGACGTGCGGCAGTGGGACGAGCTGAGCCAGGCCGAGGCGACGGCACTGAACGGTAGAAGCGCGGCGGTCGCGTCGATGAAACTCTCTCGCGTGCTTCAGGAGGCGCAGAGCTTCTATCACTCGGGCCTGCCTGCAGCGACCGACGTCTACGAGATGATCGGTAGGCCGACCGATCGCCGTGGCCGTCTCGTCATTGTCGACCTGCAGGGCCTCAGCGACACCGCGAAGCAAGTCATCACCGCGCTCATCTCGAGCGAGATCCTCCGCGCGGCATCGAGCAAGACCGACCGTATCCGCCCGTGCTTCCTCGTCTACGAGGAGGCGCACAACTTCGCCCCCGCGGGCGAGCCCGCCGTGAGCCACCGCATCATCAAGAAGATCGCAGGTGAGGGCCGCAAGTTCGGCGTGGGCTTCGCGGTCGTGAGCCAGCGTCCGTCGAAGCTCGACCCCGACGTGACCTCGCAGTGCAACACGCTGATCGCGATGCGCCTCAAGAACCCGGACGACCAGCGCTTCATCGCGAAGACCTCCGACATGGTGAGCGCGGCCGACCTCGACCAGCTGCCCGGGCTCTCGACCGGCGAGGCGCTCATCTGCGGGCGGTCGATCCCTGCGCCTCTCTTGGTGCGCGTCGGCACGAAGGCGCTGGTCCACGGCGGCGAGTCGCCCGAGGTGCTCAACGTCTGGGGGAGGTTCGGTGGCTGAGCGTATGGACATCGGGAGCCGACTCACGCTCGAAGTCGCGTCGTCCCATCTGCCGATGTGGACCGAGTGGGGCGTGCGCGACGTCGGCCACCTGGTCCACAGTCTCGGCTGCACGCTCTTGACGGCTACCGGGCGTGACCTCGGTTTCGCGACCGTGTCCGAGGTGCCCGCGCCACGCCAAGGCGTCCTGGGGAACGTCGACCAGGATGTACGGTCTGACTCGGTGTGGTTCGATCGCTCGGCGCGCCACGTGGCCCTCCTCGCCGAGTTCGAGCGTTACTCGGGCAAGCAGAAGGACCTCAGCCCGAAGGTCGAGACGCTGCTCCTCGCGCAGCAGCGCTGGGAGTGCCCGAGCGCGACGCTGCTCTTGGCCTACTGGAGCGTGGGGCTGGTCACGCTGCCGGATCACGACGGGCTACGCAGCATCGTGCGAGGGGGCTTTCAGGCGACGGGCGGCGTGCGCGTCCCCGGCAATCCGAGCGCGCGGCTCCTCTTCTACCAATTCGTTGTGCGTGCTGGGCAGGATGGCCTGCTCCGGCTCGAGAACATCCTTCGGCGAGGGGAATCATGACGACCAAGTTTTTCGTGCCACGAGCAGACCGGCGTCTCGGCGAGCGCTACGAACTGGTCGAGTGCCTCGGCGACGGCTCGTACGGTTGGGTGTGGCGCGCGCAACGCCTCTCCGACGGCGCCATCGTCGCTGTGAAGATTCCTAAGGCCCAGAGCAAGCGCAACGAGGAACTCGCCGAGGGCTCGCCGCTGGTTGGGCAGACGCCGCACCCATGCGTGATCGACGTCTACTGGATGGGCCGCGTCCCGCCGGAACGCGAATGGTACGCGATCGAGATGGAGTACTTCCCCTCCATCACGTTAGCCCAGCTGCTCGACAAGGGTGAAGAGGGCTTCGTCGCCAGCTACGACAAGCTGCTCGGCGTCTTCGAGCAGGTGCTCGAAGGCTGCGCGCACCTGCACCGGGTGGGCATGTCGCACGGTGACATCAAGCCGCAGAACATCCTCGTCTCCGCCGACCTCGTGAAGTTGACCGACTTCGGCTCGAGCGTGCTGCCTGAGGACATGTACGCGCGAACCCGGGAGAACGGCGGCACCATCCTCTACTCCGCACCCGAGATCGTCGGGGCGACGATGTCGACGCGCGACAACAATGACCGCTTCCTGAGCGACATCTACAGCCTCGGCGTGCTGCTCTACCACCTCGTGACGGCGCGGCTTCCGCACGACACCTTGAGCCAGGTCGCCCGGCATGTGCCGTTCCCCCGCGCCCGCGAGGCCAACTCGTCGGTCTCGCAGCCGCTCGACGAATTCATCGACCGCTGCCTGAAGCTCGCGCCGGAAGAGCGATGGCCGAGCGTCGAGGCCATGCTCGACGCGTTTCGCGCCGTGCGACGCGCCCAGCTCCAGTTCACGCCCACCCGCACGTTTGCGGTGCCGCGCACGCCACACGAGGACTGGTCGTCGCAGGCGGTGCGCCTCGTCGAGGCGGGCGACTACCGCGACGCGGAGCTGGTCGCACGCGCCGAGTTCGAGTCGACCCGCGACGCGCAGGCGTTCCTCCTCATGGTGCAAGCGTCGTATCGAGAAGGGCGCTACTTTGACTGCATCCGCGACCTCGAGGCCCGGCCGGATGTCGTTGACGCACCGACGCCTACCGGCGCCGAGCTTCGACGCCTCGCACTCTCGGCCTACCTCGACGTACGCCAGGTGGATCGCGCCCGCACGTTCGTGGAGCGGTGCTTGGCCGAGACACCCGACGCGCCCGATCTCCTCCTGAAGCACGCGTCGATCCTCGCGCTCGACGCCAAGTACGAGGCCGCTGCTGAGCAGTTGATGGCGCTCAACCGAAGACTGCCTGGAAAGCCGGCGATCCTCCGACGTCTCGTCGCCGTGTTCGAGCAGATGCGCGACGCCGGCAAGGCGGCGGCCTTCTTGCGCGCGTACCAGAAAGCGATGCCCGACGACCCGTGGGCGTCCTCGAAGGCCGAGCAGTTTCGGGCGCTTGGACTGGCGTGAGCCAGCCGCCAGTTAGATGTCAGTGGCTCCGTCCCGCCCGAGAGCCCTCCGGTTTCAGCGCTCTCGGTTTGCACGAGAGCTCTCCACGCGCGCGTACGCTCGGACTTGGCGCGACCAGCGCGCCACGCGTCAATGTCGGCGCCCGTTCCGCGCTCGCGCGGGACAGCGCCCTGAGAGTCGCCCGGTTCCGTGGCTCTCCCGCACTTCGTGTGGTTCCCCTCTGGGGAGTAGGCAGACGGGGCAAGCTGCCAGCGGGGCGAATACACCCTGGGAATGGAAACGCTGTACCCACTTCCTGGGGGACCGGGTGGCCCACGGTAACGCGGCGGGTGTCGTCCTCGGGGTGCGCATGGAGGGCACGGGAGCACGATGTCCCCCCTGCCAGACGCCCAGTACCGCAGTGCATGGTAGCTACGTCCGACGCCCGGCGGACCTGCCCGCTGCGGGGCGCGTCGTGCAACTCGAGCTGCGCGTGCGGCGCTTCTGCTGCCGAAACCCGGAATGCTCCCGCCGCACGTTCGCGGAGCGGCCGGTGCGTCTGCTGGCCGACCATTCTCGGCGGACACGGCGGCTGGCCACCGCGCAGTGCGCCGTTGCAATCACAGCCGAGCAGAGGATGGGGCCAGGCTGCTCAAGCCCCTGGCCATGCCCACCAGTACCGATACCCTCCTGCGGCAGATTCGCCGCGCTCCGCTGCCTGCTCCCAGCCCCGCTCGCGGCCTCGGCCTCGACGACTGGGCGCTGCGCAAGGGACGCACCTACGGTTCCATCCTTGTCGACCTGGAAGCGCACTGCGTGCGGGACGTGTTGCCAGACCGCGCGACTCCCACGGTGAGCGCATGGCTGCGCCAGCACCCCGGCGTGGAAGTCATCGCCAGAGACCGGTCGACTGAGTCCGCACGAGCGGCGGTAGTGGGAGCTCCAGAGGCCCAGCAGGTGGCGGACCGCTGGCACTTGCTGCTGAATGGACGGCAAAAGATGGAACGCTGGATGACCAGCGCTCACCCCCGCCTTCGAGCGCTACCAGCCGTTTCGAGCGGAGACACGCCTCCCGCGCGTCGTCACACCAGCTTCTCGCGAGCTCACGCCCGAGCGGAGAGCCGCTCCCGGCATGTCGCTGCATACGAAGCCGTACGGCGGCGTCACCTGGACGGGGAGCCTCTGCTGAGAATCAGTCACACACTGCCTCAATGGTCACGTGAAAACCGGCCAATAAAGGTCCCCTGAAAACCGGCCAATGGAAGAGGACTGAGACAGGAGGACTCCTACCCTGCGGACTCGGAGATCCGCAACTCTATGGCGCCCTTGGTGCGCCAGCTGCGGGGGCCGAACTGGACGACGTGGGCATGGCGCAGCAGGCGGTCCAGCATTGCTGCCACGGCCGCGTTGTCACCCAGGAGCCTCCCCCAGTCCTCCACCGGCCGGTTGGAGGTGATGAGGGTCGAGGCCCTCTCGTAGTGACGCATGATGAGTTCGAGCAGGTCCTCGGCGGCGGTGGCCGGCAGCTTGCGCATGCCGAGGTCGTCGATGATGAGCAGCGGGGCGCTGGTGAGCGCATCGAGTTGCTGGCGTCGGGTGCCCTCAAGGCTGGACTCGGCCAATTCCTCGAGCAGATGGTGGGCCTCGCGGTAGAGGGCGCGGTGCCCCTGAGACTGGATGACGGCGCGACCCAGGGCCTGGGCGATGTGACTCTTGCCGGTGCCTGGAGGGCCGAGGAAGAGCGCGTCCTCGCGCCGCTCCACGAAGCCTCCGGTGGCCAGCTCGAAGACGAGGCGGCGGTTCATCTTCTTGTTGAAGTCGAAGTCGAATCCATCGAGCGTTTTGCCCGCGTCGCGGAAGGCACCTTGCTTGAGCCTGCGTTGGATGAAGCCGTCGCTGCGGCGTGTCAGCTCGTCGTTGACGAGGGCGGAGAGGAAGTCGAGAGGAGCGAGCTTCTCTGCTTGGGCTTGGAGGATGCGGGCCTCCACGGCCTGGGCCATGCCGGACAGCCGCAAGGTGGTGAGGGCGCGGGTGATTTCGACGAGATTCATGTCTCGGTATCTCCTGGGTGAGGGGTGGGTTGGGTGAGACGGGCGATGACGTCGCGGTAGTGGGTGAGCTCGCGGATGAGCGGGTCTACCTGGCGAAGGGTGACGGGGGTGGGAGTGCGCCTGTCGAGGTAGCGGCGCACGAAGCGGTAGGTGGGGACGCCCACCTCGAGGGCCACCTCGCAGGCGTCGTCCAGGGCGGCGGTGCAGTACCTCTTCGCGAGAGACAGCACGCCGAGGATGCGGCGGGTGCCCGTCTCGCCTTCCCGGCGGTGCACCTCGGCGCAGAGGGCCGCGATGGCACGTCCAGCCCGGGTGGCACGCTCGAGCAGTTGCACTGTGGTGCGCGGTGCATGCGAGGGCCTGTCCTCCTCACGCGTGCGGTGATGGCCCCGAGGCGCCCGAGTGTGCTCTCGCAGCAGCTGCCCGGTGGCGGGCCGCAGCAGACGGACATGGAGACTGTCCCACTGCACGTGCAGCTTGCGGCCGATGTGGCCTGGAGGCACTGAGTAGTACGCACCGTCCACCTCGACGTGTCCGTCCAGGTGCACCACGCGCTCGCCATAGGCGTAGTAGCGGAAGGGCTCGACGGGCAGGGGCTGCAGGTGTGGACGCTCCTCGCCGAACATGGCCGCCACCTGTCGTTTGGTGGTGCCGTGGATTCGGGTGTCCGCCCACCGTGACTCCCACGCGTCGAGGTAGGCCTGCGCGGCCTCCAGCGATTCGAAGCGAAGGCCCTTCAGCGGCGTACGCTGCGCGTGGCCTACCGCCGACTCCACCTTGCCCTTGCGGTCCGGGTGGCGGACTCGGGACGGCAGGGCCGTGGCCCCGTAGTGGGCCAGCACGTCCCGGAAGAGAGGGTTGAGGGCCGGCTCGCACACGTCGGCCGCCAGTACGCCCTCACGCAGGTTGTCCAGCACCACCGTGCGTGTCACGCCGCCGAGCCGGCGGAAGGAATCCTCGTGCAACTGCGCCCACGTGCGACTGGAGGACTTCCAGCACAGCAGCCGCACCGACTTGCGGCTGTAGCCCAACGTCATGACGAACATGCGCGTGCGCCGGTACTTCCCCGTCTCCGGGTGACGCACCATGGGCCCCTCCCCATAGTCCACCTGCGCTTCCTCGCCCGGCGCCGTATGGATGACGGCCTTGGCCTCCGGGCCTTGGCTGTCACGCAGCGCTCGCACGAAGCGGCGCACGCTGATGTAGCTGCCCGCGTAGCCCTGCGTGTCGACGAGCTCCTCGTAGATGGCTCGTGCGTTGCGGCCCACCTTCAACTGCTGCTGCACCAGGTCCACGTAGGGCGCGACGATGCTCGCCGACAGCGTCCTGACTCCCGCTCGGCTGCGCTGTGACGAGTCGGTGGTCCCCTCATTGGCCGGTTTTGCTCCGGGGGCCTCCGGCTCGCTCGCGGGACTCGCCTCGGTGGTCCCTCCATTGGCCGGTTTTGCCTTCCCCCAGGATGCCCACGCCCGCGGCCTTCAGATAGCCGCTGGCCGTCTCGCGGCGTATCCCCGTCACTTCTTCGATACGCCTCAGACTCCAACCCAACCGCCCCAGGGCGATGACCTGCTGCTGCTTCTCGTCGCTCAAGACGTTGCCCATTGCCCGGGCGGACTCCACGTCCTACCCGCGCGTCAACGTCTCAGCCCTCCCCATTGGCCGGTTTTCAGGGGACCTTTATTGGCCGGTTTTGGGTGACCACTGAGGCCTCGCTGGTGGGCAGCGTGCCGCCGAAAGCGCTGAGCACCTCGGGCGTGTCCCGCCCCGTTACCGGTTTGCCCATGGCCTCTGCAATGAGGTCGAGTAGGCGATTGGCTCGCTCGCGGATGAATCCAGGGAAGTCGTCGCCGCGAAGCAGCGCAGGGCGAATGAGATGGCTCTCCAAGATGGTGTCGAGACGTGCTGACGCCACTGCGTGGTTTCGCTCCAGGCTGGAGAGATAGGTGCTAGGGGCATGGCCTCCGATGATGCGATTCGTCCGGGCAGTCAGTGGGGCCTTGTTGACGACACTGTTCCAGAGGTTTCGATCGAGCCCCTGCTTCTCGCAGTAAGACTTGGGGAAGATGTGGTGGATGTCCACCGCCTCCTCGAAAAAATTCGTCAGCTCGACGGCATCGCCGCTTTTGAAGTCGCGGCTGCCTACCTGCATCAGTTTTGCCATCACCCCCTTGTATGCGGCGCTCAGGCGAGTCTGCATGCTCAGCAGGCGCGTAGGGACGAACGACGCCTCCCTCACGGTCCGCGGCGCCTCACCGCCATCGATCCACGCGAGCACTTCCGCGATGTCGTAGGCGAAGCGTGTCTCGCTCGCGGTGCTGTACAGCTCCCCGAAGACTCCACACCAGTACCAGCGAGCGAGCTGCTCTTTCACTCCGTCCGTCTCGAATCGGTCACCCAGCACCGCGCAAATGGCGGCGAGCGGGATGAGCTGCGCCTGGTAGGGCAGATCGCGGGCGCTGAAGACATTCTCACGCACCAGAAGCTTGCTGGCTGCCTTGAAACCCGCCTCCGCCATATCGGCATTGGTGCGGTATGTTGCTGCTGCGAGTTGGAGGATGTCCCGACGCTTGCAGCCCACCACCACGCGTCGCTCCTTGCTCGCCCGATAGGTTGCGAGCAAGGTCACGGCGGCGAGGAAGTCAGAGTTGCTCACGTCGGACAAGGCGCTGTGCGCGTGTAGCCGCTCAGCGCGCATCTCCCAGTCGTCCCGAAGTGAGAAGTCCTCGGCGGCGAAGGATGCTGTCACCAGTTCGAAGACGGTGAGGGATACTCCTCCCATGTTCACCTTCTCGAAGACTTGGCAGACAGCATCTTTGGGGGTCTCGCGAAGAAGCTCGATGATGGGGACGCGGTAGTGCTGGAATCGGCTCACCACCTGCGTTTCGAATGCGTCGAAGAGGTCGAGCTTGGCGTCGTCGTTGCGGTCACGATGTAGCTTGGTGTAGCCGCGCCGCCATGCCGGGTACTTGGAAAGATCGAAGAGCGCGTCGAGGGGGAACAGTCCGGAGGCCCACTCCTTCTCCGGGGTGCTCACGTCCAGGTCGACGGTGCGGGCAAAGTTCGAGGTGAGGACGCGCCCCGGGGGGAGAGACACCACTGCATCCATCCGGTCAGCCATCGGGTCGAGCGCCTTGGTCATGTCGAGGTAGTAGACGCGCGAGATGTCCTTTCCCTTTTCGGTTGTAGTTGGGACCGGCTGTCCGCTGCGCAGCGCTAGGTAGAGCGAGGTCATGCGCTGCTGCCCGTCCAGCAGGAGACGCTGGGGAGGCGGTGGGGTGGGGAGCTTCACCCCCTCCACGACGCGCGGTTTGAAGCGCACCCCCTCTCCGCCCGTTTCCAGGAGGAGCACCGCTCCAATGGGGTATGAGAGCGAGATGCTGGCGATGAGCGAGCGGATGTGCTCGTCGTCCCACACCCAGCCGCGCTGGAAGTCAGGCAATTGGACGTGGCCCTTGGCGATTTCCTCCAAGAGGTCTCGTAGGGCGGGCTCGCCGGAGCGGAAGGTGCTGGAGACGGCGGACATGGTGTCCCTCGTTCGCTGATGAGCGGGGAGCCTATTTCAGACTGGGAGAGGTTTGCGGATCAACTCGCGCCAGTGGGAGGTTTTGCGATCAAGCTCGCGGCGGAGCTTGACTGCTTCGTCGCTATCACTGAGTCCTGCTCCCTCGAGTGCTGCTGCCAGTCCTGCGGCGGCATCGACACGCTTGGGGTCCAGCTCAAGCGCCTGACGGAAGCACGGAATGGCTTCGTGGAACCGTTTGGCGAACAAGTGGTTCACTCCACGAGTGACGTGGAAGTGGTCCCACTTGCTTGCGACCTGGTCCGCCCTGGCGAACGCTTGCTCGGCCTCGTCGTATCTCCCCGCGTTTGAAAGGATGATGCCGAACTCGGTCGGGGGCCGGTCCCAATCGGGGGCCAGACGCGCAGCTTCCGCGCAGTGATGGAGCGCTTCTGCCAGGAGTTGGTGCTGTTGAGGCGATACCGTGTGGCCGAGGTACGCCCCCAATGTGTAGTGGTTGTTCGCATCCGAGGGGAACCACTGCACTGCGATTCGCATGTGCTCGATAGCCGAGCGGAGGTCCCCTCGGGAAAACGCATCATTCGCCTGGCTGGTGCGGTTCCGTGCTTTGAACTCTGGAGGTCCGGAGATCTTGAAGACGTGCGCTCCTTGGGGAGGTTGCGAGTCGTAGCCGCTCATCCGCAAGAGCATTTCGCGGACCATGGGCATCATCTGATGTGCCTCCTTGGCAGGAATCCTGAGGTCCTTCGCGATGGGGTCACCTGCGAACGGGAGCGGACCGAGTCGCTGGGCCCACGCGTTCAGGCGGCTGTGCCAAGGTCCTGGCAGGGCGAGCAGATCGTTCATGACCTCTTCATGGAACCACGCCTTCTCGGCCAAGCGGTCGCACAGCATCCGGCCCAGCCGCGAGTGGGCGCCGCGGTAGATGATGTCGAGCAGCTTGCCCCGGCGCTCCATCTGGCCGAGATCCAGGGTCAACAGCAGGTTGCTTGTCAGGCGCGCCGTGGTCTCGAACGCCCTGATGAAGTCCGTTAGCCGCTCCTCGCTGATGAGGTCGGAGAGCCGGGAGCGGCATGCGGCGGCTCCAGCCGCGAGACGAAGCCGGGCGTTTATTTCTTCCGCAGGCCCTCCCGTCTTTGCTGCCAGGGCATCGGAAAGGAAGGCGAGATTCTCGTTGCTCGGTTCGCTCTTCCCGGTGCGCCACGAGTCCATTGTGTTCCGGGAGACTCGCGCCAGCTTCGCCAATTCGGCCACCGTGGCGCTCTTCCCTCCAATCTTGTTCATCACGCGGCGGAAGACGTCGTGTTCGAGCCAAACGGGGCGGAATGCCGGCGAGTGGCCGTGCTCGATTCGCAGGACTTGGTACGCTCCCCAGCGAATGCCCGCATCCAAAGTGTAGAGGCGAAGAAACGGGATGGGTGCATCGCGCTTCTCGGTGATAGGGAAGCTCCGGCTGTTCATCAACGCTGCGAGTTCGTCCCACCGCTCGGCTGCTTCGCGCGTCACGGAAAGAGCCCAGGTAGTCGGATCGAAGTCAGCAGCAGGGAGGATGTCTGCGGGGACGAGCGCCGCAGGGAACATGGCCTCCACTAGCGTTTTCAGCACCGCGTCGAGCTTCTCCCTGGCTACTGCCACGTCATCATCGAAGACACGCTGTGCGGTCTTGTAGCTAAAGCTTTGTGCGTCCCGGAGAAGGCCCTTCAGCCGGAGGAACTCCGCCGCCTCGCCCAGGAGTCGGCCACTTCGCGGGTACTCGATGCCCGAGCCGCTCGGAAGATTGAAGTAGCTCATGTCGTTTCGCCCACGGATGGGGCCAGCGGCGATGCCACTAGCCCCATCCGTGTTCGCTCCTACTTCTTGTTACCGTTCGAAGTCTTGCTTCCACCGGTAGCCGGCTGACCACTCTGGTAGTTGGGATGCTGTGGGTTCATCTGGCCACCCCGGTTCCCGTTGTTGCTATGGTATGCGGGGTTGTTCGGATTCTGGACGATCGAACGGTGGTCGTTCGGCGTGTAGTCACTGTTCTTACCCATTTTCTCTCCGTGCCGCTTTGGCAGTGATGTCCGCGCTTCATGTGCGAACGCTGCCATGGCACCAGAGTGGGCGCCGCCAAACGACCCAAGTTCAGTGGACATCGAGAAAAGCCCAGTAACTTCAGCGGCTTTGGCCCTTGTTGGGACTCGACCCCACTGAGGACGATGAGCCCTTGCTCCCCCGACATACATCTCGCCCCGTATGCGCGCTGCGGATGGCGGGCTTGTGGTGTGTCGTGTCGGAGGTTTCCAGCCGCCTGTGTTGGCTTCGAGTTCCGCCTGGGCACCCCGAACTGCGGCTCACCTTGCTCCGGAATCGCTGCTCGACTTGGCCTGGGAGCGGTGCTCGGCTTGTCCCTGTGCACGCACCTGGCTGAGCTGAATGGATGACGTGGCGTCGATCGCGTCGCTCTGAGTGCGGTCGCTCGTTTCACGGCCTGTCGGTGCAGACACGCGTGAATCGTGCATGACCGACACCGTGGGCAGGCGAGCATCATTCCTGGACTCTATGAAAACGGGGCGTGTGCTGCGTGCTCGCGTGGCGCTGGCTTTCGCGAGACACGGCGGAATTGGAAACCCAGAACGCGTGAAGTCTCCACTGGGGCGCTCTTATTGCCTGAGAGGCCGGGAGTGTTTCACGTGTTGTCTTCGCCAGGTTTTCTTCCCCCTGACAGGGAATACGCGACTTGGCGTCTCTCCGTGCTCGCCCGCTTCTTTGGTGGTCGAAAAAGCAACTGTCTTTGTCTATAAAGGGGTGAACGAACATTCATTCACCGGGACTTGTGGCCCTCGGTGAACCCATCCGGCCCGTTGGGAGCTGTCCCCTGAAG
Organism: Myxococcus sp. CA040A; assembly: GCF_013336725.1. NCBI lineage: Bacteria > Pseudomonadati > Myxococcota > Myxococcia > Myxococcales > Myxococcaceae > Myxococcus > Myxococcus sp. CA040A. Next base: position 449,878 of record NZ_JABUMR010000004.1, on the reverse strand, counting down.
CGCGTACACACCTTGGTCTTCCCCACGCCGGCCGTTTACTGGCTCGTGGTGGGCCTCATCCTCATCTACGTGGTGATGGCGGCGGTGCTCGCACCCATGTCCATCCACCTGCTCCCGCTGTCGATGGTTCATGACCTGCTGCGGAGCTACTTCGGGTTCTTCATCCTCATCCTGGGCATCCCCTGCGGTATCTACGTGATCGGGTGGCGCGCCAGCGACCTGTTCGTCTGGCTGCGCGCCCCTGAATCACTGACGGTGGACTCGCTGCGGCTCACGTCCGGTGACACGACGCTGGCCTGGGGGAACGTGGGCAGCATCGTCCGCCAGCACAACCATGACCGCCTCGTGCTTCTCCATCGCGGCGGCAAGTACCGGCTGCGGCTGAACTTGTGGAGCGACTCGGACGAACTCGAGGCCGAGGTGACGGACCGTGTCGTCGCCGCGCTCCTGGACAAGGTGCGCCGCCAGGTCGCGTCGGGTCATTCCGTGGCCTTCGGCCCGCTGACGCTCAGCTCCGAGGGACTGACGCACAAGAGGCAGCTCATCCGCTGGGATGACATCGAGAGCATCCGCTTCCAGGACGGGCACGACCAGGGCGTGTCGACTCGGGAGCTGATCATCACGGCGCACGGGAGGTTCCGGAAGATCGACGAGGAGAAGATCGTCAACGCCCCGGTGCTCCTGGCCTACCTGACCGACCGTCTCGAGCCGTGACTTTTTCCCCCAACCCCGAACAGGCATCACCTCATGGAAATCTATAGCTCTGCCAAGACGAAGGCGAAGTCGGACCAGCCGCACGCGTTCTATTACTCGCGCACGAAGCTCATCGTGGGCGCTGTCATCTGGACGCTGTCCACGGCCTTCTTCGGCGCGCTCACCTATCGCTCCATTGGCGAGACGGGCGTCATGGCCTTCTGCGGCTTCATCACGGCGACGTCCATCTGGATGATCTTCAACTGCGTCAAGCCGCTGGGCAGCCTGGACACGCCCGTGCTGACCATCGGCCGGGACGGCATCCTCTTCCCGGATGGCGTGCTGATTGCCTGGGACGACATGAAGGAGAACACCTACGTCGACCAGTCGTACATGGGCATTCCCATCGGGAAGTCGGTGGTCGTGAAGACCACGCTGAAGAAGCCCAAGGCCAAGCAGCTGCGCGTCGCCGCCGTCCAGATGTCGAGCGACGAGTATCTGGCCATCTGCGACCGCTACAGCCAGGCCGCGTGATCCACTGCTGAGTCGCTCCTGCGTCAGGCCCTGCCAGGCCCGGCGCGGGAGGTCTCCTCCCAGTGTCTCGAAGGCACCGTGACACCGGGCGGAGACCGAAGAACGAGTCCCGCGCGGACGCGGGCCCATGTGGCCCCTGCGATAGACTCCCGAAGCCGTGAAGTTTGCGAGGCCCGGTCGAGATCAACCAGGAGAGGCATGTGACGCCGCGACTGAGCGCCTGCCGCATGTGGCTGCCTCATGAAGGACGAGCGGTCGGCGTGGACTGGAGCGGTGCGGCTCAGGCACACCGGAAGGTCTGGGCCGCGACCCTGAGCTTCGAGGGAGGGCAGGGGCGGCTCCAGTGCCTCCAGCGGCCCTTCACGTCGAAAGGGGCGAACACGGTGTCGGAGGGCCTGGGCCCATGGCTGTCGGCCCAGGACGCCGATGTGGTCGGACTCGACTTTTGCTTCAGCCTCGAAGCCAGCCAACTGGCCTCGCTGGGGCTCCCCACCATGGGCCCTCAGGAACTGGGCCGGGCCATCAGCGCGACATTCGACTCGGCGGAGTCGTTCAGGGCCGCCGTCGGGCCAGAGAAGAAGCGCGTCACGGAGGTGGATTGCTCCGCGCCGTTCGCCCCCACCAACCTGCGCATGTACAAGCAGACCTATTGGGGCCTGCGGGCACTCGGTTCCTGTCGCGGCGCCTTTCCTCCCTGGGGCACGAGCCCCGGGCCGGCCCTGGTGGAGGTACTCCCCGCCGAGGTCGTCCGGTGGCTCGGCCTGCCCAAGACCTACAAGGGCCGTGGCTTCGAGGAACGCCGACGAGAAATCCTCCGGCGCATCCGCGAGTCCACGGACCTGCGCATCCCCGACAGCGACCTGCTCACGATGGTCTCTGACGCGGACGGAGATGCGCTCGATGCACTGCTGGCCGCACTGTCAGCCGCGTCGGCGTGGTCCTCGGGTTTCACCGGCGCCCCTCCCACGTCGGCAAGCACGGGGGAGGGGTGGATCTTCTCCGTGAGGCAGCGACCCGAGCAGTAGCGAGACTCGACTGCTCAGTACGTCCCGATGTCGTAGACAGTCGACAGCCAGTTGCCGCAATTCCAGCCAGTGCCCGTGGACAGGCACACCGGGTAGCGCGCCCAGGAGCGGTGGACCTGGACGACGTCGGTGCGGCCATCGCCGTTGACGTCCGCCGCCATGAACCGCTGCTCGGAGGACCCCGAGTTGTAAATGGTTGCCGACGAATTGCTGCAACTCCAGCCCGAGCCCGTGGAGTAGCACGTGGGGATGCTCCCCCAGCCACGGTAGGTCTGGATGACGTCCGTGCGCCCGTCCCCGTTGAAGTCGCCCGTCAGCATCTGCTGCTCATGCGAGCCCGAGTTGTAGAACGTGCCCGACGGGATGTTGCAGGACCAGGTCGCCGAGGCCAGGCCGTAGCACAGCGGCATGGCATTCCATCCGCGATAGGACTGGAGGATGTCGTCCCGCCCGTCGCCGTTGAAGTCGCCGGTGAGGAAGTCCTGCTCGGCATTGCCCGCGTCGTACATGGCTACGCTGGGGTTGCTGCAGGACCAGGCCGTGCCCGTCGACAGACACACGGGCTGCGTCAACCAGCGGCGATACGCCTGCGCGATGTCATCCCGTCCATCGCCATTGAAGTCTCCCGACAGGTAGCGCACCTCGGGAGAGTCCGTCGTGCGGAGCGTGGCCGCCGGGTTGTTGCAGGACCAGCCCGTGCCGGTGGAGCGACACACGGGCAGCATCGACGAGTCGTGGTACGCCTGGGCGATATCCGTCTTCCCATCACCGCTGAAGTCGCCGGTGATGAAGCGCTGGCTCCCGGTTCCCCAGTTGTAGATGTCCGCATAGGGATTGGAGCAGGACCAGGCCCCCAGTCCCGTGGAGTAACAGACCGGGTAGCTGGCCCAGAAGCGATAGGTCTGCACCAGGTCCGTGCGTCCGTCGCCGTTGAAGTCACCCGTGACGTACCGCTGCTCCGGAGAACCCCAGTTGTAGACAGTCGCGGAAGGGTTGGTGCACGTCCACCCGCTGCCCGTCGAGCGGCACATGGGAATCGAACCCCAGCCCCGGTACGTCTGGAGGATGTCCGCGCGGAAGTCGGAGTCCACCTTGGCCACGTGGAACTGCTGGTCGGCCCCGCGAGGCTGCCCGTAGAACTGCCGCACGCCCTGGATGTCCGTGGTGCTGAGCTGCCCGCCGTTGTTCCAGGTCGGGCTGCAGTAGTTCATCACCGACATCAAGTCCCACGCGCCCACGTAGGTGTCCCCGTCGCTGCCCTGGGACGGAGTGGTGCAGGTGGACGGTGTGTCTCCGCGGTTGTGCTCGTGCGCGAAGCCCAGGGCGTGGCCGAACTCGTGAACGCCGATGGAGCGGATGCAGTGCTCACGCTGCGCGGCGCTGGAGGCACAGGAGGGGCTCCAGTTGGCGAAGGTGAAGTTGAGCACCATGCCCTCGTCCTCGTCCTCGATTTCAGTGCCCAGTCCCTCGGTGTGAGGCCCCTCGTCGCTGATGGTGATGCGGATGTCCGCGGAGCTGGGGCAGGCGCCCCAACCGGAGAACACCAGATTGCTCTCCTTCTCCCAGGTGTCGCGGATGGAGGTGCGCACCCATTCCTTCTCGGTGGCGAAGCCCGGCGTGTCCCAGCACACCGTCAGGTTGGGGCGCCCCCAGACTTCGTCCGAGTCGACATACAGCGACTGCTCAGACGTGCCGATGGTCACGAGGGATGCGTCGGCGGTCGACGTGGAGTCCATGGGGGCGCCACACGCGACGAGCAGTCCTGCGCTCATGGTGAGGAGGAGCCCTCGGGCTCCAGAGAGCCCGGTGTTTCGGTGCCTTGATGTCTCGATGAACATGACTTTCCCTTGGCGGACGCGAGGCGCCATCCAGAGGGACAGGGGGCCGCGCGCAGGAATCGAACGCGAGACACCAGGATTCTTCGCCCGGGTCCGTTCGACTCGGACGCTTCGAGCCGCTGATATGTCTTTGTTGGCGGAATGCTGAGTGCCGCCCCTCATGCTGGCACGGCTTCCGAGTTCTTCTGCCGCCGGCGCCTCTCGTGCCTCAGCCCGGTCCCCCGAGGCGCCGGGTTGCCTCCTCCTCGGGCGGCTTCTCCTTCGGCGAGATGAGCTGGGTGGGCTCCAACTCGGCAGGCGCGGAAGGTGGCGCACGGGAGAGCAGGGCCTGCATTTCTTCGGGTGTGGGGTCGCTCAGCTCGGACAGTTCGCGCTCATGAGACCAGCGTTCTGGGTAGTTCTCTCGCAGCCAGCTCGCGAGGTCGACCACGGGAAGTGCCTGCCTCAGGGGGAGCAGCGCCTGCTCCAACTCGCTCGCGTCCGAGAAGCGCTTCGCGGGCGTCAGGTGCAGCGCCTTCTCCACCATTCCACGAAGCAGCCGATTCACGGCGGGAGCCTCCGGGCCTTCCCACCGCGCGCGCTGTTGCAGGCTCAGGCTGATGCCCGGAAGGTCTCCCCAGAGCAGCTCATGGAGGACGCAGCCGAGCGCGTAGATGTCACCCGACGTCGTCGCCTCCGCGCCCGCCCGACGCTCCGGCGGCATGTACGCGAGCTTGCCAATGACATCGCCAGCCTGGGTGAGCCGACTCACAGGGGGCAGTGACGCCGTCGACCGCGAAGCCAGATGCTCCTGCGGACTGCCCACCCCATGCGCGATGCCGAAGTCGACGACCTTCACCACTCCGTCGAACGTCACCACCAGGTTGTCCGCGCTGATGTCGCGGTGGATGACGCCTCGCTCGTGCGCGTACGCGAGCCCCTTCAGGGACTGCAGGCAGATCTCCACCACGATCTCGAGCGGTACCTCGCCTCCGCGTCGCACCAGCCGCGCGAGCTTCAGCGCGTTCACCCCGCTCAGGTACTCCATGACGATGAACCACGCGCCGTCCACCTGTCCCAGGTCATGCACGGACACGATGTTCGGATGGTGCAGGCGCGCGGCGGTGCGAGCCTCTCCAATGAAACGGTGGAGCCGGACGGCCGGGTCTTCACTGTCCTCGTCGACCATCCGCTTGAGGACCACCAGCCGATGAAACCCCGCGCGGCCCGTGCGCACCGCCAACCAGACCTCGCCCATGCCGCCACGTCCGAGGCGCGAGAGCCGTCGGTAGCGATGAATCCCCGTGCCCAGGTCCGCGCCCCTCAAGGACCGCGCGGTGAGGATGGCGAGCGAGGTGGTGGCCAGGAGCAGGAACGGAAGTCCCACGAGCGCGAACAGGGGCGGACCTGAAATCCACCCGACGTCCACCGCCAGCTCTCGCCCCAGGATGCCCAGCGCGAGCAGGGCGGCCCCAAGCACCGCCGCGGCCATGGCGCCCCGACGCTTCAGTGTCAGCAAGGCCTCCAGGGCCCACGTGCCTCCCACCGTCACGGCCAGCAGCCAGAACATCGGCAGCCCCAACCCCACCGTCGCGCGGGACAGGTCCTCGGACGTCATCCGGGGCCCCGACGTCGCCAGCACGGACCCGAGCACGTCCGCGACCCGCATCGCGCCGAACGCCACCGCCACACCCAGCAGCACCCGCCGCGAGCGCGTCAACGGCACGTCCAGCAAGGCCCAGAGGACTCGCAGCAACGTGTAGGGCAGGGGAATGGAACACAGCGCGCCGAGCAACAACCACGGACGGGTGTCCACGAACATCCACCCGACTTCGTGCCGAGTGGCCCCCGCGGAGAGGCTCAGCGCCGCGAAGCCCAGGAAGCTCGTCGCGAGCCACAACTGGACACGTTGGGAGCGCACCGCCGCCCAGGTCGCGAAATGCACCAGCGCGAGCACGAAGAATGCCCCCGCGAGCGCCAGGTGCAGCATCGTGTAGGGCGTCACGGGTGGGAGCCTAACCCAGACACCTCGGTACTCGCGAATTGCAGCCTATCCAGGAGGATGGGGCCGCCGTGAGTGCCCCGGGGATGACGCGAGGCGTGCTCGCGTCATCGACCCGGCGAACAGCTACTTCTTGCCCGCGACCTTCGCGTAGGTGCCCTTGAGCGTCACGCCGACGGCGAAGGTGCCGGCATGGCACTCGATTTCAGAGGCGTTCTGCAGCTCGTTCCTCTTGTAATAGCTGACGATGTTGACGACGGCGTTGGCGCCGCGCTTCTGGGCGCCTTCCTGGAGCGAAATCAGCGCCGACAGGATGGCCCACTTGCAGCCCTCCTCGTCGGACTTGCCCACGCCGCTGGTCTTCTTGTTGGAGACGTCCTCGCCCAGTTCCTTGGTGACTTCGGGCGTCTTCGCGCCGGCCAGGTAGAACTTCACCGTGCCATCCAGCTTCCCCTGGGCCTGCGGCATCGACAGGACGGAGGCGAGCGGAATCATCGTCACGGTGTCTCGCGCCAGCGCGGGGCTGGAGACGGTGAGCGCGAGCAGCGACAGCAGCATTGCCTTCTTCATGGGGTTCTCCGTCACTGCCACCGGCGGAAGATCAACGACGTGTTGATGCCGCCGAAGGCGAAGTTATTGGTCATGACGACCTCGGTCTGGATTCTTCGGCCATCTCCCACCAGATAGTCCAGCGGAGCGCAGCGCGTATCCACCGAGGCCGCGTCCAGATGCAGCGTCGGAGCGAACCAGCCCGAGCGCATCATCTCGATGGTCATCCACGCCTCCAGCGCCCCGCAGGCCCCCAGGGTGTGCCCCATGTAGCTCTTGAGGGAGGAGATGGGCATCCGCTCACCGAAGACCTGCTGCGTCGCCGTGGTCTCCGCCACGTCGCCCGTGTCGGTGGCCGTGCCGTGGGCATTCACATACTCCACGACGCCCGGCTCCAGGCCCGCGTCCTCCAGCGACAGGCGCATGGCCTGGGCCATGGTCTCCGCGTGGGGCTGGGTGATGTGTCGCCCGTCGCTGTTCGTACCGTAGCCGACCAGCTCCGCGTAGATGCGCGCGCCTCGGGCCCGGGCGTGCTCCAGCTCCTCCAGCACCAGCGTGCAGGCACCTTCACCCAGGACCAGGCCGTCGCGCTGCGCGTGGAAGGGCCGGGGCGTCAACTCGGGCGTGCCGTTGTTCTTCGTGCTGGTGGCGAACAGGGTGTCGAACACCGCGGCCCCCGTGGCATCCAGCTCCTCGGCGCCGCCCGCGAGCATCGCCACCTGCCGGCCCATCTTGATGGCCTCGTACGCGTAGCCGATGCCCTGACTCCCCGACGTACACGCGCTCGAGGTGGTGATGATGCGGCCCGTGAGGCCAAAGAAGACGCCGATATTGACCGCGGCCGTATGGGACATGGACCGCACGTAGGACGTGGCGGTGATGCCCTCGGTGCTCTTGGCCACCAGCATCCGGCCGAAGTCACCGATGCTCGGCGGCGAGCCCGTGGACGAGCCGTAGGACACGCCCATCTTCCCGCTCGACAGCAGCGGGTCTCCCAACAGCCCGGCATCGACGAGCGCCAGCTCACTGGCGCGCGTGGCCAGCAGCGCCACCCGGCCCATGCCCCGCATCGTCTTGCGCGAGTACGTCTGCGGCGGCAGCACGAAGGGCGCGGCGGGGGCACCCACCTGCGTGTTCAGCCCCTCGTACTGCTTCCAGTCCTCGATGACCTGCACCGCGTTGCGCAGCGACTTCAGCCGCGCCTCCACCTGCGGCCAGTCGTGACCCAGGGGGCTGAGGGCTCCAAAGCCCGTGACGACGACGCGCCTCATCCGAACAGCCCTCCATTCACGGAGATGACCTGCCGCGTGACATAGCCCGCGTCCTCGCTCATCAGGAAGCTCACCGCGGCGGCGACCTCCTCGGGCCGCCCCAGGCGCTTCGCCGGAATCAACTTCAGCGCTTCCTCCACGATGTGCGGCTCCACCATCTCCGTGTCAATCAAACCGGGCGCCACGCAGTTGACGGTGATGCCCCGGCTCGCCAGCTCCACCGCCAGCGCCTTCGTGGCGCCGATGATGCCGGCCTTCGCCGCGCTGTAGTTCACCTGGCCCCGGTTGCCGGTGAGCCCGGAGACGGAGGACAGCGTGACGATGCGGCCCGGCTTGCGTCGGCGGACCATCGGCATGGAGAGGGGGTTGAGCACGTTGTAGAAGGCGTCGAGGTTGGTGTGAATCACCGCGTCCCAGTCCTCGGGCGGCATGGCGGGGAAGGCGTTGTCCCGGGCGATGCCCGCGTTGCACACCACGCCGTAGTAGCAGCCGTGCGCCTCGACGTCGGCGAGCAGCGCCTTCTCCGTCTCGGCGCGGTTCGCCACATCGAAGCGCAGCACGCGGGAGGCCCGGCCCAGCTCGCGGACCTGGGCGGCCACCGCCTCCGCTTCTTCGACCTTCGCGCGGCAGTGCACCACGACGTCGAAGCCGTCGCGCGCCAGCCGCAGCGCCACCGCGCGGCCAATGCCCCGGCTGGAGCCCGTCACCAGTACCGTCTTCTCACTCATCCGTGCCCGCCTTCATCACGTCCATCGAGGCCGGGGGCTGGAACACCGTCAGCGCGGCCGTGGCCACCGTCTCGCCTCCAATCCCGAGCGTACAATCGAACTGGCTCATCCCGTTGTCCGTCCAGAACTGACGGCGGACCTCGATGCGCAACTGCTCGCCCACCTTGAACGCGGGGCGGCTGCACTCATACCGACGGGTGCCGAGCAGGAAGCCCATCCGCTGCGTCTCCCCCTGCAGCCGCTGACGCCAGCCCGCGTAGGCCGCGATGGCCTGGGCCATGAACTCGATGCCCACCCAGCCGCCCACGGCGCCGGACTCCTGGAACAGGCAGTCCTCGCGCAGCGTCACCTCGGCCACGAGGCTCTCCTCGTCGCCCTCCACCGCGCGGTCGATCAGCCGCATGCGGTCGGCGTGGGGCACAATCTCGGAGATGTCGAAGGCAATGGGCGTGCGCATCAGGCCCTTCCCAGGATGAGGGCGGCATTGCTGCCACCGAAGGCGAACGAGTTGCTCAGGACATAGCGCGGCGGGCGCCCGAGCGCCTCACCGGGCTTCACCAGCGCGAGGGCGGGCAGTGACGGGTCGGCCACTCCATCCCACCAGTGCGGAGGCAGCCGCCCCTGGGCGTCGTCCGTGAGGGTGAGCCAGCACAGCGCCGCCTCCAGCGCCCCCGCGGCCCCCAGCGTGTGGCCCGTGAGCGGCTTCGTGGAGCTGCACGGCACGTTGCCCCCCAGAAGCGCGCTCACCGCCCGGCTCTCCATGGCGTCGTTCTGCGGCGTCGCGGTGCCGTGCAGGTTGACGTAGCCCACGTCGGCCGGGGTGATGCCCGCGCGCTCCAGCGCCGTCCTCATGGCGATGAGCGCGCCCCGGCCCCCGGGCTCGGGCGCGGAGAGGTGGTGCGCGTCCGAGGACTCGCCCCAACCCGCGAGCCGCACGGGCCCAGGCTCGCGTGTCATCAGGAACAGGGCCGCGCCCTCGCCGATGTTGATGCCCCGGCGGTGGACGCTCATCGGGTTGCAGCGCGCGTCGCTCACCGAGTCGAGCGACGTGAAACCCGCGATGGTGAAGCGGCACAGCGCGTCCGCGCCGCCCGTGATGACGGCGTCCGCCGCGCCGGAGCGCAAGAGCCGCGCCGCCGTGGCCAGGGCCTTGGCGCTGGACGAGCACGCGGTGGAGATGACGAACGAGGGGCCCTTCACGCCCAGCACATGGTTCAGCGCCATGGCGGGGGAGCCCAACTCTTGTTGACGGACATCGAAGTTGGAGGGGAGCTGGCCCGTGGCCGCGCGCGAAACGATGGCGGCCTCGCTCTCCCCGATGCCGGAGGTGCTGGTACCCAGGACCACGGCCACGCGCTCCGGGCCATAGCGCCGCATGGCCTCGTCCACGGCGGGACGCACCTGGGAGAGCGCGGAGAGGAGGAGCGCGTTGTTCCGGCTGCGCAGCGGCACCGGCAGCTCGTCCGTGGGGGGGAGCGGCTTGGTGACGTACCCCACGTGGAGTGGACGGTCCGCGAAGTCGAAGCGCTCGGAGACGCCCGTGGGCCTGTCACCGAAGAGGGCCGTGGCCACCTCGAGCAGGCCCTGTCCCAGGGCGCAGACGAGGCCGAGCTGATTCAGGAAGACGGGCGGAATCATGAGCTCATTCCTCCGAGGGGCGTGACTCGATGGTCAGCCGGTAATGCTCCGCCAGGTTGACCAGCTCCGCGCGGCCCACCCAACGCGGCTCTCCATCATAACGCACCGTGAGCCAGTCCTTGTCCGCGTGGCGCAGCACGCGCACGCCCGGCGAATCCTCCAGCGTCCAGTCCGGCGGCAGGGCCGCGCGCACCGCCGGGGCCGGCCAGTAGACCAACTGGAGGTCCCGCAGCACCGTGCGCGACTGGAGCTGCTCGGGCACGCGAGCGTCCCGCTGCTCGTCCAGCTTCGCGCCGTCCCACTGCAGGGTGAAGACGCGCTGGCCCAGCGCGAACCCCGCCAACTGGAGCGACGACGCGTCGATTTCGACGAGCGCCTCCAGCGAGCGAGGTCCGCCCGGGTCCGCGTCATGCGCGAAGCTCAAGCGCTGCGACAGACTCACGCTGCCTCCGAACGTCGCCGGAGCCAGCGTGAGCGTGGGCAGGGCCACCTCCGGCGCCACCCGCCGAGGGGGCGGGGTGACGCAGGAGACGAGCCCGAACAGGACGACGATGGGAATCAGGCGGCGCACAGCTGCTCGAGTACGCCGAGCCGACGCCGGCTGTCAGCCACGAAGGGGTTCTCCTTGTCCCAGGCGTAGCCGGCCAGGATGGCGGAGATCATCCGACGCACCTCGGGGGACGCGTTGGGGTGGAAGATGACGTTCTGGAAGCCGCCCGCGTACCAGGACTCGACGAAGGTGCGGAACGTGTCCACGCCCGCCTTGAGCGGCACCGCGTAGTCGCGCTCCCAGTCCACTGTCTCGCCCGCGAACACACGGCCGATGCACTTGGATGCGAGGCTCGCGGACTTGACCGCGATGGTGACGCCCGAGGAGAACACCGGGTCCAGGAACTCGCCCGCGTTGCCCAGGAGCGCGAAGCCGTTGCCCCACAGCGACTTCACGTTCGCCGCGTAGCCGGTGATGCTGCGCGCGGGCGTGTCCCAGACGGCGTCCTTCAAGAGCTTCGACAGCGTCGGGTCATCCGCGACGATGGCCTTGAGCCGCTCGGTCTCGGTGCCCTGGAACTGCTCCAGGTACTCGCGCTTGGCCACCACGCCCAGCGAGCAGCGCCCGTTGGAGAAGGGGATGGTCCAGTACCAGACGTCCACGTGCTTGGGATGCACGGTGACGCGAATCTTGCTGCGGTCGAAGTTGCCGCCGGCCGGCACGCGGTCCTCCACGTGCGTGAAGAGCGCGCCGCGCACCGGGAAGTTCGACGGCGTCTCCAACTGGAGCAGGCGGGGCAGCACACGGCCGAAGCCGCTGGCGTCGAGCAGGAAGCGCGCCTGCACGCGGTACGTCTCGCCCTCGGGCGAGCGCACCGTGATTTCGGGCTCCGCGCCGGTGACATCCACGGACTCGACGGTGTGGCGGAAGCGCAGGGTGGCGCCCATGCGCTCGGCGGCGAGCGCCAGCACGTGGTCGAAGGTTCCACGCTGCACCTGGTACGTGGTGCCCCAGCCCTTGGAGAACTTGTCGCGGAAATCGAAGTCCGTGTACGTCTCGCCGCGCGCGAAGGCCGCTCCATTCTTGAACTGGAAGCCCGCCTCCACCACGTCGCGAATCATCCCCGCTTCCTCGATGTACTCCATGCTCTGAGGCAGCAGGCTCTCTCCGATGGAGAAGCGAGGGAACTGCTCGCGCTCCAGGATCAACACCTGACGACCCTGCTTGCGCAGAATCCCCGCGGCCACCGAGCCAGAGGGGCCCGCCCCAATGATGACGACTTCTGTCTTTTCTACCTTCACGACACGTCCTTGCCAGGAGGCAGTCTGCAACAGGGCGTGAGCAACCAGATGGTGACTTCGCCCAGTAGCATGGTGAGACCAAAGGAGCGCAGGGCCGGAGTGGCCGAGAGCCCCAGGAGACCGAATGAGAGGAGGGTGCTCACGCCCGCGAGTGCCACCGCGAGCCAGGCGGAGCCCTCACCCGGGTGCTCCAACATGAAGATTCCGTAGTCCACGCCCATGCCCAGCAGCAGCATGAGGCCCAGCACGCTGAAGAGCTGGAGCGGCTCGCCCACCCAGCCGAACACCGCCAGCGTGACGAGCGTGCCCACCACCGTGGGCAGCCAGGCCCGCCACGCCTCGCGTCGGAAGCGCACGACGAGCAGCAACAGCACCGCGACATAGCCCAGCAGGATGAGCCCGCCCATGAGCCGGCGGTAGCGCTCCAGGAGCCGGGAGATCTCCTGCGTCTTGTCCACCCACCGCACGCCCTCCAGCCCCTGGGCGGCGTCGGCGATGCGCGGGAGCACCGAAGGGTCATTCAGACCGCGCAGCATGACGATGCTGAAGTGCTTCTCGCCCAGGCGCCCCAGCCACTGCTGCCGGATGGCCGCCGAGGCGGGACTGGCGAGCAGCCGCTCCGGGGTGAGCACGTCGTCCGCGAAGCGCGCGCGGGTGGGCTCCTCGCCCGTGGCCTGGGCCACGGCGGCCACCGCCTGCGCTTCCGCGCGGGCGCTCAGCTTCGCGTCCGAGCGCTGCTGCTCCGCGCTGGGCAACCAGTCCGACACCGCGCGATAGCCCGCGAGGACCTTGTCCGTCACCAGCGGGTCCAGGCGCGCCTTCAGCGAAGCCTCGCGCGCGAGAACCTGCTCCTCGTCCTGGCCTCCCACGAGGAAGAACTGGGCGGGGCTGGGCAGCCCCAGGAGCCGCCCTAGCTCTCGCTGGTCGGCGATGAGATGCGCCGGCGCGCCCTGCAGCTGTCGCACGTCATCGCGCGTCCGCACGCGCCACAGCCCTCCGATGATGAACAGGACGAGCGCCGCGGTCCCCACCCACCACGCGCGGGTGGAGGTGAAGCGGGGCCATCGCGCCAGGGATGTGGCGAAGCGCGTGGAGAAGGACGTCACGGGCAGGGCGCCGGTGTCCAGCGTCGGGAACCAGCAGGCCACCGTCAGGAACGCGCCCACGAGGCCCGTGGCGGAGAACAGCGCCATCTGCCGCAGCCCGGGGAAGGGTGCCACGCCCAGGGCCAGATACGCCACCACGCTGGTGAGCAGCGCCATCACCATGCCCGGCAGCAGGCTGCGCATCAGCGGCCCGCGCTCGGAGGGCGGCTTGCCCTGGCGCGCGGCGAAGTAGTGGAAGCCGTAGTCCTCCGCCACGCCGACCAGGCTGGAGCCGAAGACGAGCGTGAGCAGATGGACCCGCTCGAACACGAGCGCCGTGACGCTCATCGCCACCGCGCAGCCGATGCCCAGCGACACACCCACCAGGACGATGGGCCGCACCGAGCGGAACGTCAGCCACACCAGCACGAGCACCGCCACCAGCGAGCCGATGCCAATGGTGGACATCTCGTCGCTGGCCTGGGACGCGGCGGCCTCCGCGTACAGCGGCACGCCCGCGGCCACCAGCCGGCTGCCGGGCACCTGCGTCGTCACGGCGGCCCGCGCGCGGTCCACCACGGTGGTGATGTTTCCGTCAGCGCCCAGCGCGAAGGCGGAGACCTGGCTGTGCCACGCCAGGAGCACCCACTCGCGGCCTTCGCCAGACAGCCAGAGGCGACCGTCGCGCGGGCGCGCGGTGCTTTCGGAGGCGCGCGCTGCCCACCAGTCCGGCCACAGGCCCAGCGGGTCCGCCTCCCAGTCCGTCAGGTGGGGCCCTGCGGGCTGGTACAACTTCATCAGCGCCGTGCCACCCAGTTCCTCCGGTGTCGCCCGCGAAAGCCACGTGCGCTGCGCGGGCGTCAGCAGCCTGTCTCGATAGGGACGGTACAGCTCCAGCGCCGCATCCAGCGAGGACGCGTCCAGGGCGGAGGGGCTCAGGAGCGAGGTGTCCTTCGACAGCTCCGCCGTGACGAGGTCCGCCGCGCGCTGGGCGGATGCCCAATCCGGCGCGCCCACCAGCAACACCAGCTCCCGGCCCGCCTGGTCCGCGAGCTTGCGCGTGGCGGCATCGACCTCCGGGGCCTGCTCGTCCTCGGGCAGGAGCGCCAGGACGTCGGTGTCCAGGCGCGCCGAGCGCCAGAACTGGACCTGGTGCACTCCCACGGCCAGCACCACCAACAGCCAGAGGATGGCGGCCCTATTTCGCAAGACGCCCGGCTTCCGCGTCATTGGGGGCGGGTGTCTGGCTCAGCTTGTCGAACTGGATGACGCTGGTGTCGCCACGCGCCTCGTCCAGCTTGACCTGCCGCACATACGAGTCTCCCTCCAGATGGATGCTCTTGAAGACGCGCGCGAGGCCCGCGTCCGTGGGCGTCAGGGTCAGCTTCCAGCCCGCCGTGCCCACCAGCTCGCCCTCGACGCGAAAGCGCTTGGACAGCGCGGCCACGTCACCGGACAGGAGCGCGAACATCACCTCGTTCACCGCCGCGAGCCCGGGCTCCTTGCTCGCGTCCAGGTGATAGGCCGCCGCGCCCGTGCCCTGCTCGGCGCTCAGCGACTTGCGCGTCAGCGTGAGCGTGGACGCGAAGGGCACCCGCGTGTCCCACAGCACGCCGTGCTCCCGCGACAGCAGGAACGCCCCGCGCGAGACGAGCGGCTTCTTGAATCCAGCCACCGTCTTCTTCTGCTCGAAGTCCCCCCGCAACAGCGGCACGTCCGCCAGCCGGGCTCGGACCCCCGCGACGATGTCGTCACCGGCGCTGGCCGTCGAGCCCACCAGCAGCATCCCCAGCAAGAGCGCGCGCTTCATTCGGGCTTCACCCCCAGCCGCTGCCAGAGCACCGGCGGACAGATGTACTGGAGCTCCTTGGTGGCCATCGACACGGCGACCTGGACGGTGTGGGCCTGGTTCACCTTGCGGCCCGTGGAGGCGTCTCGAATCACATAGTCGATACGGAGTCGGTTCTCCCATTCGGTGATTTCGGCGCGAATCTTCAGCGTCTTTCCGTAGAGCGCGGGCTGCACGTACTTCAGCCGCATGTCCACGACGGGCCACGCGAAGCCGGACGCCAGCATCTGCGGGTAGTCGTAGTCGAACTTCGCCAGGAGCGCGCACCGCGCCAGCTCCAGGTACTTCACGTAGTGGCCATGCCAGACGACCTCCATCAGGTCGATGTCATGGAAGGGCGGCGACAGCTCGATTTCATGGCTGAGGTCAGGCCTCATAGAGCCCCCACTCGCGGGCGCGGATGGCGCCCAGCAGCCCTTGCAGCTCCTTGTCCAACGCTCGGTCCTCCACCACCAGCGGGATTCGCTGCTCCAGATCGGCCTGCATCGACGCAAGAGACGGCGCCAGATTCATTTCTTGAGCAATTCGGCCGCGCAGGGTGATTCCCTGACGCGCCGCGATGAGCATCGCCGCCACCACCTGCTCGGACAGCTCCAATACCCGGAGGCAGTCGCGCGCGGCGATGGTGCCCATGCTCACCTTGTCCTGGTTGTGGCACTCGGTGGAGCGGGAGAACACGGACGCGGGCATCGTCTGCTTGAGGGCCTCCGCCGTCCACGCGGAGACGCTGATCTGCACCGCCTTGAGGCCGTGGTTGATGGCCGCGCGGGGCCCCGTGGAGCCGGAGAGGTTGGAGGGCAGCCCGTGGTTGTAGCGGGTGTCCACCAGCAGCGCGAGCTGCCGGTCCATCAGGTCCGCCACGTTGGCCACGGCCGTCTTGAGCCCGTCCATGGCGAAGGCGATGTGGCCCCCATAGAAGTGGCCGCCGTGCAGCACCCGCTCGCTGTCGGGGTCGATGAGCGGGTTGTCGTTGGCGCTGTTCAGCTCGTTCTCGATTTGCGCCCGGAAGAAGGGCAGGGCGTCCTCGAGCACGCCAATCACATGAGGCGCGCAGCGCAGGGAGTAGCGGTCTTGCAAGCGCTGCTCATTGCGGCTCGGCCGGTCCGTGGCCAGGTCCACGCGAAGTCGCGCGGCCACGCGCTGCTGGCCCACGTGGGGCTTGAGCGCGAACAGCGCCTCGTCGAAGTGGTGCGCGTTGCCGGCGCTCGCCACCACGTTGAAGGCGGTGAGCCGGGTGGCCAGTCGTCCCAGGTACTCGGCGCGCTCCCACGCGAGGCAGGCCAGGGCGGTCATCACCGCCGTGCCATTCATGATGGCCAGGCCTTCCTTGGGGCGCAGCTTCAGGGGCTTCAGGTCGTGCCGCGCGAGCACCTCCGCGGCGGGACGTCGCTCGCCCCGGTACCAGACCTCGCGCTCTCCGCAGAGCACCGCCGCCACGTAGGACAGCGGCGTGAGGTCGCCACTGGCGCCCACCGAACCCTCGGCGGGAATCAGCGGCAGGATGTCGTGGCGCAGGAGCAGCTCCAACTGGGTGAGCAACCCCAGCCCCACGCCGGACACCCCCTGGGCCAGCGAGGCCAGTCGCGCCGCTAGCACCGCGCGCGTCTCCTCGGGCGTCAGGAAGCGGCCCGCGCCAATGCCGTGGTACGCGTAGAGGTGGTGCGGCAGCTCGGCGATCAGCTCGGGCGGAATGGAGACGGTGCACGAGTCTCCGTACCCCGTCGTCACGCCGTAGATGTTCCCGTCCTCCGCCAGCAGCCGGTCCAGGAACTCCGCGCCCCGGGTGATTCTGCGGCGGAAGTCAGTGGAAGTGCTCAGCTCGGCGTCACGCTCCCGGCGCGACAGCGCGGACACGTCTTCAATGGCGAGCCGGCTCCCATCGAACCGGACCGCACGCTCATTCTTGATTCCTGGCGGAGGCATTCGCCTGATCCCAAAAGGGAAAGAAGTTGAACCAATCGAACGGAGAGCGCTTCAGCAGCGCCGTCACCCGCTCGGCATAGTGTTGGGCGTGGCCCGTCAACGCGGCCGCGCGCTTGCCCCGGGGGAGCTCGACTCGCTCGGCCAGGGTCTCGAAATGGATGGTGTATCCGTTGTTCTCGTGGATGCACCCCAGCAGGTACAGCGGGCACTTGAACAGCGAGGCCAGCACGTAGGGCCCCACGGGGAAGGCGGCCTTGTGCCCCAGGAAGTCCACGTCCACCGTCTGACTGGCGATCACCGGCACCCGGTCTCCGGCAATCACCACGAACCCGCCCTCCGTCACGTACTTCTCCAGCGCGACGGCTGTCCCAGGCCCCATGTCCGTGACTTCCACCAACTGGAAGCCGCTGTCCGGATTGAGCCGCTTGAGCAGGCGGTTGAACTGCTCGGCATGGCGGGTGTGCACCAGGATGTGGAGCTTCACTTCGCCACGCTTCTCCGCCATGGCGCGACACAGCTCCAGGCAGCCCATGTGCGCGGTGACGATGATGCCGCCCTTGCCCGCCTTCACCACCTCGTAGAACTGCTCGCGCCCCTCGGTGTGGACCTGCTCGAAGCGGTATCTCCCGCTGACGGCCAGGAGCTTGTCGAGCATCGTCTCCGCGAAGGTGACCATGTGGCGCAGGCTGTCGCCTCGCCCGGGTTTGCGCCCGAGCGCGCCGGTGGCCTGCTCCACCCGCGAGAGGTACTGGAGCGATGCCTTGCGCACCACGGGGCGGGCCAGCCAGTGCACCAGGACCACGGGGTACAGACAGAGGCGGAACGGCCAGCGCCCCAGCAGCCGGTGGACCCAGTACAACAGCCAGATGCCGAGCACGAAGGTGCTCTCGCCCATCTCCGCCCAATGCCGCGGCTTCATGCGGAGACCTTCCGCCACAAGAGCAGCGGCAGCCGCAGCAACATCCCGAAGAAGAGCCGGGCGTGCATGCGGGAGATGCGCACGTTGTCCCAGAGCACGTCGAAGTGGGAGATGCCGTCGGTGGGGTAGCGCACCTGGGTGGGTTGGTTGAGGATGCCCACCCCTCGCCAGTACAGCCGCACGATGACTTCCACGTCGAAGTCCATGCGCCTGCCAATGCTCACCGAGTCGATGAGCGCGAGCGTGGGCGTCAGCGGATACACGCGGAAGCCGCACATCGAATCGCGGATGGCCAGTGACAGCGTGTTGATCCACACCCAGATGTGCGTGGCGTAGCGGCCGTACAGCCGGCCCTTGGGCACCGACTCGTCGTAGATGGGCGTGCCACAGATGATTTTTTCCGGGGCCGAGGCCGCCAGCTCGACGAAGCGGGGGATGTCCCGGGTGTCGTGCTGGCCGTCGGCGTCAATCTGCAGCGCGTGGCTGAAGCCGGAGGCCTTCGCCGCCCGGAAGCCCGCCATCATCGCCCCGCCCTTGCCCTCGTTCTTGGGCAGGCGCACCAGCTCGATGCCGGACCTGTCCGCCTCCGCCAGCGTGTCCAGGACCTTCGCGCAGCCCGGCTCGCTGCCGTCATCCACCAGCAGGCACGGCAGCCCGTGCGCGCGCACGGAGTTCACCACCGCGCCCACCGCCTCGCCGTGGTTGTAGACGGGAATCACCACGCAGAGCTTCATCCGCGGACCTCACCGAGCAGGATGCGGCCGCTCCCGTGGGTGCCGGCCTCGGAGGTGAACTTGAACTGGAGGCTGCCCTTGGCCTGTGTCCAGGTGAGCTCCAGGGTGAGGAGCGTTTCGGGGACGATGAGCTGCTGGAACTTCACCGCCTCCATGCGGAGGAACTCTGGCGGGAGCGTGAACAACTCCCGGCCCAGATGGAGCGCCCACTCGATTTGCGCCACGCCGGGCAGGATGGCCTTCTCCGGGAAGTGGCCCTTGAAGTACGGCAGGCTCGCCGGCGTCTCGATGCTCAGCACGGCGCGGTCCGCGGTGTGCTCGAGCACCCGCAGGGGCGGGCGGCGGGAGTCGAAGAGGGCGACGAGCGCGGCCTCGGTGGATTTGCCCTGGGAGTTGACTGGCATCGACTCCAGATACCGGAATCGACGCGGAAGGACACTGGGCTCGAACTGGGAAGACAGGTGCTTTCGCAGGGCCCGGTTCAGGAAGGGCTTTCCACTGTCGGCGTGAAGGTGCCGGCCGGTGGGCCCCAGCACGGCCACCACCCCCAGAACCGAGCGGTTTCCCTCGGACAGGGGCACCACCCGCGCCTCGCGGACGAGGTCACTCTCCAGCAGGGCCCGCTCCATGGCGCTCAAGGAGACCCGCTTCTCCTCCAGTTTGAGCAACCGGTCCATGCGCCCCAGCAGCTCGAAGCCCTCCGGCAGCACCCGGGCCCGGTCCTCCGTCTGGAACCAGTTCCCGTCCGGCAGGTGGGGGGAGCGGACCGCCAGGGCGTCCTCCGTCAGGCGGACCTCCACGCCGGGCATCGTCCTCCAGCTCAGCGCCTCGTCCTGGGTGCGCTGGCGCCAGGCGATGCCCCCGGTCTCCGAGCTGCCGTAGACCTCCACGGGCGCCTGCCCGAGCAGCCCGCGACAGGCGTGCAGAGCGTCGGTGGACAGGGGGCCCCCCGAGGAGAACACCGAGCGCAGGTTCCCCCGCACGCCCGCCCAGTCCAACGTGTCCGGCAGCCGCTTGAGGTGGGCGGGGCTGGCGATGAGCGCCGCCGGCCCGTGCGAAAGCTCGGCGACGATGTCCTCGGGGTACGGCAGGCTCCGGGCCAGGAACGGCCGGCCCGACGTCAGCGGCCAGAGGACCCGGAACAGCAGGCCGTAGATGTGCTGGTGCGACACCGTGGCGAGCACGCGGCAGGGACTGGGACCGAGCCTGTCATCGAAGAGGTCCGCCAGCGTGGCGACCTCCCGGGTGAGCTGCCCCAGGTGTTTGGGGATGGCGGCGGGCTCTCCGCTGGAGCCGGAGGTGTAGACGACCAGCGCCTGGGCCTCCGGGGAGAGCGGCGTCCACTCCGCGCGCGCGCCCTCCTGGAACTTCAGGAGCGGGGTGGACGAGGGAATCTGGCCGGCGAAGCCGTCCACCTCGCCGCGAAGCTTCTCGCGCGTGGTGGGCTGGATCTCCGAGGGAAGATAGACGCACCGGCCCGCGTGCCAGGCGCCGAGCAGGGCCGCTGCGAACTCGAAGGTGTCCTCGAAGGAGAGGGCGAAGCGGTGGCCCCCGTGCCGCTCGTACGCGGCGCGCCAGCCGGCGGCCCGGGCCTCGAAGTCCGCGAAGGTGAGCACCTGCCCCTCGCGAAACGCCACCGGGAAGTCGGCGGGGCGTCCACGGCTGAGGAGGTGTTCGATGGCGATGCGCTCAGCCATGGGCGTGGCTTGCCTTCACGCGTCGGCGCACCAGCCACTCCCCGGCGAAGAGCACGCCCATCAGCCCATAGGCGATGAGCCCGTTGTACAGCGCCCACGTGGCGTCACTGGCCCACAGCGCGGTGCCCAGCGCGATGCTCCCGTTGACGACGAAGAACCCGCACCACACCTGCGTCACCCGCCGCGTGTAGG
The DNA here is from genome assembly GCF_013336725.1 of Myxococcus sp. CA040A. Classification (NCBI taxonomy): domain Bacteria; kingdom Pseudomonadati; phylum Myxococcota; class Myxococcia; order Myxococcales; family Myxococcaceae; genus Myxococcus; species Myxococcus sp. CA040A. The sequence goes on along the minus strand of NZ_JABUMR010000004.1, from coordinate 429,431 downwards.
CCACGCCGGACGGGGGGAGCTCCGGCTCGCGCAGCCGCGCCAGCCGTTCGATGACGCTGGGCGGGGACACGAGGCTGGTGGCGAAGACGGTGAGCAGCATCGTGTTCACGAGCACCGGATAGAGCTTCAGCGGCAGGGCGTGGTTGCCCAGCAGGCTGGTGCTCGCGAGGACCAGGGCCCCCGCGGCCGTGACGAGCCAGACACGCTCGCGCGTGGCCACGGCCCGCACGACGGCCATGCCCGCCAGGGGCACCGCCATCCAGCGAGGCTCGAACCGGCCCAGGCCCCAGTACACCAGCAGCGGATACGCGAGGCTCAGCACGCCGAGCAGCGCTGGACGCAGAAGCTTCACGCCGCCACGGACTCGTCGAGCAGGCTGTGCAGGGCGTCGACGACGTCCTGAATCGTCCGGACCGACTTGAAGACCTCCGGCGGAAGCCGCTTGCCCGTCACGGGCTTGAGCTTCACGAGCAGGTCCACGGCATCGATGCTGTCGATGTCCAGGTCGTCGCGGAGGCGGGCCTCGGGGGTAATCCGGGCCGGGTCGATGTCGAAGGTGTCCTGCAGGAGCGTGCGCAGGTTCTCGAAGAGCTGGGTCTTGGTCATGTGCATATCCCCCTCGAATGGGTGGTGCGGGTCCTCAGGACTTGCGGTGGGCGCTCACGAAATCCGCGAGGGCGCGCACGCTGGCGAAGTGACGGCGGTTCTCCTTGGAGTCGCTCGCCAGCGCTACCCCATAGGCCTTCTGGAGCGCCAGGCCGAGTTCCAGGGCATCGATGGAATCGAGCCCCAGCCCCTCGACGAACAGCGGCGCCGCCGGGTCTATATCCTCCGGCTTGAGGTCCTCGAGGTTCAGCGTCTCGATGACCAGCTTCTTGATTTCCTGCTCAAGCGCCTGCATGGCGTTGTGTCTCCGTGGAGAAGTAGTCGTGCAATCTCTCGGTGAGATGGCGGGCCGCGAGGGCCTCTCCGTGCGCCTCTTCGACCAGCGACGACACGCGAATGTCGTCTTGAACCACGATGTTGAACTTCATCCGGGTGGGGGCCACGCGCCACCACGGCATCCCCTTGGTGAGCGCCATGGGCGCCACCTGGATGGTGACCGGGGTGATGTCGCACGGGCCTCGCACCGCGATGTTGGCCGCCCCGCGCTGCAGCTTCATGGGGCCGGACAAGGGCGTGCGGGTGCCCTCCGGGAAGATGATGAGGTTGTTGCCCGCCTTCACGGACGCGATGCAGGCCTCTACGAGCTCCGGGCCGGAGTCATTGCAGAGGTAGCCAGTGGCCTCGATGGGGCCGCGCATGAAGGGGTTGTTCGCCAGGCTCGCCTTGACCACGCAGTCCGCGTTGGGCACCAGCGAGATGAGGAACACGACGTCGATGAGCGTCGGGTGGTTGGCGAGGATGAGCAGCCCGGGGCGCGCCAGCTTCTCCACGCCCTCGACGCGGTAGTCCAGGCACCCCAAAAAGTGCATCAGCCCGACGAAGAAGCGGAACGAGTGGTGCACCGCCAGCCGCGCCAGCCGGGTGCGGCGCGGCCTGTCGCGGACCAGGAGCGACAGCAGGGGGAAGAACAGCAGGCGCAGCGCCAGCCCCCCCACGCCGAAGGTGGCGAAGGAGATGCCCGTGGCGATCACCCGCCAGCCGCGCTCCAATCGCTCAAGCATCGCGGTGCCACCGCCAGAGTCGGGAGCCCGTGTGGTGCTCGAAGCGCGCCTCGCCGGAGACGAGGAAGCGCAGCACGGAGAGCTCCTCCGGCAGCGGGTCCACGGACGTCCGCTCCGGTGCGCCCTCCGAGGCGCCGCAGGTGAGCTGGTAGGTGGGGCCTTCTCCGGCCGCCCGGAGGCTGCAGGCCCAGGCATGCGGGAGCGCCACCTGCTCGGGGAAGTGCGCGAAGGGGGCGGGGCGGGGCTCGTCATAGACGACGACGAGGACCTCGGGGGAGCCCTCGGACAAGAGGCCGCACGCCTCCACGAAGGCCGCCTCCACCGTCTCCGCGCCCGCGGCCACCGCGCTCTGCGCCGTCAGGTCCCCCCGGGCGATGGAGTACAGCGCGCCAATGGCGTTGTGCACCGACAGGCTGAAGGACGTGGGCGACAGCGGGGTGGCCTGGGCCAACTGCTCCAGCAGCTCCACGGAGCGGCCCATGTCCCCGTAGCGCGACGCGAACACCATGGGACACGGAGGCGCGTCCGCCTGGCACGAATAGGCCGCCTGCAGCGCGATGCGACCCAGCCGGTCCACCCGACGGCGCATCATCGCCGGCATCTCGGTCAAGGGCGGGGTGCCCTCGGCCGGAAGCGGATGCGGCTGTGAGAGCCAGGACCGCCAGGCGTCTTGCCCGACAAGCCCGGGAGCCCACGCGGCCCAGTGGTGGACGGAAAAAACCATGATGGCAGGGAAAAAGGCGGATGCTGCGTGCGGCGGTCCTCTACCAAAGCATCATATACGAGACAATTGGCTCCAATGAGGATTGCCTCGGAGGACGAGCCAAGGGGCCTCCGTATTCACTCGGCCATGCTACGCCGCGCCCGCACCGGGCCGAGAGGGGTGGGGCGGCGGCCGCGCTCGCATGGCCGGAGGGGAAGAAGCCGCGCGGCGCTGGGATTCGGAGCCGTGACGCCCGCGATTCCACCCGGAACGCAGCGCTCATTCGCACGTGGCGTATGCGGAGTGCCAGGGTTCCGCGACGCTGGGTGGTAGGGGGTGGGATTGGCCTCTCGCGGATTCCCCCCGGTTCGGTTCCTACCCGGGTGCTGATGGTGGATCTCCGGACAGGTGCTTCGTGGGGGCTCATCGCTTCCGCCAGGATGGAATCGCGATGGCGGTTGTGGCCCGTGAGGCAACGGACTGGGCCAACGGGTTGTCCTCGGGGCCACGCGTGGGTGCTCGCGCGGGAGTGATTCGCGAGGCCGCTCGTGGGGGAGAACGCCGCGTCGCGTCCCTGGTACGCCGCTTGAAGATTGTGGGCGGGAGCCGTTCGTCCCAGGGAGCGCAGGTGATTCGCCGGAACGCCGGACCGGAGGTAGCCGCGAGGAGGCCCGACTCAATCCCGGGCGTTGAGAATGTGTTGGAGGAGCTGGCGGGAAATCTGGAGCAGCTTCGCGGCGCCGCGCACGCTGCCTCCGGATTTGGCCAGGGCCTCGTCCACGAGGGTGTCGCGGACCAGGCTCTCGAAGTGATGCAGCGGCACCTTGCCGGCGCTCGCCCTCAACGCGGGGCCCAGCTCCGGAGGGCCTGACAGCGTCTGGGTCCACACGGCTTCCAGCCGCGCGAGGTCCAGCGGCTTGGGGACGAAGGCGCGCACGCCACTGGCGGCCAGTCGGAAGGCCTGCTCGGCCGTCGCGCTGCCGCTGATGGCAATGACATACGGCAGGGGCTCCACCGCGAGCAGGTCATCCAGCAGGGAGTCGCTGGTGCCGTCCGGAAGGCTGACGTCCAGGAGCACCGCGTCGGGAGGTTGGGTTCGCAGCACCTCGCGCGCGGCGGCGAGGGTGGTGACGTGCGTGATTCGTTCAGCGCGGGATTGCAGGACGTCTTCGAGCACGCGCGCCAGGCTGACCGAGTCCTCTATCAGCAGGAGGTGTTGGACCATGGCCATACAGGAAAGCATAACACGCAAGGTCCTCACCGATGCGTCCAACGATGGCGAGGTGCTGGTGAGCGCGGTGCGCATCGTCTTCTGCGCGCTGGTCATGGCGCGCTTCCTGGCGTTGGGAGGCGTGGCCGCGGATGGGGGCTGGCCGGCCGCGGTGCTGGAGCTGGCCTTGTTGATTTCGGGCATGACGCTGTCGGTCGTCGCGTTCTGGGCGGGACGGCGGCGACTGTTCGGTCCGAGGCTGCTGGTGGCCTCCGCGCTCCTGGATGCCGTCGTCGCCCAGGGCACGCTCCTGTCCACGTTGTTGTGGCATGGCGATAGCTACACCGGCCTGTTGCGGATGCCGGACCCCTCCGCCGTCATCGCGGTGGTCTTCATCACCGCGTTGCGATTGTCACCTCGTGTCGCCTGGGTGGGGACCGGCGCGAACCTGCTGCTCCTGGGGGGACTCGTCGCCCTCGACTTCCGGTTCAATGCCAGTCAACTGACGTATGGCGTTTCGGAGGTCGCGCTGCTCGTCATCTTCGTCGGCAGCGCGGGGAGCGTGGCCGCGGTCGCGTGTGGCGTGGCGCGCCGGATGGTCCTCAAGTCCGGTGCGGAAGGGGTGAGGATTCGCCGGGCGCGCACGAACCTGAGCGTCATCCTGCGCGAGCACCACGATGCGCGGACGCTCCTGTCGGCGGCGCGGCTTCGCGCGGACCTGCTCCTGAGAGACCCGGGAGGCGCCTCGTGCTCGCGGCATGTGCAGGGGCTGGCGTCGGACCTGCGCGAGCTGTGGGAGTTCGTGGAGAGCGTGAAGTCACGCGCCCTGGGCGAGCTGGCGATGATTGACGAGGCGACCCCCGTCGAGGTCTCCGCCACCCTGCGCAACGCGGCCGCCGTGGTCCAGACGCGCTACTCGCATGTGCGAATCCTGCTCGGGCCCGGGGCACCGGAGGGACAGGGGCCGCGCGTCTGGGTGGTGGGCGGCGAGCGGGGGCTGGCGCACGTGGTGACGAACCTGCTCGTGAATGCGTGTGAAGGGGATGGGCAACGTGGCGCCGGCACCGTCCAGGTGAGCGTCGAGCCGGAGGGCGGCACGCGGAACATCCTCCTGCGGGTGAGTGATGACGGGCCGGGCTTCCGGGCGGGGTTGCTGGACGGGGCGCGTCTCACGGGAGGCACGACGAAGTCGGAGGGCTCGGGCCTGGGGATGCGGCTGGTGGGCGGGCTCATCGAGGCGAGTGGAGGGTCGCTGCGCGCGTCGAATCTCCCGGAGGGTGGGGCCCGGGTCGAAGTGATGCTCCTCGCCGGTGGGTGAGCGTCTGGGGGGCCCGCCACCGCTTCACGTGGACGAGCGCCAGTCCGATGTTCGCGGCGAGCAGGACGGTCATCGGCTCGAGCGTGTCCTGATGTGACGTGGGCGATACCTTGAGCAGCACCGCCAGCAGGGAGCCGAGGGCGAGCACGCCGACGCAGTGACGTGCCCGGCGCTCGGCGCGCTCGTTCCCCCAGGCGATGCCCAGGCCGAGCGGGAGCAGCGCGAGTGAGAGGGGATGGGCCAGCCACTGGTTCTCGTTGAGGCCGAAGTAGGGGTGCTCGGAGCCGAGCATCAGGACGAAGCCGATGGCGCCCGCCGTGCCGAGCGTCGCGCCGATGAACGCGTGGTACAGGCCGAAGGTGATTTGGAAGGCGCGCCGGTGCGTATGCGCGCGGGGCACCGCGAGCAGGACCATCGCGCCCGCCACGAGAAGGGCGAGGAGCCCCCGCGTCAGAGAGGTGGGGCCCGGGGCCAGCGGGGGAGGAATGGTGTTGGTCAGGTGCTCATCGTGGCTTCGCCTCACGAGCGGAGTCGAAGTGCCCTGTTCGCTCATGAAGGAGAACTCCGCGAGTGCCCGGGCCAGCTCCAGGGGAAAGGCGGCCTCCTCCCACCGGGTCATCGGCGCGTCCACGTCGTCGTTCAGCCACAGCATCAGCGCCCACTGGAACAGCGGGGTGTCGCGGGTGTAGCGGCGGAGGTGCTCGCGGTGGGTCAGCGTGGCGGGGCTCGCGAGTCGGGCGTGCAGCGCTCCGCCCAGGGCGTCGTCCAATGCATCGCGCAGGCGCGTCGCGCAGTTTCCCCGCAGCGGGTCATACGCGTACTCGCGCGTCTCGGGATTCACATCGCGTTCGAGGCGCGCGAGGAGTCGGCGTCGCTGCTCCACGGACAGGTCCAGCTCCTGGAGGAAGATGGAGCGCCCCCGCGCGCGATAGAGGAAGAACGAATGCTCCACCGAGAGCCGGGCGGCCCAATAGGTGGGTCGCTCCAGGAGGTAGCGCACCTCGGCGGCGGGGCCATGGGAGGTCACGCCATAGCTGTAGAGCGCGACCTCACCCAGCCTCGTATCCTCGACCCAGAGGGCGCTGTGTCCGAAGCGCTCCTGGACGTATGTGCCGGGACCGAAGGTCACCACCTGGATGCGCAGCGCCTCCGGCTGTGCGCCGAAGTCCTTGGCTGTCGCGGCGAGCAGCGGTGTGCTCCAGAGCAGCCCCAGGAGCAGGGGGAGTGTCGCGAGTCTTCCCATGCTCGCGAGGGTTCCACTTCGCCGTCATCCGAGGCAGGGCAAGAAATCTGGCAGTGGGCAGGTTCCTGGCTTCGCGGCACCTTGGCTTCGCTTCGTGAGCGACGTGGCCCCTGGGGCCGCGCCATGCCCACGAGTGTGACCCACCCCTAGAGGAGACGACGATGACCGCTGCCCTTTTCCCCACTGCGATGACGCCTCGCTTTGGTTCGAGCCTGATGGCGATGCTTGCCGCCGCCGTGCTGTTCCTGCTGCCCGGAATGGCGCACGCCGACGATGGACTCCGTTCCGTCACCCGGCTCCGCATCACCGTCGCCACGGGCGGAGACGACCTGCGCAATGCCAGCCACGCGGTGGCCGCGATCAAGTACGTGGGGCTGTCCGGCAACCAGCTCACGGCCAGCATCAACCTGAACAACGGCGCGCGCTGGCCTGACTGGACCTCGCACACCGTGACGATGGTGACGCCCACGGGCATGCTGCTCGCCAACCTCGTCGAGTTCAGCATCCAGTTCACCTCCGGCCAGCCGGACATCTTCGCGACGGGTGACAACTGGAACATGAACGCCATCACCGTGACGGCCGTCCTCGATGACGGGACGGAGGCCGTCATCATCCAGCAGGCCGACAATTACCTGCACCGCTTCTGGAGCGACCACGACACGCGTTGGGCCACCGCGCTCTAGCGCGACCCGGACCAGGAAAACATCCTGTCCGCGCGCGACGCCGGACCTCCCCAGGACTTTCGGGGGGCCGGCGTTTTTCCGTCGTCGCGCCCTGGCGCGGCGTCCGCGTCGAGGTGCGGGGCCGCGTGCGGGTCGCGGGCCCGCGGTGACGTGTCTCGCATCAGGTAGCGAGGGTCCCTCCGGGGTGCATTGCAGCTCCGAGGCCTCGACGGCAGCTTGGCCGCTCTCATCAGCCGGCATCGGCTGCACGGCCCCATGCGGGCAGGAGCGTCACGCCATGTTTCAGGTCCTCGCAGGCATTCTGGCCGCGGCGGGTGTGGCCGGGTCGAACCCGGTCCCCGATGCCGCCCCGGACGCGTCCGCCGATGCCGAACTCGCCAGGGCTTGCACCACGTTGACGGCGCCGGGCGGCAGGAAGGCGAGCGTGTGCAAGACGTGGACGGCCACGGGCGGCGGCTACTACAAGGGCACGTGGTCCACCAGCAGCCACGGCAGTGGCGTCAAGCTCCAGTTCTACGCCGATGGGTGGGTCGTCAACGCCGCGTGGAATGGGAGCTACTCGGGCGTCGCGCGCTTCCACCTGCGGCTTTGCAACACCAGCTCCGGGCAGTGCTCGGCCTGGTTCTAGCCACGCCCCCTTCCTCATGAGTAGGAGGCCCGCGCTGGCCACCGCGAGCACGTCTGGTCGCCAGCCATGGTGCCCAGGCCCTGTCTCTCCGCTCGCCCCTGCGAAGCCCCCGCGGCCGTTGTGAAGCGCCCTGTCGCTCCCCACCTGTACGCGAAACCAACGCATGGAGGTTGTCGCATGGCTCAGGTGGAATCCCAGAAGTTCCAGATGCAGCCGTTCCTCGTCGGCGCGAACAGTCAACTCACGGATGACATGCGCGCCTGCATCAGCAACTGCATGTCCTGCGCGGCCGTGTGCCTGCAGACGATGACGTACTGCCTCCAGAAGGGCGGGAAGATGGCCTCGGCGGACACCATCCGCCTGCTGGAGGACTGTGTGCAGATGTGCAAGACGAGCGCGGACTTCATGCTGCGCACCTCGCCGCTGCATCCGCAGACGTGCGCTGTCTGCGCGGAGGTCTGCGAGCGGTGTGCCGTCGCGTGCGAGCGCATGGCGGACGACGCGGTGATGAAGGCCTGCGCGGAGTCCTGTCGCCGCTGCGTCGAGTCCTGCCGACGCATGGCGAAGATGTCCTGACGTCGCGTGCATCACGGGCCGGCCGCGCCGCTGTCGGGCGCCGGCCGGAGCCCGGAGCGGCGGACTACGCGGAGGGCTCGCTCCAGTCCCAGGCGACGATGGCCCACTCGTCCGTCGCGTCGCGGTAGGTGTGCAGCGGCTTGAACCCCACGCGCTCGTGGGCGCGCAGGGAGCGGGTGTTCCGGGTCGCGACCTCCGTCACCAGCACGTCGAAGCGCTCGCGGTACAGCTCGCGATGCCCGGCATAGAGCTGGTCGAACAGCCCCACGCCCCGGTGGGCCTTGTCGATGCAGATCTGCCCCATGACATAGAAGCGCTGCTCACCCAGCGGACGGCCCTGGTAGTCCAGCGTGTCCAGCAGGTCGAACATGGGGACGAGCACGGGCATCAGCGAGCGGCACTCCCGGGGCATCGTCAGCGCGTAGGCCACGAGCTCTCCCGCGTGGCTCGCGATGACGCTGGGGGCCAGGGCGTGCATCCGCTCCAGGGCCGCCACGTCATGCTCCACGGTGACGAATCCCTGTGCGCGCATCTCGTCCGCGCTGATGGCTTTGGGCAGGTTCTTGCGCTGGAGGTCCAGGATTCGCGCGAGCTCCGAGGGGCTGCGCACCGGTGTCACGTCATAGGGGCTGGCCATGCGCCGGAGGATAATGGGGACCGGGTTCGCGTGTCTCGGCTTCGCTCGGAGCCTGGCGGGGGCCCGGCGCGCGATGGGCCGCCAGCCACTGCTCGACTTCCTTGACCTGCCGCGCTCGGGGCTTGGGGAAGCGGTGGTTGTATTCCTGCGCGGCGGTGGCGAGCTGGCGGGCCCGCTCCAGTCCGTTGGACGTGCTCATGAGCGCACGCGCGAGCGAGAACCGGCCATCCGCGAGGAAGTCGTCGTTCTTCGTCGACGTCTGTTTCTCGTAGACCGTCACCGACCGCTCGAGGAAGGGAATCGCTTTCTTCGGGGCTCCGAGCCCCTGGTAGTCATCGCCGATGCCGAGCAGGTCGAGCGCCACCATGGAGTGTTGGGGGCCCAGGCTCTTCTCGTTGATGAGCAAGGCGCGCTGGTGATGTTTCAGGGCCTCCTCGAAGTGCCCCAGGGAGGCCAGCGCGGTCCCGAGCCTCGACAGGGAGGAGGCGACCTCGGGATGCTCGGGGCCCATCACCTTCTCGCGGATGCGAATCGCCCGCTGATAGTGCTGGATGCTCTCCTCCGTGCGCCCCAGCTCCAGCAGGAAGCCGCCGATGTTGTGAAGCACGCTGGCGGCGGGCTCGCTCTCCTCGCCATAGGCGCCCTGGTGGATGGCCAGGGACTCCCTGGCGTATTTCAGCGCGCTCTCGGAGTCGCCGACCCGGATGCTGAACACGGAGAGGTTGCCCAGGACGGTCGCCAGATAGGGATGGTTGGGGCCGTAGGTCTTCCGGTAGATGGCCTCCGCCTCGAGCAGGTAGCGCAGGCCCTCCGCGTGGCGATTGAACTCATGGAGTGCGTGGCTCATCGTGAGCAGCGCCGTCCCGAGCTCGGGTTCGTTCGCGGTGTAGACCTTCCGGGCGAGCTCCACCGCCTTCTCGCTCGCGGCCAGCGCCTCCGCGGGGCGGCCTCGGGTGCGGTGCAGGCTGGCGAGGTTGCGGAAGTACATCGCCTCGATGCGTGCGTCTTCGCCCAGCCGCTTGAGGGCGGCTTCCGCATGGGCCGGGGCCACGCCATCGGGGTCCACTTCGGGCCCCACCAGGCTGATGAGCCGGATCATCCCCGCCCAGGACTCGGCGGCCTGGCGGTCATGGCGGCTCGCGGTGGCGACCTGGATGGCGTGGTGCAGGGTCTTGATGGCGTCGCGGTAGGCGAGGTTCTTTCCCTGGGACTCGGCGACGAGGTCCAGGACCTCGGCCTCCAGGGGCCCGTAGCCAATCTCGTGCGCCTCGCGTGCCACCTCGGTCGCGAGCGCCAGGGCGGGGGCCAGCTGGCCCGCGGTGAGCTTCGCGCGGACCTGCGCGCGCTGGGCGCGCACGGCCTCCATGTGTTTCTGGCTCGACTCGTCGGTGGGCGGAGGCTCCGGTGCGGCGAGCGCGGAGAGGTTCGCGCAGACCGAGAGGTTCTCCAGGCCGTGCGCCATGCGCGGCGAGTTCTGGATGACCTGCGTGTCCGCGGTCGCGAGCGTGTCCACCACGGCGCCCAGGTCCTTGAGTCGCTGGTCCAGACAGATGACGCGCCGTTCGAGCAGGCGTTCGGTCTGCTGGCCCTTCACTCGCGTGGCGACGCAGGCCTCGTGACTCGCCGCCACCCAGTTGCGCGCGAAGCCGTCCAGGGTGCGCTCCACCTCGGTCCAGGCTCCGGCGGCGTAGGGGAGGGGGCTGCTCTTGAAGACGGTCTGGACGGTGGCCTTGCGGGAGGCGTCCCAGATGCCGATGAGGGACTGCTCACTGCCCGCGCAGGGGTCTCCGGAGGTGGAGCGGTGAAGGGCCGCGCCCCCGGCGAGGAGCAACAGGCCCGCGCTCGCCGCGAGCACCGCGCGCCGCCATTTTTCTCCCGGGGCATGGCCGAGCCTGCGCAGCAGCGCCTCCATGGAGTCGTGGCGCGCGTCGGGTGACGCGGAGAGTCCCTGGAGAATCACCTGATGCACCCAGGCGGGAACATCCGAACCCTGCGGCGGGCGCGGCACTGGCTCGGGAAGGGGGGCCTCCGGCGTGGCGTTCACCACCGCGGCGGGCGTGGCGAAAGGCCGCTTGCCGTAGAGCGCTTCATGGAGCGCGACGCAGAAGCTGTATTGGTCGCTGCGCGCATCGGAGGGCTCGCCGCGCTTCTGCTCGGGAGCCATGTACGCGGGAGTTCCCAGCACCATGTCCGAGCGGGTGTGCCACTCGGAGCGCAGGGGAACGGGAGACGAGGAGCCCGGGGGCGTGGGCGTGTCGTCGATGCCCTCGACGATGCGCGCCAGTCCGAAGTCGGTGATGCGTACGCGGCCGTCCTTGCCGACGAGCACGTTGTCTGGCTTGAAGTCGCGGTGGACCAGCCCCTGGGCATGCGCGGCGGCGAGACCGCGTCCCGCCTGGATGAAGAGGCTCAGTGTCTCGCGCCAGTCATTGCGTCCCTTGTGAGCGCGGATGTGCGAGCGCAGGGTGGTGCCGTCCACCAGCTCCATGGCGAGGAAGACGTGCTCTCCGAAGCGGCCCACGTCGTGGATGGTGATGACGTTGGGGTGGATGACGCGTGCGGTGGCCTGGGCCTCGCGCAGCAGTCGGGCCTGCGCGCGCTCCAGGTGGGCGGGGGTCGTCGAGTCGATGCGGATCAGCTTGAGCGCGACGCGACGGTCCAGCTCCGGGTCATATGCGGCGTGGACGACGCCCATGCCGCCCGCTCCGATGCGCTCGAGCACCACGTAGCGGCCCAGCAGCGCGCCGCGCTCGAGCCAGGAGAGCGGGGGGACCGACGAGGAAGGGGACGGCGTGGACGAGCCTGCTTCCCCGTCCTCCGTGCGGGCCGCCTCCCCTACGAGTGCTCGACAGGAGGCGCAGGAATCAAGATGCTGCTCCACCTGGTGCGCGGCTTCTGCGTCCAGTTCACCCTGTGCGAAGGCGAAGAGTCGTCGCGTCTCGAGGCATTCCATGACGCGAGGACGATAACCGACGTGGGCGGTCATGACGATGAATGGCACCGACCATGAAGTAGACGTGTCTTTCGCGCGAGCCTGCGCTCGCGGTGATGCGCAGGCCCTTGCGGAGTTCGAGGCCCGCTACGTCCCGCAGCTCCGAAAAGCGTTGCTGCACCGAGGAATGGAAGTCTCGGTGGTGGACGAGGCGCTCCAGGTGCTGCGCGTGAAGCTTTTTCTTCCCAGCGGGGATCGCGCTCCGCGAATCGCGGATTACGAGGGAGAGGGCACTCTCTTGGCGTGGCTCCGTGTCGCGGCGCTGCGCACCGCGCTCAACCTGATGCGGGAGCGGCGGATTTCGTTCGACCTGGACGACTCCAAGCTCGCGGAAACGAGCGAGCCGGAGGTGGACGCGGACCGGCGGTTCATCCAGGAGCACTATCGCGAGGACTTCGCGGCGGCGTTCCAGGAGGCGCTCAAGGCGCTGGAGCCGCGCTCACGGACGCTCCTGCGCCTGCATCTGGTGGAGGGGTTGGGGACGGCGCAGATTGCCCGCGCGTATCAGGTGGACCGGTCCACGGTGAAGCGGTGGCTGGCGCAGTCGCGGGAGCGGCTGCGTGATGATGTGCGCCAGCGCCTCGCCGCCCGACTGGGTGAGGACACCCAGGGGCTCAGCAGCCTGCTTCGCGTGCTCCAGAGCCAATTGGACCTGAGCATCCGCAGCGTCATGCGAGACGCGACGCCCACCTGAATCCCTTCAGGGGACTCGCGGGCGAAAGCGCTGGGAAACCAGGGGGTTGTGGCGCGGGTGGAGATTCTCTCGCGAGAAATGCGCCACCTGTTCGCGGGGCGTGTCTTCCAGGAGATGCACCCCGGAGCGTGCCTTGCTTCCTCACACCCCACGCGGTGCGGGTCCGGGGCGGGATGACCGTTGCGGTTGGGATTCGACGGGAGCGTGGAGCCGACCCGCGGGGGGCGGCTCCACGCTCCATGTTCGAACGCGGCGGACGGTTCGTCAGGGCGCGGGTGTCGCGCCGAGTGCCCGGCGAATCGCCCGCGTGACGGGAAACTCGTCACCGTCGTTGCTTTCGAGCGTCCTGGGCCCCGAGGGGAACAGCGGAGGCTGGGCCATGAAGCGTGGCCGGGTACCCCGGTGGGGCTGCGCCGCGTGCACGATGAAGGGGTGGCACAGGTAGACGGTTCCCGCGTCACCGGTGGCCAGCGCTTCAGGACAGTGGGTGGTGGTGTCGAGCCTGCTCGCGATCTCCATGAAGCTCAGTCCCGCGGCGCCTTCCGGGGCGAGGAGTCTCGCGATGTCCCGGTGAGAGCCGACGCGGATGCGCGTGGGGGCGTCGTGCTCTCCGACGTCGGAGAACAGGAACAGCATCAGCAACGCGCGCCCCTGGGAGGCGACATTGGCGCGCCACTCGAAGAAGGAGCCCGTTCCTCCATCCGGAGGCGGGAAGCTGGTGTCGACGTGCCAACCGTCGTCGCCGGGATTCTCGGCGCTGGGGAAGCGGACGGGAAAGCTGCCCAGGCTCATCCGGGGAGCCCATCGCCCCGGACCGACGAGCTGGTCGTACGCGGCCCTCAAGCGTGGAGTGTTGGCTGCTTGTCGGAAGGGCTCCTGGATGTATTCACCGAGCCGGATGACGGGACGTGTCCAGGTGGATGGGTCCTCCGGGGAGCAGCCCGTATCGCGCCAGAGGATGTCGCGCGCGGCGTCCGCGACCTGTCTGGGAAATGCGTCATCGAGCCGGACGAAGCCTTCCTCGATGAACTGTTGGACCTGGGCATCGCTCAGAACAGACATGGGGGCAGGGTGGGGAGGGGTCATGGAATCGTCCTCGGCTCAATGCCTATCGATGGATGAAGGACAGACCGCCCAGGGTGAGCGGTCCTACGCGGAGGGCGCCACGGCCGGCGACACCTGCTCGCGAGGCGGAAAGATGGCCTGTGCGGCACCGGAGACCAGCGGCGACGCGTCCTGCTGGAGCCGCTTCAACCGGCCCAGGCGCTCCGGCGTCCATCCACGCCCCGGCGCCGAGTCGCGCACCAGGCACCACACCGCCACGCGCCGTGCCTCCGCGCTCCCGCTCATGGTGAGTCGGGCCTCCACGGCTTCCAGGTCGCCCACGGGCAACGTGTTCACCGAGGTACGGCACGCCTCCAGCGCATCCGCATGCAGGTGGCCCGCCTCGCCCATGTGGACCAGTCGCTCCGCCAGCTCCCGAGGCGCCAGCGCCGCCGTGGCGCACCGCACACGCAGCGGCGCCAGGCGGCTGTCCTGGGAGAGAACCTGCTGGGCCGCGCGCGCCGCCAGCACGTAGCTGGCGCGGGACTTCACGTCGAGGCGCAGGAGCTGTTCCAGCGCCACGGTCAACGCGCGCCGGTCCGGGGCCACTGCTTCCAACATGCCCTCCAATCGCTCCAGGTCATGCTCATTGGAGCGATGGAGTACGGCCCGCATGGCCGCGCCCCCCTCGTCATCGTAGGGCGACGCCAGCCGAGCCCCACAGGCGGAGAGGAAGGTCCGCTCGACATCCTTCACGCCGAGCCACGCCGCGCGCTGGAGCAGTTCAATGCGCGCCTCCGGCTCGGGCCGTGCCAGCACCCGTCCGAGCAGCGCGGACAGCTTGCGGTCGGAGTCCTCGGTGAGCCGGTCCGCGGGAACGTCGCCCAGGCGCGCGGCCATGACCCAGTCGGCGTCCTCCACCGCACGGGCGAAGACAGTCCAGGTGGGCTCGCGCTCCAGGTGGTCCCAGAGTGCGCGCAGCATGGCGATGCGCACATCCCGATGCAGGCGCATTCCATCCAACTCAAGGAGTCGCTCGTAGGCGGCGTCCGCGCGCAGCTCCCCCAGCAGGCGCACCACCTCCTTGGCGACGGTGACCTTGGTGAGCGGGACGCTGGCCAACAGCGACAGCACAGGCCCGGGAGGCATGCCGTTGAAAGCACGTCGCAGTCCGTAGATGGCGACGCGCGCGCGGGCATCCTCCAGGCAGCGCAGCAGCGTCGGCACCCCCTGGCCCTGGTCGCACCGCGACAGGACCTGGATGGCCTTGTCGCGCACCGCGAGCCGCGCGTCATCCACCAGCGCGCACAGCCCCTCCATCGGCGCCCAATCCACCGCCGCGAGCGTCGCGACGCCCCAGAGCAACGTCGGCGTGTCGCGCTCCGGGTCCTCGACCAGCCGCCCCACCGCGTTCGAGTACAGGGCGCTCTGCTCCGACGTCCACCGATGGAAGCCGTTGGCGTTGAACGCCAGCAGCCAGCCGGTCTTCGCCGTCGCGAAGCGGCCCGTGATGACGGGCGCGCTCAGGTAGGGCGTCAGCAGCTCCTGCCTGCGGCGGTGCAGGTACGTGTGAACGACGGGGAAGCAGATGACGCTGGCATCAGACCGCAGCAGCCGAGGCAGCAACCCGTCAAAGGCCTTCCACGCCCTGGAGCGGAGCACCGTCAAGGCGGAGTGCGCCTCCTTCCCCATGTGGAGCGCCACACGCTCCAGTGCGGAGACGAGCTCGGGGTGCAGCGGCCGCGCCTCCTCCTCCGCGTGGGCCAGCGCGATGATTTCGGAGAACCAACCCCGGTCGTGGAAGCGCCGGACCACGGCGCCCACGGTGGACTCGAAGCCCGCCCGGTCGTACTTGGACTGCCACTGGGCCAGCCCCAGCGCCAACAAGGACCAGGGCGTCTCGTCGCGAATGGACGCGGCGAGCTCAGACAGGCCCGGCACCAGGCTCACACGCTCGCCCAGGCTGCTCACCAGTGCCAGCAGCGGCCCCCCACGCTCTCGCTGAGCCCAGCCCCGGGCGATGCCCAGGAGGTGGGGCGCGGCGGTGCGCACCTCGTCATCCGTGAGGAACTCGCCCAGGCGCGTGTTGAAGAGCTGGCCGCGCTCCTTGAGCAGGGTGGCCAACCACGTCGCGCCCCAAGCGGGAGCCCGGGCGAAGGTGCGCAGCAGCAGCGTCTCCGCGAGCACCGCGGTCCGATGGGACAGGTCCGCCGCATCCAGCGCGTCGCGCAGTATCCGTCCCACGGCCTCGGTGTGCTCCGCGCGCCACACACGGCGGGGCCACAGCACGAGCGCACCCAGCATCGCCATGCGCACGGGGTCCTGCTCGTTCTTGCGTGCCAGGACCAGGGGCAGGGCGCGGTCCACCAGGGCCGGCTCGTCGGCGCGCAACCCGGGGATGGCCAGCAGCGAAGCCAGCGCCTCGCCGCGGATGTTGCCCTCCGGGTGGCCCAGATGGGACTTGAGGACCGCTTCTGCCTCGTCCCACGAGAGCAGCCGCGCGTACTCCATGCGCGGCAGGGGGCGGGTGCCCAGGGCGACGACCTCGTGGAGGTGTCGGCGCGCCTCGCGCTCACGCAAATCGTTGGGCAGCGCGGTCAGCGTGGCAGGAGGGATGATGCCCTCCGGATTCCTCGCGGCCACGCTCCAGCGCGCGTGGACGCGGTCTCGCTCGTGCGTGTCGGGGATGGAGCGGAGCAACTGCGCGCCCCAGTCCGGAGCCACATCCACGGCCGCGCACCACGCCTCGACCACGGCGCGACGGGCGGATTCGGAGAGCCGGGGCAGCAAGGTCCTGGCGTCCCCCAGCGTGATGGGCGCGCGGCGAACGAGCCACACGAGCGCCTCCTCGCTCAATCGCGGCGCGGCGCGGGCGAACTGCTTCTCGAAGACAGGGGCGTGCTCATGCCGCTGGAGCAGCGCCACGGCGGCCTCGGGCCGATGAAGCACCAGGCAATGCCAGTCATAGGTGTCGGGGTGGATGTGGCGGGAGAGCAGCAGCTCGAACACTTCCAGGGCTGCGTCGGGGGCCTGATCGGCGATGCGAGGCAGGTACGCCCGGAGGTACATCCGCGTCACGGGGTCGGGCTCGCCCGTCACCGCCTTCAGTCGCGCGGAGAGCACCTCCGCGAGGATGCCGGGGGCGTCGTGCGCCAACCGGTTCCAGAAGCGCATGCTGGGGCGCGTGAGGGCTCGGGGAAGGTGGCGGCGGATTCCCTCCGGGGTGGCCCAGGGGACGGCGTCAGCGAAGTCAGGCACGTCCGCACAGGAGGCCAGCCCGTCGAGATACGCATCGATGACGCCCCTCCGCTCGGTCCGCACGAGCCCTCGGAGGAGTCCATCCTGCCGGCGAACGATGCGCGCCATCTTCAGCGCCTCCAGCGCCTGCGTGTCGTCACAGGCCAGGGGCACCAGATGGTAGGCCAGGGACCGGACGCGAGCGGACACGTCGGTGGTGGCGGAGAGCACCTGCCGCCCATCGCGCCAGCTGTACTGGGCGAACAGCGCGAGCTGCCGGTCATGGGCATCGCCCTGGGACAAGTGCCCAAGGACCTCTCGGACCTCGGGGTTCGTCGGCGCGAGGCGGCCCAACTCCACCATCCTGGTGACGCGAGCATCGTGGTGGGTCGCGGACAACTCGGCGCGCAGCTCGGTGAGGCGAGTCTCGTGCATGGACGCGGGAGACTGGCCGACGTTCCCGGGCCTGACAACCCCTCCCGGCGGGGAGTGGAATGAGCGACGGCCCCTGTCCGCGCAGCCTGGCTGCCCAGGACGCGGAGGCAGGACTCGGCGCTTGCTCTCGGCGTGGAGCCGCTGGGGCGAAGCGGGCCCTGTGCTGGCGTGCATCTGTGAATCCACTTGTATGAGAATCGTGCAGTGCGCTGCACTGCCTTCTCGGGAATGCACAGCCAGCGACGACCAGGATTTGCCAGGGCTCCGTATCTCTCTCGGCTACCTCAGTCGATGTCCCTTCCAGGAGAGAGAAGCATGTTTGGAGCCGTGCGAATTTCCAAGCTCGTGACAGCCCTTGCATCCACCATCGTCGCACTGGTCTCGGCCCCGGCTTTCGCCGGACCTGTATGGTTCGACACGACGGCCGCGATGCGGAGCGCGGCAGGCTTTCCCATCACGAACCGCAACGACGTGGGCTGGGCCTACGCGAACCGGAGCGCGGAGGCGGTGTGTGCCTATTATGGTTACGCGCGAGGGATGTACACCGGCGACCAGGACGGTGAGTTGATGGGCATCCATTGTTTCACCTCGGACATGGTGACCTGGCAGGATATCCCTGGCGGCGATGCGCGGGCGTGGGCCCTGTGGCAGGGCAGCTCCATCTCGCTTGATTCGCAGGCGGCCTACAACGCGGGCGCCATCGCGGATAACGAGTGTGGCTCCTTCTACAACACGGGGTTCTTCACGGGCTTCGCGGACACGTCGGCGGATCTCTTCGGACTGGTCTGCATCCCGAGCACCCACGTCGCGGTTCGCGGGGTCGACACCAATGACTCTCGCTTCCCGTTCCTCAGTGGCATGAACCCGCCGTTTGCTTCGTGGTGGCACCTGCGCGGGTCCATCAACCGGGTCTGCCAGTACTTCGGTTACACCACGGGCACGATGGATGGCTACGCCAACACCGGTGTCCCGTTCGTGCTGAACCTCGGCCTCAAGTGCATCTACTGAGCTGGGAACACATCCTCGACCTTCGCATCGGGGACGGTGGTTGAAGGGGAGAGGTGGGCCCTCGGCGTGAGCAGGGGCCTCCTCTCCACGAAGCTCAGGCTCAGGTTGCCTTTACTTCAGGCAGGCCCCGAGGTCGGTGGAGATGCTCCAGTAGCTCGTCTCGCCAAACTGGGCGAAGTAGCCGCAGTTGCATCGGGCCCTCCCCACGGGTGTCCTGTAGAAGTAGTCGGAATAGTAGTAGGTCTCCCAGTTTCCAAAGCAGTAGTCCGGGGTCGGGCCGCTGGGGCCTGGCTCACCTGCGTCG
This sequence comes from Myxococcus sp. CA040A, assembly GCF_013336725.1. Lineage (NCBI taxonomy): Bacteria > Pseudomonadati > Myxococcota > Myxococcia > Myxococcales > Myxococcaceae > Myxococcus > Myxococcus sp. CA040A. Next base: position 411,052 of record NZ_JABUMR010000004.1, on the reverse strand, counting down.
GGTTCCCCGGCATCAGGCGAGCCCCCGTCCTTGTCGCCCGCGTCTGGGTCTCCCGCATCCTCCTCCCCAGCGTCGGGTTCTCCGGCGTCCTCAGCGGTTCCCGAGTCATCGAGAACCAGCGCTCGCTCGCTGTCGCCGAGAAGAGTCTCCTCGTGCTCGAACGAGAGTTCGTCAGGGGCGCAGCCCGTCAGCATGAGGGTGGCCATCCCCAGTGCGCCGCAAAGACTCCGTTCTGCTCGCATGTCTTCCTCCCGGGTTGAGAGGGAGCGTGACGGAGTCAGACGAGGCGAGGCAATCCCAGATATGTGGGGTGATTCGTCGCGATGCCGCCACGGCCCGACCTGCCGGGGGCGCGGTGTGCACGCCCCCGGAGCCCTGAATCAGAGCTGGTTGATCATGATGAGGTTTCCACAGGTGTCATCGAAGATGGCCCCCATGACGGGCCCCATCTGCGTGGGCTTCTGCCGGAACTCCACGCCCAGGGCGCTCAGCCGCTCATAGTCCTTCTGGATGTCCGAGGACATGAGCGCCGTGGCGGGAATGCCATCCGCGAAGAGGGCCTTCTGGTACGTCGTCGCCGCCGGGTGCCCATTGGGCTCCAGGACGAGCTGGGTGCCATTGGGGTCCTCGGCGGAGACCACGGTGATCCACCGCGCACCTCCCGCGGGAACGTTCACCTTCTCCACGAAGCCCATCTTCTCCGTGTAGAACTTGAGCGCCTTTTCCTGGTCATCGACGAACAGACTGCAGAAGGGGATTCGCATCGTTCCCTCGGGAGGTGATGGAGTCGCCACGGGGCATCCGGACGACGTTCAACCACTTTGTTGAGCATAGCGGCGACGAAGTGACAGTCAACCACCTGGTTGTGAGTATGCGGGACGCGCTTCACTCAGTCGCCCGTCTCCTTCGCGCGAGCGCGGACCTCGGAGGCGAACAGCTCGGCGGCGGGAGCACGGGGCGCGCCCTTGCGCCAGAGGAGGGCGGCCAGCTCGGAGCGTGGCGCGGGCGCAAGCCGCTTCACCACCAGTCGCTCCACGTCCGCGAGCCGGGGCTCGGGCAGCACCGTGACGGCCAGCCCCGCGCGGACGATGGCGAGCACCGTGGCGACCGCGTTCGATTCGAGCGCGATGCGCGGGGACAGGCGCAGCGTGGCGAAGTACGCATCCACGCGAGAGCGCACGCGCAGCCCGGGGGAGAGCAGGGCGAAGGGCTCGCTCGCGAGCTGCCGGGCCCCGACCGACTCCGCTGACGCGAGCACATGCCCGCGCGACACGACGAGCGCGAGCCGGCTGTCGAACACGGCCTCCGTGTCCAGGTCCGGCGAGCGCGCCGGCGCATAGCCCAACCCCACGTCCAGCTTTCCATCCGCCAGTCGTCGCTCCAGCCGCCGCACCACCGCCTCCTCCGCGCTCAACACCAGCCCTGGATGGCGGCGCAATACGGCGGCGAGCGCGGGCACGACGAGGCCTCGCATGCTGGGCGGATAGCCCACGCGCAGCGAGCCCGTTGCCAGGCCCCGCAGCGCGCCCACCGCCATCCGACCCGCGTCCACATCCTCCAGTGCCCGCGAGGCATAGGTGCGAAACAGCTCCCCCGCCTGCGTCAGCCGCACCCCGGTCCTGGCCCGCTCGAAGAGGGGTGTACCAAGTTCCTCCTCGAGCTGGCGAATCTGCTGGGACAGCGTGGGCTGGGAGACGTGGACCCGCCGCGCGGCCCGGCCGAAGTGCAGCGTGTCGGCGACGGCGGTGAAGTAGCGCAGGTGCCTGAGCTCCATGATGCCATCATAGATGGTGCCTATCGACTCCATGCGAACAAACGAATGTACGAATCGAGCCCGGACCGTAGAACTTCCCTTGTCACGGAAGGAAGGACTGCGATGAAGGCCTCGGACCTGTTCGTCAAAGCACTCGAAGCGGAGGGCGTGCGCTGCGTCTTCGGACTCCCCGGAGAGGAGAACCTGGACCTGCTGGAGTCGATGCGTGCCTCCGGCCTGCGGCTGGTCGTCACCCGGCATGAGCAGGCGGCCGGCTTCATGGCGGCGACATGGGGGCGGTTGACGGGGCGAGCGGGCGTGTGCCTGGCGACGCTGGGGCCGGGCGCCACCAACCTCGTCACGCCCGCCGCGTACGCGCAGCTCGGCGCCATGCCCATGGTGATGCTCACCGGGCAGAAGCCCATCAAGGCGAGCAAGCAGGGCCACTTCCAGATTGTCGATGTGGTGGGGATGATGCGCCCGCTCACCAAGCAGACGCGCACGCTCGTCTCCGCGGAGCACATCCCGTCGGCGGTGCGCGAGGCCTTCCGACGCGCGGAAGAGGAGCGGCCCGGCGCGACGCACCTGGAGTTGCCCGAGGACGTGGCGCGTGACTCCACCGAGGCCGCGCTCCTGGCCCCCAGCGCCTGGAAGCGGCCCGTGGCGGATGAAGGCTCCATCGCGCAGGCCGTGGAGACCATCGCCTCCGCGAAGCGGCCCCTGCTGATGATTGGCGCGGGCGCCAACCGGAAGCTCACGTCGGAGATGCTCCGCGTCCTCGTGGACCGGGTGGGCATTCCCTTCTCCAGCACGCAGATGGGCAAGGGCGTCGTCGATGAGTCCCACCCGCTGTGGATGGGAACCGCCGCGCTGTCCGACGGCGACTTCGTCCACCGCGCCATCGAAGCCTCCGACTGCATCATCAACGTGGGCCACGACGTCATCGAGAAGCCGCCCTTCGTCATGCGCGACAGCCGCCGCGCCGTGGTCCACCTCAACTTCTCCTCGGCGGAGGTGGACCCCGTCTACTTCCCGAAGCTGGAGGTGACGGGCGACATCGCCAACGCCGTGTGGCGCATCGCGGAGGGACTGGGCTCGCGCACGAACTGGGACTTCACGCCGTTCGAGAAGGCTCGGGCGGGATTGGAGGCGCAGCTCGCGAAAGGCTTCGCGGATGACCGCTTCCCCATCTACCCCGCGCGACTGGTGGCCGAGGTGCGCCGCGCGCTGCCGGACGACGGAATCGTCTGCCTGGACAACGGCATGTACAAGCTGTGGTTCGCCCGCTACTACCGTACGCGGCGGCCCAACACGCTGTTGCTCGACAACGCGCTGGCGACGATGGGCGCGGGGCTCCCGTCGGCGATCGCCGCCAGGATGGTGCACCCCCGACGCAAGGTCGTCGCGGTCTGCGGAGACGGTGGGTTCATGATGAACTCGCAGGAACTGGAGACGGCGGTGCGCCTGGGCCTGGACCTGGTGGTCATCGTCGTACGCGACGATGGTTACGGAATGATTCGCTGGAAGCAGGGGGAGATGGGGCTGCCGGACTTCGGCATGGCCCTGGGCAACCCCGACTTCGTCCGCTACGCCGAGGCCTACGGCGCCAGGGGCCACCGGCCCACGAGCGCGTCGGAGTTCGGCGCCACGCTGGCGCGCAGCCTCGAAGCGGGCGGCGTCCACGTCATCGACCTGCCCATCGACTACTCGGACAACACCCGCGCGCTCGGCGTCGGGGACAAGGAACTCGAGGTGCTCCATGCTGGCTGAACGCTACCCGTACTATCTGGCCAACCGTCCTCGCCGGCCCAACGCGGACCTGCCCGTCGTCGACAAGTACTCCGGAGAGGTGGTGACGCGAGTCGCGCTCGCGGACGCCGCCGCCGTGGAGGAGGCCATCGCCTCCGCTGTTCGCGCCGCCGAGCCCATGCGCAAGCTGCCGGCCCACGCGCGACAGTCCGTCCTGGAACACTGCGTGCGCCGCTTCCAGGAGCGCGCGGAGGAGCTGGCCCAGGTGCTCTGCATCGAGGCGGGCAAGCCCCTGCGCGACGCACGCGGTGAAGTCACGCGCCTCATCGAGACCTTCAAGGCCGCCGCCGAGGAGGCCGTGCGGGGCGGGGGAGAAGTGATGGACCTGGAGGTGTCGCCGCGAGCGGAGGGCTACCGAGGCTTCACCCGTCGCGTGCCGGTGGGCCCCGTGTCGCTCATCACCCCCTTCAACTTCCCGCTCAACCTCGTCGCCCACAAGGTCGCCCCCGCCATCGCCGCGGGCTGCCCCTTCATCCTCAAGCCGTCGGACCGCACACCCGTGAGCGCGATGCTGCTCGCGGAGGTGCTCGCGGAGACGGCCCTGCCCGAAGGCGCCTTCTCCGTCATCACCCCCTCGCTCGCGGACATCGGTCCGCTCATCGAGGACGAGCGACTCAAGCTGCTGTCGTTCACCGGCTCGGAGAAGGTGGGCTGGGACCTCAAGGCCCGCGCCGGACGCAAGAAGGTGGTGCTGGAGCTGGGTGGCAACGCGGCCTGCGTGGTGGACCGCGAGCCCGGCGCCTCGCTGGACGTCATCGCGGACCGGGTGGCGCACGGCGCCTTCTTCCAGTCGGGGCAGAGCTGCATCTCCGTGCAACGCGTGCTCGTGCATGCCTCGCACTACGAGGCGCTCAAGGAGCGACTCGTCACCCGGGCTCAGGCCTTGCTCGCGGGCAACCCCCGGGACGAGGCGACGACGCTCGGCCCCATGATTGATGAGCCCGCGGCGCGGCGACTCGAAGGCTGGATTCAGAGCGCGGTCGCGAAAGGCGCTCGCGTGCTGACGGGCGGTGGTCGCAAGGGCGCGCTCTTGGAGGCCACCGTGGTGGAGGGCGTGCCCGCGGACGAGCCGCTCTGCGCGGAGGAGGCCTTCGGGCCGGTGGTGTTGCTCCAGTCCTTCACGTCCTTCACCGAGGCCCTGCGCACGGTGAACGAGGGCCGTTACGGCTTGCAGGCCGGCCTCTTCACCAATGACCTGTCGCGCGCGATGCGGGCGTGGGACGAGCTGGAGGTCGGCGGAGTCGTGGTGGGTGACGTGCCGAGCTTCCGCGTCGACACGATGCCCTATGGCGGTGTGAAGGGCTCGGGGCTGGGACGGGAGGGCGTGAAGTACGCCATCGAGGACATGACCGAGCCGAGGCTGCTCGTGCTGCGGCAGCGGGCGTCGAGCGAAGACTGAGCTTCAAGAAGCAACGACGGTTCGACAGCCGGTGGCATCCCCTGTACGTCGAGGGCCTTTCCTGGAAGGCCCTCCATGCTCAAGTCGATGCTCACCCTGTTGGTCCTCGCGCTGTCGTCTCCTTCGGTCGCCGCGTCTCCGAGCGCGGATGAGAAGGCCGTGCTCGACGGGCTCCACGCCGCGTGCGAGGCCTTCCAGAAGGGCGATGTCGCCTTCCTGGAGGGCTTTCTCGCCGACGGCTTCACCCAGATGGACTCGGCGGGAAACGTGACGGACCGCGCGGCCACCCTGGCCGAGGTCCGTGCGAAGGAGCCTCGCTACGAGGTCTTCCGCAACCACGACATGAAGGTCCGCCTCTATGGCGACACGGCGGTGGTGATTGGCATCACCTCCGTGAAGGGCGTCTCCGGTGGCTCGCCCTTCGACGTGGACTTCCGCTTCACCGACACGCTCATCAAGCGCGACGGGCGCTGGCGGATTGCCGCGAGCCACATCTCGCGACTTCCCAAGGCCGCGCCTCCCGCGACGACTGGCAAGAAGTAGCCCGCCAGCCGTCACGCGGGGCCGTGCTCAGCGGATGACGGTGTAGCCGGCGTGGGCGTGGTCGCTGACGCCCTCCGTCTTCACCTGGGCGCTGGTGTCGGTGTCCAACCCGCCCGACACCCAGACCTGGTCGAAGTTGTCGCCGTTGGCCTTCTTGCCGCCCACCACGCGGCGCAGGCCCGCGCCCTCCAGCGCGTCGCCCACGTTCTTCGTGGAGTCGTTGAAGTCGCCCATCACCACCAGCTCGCGCGCCGGAGGGCCCTTCGCCTCCGCCCGGGCGATGTCGGCCAGGTACGCGAGCTGTTTCGCGCGCAGCCCGCTGGACTCGCTGCCCGCCGCGAGGTGCACGTTGATGATGCTCTTCTCCCTGCCGTCCGGCCCCACCACGCGCGTCACCAGCGCGGTGCGCGGCTCGGAGGGGCTGTTCTTGCGCAGCGCCTCGTTGCGCTGACCCAGCTCGTTGCGCTCCGCGTCGGTGACCTTGCCGTCGCCCAGCGCGGCGAGCTGCTCCGGCGAGGACACCGTGGGGCCGCCCGACTCGGCGGCGGGCAGGGTGATGGTGTACGCGTCGACGACCTTGTCCGGCGCGCCCACGTACACCGCGTTGCCGTACGTCGCGTCCGCGCCGCTGTCGCCCTTGATGTTCCGGTCATCACCGGAGAAGGACTCGCCCGTCACCAGCGTGCCCTCGGGCGTCTGGTAGAGCGTGGTGCCGTCGTTGCCCTTGCGGATGGCCGTCGCCGGCGCGTCCTCGCCGATGGGCACCGTGGGCACCGTTCCGGACTTGAAGGCCTCGAACGCCGGATTGAGGTGGGTGACGACACTCAGCGCGGTGTTGGCGTTGCCGCTGCGGTCGACGTTGATGTCCACCTCCTGGAATCCCGCGATGTTCGCGCCCGTCTCGCGGATGAGCCGGGCCTGGTCCTCGCGGTTGTCCTCCGTGCGGTACTTGGAGCCCGCGCCGTTGGCCAGGTTCAGTGTCAGCACGCCAGAGCCGTTGCCCACGTCCGGCAGCTCGTTCGCCTTCACCGGCTTCGAGTACCCCTCCGGTGGCGCGGGGTTCAGCTCCGGCCGGGTGGGACTGGGGCCCGGCGACGGCGACGGCGTGAAGGAATCCTTCGGCGTCTCCGCGGCGCTTCCATTCTTCGCCCGGGCCTCGTTGCCGACAGGGGCGGCGGCCGGCTGCTGAAGGACGTTCCGGGCCCAGCGACCCGCCACATTCCAGATGCTCATCGTCGACTCCTCGCGTTCCGTGAGGGAGCGCACGGCCAGGCGCCGCGCGCCCCGAGGGCTCTCTGCACGAACCCCGAGTGTCGCTCAGCCCCGACATCCCAGGATAGCACGCCGGGTCGTTTGGACCCCGGGAGTCGCTGTCCCCGAGCTGACGCCTCGTGGGCCGCAGGGCGTCCGGGCTCGGAGAAGTTCATGGACGCGGCCCACTCATACCGCTAGTAGGTTTGACCTCAAACATTCACCCGAGGGTGGAGGCACCCGCCAGGGCACACCGTCCGGTGCGCGCTGGCTCGCACGCGTCCCGCCACGAGAGGCCCGAGACATGGTTCGTACAAGCTCCCTGCAGTCGCTGCTGTTTGCCCTGCCCACCGAGGCCTCCGGTGTGGAAGGGGCCGCGCCGCCCTTGCCCGTGCCGGTGCCGGAGGGCGCCTGGGGTGGACTGGAGCTGTGGCAGTGGGCGGGGCTGGGCGTGTTGGTGGCGGGAGCGTGGCTGTTGGGGCGGGGCGTGGAGTGGCTGGTGATGCGGCTGGTGGACCGGGCCACGTCGATGACGAAGTCCGGCTGGGATGACCAGCTGGCGGCGTCGGCGCGAGGGCCGGTGCGCTACCTGCTCTTCGTCGTGCTGGTGGCCTCGGGGCTGTGGGCGTTGAAGCTGCCACCCGTGGCGAAGCACGGCGTGGAGCTGGTGGCCCGCTCGGTGGGGCTGGCCGCGGTGGGGTGGTTCCTCCTGCGCTTCGTGAAGCTGGCGGCGGGCTTCGTCGAGCAGACGGTGGCGCGCGAGGAGCAGGGCGGCAACGTGGCCCGCGCGCGCGGATTGCGCACGCAGCTGTCGGTGCTGCGCCGGGTGATTGAAGTGGCGGTGGTGCTCATCTGCGCGTCGCTGCTGCTGCTCCAGTTCGAGGCGGTGCGCAACGTGGGCGTGTCGCTCCTGGCCTCCGCGGGCATCGCCGGCCTCTTCATCGGCCTGGCCGCGCAGAAGTCCATCTCCACGCTGCTCGCGGGCATCCAGCTGTCCATCACCCAGCCCATCCGCATCGGCGACACCGTCATCGTCGAGAACGAGTGGGGGTGGGTGGAGGAGATAACGCTCACCTACGTCGTCGTGAAGGTGTGGGACTTGCGCCGGCTGGTGATTCCCATGGGCCACTTCCTGGAGAAGCCCTTCCAGAACTGGAGCAAGGTGTCGCCGGAAATCATGGGCACCGCGGAGCTGTACGTGGACTTCCGCACGGACGTGCCCTCGGTGCGCGCGGAGCTCAAGCGCGTGCTGGAGCAGGAGTCCAACGGCCTGTGGGACGGCAAGGTGCAGGCGCTCCAGGTGACGGACCTCTCCGAGCGCACCATGAAGCTGCGCGCGCTGGTGAGCGCGTCGGACTCCGGCAAGGCCTTCGAGCTGCGGTGCATCGTCCGCGAGAAGCTCATGGCCTTCCTTCGCGGGCAGCCCCACGGCCTGCCCATGGTGCGCACCGAGGCGAGCCTCGCCGAGTCCGATTCGCCCCTGGCCGCGGTCCGCCCGGGCCTCGGCGCCCTGGCCGCGCGGTCTGGCGACTGAAGGACTTCTCCACGAAGGGGGCCGGTGTCGGTCCAGGAGGGTGACGCAGCCGGGCGAGGGGCTTCTGTTGACCGGTGAACACTTCCTTCCCGTGCTCAGGGGAGGGGTGTGTTGCCGGTATTCACCGGAAAAACGGAAAGTGCGGGTCCGTCTCCGTCGACGCGCGCGGGTTGGCGTTGCGCACGTCCTGGGGACCACACGCGGAGGCCGTGCGATGCGGCCGCCCGCGGTGATCCGCGTCGCACCACCCACCCACCGAGGAGCGCTGCCCATGAAGCGGTTGATTCCGTTTGCCCTGTTATTGCTGAGCCCCACCGCGGCCTTCGCTGAAGCCGAGGACAAAGAGCTGTGGATTTCGCTGGGCTCCGACGCCCTGGCCCCTGTTTCGGAGGCCTTCGCTCGTGAAGGCTGGAGCGTCCCCGCGCCCTCGCTGTCGAAGGAGGACGTGGTGGTGATTCCCGTGCGCGAGTCGCAGCTGTCGCGCATCGCCGAGGTGATGCACGACCGGTTCAACCGCTGTGCGGGGTTCGTGACGTTCGAGAGCCGTGACGAGGCGGAGCAGTCGCTGGTGCCCGCGTCCGACGCGTCCACGCGCGACCTCATCACCTACACCATCGACAACGCCACCACGGCCAACTGCCTCATCGGCCAGATGACGGAGGCGAACGTCCGCAGCACCATCAACTCGATGGCCGCGTACACCACGCGCTACTACACGTCGAGCACGGGCGTGAGCGCGGCGAACTGGCTGCGCAGCCGCTGGGCGACCCTGGCCGCCGGCCGCACGGACATCACGTCCGAGCTGTTCACGCACACCGCCTGGGCGCAGCCCTCCGTCATCCTCACCATCCGGGGCACCACGCTGCCCAACGAAGTCGTCGTGGTGGGTGGCCACCTGGACTCCATCTCCTCTGGCAGCACGGCGCCGGGCGCGGATGACAACGCCTCCGGCATCGCCTCCTTCACGGAGGTCATCCGGGCGGCGGTGGCGTGCAACTACCGGCCGCAGCGCACGGTGAAATTCATGGGCTACGCGGCCGAGGAAGTGGGCCTGCGCGGCTCCAAGGAGATCGCCGCGTATCACAAGAACAACGGCATCAACGTGGTGGGCGTGCTCCAGCTCGACATGACCAACTACCGGGGCACGTCGGCCGACGTGGGCATCGTCACCGACTACACCAACTCCGCGCAGAACACGTTCCTGCGCAACGTCATCAACACCTACGGCGCTGGCATCACCCACGTGAACACCACGTGCGGCTATGCCTGCTCGGACCACGCGTCGTGGACGAACGCGGGCTTCGCGGCCTCCATCCCGCATGAGGCTGTCGTGAGCCAGGGCAATCCCTACATCCACACGACGGGCGACACCATCGCGAAGTCCGGCAGCACGGCCAACCACGCGCTCAAGTTCTCCAAGATCGCCGCGGCCTTCGTGGCGGAGCTGGCGAAGGGCCCGACGGGCCCCTAGTTTCGAAAGCGCTGGGCTCCCCGTTCCGTCGCGCCGCCCGTCTCGAGGGCGCGGCGGGACGCGGGGGCCGCTGTCGTCTGTCGTCGCGCACGGAAGGTTGAACCGGTACGCTCGTCCGCCATGGCCTACTCGGCGGAAATCAGCCGCACCGCGCCCGCGTGCATCCTCCTCTTGATTGACCAGTCCGGGTCCATGGATGACCCCTTCGGTGGACCGGGTGGCTCGCGGAAGAAGGCCGAGGGCGTCGCGGACGTCACCAACCGGCTGCTCCAGAACCTGGTGGTGCGCTGTGCCCGCGAGGAGGGCATCCGCGACTACTTCCACCTGGGCGTGCTGGGTTATGGCGAGCGCGTGGGCTCCGCGTTCTCGGGCCCGCTCGCGGGTCGGGGGCTGGTTCCCATCAGCGAGATTGGCCACGCCCCGGCGCGGCTGGAGGAGCGCACTCGGGAGCGAGAGGACGGCATGGGGGGACTGGTGCGGGAGAAGGTCCGCTTCCCCGTCTGGTTCGAGCCGGTGGCGCACGGCCCCACGCCGATGTGCGAGGTGCTCTCCCGCGCGTCTTCCCTGGTGGGGGACTGGCTGCGCGAGCACCCCGAGGGCTTTCCTCCCATCGTCGTGAACGTCTCCGATGGGCAGCCCACGGATGGAGACCCGACCGCCGTCGCGTCGTCCCTGCGCGCGCTGCGAAGCTCCGACGGCGCGGTGCTGCTGCTCAACGTGCATCTGTCATCGAACCCGGCGACGCCCATCCAGTTCCCCGACGCGGAGGTGGGGCTTCCGGACGCTCATGCGCGGCTGCTCTTCGACCTGTCCAGCCCGCTGACCCCGGGGATGCTCGCCGCCGCGCGAGAGGAGGGGCACGCGGTGCGGGAGGGGGCCCGGGGCTTCGCCTTCAACGCGGACATCGTGTCGCTCATCAAGTTCCTGAACATCGGAACGCGCCCCAGCAACCTGCGGTAGCCCCGGCCAGGACGTCGTCACGTGAGAATCCAGATCGAGGCGATGTGGGTGCAGAAGGCGGGCAATACGCCCACCGAGAACGAGGATGCATGCGCGCCGGAGCAGTCGTCCACGTTCGAGGGCGAGGTGCTGCACGTCGCCGTCGCCGATGGCGCCACGGAGAGCCTTTTCTCGGGCCTGTGGGCCCGGCTGCTCGCGGGGGAGTTCGCCGAGGGGCGGATGGGTGAGCCCTCCGCGCTGCTCCAGGCCCTGCCCGGGCTGCAGCGGCGATGGCACGCCGACGTCGGGAGTCGGGACCTTCCCTGGTACGCGCGGGAGAAGCTCCTGGAGGGCGCGTTCGCCACGCTGATGGGGGTTCGACTGGAGGCCGCGCGCGGTGGCGACGCGGTGGGCACCTGGACGGCGCTGGCGGTGGGGGATTCGTGTCTCTTCCAGGTCCGAGGAGACCGGTTGGTGCGGTCCTTTCCCCTGGAGACGGCCGCGTCGTTCGGCTCGCGTCCGTTCCTGGTGTCCACGCAGTCCGGTCAGAACGCGCGCGTGGGCGAAGCGGTGCGGACCGAAGTAGGGGACGTGCGTCCTGGAGACATCCTGCTGCTGATGACCGATGCGCTGGCCCACTGGTTCCTGTCCGAGCACGAGCGGGGTGGGGCGCCCTGGCTCGCGCTACCCACGGGGACGTCGGAGGACCTCCCGGTGTCCTTCGCTCGCTTCGTGGATGGACTGCGGACAAACAAGGTCATCCGCAACGATGACGTCACGTTGCTTCGCGTGACGGTGGGGGCGTGAGGTCGTGATTCTCCCGTCGGACAGCGACTACCAGACGGCGCTCCAGCATCCTCGGCAGGCGTTCGCCGACCCCGAGTTGAGAGAGGGTGTCGTCGAGCTGGGAACGGGCGCGATGGCGGGCCTGCCGCGGCCGCGCGCGGGCAACTTCGCGACCATCTACAAGGTGACGTGTGGCGAGAAGGTCTACGCCGTGCGTTGTTTCACCCGCCCATTTCCCTACGACTTGCAGTCCCGCTACCTGGAGATCCAACGTCATCTGGAGCAGCACTGGCTGCCGTACATGGTTGGCTTCACGTTCCTTCCCCGAGGCATCCACGTCCGAGGGCGGTGGGTGCCCATCGTCAAGATGGAGTGGGTCCAGGGAGAGTCCCTGGAGCGCTATGTCGGGCGCCACCTGCATGAGCCCGCGAAGCTGTTCCAGCTCGCCGCCGAGTGGTTCGACCTGGTGAAGGCGCTGAGCCGCGCCGCTGTCGCGCATGGTGATCTCCAGCATGGCAATGTCATTGTCACCGACTCAGGACTGCGGCTCATCGACTACGATGGAATGTGTGTGTTCTCGCTGCGTGGGCGCGAGAGCCATGAGCGGGGGCACGCCAACTACCAGCATCCAGCGCGCGACTCGGGCTCGCTCAACCTCCAGTTGGACCTCTTCCCGGCGTGGGGGGTCTGGTTCTCGCTGGTCGCGCTCGCGCACGACCCGTCGCTCTGGGAGCGGTTCCAGGGGGGCGACGACTGCCTCCTGTTCCGGCGGAAGGACTTTGTCGAGCCGACCCGTTCTCCATTGCTCCAGGCGCTACTGACTTCGCCTCATGCTCGAATCCGCGAGTACGTGCCGAGAACCCTGTTGTCCCTGCTGGCACTCGCGCCCTCGCGCTTGCCGGAGCTGACCCTGGACGAAGGACTGGACAAGCGACTTGTTCCGGAGCCCGGACCGCAGCCGACGCGCGCGCAAGCCCACGCGCGGGCGCTGGCGCGCTTCATCGCTCCAGCGTCGCTGGCCCCCCGCGAGTTTTCTCGTGAGGACTCTCTGGAGCGCGGCATGACCGGGGGCGTGCTGGTCACCGCGATGCTGGGGCTCATTCCGGGCGTGGTGTTTTCTCCGTGGTGGTTGGTGGGAGCGGGGCTCGTGGGCGGACTGGGGCTTTCGCGCGCGCTCTTGCTGTATCGGAAGGAGCCCGTGGCCCAGGAACACCTGCGGTTGGAAAGGCAATGGGCCGAGTCCCGTGCGTCCCGAGGCGATGTGGAGGCGCGACTTCAACAGCTTCGAGTGGACCGACCGGCCGTGGCGCAGCGCGCCCAGGCGGCCCACGCGCGACTCCTGGGTGAGCAGGAGTCGCTCCATGGCTGGATGGAGGAGGTTCGTGAGCGCAACCACGACGTGGATCGCTCGGCGCTCGACCGCGTCGACGGACGGCGTGTCCAGGTGGACCGAGAGGAACTCAACGCTCGAAAGGACCTGGAGGCCGAGCACAAGTGCTGGGAGGAAGACGCGGCGCTCCAGGCCCGGCTCCCCGACGAAGAGAAGAGACAGATGCGACTGCGGTTCAAGCGCGAGGCCGAAGAGCTCGCGGCCCGCTTCGACGCACGGCGTGAATCCCTGGAGTTGGAAGAAGACTCCGCGGCGGTCCAGATGCGAGCGGATGGCATCCTGTCGAGGGAGTTCCGCAAGGCCCTGACGCATGCCGAGCAAATCATCGACCAATTGAGGGAGCACCATGTGGAGCTGGTCGAGGTGGACCAGGAGATCGCCCGCCTCCGGCGCGAGTGCATCACCCTCTGTTGGAGAGAGCTGGAAGCGGAACGGGCCGTCTCCTCGGGCGATTCCCTCAGCTTCACGCGCTTTCTCGCGCGGCTCTTCCACGAGACTCCCGAGAAATCTTGAAGCAGGGCTGTCGTTGTCACCCGGGAGTCAACGGGGACTGGACACGTGCTCGGACGGGCGCGTTACGTCCCCGGCTTTGGTCGTGGTGGCGCCGGTGTGTCCCTGGCGGGCGTGGTGGACTTCGACTACGAGAGAGCGTCCCGGCTGGGCGTCGCGGATGCCCTGGGGGCCTTCGTGGCGGGCTCGGCGGCTCCCGCGGGGGACAGCACTTCCTGGAGGACGATGATGACAACGTGGTTCGTGCCGCGTGGTTGGTTTGGGGCCTTGGCGCTGTCCTGGCTCACGATGGGAAGCGCCCTGGCGGCGGCTCCGGCAGCAGGGGCTCCGAAGCGCGAGACACTTCGGTCCGTCGTGGATTCGCTGGCGGCGGAGGCCGCGCGCCTGGCTCCGGGAGCGGACGTGGCCATCGCGGTGAAGGACCTGCGCACCGGGGAGTACGCGGGGTCTTCCGACACGGTGCCGCACATCTCCGCCAGTTCGGCGAAGGTGTTCTGGGTGGCGGCGGCCTTGAAGAAGGCAGAAGAGTCGAAGGTGGCGCCGCTGGCGGAGAAGGTCTTCCGCACCTCGGACAACGAGGCCTCGGGCGCGGTCATCGACCTGGTGGGCGGGCCGGACGCCATCAATGACTATCTGCGCTCGCTGGACGTGAAGAACACCGCACTGACGAAGTGGAACTACGGCAAGCCGCGCCGCGCGACGAACTCGCCCCAGGTGATGGGGAATGACAACTACCTCTGTGCGGCGGACGCCGTGTCTTTCCTGCATCGCTTGAGCGCGGGCCAGTTGCTGAAGCCAAAGCCGACCTCGCGCATGCTCGCGTGGATGGAGCTGACGCCTCGCGAGGGGTGTGGTGGTTGGCTGGGGACGCTCCTGCCCGCGAAGGTCCGGGCCTCGATGCGCCACAAGGCGGGCTGGCTGCCTCCAGGGTGCTGCTCGGATGACTCGCGCTACAACGTGCTCAACGAGGTGGGGCTGGTGCGGCTGCCGGATGGTGGTCACTACGCGGTGGCCATCCTCGCGGCGCGCGGACCGGACTGGCCGCGACAGGCGTTCTTCGTCGAGCGGGCCTCGTGTGTGCTCTATCGCACGCTCTCGGGAGAGGCCTCGCTGGACTGTGGGGAGTCGCTCGCGAAGCAGGGCGGACCCGCGCCGGTGCCCGTCGAGGACGGCGGCACGCCTCCGAACTACGACTGCTGAGCACGGCTCGATGGAGTTCCTCGCCACGCGAGTGGAGGGGCTCGGCGGACGGAGGCACACCTCCGAACCACGACTGCTGAGCACGGCTTGGTGGAGTCCTCAGGGGTTGAATGCGGGACCCCGAGCCACGAGCGCGGAGGGGTTCGATGGCCCTCCCGCGCTCCGCGATGGGCTGTGACGTCCGTACCTTTTTCCCGCCGCGAGCCCCTGGCGCTGGCGGATGTCGCCCGTTCTTCCTCCCACCCACGCTAGATTGCGGCTGCAACCGGCGTGGGAGGACTGTCATGGGCTTTGGTTGTTGCCACTACCAGTCGGTGGGCGAGGGGTGTGACTCCGCCTTCACGATGGATGCGTCGCGCGTCACCTTCGGTCGAGGCTGTCTGTCGGAGGTGGGCGAGCGGGCCCGGGCGCTCGGCATGAGGCGCGTGGCGCTGTTCTCGGATGCGGGCGTGGCCCGACTGCCGCACTTCGAGAAGGTGCGCGCCTCGCTGCTCGCGGCCGGACTCGAGGTCGGCGTCTTCACGGACGTTCGCGTCGAGCCCACGGACCGCTCCTTCCTGGAGGCGGTGCGGTTCGCCGCGGACCTGCGCCCGGATGGCTACGTGTCACTCGGTGGCGGCTCCGTCATCGACACGTGCAAGGCGGCGAACCTCTATGCGACGTGGCCCTCCGACTTCCTGACCTACGTGAATGCCCCCGTGGGCGAGGGCAGGCCGGTGCCCGGTCCCCTCAAGCCCCACATCGCCTGCCCCACGACGTCGGGAACCGGCAGCGAGGTGACGGGCATCACCATCTTCGATCTGCTCTCGTTGGGCGCGAAGACGGGCATCGCCTCGCACGCGCTGCGTCCCACCGAGGCCCTGGTGGACCCGGACTGCACCGCGACGCTGCCGGGCGAAGTGGTGGCCGCCAGCGGCCTGGACGTGCTCTCCCACGCGCTGGAGTCCTATACGGCGCGACCCTACGTCCGCCGCCCCGCGCCTCCGCGCCCCAGCCTGCGGCCTATGAGCCAGGGCGCCAACCCGTGGAGCGACCTGGGATGTCGAGAGGCCCTGCGGTTGATGGGGCTGTATCTGGAGCGCGGCGTGAAGGATGCGGGAGACCACGAGGCACGCGAGCAGTTGATGTGGGCGGCGACGCTGGCGGGCATCGCGTTCGGCAACGCGGGCGTGCATGCGCCCCACGGCATGGCGTACGCGGTGGCAGGGCTCGTGCGCGAGTTCAGGCCCACGGGTTATCCCCAGGACGAACCGCTCGTACCCCATGGAATGGCGGTCATCCTCAACGCGCCCTCGGTGTTCCGGTACACGGCGGAAGAGAGTCCGGAGCGGCACCTGGAGGCCGCGACGTGGCTGGGGGCGGATGCTCGGGGCGCGGGGCCGAAGGACGCGGGCGAGGTGCTGGCGGACAAGCTCATCCGCATCATGCGCGCGGTGGGGATGCCGAACGGACTGGGCGGAGTCGGGTACACCGAGGCGGACGTGGCGGCGCTGACGGAGGGGGCCTTCCCCCAGCAGCGACTGTTGCAGAATGCTCCCCGCGAGATGTCGCGGCCCGTGTTGAGTGGGCTGTTCCAGCAGGCGCTGGGGTACTGGTAGCCATGGGGAGACTGAAGCCGTGAGTGACGTCGAGACCGCCGAGCGCTATCGCTACTTCCTGCCCATCACCACACGGTGGATGGACAACGACGTCTACGGTCACATCAACAACGTCACGTACTACAGCTACTTCGACACGGTGGCGAACCACTTCCTCATCCAGGAGGGCGGGTTGGACATCCACGGCAGCTCCGTCATCGGGCTCGTCGTGGAGTCGAAGTGCCACTACCGCGCGCCGCTCGCCTATCCAGACGCGCTGCGGGCGGGGCTTCGGGTGGACAAGCTGGGCACGCGCTCGGTGACGTATGGGATTGGCATCTTCAAGGAAGGGGCGTCGGAAGCGGCGGCCCACGGGCACTTCGTTCACGTCTTCGTGGACCGCCAGACGCGCAAGTCCACGGCGATTCCCGAGCGACTGCGCGAGGCGCTTTCGCGACTGACCCTGGCGACTTAGGACAGCGGCCATGCCCTCGTCCTTCCTCCAACTCCTGGTCAAGACGCATCCCTGGGGAGCCACGCTCCTGCTCGTCGTGGGGTTCGCGTTGGCCCTGCGCGTGGCGTCGTGGATGAGTGGCTGGCATGGACTCGCCAGGCAGTTCCGCGCGGACGGGCCCGCCCCGAGTGACATGCGGAACTTCACCACGGGGAAGATCGGCTGGATCGACTACAAGAGCTGTCTTGCCGTGGGCGGCGATGCGCAGGGGCTCTACCTGGTGCCGAATCTCATCTTCCGACTCTTTCATCCCCCGCTGCGGATCCCCTGGTCGGAGATTCATGACAGGGAGGTCACGTCGTTCTTCTTCGTGAAGCGCGACACGTTTCGGGCGGGGGAGCACTCCACCCGGATTCGGCTCCGGGCCGCCGTGACGGAATCCCTCGACTTCTACCTGCCCCCGGCGAACTGATGGAAACGCTGAGCATCACCTTCGACGCCCGGCATGAGCTCACAGGCGAGGTGGGTTCAGTGAAGTGTGGCCTCTGTGGAGAGGCCGCGCGGGGCCGAATGCTGGACCAGGGTGGATTGGCTCGGGGCTTTGGCTGGGATTGTCCGTGTGGCGCGTTGGGGATTCATGCTCCGCTGTATGACCTGGATGAACTGTACCGCGACATCCTCGAGGCCTGGGGCTTGAAGCCTCGTGACCCGGACGTCTCGCCGCCGGCTCCGGTGGGCGAGTCCGGGCTTTTGTCCGCGGTGTATGTGGATGGGCCCGCGCTGCTCCGAGGCTTGTTCGCGGAGGCTCGGAGTCAGGGCGCCCAGGTGGCCTCCACGGAAGTGCTGGTCCGGCTCGTGGTGCCTGGGTTTTCGTCCCCTGCGTCCATCTGGGATGTGGTCTGGGCACGCGCGCCTCGGCAGGGAGAGTGACGATGATGGAGACACCCTCCGTGTTTCTGCTGGCCGCGACCTCCATTCCGCTCTGGTTGGGCATTCCGCTGTTTGTGGTGGGCCTGCTGGCGTTGGCGCTCTTCTCGTCGCTGAAGGGGGGCTGGTTCTGGCTCGCGCGGAGGTTTCGCACGGACGAACCCATGCCGAGGGGCGCCATCAGTGGTGTCACGGGGCGGATGGGTTGGGTCCATTACAGGAACTCGCTCACCGTGGGGGCGGACGAGGATGGCCTCTACATCTCGATGATTCCCGTCTTCATGCCCTTCCATCCTCCCCTGTTCATTCCCTGGTCGGAGATTCGAGAGCGAAAGCGGGAGACGCCGTTCCTCTCCGTCCTCACGAAGTTCGACAGGCTGGAGGTTGGCCCGAAGCGCACGGTGGTGCGCATCGAGAGCCTGGTCATGGACGGGCTCGGTCGATACCTGCCGCTCCCGCGCTGAGCCTCTCTTCCTCGAGAGGCCCAGCCCGCTCACTCAAGGGCGTGTCAGGCGTCCCGCGCCGCATGCACGGGAGGCCGGCGCACGGACCACGGACGTGCCTCCTCCAACTGTCCCGCGAGGCGGAACAACGTGGCCTCATCCGCGAAGCGGCTCACGAACTGCACGCCGATGGGCAACTCCTGCGCGTTCCAGTGCAGCGGCACGGACATCGCGGGCTGTCCTGTCACGTTGTAGAGCGCGGTGAAGGGAATCATCGAGAACACGTGGCGGTACCACTCGCCAGCGCTCATCGGCTTGTTGGAATCCATCGCGCCCAGCGGGTAGGGCGGCACCGCCGCCGTGGGCGTCAGCAGCAGGTCATGGTCCACGTAGAACGCGCCCACGGCGCGGCTGACCTGATTGAACACTCCCAGCGCCGCCTGGAGATCCGTCGCCTTCAGCGAACGGCCATGCTGCACCGCCGCCCAGGTGGTGGCCTCCAGCGTGTCCGGGCCCACGGGACGTCCCAGGGCCCCGCCCAGCATCCCCGCCAGGGCCGCGTTGGTCGAGGACCAGACCGTCACCATCGCCTCCACCAGCGCGGCGTCGTCATAGACGGGCGCGGCCTCGACGATGTCGTGCCCCAGGGAGGCGCATAGCTTCG
Organism: Myxococcus sp. CA040A; assembly: GCF_013336725.1. Lineage (NCBI taxonomy): Bacteria > Pseudomonadati > Myxococcota > Myxococcia > Myxococcales > Myxococcaceae > Myxococcus > Myxococcus sp. CA040A. The sequence continues at coordinate 392,402 of NZ_JABUMR010000004.1, read as the reverse complement.
CGGCGTCCTCGACCGCCGCGACGTTGTCGGGGCTCACGGGCCCTCCGGACGCCGGCCTCCTCGAAATCGCGATGCGCAGCCGCCCCGGCTCCCGCCGGACCTCATTGAGATAGGGCCGCTCCGGCGGCGGCGCGTAGTGCGGGTCGCCCACCGCGGGACCGTGGGTGGCATCCAGCATCGCCGCGCTGTCGCGGACCGAGCGCGTCACCACATGCTCCACGCCCAGGCCGTTGATGGCCTCGCCCGAATTGGGCCCCACGGAGTTGCGCCCGCGCGTGGGCTTCAGGCCGAACACTCCACAGAGGGCGGCGGGAATGCGCAGGGAGCCGCCGCCATCATTGCCATGGGCCACCGGGACGATGCCCGCCGCCACCGCCGCCGCCGAGCCTCCACTGGAGCCACCGGAGCTGCGTCCCAAATCCCATGGGTTGCGCGTGGGGCCATGCAGCACCGGCTCCGTCGTCGCGTTGTTGCCGAACTCCGGCGTGTTCGTCCGGCCCAGCAACACCACGCCCGTGCGGCGAAAGCGCTCCATCAACACGGAGTCGAACGGCAGCATCAGTCCGCGCGTCAGCCGACTCCCCAGGTCCGTCGGGACGCCCGCCGCATGCAGCGCCAGGTCCTTGATGAGGAAGGGCACCCCGGTGAAAGGACCCTGGGGAAGCCCCTTCTGCACGGCGGCCCGCGCGTCCGCTTCCCGGACGTCGATGACCGCGTTCAGCTTCGGATTGACGCGGGCGATGGCAGCGAGCGCCGCTTGCGTCAGCTCCGTCGGAGTCACTTCCTTGCGACGTACCAGCTCCGCCAGCCCCATCGCGTCGTATCGCGTGTAGTCGTCCAGGTGCATAAGCCCTTGTGGCGCACCGGACCGCGGAACGCGTTCCAGGTGCGGCGCACGAGGATACCGCCTTGCCTCGGGCCGCCGCGAGGACGGCCCAAGGCGCACCTCGACTTCAGTACCGACAGGCGCGGGCTTCGCAGTAACCCTGTTGCCCCTTGCACACGCAGTCGGCGTCGTCGCTGCACCGCGTCAGCTCGCACCACGGGCCTCCACCGCCGCCACCACCACCACCAGGAAGGGTGTATCGACACCCATTGCTGACGCAGCTCACGCTGCTCGCGCCAGGGCACGCGGCCCAGCACTCGCTCACCGTCGAGCACCGGACCGCGACACAGACCAGACTCGCCGCGTCCTGGGGTTCGCTGGACTCGGGCGCGAGAACCTCGGTGGTGGCCGGCTCGGCGAAGGCGGCCGTGGTGAAGGACAACAGGAGGGCGAGACTCCACGGGAGGACACGGCGCAGGGACATGACTGCTCCTTCGAGACCCCGGCCGACCTCGCGCCAGTGCGGGACGCCATGGGCGAGGACAATCGTATCAGCATGGCTCTGGTAGCGCGGATGTGCGCCCGCCCTACCGCACTGTGTCTGTTGTTCCGCTCCACGCCGTCAACCGGGTCCAGACGCGCCTGTCATTGGACCGACACCCCGGCGCCCGCCGCTTCCAGGCCGGCGACTCCTCGTGACGCACGGAGACGTCCCCTGAAACCACGGTCTCGAGGTGGGCGTGGATTGCTCGATATGCCCGTCGTGCGGGGAGTATCCTCCCGGGCGCGAAGGCGGAGCCGTCCGCCCCCGCATCCCAGAAGGAATCCCCCTCCATGTTCATGTCTCAGCACCGTCGGCGCCAGGGAGCCCTGGCCCTCCTTCCTCTCACCCTCTGTCTCGGGCTCGCGTGTGGCCCCGTGCAGGAGGGTGAGGCTCCCGTCGAGGTCGCCACCGAGGCCCAGACGCAGCCCCTGGCCGCGCCGGGCTTCGCGGAGCTGCACCACCACATGTTCGCGGAGGAGGCGTTCGGCGGCGGGTGGTTCCACGGCAGCCACGCCGGCTCGCTGGTGAGCTGTGACGGTGGCCTGCCGGAGAGTGACCATGCCCGGGTGCGCATGGACCTGAGCAACCTGCTCAACCTCTGCCCCGGGGTGGACCTGAGCGGCAACCCGTTGCTCGCGGCGTTCTTTGGCCTGGGCGGCGCGGTGGGCTCGGAGTTCATCGGGAAGATCGAGGGCACCGAGGGCGACACGGGCATCCACCTGGGGCGCATGTCGGTGAACACGCAGTGGCCGCGCTGGGACACCATCGCGCATCAGCAGTCGTGGGAGGGGTGGCTGCGGCAGGCGCACCAGGGCGGCATGTCCCTGGTCATGGTGTCGCTGGTCAGCAACGAGTTCCTCTGCAAGGCATTGCCGTACCAGAACATCTCCCGGCCGTGTGACGAGATGGTGGACGTGGAGCTGCAGCTCCAGATGGCGCGGGCCTTCGACGCGCGCACCGACTGGGTGGAGATCGCCCTGACGCCGTCGCACGCGCGCAGCATCATCGCCTCGGGCAAGCTGGCCATGGTGCTCTCCATCGAGACGAGCAAGCTGTTCGGCACCAAGGACTGGCGCCTGGAGCTGGACCGCTTCCACGCCCTGGGCGTCCGCTCGCTCCAGCCGGTGCACCAGCTGGACAACCGCTTCGGCGGCGCGGCGCTGCACAACGCCATCTTCCAGGCCGCGCAGTTCACGGAGAACTGCCACATCGACACCGACTGCGGCGTGACGACGGACACGATGACGCTGGGCTTCGATGTGTACCGCGACGCGGCCGGCAACTGCCGCAACACCAAGGGCCTCACCACGGACGGCAAGGCGCTGCTCCAGACGATGATGGGCAAGGGCATGCTCATCGACGTGGCCCACCTGTCGGAGAAGGGCCTCCAGGACGCCTTCGCCGTCGCCCAGGCGAACACCTACTACCCGCTGGTCATCTCCCACGGCCACTTCCGCGAGGTGATGAACCCGAAGCTCGCCGACGACGAGAAGACGACGCCCGCGTGGGTGGTGCGCTACCTGCGCCAGACGGGTGGCATCTTCGGCCTGCGCACCGCGCATGACGAGACGCGCGCGTACACGCGCTCCGGCGTCGCCAACAACTGCCATGGCTCCACGCGCTCGCTGGCCCAGGCCGTCGAGTTCGGTCGCCAGGGCCTCAAGGTCCCCATGGCCTTCGGCGCGGACCTCAACGGCTTCATCCAGCAGACGCGTCCGCGCTTCGGCAACAACGGCGCGTGTTCCGCGACGTTCCAGGCGGAGGCGGATGCGCACCTGCGTCAGCAGAACGTCTCCGGTCCCGCGCGCCTGGGCACGGGCTTCGACGAGTTCGGCCTCGCGCACGTGGGCTACCTGCCTGACTTGCTGAAGGACCTGGGCCGCGTGGGCGCCAACACCACGGGGTTGTCCGGCTCGGCGGAGGCCTTCCTCAAGGTGTGGGAGCGCGCGTCCAATCCGCGCACGGGCATGGCGGACGCGGCGGCGGACATCGACACCGCGGGCGTGGCCACCTACGTGGACAAGGGCACGCGCGAGGCCGCGTACCCGGTGCTGTGCGGCGAGCACTACGCGCCGGACTCCAAGGCGGTGGGCGAGTCCTGCCGCTTCAAGGAGGAGTGCGTCAGCGACGCATGCACCGCGTCCGGCTGCAACAGCGCGGGCACCTGCATCTGCGACCAGGAGACCGACTGCGCGAGCACCCAGTACTGCGGTTGGGGGCTCAACAGCGGCAAGTGTCAGCCGAAGAAGGCCAAGGGGGCAACGTGCCTGTATGGCAAGGAATGCCTGTCTAATACCTGCCGTTGGACGCTGACCTGCGGCTGAGCGAGGGAGCCGGGGTGCGCATCGCCGTTGCGCGGCGCACCCCGGGGGCGTAGGGAGTCGACACTCCCATGTCCGCATTCGCCAAGCTGCTCGAAGCCGTTCGGAAGGAAGCCCGCCCCGGTCTCTGGTCCAAAGGCGTGGGTCTCGCCCGTGACGGGGCCGTGGTCCTCCAGTCGAAGACGGACAGCGAGCTGGAGCTGAGGGTCCGCTCGGCGGGGCGCCCGGTCCCCTTCACGGTGGCCCTCTATCCCGCCGACGACGCCTGGGAGTGTGACTGCCCCAGCCTCGTGGACCCGTGTGAGCATGTCGTCGCGGCGGCCATCTCGCTCCAACAGGCGGAGCGGGAGGACGCGCCCATGCAGACGGCGGCGACCCGCTGGTCTCGCATCGCCTATCACTTCACGCGCACGGGGGACGGCCTCCAGCTCAAGCGCACGCTGGCCCACGCGGACGGCAAGGAAGAGGCGCTGGAGGGCAGCCTCACCTCGTACATCGCGAAGCCCGCGCAGGCCGCGAAGCTCCAGGTGGAGCAGGCGGACCTGCTCGCCGACCGCATCCTGGAGCAGCGCCGCACGCGCGGCACGCTCAACCCGGAGACGCTCGACGCGTTGCTCAAGGTGCTGGTGCAGGCGCGCAACGTCCTGTTGGACGGTCGCCCCGTCGCCATCCCCGACGAGGTGGTGGTGCCCCGGGCGCTGGTCGAGGAGCGCGGCGGGCAGCTCGTGGTGACGGTGGCGCGCGACTCGCGCGTGTCCGAAGTCGTGAGCCCCGGCGTGGCCCGCGTGGGAGACGCACTGGCCCGCATGGGTGAGACGGGCATGACGGGGCCGTGGCTCCAGAACCTCCCCATCGTCCGCACGTACAGCGCGGAGAACCTCGGCGAGCTGACGTCGAAGGTGCTGCCGGAGCTGGGCCGCCGGATGCCGGTGGAGGTGCGCACGAAGCGTGTGCCGTCCATCGACCGCGAACTCAAGCCGCGCATCCTGCTGGAGCTGAACCAGCTTGAGTCGGGCCTGTCCGTGCTGCCCACGCTCGTCTACGGCGCGCCGCCGACGGTGCGCATCGACAACGGGAAGATGGTGTACCTGCGCGGCGCGGTGCCGCTGCGCGACGAGGCGGTGGAGCAGCGGCTCATCCACGACCTCCGCGAGGAGCTGAACCTGGTGCCCGGCCGTCGGGTGACGGTGCAGGGCCCGGAGATGGTGCGCTGGGCGGACCGGCTGCGACGGTGGGGCGGAGACCTGGCTGGTGACGGCGCGTCCGTGGTGAGTCCGGATGTGCGGCTGCGTCCATCGCTCTCGGTGGAGTCCGCGGGGGATGGCGCGGGAATCCCGCAGGTGCGCTTCACGCTCGAGTTCCAGGTGGAGGGTGGCAAGGGCGGCGAGGCCCGCTCGGTGGACGCGGCGGCCGTCGTCCGGGCGTGGCAGGAAGGACTGGGGCTGGTGCCGCTGGTGGGAGGGGGCTGGGCGCCCTTGCCGCGCGCGTGGCTGGACAAGCATGGTCAGCGCGTGGCGGACCTGCTCGCCGCGCGTCAGCCGGACGGCCGCGTCTCCAACCACGCGTTGCCGCAGCTCTCCTCGCTGTGCGAGACGCTGGAGCAGCCGCCTCCTCCGGGCCTGGACAAGCTGGCGCCGCTCGTCGAGGGCTTCGAGAAGCTGCCGCCGCCCGTGTTGCCGGACGACCTCAACGCGTCCTTGCGTCACTACCAGCAGACGGGTGTGAGCTGGCTGGGCTTCCTCAAGAGCGCGGGCCTGGGCGGCATCCTCGCGGACGACATGGGCCTGGGAAAGACGCTGCAGACCATCTGCGTGTTGGGGCCGCGATCGCTCGTCGTCTGTCCCACCAGCGTGCTGCCCAACTGGGTGGCGGAGCTCAAGCGCTTCCGACCGTCGTTGAGCGTCTGCGTCTACCACGGCCCCGGCCGCGAACTGGACCCGGCGGCCGACGTGACGCTCACCACATACTCGATTCTGCGACTGGACGCGGCGGCGCTGGGCGCCAGGGAGTGGGCCGCCCTGGTGCTGGACGAGGCGCAGGCCATCAAGAATCCGGAGAGCCAGGTCGCGCGCTCCGCGTTCGGCCTCAAGTCCAACTTCCGGTTGGCGCTCAGCGGTACGCCGCTGGAGAACCGGCTGGACGAGCTGTGGAGCTTGATGCACTTCACCAACCCGGGCCTGCTCGGGGGACGGCGGCAGTTCGAGGAGAAGGTGTCGCGCCCCATCTCCGAGGGCAACGCGGCGGTCTCCGCGGACCTGCGCCGTCGCATCCGCCCCTTCGTGCTGCGCAGGCTCAAGCGGGACGTCGCGCCGGAGCTGCCCCCGCGCATCGAGTCGGTGATGCACGTGTCGCTGGATGAGCGCGAGCGCTCCATCTACGACTCGGTGATGGCGGCGACGCGCAAGGAAGTGGTCGCCCTGCTCAACGAGGGCGGCAGCGTGCTCAAGGCGCTGGAGGCGCTCCTGCGACTGCGACAGGCGGCGTGCCACCCGGCGCTCGTCCCCGGTCAGAAGGCGACCTCGTCGTCGAAGGTGGAGACGCTGGTGGACGCGCTCGACACCGCGGTGTCGGAGGGCCACAAGGCGCTCGTGTTCTCCCAGTGGACCTCGCTCCTGGACCTCATCGAGCCGGCGCTGAAGCAGGCGGGCATCGGGTTCGACCGGCTGGACGGCACCACGGTGAATCGCGGCGACGTCACCTCCCGCTTCCAGTCGGAGGACGGCCCGCCGGTGTTGCTCATGTCGTTGAAGGCGGGCGGCACGGGCTTGAACCTCACGGCGGCGGACCACGTCTTCCTGGTGGACCCGTGGTGGAACCCTGCCGTGGAGGCGCAGGCGGCGGACCGCGCGCACCGCATCGGTCAGGAGCGGCCCGTCAACGTGTACCGCCTGGTGTCCCAGGGCACCGTCGAGGAGCGCATCCTCGGACTCCAGGACAAGAAGCGCGCGCTGATGGAAGCGGCCTTGAGCGAGGCCGCCGGCGCCGCGGCCATCACCCGTGAAGACCTGCTGGAGCTGTTCTCGTGAAGTGGCTCCAACTCACCACCCTGGGAGTTCTCCTGATGACGTCCGTGGATGCCGAGGCGAAGAAGCCGGACGCGGCCAGCACGCTGCGTGCCCTCATCGAGCAGGATTGGCAGTACCAGCTCGAGCACAGTCCGACGTACGCGTCCGTCCAGGGCGACCGTCGCTGGAACGAGCGCTGGGATGACCTGAGCCTCGCGGCCATCCAGGCGGACCACCAGCACTCGCGACAGGTGCTGGAGAAGCTCAAGAAGGTGGAGCGCGCGCGCCTGTCCGCCGAGGACCAGCTCAACCTGGACCTGTTCCGCAGGGACCACGAGACGTGGGTGGAGGAGCACCGCTTCGGCTGGTACCTGCTGCCCACGAATCAGATGGGAGGCATCCCCGAGGGCATCAAGCAGCCCCCCGGCGTGCAGACGGCCTACCAGCTCGCGGACACGCTGCGCTTCGAGACGGTGAAGGACTACGAGGACTGGCTCGTCCGGCTCCAGGGCTTCGGCACCTATGTGGACCAGGTGGTGGCGCTGATGCGCGAGGGTCTGCGCCAGAAGAAGGTGCATCCGCGCGTCATCCTCCAGCGCATCCCGCCTCAAATAGAGCGGCAGCTCGTGGAGGACCCGACGAAGAGCGGCTTCTACAGCCCCTTCCTGCGCTTCCCCGAGAAGCTCCCCGCGACGGAGCAGCAGCGTCTGGCGGAGGCGGGCCGGAAGGCCGTGCGCGAGGGCGTGGTGCCCGCGCTGCGGCGCTTCCACCAGTTCCTCACCGCCGAGTACCTCCCGGGCGCGCCCGAGGCCGTGGGCGTCGGGCAGTGGCAGGACGGCGTGGAGATGTATGGCTTCTTCGCGCGCAAGTACACGACCACCGCGCTGACGCCGGAGCAGATCCACACCCAGGGGTTGGCGGAGGTGAAGCGCATCCGAGGGGAGATGGAGGCCATCATGAAGCGGACGGGCTTTCAGGGCTCGCTCGCGGAGTTCTTCCAATTCCTGCGCACGGACCCGCGCTTCTACGCCCGCACCGGCGACGAGCTGCTGATGCGCTACCGGGCCCTGTCCAAGCGGATTGACCCGCTGCTGGTGCGCCTGTTCAAGACGCTGCCGCGCCAGCCCTACGCGGTGGAGGCGACACCGGAGGCCATGGCCCCCGACGTGACGACGGGCTTCTATTACCCGGCGGCGTCGGACGGCTCGCGTCCCGGCACGTACCTGGTGAACCTCTACCGCCCGGAGACGCGCCCGCTCTGGGAGATGGTGCCCCTCACGCTGCACGAGGCGGTGCCCGGACATCACCTCCAGACGGCACTGGCCACCGAGCAACTGGGGCTGCCTGAGTTCCGTCGCTACGGCTACTACGTGGCCTATGGCGAGGGCTGGGCGCTGTACTGCGAGACGCTGGGGGACGAGCTGGGCCTCTACGCGGACCCCTACGACAAGTTCGGCCAGCTCTCCTATGACATGTGGCGCGCCGTCCGCCTCGTCGTGGACACCGGCATGCATGTGAAGCAGTGGACGCGCCAGCAGGCCCTCGACTACTTCATGGAGAACGCGCCCCGCCAGGCGTTGGACATCACCAACGAGGTGGACCGCTACATCGCCTGGCCCGGGCAGGCGCTCGCGTACAAGGTGGGGCAGCTCAAGATTCAGGAGCTGCGCACGCGCGCCGAGCAGGCGCTGGGCTCGCGCTTCGACGTGCGCGAGTTCCACGACGTGGTGCTGCTCGGGGGCTCGCTGCCGCTGGACGTGCTCGAGCGCAAGGTCGACGCGTGGGTGGCGGGACAGCAGCCCCCCGCCGGAAAGAAGGGGGCTTCGTCCCACGCACCAGCGCCGTAGCTACTTGCCGCGCTTCACCGTGGCCCGCACCAGCTGTTTGATGGCGCGGTGGGCGCGCGGGCCACCGGCCTTGATGAGGCGGTCATTCAGGTCGTCCACCAGCCGGTGGCGCAGCGGGGGCTCGGTGGTGAGCAGGGCCTCGTAGCTGGCCCGCAGCTCCTCCTCCCGCTCGGCGAAGGCGCGCAGCTCCTGCTCGCGCGCGGCGAGCTGCTCACGCAGGGAGAACAGCTCCTCCCGCTCCTCCTCGCGCGCGGCGAGCCGTGCCCGCAGGGTGTGCAGCTCCAACTGCTCCGCCTCCCACCGCGTGCGCTGCTGCTCCAGCTCCCGCAGCCGGGCCTCCGTGGCCTCGCCGCGCTCGAGCAGTGCCTGGTGGCGCATCTCCGCTTCCCTCGCGGCGGCCTGGGCCGCCTGGGCATCCTCGGCCCGCTGGAGCCGCGCCTGCTGGAGTTCCTGGCGGAAGTCCTCCATCCACAGGGACGCGCGCGACACCCAGCTCACGTCCGGCGTCGGCAGCTCCAGGCTGACCGCCAGTCGCTCCAGCCACTCGCGGCGCAGCGCCCGCTGGCTTTCGATGTACTCCGTGCCTCGGGCCAGGGACTGGCTCCAGTCGCTCGCGAGGAACTCCGCGAGCGAACCCTCCGTCTCCGCGAGCCCCGCCTTCTTCTGGCGGTAGTAGTCGTTGAAGGCGAACAGGTGGGTGGGCACTCCGGCGACCTTGCCCAGCAACGTGACGTGGTAGGACGAGGCGAAGAGCACCTCGCCCTGCTGGATTTGCTCGACGGCCTGATGCAGTCGTCCCTGGAAGAGCAGGCCCACCAGGTCGATGACGTCCGCGCGAGGGAAGTACTCCGGGAAGGACGTCTTGCGCATGGCCGCGACGCTGTCCTCCACCACGGGCCGCTCATCGATGTACGCGTTGAGGACGACGGGCGAGGCGTCCTCTCCGAAGCGCGCCCGCAGCGCCTGGAGCTGCCCGTTCATCAACGTGGTGGGCGTGGGCATCAGCGCCGGGTCCTCTCCCACGTTCGTGTAGACATACGTGGAGAGGTTCATGTGCAGCGCGAAGCGTCCGGCGCCAGGCGTGCGGGGTTCGCCGCGTGAGGCCTGCGCGCCCGCGCGATCCAACTCCTCCAGCGCGTCGTCTCCAGACAGGCGCGCTTCCAGGCCGCAAGCGACGAGGGCCTCGGTGGACTCCGGATCCCTGCAACCGATGAGCGCGGGCTGCCACTGCCGCGCATGCGCCGCGAGGCGGCCGGCGAACTCCGGCCCCACCTGGAGTCCCGACAGGACGTAGTGGCCCGGCAGCCACGCGCGGAGCACCGTCTCGATGAGCTCCAGCATGGAGTCCCCCCAGCGCCCGTTGAAGTACCCGCCGCCATAGACGTGCAGGCGGCAGGGCCCCCGAAGCAGGAGTGGGGACACGGGCTCCAACCCCAGGCTCCTCGCCGAGCGGTCCGCCTCCTCCCAGGGCGCGCCCGAGAAAAAGACGAAGTCCTCCGTGCCGAGCACCGAGGGAAGTTGTTTCAGGGACTGCGGGTCCGTCACCCTGCCCAGCTCATGCAGGGAGGCGACGACCGCTGACTCCTGGCGCGCGCGGTGCCAGCGGACAACCCCCTGCAGCATGAGGATGTCCCCGAAGTTCCAGTAACCGTTGAATCCTCCGGCGAGGAGGACTTTTGGCAGCTCGGGGGAGTTGAGCTTCTTCAGGGTGGTGGGCGTCGCGAAGAAGGAGAAGCGCATTCTCGTTTCTTAATCACGGACGTCACGACGTCGTCACGCCCAACCGACATGTCGACAGATGACAGTGTTCCGTTTCACAGAGGCCGAGGCTCGGCCGTCCGCCTGTCTTGAATGTTTCGCGCGCACCTCCGAGCACACTCCTGTCCTGGGCCTGGACTCATCGGCCGGATTTGCCTGCCGGGGGCTGCTTGGATTTGGGCGCGGGCGTGAGCCGTCCGTATTTCTTCAGGGCCTTCACCAGTCCGTCCGGGGGCAGGCCGTAGACGCGGATGTTGTCCGCGCCCGTCATGGTGTCGGAGGCGAGCATCGCGTTGAGGATGGCTTCCTGTGTGGCCTGGACCGTGGCCTCGAAGAGGGGATTGAGTCTGTCGTTGCTGAGCACCGCGACGTTGGCGGGACGATCCTGGGCCGCGGGCTTGAGGCTCTGCGTGGAGAACGCGAGGAAGATGTCTCCCGAGTAGTTCTCACCCAGTCCGCCCATCTTCGCGATGCCCAGCGGCACGCGCCGCGCGAGCCGTCCGAGCTGGTGGGGCAGTAGGGGGGCATCCGTCGCGACGATGATGATGATGGAGCCCGCGCCCTCGAAGGGAGTGGGCACCGCGGGCGGACCGCCGGTGGCGCCGCAGGACGTCAGGGAGCCCATCATCGGGCTGCCGGGCTTCTGCGTGCCGAGATAACAGGGCTTGTGGTCCGCCAGCTCCTCGCCGACGGGAACCCCTTCGACGGAGAAGAGGCGTCGCGAGCCGTAGTTGCACTGCACCAGCACGCCCAGGGTGTAGCCGCCCGCGGACTCCGGCAGCTTGCGCGAGGCGGTGCCGATACCGCCCTTGAAGCCGTGGCACACCATGCCGGTGCCGCCTCCGACGGAGCCCTCCAGCATGGGGCCCGGGCGTGCGGACTCGAGTGCCTGGATGGCGTGCGACGGCTTGACGTGGAAGCCATAGAGGTCGTTCAGCATCCCGTCCCAAGTCTCCGCCACCACGGGCAGCCCCAGGTCCCACGCGAGGTCCTTGCCCATCGCCCAGGAGATGACGCCCTCGCGCACCGCGCCGATGTCGTTGGTGTTGGTAATCATCACCGGGCCATTGAGTTCACCGGACTCCTGAATCCAATGGGTGCCTGTCATCTCACCGTTGCCATTGAGGGCGTAGATGGCGGCGAACACCGGCTCCGCGACGCCGTCCCTGCCACGGGGCAGCACCGCCGTGACACCGGTGCGCATGGGGCCCTTTCCGGGCTCGATGCGCCCCTCGCCGGAGATGAGCGTCGTATGGCCCACCTCCACGCCGGGCACATCGGTGATGGCGCCGAGCGGACCTGACTGGCCACCGAAGGTGATGCCCAGGTTCCTGGCGCGGGGGCGGGTGCGCTCGGTCTGGGCGGAGCCGAGCGAGGGAGTCACCAACAGGCAGAGCAGCACGGAGGAGAGCAGGGTGCGCATGCCCCGCTTCCTACTCCTCCCCGCACCGTTCGTGTAGCCAGGATGCGAGAGCGCCCGGGGATTCCCGAGCGCCTTCGCGGTGCGTCAGAACGCGGTGCCGTCCGCGCGCAACCCTGGGGACGAGCTGAGGCCGGAGGGCAGCGACGTGTGCCGCACGAAGGCCCCGTTCGGGTCCGCATCCGGGGAGCGGTTGTCGGACACATTGTCAGCGGGAGAGACGTAGCTGTACGTGTCCACGTCGGTGTTGTCCGCCTTGCGCAAGCGCACGGTGTCGCCATCGTTGCTCAGTCCGAGCGCTCCACTGGAGGCCCTCACCGCGTTCGTCCTGCCCGGAGGGATGCCCGCGGCCCCTCCGAAGACGACCACGGCCTTGCCCGCGCCCAGCGTGGTTCCGGCCGGGAAGACATGGCGCGAGAGGGCGGAGTCCCACACGCTCCATCCCGAGATATCCACGGCGACGGCGCCGACGTTGACCAGCTCCACGAACTCATAGGCGGGGTTGTTGTTGCCGTTGACGGCGGGCTCGTTGGCGAGCACCTCGTTGATGATGACGCGGCTGGCGCCCTGGACGATGGTCACCGGCGAGTCGCTCTCGTCGAAGAGGGTGGCGTTCGACGTGTCCACCACCCGCACGAGCGTGTTCGTGGAGGAGAGGGCGGGCAGCGTCCACGCATGACTGCCCTGGACGGCGGGCACCGAGGCGGCCAGCACGCTCCACGTCGTGCCACCATCGGTGGTGGCTTCCACGCGCACGTCACCGACACCCCAGGCATGCCACCGGATGTGGAGCACGGAGCCGGCGAGGAAGGTGCCTCCGTGGGGCTCCTTGAGCCGCACGAAGGGCTCCGACGCGGAGCTGAACGCATACGTGCTGACGACGGGGCGGTGGTCGCTCAGGGTGTTCAAGTAGTCGGGGACCCACTCGTCCGCGTAGATGACCTCGGCGGAGCTCGGGACATAGCGGCCGGCCACCTCGTTGCTGGCCAGCGTGTGGTCCACCATGTTCTCGAAGCCGATGGACGTGTCGTCGCCCGCCAGCGACAGCTCACGGGTGATGAAGGTGTAGCCGTTCGGGTCCGACACGAAGTTCTGGTACGGCGTGGGCATGGGCTGCTGGGTGCCGGGGTCCAGGGTGATGGACTCGTCCACGTCGTCGTTCCAGTCGCCCAGGACGAGCACGTGCTCGTTCGGCAGGTTCTGGTCCAGGTACTCCTTCAGCGCGGCGCTCGCGCGCTCACGGGCGGCGCGGGGGCTGGTGTCGACGCCGTTCTCCGCGCGCATGTGGACCACGATGACGACGAGCGGCGTCTGCGTGCCCTGGATTTCGGTGGTGAAGTTCACGCGCAGGGGCGGGCGGTTTCCGAAGTCGCTCTCGCTGCCCACACGGAGCAGCTCCGCGCTCTGGAAGGTGAGCGCGCTGTCGTAGAGGATGCCCAGCTTCTGCGTGGTGCCGCCGTACGGAGAGGTGCTGCCGGTGACGTAGTTGGCGTTGTTGGAGAGAAAGCCGCTGAAGCCCGGGAGCTGGGCCTTGAGGGTGTCGAAGTCGACGACGTCGACCATCTCCACCATGCCCCACAGGTTGGCGCCCGCCTGGAGCATGACGTCGCGCGCGGAGGCGATCTGCAGGTCATCCAGCGCGCCGCCCTGCGACGTCGAGTTCACGGGGCCCTGCGTGTCGGAGCCGAAATAGGTGAGGTTGTAGTGGCCCACCTTGAAGACCGGTGGGCTGAAGCTGGAGATGGTCAGCACCAGGCTCCGCGAAGCCGTGCGGTCCGTGGAGTCCGTCGCCGTGACGATGAGGTCGAACGTTCCCTGCACGGTGGGCGTCCCGGAGAGGACACCCTCCGAAGACAGCGTGAGGCCATCTGGCAGCGCGCCCATCGTGACGGCCCAGCTCAGGGGCTCGACGCCTCCGGTGGCCGCGAGGGTGGACTGGTAGGCCGCATCCCGGGTGGCTCCGGGCAGTGAAGCGGTGGTGACGCTGAAGGCGGTGAGGACGGTGAGCTGGGTGGCATACTGCGCCTGCCTTCCATTGGCGTCCGTCGCCGAGACGACGAAGCTGAACTGGCCCGCCTCGGTGAAGGTTCCCTGGAGGAGTCCCTGCGCCGACAGCGTCAGGCCGGGAGGCAGGTCTCCCACGCGCGCGAAGGTGATGGGGGCCTTGCCGCCGACGACGGTCAGCGTGAGCGAGACGCTCTCGCCGACTTCATGGGATGAGAGCTGGAACTGCACGATGCGAGGACGCGCGTAGACGGAGAGGGCGAGGTCGGCGGTGTCGCTCGCGCCCGAGGCGTCCCGCACGCGCACGGTGAAGGTCGCATCACCGGCCGCCGAGGGTGTGCCGGCGAGGGAGCCGTTGGTGCCGAGCGTGAGGCCCGCGGGCAGTGCTCCGGCGGTGACGTCCCAGGTCAGGGGCGCGAGTCCACCGCTCGCCGACAGGGCGAGCGAGTAGGGATCGCCCGTGTATGTGTCCGCCAGGGTCTCCGTGAGGACGACGGGAGGCGTGGTGGAGCCACCGTCCGTGTCGGGGCCCGCGTCCGGAACGAACCCACCATCCAGGTCGGGGCCGCTGTCTGGAGTGAAGCCGCCATCCGTGTCGGGGCCGCCGTCGAGCGTGGGGCCCGCATCCGTGTCGGGGCCACCATCCAGGGGTGGGCCACCGTCAGGGTCTCCGTCGTGACCAGGGCCGGCATCCGTCTTGGTTCCGCTGTCCACGGGCCCGGGTGTGGGGTCGGAATCCGAGCAGGCGGTGAACAGGAAGAGGACGAGCAGCGGCGCGACTGCGCGATGCGACAACATGAAGGACTCCGAAGCAGGGAACGAAGCGCGCGGGGGGGCCTGGAATCCTAGCGCAGGAGCCCGTCGCGCATGCGGGTGGGTTGATGGGGGAGGGCGTCAGGTCGTCTCCGCGCCCGGCGTCCGACGCCTCGAAACCGGCCCCCCGGCACACGGTTCCTGGAGCTGGCCCCTCGGCTCCCTGCGCGAAAGAAAACCCATGACCGAGCGTGAGTTGACGCATCTCGAGGTGCCGTGTTTCGTCGACTTTTCCGAGGCCCTCTCGGGTCGGGAGTTGATGGCCCAAGGCGTCGGACCCGACTTCGACCTGTGGCTCCTGGCCCTGGAGGGAGAACGGGATGACCGGGAGAAGGTCGCACCGGGCCTCCCATCCTTCGCGAAGTCGCTGGCGGATGTGCCGCAGACCTACGAGGTCCTGCGCTTCTCCTCGCCGGATGCTCCGCCCGAGTGCGTCCGCTTGCCGCCCAACCGACGCAACTTCCATTTCGTGCAGCCCCTGCCGGAGGGCGAGCTGCTGCTGGTGGGCGGGCGTTGCGGCTATCTCGACAAGGACGCGCACGAACGCAACGCGGTGGTCTATTCCCGCGATGGGCGTGTGACGCGTGAACTCACCCTCGGCGACGGCATCCAGGACGTGCAGGCCACCGCCGACGGGCGCCTGTGGGTGAGCTACTTCGACGAAGGCGTGCTCGGCAATCGAGGGTGGGGGCGCGGGGATATCGACAGCGAGCCGATTGGACGAAGCGGGTTGGTCCTCTTCGATGCGCGGGGCCAGCGCCTCAGTGAGTACGACGCGAGGGCCGTGGGCACCGATGTCATCGTCGACTGCTACGCGCTCAACGTCGCCTCCAATGACGAGATGTGGCTGTACTTCTACACGGACTTTCCCCTGGTCCGCCTGCGCACGGGAGGGCGTCCCGCGGTCTGGAAGACACCTGTCACAGGGGCGAGCGCGCTCGCCGTGGGGGCGACGCACGTGTTGTTCGGAGGCTCCTATTCGGCGCGCTCCACCTTCGAGCTGTTCGTCCTGCACGGTGGCCGCGAGGAGGCGCTGACTCCGGCGGGCACCTTCGTCTTCGTGGACCCGGACGGTACCCGGTGGCAGCCGACCTGGATGTGCGGGCGCGGTCCCTGGCTCTACGGTGGAGAAGGCACTCGCGCCTTTCGCATCGACCTCGACACACTCATCGCCTCGACCCGGATCTGGCACTGAATGCTCCTGACACTCTCGACGACCCACTCCCCCGCGACAGACCTGGGCTACCTGCTGCACAAGAGCCCGCACAAACCCCAGTCCTTCGACGTGTCGTTCGGGTTGGCGCACGTCTTCTACCCGGAGGCCACCGAGCAACGCTGCACGGCCGCGCTCCTGTTGGAAGTGGACCCGGTGGCGCTGGTCCGGGACCGACAGAAGTCTTCTGGCGAGGGCCGCTCCCTGGAGCAGTACGTCAATGACCGCCCCTATGTGGCCTCGTCGTTCCTGAGCGTGGCCCTGTCGCGCGTCTTCGGCGCTGCACTCTCCGGGCGCAGCCGCGAGCGCCCCGAGCTGGCCGCGCGACCGTTGCCGCTCACCGCGCGCCTGTCCGTGCTGCCCTGTCGCGGAGGCGAGGTGTTCCTGCGGCGTCTCTTCGAGCCGCTCGGCTACACCGTCACCGCGACCCGGCACGCGCTGGACGCGACAGTGCCGGAGTGGGGTGACAGCCGCTACTTCACGGTGACGCTCGATGCGACGCTGCCGCTGGGGGAGCTGCTCAGCCACCTGTACGTGCTCGTGCCCGTGCTGGACGACGACAAGCACTACTGGGTGACGGAGGACGAAATCGACAAGCTCCTGCGCCACGGCGAGGGCTGGCTTGCGTCACATCCGGAGCGGGAGGTCATCACCCGGCGATACCTGCGTCACCAGCGAAGTCTCGCGCGCGAGGCCATGGCGCGGCTGTCGGAAGGCGACGAGGCCCCGGAGCCCGAAGACGCTCCGTCCGCGCCTGATGACGGCGAGGTGATGCTGGAGCGGAAGGTGAGCCTGGACGAGCAGCGGCGCGAGGCCGTCCTCTCGGCGCTCGTCGAGCACGGTGCCACGTCGGTGGTGGACGTGGGGTGCGGTGAGGGCAAGCTGCTCCGGGCGCTCCTCCAGGAGCGGCGCTTCACGCGCATCACCGGCATGGATGTCTCCGTCCGAGCCCTGGAGATCGCCAGCGAGCGCTTGAAGCTGGAGCGGCTCCCGGACTTGCAACGACAGCGCATCCAGTTGCTGCATGGCTCGCTGCTGTACCGCGACGCGCGGCTGACGGGGTACGACGCGGCGACGGTGGTGGAGGTCGTCGAGCACCTGGACCCGCCCCGGCTGGCAGCGTTCGAGCGGGTGCTGTTCGAGTGGGCCCGTCCGGGTGTCGTCGTCCTGACGACCCCGAACGCCGAGTACAACGTCCGCTTCGAGGGACTGGCCTCGGGTGGCTTCCGGCACAAGGACCACCGCTTCGAGTGGACGCGCGCGCAGTTCGAGTCCTGGGCCCGAGGGCGGGCCGAGCGCTTCGGCTACGGCGTGCGCTTCGTCCCCGTGGGCGCGGTGGATGCGGAGGTCGGTTCTCCGACCCAGATGGCGGTGTTCTCACGATGAAGCTCTCCATTCCTGAGTTGTCCCTGGTCCTGCTCGTCGGTCCCTCGGGCTCCGGCAAGTCCACCTTCGCGCGCACGCACTTCCGACCGACGGAGGTCCTCTCGTCGGACACCTGCCGCGGCCATGTCGGCGATGACGAGAACGACCAGGATGCGACGCGCGACGCGTTCGACGTGCTGCGGTTCATCGCCGCGAAGCGCCTGGCCCGAGGCCGGTTGACGGTCATCGATGCGACGAACACGCAGCCGGAGTCACGCAAGCCGTTGGTGGCGCTGGCGCGTGAGTTTCACGTCCTGCCCGTCGCCATCGTCCTGGATGTGCCGGAGGCGGTGTGCCACGCCCGAAACCAGCTCCGCCCGGAGAGGCAGTTCGGCGTGCGCGTGGTGCGCAACCAGCTCCAGCAGATGCGCGGCTCGCTGAGGAGCCTGGAGCGCGAGGGCTTCCGCCATGTCCACATCCTGAAGCCCGAGCAGCTCGAGTCCCTGGAGCTGGAGCGGCAGCCGCTGTGGAACAACCGCAAGCATGAGGCGGGGCCGTTCGACATCATCGGCGATGTCCATGGCTGCCTGGATGAGCTGCTGCTCCTGCTGACGCGACTGGGGTACGCGGTGTCGCGCCGTGAGGAGGGGTCTCCCGGCTTCGACGTGCGTCCGCCCGAGGGACGCAAGGCCTTGTTCCTCGGGGACCTGGTGGACCGGGGGCCGGGCGTCGTGGGGGTGCTGCGGCTGGTGATGGGGATGGTGGAGGCGGGCACCGGGCTGTGCGTGCCGGGCAACCACGAGGTCAAGCTGATGCGCAAGCTGCGCGGCAGCGACGTCAAGGTGACGCATGGGCTGGCGCAGTCGCTGGATCAGTTGGAGCGCGAGCCGCCCGAGTTCAGCGCCCAGGTGGTGAAGTTCATTGACGGGCTGGTGTCCCACTATGTGCTGGATGGCGGGAAGCTCGTCGTCGCGCACGCGGGGCTGAAGGAGTCGATGCAGGGACGTGGCTCGGGGAAGGTCCGCGACTTCGCGCTCTACGGTGAGACGACGGGAGAGACGGACGAGTACGGGCTTCCGGTGCGCCACGATTGGGCATCGGAGTACCGGGGGAAGGCCATGGTGGTGTACGGCCACACGCCGGTGCCCGAGGCCGAGTGGCTCAACAACACCCTCTGCGTGGACACGGGATGTGTCTACGGCGGGAAGCTGACGGCGCTGCGCTATCCGGAGCGGGAGGTGGTGTCCGTGCAGGCGGCGCGGATGTATTGCGAGCCGAAGAAGCCGCTCGGCGCGCGCGAGATGCCCGTCGCGGCCCTGACGGCGCAGCAGCAACACGACGACGTGCTCGACCTCGCGGACGTGCTGGGCAAGCGCATCGTCTCCACGCGGCTGATTCAGAACATCACGCTGAAGGAGGAGAACGCCACGGCGGCGCTGGAGGTGATGAGCCGCTTCGCGCTGCACCCCAAGTGGCTCATCTACCTGCCGCCCACCATGTCGCCGTCGGAGACGAGCCAGCGCCCCGGCTTGTTGGAGCACCCGGCCGAGGCCTTCGCGTACTACCAGCGGGAGGGCGTGGAGCAGGTGGTGTGCGAGGAGAAGCACATGGGCTCGCGGGCGGTCGTCGTGCTGTGCCGGGACGCGGACGTGGCCCGGCGGCGCTTCGGGCTCGACGGCGACGAGCGAGGAGCCTGCTACACGCGCACCGGGCGACGCTTCTTCCAGGATGCGGCGATGGAGGCCGCGTTCCTGGCGCGTCTGGGCTCGGCGTTCGAGTCCTCGGGATTCTGGGAGGAGCACCGGACGGACTGGGCCTGTCTGGACTGCGAGCTGATGCCGTGGTCGCTGAAGGCCCGGGAGCTGGTGCGCGAGCAGTACGCGGCGGTGGGCGCGGCGGCCCTGGCGTCAGTGGCGGAGGCGCGAACGGCGGTGGCACAGGCCGCGGCGCGAGGCCTGGAGGTGGCGGGGCTTGGGGCCAGGCTCCAGGCGAGGGCGGACGGCGTGGAGCGGTATGTCGCGGCCTACCGACGCTATTGCTGGCCGGTGCAGTCGCTGGAGGACGTGCGGCTCGCGCCCTTCCACCTGCTGGCGACGGAAGGGGCGGTGCACGTGGACAAGGACCATGTGTGGCACCTGGAGACGCTGGCGAAGGTGTGTCGCGCGGACCCGGATTGGCTCATGGCGACGTCCCATCGTGTGGTGTCACTGAGCGACGCGCGGGCCGTCGAGGACGCGACGCGCTGGTGGGAGTCGCTGACCTCGCGAGGCGGGGAGGGCATGGTGGTGAAGCCCCTCGCGTACGTGGCCCGAGGCAAGAAGGGAGTCCTCCAGCCGGCCATCAAGTGTCGGGGCCCGGACTACCTGCGCATCATCTACGGTCCGGAGTACACCGCGCCGGAGCACCTGGAGCGTCTGCGCAAACGTGGGGTGTCCACGAAGCGCTCGCTGGCGTTGCGGGAGCTGGCGCTGGGGGTGGAGGCACTGGAGCGCTTCGTCCGGAAGGAGCCGCTGCGGCGCGTCCACGAGTGTGTCTTCGGCGTGCTCGCGCTGGAGAGCGAGCCGGTGGACCCCCGGCTGTAGCCGGACCGGGGCCGCTTCCTTCGCGCGGAGGGCCCAGGCACCAGGTGCCGTGCGTGCGCCCTCCGAGTCCCTTCACTCAGTGCAGGCCAGGCGCCGATTCGGGCGTCATGCCGGACCGGGTCGACTTCGTGGCCTCTCGCTGCGCGTACTCCGCCATGCCCTCGAAGTCGACGCAGAGGCAGGGCTCGTTGCCGATGACCCACGCGTCGTGCCCCGGTGGGATGATGGCCACGTCCCCAGGCCCCATCTCGTTCTCGTCGCCGTCGTCCATCTTCACCACCATCCTTCCGCTGACGACGTAGATGGAGTGGGCCACCTGGCAGCTCTCCGTGCCAGCGATGGGCTTGACGTCCTGGGACCACTTCCAACCGGGCTCGAAGACGCCCATCCCCACCGTGCGCCCTCCGTCGAACTGGAGAACGTCCGCATGCCCGTGCGCCTCGAACGGCCGGCGCTCATCGGGTGTCGAGAATCGCTTGATGATGAACTCGCTCATGATGTTTCCCTCCGCGAGCCAGAGGAGGGAGGAGCGCCGCGCGCCCCACACGCCCCGGGCCCGCCCATGTTTCCCAAGGGAAACCTAGGGACGTTCCCGGCGGACGTCAGTGCTCAGGTCATCAACTCCAGCGGCATGGACAACCCCGCCTCGAACCCCGGCTCCTTGCGAAGTTGCTCCAGCACGCCGCGCGTGCAGTGCAGCGTCACCAGGGGAAACAACCCCGGCTCGCTTACCCAGCGCACGGCGCTCATCAACTCCCGCGCCCGCAGGAAGCCCAGCACCGTGTCGCGGAACTGCTGGCTCTCCTCGCCCGCTTGCCGATGCACCGCCGCTCGACTCCTGGCGGGCGCGGACGCGGCTGGTCGCTTGCCACCCTGGCGAGAGGACGGCCGGGACGCAGTGGGCTGCTCCCGGGGCATGACGATGGCTTCAATCCACATCGTGTCGCCCTCCTCGTGGCGTGGCGATTCCAGACCTGCTTGAAGATTATCGGACAAGGGCGTGGTCCAGTTGTGTCCCCACCTCGTCGAACAAAAGGGTGGGGTGCCTGCACCCCCATCGCACGGGTTCGATTCGGAGCGCCGCTGCCCGCCCCGTGGAGTCAGCTGGCGCGGAGGGGCCTGGTCGCTCGGCTGCCCCACGGGGGGACGGCCATTCGCCGCGCGCCCGACAGGCCGCTCTCAGGTGCGGAGCTTGTCAGGCTCGCACGCGAGGGGGCCTGACTGGCGGCGCATCACTTCCTACCTTGTCGCTCATGAAGGACTCCAGTCGCCAGCTGCCGGTCTACGTCCCCGCCCGCACGGTGTGGGCCGTGGGGCTGCAGGTGCTGCTCCTGGCGGTCTGCTGGCTGGTGCTCCGGCGGCTGTATCCGCTGTTCACGCTCCTGGCCGTCGTGCTGCTGCTCTCCCTCGCGTTGGACCCGCTGGTGCGCCGGCTGGAGCGGTGGGGCCTGAAGCGCGGGTTGGGCGTGGCCGTGGTGGCGCTGGTGCTCCTGGGGTTGGTGGGCGTGCTGGTGGGCACGCTGGTGCCCGCGCTCGTCCAGCAGATTGAGGGCCTGGTCCAGGCGATGCCGGGGCTGCTGCAGCGGCTCTCCGAATCCCAATGGGTGCGGGAGCTGGGAGCTCGCTACGGCTTCGAGATGCATCCCGAGGAACTGCTGCGCTTCGAGCCGATGGACCTGGCGGGTCGTGCCGTCGGGGTCCTCTCCTCCACCCTGGGACTGCTGGCGGCGGGCATCACCGTGGTGGCCCTCTCCGTCTTCAGCCTGCTGTTCGGCAAGGAACTCTACGAGAGCATCCTCCAGTGGGTGGTGCCACGCCGGAGGCACCACGTGCGCGGGCTGGTGGAGCGCATGCGCGCCGCGGTGAGCAACTACGTCGCCGGCACGCTGCTGGTGATGACCATCGGCGGCACCGTGGCCGCCACCGTCGCGCTCGTCCAGGGCGTGCCCTTCTTCCTGGCCCTGGGGCTGGCGGTGATGGTGCTGGGGGTCATCCCCTACATCGGCAGTGTCATCAGCGCCGTGCTGGTGAGCCTCACGACGCTGGCCACCGTGGGGCTGCGCGCGGCCGTCATCGCGCTGGTCGTCTTCATGGTCTACCAGCAGATTGAGTCCAACGTGCTGGGCCCCATGGTGCAGCGCCGGGCCATCCGGATGAACCCGCTGCTCATCTCCATCGTCGTGCTCTGTGGCGGCGCGCTCGCGGGCCTCCTGGGCGCGGTCGTCGCCGTGCCCCTGGCCGCCGCCGCGCAGGTGCTCGTCCAGGAACTGCTCCGGGCGCGGCAACTGAACTGGAGGCGCGTCCACCGCCGCGAGAATGCCCGGCGACAGGCGGGGCGGGGCGCGGTGGAAGAGGGGCTGCTGTTCGCGGGCCCCATGGACGACACGCCCGAGCGCGAGGGGCCGCCTTCGGAGAGCGACCGCCACTGAGCGGCGTGGCGCCCGGACGTGAAGAAGGGCTCCCGGAGTGTGTCCCGGAAGCCCTCCTCGTTCAGCTCAGGTTGACGTCAGCGCCGCACCTCCGACCCGGGAAGCGTCGGAGGCGTGGCGCCAGGCTTCAGCGGCCCGCGGGGGCCGAGCGGCCCTGCGACGTGACGGACTTGCCGCTGTCCGCCGCGGCCACGGACGTGCCGACCGAGAACACCAGGTCGTCGCGGTCGTTGTAGGAGCCGCTGGTGCACGCGCTCGCCGTCCCGTTGAAGCGGAACTGCGGACGGATGGCGTGCGTGCCCGCCGTGGCACCCAGGTTGAACGTGTGGGTGAAGGTCCTCGCGACACCCCCCGCGGTGCAGGCCACGTTGGTGGTCAGCGCCGTCCAGGACGGAGCCGACGCGTTCGTCGTGTAGTAGAGGTCGAAGAAGTCCGTCGTCCCCCAGCACCACACGGTGACTTCCACCGTCACCTGCTTGCCCGTGGCGAACGCGCCCTGGTCCGTCGTCTTGATGACCACCCGGTCGATGCTCTCGTCGGTGTGGTAGACGCCGGAGACGCCGTCCGCGCACGAGTCGTTGATGGTGTTCGGCTGGTTCTGCTCAATGCCGCCAGACAGCGTGCCGCGGCCGTTGACCAGCGTGGTGCCGGTGTCGCAACCGCACACGTTGCCGCAGGTCGGAGCCTGGAGCGTGGTGTTGAACGTGGCCAGCGCGGGCGTGCAGACCGTGCTGGTGGTGAAGCTCCGCACGGTGCTGTTGGGGCTGGCACCGCAGACATCCGCCGCGCGGGCCCGCCAGTAGTACGTGGTGGCGCTCGTCAGAGCCGGAGTCACCGTCCAGTTGCTGGCCGACAGGGCGGTGCCCGTCCGGACGATGTTGGTGAACGCCGAATCAGAGGCCACTTCGACCACGTAGTTGGCCGCGCTCGGCACGTCGGACCAGTCCAGCGCCGCCGACGTCGCGACGCCCGTGGCGCCGTCCGCCGGAGACGCGAGCGTCGGAGCCGACAGCGTCGTGCAGCCGCGCGTGGTGTAGCTGAACGCGGTGGACCAGGCCCCCACGCCGCCGCACGAGTTGTTCGCCCGCACGCGCCAGTAGTAGGTGGTGTTGACGTTCAGCGCCGGGGACACCGTCCACGTGCTGGAGACCAGCGAGTTGGCCGAGGCCGTCACCGTCGCGAACGTCGGGTCGGTGGACACCTGGACCTCGTAGGTGGAGGCACCCGACACGTCCGCCCAGTCGAGCACCGCGGCCAGCTCCGCGCCGGTGGCACCGTTGCTGGGGGTGGACAGGGTGGCGAGGCCCGGCGCGGTGCAGGCCGGCGTGGCGCACGAGCACGCGCTCGCCGCGCCGTAGCACGCGTTCGAGGACGCGGGGACGATGGAGTAGCAGTACTCGCGGCCGTTGGCGACCTCGGAGTCCGTGTACGTGGTGCCCGTGACGGTGGCGACCTTCGCCTTGCCGAAGTTGCAGCCCATGCCCTCGGTCTTCATCACCCAGTACTCGCTGGCGCCAGCGGAGGCCGTCCAGTTCAGGGCAATCTGACCGTCACCCGGGGTGGCGGTGTGCGTGGGCGCCGCGGTGGGGCCGGCCGAACAACCCGAGTTCACCGGGGGGGTGGTGTTACAGGCGATGTTGTGACGGTTGAACGCGGCGTGGATGGCCGTCATGTGCGGCGTGCCGTCCGCCAGGTTGCCGTTGTCGTCGTCCGCCGCCAGCCACTGCATGTAGCCGTTGGTGGAGCCGCAGCCGTCGGACGTGCCGCCGGTGCAGTTACAGGAGTGCCACGCGCCGACGTTGCCGCTGCCCTGGTAGAACAGCTTGTTGCCGACGATGAACGCCGTGTTGGAGTCGTAGTTGAACGGCGCGCCAGCCAGGTCGATCTTGACCAGGTCCCAGGCGGCCTGACGGGCAGGCGAGGCGGCGCAGTGAACCTGACGGCTGCACGGGCCCGTGCCGGAGCTGCAGTTGGGGCACACGAAGTTCTGCGGGGTGGCCGGGGGCGCGGCCACGCCGCCGTAGGTGGCCGCCTGCCAGTCCGCGTCACGCACGCCGGAGCACCGGGTGTTGCACCACGGCGTGCCGACCTGCGACTCGTTCTGGTTCTGCCCCGTGCCGTCCGGCGTCACACCGCAGCCACGGCTGCCGGTCTGGAAGAAGCCGTAGCCCACGCAGGACGTCTGCAGACGATAGATGGCCGCGATGTCCGCGTAGCCTTCGCTGGAGTTCGACAGCACGCCGTTCGAGTCGAAGTCATCCATGCCATGGCCCCACTCGTGGTCGAACACGGCGCCAATCTCACCGGTGTTCCGGCAGCCACCGCCGCTGCGGTAGAAGTTGACCGACGTGCCGTTCCAGAAGGCGTTGCAGGTGCTGTTGATGTTGACGTTCGCGAGCAGCTGCGTGGACAGCCAGGTGTTGCCCGGCAGGTAGCCGCGGGCCTGCTCGGCCAGCTTGTTCAGCTCGTAGAAGCTGGAGCGCGACGCGGGGGAGTTGCCCGCCTGGCCGGTGATGCAGTCGTGGTCGTTGTTCGCGCCGCCCATGGCGATGTTGCCCGTGGTGGAGCTGACGTTGATCGCGCCGCAGGTGTCCGCCACGCGGACGTAGCGGCCGGACAGCGTGGTGGCGGCGGTGCCAGTGCTATAGGCGAAGATGCCCGCGCCATCCGTGAAGTTGTTGGGCGAGGCCAGGCCCGTGTTCGCCCAGGGCATGGGCGAGTTGGGCTTCATCGTGCCGCACACCGTGTTGTCCACGCAGGTGCCGATGTTCGTGGACGGGTAGATGCCGCCCTGGATCTGCGCGTCGAAGTAGTGGTTGTCGTCCTCGATGGCGAGCGTCTCGCCGGAGTGCGCATCCACCGTCACCTTCCAGCGCTGGTGGGCGTCCGGGTCCTGGAAGCCGTAGGCGTAGACCAGGCGATGCTCGTAGCCGGTCCCCACGGCGCCGGCAAAGGACTCACCCTGGGGCGCCATGGGGGCGACCTCCAGCGTGGGCTGCTGCCAGAGCTGCTGCGGGCTGGCGTTCAGGCCGACGAAGCCGTTGCCCGCGACCAGCGCGTCGTTCGGCGCGAGCGCCGGGCGCGTGTCGATGCCCACGTTGGCCCACGCCTCGGTGCCGATGAGGATGAGGTTGCCGTGGCTGATGGTGGCGGCGATGCGCGCGTGGCGCACCGGAAGGCCGTTGACCACCTGCTGGATGTGGACCTGCCACAGGTTCTCGTTGACCGCCGTGATGCGGGGCGAGCCCAGCTGCATCAGGTCGATGTTGAACGCGGCCTGGTTGTCCGCGATGAACTTGAAGACCAGGTCGCCGATGACGGACTCGTCCACGGCCGCCACGGAGCGGCCAATGGACTCACGCACGCCGTCCAGCGTCACGTTGTTGCGGAAGCCCTTGCCGGGGATGAGGGGAATGGAGCCCTCGATGCCCGACGGGGTGCCGGTGCGAGGGTCGATGTGGACGCGGAAGTCCTTCCCGTTGCGGGCGAAGAAGTCATCCCAGCCCGTGGCCGTGTCCTTGGCCATGGTCCGCATCGCCTGCTCCAGCGGTGTGTTCTGGATGGGCAGGTAGAACTCGGGCTTGTAGAACGCCTTGCTGGCGATGGCGCTCTGCCCCTGTTCGGGGGGTTGCACCGCCCAGCTCGTCGCTGACATGAGCAAGGCAAGACATGCTGCTGACACCTTGGTGTGGCGCATGCGGTTCTCCTCTAAGGGGGTCCCGAGGGGCGGACCCGAGGTGGCTCCAAGACGGAGCCCGCAGACGCCTTACTGATGCCTCACCAAAAAATGAATATGCCTTATTCCCCGGCTACCAATCGAAACTGGATCCCCAGGAAAAACAAGGCCGCGAAGTGTTCACTGGCCGACGCCATAACGCACTGTAAGTAAATCCCGCTATGGCTCTGAGCGCGGAAGTGTGCCACTGCCACCAAAATTTTATTGACAGGGTGTTGCGGGCTAGCGGGGCCAGATGCGCACCCAGTCATCCTGGATGAGCTTGCCGCTGGTCCTGTCCGTGCTTCCGCTGGCCATGAAGCCTCGAGGCGCGCCGAGCGCCAGCGCGCCGGCCTCCACCCACAACAGCAGCAGCAGGGCCACCACGAGTGCGGGCACGCGCGTGGCCAGTGCGGGGCGGCGCGCGGTGAGGACGACGAGGGGAAGCAGCAGCAGCGGAACCAGTGCGGGGAAGATGGTGAGCAGGCCGCGCGTGTAGCCGAAGAAGGCGACGGTGATGAGCGCGCGGTGCAGGACGACCAGCGTGAGCAGGCTGAGTTCGCGCCAGGGGCGGGTGAGGGACAGCGCGGCGCCCGCGACGAGCAGCACGAGCAGCGGCCACTTCAGCCACGTGCCCTCGGGGACGAAGAGGTCCACCGGGGCGCGCGCGCCGCTCAGGCCGGAGGGGAGGTTGGAGGCGCCCAGCCCCAGGCTCAGGCCGTCCAGCCAGCGCGACAGCTTGGTGCTCCAGAGGCGCGCGGCGTCCGCGGGGTGCTCGCGCATCCACTCCAGGCCCACCGCATAGCCATGCAGCAAGAGCTTTCGCTGCGCGGGATTGGCCACGTCCAGGTGGCCTTCCTGGCCGAGCTGATTGACGGAGTCCGGAGTGAAGCCGCCGGTGGCGCGCGCGTGGTTCGCCATGGCGAAGTTGATGGGGCCATAGGCGGTGACGGGCGCGAGCACCGGCAGCGGCTCCAGCGTCGGCGTGTTCGCGTTCAGCTCTCCGAGCACCTTCGCGTTGCGCACGGCCCACGGCGCGAGCACCAGTCCACAGACGAGCACCGCGGCGCCCCAGCGGCTGGCGAGCGCGGGCAGCGGCGTCGAGCCCCGGTAGAGCCAGGCCCACGCGAGCAGGAAGGGCCACAGGTAGAGGTGCTCGGCGCGGGTGAGCGAGCCCAGGCCCATGACGAGGCCCAGGAGCGCGGCGCCGCCCCAGGTCGGCCCTGCCTTGTGCCGCAGGACGAGCGCGAGCGTGGCGGACAGGAAGAAGGCGTAGAGGACCTCGTTGCTGTACGTCGTGGAGAGCACCAGCCAGCCGAAGCTGGAGGCGAAGAGGGCCGCGCCCACCAGACTCCACGCGGTGCCCAGCAGCTTGCGCCACCAGGCCCAGGACAGCGCCACCGTGGCCGCGCTCAGCGCGGCGAGGCACAGCTTGTATGGATAGGCATTGCCCTGGGGCTCCCCCAGCACGCGGTACAGCACTCCGAGGAGCCAGGGGAACAGGGGCGGATGGTAGGGCAGGGTGGCGGGGCCTTCCGTGCCGCGCACGTGCTCCAGCGCGTACGTGTGGAAGAAGCGCGCGTCCCCGTAGAAGAAGATGGAGAAGGGCCACGCGCGGTCCGGCGCGGACTGCAGATACAGCCAGCGCAGCAGCAGGCTGAGCGTGAAGGTCACCGAGAGACCGAGCGCCACCGGGTGCCGTTGCCACAGCTCCCGCGCGCTGACGAAGAACCGGCGCATGCCACCCCCAGGAATCGGCGCAGGCTAGCACCTCGGGCGCGCGCGGGGCCCGGGCGTTCAGAAAAGCGCCCTTGCCGTGAGTTGTGGATGGCGGGATGCGCGACGCGCTTTCTAGAGTCCCGGCGCCGCGGCGTTGGCGGCATCACGCAGTCCGGCTCGGAGGGCCGAGTGTCCCAAGCAGGCGAGAAGTCCATCCTGGCCATCGACCTGGGCACCTCGGCCGTGAAGCTGGCCGTCGTCACCCTTCGCGGAAGGATTCTCGGCGGCGAGGTGGAGCCGCTGGCGCTCGACCTCCTGCCCGACGGAGGCGCGGAGCAGGACCCGGAGGCGTGGTGGAGCGCCGTCGTCCGGGGCACGCGTCGCCTGCTGGCCTCGGGGCGGGTGGCCGCGCGCGACATCGTCAGCGTCAACTGCAGCTCCCAGTGGTCCGGCACGGTGGCCGTGGATGCGCAAGGCAAGCCCCTGCGACCGGCGCTCATCTGGATGGACTCGCGCGGCGCCCCCCACGTCCGGCGCGTGGCCGGGGGGCTCATTCCCATCGAAGGCTACGGCGCGGCGCGGCTGTTGACGTGGATTCGCCTGACGGGCGGGGTGCCCAGCCTCTCCGGCAAGGACCCGGTGGGCCACATCCTCTACCTCCAGGCCGAGCACCCCGACATCTACCGCGACGCCTACAAGTTCCTGGAGCCCAAGGACTGGCTCAACCTGCGGCTGAGCGGACGCTTCGCGGCGTCGTTCGACTCCATCACCCTGCACTGGGTGACGGACAACCGCGCGCTGAACCGCATCGTCTACGACGAGCGGCTCTTGAAGATGGTGGGCCTGCACCGCGACAAGCTGCCGGACCTGGTGCCCGCGGCGAGCGTGCTGGGGCCGCTGAGCGCCCGGGCCGCGAACGAGCTGGGGCTGAGCGAAGACGTGCGCGTGGTGACGGGCGCGCCGGACATCCTCGCGGCGGCGGTGGGCTCCGGCGCGGTGAGAGACCACGAGGCGCACCTGTGCGTGGGCACGTCGTCCTGGCTGTGCTGCCACGTGCCCTACAAGAAGTCGGACCTGTTCCATCAGATGGCCTCCGTCCCCTCCGCGCTGCCGGGGCGCTATCTGCTGGCCAACGAGCAGGAGTCCGCCGGCATCTGCCTCACCTTCCTCAAGGACAACATCCTGTATGGCCAGGGGGGCGGGCCCGGAGCGGAAGAGGACTCCGCGGAGGTGTACCGGTTGATGGAGCGCGAGGCGGGGAAGGTGCCCGCGGGCAGCGACAAGCTCATCTTCATGCCCTGGCTCAACGGGGAGCGGAGCCCCGTGGATGACAAGTCGCTGCGCGGGGGCTTCTTCAACCAATCCCTCAAGACGACCCGTGCGCACCTGGTGCGGGCGGTGATGGAGGGTGTGGCCTACAACTCGCGCTGGCTGTTCACCTACGTGGAGCAGTTCGTCGGCCGGAGGCTGGACTCGCTGCGCATCATCGGTGGCGGCGCCAGGTCCGCGCTGTGGTGTCAGATTCACGCGGACGTGTTGGACCGGGTGATTCAGCAGGTGGACGAGCCGGTGCTCGCCAACGCGCGCGGGGCCGCGTTCCAGGCGGCGGTGGCGCTGGGCGAGCTGACGGTGGAGGAGATTCCGTCGCTCGTTCCCATCGCTCGCACCTTCGAGCCCGACCCGGCGAACCGGGCGATGTACGACGAGTTGTTCCGCGAGTTCGTCAATCTCTACAAGAGCAACAAGGCCATCTTCGCGCGCCTCAATCGCGCCCGGAGCGCCTGACGCCAAGGAGTGAAGATGGCCCTGCCAGACCCGAAGTCGCTCAAGCTGCTGAACCACGTCCCGCCCCGGTTGTTGTCGGCGGCCGAGCGCTACCTCAAGGCCGTGCCGCTGGTGCGGGACTTGTTGTCGAAGGAGACCGACACGCTGCTGTCCGAGCTGGAGGGGAGCCTCAAGCCCTACCGGGGGAAGATGACGGCCTTCGGGCGCCTGCCGGTGACGGGCCGCTCTCGCGAGGAGGTGCTGCGCGAGCTCCAGGCGCTGGAGGCTCAGGAGGAGGAGCGCTGGCGGGAGGGCAAGGTGTCCGGTGCCGTCTACAACGGTGACCAGGAGCACATCGACTTCCTCAACCGCGTCTACGCCCTGCACTCGCAGAGCAACCCGCTGCACGCGGACCTGTGGCCCAGCGCCACCAAGTTCGAGGCGGAGGTCGTGGCCATGGCGGCGAGCATGCTGGGCTCCGATGCCGCCAACGCGGGCCGCGTGCCCGACGAGCACGTCTGCGGCTCCATGTCCTCGGGTGGCACCGAGAGCATCATGCTCGCGGTGAAGACGTACCGGGACTGGGCCCGGGAGACGAAGGGAATCACGAAGCCGGAGATGGTGGCGCCCTCCAGCGCGCACCCGGCCTTCGACAAGGCGGCGCACTACTTCGGCGTGAAGATGGTGCGCGTGCCGGTGGGGCCGGACTACCGCGCGGACGTGGCGGCGACGCGCAAGGCCCTCAACCGCAACACCATCCTCCTCATCGGCTCCGCGCCGGGCTTTCCCCACGGCGTCATCGACCCCATCTCCGAGCTGTCGGAGCTGGCGCGCAAGAAGCGCCTGGGCTTCCACACGGACGCGTGCCTGGGCGGCTTCGTGCTGCCCTTCGCGCGCGCGCTGGGGCGTCAGGTGCCGCCCTTCGACTTCCGGCTGCCGGGCGTGACGTCCATGTCCGTGGACACGCACAAGTTCGGGTACGCGGCGAAGGGCTCGTCGGTGGTGCTGTACCGGGGCACGGCGCTGCGCTCGCACCAGTACTTCACGGCCACCGAGTGGCCCGGGGGCATCTACTTCTCGCCCACCTTCTCCGGCAGCCGCCCCGGCGCCCTCATCGCCGTGGCCTGGGCGTCGCTGGTGAGCATGGGCGAGCAGGGCTACATGGAGGCCACGCGCCGCATCCTGGAGACGGCGGACACCCTGAAGCAGGGCATCCGCTCCGTCCCCGAGCTGCACGTGCTGGGAGACCCGCTGTTCGTCATCGCCTTCGGCTCGCAGACGCTGGACATCTTCAAGGTGATGGAGCGGATGGGCGAGCGCGGGTGGAGCCTCAACGGACTGCACAAGCCCGCGGCCGTGCACCTCTGCGT
Source organism: Myxococcus sp. CA040A (assembly GCF_013336725.1). Lineage (NCBI taxonomy): Bacteria > Pseudomonadati > Myxococcota > Myxococcia > Myxococcales > Myxococcaceae > Myxococcus > Myxococcus sp. CA040A. The sequence continues at coordinate 361,707 of NZ_JABUMR010000004.1, read as the reverse complement.
CACCCTGCGGCACGCGCAGCCGGGCGTGGCCGAGCGCTTCCTCGCGGACCTGCGCGAGGCGGTGGAGCACGTGAAGGCCCACCCGGGCGAGAAGGGGACGATGGCGCCCGTCTACGGCATGGCGGCCGCCGTCCCCTTCAGGGGCCTGGTGAGCGACTTGCTCAAGAAGTACATGGACCTGCTCTACAAGGTCTGAGCGTCCGGCCCTCCGCCGCGCGGCCTTCAGTGCGGTCGCGCGGCCCACTCCCATGTCGTGCCCTGGTGCAGCGCCGCGTAGATGTCATCGCGCAGGACGTTGCACTCGTCATGCGTCAGCGTGCGCTCCAACGCGCGCAGCACCACCCGCAGCAGCACGTTCTTCTGGTCCGGACGGAGGGCCAGGCGCTTCACTGCGCCGGGAGGGAGCGCGGAGTACGGAGTCTCCGTCACCACCTCCACGCTCTCCACCAGCTCCGCCCGCTCGCCGAGCGCGGCGCGCACCGCGTCCCCCAGCTCCTCGGACGTCCGGCCTTCGTCGATGACGAGCGACATGTCCCTGCGCACCGCCGGCATCAGCGACACCGGACGGTAGGGTTCCAGGTCCAACAACTGGGCGGAGATGCGCGCGTCCGTGGAGCGCAAGAGCCGGATGTCATCCAGGCCCTTGCGCAACATCAGGATGCGGTCCAACCCCAGGCCCATGGCGAGCCCGGTGACGGGGCCCGCCTCCAGGCCGCTCTCCGCGAGCAGCGCTGGCAGCGCCAGGCCGCACTCGCCAATCTCCACCCACTCCTCGCCCTCGCGAACATCCACCTGGAGCCCGTCCGTCGTGTACGGATGCACGGCGTCGGTGAGCCGCACCTCGCGCCCGGGCAGCAGCGCGCCCACCACGGTGTGAATCATCTGTCGCAGGTCCGCGGAGGTGAGGGGCGGTCCTCGTCGCACGCGCCAGAGGTCCATCTGGTGCGGCTCGCCGGTGTGCAACCGGTCGATGCAGTCGCGGCGGTAGACGAGGCCCGGACAGGCCAACAGCACGTCCTCGGGTGGGGACGCCGCCAGCTTGCGCAGCACGGCCGGAATCATGGCGGACGTCTGTGAGCGCAAGAGGGCCGTGTCACAGACATACCGCGTGTAGCGCGCGTCCCGGGCCACTCCTCCCGGTGGATAGTGGAGCCGGTCGTAGTTGTCGGCGATGGAGACGACGGGGCTTTGTCGGTGGATGAGGACGTCGCAGCCCCAGGCGGAGCGCAGGGCGTCCAGCGCGGAGGCCACCAGCCGTTGCAGGGCATGCGGGCCGGAAGCAGGGTCGGTCAGGTCACGAACGGAGAGCGCGCGCCGAAGCTCCTCGGCGCTGAGGATGGAGACGGAAGGGGACGACATGGAAACCTCTCGGAAGCGGTGGAAACGCAGGGTCTCCGGCACGCCGAGCGAGAAGTCCGCCAGGCGCCGCCGGCCTCGGATGCCCCCCCGGCGGCTTCGGGTGGGCGTCGCGCCTGACGGCGTTTCACCAACGAGAGGTTCGTGCGCTCAGTGCGGCACGCCCTCCCGACACCCAAAGGGAGCCGGGGGGCTGCTAAATCGACGAGCACTGACGACCAGAACCATGTCGCTACGAATAACGCCGGCCGCTTTCAAATGCAAGCCAGGGCCCTGACACGTCCTCAGGTCGAGAGGGTGCGGCCGAATACGTCGAACAGCTCGCGCCAGTGTTGCTCGGCGGCGTCCTTGTCGTAGGTGGCGGAGCCGTCCACCGCATAGCCGTGTCGGGCGCCGACGCGGAGTCGGGACTGGTGTCGGACGCCCGCGTTCTTCAGTGCCGTCTCCAGCCGAAGGATTGCGTCGGCCGGCATGGAGCTGTCCTGGTCCGCGTGGCCGAACACGAGCTCGCCGCGAACGTCACCCACGCGCAGGTGGGCGCTGTCCGGGGACTCCGTCGCCAGCCGGCCTCCATGGTTGGACACCGCCGCGGCGATGGTGTCCGGAAAGTCCGCGGCCAGGCGCACGGCGATGGAGCCACTCATGCAGTAGCCGGCCACGCCGACCTTGGGGCCCCGCACCTGGGGCAGTCGCGAGAGGAAGTCGAGCTGTGCCGCGCCGTCGTCGCGCAGCCGCTCCGGCGTCAGGGTCGCGATGAGCGCGTAGATGCGCTTGCGGAACGCCTCGTCCGCGAAAGTGCCGTTCAGGTCGAGGCTCGCGGCGCGGCCCTCGCGGTAGAAGACGTTCGGCAGCAGGACGACGTAGCCGCCGTCCGCAAGTCGTTGGGCCATGTGCTCGAAGGCGGGGCGGATGCCCATCGCGTCCGTCAGCAGGATGACGGCGGGCCACGGGCCGCGTCCCTCCGGCTGGAACAGCTTCGCGTCCATCGCTCCATCACGGGTCTGAAGCTCGATGTCTTCCATGGGCATACCTCGAAGGTGTGGGGCGGCTCGCTACAGGGACCGGGTGGCGATCTCCGTCAGCTCCGCCTCGGTGAGCGTCAACGGATTGGCCTTCATGCTGCTGGCGGCGCGCGCTTTCGTCACCAACTCTGGCAGTCGCGCGGGCGTCAGTCCGTAGGTGGCGAGGCCGGGAATCTGGAACTCGGCGCGCAGCGTCTCCACCCACGCGAGGGCGTCCTCCTCGCGAGCATCGGGCCGGCCGGTGAGCATCGCGGCCAGCTCACGGAAGCGGAGCAGGGAGGGGTGCTCCGGTGCGCGAGCGCGAAGGGCGCGCAGGTTGACGTCGAGCACGGCGGGAAGCAGGGCCGCGCAGACGGCGCCATGGGGTGCGTCGAACATGCCGCCCACTGGCGCCGCGAAGCCGTGCACCGCGCCCAGCCCGGAGTTCGCCAGGCACAGGCCGCCGAAGAGGCTGGCCAGCGCCAGGTCCTCGCGCGCCTCCGCGTCCGGCTCCGTCAGGACGGCTCGACGCAGCGAGCGCGCGGAGCGGCGCAGGCCCTCGCGTGCCAGGGCGTCGGTGAGGGGGTTGGCGCGCGCGGAGAGGAAGGGCTCGATGAGCTGGGACAGCGCATCCATGCCGCTGGAGGCCAGGACGGCGGGCGGCGCGCCGATGAGCAGGTCCGGGTCCACGAGCGCCACGCGCGGCAGCAGCTGTGGCCCGCGCAGGCTCGCCTTCACCTGGGCCTGCTTCGAGCCCAGCACCGCGTTGCGCGTCACCTCCGAACCGGTGCCCGCCGTGGTGGGAATGGCCACGAAGGGCAGCGACGCCTGGGTGAGCGGCTGGCCCCGCCCGATGACCTCCAGATAGTCGAGAGGATCTCCCCCCTGTGTCGCCAGCGCGGCGAGCGCCTTGCCCGCGTCGAGCGCGCTGCCTCCGCCCATCGCCACGACGACGTCACAGCGCGCCTCCCCGAGGACGCCCAGGCCCTGGCGCACGAGCTCCACCGTGGGCTCGCCCTCCACGGCGAACGACTCCACGGCGAGGCCGAGCGCCTCCAGCGACGCCTTCAGGCCGCGCGCTCGCGCGGGGGCCTTCCCGGTGACGAGCAACACCCGCTGACCGCCGAGCGAGCGCACCATTTCGGGGGCCTCGGACAGCCGGCCCGGGCCGAAGACGATGCGTGTCGCGGTGGCGAACTCGAAGGCCGTGGGACTCACGTCACCACCCGGCGTCTTCGGGGAACAGGTTGACGAACTTCCGGCTGGCGCGCGGCTCCGCCATCATCGGCGCCACGGTGTCGCGCCAGGTGAGGTAGTGGGCCGTCTCCTTGTGTTCGGCGGGAGCCTGGGCCGTCCGGTAGACCTCCACGAGCACGAAGCGCGTCGCGTCGTCGGCGTCCTGGATGACGTCGAAGCGGGCGATGCCGGGCTCCTGGGCGCTCGCTCGCGCGTTGGCGAGGGTGGCTTCGCGGAAGGCGTCCACGTGCTCCGGCTTGACGTGGACCTGGACATGGACGACGCGCAGGCTGTTGGGCATGTCCGGAAACTACTCCGGGCCGAGGCCGCGTGGGGACGCGACCCCGGCCCGGATGAGGGCACGGTGTGGGGTGCCGTACAGCCGTGGCGTGCCTACGGGGCCTTGATGACCGCCGTGGGGTTGAGCACGTCCTCGAGCTTCCGGGCCATCAGCCAGCCGTCGTGGTAGACGATGCCCGTCTGGGTGATGGTGTCATTCCGGTACAGGCCAATCTTCAGGTAGTTGACCTGGCCCGAGTACTGGGTCGCGATGTAGCGCTTGGGCATCACCAGCTTGCCGTCGAGGTACAGCTCCACGAAGCCCACCTTCGAGTCCGCGGACCAGCGCACGTGGAAGATGAAGTCCATCCACTTGCCGCGCGTCAGCGGGGCGCGCCAGACGATGGTGCCCGGGTTGCCGCCGATGTTGAGGCGGACCTCGTTGCCGTAGACGTAGAACTCCACCGGAGGTGAGCCGCCCACGGTGTCGCTCTCCTGGTGCCACTGGGTGAAGAGCTGCCACGTGTTCACGTTGGGGAACGTGGAGTCGAACATCGTGCTCCAGCGGTAGTAGTACTCCGAGCCCGACGGCTCGCGCGTCATCCGCACCAGCTCGTTGCGGTTGCCGCTGGAGTTGATGGGGTCGTCGCCCCGCTTCACCGTGGCCTTGAGCGCGTAGCCACCCTGGCGCTTCGGCGAGGACACCATCGCCAGCCGGTCCGCGCTCACCATCTGCGCTCGCGTCCACTGGCTGATGTTGTTCGTCTCGAAGTCACCCACCCACACCACGCTGCTGCCCGTGGGGGGAGGCGTCGTCGGGGGCGGCGTCGTGGTCGTGGCGGAGCAGGCCCGCGCCTCGGCGATGGACGCCCAGTCGTTCATGGTGTTGCCCATGAAGGTGATGCGCACGCGGCGCGCGGAGACCTTGCTGAACGAGTACGTCTCCGCGGAGGACGACTTTCTGCTCGTGCCGCTGTACACCTGCGTATACGTGTAGCCATCCGGCGAGACGGACACCGTGAAGGTGTTGGCCCGCGTGGTGCCTTCGTGCCAGGCGATGGTGACGCCGGAGATGGACTTGCTGGCGCCCAGGTCGTAGTCGATCCAGCCACCCTTGCCGAGATAGCTCCAGCGGGTGCCCAGCTTGTCGTCCATCGTGTTGGCCGGCACGTTGCCGTCATGACCCTTGGCGATGACGGACGCGGCCGTGAGCTGCGTACAGCCCGTGGCCGTCAGCGCGGCGGCGGAGACGGACGTGGCGTACTCCGTGGCATCCAGCCCGGCGGGGGCCTCGCCCAGCTCGGTGACGTCGTCCTGGGGACCACAAGCGGTGGCGCTCAGGCCGAGCAGTGCTCCAGCCAGCAGAAGAGACTTCTTCATGTAGGGACCTCTGGGGATTCAAAAACAGACAGACGGGGAGTGTGTCCTGCGGCCATCTCACGACGGGCCGGTTCCTGGTTTCAGCTGGGGGGGTTCTCCAAGGTCACGGCGGGGGTTCGCCGCGTTGCGACGGAGACAACCATCGACCAAATTTATTTCGTATTCAACAGTTCTCGACACGCCTGCCTGCCCCCCAAGAAACGGGGCGGGGCATACTGCGGGTGAGAGCTGGGGCGGTGGGGTTGGAAACGTCTGTCATTGTTGGTGGATCGGTGCGGATTGTGAGGGTTTGAGCGCACCGCCAGAAGCGCCGAGGAGGCGTGCGGTGGCTTGGAGGGCAGGCCCACAGGCGAATTCAATACACACGCACAACCCCTGGGCGCGAGGGGCGCGGGGGGCCGGGAGCGTTAGAGGTTCGGGCTCTGGAGGTGCTCATGACCTCGTCTTCGGGCGTGTGCCTGGCCTGCGGGACACGACTTTCCCCTGGCCTGTCCACCTGCCCGCGCGTGTCGTCACGGGTGCCCCTGGCTGAAGGGGTTCGCCGGTGGGGGACGGGGGCCTGTCAGCCGCCGCTCGTGGGGCGGACCGCGCTGCTGGAGCGGCTGAAGTGGTGCGCCGAGGAGGCCCGCAGGGGGCTGGGGCGCGCCGTCTGGCTGGTGGGCGCGGAGGGCATGGGCAAGTCGCGCCTGAAGGACGCGCTGGTGGAGTCGCTCACGGCCAATCGCTTCGAGGTCTGGGAGGGCAGTGGCCTGGCGCTGCCGGGGACTCCCGCGGGGCCCTTGCTGGAGCTGCTCGAGGCGACGCGGGGCCTGCGGCCCGTGGCGGGCGTGGGGAGGATGTCGAGCGCGGAGGCGGAGCGCGTCGCGCACTTCCTGGAGGGCCGCGAGTGGCAGGGCATCCCCGCGAGCCTCTCTTCGGAGAGCATCGCGCTGTTCGATGCGCTCTGCCACGCGCTGCTGCCGCACCGGGGACCGCGCATCCTCATCCTGGAGGACTGGCAGCACGCGGACCCGCTCAGTCGGGCGCTCGTCGAGGTGCTGGTGTCGCGCTTGGCACATGCGCCGGTGCTCGTGCTCGTGCTGAAGCGCACGGGCGGCCCGGGGCTCGTGCCGCCGACCGCGGAGATGCTGGAGGTGGGCCTGCTCAATCCGGAGGATGCCCAGGCGCTGGTCGCGACGCGACTGCGTCCGGGCTGGCCCAGGGACGCGTTGCTCCACGTCGGCGCGGGCCATCCGCTGCACCTGCTGCATGCGCTCGCGTTCCACGAGGAGCACCCGCTGGTGCCCCTTCCTTCGTCGGGCCCGGCGGTGCTGGCCGCGCGCCACGAGGCGTTGTCACCCACCCGGCGCGAAGCGCTGCACGTGAGCGCCGTGTTGGGGCCCTGTTTTCCCCGGTCGGTACTGGGGGCGCTCGTCGGTGGCTTCGGAGCGCTCGCGGGGTTGGAGGCGGGGGGCTGGCTGAGGCCCGTCTCGGGGGGGCGGTACGCGGTGGGGGCTCGGCCACCAGGGCCGCCTGAGGTGACTTCGTCGGACGCGGAGGGGCTGGCGCTGCATCGGCGCGCGGCGGAGGCGTACGAGGCCCTGCCCGCGGAGTCGCGGCGGCGGGCCTGCGCGGAGGTGGTGCGCCACTGGCTCGCGGCGAAGGTGCCCCAGCGCGCGCTGCCTCACCTGCTGGAGGTCGCCGCATGGAACCTCGCGGCGTTGGAGCCGGCGGCGGCGCTGGGGGTGTACCGCGTCGCGCTGGACGTCGCCGCGTCGCTGTCGCTGGACGCCGCACGCCAGTGGTCCCGTGTGCTGTGGGAGCGAATCGGGGACGCGCATCGGCTGGCGGGAGAGCGAGCGGAGGCCGAGTCCGCCTGGCGCATCGCCATCTCGCTCGAGGATCCTCGCGCGGTGCTGGCGACGCCCGAGCACCTCCATTGTCTTCGCAAGCTGGCCGCGGTGGTGCTGTCGCTGGAGCGCTACGAGGAAGTGGTGTCGCTGGGGCAGGCCGTGGGGGAGCTCGCGGCGGGCCCGGACGCGCTGGTCTGTACGGCCTCGTTGGACGCGCTGTGTGCGCTCGCGCTGTGTGGGCTGGGGCGCTTCGAGGAGGCGGAGGCGCGCCTGGCGAGTGCTCGGGCGAGGTTGCTCCAGGCGCCGTACCAGGAGGGGCCGGGGCGGGCGAGTGTGGAGGCGGCGCTGCACCGGGCCATGGGGACGCTGCTGATGGGGCAGGGGCGTCCCGGACAGGCGACGGCGGAGTACGCGGCGGTGCTGCGCTGGACGGAGCGCGCGGGGGACACGTGGGAGCACTCCACTGCCCTGTTCAACCTGGGGGATGCCTATGCGCGCGCGGGAGACAGGGAGCGGGCGGTGCACTACTTCCAGCTCGCGCTCGACTTGAAGGCGCGCATGGGGGACCGGGGAGGGATGGCGTACACCCACCATGGGCTCGCGCTCCTGCACAGCCAGGCGGATGCTCCCGAGCTGGCGAAGGAGGACGCGGTGCGAGGCCTCCAACTCGCGGGGATGCTCGGGGACCGGAAGCTGAAGTCACTGCTGCGCTGTGCGCTGGGGCGGGCCCACCTGCGACTGGGAGAGCGCGAGGAGGCTGCGAGGCAGCTCCAACTCGCCGCCCAGGACGCCGCCGCCGCCAATGCCCGACCGGAGCTGCTCCAGGCCCAGGCCGCGCTTCGCGCACTGGAGGCGCGGCGCTGAGCCCGTGAGCTGGCGAGGAGGCTCGCGGGGAGGAACGTGGGCGGCAACAACGGAAGGCCCTCCACGCGCCGAGAGTCCATCGCGAGCGACGTCCACGGCGCCGCGCCGCGAGAAACGCGCGAGTGGATGGCGCGGTCTCCAAGGGTCGAGAGTCCCCCGCGAGTGACGTCCACCTCGCCGCCCTGGAAGAAACGCAGGAGTTGACGGAACGGTCCGCGAGCGCCGAGTGTCCACCGCGAGTGACTTCCGCCGCGCCGCGCTCCTGGTTCCCGTTGCTGTGCCTCGCCTGGGTGGGCCTTGCCCAGGTCGCGACCGCCTCCACCCCGGATGTCTTCGAGTCGTATCTTCGGCCCGAGCACGCGGCGGCGGAGGGCTTCGCGCCGTGGCCAGACGTCGCGCGCGCCAGGCCGGGCAGCGACGTGCGAGCACTGGCCCGGGGTCGCGTGGTGTCCGTCGGCTCACGAGGTGACAGTGTCACGCTGGAACATCTGTATCACGAGAACCATGAGCTGCTTCGTGCCCGCTCGGAGTACGCGGGGCTGAAGTCCGTGGCGCTTCGTCCCGGCGCGCTCGTCACGAAGGGGCAGGTGCTCGGCCAGGTGGGCGCGTCCGAGCGGCTCACCGTGTCGCTGCACACCGGCCGCCTCCTGTCCGCCGACGAGTCCCGGCGCTTCACCGCCGAGCATTCCCGCCTGCCACAACCCGCGAGCGAGCCGGTGCTGGTGCTCATCTCCCACGCGCGGAATCAGCTCCGGCTCTACGAGCGCGGTGTCGAGCGGGCCCGCGTGGAGGTGGGGTTTGGCCAGGAAACGGGGCCCAAGCAGCAGCGAGGAGACAACCGCACGCCCGTCGGCATGTACTTCATCGTCCAGACGCTGCGCGGGGACATCCCCGGGCCCTACGCCGCGTTCTACGGCGGCCACTGGCTGCGGGTGAACTACCCGAACCCGTGGGACGCGAGCCGGGGTGTGAAGCAGGGCTGGCTCACCGCGAAGACGCGCGAGCGAATCGTCCGGGCCTGGGAGGCCCGCGAGGCGACGGACGCCACCACTCGACTGGGAAGCGGCATCGGCTTTCACGGGTGGGCAGGGGAGTGGTCCCTGGAGGAGAGCGGAGGTCGGCTGTCCTGGGGCTGTGTCGTGTTCCACCCCCGCGATATCGCCGCGCTGTATGAGCGAATGCCGCAGGGCACCATGGTTGTCCTCTTCTAGCCGGCCCCGAGGCATGGAATCCTTCGCGGGTGATTGAGCTAGAGACTCCCGAGGCCTTCGAGCGGCACCTTCGCGATGGCAGCAGCCTGGCCAACGTCGTCATCCAGGGACTGGACCTGCGGCGCTACACGCGCGAGCTGAGCACCGCGGCGCTCGCCGGGACGGTGTTCCTGGGGTGCGAGCTGGAGAAGGACGCCCTGCAGGCCGCGCTCGCACATGGGGCGCTCGTCTTCCCCCCCATCACCGGCGTGCCGTACCAGCCCTACCGGGGCGGCCTCTACTCTCCCGAGGAGCTGTACGCCGGCTTCGACCCGATGCGCCCGGAGACGTACGAGGACACGCTCGACGCACGCATCTATCGCCACTGGGAGGCTCACGGCCGTGGCACGCCTCCCACGCTCTTGGAGACGCTCGCGCAGCGACTGCATGACCACGCTGTCACGGACGCGATGGAGGACCTGCTCGCCGCCTCCGGGCCGTCCCGGAAGGTGGTGGCCATCATGGGCGGACACTCCATGAAGCGCGGCCAGCCCGACTACCGCGAGGTGGCGATGCTGGCCCGGGAGCTGACGCGCGCGGGCTTCTTCCTCGTCAGCGGCGGCGGTCCGGGAGCGATGGAGGCCACTCACCTGGGTGCCTGGTTCGCGGTGCGTTCGGGGGCCGAACTCGACGGCGCGCTCGCCATCCTCTCCAAGGCCCCCAGCTACACGGACCGGGATTGGCTGGGCCGGGCCTTCCAGGTGCGCGAGGCCTTTCCGCTGGAGCCCAAGGATGTCTTCGCCTGCTCCAGCCTGGGCATCCCCACGTGGCACTATGGCCACGAGCCGCCCAACCCCTTCGCCACGCACATCGCCAAGTACTTCGCCAACAGCGTGCGCGAGGACGGGCTGCTCACCATCGCCCGAGGGGGAATCGTCTACGCGCCCGGCAGCGCCGGCACCATCCAGGAAATCTTCCAGGATGCCTGCCAGAACCACTACAACAGCGTGGGCGTCATCAGTCCGATGATCTTCCTGGGCCGCGAGTTCTGGACGCGGACGCGCCCCGTCTATCCCCTGCTGGCGCAGCTCGCGCAGGGACAGGAGTACGCGCGGCACCTGCTGCTGACGGACTCCCGGGAAGAAGTCCTCGGGGCGCTGCTGGACTACGACCGCGCCTCGCGCATCGCGAGCTGAGACGCCGACATGGGACGCAAGCGCCACTACGAGGACAAGAAGTGGATGAACAAGCCGAAGGCCTTTGGGAAGTACGGGCCCGTGCGGCCGAAGGCCCTCTTCTTCGACGTCGATGACACCCTGGTCGACCGCGAGGCCGCGTTCGGGCGCTACTTCGAGCGCTTCATGGCCCGGTTCCCCGAGGTGTTTCCCGAGCACCGTCGCGCCGAGGACCTCGCCACGCTCCGGACCTTCGACGAGCGGGGAGGCCGCGACAGGGAGGCCTTCTGCGCCGACGTGACGAAGACGTTCGAGACGGGGCTCGACGCGAAGGCGCTCTGGGCGGACTTCCAGTTGAACCTCGCGGACTTCGTGGTGGGCGACCCGAAGCTGGCGGTCTGGCTCAGGGAGCTGTCGAAGCGCCAGCCCGTCGTCGTGGTCTCCAATGGCTTCTCCGGCACTCAGCGCAGGAAGCTGCTTCACGCGGACCTCTACCACTCCGTTCCAGAGGGCTTCTATTCGAGCGAGGTGGGCGTGGAGAAGCCGGACCCGGCCATCTTCAAGGCGGCGCTGGCGCACGTGAATCGCGAGCCGTCGGAGGTCCTCCACATCGGGGATGACCCGGTGCGGGACATCGTCGGCGCCACGCGGATGGGGTTCGCCACGTGCTGGGTCTCCCATGGACGGGAGTGGCCCGCAGCGCTGGCGCCGCCGACCTTCACGGTGGAGCGCATCACCTCGCGACACGAGGCTCTCGTGGAAGTGCTCTCGCAATGGACATGAACACGGTGGTCGGCTCGCACGACCTGCTCTTCATCACCCTGGACACCCTGCGCCACGACGTGGCGACACGCCTGGCCACCGAGGGGCGCATTCCCCACCTCGCCGCGCTGATGCCGGGAGGACAGTGGGAGGAGCGCCATTCGCCCGCGAGCTTCACGTACGCCGCGCACCACGCGTTCTTCGCCGGCTTCCTGCCCACCCCCGCGCGCCCAGGCAGGCACTCGCGGCTGTTCTCCATGCGCTTCGAGGGCAGTGAGACGACGGGGCAGGGCACCTGTGTGCTCGACGCGCCGGACCTCGTCACGGGCCTGTCGGCGCGCGGCTACCACACCGTGTGCATCGGCGGCGTGGGCTTCTTCAACAAGCTCAACCCCCTGGGCAACGTGCTGCCGGGCCTCTTCGCGGAGAGCCACTGGGGCCCCGAGTTGGGGGTGCGCGAGCCTCGCTCCACCGAGCACCAGGTGTCCCTGGCCGTCGAGCGCCTGGAGGCTCTTCCTCGCCAGCAGCGCGTATTCCTCTTCCTCAACGTCTCCGCGCTGCACCAGCCCAACCGCCACTACCTGGCCGGGGCCTCCGAGGATTCCGTCGCGTCCCACGCGGCAGCCCTGGAATACGTGGACAGTCAGCTTCCACCCCTGTTCGCCGCATTGCGGCGCCGGGGGCCGGCTTTCTGCATTGTCTGTTCGGACCACGGCACGGCCTACGGCGAGGACGGCTATAACGGTCATCGCGTGGGTCACCCCGTCGTCTGGACGGTGCCCTACGCCGAGTTCACCCTGTCGTGAGAGTCCTCACCATGACGCGCCTGGAGCAGATGCTGGGAGAGACGCCTTACGTGGCGTACCTCTATGGCTACCCGCACAAGACGGCCTACCGGCCCTTCACGCCAGCGCTCTCGCTGGAGTCGGTGTGGGCCGAGGAGCGGCGCGATGCCCTGTTCCTCTACTTCCACGTCCCCTTCTGCGAGATGCGCTGTGGCTTCTGCAATCTCTTCACGGCGGCGGGGCCGAAGCAGGACGTGGTGGACGGCTACCTCGGGGCGCTGGAGCGCGAGGCGCACCGGGTGAAGGCGGCGCTGGGCCCGGCGAGCTTCGCGCGGCTCGCGGTGGGCGGAGGGACGCCCACGCTGCTGGACGTCGCGGGGCTGCATCGCGTCTTCGACCTGGCGGAGAAGGTGCTGGGCGCGGACCCGCACCACATCCCCGTTTCGGTGGAGGTGTCGCCGGAGACGGTGGACGCGGAGAAGCTGCGGGCGCTGCGTTCGCGGGGCACGGACCGGGTGAGCATCGGCGTGCAGAGCTTCATCGAGGCGGAGGTGGCCGCGGTGAAGCGGCCCCAGCAGACGGCGCAGGTGGAGGCGGCGTTGGACCTCATCCGCTCCACGGGGTTTCCGACGCTGAACCTGGACCTCATCTACGGCATGGAGGGCCAGACGGTGGAGACGTTCCTGTACTCCATCCGGCAGGCGCTGCGCTTCACGCCCGAGGAGATCTACCTCTATCCGCTCTACGTGCGTCCGCTGACGTTCCTGGGGAAGAAGGCGCGTGCGTGGGATGACCTGCGAATCGCGCTGTATCGCGCGGGCCGGGAGTTCCTGCTGGCGCAGGGCTACACCCAGGTGTCCATGCGCATGTTCCGCGCGAGCCATGCGCCGGACGCGGGGGGCCCGGTATACCGCTGCCAGGAGGACGGCATGGTGGGGCTGGGGTGCGGGGCGCGCTCGTACACGGGACAGGTGCACTACTCGTCGGAGTACGCCGTCGGCTCGCGCGAGGTGCGCTCCATCATCGCGTCGTACAGCGCGCGCACGGCGGAGTCCTTTGGCGAAGTGGGGTATGGCTTCCGCCTCGACGGTGAGGAGCGGCGGCGGCGGTACATGCTGTTGTCGCTGCTGGCGGAGGGCGTGGACTTCGCGACGTACCACGAGCAGTTCTGCACCGACGTGCTGGAGGACTTCCCGGAGCTGCTGGAGCTGGAGGCGCACGGGCTGGCGCGGCGGGACGGTCAGGCGCTGCGGCTCACGCCCTCGGGGGTGGAGCTCTCGGATTTGATTGGCCCCTGGCTGCACTCGACGGGGGTTCGTGAGCTGTCACAGGAGTACTCCTGGCGATGAAGCTCACCGTGCTCTACCGAGGGCCGCTGTCGAGCTGTAACTACGGCTGCGAGTACTGTCCTTTCGGCAAGTGGAAGCACACCGACGAGGAACTCGCGAAGGACCGCGCGGACCTGGAGCGGTTCCTGGCGTGGGTGGAGGCGCGCACGGGAGACACGGTGTCCGTGTTCTTCACGCCGTGGGGCGAGGCGCTCATCTGGCCCTGGTATCAGCAGGCGCTGGCGCGGCTGACGCATCTGCCGCATGTGGAGCGCGTGGCGGCGCAGACGAACCTGTCGTGCAAGCTGGACTGGGTGAAGGACTGCCGCGCGGAGAAGCTCGGCATCTGGGCGACGTACCATCCGGAGTGGATGAAGCGCCGTCGCTTCGTGGCGCAGTGCGAGGCGCTGACTGCGCTGGGTGTCCGGCACAGCGCGGGCATGGTGGGGTTCCTGCGCTTCGCCGAGGAGGCGGAGGCGCTGCGCCGTGAGCTGTCCGACGCCACGTACCTGTGGATCAACGCGGTGAAGGACGGTCAGGAGGAGCCGTACTCACCCGAGGACGTGGCGCGCTTCACGGCCGTGGACCCGTTGTTTCCCGTGAACAACGTGCGGCATCCCAGCCTGGGCCGCGCGTGCCGGGGAGGGGAGTCGGTCATCTCCGTGGATGGGGAGGGCACGGCGCGCCGGTGTCACTTCATCGATGAGCCGATTGGGAACATCTACGCTCCGGACTTCGACCAGGCGCTGAGGCCTCGGCCGTGCGCGAAGACGACGTGCGGGTGTCACATCGGCTACGTGCACATGGACTATCTGGAGCTGGACCGGGTCTTCGGCTCCGGCATCCTGGAGCGGGTGCCGGTGAAGCCCCTGTGGCGGCGGCAGGACGTGGCCCCGCGGGTCTCGCCGCGCGAGTAGAGCGGATTACCGAGGTCAGGTCGCGAGGGGACGGGATTCCGGTGCGTCCTCCGCGCCCGAGGCCGACTCCATCCGCGTCACCTCTTGGCGAAGGTGCTCCAGCCATTCCAGGAGCCGTGCTTCCGGGAGGTGGTGTGAGCGGCTCTTCCAGAGGGCTCGCTCCAGTCCGTGAGGTGGCCGCAGGCGGGCTCGCAGGGCCTTGTGGACGTGAGGCTCGGGATAGGCACGCAGGAAGGCCACCGCCAACGGGAGGGCCTGCTCCCGAGTCGCGCGTCCGCCCAGGTCGAGCAGGAAGACGAACAGGTCATCCGCGTGGCGCTCGGCGGTGTCGAGGTGCGCGTCGTGTTCGGTCTCGAAGTCGATGAGCCACGCGCGCTGTCCGGCCTCGTCATAGAGGAGGTTCTTCAGGTGGGCATCGCCGTGGGACCACGGGCGCGAGGCGTGGGGCGGCGTCAGACCATGTGCTCGATGCAGCTCGAGCGCGGCGGCCTCGACGATGGTTTGGGTGAGTCGGCCTTGCGCGAGCAGTCGGTCGAGGCGCTCACCAGGAAGGGCTTCCAGTGCGACGGCGCTGCCCCCGCGTGCCTCGGCGGCGCGGTCCGGGTGGAGGAGCGCGAAGGAGTCCAGCTCCCAGTCCCGCCATCGTTTCGCCGAGGGAAACATCCGGATGTGGCTGCGAGACAGGCGCAGGAAGACATTGCCCGCGGCTATCACCGCGCCCATGCCGGGTCGGCGTTGCTTGTGCCAGAGGGAGACTTCCGGTCGGACCTCCAGGGCCACGGTGTTGACGCGCACGGCGTCCATCGCGATGGCGAGGCCGCGACTCCAGAGCTCCGTGAGCTTCACGCTCGCAGGTCCTCGTACCAGTGGACCACCGCGAGACAGCCCAGGCACCAGCAGCGGACCCAGCCGCGACCGACCAGCCCCCCGAGGAGCATCACTCCCGCCAGCATGAGCACCGTACCCACGGCGCCCGGAGTACCGCCTGCCCGGCGAAGCAATGCGCGTCCGCTGCGCCAGGGGTGCTCGGCGCCATCCATCAGCAGGGGGAAGAGGAAGAGTCCCTGGACCTCGGCGGCGTAGAACGCGAGCACCGCGAGCACGAAGCCGAGCGCGTGCGGCAGTCCGAGGACGACGGCGAGCCCCCAGCAACCGAGGGCCGCGAGGAGTGCACCGCCGTACTTGAGCGCGCCCCACCTGCCCGCGTGTGGCAAGTCGGCGAGGACGGGCCGTCCACGAACCTGGGCGAGTGCCTGTGCCATCCACGTCGCGCTGCTGGCGAAGCCCCCACGCCACGCTCCTCGGGCCTCGTGGGCGAGCGTCGAGCCCGGCGCGTCGTAGAGGTGGGCGGCGCGTGTCAGCAGCTCGGTGCCGCGTCGCCATGGGGAGCGCGGGCGGTCAGCCATGAAGGCCCTCGCGGACGAAGCTGAAGTGCGCCCAGGCGAGGAACGCGGTCGCATGGCCGCCGAGCAGGGTCCGATGCAGCAGGGCCTCCCAGGCGTCGCACCGCCGACGGTGGAAGACGAACTCGTCGTAGCAGATGAGGACCACCGTCCCGATGAGGACGATGAGCACGGGCAGCAGGAACGCGAGCGGGCGGCGTGCCACCGAGGCGGCGCACATCAGCAGGAAGAGCGGGAAGCCGCCACCCGCCAGGGCGAGGAACTCCGCGCGGTGCTCGTTGGGGCCGACCCGCAGCTGGGCCACGCGGTGGTATCGCCAGTCCGCGACCCCCGCCACCGTCGCTGTCGTGCCGGCGAGGGCCACCACCCAGAGCTCCCAGGGGTAGCGCAGGGGCTCGGTGAGCCAGGAGAAGCGCGGCTGGCTCGACACGAGCGCCAGCGCCACCGCGAAGAGCGTGCCGGGCGCGAGCGAGGCCAGCAGGTTCGCGGCGTCGCGCAGTCGTGCCAGGGGGGCACGTGGCTGGAGGACGGTGAGCTGGGAGGCTGCGTTGGCCATGGCGGACCGCCGGGTGCACGGCGACGCCTCAAGAGCGCCGACGCCCGCGATTCTCGGCCCAAAGCATGCGGAGACGCCAGGAACAGCCACGGACCGCCGAAGCAGGCCCGCTCTTCATGGGGCGTTGCATCCCTGGGGTGATTCAAGAACCGGGGGCCTCACTCCCACGCAATCTGCTCGAAGATCGCGCGAAGCCTGGCTCCCCGAGTGGGGTTGAGCTGAGAGACCCAGGCCACCCGGCCGAGCAGGTGCGCGCGGAACTCGGGATGGCTCCCGGTGTTCTGGCTCGCGGGCCCTCGAGTGCGGCACAGGTGAAGGATGGCCTTCAGTCGGTCGTAGTCCGCCCGAGGCACGGAAGGGTGCTCATTGACCACCACACCCGCCAGTCGTTGCTGGCGACCCCGGCGCATCACGCGAGTCTTCTCGGTGCGCACCGTGAAGCCCTCCTCCCGGACGATTCGCGCCACGCATCGCAGCAGTCGGCCGGTGCTCCGCGCCAGGGCCTCGCCTCCCGAGAACGCAAGGTCGTCCGCGTAGCGCGTGTAGCGGGCCCCCAGCGCCGAGGCGAGCGCCGACAGACGAACATCCAGTCGGTATGCGGCGAGATTGGCGAGGGCAGGTGACGTAGGTGCGCCCTGGGCGAGGTGCCGGGACTCGAGCCTTCGTGCCAGTCGCCAGCGAGCGGTGAGCGCTTCTCCATCCGTCGACCGACGGGCCTGCTCCAGCACTCCGCTGGGCGTTCGGGTCGTGCAAAGCCCCGCGAGGGTCGTGGCCACGTCGTCGGGATAACCCGCGGCGCGGAACACCCCCCAGACGCGCGCTGGCTTCACGGAGAGGAAGAAGTCCTCCAGGTCCACGCGCACCACGACGGCCTGCCCCACGTGGGGCTCTGCGAAGCCGCGGACGCCTCGGCCCGCGACGAACCCGTATGCGGCCTCATGGGGCGGAATGACATCCAGGATGCCGTGCAGCACCTTGCGTTGGAGCCGCGAGAGGTCCAGCCCGGGTTGCTCCAGGAGGCGCTCACCGCCGCTGCGCTTCGGAATCCAGGTGTAGCGGTAGCGCCGCCACTGCCCTGGCGGAGTGATGCGCTCGAGTCCGCGCGCATCCGCGAGCCATCCCAACTGCGCGTCGGTCATCCCGAGCCAGCCTGTGAGCTCCGCCTGGGTTGGGAGTGACGGAACGGGCCACGGTTGGCGGCCCATTTCCGGCTCGGTGGCGACCCAGTGGAGAATCTTCACGGGAGCGTGGGGATTGCCGCAGGCCCGCTGAAGGGCGGGACGCGTGGCGAGAATCTCCGCGAGCAGTTCGAAGCGGGCGTGCGGTGGCCGAGGGAAGAACCGTCGTGTGCTCCGTACGACCGAGAGGAGCCACGGCGTCCGGCCACCGATGACTTCGGCTCCGCGTTCGACGAGTCCCGCGGTCGTCCAGGGCCCGGAGAGGAAGGCGGATGCGAGCGCATTCGCCACGGCGATCCGTTTGCTCATGCCTCACTCGTGCGCCATGCGGCGGTTGGGACCCACCTGTCCCGTCTGGCGTGGCCCGCACTGCGGCTCGCCGCAGTCCCGGCCTCGCGTGGGGCTGTGCTCCTCGAAATCATTCCCCGGGGGTACCCCGGAGAGGCAGCGGACCGTGTCACCACGGACCGTCTACCCGCTGGGTATCCAAGCCGCCGCATGGCAGATGGCACCCTACAAGTCCCAGTGGTGCGGGGGAAGCGCGTTATCGCGCAGCTTTCCAACCCGAATGCATCACTTGGGTGGTGGCGTGCTCGGCGTGACAGTCCTGGGCAGGGGTGCCTGGGCCGAAGCGAGGGTGGCGTCCATCATGGCAACTCCTCTCATCCGAAGGAGTCGCACATGCGCATGTCTCGCCTTGCCATCGCGGTGACCACGTTTTCTTTCCTGTCCCTCGCGGCCTGTGGAGGTGTGGAGGCCGCCGCCGATGCACCGGACAGCACGGCGCCTGTGAGTGTGGAGCAGGGCATTGGCATTCCACCCAACTGTCCGAACAATGACCTCGTGTACTGGCTGGAGAACGTCCAGGCCTGTGTCGCGAAGTGCGGCACGACTCGGAAGAACGGGCAGCCCGCCACGCTGTACGCGGGTTGCCAGTCGAATCTGACGCAGACGCGCACCCTCATCGATGTCAGGTACTGCGTCCCAGATTGCGAACTGGCGTGACAGACACTGTCCGGTCAAGCGCTGCAAGCACTCGAGTCACTCAACGGGTCTCTTGCAAGGAACTGGAGCGGCGTGGACGGCAATTTTGATATTCTTGCAATGCAGTAACTGTAGTCGTGACCGCTCCGGAGGGGCGCGAGCCCAGGACGTTCGAGGAACGAGGGACTCGCACTTTTGTGCGAGTCCCTTCCTGCGGTCATCCCGAGATGTCAGCCGCAGGTGCCCATGCCACGGCGCTGACAATCCGCCGTGTTGATGCAGAACGAACCGTCGACCGAACATCTGCCAATCAATCCCGCCTGCTCGCCTGACGTCAGCGTGGCGGGGTCCTCGGCAAACGCGCCGCCTACGGAAGGCGGTGGAGACTGCATGGACGTGGTGGCGAACAGGCCCGTGGTGAGGGCCATCATCATTGCTCCTCCTGCAACCAGCTTTCGCATCATCAGTCACTCCTGGGGTGTGAGGCGGCGGGAATGATGCGCCCGAAAGGCGTCAATCCAAGACAGGAAGCTTCCAGGGACTGTCGCTCGACCGACAGCGCATGAAGGGATTGCTGGAGGGTTGTGTGTGGGTGTGATCCGAAACTGCTGGCTCCTGGAAACATTTGCACCTGAGTTGTAGTGGTCTCCCTGGTTTCGAGCGGTCGACTTTCGCCATGGGTTCGGGTTGTGCAGACTCAAGGAGGATTCAGGCGCTCATCGAGGGAGAACACCATGCGGCTTGGAGTGATTGCGCTGTCCATCGCGATGTGGACCGTCGCCTGCGGAGGCGGCGTCGAGGATGAAGGGTTTGAACAGTGGGGCGCGCAGTCCGCGAGGCTCGTCATCACGACCGAGGACCAGGTCGTGGCGCGACTGCCCGCGAGCACAGGGGCGATTTATGGCTATGCGGAGTACCTGCCGCCCGGCTACCTGACCTCCCCCAACACTTCGTATCCGGTCATCATCCACTTGAATGGCCTGACGGAGTTCGGCACCTCCACCACGGAGGCAAACCTGCTGGAGGTCGTCTCCCGGCATGGGGCGCTGAAGAAGATTCGGACCACGAGCGAGGGCAAGGCGTACTTCGGCCAGAAGCAGGTGATGGTCTTCTCGCCTCGCGCCCCGACGAACTGGGTGCCAGCGGACCTGAACGCCTTCGTCGACTTCCTGGTGGCCAACTACCGCGTGGACCCGACGCGCATCTACCTCACGGGCCTCAGCTACGGTGGCTACGGAAGCTGGAAGTATGCGTATGAGTACGGCCACCGGCTGGCGGCGCTCGCGCCCATGGCCACCAACATCGGAGCTCCGGGCCCCACCATCACCAAGTTGTTGAACGTGCCCGTGTGGGCGGTGCATTCGTATGCGGACGGCTCGTCGCTGTCCGCCGAGCGCTCCTGGATGCAGGGCGTGACGAAGAACTACGGACAGTTCCAACTGGTGGCGGTGGCACAGTCGACCACGACGCAGACGTACCTGTTCCCCGGCGCATCCAGTCCCACGTGGACGTCACAGGCCGGGGTGGTGGCGACCGGAACGGCCATCGGTCGCCTCACCGTGCTGCCGGGCTCAGCCCACGACTGCTGGACGCAGCAGTACAACAACTACGCGTTCTGGGATTGGCTCCTCGCGCAGCAGCGCGCTTCGGTGCCCTGAGTCCGTGAAGCTCACGCGGCTGACTGCGCGCGTTGGACCTGCCCCAGCATCAGGGTGGACAGCTCGCGCAGGGAGGGGCCGCTCACCACTTCCATCGTGGAGACCTTCACGCCCAGCTCGCCTTCGATGGCCGTGACGATTTCCAGGGCCATGATGGAGTCCATTCCCAGTTCACGCAGTGGCTGGGCCGTGTTCAGCGCCCCGTCCTGCGTGCGCATGACCCTCGCGACGATCCTCGACAGCGTCCGGGTGATGAACTCGCGGCGGGCCTCGTCATCGAGCCCCCCGAGGGCGCGCTCGATGAGCCCGCCACTCCGCTCCGCGTCGGCAGACGACTCCGGCGTCTCCAGCAGTCCAACGAGCCGGCGTGAGCCGCTCCAGGGAACGAGCGCTGCACCCAGCCGATTCCAGTCCACGTCCGCGATGGCCAGTTGCACGGGAGGGGCGTCCAGGACGCGTCCGAGCGCCTGGAGCGCGGCATGGGTGGACAGGCCTCGCAATCCCAGGTGTTCCAGGTGCTGGGCCACGTGGGCATTGCGAGCGACGAGCCCGGCTTCACCCAGCGCGCCCCATTGAATCGCCGTCGCCGTCAGTCCTTGCTTGCGGCGGTACACCGCGAGTTGGTCCAGGAAGCTGTTGGCCGCGACGTAGCTCCCTTGTCCCGCGTTGCCGATGAGCGAAGAGATGGAGGAGAAGAGAATCAGGTGGTCGAGTGGCAACGCTCGGGTCATGAGGTGCAGGTTCCAGGCTCCCTGTGCCTTGGCGGCCATCACCCGTTCCAGCGAGGCCCGGTCCAATCGCTCCAGGGGCTTGTCGTCCAGTGCGACCGCGCAATGAAAGACACCTCGCAGCGGTGGCAGCTCGGCGTGGAGCCGCGCGAAGATCTGCTCCAGGTCCGCATACCGGGCCACGTCCGCCGCGAGCGCATGGACCACCACTCCCTGAGCACTCCATGCGGCAAGGGCCTCACGTGCTTCTTCGGACTGGGCCCCCCTGCGGCTCACCAGCACCAGGTGCCGCGCTCCTTGCTCCACGAGCCAGCGCGCCACCTCCAGGCCAAACCCTCCGAGGCCGCCGGTGACGAGGTAGGTGGCGTCCGGTGCGAGTCGCTCGCGCCGCGCGGGCTGACGCACACGCAGCGCCGGGTCCTTCAGGGAGATACACACCTTGCCGATGTGCTTGCCGCGCGCCATGGCCCGAAAGGCTTCTTCCACCTGACTCGCCGGAAAGGAGCGCGAGGGCAGGGGACGGAAGCTCCCCTCCTCGAAGCGTTGCATCACCTCCTGGTACAGCTCGCGCACTTCTTCGGGTCGGCTCTCCAGGAGTCGGTCGAAGTCCACGGCCGCGTACATCAGGTTCTCGTTGAACGGGCGCAGACGGAGCAGCTCATCCTGCTCGAAGCTGGCCTTGCCCAGCTCGATGAACCGGCCGAACGGCGCCAGACAGTCGAGGCTTCGCGTCATGACTTCGCCGGGCATGAAGTTCAGCACCACGTCGACTCCGCGCCCGCCCGTCCAGGCGCGCACGTCCTCCGCGAAGCTCACGTCCCGGGAGTTGCTGATGTGCGTGAGGCCATGCTCGCGCAGGTACTGACGCTTCTCTTCGCTGCCGGCCGTCGCGATGATTTCCGCGCCACACCACCGGGCCACCTCGATGGCCGCCAGACCCACGCCACCGGTGGCGCCATGGATGAGGATTCGCTCGCCCCGGCGCAGCCGGGCCACGCGCACCAGTGAGTGATACACGGTCAGGAAGACGATGAGGTTGGCGCCCTGTTCGAACGACAGGTGCTCGGGGAGCTTCACCACGTGGCCGGCGGGCAGCACCACGTGTGACGCGACGAAGCGCGGGGCGACGCCGTAGACGCGGTCTCCGACGGCGAAGTCCGTCACTCCCGCACCCACGGCGCTGATGCGTCCTGCGCCCTCCATGCCGATGGCGTCGCCGATATAGGTGTTCTGCTTCACACGCGCCGAGAGCAGGCCCAGGGCCTTCATGATGTCCTTGAAGCCCAGGGCGGTGGTCTCCACCTCGATTTCGACTTCACCGGCATCGGGAGTGCGGCGCGCTCTCGCGACGAAGCCGAGCGTGTCGAGTCGGCCTTCCTCTCCCAGCACCAGCTCATGGCCCATGCCCTCGGGTACCGGCTCCAGCGGCTGGGTTCGCGAGAGGGCAGGGGACGTCATGAGAGAGCCGCGCACGAGGCGCGAGGCGTGGAACAGCCCACCGCGCTCGGCGACCTCCTGCTCCGTGCCCAGCCCGCTCAGGCGGACCAGCAAGGCCTCCACGCTCGACGGAGTCGCGTCCAGGTCCACCCAGGTGAGGCGAAGATCCGGCCGCTCCGTCATGGCGGTACGGGCCAGCCCGAGCAGTGGTGCGTGTTCCAGCGAGGGGAGGTCCGACGGTGTCGGCGCAAAGGGGCGAGGTGTTGCGCCGAGCGCCATGCCTGCCGCCGAGCCGAACTCCGGTCGCTCCGTCATGGCGGTACGGGCAAGACCGAGCAGTGGCGCGTGCTCCAGCGAAGGGACGTCTGGCTGTGTCGGCGCGACGGAGTGGATTTCGGAAACCCGTGAGGCTGCCTCCGCTTCGTCGAGCACGGACTCGGCCCGCGTCGTGACCAGGTAGTAGCGCTCGACCCGCCCTGGGCGCAGCGATTGGAGCACGCGCAGGAGGGCATCCGCAGCATCCGTTCCGCGCGTCACTGGAGCCTCGCTCTCGGGCGCTGAGTCCAGCCAGCGCAAGTCCACGAGCCGCACCCGCTCTTGCTCCATCCGCGCACCTAGAACGGCCTCCAGTGCCGAGGTGTCAGAGGCATGGTGCCAGCCACGCGCCCCTGACTCGGGCAGGGAGCCACCGAGCACCACCCACGTCACCTCCTCACGCACCTCCGGCTCCGAGGGCTCGATTCGCTCCCACCGCCGCAGGTACACCGAGCGCTCCAGGAGCGTCTCTTCGTCCGAAGCGGCCCGGGGCAACAGGCGGCAGGTGAAGCCGGTGACTTCGGCCACGACGGTGCCGTCCTCGTGCATCAGCGTGATGTCACCGCTCAGGGTTCCTCCGCTCACGGACAGGAGTCGCCCGTGGGCAATCAGCTTCCGACCCGGGAGTGCGAGCAACTGGATGCGCTCGATGCCCGTGGGAACGATGTCGTGGTGCGCATCCTCCGTCGCTCCCGCGATGAGGCTGTGGAACGCCGCATCGAGCAACACGGGGTGCAGGTGGTATCCGCGCTCGTCCACGGAGTCGGGGAGGGCAAGTCGTGCGAGCACCTCCCCCGGCGCGCGGTGCAATGCCACCACGGCGCGGAAGGCGGGGCCGTAGCGCAGCCCTCGGCGCTCCAGTGACGCGTACAGCGCCTCGGGTGTCGTCAGGTCCGACAGCCTGGCCTGGAGCGTCACCACGTCCACGGTGCGGCTTCCCCGCCCCGAGGAGACCAGCTTGCCTCGCGCGCAGACCACGGGCTGCTGTTCCTCGTCCTGTCGCTGGACGAGGAAGCGGGAGGTCTCCGAGGAGAAGCTCAGGCGCACTCGCGGGCTCGCGGCTTCCCGGAGCAGCACCGCCGACGCGAGCTCCAGCTCCTCGATGCAGCAGCGCGCATCTCCCGTGAGCGCGTGCCGTGCCGCCAGCGCCAGCTCGACATGCCCCGCGCCCGGAAAGAGCAGGCTCCCGGCCACCTGGTGGTCCGCGAGATAGGGCAGCGCCGCGAGGCTCAGCTCCGACGTCCACGTGGGTGATGGGCCGGGCTCGGAGTCCACCAGCATCGGATGTCCCACGAAGGCGCGTCGCCGGCGTGAGGAGCGGAGGCTCTCCTCCCAGTAGACCTTGCGCTGCCAGGGCGTGCGCGGGGCGCCCGCGAAGGCTCCTGCTCCGAAGTAGCCCTGCCACGAGACACCCGCGCCCAGCACATGGAGCCTCCCCAGCGCGGCGGTCATCGTCTCCTGCTCGGGAGTCTCTCGCACGAGCGACGCGAGGACCTCTCCGCGGGCCTTCGACGCGCTCAGCACATCCCGGATGGACGAGGCCAGGACAGGGTGCGGTCCCACCTCGACGAACGTTCCATGTCCGTCCACCACGGCCTGCTGGAGCGCCTCCGCGAAGCGCACGGAGCCTCGGACATTGTTCCACCAGTACGTCGCGTCATGGCGCTCGGTCTCCACCATGCGTCGCCCCGACACTGTCGAGTAGATGGGAATGCGCGGCGCGCGGGGGCGCAGCGGAGTCAGGGCGGCGAGCAGCTCGCCCTGAAGCGGGTCCATGAGGGGGCTGTGATACGGCACCTCCACCTGGAGGAAGCGGTGGAAGCGCTGGGTGGAAGCCAGCTCCGCGGCCACGCGCTCCAGCGGTGCTCGCTCCCCTGCAAGCGTGACGGAGCGCGCGCTGTTGATGGCCGCGATGGCGATGCCAGGGCCATGGCGCTGGACCTGGTCGATCGCTTCATCCGGACCGAGTCCAACGGCCAGCATCGCCCCCTGTCCCGCCATCCGCTGCTGGAGCCTGCTGCGGTGAAACGCGGTGAGCAGCGCATCCCTCAAGTCCAACGCCCCGGATGCCCAGGCCGCGCCGACCTCTCCAATGCTGTGTCCCACCACGGCGTCGGGAATGATTCCCCACGAGGCCCACAGGCGCGTGAGCGCCACCTGCAGCACGGCGTTGGCGGGCTGGGCCACCTCCGTGCGGGTGATGCGCGAAGACGCCGCGTCCCGCGTCAGCTCCTCCTCGATGGACCAGCCGGAGAGCTCGCGAAAGAGGGCGTCGCATTCCTCCACGGCGTCACGGAAGACACGCTCGGTGGTCAGGAGCTGCCGCCCCATCGCCCACCACTGCGGGCCCATCCCCGTGTACACGAAGAGGAGCTTGCGTCCCTCGGGCGGCTCCGCGACGAAGTCCAATCCGGGCACATCGCGCTGGCCGTTCGCGAAGGCACGCAGTGTGGCCACCAGGGCTTCCCGGTTCGTGCCTCGGACGGCCAGGCGATGGCGCGGGTGCGTGCGGTGCACGGCCGCGTCGCGGCAGAGTTGTTCCGGTGTGCCGCGTCCCGCCTCCAGCCAGCCGGCGTAGCGGCCCGCGAGCTCGGCCAGCGCCTCGGGCGACTTCGCGCCCAGTGGAACCAGGTGAGGGCGTCCCTCGGCGCGCCGGGGTGTCAGGGTGGCCACGCGCGGGGGCGGCTCGGCCAGGACGACGTGGGCGTTGGTGCCTCCGTAGCCAAAGGAGTTCACGCCCGCGACACGCGGCTCCGTCCCGCGAGGCAAGGACTCCGGACGCGTGGGGATGTGCAGCCCGAGTGCATCGAGCGGAATCCGAGGGTTCACCTTCTCCAGATGCAGGTGGGGTGGGACGGTGCCGTGCTTGAGGACGAGGGCCGCCTTGATGACGCCCGCCACTCCCGCCGCCGCTTCCAGATGGCCCAGGTTTGTCTTGACCGAGCCCATCCGGCAGCGCTCTCCATCCGTGCGACCCACGCCTGTCACCGTGCCGATGGCGCTCGCCTCGATGGGGTCTCCCACGGGCGTGCCCGTGCCATGTGCTTCGACATATGAGACACGCAGCGGGTCGACGCCGGCCTTCGCGTACGCCTCGCGCATCACCGCCACCTGGGCTTCCGCGTTGGGCACGGTGATGCCCGGAGTCCGTCCGTCCTGATTCACGGCCGTGCCGAGGATGAGTGAATGGATGGGATTGCCATCGCGCAGCGCGGCGGACAGGGGCTTGATGACCAGCACCGCGGCGCCCTCGGCACGCACGTAGCCGTCCGCCTGGTCACTGAAGGCGTGGCAGCGTCCACGCGGGGACAGGAACTTCCCCTTGGACATGGTGACCTGCGTCTCCGGAAGGAGGAGCACGTTGACGCCGCCCACGAGCGCCGCGTCGCTCTCCTTCGCCCACAGGCTCTGACATGCCATGTGCAGCGCGACGAGCGAGGACGAGCAGGCCGTGTCCATGGAGACGCTGGGGCCTCGCAAGTCATAGAAGTACGACAGCCGATTGGAGAGCATCGTCAGCGTGCTCGCCGTCGCCGAGTGGCTGTCGAGCCGCTCCCGGTTGTCCGGGCTCGCGTGCAGGATGAGGTTGTCCATCATGAAGCCGCCGACGAAGACGCCGGTGCGGCTGCCCGCCAGCGCGCTCGGGGGCACACCCGCGTCCTCGAGCGCCTCCCAGGAGACCTCCAGCATCAAGCGCTGCTGTGGGTCCAGGGCGTTGGCTTCGCGCGGGGTGATGCCGAAGAAGCCGGGCTCGAACTCGCGAAGGTCCTGCTGGAGCAGTCCCGCGCGCTGGACATGGCTGCGCCCGGGGGCCCGGCCCGAGGCATCGTGGAACTTCTTCGGGTCCCATCGCTCCTCGGGGATGTCGACGATGCACTCGCGCCCCTCCATCAGCACCTTCCAGAAGCTGTCCGTGTCCTCGATGCCTCCGGGAAGCCGGCAGCCGATGCCGACGATGGCCAGGGGCTCGCGCGAGGCTCCGGGCACAACGGCGGCACTGGCGCGAGGCGGGTTCAAACCGAAGCGGCGGCGCAGGTCCTCGGTGGGCTCCGGGCTGCGGGCTTCATGTCCCAGCACACCCTGGATGATTCGAGAGGGAGGGACGGTGCCCTTCGCGTCGCGGACGACGGCTCGCACCTGGGCGGTGGCCACCGGACGCTCGGGCTCCGAGGGACGTCGGAACTCCTGCTGGAAGTAGAGCCATTGCTCGTCCCACGCCACCAGTCGCGTGCCCAGTTCGTACTTCTCGAACAGGCGCAGCGAGCCCCGGAACTGGAGCGACGTCTCTCCGACGGGGACGACCCAGCGGTGTTGAAGCAGGTCCGACAGGAGGCCCGCGCGCACGAGCAGGTCCACGCGGCCCAGGTCCATCATCGCCAGATAGCGGCTGTTGTTCATGTGGCCGAAGAGGTCCAGGTCCGTGGGCAGGACGCGCCACTGCGTGACGCTTTCCTCCAGGGGGCCCAGCCGTCCTCGGGTCTGTCCGCGCAGGAGGGTCTGGAGCAATCGGAGCGAGGGCTTCATGGTGAGTCCTTTCGGGCGAGGCAGGGGCGTCCGGACATGCGCCGGCGCGGCGGTCACCCGGTTCGCGGGCGCCGTCAGAAGAGGTGGAGGAAGGAGGCGTCGCGACCGTCAGGCCGCGCGGAGCGAAGAAGACTGGCGGACGATGTCGCCCAGGACGTTGCGTCGCAGGATGACGGAGGCGGCGAGGACGCCGGACATGAGCGATGCGCCCACGCCGACGGAGACGGCGTCCTGTCCCACGAGGAGCAGGTCGCGGATGGGAAGTCGCGAGCGGAGCCACGGTTGCCGGAAGCGCTCCGGGCTGTGCTCCAGTCCGTAGATGGAGCCCTGCAAGCGATTGGAGAAGTGCGCGGTGCTGAGCGGCGTGGACAACTCCTGGTGCTCCACCCTCCCGCGCAGCCGAGGGAACTGGGCGAGGACGACGGAGAGCAGTCGCTCGGAGAGCTGGGCCTTGAGGGCCTCGTACTCGGGCCCTCGCCGATGCCAGCGCGTGCCCTCCCATTTCTCGAACCAGGCGTAGGGCACGGGACACACGGCGGTGAGCGTGGAGCGCCCCGGGTGGCGCTGAGCCCACGAGGGGTCCCTCGCGGAGGAGGAGCTCAGGTAGACGACGGGAAGCGGCGCCGAGGCGTCAGCCCTGAACGCGCGCAGGTTCGCGTCGTGGTCATAGCCGGCGTGGACCCACACGTTGGTGGCGGGCAGGCCCACCTCCTCGGGTGTGCCTCGGAGGCCCAGGTACAGGCCGAGGTGTCCGATGGACTGGGGAATCCGTTGGAGGGCTCGCACGGCCTCGGGAGGTCGCCAGGCCTCCGGGAGCAACACCCCCAGCGTCTGCGCCGCGCCCGCGCCGCTGACGACATGCCGGGCAAGGAGTTCTTCGCCGCTGGCGAGGCGCACGCCCAGGGCACGACCGTCTCGTACGAGGATCTCCTTCACCTCGGCACGGACGCGAACCTGTCCCCCGGCGCGGGTGATGACCGGGGCGATGTGGCCCAGGATGCTTCCGGCGCCACCCACGGGATAGCAGCCGCCCTCCAGGTAGTACTCGGCCATGAGGGCGTGCATGGCGAAGCTGCTGTCTCCGGGAGGAAGGGCGTAGTTGCCCCATTGGCCGGTGAGGACACCCAGCAGGCGCGAGTCCGACGTGAGCGAGCGCAACACGTCCCGCGTCGTCCGGTTCGAGTGGCGGCGGAAGGGCCAGCCGAGCGCGGGATAGGTGAGCGGCGTCAGCCAGCGGGGGAGGACGTGCTGGATGAAGTAGCGCTGGGATGCTCGCTCCACGCCGCGCAGCAGCTTCAGGTACGTGGCGATGGCCTTGCGTTCGGCGGGGAAGGCGCGGCCCAGCTCGGCCTCGAACGCCTCCGCGCCGGTGACGAAGTCGTAGCGCTGGTCGTCGAAGACGAGCCGGTCATAGACGCGGTCCATCCGCGCCCAGCCGAGCGCTCCGTCGGTGACGAAGTCGAACACGCGTCGCAGCGGGGCGTCGGGGTCATGCAGCTTGCCCAGGCAGTGCACGCCGACATCCCACTCGTAGCCCTTGCGTTGGAAGGTGTGGGTCATTCCTCCGGCGACGGAGTGGCGCTCCAGCACGAGCACCTTCAGGCCGTGCCGCGCGAGCACCGCCGCCGCGCCCAGTGAGCCGATTCCCGAGCCGATGAAGATGGCGTCGAAGGGCGCACCCCTCGCGGGCGCGTCAGCGCGTTGAGAAGGAAGTGTCATGGAGTGAACCTTTCAGTCCCGGGCCGGCGCGGGAGGTGTCGCGGTGGCCAGACGCCAGAGCAGCGCGGGGAGGCCGACGACAGGCCTCAGGAAGAAGTGACGCCGCTGCTCCGGGGTCAACAGGCGGCGCAGGAAGAAGTGCAGGCGAAGCTGCTGGTACCAGGGCAGCGCGGGCGCCAGGTGATGCGCCAGATGACACGGCTGTCCCCAGGGCCCGCCTCCGAGGAGCAGCCCCCAGAACCCCAGGCCCAGCTCTCGCGTTCCATTCACCCGGTCCAGGGGCATGAAGAGGTGCTCGGTGCTCTCGCGGAGCCGGTCCAGGACGAAGCTGAGCCAGCTGCCGACGAGGAACAGCGCCACCCCGGTGAAGAGAAAGCCATGCAGCCAGGTGGCCAGCACCGCGCAGAGCGCGAGGTACGCGTTGGTCAGCGCGACGGAGAGCCGGCGGCTGCGAGTGTGTTCCTGGGGCCGCCACGGGAAGTAGTCCGAGTGGCTGAGCATGGGTGCCAGCGGGAGCAGGCTGCCCAGGAGCCGACGGAAGCGGACGAAGTGGGTGAAGGAGCCGTCGTCGGGCGTCCCCAGGCTCCGGTGATGACTCGCGTGGGCCTCCGCGTAATGGAGCGGGTCCGCGAGGAAGAGCCGACAGGCATTGTTCGCGAGCACCCGCAGCCCCCGCGCGACGCGGCCCCTGCCGAGGATGAGGAGGTTGTGCGCGGCGCCCTCGTGGACGCTGAAGGTGACGATGCCGCACACCAGAAAGCCATGCACCGCGCCCGACACCACCCCCGCCAGCACCGTGCCGCCTGGGGTCGACAGGGGCCACGGCAGGAGGGAGGGCAGCAACGTCAGGGATAGCAGGTCCGCCGCGAACAGCCCCAGGAGCAGGAGCACGTTGACGGTGTCGTGAAGCGCGGGGTGCGCGCGGAACTGTGATTGATAGTCGCGGGCCCGGTTCCGGATGGCGTCGAGCTGCGGCTGGGTGAGGACGGGAAAGGCTCCGAGCGCGAGCTGCTGGTACGCGGCGGCCCGCTGCTGGTCATCGGGATTCAGATTCATGGAGTGGAGAGCCGTGGCGACAAGCGCTGGAGGTGCAATCAGGATGTATTTGATTGCACCCCGGCTCAACTCGCATGGCTGCTCACATTCCCGTCTCCGAGGGGAACGGGGGCCTCGGAGCGTGCTCCACGGGCCTATTGCTCATATTTCTGTCGAGGCGCGGTGGACGTGTGCGGCGGGTGGCTGAGTGCCGCGGGCTCCAGGCGGAGGTAGCCGAGCACGAGCGCGCACAGCTCCTCCGGGAACGCTTCGTTCGTGAGGTAGTCGGGGCGGTCCATTCCCGCGGAATGGCAGAGCGCCTCCAGCGTGTGGACGATGATGAAGACGGCCATGTCCAGCTCACGCGGACGGATGTCCTCCAGTCGCGCCGCGAGGAAGGTTCTCACGAGACGGGAGAGCTGTTGCTCGAAGGTGTCCACGTAGCCCAGCGGACGCAGCACCGGCAGCAGGACATGCCGGAGCGGATCAAGCTGGGAGCGCAGCCGCTTGCTGGAGAGGATCTGCTGGATGATGGCGCGGACCGCGATGTTCAGCGGCGCCGAGGCGAAGTCGCGCAGCGCCGTCTCGAGCTCCGCGAGCCACCGCGTGCCGTGGTGCTCCAGCACGGCGAACACCAGCCCCTCCTTGTTCGGGTAGTACTGGTAGAGCGAGCCGATGCTGACGCCGGCCTCCTGCGCGATGTGGTTGGTGGTCGTGGCCTCGTAGCCGTCACGGATGAGGAGGCGGGCGGTGGCGGTGAGGATGGCATCGCACGTGGCCTGGGCCCGCTGCTGGCGAGGGTGCTTCCGACGAGAAGAGGGGGTGCGCGGCATCACGGCTCCTTGAGCTGTCCCCAAGCATTTCAAGGAGCGGTGCTCACGGTCCAATCGGGATTTCCAGCGCCTTGTCAGACTACCGGGGGCACTTTCGTAAGTGTCCAGCGATTTTCGCCCCGTGGGGTTCGCTCCAATGTTCGTCAGGTTTTGGTGGCAGGAACCCACGCTTTCGATAGAGGAAGGGGCGCGCTGATGGCTGGCGCCCTGTTCCCATCCCCGCTCCCGAGGTTTTCATGTGGTCTCGCTCGCGCTCGCTCCGGCTGGCGCTCGTTGGAATGTCGTCCTGCGCCGCGCTGCTGGCCGCCTGTCAGAAGGCAGCCCCGCCGCAGGAGTCCTATGGGCCTTCCCAGGTCACCGTCGTCACCCTGAAGGCGGAGTCCGTACTCCTGACCCGGGAGCTGCCGGGTCGTACCAATGCCTTCCTCGTCGCCGAGGTGCGGCCCCAGGTCAACGGGCTGGTCCAGCGCCGGCTGTTCACCGAAGGGGGCGTGGTCAAGGCAGGCCAGCCGCTCTACGAGCTTGAGGACGCGACCTACCGCGCGGACTACGGCAGCGCCAGGGCCGCGCTCGAGCGTGCCCAGGCGACCTTGACGTCGGCTGCCCTGACCGCCAAGAGGTCGGCCGAGCTGACCCGGCTGGAGGCCGTCACCGCGGCGGACAACGAGAAGGCGATTGCCGCCCTGGGCCAGGCGGAGGCGGACGTGAAGGCCGCCCAGGCCGCGTTGCAGCGAGCGAGCGTGACGCTGAACTACGCCCGCATCACCTCACCCATCGCCGGTCGCATCGGCAAGTCGTCGGTCACCCAGGGCGCGCTCGTCACGGCCAATCAGCCGACGGCGCTCGCGGTGGTGCAGCAGTTGGATCCTCTCTACGTCGACGTGAGTCAGTCCAGCGGCGAGCTGCTGCGGCTGCGCAAGGAGCTGAGCGCTGGGACGCTCAAGAGCACCGACAGCACGCCGGTGACCATCCTCCTCGAGGACGGCAGCCGCTACGAACACCCGGGCTCGCTGACGTTCTCCGACGTGACGGTGGACCCGGGCACGGGCAGCTTCGCGCTGCGCGTGACGGTGCCCAACCCCGACCAGTCCCTGTTGCCCGGCATGTACGTCCGCGCCCTCGTGGGCAACGGGCTGCGCCAGCAGGGGCTCCTCGTGCCTCAGCAGGGCATCGCCAGGGACCCGAAGGGAAACGCCACCGCCCTGGTGGTGGGCAAGGACGGCAAGGTCGAGCCGCGCGTCGTCCAGGCCAATCGGACGGTGGGCGACCGGTGGTTGGTCGACAGCGGCCTGGTCGAGGGTGACCGGGTCATCATCGAAGGCCTCCAGAAAATCCAACCGGGGATGCCGGTCCAGGCGACCGAAGCCCCCTCGACTGTCGCGAAGCCAGGGGAAGCCGAACCCCTGGTCCCCGCGAAGTCCCAAGAGTGACCGGACCTTCACATGGCACGATTCTTCATTGATCGACCGATCTTCGCCTGGGTTCTGGCGATCATCATCATGATGGCCGGCGCGCTGTCCATCACCCAGCTTTCCATCGCGCAGTACCCGGCCATCGCGCCCCCCACGGTGACGGTGAACGCCGTCTATCCCGGTGCCTCCGCGAAGGCCATCGAGGACTCCGTCACGCAGGTCATCGAGCAGAGCATGAAGGGGCTCGATGGGTTGCTCTACATGTCGGCGACGAGCGAGTCGAACGGCTCGGCCAACATCATCCTGACGTTCCGCAACGGCACCGACCCGGACATCGCGCAGGTGCAGGTGCAGAACAAGCTGCAGCTGGCGACGCCGTTGTTGCCGCAGACCGTGCAGCAGCAGGGCATCTCCGTGAGCAAGGCGAGCACGGGCTTCCTGCAGGTGATTGGCTTCGTCTCCGAGGACGGCAGCATGTCGGGCGACGACATCCAGGACTTCGTCGCCACGAACATGGTGGACCCCATCTCCCGCGTTCCCGGAGTGGGCGCCACCCAGGTGTTCGGCACGAAGTACGCGATGCGCATCTGGCTGGACCCGAACAAGCTGGACACCTACACGCTGACGCCGACCGACGTCATCGGCGCCATCCGGGCCCAGAACCAGCAAGTGGTGGTGGGGCAGTTGGGTGGAACGCCCGCGGTGCAGGGCCAGCAGCTCAACGCGACGGTGACGGCGCAGGACCGCCTCCAGACGGCGGAGCAGTTCCGGAACATCATCGTGCGCGGCAATTCGGAAGGCTCCCTGCTGCGGCTCGGGGATGTGGCCCGGGTGGAGCTGGGCTCCGAGGACTACAGCGTCATCAGCCGCTACAACGGCAAGCCCGCCACCGGCGTGGCCGTGTCGCTGGCCACGGGCGCCAACGCGCTGGAGACGGCGCAGGGCATCACCGCCGCGCTGGAGGAACTCAAGCCGCTGCTGCCGAAGGGAATGAAGGCGGTGGTGCCGTTCGACACGACTCCGTTCGTGCGAGTGGCCATCATGGGCGTCGTCTCGACGCTGCTCGAGGCCATCCTCCTGGTGTTCCTGGTGATGTACCTGTTCCTCCAGAACTTCCGCGCGACGCTGATTCCGACCATCGCGGTGCCCGTGGTGCTGCTGGGGACGCTGGGGGTGCTCACCGCGTTGGGGTACTCGGCGAACATGCTGACGATGTTCGCGATGGTGCTCGCCATCGGTCTGCTCGTCGATGACGCCATCGTCGTCGTCGAGAACGTCGAGCGACTGATGAGCGAGGAGGGCCTGTCTCCCCTGGAGGCCACCCGCAAGTCGATGGATCAGATCACCAGCGCGCTGGTGGGCATTGGCGTCGTGCTGTCCGCGGTGTTCGTGCCCATGGCGTTCCTCGCGGGCTCCACGGGTGTCATCTACCGGCAGTTCTCGGTGACCATCGTGACGTCCATGGCGCTCTCGGTGCTGGTCGCCATCGTGCTCACGCCGGCGCTCTGCGCGACGCTGCTCAAGCCGATTGCGAAGGGACACCACGCGAAGGAGACGGGGTTCTTCGGGGCGTTCAATCGCGGGTTCGACAAGAGCAATGCGCAGTACCAGCGGGCGGTGCGCGGAATCCTGTCGCGGAGCAAGCGCTTCATGCTCGCCTTCGTCGCGATGGTGGCGGTGATGGTGGTGTTGTTCCTTCGCCTGCCGAGCTCCTTCCTTCCTTCGGAGGACCAGGGCTTCCTGTTCGCGATGGTGCAGACGCCCGTGGGTGCGACGCAGGAGCGCACCATGAAGGTGATTGAGCGGGTGGAGCGGCACTTCCTCGAGAGCGAGAAGGACACCGTCAACGCGATGTTCAGCGTGCAGGGCTTCAGCTTCGGCGGCAGCGGTCAGAACGCTGGCGTCGCCTTCATCAGCCTCAAGGACTGGGCCGAGCGGAAGGCGCCCAATCTCGGCGTCAACGCCGTGGCGGGCCGGGCCATGGGAGAGCTGGCGCAGATTCAAGATGCGCTCGCCTTCGCCTTCCCGCCTCCCGCGGTGGCTGAGCTGAGCACCTCCGCGGGCTTCTCCTTCTTCCTGAAGGACAACGTCGGTCTGGGCCACGAGGCGCTGACCGCCGCGCGCAACCAGTTCCTTGGCGCGGCGTCGCAGAGCAGCCTGCTCGCGAACGTGCGTCCGAACGGACAGGAGGACACGCCCCAGTTCCGCGTCGACGTCGATGTCGCGAAGGCCTCCGCGCTGGGGCTCGCGACCGCGGAGATCAACAACACGCTCTCCGTGGCGTGGGGTGGGCAGTACATCGACGACTTCATCGACCGGGGTCGCGTCAAGCGGGTGTTCATCCAGGCCGATGCGCCTTTCCGGATGGCCCCCGAGGACTTCAACCGCTGGTCGGTGCGCAACATGAAGGGTGAGATGGTTCCGTTCTCGGCCTTCGCGAGTCCGCGCTGGGGTTCGGGTTCGCCTCGGCTCGAGCGCTTCAACGGCGTGTCGGCGATGGAGATGAACGGCGAGGCCGCTCCGGGCGTCAGCTCCGGCGTGGCGATGGCCGAAGTGGAGCGGCTGGTCTCCCAGCTTCCGCCCGGCGTGGGCCTGGAGTGGACGGGGCAGTCGTACCAGGAGCGCGCGGCGGGCGCGCAGACCCCGTTGCTCTACACGCTCTCGCTGCTGCTGGTCTTCCTCTGCCTGGCGGCGATGTACGAGAGCTGGACGATTCCCACCGCCGTGCTGCTCGTGGCGCCGCTGGGAATTCTCGGGACGGTGCTGGGAAGCACGCTGCGGGGCATGGACCGCGACGTCTACTTCCAGGTCGCGATGCTGACGACCGTGGGACTCTCCAGCAAGAACGCCATCCTCATCGTCGAGTTCGCGAAGGAGAACCTCGACAAGGGCATGGAGTTGATTGAGGCGACGTTGAGCGCGGTGCGCTCGCGTCTGCGGCCCATCCTGATGACGTCGCTGGCGTTCGGCTTCGGCGTGACGCCGTTGGCGATTGCGTCCGGCGCGGGCTCGGGTGCGCAGCGGGCCATTGGCACCGGCGTGCTCGGTGGCATGATTGTCGGCACGCTGCTGGGTATCTTCTTCGTGCCGCTGTTCTTCGTCGTCGTGCAGCGGTTGTTCAACCGACGCAAGCCCGTGTTGGACACGCCTCCCGAAGCCTGAGTCGAAAGGCTTCCAGGCTGGAGTCCGCCTTCGTGGCGGGCTCCGGCCGGGGGCGGGGGTTTGTGGAAAGACTCACGTCAGGACATTCTGGCGATGACGTCGATGACACCCTCAGGGGCCGGACTGAGCACGTAGAGGAGAAGTATGACTCCCTTTCGTTACTCGCCACTCCTGGCCACCGGTTTGTTCCTGCTCTCCACTGCCGCGCCTGCCTCGACGAATGAGGTGGGGAAGGCGACGGCTGGTATTCGGGGGCATCGGCATTTCATTCACCACACGTCCGAAGGCAAGCAGAAGGTCCCCGTGGACCTCTCCTCGGTTCCCATCGAGGCCTGGGCTCAAGGCGCCGATGGGAGCTTCTTCCATTACCCTGGCACGGGCGCTTCTGATGGAACCTTCGTCGTTCCAGGCATCCCTCCAGGCGCCACGTATACCCTTCGTGTCGGGGATGAGCTGCCCTGGTTCTCGAGCGTCGAGCGCCGACTCGACCTGAGCGAGCACAAGCTCGGGCGCGTGGGCCAGCGGACTCCTGACTCCTCCACGCACCTGGTGTTCGACGTAGCGGCCATGCGCCCGTGGCTTCCTGGTGACCTGCTCCAGCTCATCTCCGCCAACGCGGGGATGGTCGTCATCGACTTGCATGGGGGGTTCGACGAGGGCGCGCCGACGGCAGGCGACACCGAGTTGGCCCAGGCTTCATTCAACCTCGCCTGGTCTTCGGAGAACCGGCTGGTGGATTCAGCCCAGGGTGATTCCGCGATGCTGACCCACCTGTCGACCTCCGCCACGGGCGACTCCCGGTCGCTGACGGAGGTCTTCATTCCGGCTCCCTTCACCACGCCGGAGGGGCAGAGCACCCTCTTGCAGGGAGGTTTCACGGAGGTTGCCCAGACGGAGCAGCTCTCCTACGAGTTCCACGAGGCGGCCTTCACGCCCGCTATCGCGGATGTGCATCCCCGGGCCGAGAGGACTCCAGGCCGCCAGCCGGAGCTCGGTGTGAGTGTCCTGCCCGCCGGCAAGGGCCCTGGCTTCTTCTCCAGCATCCCAGACCTGTTCGAGGCGGACCTCCACGAGGGCTCGCCCGCGCTCCCGCTCCGTTATGGCAATCCCTTCCCGCGGGAGTGGCCGGCGGTCGCGAGTGTCGTCTATCCCGTCAGTGTCACCTTCGCGCTGGGAGGGACGCAGCCCACCCGGCAGAGCGCGGGCGTGTCGTATACGAACCTCCTGCGGAAGGTCGAGGGCCAGCCCCTGGCTCCGCTCCTCACGCCCGTGCGGAGCCTGAGCATCGATGGTGCCGTGGCCACGGTGGACCAGACGATGACGTCCCTCACGCCAACGCTGAGCTGGTCCGCTCCCGCTGCCGGTACGCCGTCCGCGCATGAAGTCTCCATCCGGCGGCTCTTCGTGTCGGGTACGCGCACCGTCGCGGCACTCGGCGTCAGGATTCGTACCGCCCAGTCTCACGTCACGCTGCCTCCAGGCGTGCTTGTCCCCGGCGCGTCCTACATCATGAGCGTGCGGGCCTTCCGTCAGGGCGACCTGGACCTCTCGCGCCATCCCCTGCGCACCGCCTTCCCGGTCGCCAACGCCACAGCCTTCACGGGAATCCTCACGACGCCGTAATGAGATGACCGCTCCTGGGGGACGCGTGATTCGGCGCGTCTCCCAGCCCGGTGCCACGGGCCAGTCCGCGGGTTCTCTCATTGAGAATCGAAACAGGACCTCCGCAACTCTCTTGAGTGTCGTGGGTTGAGAGGGAATGCGCTCCCTCCTCCTGCTGCTCCCTGTCGTCCTGACCTGTGCCGCCTGTGGTGGGGCGGAACCTCGCCATGCGCCCCTCTCCGAAGTGGGCGCCACGGGCCCATCGCTCGAAGCCGTGGCGACGGCGTGTGTGCCTGGCGCCTCGGTATCCTGCTCCTCGCTTGCGTCCGCCTGGTCCGGGGGAACGGCCACCTGTCGGCCCTCGGGCAATGGCTACAACGTGACCGCGTGTACTCGCGCCGGCAATCCCATGCGCCGGTTGACGGAGACGGTGCGCCCGGCGCTTCGGGACGTCCGCTGGACGGATGCCCGGTGCAACCTGGGCGACGAGTTCGTCCTGGAGGTCACCTTCCCCCCAGTTCCTCCGGGAGGGGCTCTTCCGGCGCAGTGGGTGCTGCGCCTCGAAGGCGGTGGCTTCTGCGCGTTCGACAGTGAGAGTCCGCTGGGGGGCTGCGGCAATCGGGCCATCGACCTGGTGTCGTCGGTGAACCTGCCGGCGGACCGGGCGCTGCGTGAGCGCGATCCCGTGAGCCCCGACGACTTCAGTGGCGCCATCGATGTGCTTGGCCATTACTGCTCGAGTGACTTGTGGACGGGTACGGCACTGGATGCGCCCGACATCACCTACAAGGGGACGCAGCGGGATTGGCGCTTCACGGGGGCCTACAACGTGGAGGCGATGCTCGCCGTGCTCGTCGAGCGGTATGGCCTGGACGACAACAAGCCGCTGCGCGTGTTGTGGCGGGGTGGCTCGGCGGGAGGCTTTGGCGCCTTCAACAACACGCATCGCGTCGTGAAGCGACTCCCCAAGGCCGCGAAGGCGGGACGGCTGCTTGTCTTTCCGGGCGCCGGGTACCTGCCGCTCGACTGGAATCATCCAGACTATCCCGTGCTGGGGATTGGCTCGGGGCTGGAGGCCTTCGAGCAGTTGACGAGCATCTGGAAGTCTTCGCTTACTCCGTCCTGTGTGGCCGCGCGGACGCCGGGGGACCCCGTACATCCTCCGCACGAGTGCATCAGTGGTCCGGTGCTCTACGACATCATCACCGCACCCGTGTCGGAAGGGGGCTTCGACCTGCCCACGCTTGTCTGGCAGAACCGCCAGGACCAGCTCTACATGTCGAACACCGGGCTGCCGTTCCAATCGACGACCAACACCCCGGCGGAGCGCGCGGCCCGTGCCACCTGGGTGGAGTCCATGAATCGGGCCATGGGAATCACTGGAGACAACACGTCGTCGCGCATGAAGTGGCTCTTCGCGCCGAGCGACCCCGTCGTGCTCCGCGCCAACGGTACCTCCGAGCCGAACGTGCATGCGGCACTGCTCTACAACAGCGACCCGCCGACGGGGCCCGCCAACTCGCTCACCTCGGTACTCTCGCGGTTCTGGAACACGATGCTCGACTCGGCTCCTGGGCGGGGTCGTGCCACTGGCGAGGTGCACACCTTCGATTGCAACTGGGTGCCCTCTCGCGACGCCACGGGCTGCGACTGACGCTGGTGAGCGTCACGGGCTGAGAGGAGAGGCATTGGCACGAGCCAGTGCCAGTGCCTCGCGAATCTCCCACTCGTAGACGCTGAATCCCTCGCGCTGCAGGCCGGGCAGCAGGTCGCCGAAGGCGTTCGCCTCCACCACTCGGTGCCCGGTGAAGTGCTCCTCGAACATCAGGTCGATGCCCACGTGAAGGCAGTCATGGGCCCGCGCCACCACGCGGCAGCTCTCCATCGCGGCCTTCCATTCGTTGCGCGGCACCGCTGCTTCCAGCTCCTCCGGCTCGCCACGCCAGCCGCCCAGGTGCAGGTTGGTGATGGGGCCTCGGCTCTGGCGCACCACCGTGAAGGCGGGCTCCCCACCCACGGTGAGCACCCGACAGTCGAAGGTGTCGCCGCCCAGTCGCGCCTTGGGAATCGAGCGCTCCACCTGTGAGCCCTCGCGCAGCAGGAAGCCCAGCACGTCCTCCACGCGGTCCGGCTCCGCGATTCGACGCACCTTGAGCGAGTTGTACCAACCCGTCGGTGCCTGCTCGATGGTGGTGACCAGCGACTCCCGCTCGCGGTGTCTGCGGAAGATGGCCAGACACGACGCCGACGAGCCGCAGGACACCTTCACGAAGACCTCGCGCCAGTCCTCGTCGTCCATCCGCTCGCGCAGCGAGGCCACGTCCGTCACTCCGTCCAAGGGCTCCGGCACGGGCACCCCCAACGCCGCGTACCTCCGTGAGGTGATGCGCTTGTCGAACAGGTCGGCGATGCTCGCGGGCGATTGGAGCACCCTCCAGCGAGGCCGCTCCCGGAACACCGCCTCCAACTCGGAGAGGACTCGCAGGAAGCCCAGGTGCCCCTGTCGTGGAGCCAGGATTCGCCCGTGGTCCTCGACGAGCGCGTCCACGTCCTCCGGCGCGAGCACCTGACAGCCGTGCTCCAGCGCGTCTTCATGGCCGCGCTTGAGCAGCGCCTTCTCCACCTCCCAGCTCTCCCCCGCGGCGTCGATGCGGACAAAGGCGTCCGTGTCGGGCAGCCGCGCGAGGAGGGCGGGGTGCTTCACCAGCTCCCGCCAGGGCACCACCGTCGCGGGAGGAAGGCCCTGGCGGGCCAGCGCGTCCTGGAACAACGTGACGCGCCGGTTCTCGGCGTTGCCGATGAGGATGAAGTCAGGCACCGCCGTCATGGAGTGCTACTCGCCCACCGCCGCGTAACGGTATTCCTCGTCGTAGTCGCGCTGGCTGCCCGCCGCCACCGTCGCGGCCAGTTTCGCCACCAGCTTCTCGCCGGCCTTGGTGAGCGTGTTCTCCGTCACGTCCAGGTGCTTGAGGTGCTTGAACGCCGCGGCGTTGTCCGCGAGCGTCTGCGCGCCCGTGTCCGACAGACAGCCCATGGACAGGTCCAGCTTCTCAAGCTGGGGGAGAATCTTCGCGGTGGGCAGCGCCTTCGCCAGCTCGTCCGTGAACTCCGAGTTGCGCAGGCCCAGCACCTTGACGTTCGACAGTCCCTTGCCGTCGAGGATGGGCTGGATGTCCTCCACGCCGCCCTCCGCGCCGTAGTTCTCCGAGCCGAACCAGACCTCCAGCTTCTCCAGCTTCGGCCAGTTCGCGCTGGCGATGGACTTCACCGCGCCCAAGGGCAGGCCGCCCGTCTCCATCGAGAACTCACGCAGCTCCGGCAGGTCAATCTTGCCCAGGTCCGCGTCCGCGCCGCGCAGCCGCAGCGAGCGCAGGTTGGGCAGCACCTTGTAGAGCCCCGTGACGTCGTTGATGTACGACCAGGAGATCTCCGTCTCGTCCGGGTACTCGAAGTCGCCGAGGAACAGGCTGCGCAGCGTGGGCATGCCCTTCGTCTTGACGATGGCCTCGACGACGCCGGCGTAATAGTTCTCGCCCTCCATATCCACCATGCCGATGGTGAGCGACTGGAGGAACTTCGCCGAGGGGTGCGCGAGCAGCTTCACCAGCGTCTCGGGGACCTCCAGCTCGGAGTCGTAGTCCTTCTTGCCCAGCCGCGCGTCGCGGATGAAGCCCAGGTGCCACTCCACCTTGAGCTCCTCTTCGGACCAGGCCTTGGCCAGTCCACCGAGCAGCAGCGCCTTGTGCTTCTTGATGTGCGCGGTGATCTGCCGCTTGAGGGTGGAGGCCTCCGTGCCCTCGGCCTTCGACACCGCGTGCTGCAGCGCGACCAGCTCGCCGCGCGGGTCGCCCTGGCTCTGGAGCCAGTCGCCGTAGACGAGGTACGCGTCCACGTTGGCCGGGTCCTTCTGGATGGCGGCCTCCAGCTCCGGGTTGGACTTGCCCTCGACGCTCGGCGACTCGTCGTCCCCGTCCTCGCCCCCTTCACCGTCGCCCACCAGCTCGTAGCCCTTCTTCTCCTTCTCGCGGACGAGCTTGTCGTACTCCTTCTGCGCCGCCTCGGGAGAGTCGAAGGACTGCGTCTTCTCCTGGCCGTCGGTATCGATGCGGCCCCATCGCGTCGTGAAGGACTTTCCTTCGAACGTGATCTCCCAGAACTTGTTGGAGCTGCCTTCCTTGAACTCGTACCGCGGCATGGCCCGTCCTCTCCTGCGCCGAGCGTGGCGCTTCCCGGACCGGACGCTAGAGAAGCCCTCGCGCAAGCTCAAGCGTCGTGCCGGTCCAGGCCTCCCATGGCGTCTCGGGAGGGCCGCCCTCGGCGCCAACTTCCGGGATTTCACGCGCGGGTGACGAAGTCCCCCGGCCCGGCACATGGAGCCTCGGGCTCGGCTCGCTCAAATCCAGGTGATGCATCCCCACGCGGGCGGGCACCTTCGTCGTGTCGAGCCGCGTTTGACGGGTCGCGTCGAGCAACAGCACGTCCACCCGGGCCCGCTTCGCCTGCACCGCCGCGTTCGCCAGCACCTCGTCGGAGTCTCGTGGGGTGAGAATCTCCGCGGTCCCCCGGGCTCGCCACTCGCGCAGCAGCAGCTCGCACAGGCCGCGCTCCGCCTCCAGCGGGTGGGGCCCGTCGCCATCCCAGGGGAAGGCGACCTGGAAGCGCAGCTCCTGGTCTCCCAGCCACACGGACAGCCGGCGCACCAGGCACAACACCAGTCCCATGGCCACCACTGCGCGCTGCCACCGCACGCCGGTGTCCTTCACCCGCGCGTCCGCGAGGCTCGGCGGGAGGACGAAGGTCACCACGCGGCGACGACGCACGGCGAGGCTTTCGTCGCGGGTGTAGTAGAGCAGCTCGCCCTCGACGTAGCGCACGTCGAACAAGTCGAGCGTGGGCTCATCCTCCATGTAGACGAGCTCGGAGGTGACCAGGTTCTCCAGGCTGCCCACGTTGGAGACGGAGGAGAACCCGCCCTGCGGAAACGCGGCGTCATCCTCCAGCGCGGTGGGCGCGGGGCCGGTGGACACGGGGCGTGCGCGGAGGCGGGGCGGAAGGGCGCGCGAGAGGGCCTCGGCGGCTTCCACCGCCTGTTCCAGCGCCAGCCGCTGCGCCTTGCCCTGGAGGTGCTCCAGGTTCTCCAGCGTGAAGGCTTCCGCGTCACCCAGCAGGGCACTCGCGCGCCGGGCCCCGGTGCTGAGGGACTCGTAGCCCTGGGCCAGCTGCTCCAACGCGGGGCCGGGCTCGCGCAGGGAGGTGTATCCGGATGACAACAGTTCCCCAGGTGGACGTTCCAGGACGCGCCGCGCGAGGGCGGGGCTCACGGAGGTGCCGGCGGTGAAGCCCATGCGGGAGAGGAGGCGGGCCACGAGGAAGGCCACGCCTCGGGGCCGCAGCGGCTCCGGCAGGCGGGCGAGCGCGGCGGACACGGCCTCCAGGTGAGGCTCGGCGGCGAGCCTCGCGAGGACATGGTCGTCGTAAGCGCGCACCGCGGCGCGAAGGCGGGGCAGGGTGTCGGGGATGGGCAGGGATGGGGCCAGGGGATGGCCGGCGACGAGCCTTCCCAGGTCCGCGACCAGCGCGGGTGGCGGAAGCGTGGGTGTCTCCGCGAGCGTGGCCAGGAGCCAGGGCACGCTCGTGGCGAGGGACTCCGCTTCGAGGCCTTCTTGTCGCGCGAGGGTGAGCCCGGCGCACAACCAGCGTTCCGTGTCCTGGGGGCCTCGCGACTCCACTGCTGCCATGCGTCCTTTCTGTATCACTTCCGAAGGCACCCGATGGAGGGGCGTGTCGGCGCGCGGGGGTGATTCTGGGGCATTTCGGCAGGGGGCCCAGGGGCCGAGCCCTGTCTTGCGATGGACAGCTTGCTTGGACCGAGGGGCGGCTGCTCAGGGCTTCCGCGG
Organism: Myxococcus sp. CA040A; assembly: GCF_013336725.1. Taxonomy (NCBI): domain Bacteria; kingdom Pseudomonadati; phylum Myxococcota; class Myxococcia; order Myxococcales; family Myxococcaceae; genus Myxococcus; species Myxococcus sp. CA040A. The sequence goes on along the minus strand of NZ_JABUMR010000004.1, from coordinate 319,159 downwards.
TTCCCACCGTCGCAGCCCGTGCTCCGAGGGGGAGGAGACACAAATGCGCGCGAAGTATGGCCTGGTCTTGTTCTGTCTGGGTGGGTGGGGGTGTGGGGGTGTTCCGGAACTGGAGCCCTCTCCGCTGGAGTCGCAGCCGTTCCAGGTATCCACCCTGGCCTGTTCACCCGAGGGAGCGCGGCGGGTGAAGGTCGTCGTGCCGCCCGGGACGCCCCAGTCGCCGACGTTCACCTCCATGCCCACGGGCATCCGGGATGTGCAGGGTCCGCGGGCTCGGCTCTCTCCCAGTTCGCCTCCTACGGTACGTTCGTCACGTTCTTCCGCACCTGGCAGGTGATGGACCCGCCGAGGCTCCAGGTGGAGCTGTGGCGCACGGATGGCTCGGCCGAGGGGACGACGCAGCTCGTGAACCTCGGCGTCCTGAGTACCCTGTCGCCGAGCTACGTGCGGACCTCCAGCGCGCATCTGTTCTTCCTGTCCAGCCCGGAGCACGGCACCGCGCTGTGGCGCACGAATGGGACGTCCGGCGGTACGGTCTTCGTCAAGCGACTGGATGCCAACGTGGTACCCGTGGTCGATGTCGGAATCACCGAGGACGGGAGCACGGGACTCTTCACGCTCCGGGACGGGGTGAACACGGAGGTGTGGAAGTCGGACGGCACGGCCTCGGGCACGGTGCGGCTGGAGTCTTTCGGCCGTGAGATGCGGATGCTCGGCTCGCTGGGCGCGCACGTGTACCTGACGAACGCGGACCCGGTGACGCAGCGGATGGGGCTGTATCGCGTCGCGCAGGCGGGCGGAGGGAAGGCCACCGTCACCGTCCTGGAGAACCCCTACGCGGACCAGGAGGCTGCGTTCCCGTCTCTCCAGTCGTTCACCCGCTCGGGAGGAAAGCTGTACTTCGCCGTGGCCATCAGCACTCCGGGGCCCGCGTATCGCGTGGTGAAGTTGTGAGTGACGGATGGCACAGCCACGCAGACGCGCTCGATGCCTGGCTCGCTGAGCGTCTCCGACGAGTTCTCTTCGTCCGTCCATCCCATCGACGGCGGCGGGGTCATCTTCGCGGGAGCGGATTCGGCGGGCTCCTACACGAACCCCTGGGTGAGCTACGGCACCAACGCCACCACGGCGGAGGTGACGGCGACTCCGTCATTGGTGACGTCGTCGCCCGAACGCTTCGCTCGCGTTGGCGGCAGCATCTACTTCACCGCGATGGATGACACGGGCTGGTACCAGCTCTGGGCCGCGCCCGCCAACGTGTCCTGTACTCCGTAGCGACTGCTCGTGACACGGGGACCTGGACGCATGGCTCCAGGTCCTCGTGACGTTCAGCGGACGCGTATCACGTCAGGCCGAGCAGTCGAGGCACCTTCTCTTCGAGCAGGTCGATCTCCTCCCGCGTCTCTCCCAGGTAGGAGAGGAGCTGGAGGTCCTGCCGCTCCACCGCGCCGCCGTGGAAGATCCACGCGCGCGTGCGCAGCAGCCGGTAGAGCTTCACCAGCTTGCGGTCGCTGATGAACACGCCGTCCTCGCGCGTCAGCGTCTGCACCACGCGGCGGAACTCGCGCAGCAGCTCGTCGCGGAAGAACAGGTCACGGTCCTTCAGCTCTCTCCCGTCCGGCCCCATCTCCTTGCGCCCCATCATCAGCGTCAGGTAGCGGTGCGCCTTCAGGAGGTCTTCCAACGTCGCGTGTCCTTCCGCCCACGGCTTCTGGTTCAGCTCGCGGTGTGTCTGGGACTCCAGGCCGGAGTCGAGCAGCTCCAGGAAGTAGCGGTCCTGCACCGGGCGACACGCGGCCTTCAGGCAGAAGCGGTCCTTGAGCGCGCCCAGCTCCGCGTGCTCGGGCAGCTCGTTCGTCGCCGCGAAGAGCACCTTGAGCTTCACCGGCTGCGGCGCGCCGTCCTGGTAGAACTTGCGCTCGTTGATGACCGTCAGCAGCGCGTTGAGGATGGCCGAGCTCGCCTTGAACACCTCGTCCAGGAACACCAGCTTCGCGGTGGGCAGCTTGCCGCCCTCGCGCCGGATGTAGCGGCCCTGGCGCAGGAGGTTGATGTCGATGGGGCCCAGGACTTCGGACGGCTCGGTGAAGCGCGTCAGCAGGTATTCGAAGTAGTCCTCGTTGGGGATGCGCAGCGCTTCGCGGAACTTGAGGACCAGGTCCGACTTCGCCGTGCCCGGGGGGCCCACCAGGAGCAGCGGCTCCTGCGCCACCGCCGCCACGGTCATCAGGTCCACCAGCGTCTGCTTGCCCACGAAGTGTCGCCCCAGTCCCTGTCGGAACCGGTTGAGCCGCTCGCGCAGCCCCTGCGCCTCGCGTGACAGCGCGTCGAACGTCAGCGCGGAGATGGGGTCGGCGACGGGCTCCTCCCGTCGGGGAACACTGCTCATGTACGGTCCTCCAACTCCTGATGGATGCGTCGCCGCACCAAGAACTCATCCTCGTCCAACCAGCTGCGTGCCCGCTCGCTCGCGCCCTGCGCCACTTCCACATGGCCCAGCACCAGCGCGTCCGCCAGCTCCACCACGGACAAACAGAAGTGGCTGTTGGTATTGAAGCTGTCCGTCACCGTGGCGAGCCCCTCCGACAGTCTCGCCAGCCCCGGCAGCGCGACGTTCGTCGGCGTATGCGCCAGCGCTCCCGCCAGACTGCGCGTCAGGGCCATCCGCTCCGGAGGGGAGCCCTTCGCGGCGGCCAGCGCGTCGAAGGCCATGTTGAACACCGGCAGCGCTTCGTCCACGTGCCCGAGCATCGCCATTCCCGACGCGACACCCAGTCGCGCCGCCACGGGCGCCTTGGCCCGTGTGAGCAGACCTCGCGTCGCCGCCACCATCTCGCCCGTCTCGCGAGACAGGCCGACGCGACGCAGGCCGCGCAGGCTGGCCTCCAGGATGCCCGCGCCCCACGCGGGGGACTCCGGCGCAAGTCCGGCCAACACCAGCCGCAGCCGCCCCGCCAGTGACGTCGCGCGGTCCGCCCGGCCGAACAGCGCCGCCAGGGTAAGCGCGTCACCCAGGAGTTGGGCCTGAGACTCTCCCGGGAGCCCCTCCATCGCTGAGACGAGTTCATCCAGCAGCGGCAGCGCCCGCGCAGGGGCCAGCCGAGGCAACGTCTCCAGCAAGCCGCCGATGAGGCGCAGTCGCTCGGGTGCGGGCAGGCGGGCTCCCGTGGCGCGCCTCACCAACTGGACCACCTCGTGTGTCACCGTGGCCGCGTCGCGGATGTCTCGCAGCGCCGCGAACTCCTCGCCTCGCAGGTCGCGTGTCCCGCGTCCGAAGGCCCGGGCGGGGTCCAACCGTTCGCTGGGCTCCAACAGCGCGGAGGCCTGTCGCAGCCGGTCCACCTTGTAGCGCTGGAAGGTGGCCAGCGCGTTGAGCTCCGCGGAGATGTCCGTGGGCAGCGGAGTCTCCAGCGGCTCGCCCTCCAGCGCTTGCGCCACGCGTGCGCCATAGGCCCGCGACAGGAACCCATGGATGGGCTCCTTCGTGTCGAGCGCCGCCGTGGCCGAGGCCACCAGCGCCCGCGCGCGGTCCGCCTGTCCCAGCCTCGCGAGGCCACAGGCGAAGACGAGGCGGACATAGGCCTGGGTCAATTCGGCGGGCGCCTCCACGGAGGAGCGCCGACGCGCGGTGCGCTCGAAGCGGTCCAGCAGCGCGTCCAGTTGTGCCGCGAGCCGAGGCAGGGCCGACGCATCCGTGCCGCCCCGCAGGAAGCGCGGGACATCGCGCGAGAGGGAGAGCCCCCGCTGGAGCATCTCCAGCAGTCGGTCCCCCGTCCTCGCGAGGCTCAGCGGGTCGCCCCCCGCGAGCGTGTCCAGCGCGGCGCGCGAGAGCCACAACGTGCGCACGTCGAGCGCGGTGTCGTGGCGGTCCAACCAGCGCTGCAGCGCGGGCATATCCCCCGGTGGCGTCCGTGGAGACGTCAGCGCACCCAGGACGAGCCCGCTGGCGAAGCTGCGCACGTCGTCCTCGGAGGGCGTGGCGCGGGCCAGGAGTTCGGCCCGCGAGGCACCCGCGCGGGACTCCGCCTCCGCCCAGCGCACGGCCAGCTCCGTGGCATCCGCGCCCGAGGCGTTCCAGAGCGCGCGTGTCCAGCACAGCGCCGCGTCGCGCCCTCGGCCGAGCTGACCATTCAGCTCCGCCATGTGAACCCAGAGCGCCTGTCGCTCGGGGGCATCGGCGGGAACATCCAGTTCGAGGAAGGACTTCTCCGCGACCGTGAGGGCTTCCTCGGCGGCACCGAGCTGCGCGGGTGTGAGTGGCTCCAGGAGGGTCCCCGCGCCTCGGGACGACGAGCGCTTCGTCGTCGCTGGCTGCGCCGGATCGACGGGCTCCGGCACGGGCGCCTGCCCTCGTCGCGTGCGGCGGGTGCTTCGTGTCGACGTGTTCGGGTCCTCGCTCTCCCCGGTGGGAGCGGGGCCCGCCGCACCGGGCATCCACTCGCCGTCCGCGGATTCGATGGCGCCGAAATCGAACGTGGCCCCCTTCACCCACGGCTCAAGGGCCGCGGCGGCGGTGTCCACCACGTAGTCCACCCAGGACTCGAGTGGCTGGAAGGCCTGCTCGGGGATTCGCTCCGCGCGGAAGCCGCCGGCGCCTGTGGGGTGCAACCAGGTGACGGTGTCCGGTACGGGTGCGAGGAGCGCGCGCAGCCGGTCTCTGCGTACGGGCGGCTCCAGCAGGCCGTCACAGGGCAGGTAGAGGTCCGCGAGCTGGGGCAGCGGCGAATAGGCCATGGCGGACAGGCCCAGCTCCGGTGGCCGCTCGCGGCCATGCCGTGCTCGCAGGATGATGCACGGCGCGTCGGCGGGCCCGGTCACCGCGAAGCGAAGCTGCGCGAGCAGGGCTTCCGGCAACGTGTGGACCAGCGACTCCACCTGCGCCACGGCGTTCTCGCGCAGCACCCAGAGACTCGCGGCCTCCGTGCGCGCGGCCCGGGTGAGCCTCAAGTGGACGGAGAGTCGTCCCGGCGCGGCCGAGGGCGTCCAGTCCTCCGCGGGCTCGGGGAGCCGCAGGTCCGTGAGCTGATACAGGTCCGTCCACGGCCCGTCCGGCGCCGTCAGCCACGGGCCTTCGCCGGGAATGAGCAGCACGGTGCCAGGCGCGGGCAGGAGCGTGCGCGCGAGCGGATGCACGTGGCCCAGCTCCACCCAGACGGAAGTCTGCCCAGGCACCGCGGGCACGAAGGCTCGCAGGCCCCCCGCGCGGTCCATCGCGCCGGTGAGCGTGAAGTAGGGCGGGGCGGAGGCGCGAAGCAGGGCGCGCTGGCCCTTCTTCTCCTCGGCGAAGCAGACCTCCTGGCGGTCACAGCCCAGGCGCAGCAGCTCGCCCGCGAGCGACAACAGCCCGTCGCCATCCACGGGCAGGAACAACACCGCGCCCAGGGGCGCGCTCTCGACGGGGACCCGACGCGGGGCCAGCAGCTCCGCCCAGCACAGCACGGAGTCCTCCGCGCGAGGTGCCTTCGCGTCGGCCTTGATGCCGAAAGTCGCCAGCTCCGCGAGCACGGCCTTCGACAAGGGCGCCTGGGACGTGACGTGGAGCACACCCTCGGCGGACCGACGGTAGCGGGCCGGCGTGGCCTGGACTTCGGGAGGAACGAGGCGGGAGGTCAGCGCGAGGTGGAGCGCTTCCTCGGTGGGAAACACGAGCGTGGACATCAGGCCTTCTGGCTCACCTTCTCGGCGGTGCTCTCGGACGTTGACTCGGGCTGGGCGGCCTGGCCGGAGGGAGTGTCTCGCTGGACGATGATTCGGCCCACCTCAGAGGCCTTGAGCGCGCCCCCGGCGATGAGCTGATCCACGAGGCGACGGTGCTCCTCCTCGTGCTCCATGGGAAGCGCGTCGGAGTCGCTCTCGTACTGGATGACGATGTCCTTGCGACCCGTCTGGGGATTCACCAGGAGACGGAGGATGAGACTAGCCATGGGCCGGCTCCTTCTGCGACGCCAGCATGGGCGCCAGGTGGACGAATGCCTCGCGGTCCAGCACCTTGCGCTCGAGCAACAAGTCCCGAAGCGCGACGAGGCGAGTCTTCTCCCGGTGGAGGATGTCGCGGGCCCGGGCGCGTTGCACCTCCAGCACCTCTTGCACCGCGGCCTCCAGCGTGCCGCGCGTCGCATCGGAGAGCGCATGCCGCTCCGCGTCCCGTCCCGGGGCGTCGAACCGGCGCACGGGGATTCCGTCGCCACCCATGCCGAGCATCTCCACCAGCTCGCGGGCAATCTCGGTGGCGCGCTCCAGGTCATGGGCGCTGCCGATGGACAGGTCCTCCAGGAGCAACGCCTCCGCCTCGCGTCCGCCAAAGAGCATGCAGATGCTGTCCAGCAACTGGCTGCGCGTGACGACGTAGCGATGCGCGGGGTCCGCGTACTGCACGAAGCCGAGCATGCCGGCCAGGTCTCCGCGAATGCTGATGCGGTCGATGGCGGGAGCGCTGGGACAGAACAGCGCGCACACGGCGTGGCCGGCCTCGTGGGTGGCCACGACCTTCTCCTCGGCGGACGTGAGCTCCGGCCGGTCCAGGAAGTCCGTGAGGGCCTTCTCCACGTCCACCGGCTCGGTGGGTGTCTGCGTTGCATCCCTCAGCCGGCGTCTGGCCAGGGCCCGACACAGCGCCTGGATGTGGTCACCGGAGAAGCGCGTGCCCGTTCCCTCGACGCGGTCTCCGGTGCGCTTCACCGCGTAGTCCAGCGCCCGCTCCGTCATGCCCAGGGCCAGCTTCTTGTCGTAGATGGACAGGATGGCCCGGCGGTCCGTGCTGTTGGGGTAGGGGATGCAGAGCTGGAACTCGAAGCGGCCCGGACGCAGCAGCGCGGGGTCCAGCGACTCCACGAAGTTGGTGGTGCCCACCACGAAGACGAGCTCCTCCTTGCGGAAGCCGTCCATCTCCGTGAGGAGCTGGTTCACCATGGAGTGCTCCACGCCGGAGCCCGTGTACGTGCCCCGCGCCGCCGCGAAGGAGTCCAGCTCGTCGAAGATGATGATGCTGGGCGCGGCCTGACGGGCGCGGACGAAGATCTGCCGGAGGTTCTCCTCGCTCTCGCCCACCCAGCGGCTCTTCAGCTCCGGGCCGCTCACCACCAGCACCGCGGCGCCCAGCGACGAGGCCATCGCCTTGGCGAAGAGCGTCTTGCCGGTGCCCGGCGGGCCCCAGAAAATCATCCCCCGGGGCAGCAGGCCCTCCACGCGCTTCACCGCCTCCGGGTCCGACAGCGTCTCCTTGTGCGCGAGCACGTCGAGAATCTCTCGCTGGAGTCGCTCCTTGACCTTCGCGTAGCCGCCAATCTCCGTGTGCAGGTCAATCTCCGGCACGTTGAGCGAGCCGCTCAGCGTGGCCGAGCGGAGCTGCGCGAAGGCAGGCCTCGCGTCGCTGGGATAGTCCTCGCCGGTGATGGCCCCGAGCAGCCGCCGCAGTCGCACGGCATTCACGCCGGACACGTGTTTGTAGAGCGAGTAGGGCTGGAGGCCCCGGCCGAACTTGCGACACTCGCGCTGAGTGACGAGGTAGCGCAGCCGCTCGCGACTCACGCCGAGGATGCTCTCCTTGTGGGGGAACAGGTTCTCGATGACCCGTGGCAGCGGGAACGACGGGTCCTTGAAGCCCACCCAGAGCATCTCCGGGTTTTCATACAGCAGCGGAATCACCTCGCGCGCCTCGGACGTGAGGCCGCCGCTGCTGGTGGTGAGCAGGTCGAGATGGGGCAGCACGACGATGCGCTCGCGCACCGCGCCTCGCACCGCGTCGCGCAGCTGGCCGATGAGCGTGGCCATCATGCTGGGCGCGGGCATTCCGGGTGGTGGCTCCGCGGCGGCGCGGCCATCCAGATAGAGGAACTGCTTGCCGTCCTTCTTCAACCTGTCCCGCAGGCACTTGTAGAAGTAGGGCGTCAGCTCCTTGTCCGCCTCCACCATCACCGGGAGGCCTCGCAGCAGCGCCTCGCACAGGCGTCCCAGCTCGGCGGGATACGCGGCCTCCACCGCGGCGAAGGGCGTCAGCTCCGTGGGGAGGGATTCCTCGGGGATGCGCTGACTCATACGCGAACCTTGATGGTGAGCGAGCCCGTGGCCGCGTCCTCGTGAATCTCCTCCACCGTGCCCAGTTGCGACGCGCGCACCTTGAGGGCCTCGCCCGTCACCTTGTTGGCGATGGAGTCCAGCTCCGACTTGAGGTCCCTGAGCCGTCCTTCGAGCCGCCGGGTGATATCCTCGCGCAGCGACTCGGTGGCGTCCTGGGTCTGGTCCTCCAGCTTCGCCCGCGCCTTCTCCCGCGCGAGCTTCTTCGTCGCCTCGGATCCGTCCGGGGTGTGGGAGAGGACCTCGCCCGTCGCCCTCAGCTCCACCGACGCTTCGTCCGACAACGTGACGCTCACCTCGCCGGTGGTGACGTCCACGGCCACGCGCACGCCGTCGGCCTCGACGCGCACCGCCACGTCGCCCTCTTGCGTGAAGCCCCGGTTCGCCAGCTCCGAGGCGAGCAGGCCCGCGGTCTCCTCGCGAGACAGCAAGGGCAACAGCTCCAGCTTGGAGCACACGCCGTCCTCGGCCTGGACGATGCGGTTGAGGGACTCGGAGACGGAGATTCGATAGGCGCGGCTCATGGGGCGCTCTCGGAGGAAGGGAGGGGAAGGGTATCCGGAATCGTTTCGACGGGAGCCGCCAGGTCCGTGGTCAGCTCACGCTCCCGGTCCGAGGCGAGGCGGAAGCCGGGCTCACCGAAGGACGCCCAGGCGGAGAGCAGCAACTGCGCGCCCTCGTAGCCGTCGTCGAAGAAGCGCACCGCGCGGTGCTCGGCATCCCAGCGCGCCATCCGTCCGAGTGCGCGCAGGCTCGCTCCCGCCGCCCGGCGTGCCTGGTCCTTCACGCTCAGCGATGCGCGAGGCGACAGGTTGGACACCCATCGCGACGCGGGCTGGTCGACCAGGGGCCGCAGCGCCTCCAGCACGAAGCCCGCCAAATCTCTGCGGCCCGCGCGGTCCACCGCGTCGAGAAACCCGTCCAGCACCTGCTCCTGCGCGGTGCCCAGGTCGACCAGTTGCTTGGGCTCGATGAGCCGCGCTTTGCTCTCTTCCAGTCGGCGCCAGCGAAGGGCGAGCTCGTCCTGGAGCGCCTCCAGCAGCCAGCCTCCCTCCGCGAGCAGCGGCGCGAAGCCTTCCGCGTCCACGCGTCCGAGCGAGGCGCCGAACAGGTCCGGAAACCCGAGCCGACAGAGGATGGAGCGCTGGAACTGGGGCTGCAGGGCGATCGACAGAGCGCAGGGGGTGCCCGCCACCAGTCGACAGCACAGGTAGAGGAACAGCTCGTCGGCGAGCGTCGGAGGCGCGTCCACATCCAGGGGCCTGTGGCCGAGAATCGCGAGCGGCTGTTCCACGAGCCAGCGCAGGGTGTGGAAGCAGAGGACGGAGAAGCGCAGCGCGGGAGGACCGTGTCGTTCCCACAGGCGCGAGGGGCCTGACTCGGAGGACAGGTGACGTCGCTGGCGTGCCCCACCGCAGCGGGCCAGCGCGAGGACGGTGCCCCTGGCCAACGTGTCACGCAGCGAGCGCAGGGCGCCGGGACTCAGGCGCGCGGGCGTGGTGTGGCGCGCACGAAGCAGGTCCTCGACGGGCGCGTACTGCCCCAGGCCCATGATGGCGCGCGCGAGCGTGAGCAGCGAGTGCTCGGAAGGCGAGACGCGGGTCATGGACGGAGGCGGTCCGCGAGGTCTGGCCAGCCGTTGATGATGAGCCGGCCTTCGACGAGGTGCAGCTCCGCCGTGTTGGGCGCGGTGAATGTCGGGTCTTCCGGCGAGTAGCGCGGGGTGAGGAAGTGCATGACCTGGTTGCTGGAGCCAATCCACCGCCGGCGCGACTCCGGCTGGTCCTTCTCGTAGCGCCCATCCACCAGCAGGTCCAGGCTGGCGAGCAACCGCTCGACGTCCGGGTTCGTCCGGGCCTTCAGCTCCGCGAGCGTGTAGCCGCTGAAGACCATGGTGCTGAGGCCGCCCGCGCGCAGCCGCTCACAGAGGTCCGCGGCGGGGCCGGGCTGCGCGAAGGGCTCACCCCCGAGCAGCGAGAAGCCCTCGATGCCGGGCGTCGCGAGCACCCGGGCCGCGAGCGACTCCACCGTCACGACGGTGCCGCGCTCCATCGCGAACATCTCCGGGTTGCAGCACCCGGGGCAGCGCAGCGGACACCCCTGGAGCCAGAGTGCGAAGCGGCGCCCGGGGCCCTCCGCCTCGGTGCGGGGAACCTGCTGTGCGACCCGGAGCACCGGGCCAGGAGAAGACGCGTCCGCGGTCGAAGACATGGGAGCCGTCCGCAGCATGCCAGGAACGGCGGGGACCGCCCATCATCCCAGCCGGGAAGGGGCCTTGCCGCCGTCGCGCTGGATGCCTGGTTCCATGCGCGGAGCGCTGGAGTTCCCGGACCCGAGCGCCCCGCGAAGCGCGTCCCGCATCCGCCCCCCGAGCCGCAGGTCCACGGCCTTGGCCACGGGCACGTCCGCGCGGCACCTGGGGCAGCGCGAGGCCTCCTCGCGAATCTTCGCCCCACACCCGGCGGGACACGCGCGGCGCGAGCGCGCTTCCAGTCGATAGGCGACCAGTCCCGCCGCGCCACAGGCCAGGGTGAACAGGAGCACGAGCGCCAGCGACAGTGGCGCCCAGAGGATGGCCACCGCCGCCAGCCCCAGGCCGAAGACGTCCTCGGTGCGCAGGAGCCACCGCCGGGGGTGCAGCACTTCCGTTTCGAGCTGGTCCACGCGCGTATGCACCCATTGGCGCACCGACAGCGTCGCGACGGCGACGAAGGCGCCCACCGCGCCCACGGCCCAGGGAGGAAGCTGCTCCGTCCCCACGCCCATTGATGCGAGCGCCACCGTGGCGCCGCTGCCCGCGCTCAACGCGAACTGCGCCAGGCCCAGCACCATGCGCAGGTCACTGTCGCGCTGCGTGTACATCTCGAACGCGAGCAGCGCGACGAAGGCCCCGAGCGCTTGCGGCGTCGCGAGCCAGCCGAGCTCCGGTGGCAGCGACAGGTATTGGTAGTGGGCGGCGAGCGCGAGCAGCAACAGGCTGCCGCCCGCGCGCGTTCCCGAGGCGCCACTCAGGCCGATGACCTGGGAGGCGAGGGCGAAGGAGAGCATGGCTCAGCTCCCTCCCATCGGCGCGGCGAGGAAGCCCTGCACGAGCCCCAGTGACTGGAGCACGTACAACACCAGCAGCACCGACGCGGCGGTGAAGGCCAGCAGCATCAACATCCAGCCCACCAGCAGGCCCATCTCCCAGAAGGCGACGGCGACACCGCGCGCCTCGCGCTCGGTCTGCCATGCGAGGTAGCGGCGCGCGAAGAGGCCAGCGAGCGCGACTTCGCCCGCGCTCAGCGCGACCTTGACCAGCGCGCCGAAGCCGGGAATCAGCGTGAGGAGTTCGAGCACGAGGATGGACAGCGCCACGAAGCAGCCGGCGGCCAGGCGCAGCGTCCACCGGGAGACCAGCCGACGCTGGGGCGTGAGCAGTTGGAGCGCGGGAGTCACCAGCGTCACGCGCAGCCACACCAGCGCGGCGACCAGCAGCAGGGACGTGAGCAGGGGCACCCAACTGGCGACCAGCGCGGCGAGCGCCACCACCGCGACGGCGATGCCCAGCCGCACCGTGGCTCGCTCGGAGGCGAGTCGGTGGAGGACCTCTCGGTCCGTGGCGCTGGGCAGCGTCTGTTCGTCGCACCGGGGACAGGGGCGACCGCGCAGCGCCGTCCCTCCTGGAATCCGCTCGGCACACCTGCGACAGCGTCCGCTCAACAGCAGCGCGAGCTCATGCTCCTCGCTCCGAGCGCTCCGAGCATTCGCGGTCATCGTCAAAGGCATCGTCCCCCTCATCGAAGTGGCCACATCATGCCCCGAGCGTGCGGGCGAGTCAGGTACCGTCAGGCCCTGCGTCACGGGCTCCCACTCGTCGTTCGCGAAGGACCTTCTCATGCGATTCCAGCCGGTCCAGTTGATGCTACGTGACGGTCGCCCCGGCCTCGTCCGGGAGGCGGTGCGAGAGGATGGGCCGGCGCTGTTCGAGCTGGAGCGAGCCATTGTCCAGGCCCGTCAAGGCATCGTGAAGCACCCGGAGGAGCTGCCCGTGGACGCGGCCACCTTCACGGCCCAACGCGATGGCGCGGGGCTGCACCGGCAGGATGGCACCGCGTTCCCCCTGGTCGTGACGGACTCGCACGGAGCGCTGCTGGGGGAAGCCTCCATCCTGCGCCTCTCCTATCGGATGCTGCGTCACGTGGGCGTGCTGGGCATCGGTGTGCATCCTTCGGCCCAGGGGCTGGGTGTGGGCCGGGCCTTGATGGACCACCTGCTCACCTGGGTCCGCGCCCACCGCGACCCGGACGGTGGCGCCGTCACCCGAGTGGAACTCTGCGCTCGGGCCGACAACCCGAGGGCCCTCGCGCTCTATCTCTCCCAGGGCTTCGTCCTCGAGGGCACCCGTCGCGCCTTCCTCCGCCTCGATGACGGCTCCTACGTCGATGACGTCCTCATGGGCCTGTTGCTCCACGTCCCAGGGCCCTGAGTCGACTCAAACCCGCTGGTTTGCCCGTAGACGGATTTCGCCAGGGCCAAGGGGAGTGGACGGTGAAGGATCTTCTGGCGCCGCAATTTCCCAGCAAGGCTTCATTGGTGCAGTAGACTGCGAGGGTCATGACGCGGCCTGTGTCCGCCTACGCCCCTCGAAGCGAACGCAAGCCGTTGTACGTGAAGGTGGTGACGCAGCCCGCCCTTCCGGGGTGCTGGGCCGTCAACATCAGCGAGACGGGCATCGGCCTCATCGCCACGCCGCGAGGGCCCCAGGAGGGGCCGCGCGAGGGCGAGTCCGTGGAGTTGTCGTTCTCCCTGCCGGACTCGAACGAGCACATCCGCGCGAGAGGCGACGTGCGCTGGCGGCACGAGTCGGGCGGCGCGGTGACGGCGCTCGGCGTCTTCTTCCACTCCTTCGAGGGCTCCGACGGGGTGAAGCTGGCGCGCTACCTGACGACGGCGCGGCTCCAGGTTGTGGTGGTGTTCGCGAGCGAAGAGGAGGCGCGGGATATCCGCGCGGCGCTGGAGGGGCAGGCCGTGCCGCACTTCGCCGCCAGCGCGGAGGAGGCGCATGCGCTGCTGGCGCGCGGTGACGCGGCGGCGCTGCTCGTCTGTGGCCAGGAGGAGGCGCGGGCCCTGACGCTGGTGGAGGGCCTTGCGACGGTGAGCACGGACGTGGAGCTGTCGGGCGCCGTGCCTCCTTCGGACCTGGCCTCGCGCATCATCTACTGCGCGCCCGCCGCGCCGGAGCGACTGGTGGCGCTGTTCAACGCGGGCCTCGTCTTCCGGGCGCTCGGGGAGTCACCCTCGCGTGAGGCCGTGAGGCAGGCGGTGCTCCAGGCCGGACGCGAGCGCGGCGTGCGCACCGAGCAGTGGCGCATGACGCTGGAGTTGGAGCGCAACCTGCTGCGCGAGCGGGCGCTGTCCCAGGCGCGGCCAGCGGAGCCGGGCGGGCGGGGCGAGGAGGAAGTGGGCCTGCGCAGCGCGGCCATGCAGCGGGTGATGGAGATGGTGCGCCAGGTGGCGCCCCACCGCGTGGCGGTGCTGCTCCAGGGCGAGACGGGCACGGGCAAGGAGGTGCTGGCGCGCATCGTCCACCGCCTCAGTGGCCGGGGAGAGCTGCCGCTGGTGGTGCAGGACTGCGGCGCGCTCACGGAGACGCTGCTGGAGAGCGAGCTGTTCGGCCACGTGAAGGGCGCCTTCACCAACGCGGTGGCGGACCATCCGGGGCTGTTCGTCCTGGCCAACGGCGGCACCATCTTCCTGGACGAAATCGAGAACACGACGCCCAACCTCCAGGCGAAGCTCCTGCGCGTGCTGGAGACGGGCGATGTCCGTCCGGTGGGTGGCACCCAGGTGCGGCACGTGGACGTGCGCGTCCTGGCCGCGAGCAACAAGGACCTGGGAGAGGAGGTTCGCGCCGGACGCTTCCGCTCGGACCTCTTCTATCGCCTCAACAGCTTCACCATCGACATCCCCCCGCTGCGCGAGCGGCCCGAGGACGTGCCGGAGCTGGCGCGCTACTTCCTGCACGTGTTCAACCGGGTCTTGCGCCGCTCGGCCAGCGGCATGTCCCAGGACGTGGAGGACATGCTGCGCTCCTACCCGTGGCCGGGCAACGTGCGCGAGCTGCGCAACGTGCTGGAGCGCGCCGTGCTGCTGTCGCGTCCGGGAGAGGTGGTGTCGCGCCGGCTGCTGCCACCCTCGCTCGTGACGGTGTCCCCGGCGCGCAACGAGCTGGCGGGAGATGGCTCGCTGCGCGCGCGGCTGGAGCGGGTGGAGCGCGAGCTCATCCGCGAGGCCCTGGAGCGCCATGGCGGGGTGCTGCGGCGCGCGGCCGTGGCGCTGGGCATGGACCCCGTGACGCTGGGCCGCAGGGCCCGGCGCCACGGTCTCTGGAAATCGGACTGAGTCCGGCTGTCGCTAGTGGGCGCGCACCCACTGGAGGATGGGCTGCCACACGCGCTGCGGAGCGGTGTCCGCGAGGAACAGGTCCGCGTGCCCGAAGTCGAGCGCGCGCGCGGCCGTCGGCAGGTCGCGAACGACGAGCGACGAGACGTCCTGGCTGCCGAGCAGCGTCGTGGAGTGAACGCCGTACTCACCTACGCCGCCGCCCGCGCCCACGTAGAGCACCGGCACCGTCACGCGCTGGAGGTGGTCGTCGTAGGGCACGTCCAGGCCACACGTCCACGCGTCCGACTCCACGACTTCGTTGAGGCTCTGGTAGGGCGCCGCGCGCTGGGCGTACTCGTAGAGGTAGGGCTCGGAGGTGTACGTCATGCTGCCCGGCAGGCCCGTCGCGTCGGGGATGCCCGCCATCAGGTGGTAGCCCGGGGTGAGGGCCGGCAGCGGCGCCAGCAGCGCGCCCGTGGCCGCCGCGGAGACGATGGCGGCACGGCGGTTGGTGGGCCGGCCCGTGCCGGGGCCGAAGACGTCATCCGGCAGCAGCGGGGACGGCGCGTCCGGGGCCGTGGCCGCCAACAGGCCGATGTACTGGAGGGTGATGCCGGGCGCGGGGCCCAGGAGGCCACCCTCCGTGACGCCCGCGTCGCGCCGGGCCTTCAGCGCCGTGTGACGCTCACACGCCCATGCCTGCTGCTGCGCGAACTGGGGCGCGTGGCGCACCGCCATGTCCACGGGGATGAAGCCGTCCACCTGTCGCAGCAGCCGGGGCAGCCGCGCCTCCGAGTTGAGATAGGCGAAGGCGACCATCGCGCCCCGGCTCCACGCGAGCAGGTGCATCGAATCCACGTTGCCGCCCGCGAGCCGCAGCGTCCGCGCCAGCAGCAGGCCCGTGCCCACGTCCTTCGCGTGCGTGCCCAGGTTCCACCCCGCCATGAAGCCGAAGTCCTGCGTCCCCGCGGGCACCCCGACCCAGCGCATGTCGATGCCCCACACGTCCACGTTCTCCTGGGCCAGATAGGCCGCGATGGAGTGGTTCGCCGGCACATGCGCGGACCCCACGCTGGAGAGGAAGGCCGCGTCGAAACCCCACGCATCGCCATGCACCAGGAACACCGCCCGGTTCGCCCTGGCGGGCACCCACGGCGCGCGCTCCTTCACCACGCGGTGCACGGTGACGGTGTCATTCGCGCCGGGACCCACCTGGAGCTCGAACCGGTAGTGCGCGACGTCGCCGAACACCGGCTCGCGCGAAGCCCACCGGGTGGAGGCGCTGCTGGCGACACCTTCCAGCGAGGAGACCCCGGAGACCAGCGCCTCCGTCGCGCTGTCGCGTAAGTCTTCTGGGGTTGAGGGCGTCTCGGAAATTCCACAACCCAGCGACAGGAATGTCAGACAAACAGAAAGGCTGAACCACGAACGCATAGAAACCTCGAGTCGAAGAAGAAGGGTTCGGGGGACGCTGCGTGTTGACGGGTCGAAGCTCCCCCGTGCCGTGTCACCCGCAGAGCACAATTCAAGCCAGGCAATGAACACGCGAAAGCCTTGGAGTGTCTTCTATCTCTGGACTTCACGCTTGCTGTCCACTGTGAAGCAACCGTCTGACATGCCCTGGTGGGTGTGGTTCCGGTGACCCGCTTCACGACTGAAGCAGGGGCATCACGGGTGTGGCTTCCGAGGAGCACGCGGCGGTGCGGGCTTGCCGGAGCGAATCACGCGATGGAAGACGTCTGGAGTGCCCTGCGGCGGACAACGTCCTTCGGGGAGGGGGAGTGCTGAACACCTGGGTGCTCGCCACCCTCCCGGGTCCGAAAATCGAGGACCACATCCACATCTCCCGGCGGGGCGGAGGACGGCGCGCGCGACGAGCACCTCGGCGCCTCGTGGGGAGAAAGTGGAGGCGTCATGGTGGAGCCCCGTTTCGAGCGCAACCTGGGCGTCATCGGTCCGGAGGTGATGGCGCGGCTGGCCCGCACGCACGTCCTGGTCGCGGGAGTGGGAGGCGCCGGAGGCCAGTGCGCGGTGGACCTGGCGCGGCTGGGGCTGGGGTGCCTGACGCTGGCGGACTTCGACACCTACGAGCGGCACAACATGAACCGCCAGGCGGGCTGCTTCGAGAGCACACTCGGCCAGTCCAAGGTGGAGGTGGTGGGGCGCATGTGCCTGGACATCCACCCGGAGCTGCGGCTGCGGCGCGTGGGGGCGGGCATCACCGAGGCCAACGTGGAGGACGTGCTGTCGGGGGGCGAGGGCCTGCCGCCAGTGGACTACGTGGTGGAGGTCATCGACATCGCGGGCGCGGGGGCGAAGCAGGCACTGCACCGCGCATGTCGTGAGCGCGGCGTGCCGGCGATGACGGGGCTGATGCTGGGGTTTGGCGCCGCGTTGCATGTCTTCCAACCGGATGCGCCGCTGTACGAGCAGCTCTACATCCTCCCGGATGGCCGCGTGGACCTGCCGGCCATCATTCCCCACCTGGGGAGCTACCTGTCACAGGACGCGATGGACGCGTGCTTCGAGGGTCGAGGCCACGCCCCCACGTGCGTCGTCGGAGCGACGACGGCCGCGGGGATGATGGTGAGCGAGCTGATGCGCGGGGTGATGCTCGGCGCGCGCGCGATGGTGTCGTGGCCGGAGTACCTCTACGTGGACCTGTTCGACCACCACTACGTGCGGGCCGCCGTCAGGCCCACGAAGCTGCCGGCGCGTCAGCCCATGTCGTGAGGACGGCGGGCCGACGCGCCCTCGCCCGTCTCACACCACGCCGCGCTTGCGCGCCTCCTCGATGACCTTCGAGCCGTCCACGCCCAGACTGTCGGAGAGCAGCGGGGCCACCTGCTCGGCGCGCTGGTGGACGCGCTGGAGCGTCTCGTCGTGGGTGCGCGTGACGATGTTGATGCCGGCGATGATGACGCGCTGGAGGTTGTACTGGAGGTCGTTGCCCTCGACGATGGCGTGAATCTGGGTGAAGAGCGGTCGCGCGTCGGACTGGAAGGCGGAGAGGTTGTTGCGCTGCTCGCTGTTGGGCACCGCGGACCTGGATGACAGGCTCGCCACCAGGACGAGGGGCGGCTTGAGCCGCTCATGCGTTTCGCGCATCTGCTGGAACACCGCTTGGATGTCCTCCCGGTTGGGGGGAGCCTCCCAGCGCAGGAAGAAGACCCTGTCGATGATGGCTGTCTTGTAGACGGGTGTCGTCATGGCGAACCGCCGCTCCTTCGCAGAACCGTTGCCCCCGGGGCCGTTTCACCGCGTGACGCCATGCGGTGCCGGGCGGTCTGCCAGGGCATCCTGGGTTCGCATCGCCGGAGCGGTAGCCTCCCGACAGGGCGGGCATCGCCGGGCGGACAGAGGACTTCCCTTCCGGGGCCCCAAGTGTCCGCGCGAAAGCAAAAAGCCCCCGCCGGAGCAGGGGCTTGGGACTGCTCGGGGCTCCCCTTCGTGAGAGGGGGAGCCCCGGAGGACGTCAGTTGCCGGAGATCTTCTTCTCCTCCACCTTGGTGGCGGCGATGGCCTCCTCGGTGAAGACGATGGGCCGCCACTGCTTGTTGGAGAACAGCTCCGTCTGGTCGGAGAAGTACGGCGAGTTCTTGTCGCTGGACTCGCTGTAGGTCAGCACCGCGCGGCCATTCACGCCCGTGTCGGTGAACTCCATGGCCATGATGAAGCTGCTGCCGTTGTTGATGACGTAGCCGGTGTTCGTGAGGTTGGTGCGGGAGTTGAGCAGCTGCGTGCCGCGCACCGCGCTGAAGTCGGAGTCGGGCGTGGTGGACTTGAGCGTGCCCCACGAGACGACGTTCGCCGTGCCGTCGTAGGAGCCGCCGCCGTGGATGGGGATCTTCTTGCCGTCCACGCGGGTGGTGTACTGCGAGTCACCCAGCGGCGCGTCCACGGGGATGCCGGCGACCTGGAGGCGGTAGACCGCCGCGGCCAGGGCGAGCATCGTCGGGTCGGTGCCCGCCGCCGGCTCGGCGGCCAGCGTGTTCGGGGTGGCGATGGGCTGGGCCACGTTGAACGGGTTGGCGAACAGCGTGCCCGTGCCGCCGTTGGACAGGGCGCCCATGCTGAAGTGGCCGCTGAACTCGCGCCACAGGGCCGCGCCCCGGCTGCCCACGTCGTAGCGCAGGTCCCACGTGGCCAACGCCGCGCAGCCCTGGCGGATGTCCACGAGCGTGGTGTTGTACTGCACCGTCGTCTTGCCCGTGCAGCGCGCGACGAGCTGATCCCTCAGCAGCTCCGCCGTCATGCCGCGGTTGCCGAGGATGGCGTTCTCCAGCTCCGCCACGGTGAACTTGTAGTCGGAGCCGGACGCGCCGTTCTCCTCCGTGAGCAGGACGGCGTTCATGCGCGTGCGCGGCGTCTGGCCCACGCCTTCCAGGCCGTGCAGGGGCGAGAAGCCCGTGAGGGGCTGGCTCGGGTTGGCCAGCCAGTAGCTGTCGTTCGCGTTGAAGACGAAGTCGCGGCGGGCCAGCTTCGGAACCCCGCTGAAGGGCACGAGGCCCGGCCCGCGGGCGCCCGCGGCGTCACGCCACTCGTTCTCCGGGTTGCTGCCGTCGAGGAGCACCAGGCCCATGCTCTGCCAGATGGCGGTGGTCGCCGGATCCAGGCCGCTGGAGGCCGCGCGCCACGTGCCGATGGCCGTGGCCGTGAGGTTGGGGGTGGGCGTCGCGTCCGTGTACCAGACGTTGCCGGCCCGGTCCGCCGCCATGGTGTTGACCCAGGGGATGCCCTGGACGTTGGCGTAGACGTTCTGGAACTCCTCCAGGCTCTTGGCCCGGTTCATTCCGACGAACTGGGTGACGAGCTGGGTGTTGTCCAGGTTGGTGTCGCGGAAGCTGAGCACCGACTGCGTGGTCCACGGGGCGGTGCCGGGGATGACGATGACCGGGCCGTAGTGGCTGCTGTAGAAGCGCTGGGTGATGTTGGTCAGCGAGCCCTCCGGCAGCCGCACCAGGATGGTGATGTCGCGGGCGGTCATGTCCCGCTCCTCGGTGCCGTACTTGTAGCGGGTGGGCTTGCCCGGCACGAGCTGGAGCCCGTAGAGCGTCATGCGCTGGCCCGAGGAGAACGTGTGCGTCCAGGCCACGTTGTCGTTGAAGCCGATGAGCACCGCGGGCACGCCCAGCAGGCCCACGCCGTACACGTTGAGCTGGCCGGGCACGGTGAGCTGGCTCTCCCAGAGCTTCAGCTCGCCTTCCCAGGGGAAGTGCGGGTTGGCCACCACCATGCCGTGGCCCGACGCGGAGCGGTCCGCGCCAATGGCCCAGCCGTTGCTGCCGACCTGGCTGAAGTCCGGACGCTCCACCTTGAAGCTGCCCGGCACCGGACGGCCCTCGGAGCCCGCGCCCGGGATGGGGGGCGAGGCCGCGGCGATGGCGAGGATGAGCTGGTAGGCGCTGCCCGCCAGGCCCACGCTGATGTCATAGGCCAGGAGGTCCACGCCCTGGATGGGCTTGACCCAGGGGGCGTTGGTGCAGGGCGCGGGGAGCTCCGCCGCCGGCGTCTCCGACAGGTACTTGTTGAAGCCCGCCGCGTAGCCGTTGAACATCTCCTGGATGTCCGCCGGCAGGGTGGGGAAGGCCGCCTGGGCCTTCTCCTGGAGCTGGAGGACGCGGTAGCCGAAGTCGCTGCCCGCGTAGGTGTTGCCGGGGCCCGCCCCCAGGTAGCGCGCGCGCTCACCGCGGACCTTGAGGATCTGGTCCGACAGGATGCAGACATGGTCCTTGGCGAACGCGTAGCCCTGTCCGTAGGACAGGCTGCCCATGTCATTGGCGATGATGTGAGGGATTCCGTGCGCCGTGCGCCGGATGGTGGCCTCGTACTTCGGAGGGCCTTCCACGGGTGGCGTCACCGGGCCTCCGTCATCATCCTCACCACATGCGGTGGCGAAGGCGAGACTCAGGCCGGCGAGAAGGGGGAGGTGCCAGCGGGAGCGCCCGGACTTCCAGGTCGCCCCCCGCGAAGAGGACACGGATTGGTTTGGAGGCATGGATGGGCGCGAGCGTAGGAAGGGGCTGATCCACACGTCAAAAGTTTTCTGAGGTTTGACTTTTCCTGGGAGCCTGGAGTCAGACGCACTGCGGCAAGAAACGCGGCAGTGAGGGACGGGCAGTGAGGATTCACTGTGCTAGGAGAACGCGGATATGACGACCGAGCAGCCGCGTGCCCGCCGCCCACGCCGCCACTTCTCGATGATTCGCACCTTCGTGCTCGCCGACTTCGTGACGCTCGGCAACGGCTTCGCGGGCGCGGGGACCATCCTCGCCGCGATGCAGTACCTGGCCACGTGGCGCGTGGGCTTCCTGTGGGTGGCCTTCGCGTTGATGCCGGTGGCGCTGGTGATGGACGTCCTGGACGGGCGCATCGCCCGGTGGCGCTACAAGAAGTCGCCGCTGGGGGCGGACCTGGACTCCCTGGCGGACGTCATCTCCTTCGGCATGGCGCCCGCCGCGCTGGCCTTCGCGGTGGGGATGCGGGGGGCGCTGGACGTGGCGGTGCTCCTGTACTTCGTGGCGTGTGGCATCAGCCGGCTGGCGCGCTTCAACGTCACGTCGGCGGAGCTGGCGGACGCGACGGGGAAGGTGAAGTACTTCGAGGGCACGCCCATCCCCACCAGCCTCGCGCTGGTGATGGTGCTGGCGGCGGCCACGTGGATGGGCCGCATTGGCGACACGCTGCTGGGGGGCGCGTGGGACGTGGGGCCGGTGGTGTTGCATCCGCTGGTGCTGCTGTACGCGGCCAGCGGCAGCGCGATGATCAGCAAGACGCTGCGAATCCCGAAGATTTGAAAGTGAACGGGGCGGGGCCCCCTGACACCGGGATTGTCCTTCGTGGGTGGTTGCCCGCCCATGGGTGGGTGCCTAGTTTCGCCAACTGATCCGCTCCAGCGCCTCGTTTGAGGCTGTGGGCGGACCTGGGCGATGGGCGTGGGGAAGGGGTGGAGGCCATGACGGGGCGCTGGGGCATTTGGGCCCTCGCGGTGTTGGGGCTGGTGGCTGCGGGGTGTGCGGATCGCGAACGGTCGTCCCTCGCGGACGGGCGTCTGACGGCGACCCCGGGTGGGATGGACTTCGAGAAGGTCGCCCTCTTCGATGCACGCGAGACGGAAATCTCGCTGCGCAACGTGGGGCGGGCCCCCGTCGATGTGAACGAGGTCTGGGTGGAGGGTCCTGAAGGGGCCTACCGGGCGGAGTTCACCCATGAGGGACCCCACAGCCTGGCGCCAGGCAGTGCGTGTGCCCTGCGCGTGCGCTTCGCGCCCATGATGGCGGGCGGCCAGGGGGCGATGCTGGTGGTGCGCTCCGACACGCGCATCGAACCGCTGTTGCGCATCCCCCTGACGGGCCTGGGCATCGACGCGTGGGCGCGGGTGTCGCCCCGGGTGCTGGACTTCGGGCGCATCGAGGCGGACTCGACGAAGACGCTGGCGCTGACGTTGGAGAACCCCACGGAGCTGCCGGTGGAGGTGACACCCCGCCTGGTCGGCGCGGACCGCGACGAGTTCGTGGCGGGGCCCATGGTCGTCGCCCCGGGCGGCCGCGCGGAGCTGTCCTTGACGTTCAACCCCGTGCGCGTGGGCCGCAAGCAGGTGGTGCTGGCGGTGACGCCGTGCCGGGGCTGCGCGGACGTGCCGGTGCAACTGATGGCGGAGGCGCTGGAGCAGGCGGTGGTGGCGGAGCCGCCGGTGTTGGACTTCGCGGCGGTGCCGGTGGACCGCGACGCCATCCGCGAGTCGCGCATCCGCAACATCAGCACCGAGCCGATGACGGTAACCTCGCTGACGCTCGACGGGCTGGACGCTTCCTACTCGCAGGCGAACGCGGGCTTCCCGCTGGTGCTCCAGCCGGGCGAGGTGCGCGGCTTCAACATTCGCTACAGCCCCGGCCACATGGGCCCCGCGGAGGACATGGCCCGCTATCACGTGGTGAGCAAGCGACACCCCACCACGGACGTGAAGCTCAAGGGCTTCGGCGGCGCGGCGGAGCTGTGCGTGGCCCCGGTGACGTACGACTTCGGCAAGCAGCCGCTGGGCTCGAAGACGCGCGTCATCGTCAACGTGAAGAACTGCGGCTCCTCCAACGCGGGCGCGCTCACGCTGGAGACGCTGGCGTGGCAGCCGGACCCCTCCGGCGCGCCCCAGTTCAACCACACCCCGCTGGCCATGCCGTACACGCTGCAGCCGGGGCAGGAGGTCAACATCCCCGTCTTCTACGAGCCCACGCGTCCAGGCTCGTCCGCGGGCGTGCTGGTGATGACGACGAACGCGTACTCGGCGGCGACCGTGGAGCTGGACTTCCAGGGCGAGGCGGAGGAGCACGCGCCCTGCGACCTCACGGTGACGCCGCTCGCGGTGGACTTCGGCACGGTGCCTCCGGGCCGGGGCGCGGTGCTGGGCGTGAAGCTGGAGAACAAGGGCACGGACCTGTGCCCGGTGAAGAACATCCGGCTGCGCGACAATGGCGGCGGCAGCTTCCGCATGCCGGGCGGGGACCTCTTCGGCGTCATCATCTATCCGGGGGACTGGTTCAGCTTCCAGGTGGCCTTCCAGGCACCCCATGCGGGCGGAGACTTCACGGGCATGCTCCAGGTGGAGCAGATGGACCCGGCGAATCCCGTCATCCTCGTGCCGCTGCTGGCCCACTCGCAGGCGACGTGTCTGATGGCGTCGCCCTGGTACGTGGACTGGGGCGTGGCGCGGCGCGACTGTCCTCCCGAGCCGCGCGAGGTGAACTACCTCAACGCGTGCACCATGCCCGTGTCGGTTTCCAACGTGTGGATTGGCCCTGGCACCACGGATGGCGAGTTCACCGTGGGCGGCGTGCCCGCGCCCTTGCCCTTCACGCTGCAGCCGGGCGAGGCCTTCACGGTCGACCTGGACTACGCCGCGCAGGTGTACGGCATGAACCTGTCGCCGCTCTTCGTGAGCTCCAGCGATTTGCCGGCGCCGCTGCTGGTGCCGCTCATCGGCGAGTCCTCCAAGCGCGTGGACAAGACGGACACCTTCACCCAGCAGGACGTGAGCAAGGTGGACGTCCTCTTCGTCGTGGACAACACCGCGTCCATGGTGGAGGAGCACCCGCGTCTGGTGTCCGCCATCCCCTCGTTCGTGGACGCGGCGCTCGCCAAAAAGGTGGACATGCACGTGGCCGTCACCACGACGGGTATCACGGCGGTGTCGGGGACGTGCCCCGGCGGCGCGCAGGGCGGCGAGGCGGGACGCTTCTTCCCGGTCAACAACGCCCGGCCCCGCATCCTCACCAACGGCATGGCGAACCTGACGGCGCTGCTCCAGCAGAACGTGCAGGTGGGGCAGTGCGCCCAGGTGGAGCAGGGCTTCGAGGCGATGCGCCGCGCGCTGTCTCCGCCGCTGGTGAACACCGCGGATGACCCGCGCACGCCCGTGCCGCAGGACGGCAACCTGGGCTTCCTGCGCGACTCGGCGGCGCTGGTCGTCGTCTTCGTGGGTGACGAGGACGACCACTCGCCGGACGCGGTGGACACCTACGTGCAGTGGGCGCAGCAGCGAAAGGGGCAGAACCAGCCGCAGCGCGCGACGTTCTACGCCATTGCCCCCACGGCGACGGCGTGTGGCACCGCGGGCGGCTCCGGCACGCGCTACTCGGAGGCGACGGCGCGCACCGGCGGCGAGGTGATGAACGTGTGCGCGGCCAACTATGGGCCCCTCCTGGCCGCCGTGGCCAACAAGGCCTTCTCCGCGCAGGACCGCTTCCCGCTCAGCGACGCGCCGGAGCCGGGCAGCGTCACGGTGACGGTGGACGGCGCCCCGGTGACGACGGGCTGGCGCTACGACGCCCCCACCAACAGCGTCATCTTCGCCAACGTGCCGGCGCCGGGCGCCAAGGTGGCCATCTCCTACCGTCGCTCCTGCGACGCGGGCTGAAGCGGGGGAGCAGGCTCGATGTGTGAGCCAGTCGAAGGGCCGGTCATCCGGCCCTCGACGTTCATGTCGGTCCCGGGTGCTACAGGTCTGCTTCCGCCTGTGCGGATGACCAGAAAATTGGAGGGCTCCTCACGGTGTGTACCCTGAGGTCGTACCCGCGCCCGCCGAGGAGGCACCCGGTGATGTCCCCAGACTCCGAAAACACGAAGACGACGAGCGCGGGTCGCGCTTCCCCGGCGCGCGCCCCGGGCCTGCGGGTCATCCAGGGTGAGGGCCGCCGACAGCAAGAGCCGCTCGCTTCCCGGGACGCCGTGGCCCGCGCGCTGATGGAGGCCGGCGCGGACATGCTGCTCCGCCGGATTACTCCGGCTCGAGCCCAGGAAATCGAGCGTAAGGTGGACCGGGTCCTGGACCTGTTCGACCGGGTGGACGCGGCGCCGGTGCTGATGCCGGTGCTCAAGCGGCACCTGGACGAGTTGGAGGCGCTGATGCGGGAGTCGCGCGAGGTCCGTGCCGCTCGGAGGTAATCGCGGCGCCGTCGGTTCCGCCGTGCCTACAAGGGTTTGACCCCCCTGTCCTGTGCGCTTACGCTCCGGGCTTCGCCGCGCCCGGATCCCGGAAGGCCACGGGCCGTGGGTTTTCCCCGTGGGGTGCGGTCAGGTCGCCGTGACCATTGAAACGTATGGCAGGTACCAGCTCCTGAAGCGACTCGCCATGGGCGGGATGGCGCAGCTGTATCTCGCGCGCCAGCCAGGTCCGGAGGGCTTCGAGAAGCTGGTGGTGGTGAAGCGAATTCTTCCGCACCTCGCGGAGAACGACGACTTCGTCAAGATGTTCCTGGACGAGGCGCGAATCGCCGCGCGGCTCAATCACGCCAACGTCGTGCAGATTTTCGACCTGGGCGCGCAGGACGACTCGTTCTTCATCGCCATGGAGTACATCCATGGCGAGGACATGCGGCGGGTGTGGAAGCAGTCGGAGGCCGTGGGGCAGCCGATACCGGTGCCGCTGGTGTGCCGCATCCTCATCGAGGCGTGCTCGGGCCTGGACTACGCGCACAAGCGCACGGACCCGACGTCGGGCCGGCCGCTGGACATCGTCCACCGCGACGTGTCCCCGCAGAACATCCTCGTCACGTTCGAAGGCGGCGTGAAGGTGGTGGACTTCGGCATCGCCAAGGCGGCGGACCAGGCCACCGTCACGCGCTCGGGCGTGCTGAAGGGGAAGTATTCGTACATGTCGCCGGAGCAGGCGGCGGGGCAGCGCGTGGATTGTCGCTCGGACATCTTCGCGCTGGGCGTGGTGCTGTACGAGCTGCTCACGAGTACGCGCCTGTTCAAGCGCCCCAGTGACATCCAGACGCTGGCCGCCGTGGCCGAGTGCAAGGTGGCGCCGCCGTCGCAGGTGACGCCGCGCGTGCCGCAAGATCTGGACGCCATCGTCCTCAAGGCGCTCGCGAAGGACCCGGCGGAGCGCTACCAGGAAGCGGTCCACCTGCAGCTGGCGCTGGAGGACTGGCTGACGGAGCGTCGGTTGCCGTCGTCGACGGCCCATGTCGGCGCGTACATGAAGGAGATCTACGCGGAGCGGCTGGCGTCGGAGGCGCGCTCGGGCGAGCTGTTGATGGAGGACTCGGATCCGGCGTCGGGCTCCGGGCGTCAGGACGCGAGCTCGCGGCGTTCGGGGCTGCGGCCCGCGCTGTCTCGCGCCAGTGTGGCGCCGGAGGGGGAGACGGCGGCGCTGCGGCCTCGTGGAACGGGGAGGACGGGGCGCATCGAGCTGGAGTCGCCCAGCTCCCGGATGACCGGGCAGCGCCGCGCGGTGGAGTCGGCACCCCCGGACAGGACCTCGCGTTCGGGCCTGGGCGCGGTGCCGGCGGTCCATCGGGTGGAAGAGGACGCGCCGACGATGGATGGCCGCGCCGCCGCGCGCGCGACGCTGACGGACGTGAAGGCCGCCACCGAGCCGAAGCCCGTCGAGGGGCGTGCCGCTTCGCGCGTGTCGAACCCGCAGGCGCGGGAGCAGGAGTCGCAGGGGGCGGAGGGGCGCGCCGTCACGCGGCCCATGCCCGCCGTCGTGCATCACGTGGAGGAGGACGCGCCGACGCTGGCCATGCCGGAGATGGCGGGACCGCTGCCCCGGCCGTCACGATTGGCGCTGCCGCTGCCTCGGGGCGCCGCGGCCCTGGACGCGCTGGAGGAGCAGGAGGAGGACGCGCCCACGCTGTCGCTGGGGATGTCTCGGCCCGGGCGCAAGAAGGCCGCGGCGGGGCGTCAGGCGGAGACGCCGCCCCCGGCCTCGCGGCTGGGGTGGTGGATTCCCACGGTGGGGTTGGGGCTGGTGGTCCTGGTGCTGCTGTGGGGCTGGCTGAAGCCGGGGCCCGCCGCGCAGGCGCCCGCGCGCGTCGAGTCCGTGCCCACGGGGGCGCGGGTCATGTTCGACGGGCAGGAGCTGGCGGAGCGCACGCCGGTGACGCTGCCCGCGATGCCCGAGGGGCGTTATTCGCTCGTGCTGTCGCGCGAGGGCTACCAGGAGCTGCGGACGGAGCTGGAGGTCCAGGCCACGGGGCCGGTGCCGCTGGGCGTGCTGCGGCTGGTGCCGGTGGTGCAGCAGGCGCATGTGCCGGAGACGCCGCCCGTGGCCGTGGAGAACGCGCCGCCGGCCCAGGAGCCCGCGGCCGTGGTGAAGGTGCGGCTGCGGGTGGAGGCGCAGCCCGCGCAGGCCGTCGTCATCGTGGATGGGCGGCCGCAGGGCGCGGCGCCGGTGATGCTGGAGGCCGCGCCGGGTGTCGCGCTGGCAGTCCGGGTCGAGGCCGCGAAGCATCAGCCGAGTGAGCGCACGGTGACGGTGGGCTCGGGGCCGGAGCAGGTGGAGCGCTTCACGCTGCATCCGGAGGCTCGGGTGGCGCCTCCCGTGACGCCGCCGCGTCCTCCGAGGCAGGAGTCGCGGGCGGAGACGCGCACGGCCAAGGTCCGCTTCGCGGTGCGGCCGTGGGCGGAGGTGACGTGCGGAGGGAAGAAGCTGGGGGAGACGCCGTTCGAGGCGGTGGAGCTGCGCGTCGGCACCTATGACTGCAAATTCTTCAACCCCGACCTCAAGAAGACGCTCAGTCGACGTATCGAGGTGAAGGCCATCGACCTCAACGTGGTGAGTGTGAAGTTCGAATAGCGCATGTTCCGGAAGCCCTCTTGACGCTCGTCGCCGGCATGCAGATCGGCAAGTACGTCGTCCGCCGCAAGCTCGCGGAGGGCGGGATGGCGGAGATCTACCTGTGCACCGCGCGGGGCGCGGAGGGTTTCGAGAAGGAAGTCGTCATCAAGCGGGTGCGTGCCTTCCTCGCCAGCGACCCGGAGTTCGTGGGGATGTTCATCGCGGAGGCCCGGCTGGCCTCGCGGCTGAACCACGAGAACGTGGTGCAGATCTTCGACTTCGACAAGCACGAGGACACGTACTACCTGGCCATGGAGTACGTGCGTGGCTGCTCCTTGTGGGAGCTGCGGCGGCGGTCCAAGGAGATGATGGACCCGGTGCCTCCGATGCTGGTGGCGCACATTGGCGCGGAGGTGGCTCGGGGGCTGCACTACGCGCATCGGCTGAAGGTGAACGGGCAGCCGCTCGACCTGGTGCACCGGGACGTCACGCCGCACAACGTGCTGCTGTCATACGACGGCGCGGTGAAGCTGACGGACTTCGGCATCGCGAAGGCCGGCAAGAAGCTGACGCAGCCCGGAGTGCTCAAGGGCAAGTTCGCGTACATGTCCCCGGAGCAGGCGCGAGGGGAGGCGGTGGACTCCCGCACGGACCTCTTCGCGCTGGGCGTGGTGCTGTGGGAGATGCTGACGGGCGGGCGGTTGTTCGACGGGGACTCGGAGCTGGCGGTGCTGCGCGCGGTGCAGCACAGCGCCATTGCTCCGCCGGCCCGGCTCAACCCGGAGGTGCCTCCGGAGCTGGACGCGGTGGTGATGCGCGCGCTGGAGCGCGACCCGTCCGCGCGCTTCCAGACGGCGGGTGAGCTGGAGCGTGCCCTGGCCCAGTGCGTGTTGAAGCACGCGACGTCGGTGGACGACACGGACCTGGGCGCCTTCCTGCGGCGCCTGTTCCCCGGGAGCCTCACGCAGGCGATGCCCACGGTGCAGGAGCGCACGCACGTGGTCCAGGGGACGCCGGTTCCCGACGACGATGATGACGATGTGCCAGCGCCGCGCAGGGAACCCACGGCGGTGATGGCGGCGGGACGCGTGGGTGTGGCGGTGCCGTCCTCGCCCGATGAGGACGTGGATGCGTCCACGTTCGTGCTTCCTCGTCGGAGTGAGGACGTGGAGGCGCTGTCCGTGCCGCTGCCGCCCATGGCCACGCCGATGATGCCGCTGCCCGCGGTGGCTTCGTCACCCGTGCCTCGCGCGAACGCGCCATTGCCGCCGCTGGCCGCGCCCATCGCCACGGTGCGCCCGAGCCGTCCCGAGGGGACGCCCGCCGTGGCTTCGTCGGAAGAGGGCGCCGGTGGAGATCCGCGCTCCGACGTCACGCCGGCGCCCACGAAGACGCCGAGCCGTTCGAGTGGGCTGTCGCCCGTGGCGAGTGGTTCTCAGGGGGAAGGGCTTCACCCCGACAACACATCGGCACCCACGAAGGCGCCGAGCCGTTCGGGCGAGCTGGCGTCCGTGGCGATGAACTCATCGGGCACTGGCGATGGGCTTCGCGCCGAGAGCACGTCGGTGCCCACGAAGACACCGAGCCGTTCGGGTGGGCTGGCGCCGGTCGCCACGCAGGCACCCGCCGATGCGTCTCCGCGAGGCGCCGAGTCGGAGCGCTCCTCGCTGCGTGGCGACGAGGAGGCGCGCGGCGACGTCGAGCCCTCCGGACAAAACTCCGAGTCGGGGCAGGCCGTGCGGCCCTCGCGTGATGCCGACGCGATGAGCCCGGCGAAGCAGGGGAGTATCGGGGCTTCGTGGGAAGACTCCGAGGAAGACGGAACCTGGGAGGAGGATCTCCCGGCGAATGCTAGCGAGCGGGACTCCTCCGATGCGCTGACGCCCGCCTCGGAGATGGCCCTCCCGTCGAACTCCGGGCGTGCCGATGTCGTGTCTGCGTCCGTGGCTCCTGAGCTGTCGACCGCCTCTCACGAACAGCGCGACTCCAAGGAACGCGGTGCCGGGGCAACCTCCAGTGGGCACGCGTCGAGCGCACCTTCGACCGGAGCGCCCGTGCTGGATGCGCGAGAGAGGGGGCCTCAGTCCCTCTCCGGCAGCGAGGTCCCCACCGTCACCGATACCTCACCGGGAAGGCCGAAGCCCTCGGTGTGGCTCCGGCCTCGTCGCATGTTGGGTCTCACCATGAGCCTGGGGTTGCTGCTCATCGTGGGGGCCGGGGTGATGAATGGCCTCCGAGGAGACCCGTCGACGGAGACGGCCACCACTGGCAACGGCCCCTTGGCCGCCGCTCCGAAGGACGGCACGCCCACCGGAGCCACCCCACCGGCGCCCACCGATAGCGCGCCTCCTGGGGGCGATCCTGGCGGAAGTGTCGTGAAGGAGACGAACGGCCCGGTGCCCGCCGTGACGCCGTCCCAGGCCGAGCCGGGCTCCGTCGCGTCAGGCACCACTCCGCCCGCCGCGAGCCCCGAGCCAGTGCCCTCCGAGTCGGATGCGGAAGTGGAAGGCCTGAAGCGAGAGGCCGTTCTTGGTACCGGCTCGAAGGCCGTCGACCCGGAGGTCCGCTCGGAATCCACGCCGCGAGCCGCGCCCAGCGCGACGGGCCTGCTCCAACTCCGGGCAACCCCGTACGCGACGGTGTTCCTGGATGGGCGACGCCTGGGCGAAGTCTCGGGACGCGCCTCCTACAAGCTGGCCCCCGGCACGTACACGCTGCTGTTCAAGCACCCCTTGGGCGAGAAGCGCTTCGACGTCACCATCACCGCCGGCGCCACGGTGACGCGCGAGTTCCGCTCGCCGCGCGGCCGCTGAGTCCGCGCCACCTCGGCGCATCCCGCATCCCCCTGTCGACCCCGCGCTGACGCGTGCGTGCCCAACGGGCGCCGTCGTCTCGCCCGCGGTTCGTGCTGTTCGAGGCGCTCCGGGTCTCCATCTACCCCCGTCGTGACACCGCGCCGTGACGCGCGGATGTGTCCTCGCGCCCTCTTTCTCGAAACGTGAACCGGCCGACACCGCAACGGACCTGTAGCGGTCTGCCTTGACACCGAAGGCCTGTTTCTGGCACTCAGTATCCTCCTCTGAGTAGCTTATATTCAATGGAACCGATGGACCTGCTGGCTCCCGACGAGATTGCTCGGATTGAGCGCGACAACGCGGGAGGACTTCCCGCGAGCGCGATTCTGGAAATCTTTCGTCCGAGGGGCGTGCGTCTGTCGGAAGCGACCTTCCGCAAGTACGTCCAGGCGGGGTTGCTACCGAGGAGCCGTCGGGTGGGGCGGAAGGGCAAGCACCAGGGGAGCCTGGGGCTCTATCCGGTGGAAGCGGTGCGCCGCATCAACGTCATCAAGAAGATGATGGCGGAGGGGCACACCCTCGAGGACATCAAGAAGTCCTTCGTGTTCCACAGCAACCACATCGACCAGGTGGAGCGGGACCTCGGCGGTCTATTGGATGGGCTGCGGGACGAGTTGGGAGAGCGAGCCTTCGGGGGAGAGCACCGACGTTCGCTCGAGGCGGAGTTGGCAACGCTGCGGCAAAGAGCGCAGGATCTGGTCCGGGACGTGGCCCGGCTGGGCAGCGCAGTCACCGCACGCGAAGACGAAACGATGAGTTCGCAATAAGATGCCGGCCCTGGAGCCGGTGGACCCGGTTAGACTGGCCTCACGTGGAGGGGACATGTCGGAAGTGAAGCAAGTGGAGGAGGGCGGAGACCAGGCGCAAGAGGACCTGGCGCAGGAGCGCCGACGGTCCAAGACGATGTCGCGCAAGGAGATGGCGCGTGATTTGCGCCGTCGACGTCTCACGGGTCAGGTGGACCCGGAAGAAGCGGACCTGCTCAAGCAGATGGACGACACGCGTCCGCGCACCCGCGCCGACTGCGTCAACGGTCCGCGCCCGTGCATGTTCGTTTCCTGCAAGCACAACCTCTATCTGGATGTGAATCCGGAGACGGGGTCCATCAAGCTCAACTTCCCGGACAAGGAAATCTGGGAGCTGGAGCACACCTGTGCCCTGGACGTGGCGGAGAAGGGCGGCATCACGCTCGAGGAGGTGGGGGAAATCATGAACCTCACCCGTGAGCGCATCCGCCAGGTGGAGACGCGCGGGCTGATGAAGCTGCGCGAGGCCACCGAGGCCGAGCCTCCTGTCTCGGCCCGCAAGCCTTGAAGTGACCGGCGGCTTGCTGCCGCCGACGTAGCGCCGACGTGTTGCGTTGACACCCCAGGGGGTGGTTGCTACTACCGCCGCTCCCCGCACACCGAGGCGCACACGTGCTGGCTCTCCTCAGCGTTTCCGATAAGCGAGGTCTGGTTCCCTTCGCCCAGGGGCTGGTTGGCCTGGGCTACCGTCTGCTGTCGACGGGTGGCACGTTGGAGGCGCTCAAGGGCGCCGGTATCGCCGCCACGCAGGTGTCCGAGCACACACACAGTCCGGAGATTCTCGGCGGACGTGTGAAGACGCTCCACCCGCGCATCCACGGCGGCATCCTCGGTCGGCTGGAGCTGGAGGCGGACCGCGAGGAGATGAAGGCTCACGGCATCGAGCCCATCTCCCTGGTCGCCGTGAACCTCTATCCGTTCCGCCAGACGGTGGCGTCGGGCGCGGCCGAAGCGGAGGTCATCGAGCAGATTGATATCGGCGGGCCCGCGATGGTGCGCGCCTCCGCGAAGAACTTCCGTCACGTGGCCATCGTCGTGGACCCGGACGACTACCCCGCGGTGCTCGCGGAGCTGGAGCAGCAGAAGTCGGTGGGCGAGGCGACGCGCCGCAAGCTGATGCGCAAGGCGTTCGCGCACACGGCGGCCTACGACGCCTCCATCTCCGCGTGGTTGTCCGCCGAGGCGGGCGAGCCGTTCCCCGGAGAGCTGTCGCTGTCGTTCCGCAAGGCGCAGGACCTGCGCTACGGGGAGAACCCGCACCAGCGCGGCGCCTTCTACCGCGAGCACTCGGCGCCCTCGGAGCCGACGGTGGGCTTCGCCCGGGTGCTGCAGGGCAAGGAGCTTTCGTACAACAACATCCTGGACCTGGATGCCGCGCTGGGACTGGTGCTCGAGTTCCCCGAGCACCCCGCCGCCGTCATCATCAAGCACAACACGCCGTGTGGCGTGGCGGTGGATGACTCGCTGGTGAAGGCGTACCGCACGGCGCGGGCGGTGGATGAGATCTCCGCCTTCGGTGGCATCGTCGCGTTCAACCGCGAGGTGGACGAGGCCACGGCCCAGGCCATGGCGGAGACGTTCCTGGAGGCGGTCATCGCGCCCTCCTACTCGCAGGCGGCGCTCCAGGTGCTCGCGGCGAAGAAGAACCTGCGGCTCCTGGAGGCGGGGGCGGCGCTGGCTTCGCCGACCGCCCGGCCGAGGGCTCAGCTCGATGGCCGGAGCGTGTCCGGAGGGCTGCTCCTCATGGACCGGGACGCGGTGGAACCGGAATTGAGCTGGAAGGTGGTGTCCAAGCGGGCACCCACACCGGACGAGGAGCGGGCCCTTCGGTTCGCCTGGAAGGTCTGCAAGCACGTCAAGAGCAACGCCATCGTCTTCGCCTCTGGCAGCCAGCTGTTGGCCCAGGGCGGCGGACAGACGAATCGAGTGGATTCGGTCCGAATCGCGATGCAGCGCGGCGGACAGGCCCTCCAGGGGGCCGCCGTGGCCTCGGATGCCTTCTTCCCCTTCCGGGACGGCCTGGACGAGGCGGCCAGGGCGGGGGCGACGTGCGTCATCCAGCCAGGCGGCTCTGTTCGGGATGCGGAGGTCATTTCGGCCGCCGACGAACATGGGATGGCCATGGTGGTGACCGGAGTGCGACACTTCCGGCACTGACTCATGCGCATCGTCTGCCAGAAATGCGCGGCTGCCTATGCCATCGATGATCGACTGATCACGGCGAAGGGTGTCCGCGCGCAGTGTCCCCGTTGCCGGAACTTGCAGCTCGTCCGGCGCGATCCTTCGGCCGTGCCCTCAGGGGACGTGCCGGCCGCACCGCCGCGTCCCTCGGCGCCCACCCCTGCGTCGTCCGCGCCCCCTCCGGCGGATGACCTGTTTGGCGACTTCGGCAATCCGCCCGCCGCCGTGGAGCCACCCGCCCCACAGGCCCGGCCCGCGAAAGCCGCGGCGCCGGAAGCGGACCTGTTCGCGGACTTCGGCGCGCTGCCTGCGCCGTCTCCCGCGACGGCGCCCCCCGTGGATCCCTTCGCGGCCCTGGGGCCGGCTCCCGAGTCGTCGGGTGGAGGGGATCCGCTGCTCGACTTCCTCGGGCCCGCACCCACGGCTCCGCCCGCGCCCGTCGCGCGCATCTCGTCGGAGCCCGGCGCGGTGCCGGTCTCCGTGGCACCGCCGGCAGCCGCGGCGCCGCAGCGCACGGCGGCGGCTCCGGTCGCGGCCGCCGCGCCCAAGCCCGCGACCATGGGCTGCCGCACGTGCAACAAACCGCTGCTGGATCCGTTCGACCAGGCGCTCGGCATCTGCGACGACTGTCGACAGCGTGAGCCCGCGGGAGGGGCGCCCAAGGCGGCGGCCCCGGTGCCCGTCGCCGCGCCCGGGACGGCGGACTTCCTGCCTCCGCTCACCGCGCCGGAGGAGGGTGGAGCCGATTCGCTGGAGCTGATGCCCCGGGAGGGCTCGCGTGCTGCGTCCGGTGTGCCTTCGCTGGGCTCCGAGCCCCGCAGCAATCCCCGCGCGGCGTCGGGTGCGGCCCGGAGTCAGTCCAACGTTCGCTCCGGCTCCGCGGAAATGCCGGGCTCGCGTGGCTCCTCCGGTGGAGGACGCTGGGCGCTCGTCGGTGGACTGACGCTGCTCGTCGTCGGCACGGGCGTGGGCGGCTACTTCTTCGTGCAGCACCAGGAGCAGGAGCGTCGTCGGACGGAGTCTCCTCCCGTGGCGGTGATTCCCGAGGCCGTGAAGGCGGTGCTGCCCCGGTGGAAGCTGAAGTACCTGATGTTGGAAGGCACGAGCGCGGAGCGGCTCGCGGAGGGGCAGCAGCAACTCGCCCGCGACGAGCGCTCCTCCTACTCGGAGGCCGAGGAGTCCTTCCAGCAGGCCCTGCTCCTGGATCCTCGCAGCGACGCGGCCATCGCGGGCTACGTCCAGGCGCTGGCGCTGGGGCGAGGCGCCGGGCTGGATGAGTCCACCTTCTCGGAGGCGAGCGCGCTCATCGAGGCGTCGGAGTCGCGCGCGGGGCGCACCCCGCTGCTGCTGCTGGCGCACGCCAACCTGCTCCTGACGCGCTCCCGACAGTCCGAGCCGCTCGATAGGGCGAAGGCCCTGGCGAACGAGTTGCTGGTGCAGGCGCAGGCGACGAACGAGCAGAAGGCCGAAGCCAACCTGGTGCTGGGCCGGGCGTACCTGTCGACGTCGGGCGGACTGGCACGCAAGCACTTCGACTCCGCGCAGCAACTGGCGCCGGAGTTCAAGCGCATCCAGTACTACCGCGCGCTCGCGCACGAGTCGGACGGTGAGTATTCGCTCGCGCTGGAGACGCTGCGCAAGCGCCTGACGGTGGACCCGAGGGACTGGGACAGCCTGGCGGCGACCTCGCGCATCTATCAGGAGGTGGGTGAGGTGGGCGAGGCGCGCCGGCTGTACGAGGCGCGCGTGAAGGCCGACCCCGGTGAGCTGCGCGCCCTGCTGCCGCTCGCGGTGCTGCGCTACCAGATGGAAGGCAATCCCGCGACGGGTGTGCGCGAGTTGCGCGCGCTGCTGAAGAGCCGCGACAGCCACGGTGGCCGCGACGTGGCGGAGGTGCTCGTCCATCTGGCCGCCGCGGAGCGCGCGGCGGGCAACAGCGAGGCGGGAGTGAAGTCCGCCGAGGAGGCGCTCGGGTTGGTGAAGGAGCTGCCCGAGGCGCACCTGCAGGTCTTCCTCGTCGCCCTGGAACAGCGCGACGCGGCGAGGGCTCGCAAGCACCTGGACGGCATCAAGGGACGGCTGGAAGACCGCGCGCTGGAGCTGGTGCTGGAAGGCCGGCTGTTGCTGCTGGAGAAGAAGCCCGCGGAGGCGCTGGAGCGCTTTCAGGATGCACTGACTCGGGATGAGCGTCGGCTGGACGCGCAGCTGCTGGCGGGCGTGGCGGCGGCGGGCGCGAAGCGGCGCGAGGACGCGTTCCGGGCGCTGAACCTGGCGCTGCGCGCGGACCCGCTGCGGCTGGAGCCCAGGCCCGTGGCGACGCGCTTCTGGATGCGGCCCTCGGAGACGGTGAGGGGCGTGGAGGACGTCATCCTCTCGCTGGCGGAGAACGCCGAGGACCCGGGGCCGTATCTCTACGAGGGCCTGCTGCGCTTCCACCAGGGAGACCTGGACGCGGCGGACCGGCACTTCCGCGACGTGCTGGAGTCGGACGCGAACAACGCGGGCGCGCTGTCGTACCGGGCGCTCATCGCGCTGCGGCGGGGGAACCTGGCGGAGGCGCGAGCGCTGTCGACGCGCGCGGTGTCCGCGGGGCGGCAGCTGCCGGTGGCGCATCTGGCGCAGGGGCTGGTGCTGGCGGAGAGCCGTCAGGTGGAACCGGCGAAGCGCTCGTTGCGCGAGGCGTTGGGGCTGTCTCCCACGTTGCTGTCGGCCAAGGCGCGGCTCGCGGAGCTGGAAGCGGCGCAGCGGCGTGATGACGCGCGAACTCAGTTGGTGAAGGTGGTGGGGTTGGACCCCGCGTACCTCCCGGCCAAGCGGATGCTCTACCTGTTGGAACGGTGAGGTGGATGTGAAGGTCCTGTTGCTGGGTTCCGGAGGCCGTGAGCACGCGCTGGCGTGGAAGCTCTCCCAGAGTCCTCGGCTCACGCGGTTGTGGTGTGCCCCCGGCAACCCGGGCACGGCGAAGCTTGCGACCAACGTGCCCGTGAAGGCGGATGCGCCGGACGAGGTGGTCGCGCTCGCCCGCCGGGAGTCGGTGGACCTGGTGGTGGTGGGACCGGAGGCGCCGCTGGTGGCCGGCGTGGCGGACGCGCTGGCGAAGGCGGGCATCCCCTGCTTCGGGCCCGTGGCGGGCGCGGCGCTCATCGAGGGCTCCAAGGCCTTCGCCAAGGAAATCATGGCCGAGGCGGGAGTCCCCACCGCGGCCTTCCGCACCTTCACGGACGCCGTCGAGGCGGAGGCCTACGCGGTGGCGCAAGGCCGCATCGTCGTGAAGGCGGACGGGCTGGCGGCGGGCAAGGGGGTCATCGTCGCGCACGACGTGGACTCCGCGCGAGAGGCGGTGCGCGCGGTGGCGGCCCTGGGCACGTCGGGGCAGCGCATGGTGCTGGAGGAACTGCTCGAGGGCGAGGAGGTCTCCGCCATGGCGCTGTGTGACGGCGAGCGCTACGTCATGCTGCCCCTGTCGCAGGACCACAAGCGCGTGGGCGATGGCGACACCGGCCCCAACACCGGCGGCATGGGGGCCTACAGCCCGGCGCCGTTCCTCGACGCGGAGCAGCTGGCCGAGGTCGGGGAGAGCGTCATCGCTCCGACGCTGGCGGTGCTGCGCCGGCGCGGGCTGCCCTTCAAGGGGGTGCTGTACGCGGGGCTGATGCTCACGCGCAACGGACCCAAGGTGCTGGAGTTCAACGCGCGCTTCGGGGACCCCGAGACGCAGGTGTTGATGATGCAATTGGGTGAAGACCTGCTGCCGCTGGTGGACGCGTGCGCACGTGGACAGCTGCAGGCGCGCCCGTTGGTGGCGGCGCCTGGCGCGTCGGTGGGCGTGGTGATGGCGGCGGAGGGCTACCCGGAGGCGCCTCGCAAGGGGCAGCGCATCGAAGGGCTGGACGCGGTCCCCGAGGACGCCACGGTGTTCGTCGCGGGCGCGGAGATGCGGGACGGCATGCTGGTGACGAGCGGCGGACGGGTGCTGACGGTGTGCGCGCGCGGCGATGACCTGGCGCGAGCGCGAGAGCGGGCCTACGCGGCGGTGGCGGCGGTGCGCTTCGAGGGCATGCACTTTCGTCATGACATCGGCGTGAAGGGGCTGAAGGCGGCACCGTGACGCGCCTCTCCCGCTATCTCCTCCAGGAGCTGCTGGTCCCGCTCGGCGTGTGGGTGGCCTTCATGTTCCTGCTGCTGTTCGTGATGCAGTTCCTGCGGGGCACGGACGTGCTGCTGGGCTCGTCGGTGACGATTACGGACCTGGGCCGGCTGGTGGCCTACTACACGCCGCACTTCCTGATGTCGGCGCTGCCCATCGCCTTCCTGCTGGCCATCCTGCTGGGGATGGGGCGACTGGGGGAGGACCGCGAGTTGACTGCGCTCCAGGCGCTGGGCGTGAGCCCCACGCGCCTGCTGTTCGCGCCGATGGGCGTGGCGGTGGCGGTCAGCGTGCTGATGCTGCTCATCACCTCCACCGCGCAGCCGTGGGGGCTCACGCGTGTGAGGGAGCTGGTGAGCGAGGTCATCCGGAAGAACGCGGTGGGCGACGTGAAGTCCGGCACCTTCTACGAGGACCTGAGCGACCTGACGCTGTACGCGGAGCAGGTGTCGTCCTCGGAGGGCAAGTGGACCAACGTGTTGCTGCACGATGAGCGAGAGCCGAACTCGCCCTTGCTGGTGCTGGCACACCGAGGACAGGTGGGGACGTCCAGCGGTGGCGAGGTGCTCAGCTTCGCCTTGGAGGACGGCGAGGTGCACCGCTCTGGCCGTGCCAGCGAGGACTACAGCGTCATCCACTTCGACCGGGCGGAGATCCGCGTGGGCGTGGGCGCGTCCATGGGCAAGGGGGGCCGCTTGACCTACTCGAAAGAAGAGCTGACGCCGTCGGAGTTGATCCAGGCCGCGAGCGAGACGAGCGAAGAGAAGGCGCGCGGCTTCAGGATGGCGCTGCACAGTCGCCTCGGGGGCGCGCTGGCGCCCATTGCCTTCGCTCTATTGGGCACACCGCTGGCCATTGGTCGGCGACAGGCGGGCCGGGCGTGGGGCTATCTCCTGACGATGGGGGGCTACGTCCTCTACTACCTGCTGAGCCGGGTCTTCGAGCAGTTGGGTCAGCAGGGGAAACTGCCGGCGGCGCTCGCGGGGCAACTGGCCAACGTCATCTTCATGCTGGTGGGGGCGATGGCTCTCTACCGGGTGAGCCGCTCAGGGACGGTTCGGTGAGACTGACTCTCTTCGGATACGTGCTTCGGACGTACGTTCGCTTCGCGCTGGGAATCCTCGGTGGGCTGGTGCTCGTCTTCGTGGTCGTGGACTTCGTGGATCGCGCGAAGACGTACACGGGGCCGGGTTGGGCGACGGACGCGGCGAAGCTCTACGGGTACAAGGCGCTGATGGCAGTGCAGTTGCTCGGTCCAGCGGCGTTGCTGCTGGCCGCGGGCACCACGGTGTCGGCTCTGCGCAAGCAAGGCGAGGTGACGGCCATCCGGGCGCT
This sequence comes from Myxococcus sp. CA040A, assembly GCF_013336725.1. Taxonomy (NCBI): domain Bacteria; kingdom Pseudomonadati; phylum Myxococcota; class Myxococcia; order Myxococcales; family Myxococcaceae; genus Myxococcus; species Myxococcus sp. CA040A. The sequence continues at coordinate 280,336 of NZ_JABUMR010000004.1, read as the reverse complement.
GACCTTCGGGCCCACGGCGCTGTACGCACCGGTGTTGGCCTTTGGATTGCTGGCGTGTTCGGGCTTGATTGCCTTCGATGAGGTCGTGGCGACGCACTCGGGGCGCCGCGTTGACGAAATCACCACCCAGCGCTTCAACCGCAGCAGGAGTGACTGGACTTTCTACTACACGCCGAAGCAGTGGTTCCGACGAGGCGACCACATCTTCTTCCTCCGCGCGGGCAGCGCGCAGGAGGGCTTCCAGGACGTGTCCATCTTCACGCTGTCGCGGGAGTTCAAGCTGCAGCGTCGGCTGGACGCGGCGCGGATGGAGTGGCTGGACGGGACGCGCTGGCGGCTGACGGGGGTGGTGGAGCGCGCCTTTACCGGCGAGAAGCACACGTCGGTGAAGAGCATGGAGAGCGCCGAATACGAGCTGGGCATCGCCGCCTCGGCCCTGCGCATTCAGCCAGGGCGTCCGGAGCAGATGCGGGTACGGGTGCTACGAGAGCAGATTGTCGCCCGTCGTGAAGCGGGGCTCGCGACGAAGCAGTTCGAACTCGCGCTGCACAACCGCTTCGCCTATCCGCTGGCGGCACTTCCCGCGGCGCTGCTGGGGGTGGGACTGGCGCTGCGCACGAATCGCCGAGGGCACCTCACCGCCGCCATCGTCGAGGGCCTGCTCGTCGCGGTGGCGATGTGGGGCCTGATGATGGTGTGCCGCACGATGGTGCTCACCGAGCGGTTGACGCCGCTGGTGGCCGCGTGGACCCCCCCCGTCCTGCTCGTGCTGGCGGCCGGGGCGCTGTGGCTGCGACGCGAGGGCTTTCTTCACATGCCCCGCCGTTGGCTCGCGGTGAGGTAGCGTGAGTCCATCCATGGACCTTCTCGCCCAGCCCCGGCTGGACACATTCCTTCGTCGCGCCGTGGCTGGAGTGCTGCTCGCCTGGGCGGTGGGCCTGGTGCTGGCGGAGGTCGTTCTTCAAGTGGCCGCGTCCGCGGCGGTGCTGCTGGCGCTGGTGCTGGCCGCGCGGCGCCACTTGAAGCTCGCCCCCGACGTGCGCGCCTATGTGCTGGCCAGCGTGGCGCTGTGCGCGTGGCAGGTGGTGTCTCCCGGGCTGGCGCTGCTGACGGGCGCGGCGAGTGGGTGGCCGCGAAGCTCGCGCTATGGACAGGTGCTGGACTCGGTGGCGGGCGCGGCCGTGGCGTGCGTGGGCACGGTGGGCGTGCCGTGGCTGGCGCTCGCGGGCACGGTGGCGGCGGGGTGGTTGTTCGCCGCGGCGCTGGGCATGTTCCAGAACCGGGTGCGCTGGCCCTGGGAGCCCTTCGCGTTTCTCAAGCTGAACCCGGGCCGGCTTCACGAGAACTTCGGCACGGAGACGTCTCCGCGCTACGCGGCCGGGGGCATCTTCTTCCACCGGCTGCGCTTCGCCCATGGCGCGATTGCCGCGCTGGGCCCCGCGCTGGCGATACTGGGCAGCTCCGAGGTTGCGCGGCGGCGGGTGCTGGCGGGCGCGGTGGTGCTCGGCATGCTGGTGTCCATCTACAACGCCTTCGCTCGCGCGGCGCTGGGCGCGGCGTTGCTGGTCAGCGTGGTGGCGCTGCTGTTGTTGGTCAGCGGAGTCGCACGCAAGGCGGGCCTGGGGCTCATCGTGGTGCTGGTGGTGGTCGTCCTGGCCTCACCCGCCTGGCGCGCCCGCATGGAGAAGGCCGTGGGCAACATCTACGGCGGTGAGCGTGAGCTGGCCATGACGGTGGGCTGGGGCCTGGTGCGCGAGCACCCGCTGGTGGGCGTGGGCTTCGGCAACCACAAGTCCGCGGTGCTCGCGCGGCAGGGGGAGTCGGGAATCACGGACCTGCTGGCCACCGACTCGCACAACCTCTGGCTGACGGTGTGGGCCGAGACGGGACTGGTGGGCCTCCTGCTGACGCTGGCCATGCACGGCTTGCTGGGGCTGGCGCTCATCCGTCGCTATCGCGCGGGCTCGCTGGCCGCCACGGGCGCGCTCCTGTCCTTCGTGGGTTTCCACATCCTCGCGCTGGTGCACTACCTGCCATTCCACTCCAGCGTGCACCTCTCCTTCGCACTCGTCTGGGGCCTGGGGCTGTGCGAGGGCAGTGACGTGCTGCGCGCGCGTCCGGCGTCCCGCTAGCTGTCGCGGGCTCGGACCCCGCCTCCGTCAACGAGGAGAAGGCGGGTGGCTTTCGAGCACGCGCCGGTACACGGCGACCGTCTTGCGCGCGCACTCGTCCCAGGTGAAGCGCGCGGCGCGCTCGCGGCCCAGGTCCGTCAACTCCGTGCGCAGGGCCTCGTCCCGAAGCACGCGCAGCGTCGCCTCGCGCCAGGCGACCGGGTCCTCCGGGGAGAGCCGCAGCGCGGCGCCGCCCACGACCTCCGGGAGCGCCGTCGCGTCGGAGGCGAGCACCGGACAGCCCGTCGCCATCGCTTCCAGCGCGGGCAGTCCGAAGCCCTCGTACTTCGATGGCAGCAGCAGCGCCGCCGCCGCGCCATAGAAGAGCGGCATCTCCGATTCGGGCAGCTCCTCCAGGTCAATCACGTTCTCGTACAGCCCCAGCTCGTGCGCCACCGCGCCCTTGCCCGCGAGCAGGACGATGGGCACCGGCAGGTCCGCCGCGAAGTGCTTCAAGAGCGCCAGGTTCTTGAAGGGCTTCGCGTTGCCCACCGCCGCCACGTAGCGCGCGGGCAGCTCGTTGCGCTCCCTGAACTCGCGGGCCTCCGCCGCGGAGGGAGGCTGGAAGCGCGCGTCCACGCCATTGGGAATCACCTGCAACCGGTAGGGCGACAGCTTGAGGTGCCGCGCCAGCTCCTCGCGCGAGAACTCGGACACCGTCACCAGGGCGGCGGCCCGCTTCGCGCGAGGCCCCACCACCACGCGGTAGTACAAGCTCTGCGCCGGCGAATACTGATGGGCCAGCGCCACGTGGTTGGCGTCGTGCAGCGTGGCCACCAGCGGGCCGCTCCAGAACAGGGGCAGGGCGAACGACGTGGCGTGGAAGACGTCGGGCGACAGCCGGGCCAGGTCCGCCGCCAGCGCGGGCTGTTCCAAGGGGGACAGGAACCCCGCGAACGAGCGATGCATGGGCACGCGCGGCGCGAGTGCTCCCAGGTCCGAGGGCAGGCCCTCGGGGGGCACCAGCGCGGTGAAGCGCAGGTCCGGGGCAAGCGAGGGGACGCGCCGCGCCAGCTCGAGCGCATAGCGGGCAATCCCGTGCAGCCGGCCGCGCACCATGCGCAGGTCGAGGAGGACATGAGCCACGTGCTTGGCGTACCACACGCGCGGCCCTCATGGGGGGCGGGCAGGCGCCCGCTTCGCGTTGCTGTCGGCACGCGGCACGCCCGGTGCTAGAAGGCCCGCATCGTGAAGGTCGCCCTGGTCCACGACTGGCTCGTCACCCACCGCGGGGGGGAGCGTGTGCTTGATGCGCTCTGCGAAGTGCTGCCCGACGCGGATATCTACACCCTCATCCACCGGCCCGGCAGCCAGTCCCCGGCCATTGAAGGCCGCCGCATCTTCACGTCCTTCCTCCAGCGGATTCCGGGCATCCACGAGCGCTACCGGCACTTCCTGCCCCTGATGCCCCGGGCCATCGAATCGCTGCGCCTCCAGGACGACTACGACGTCGTCCTCTCCTCCAGCCACTGCGTCGCCAAGGGGCTGCGCGTGCCGCCGGGGCTGCCGCACCTGAGCTACGTGCACGCGCCCATGCGGTACATGTGGGACTTGTTCGACGACTACTTTGGCCCGGGGCGCACCCGCCTGCCGGTGCGCGTGGCGGCCCATGCCGTGCGTCCCTGGCTCCAGCGGTGGGATCGCGCCTCGGCCGAGCGCGTGGACCACTTCGTCGCCAACAGCCACCACGTCGCCGGCAAGCTCCAGCGCTTCTGGGGGCGCGGCGCCACCGTGGTCCATCCTCCCGTGGACCTGGAGCGCTTCACCCGGCTTCCCCTGGAGGGCGGCGGCCAGGGTGGCTACTTCCTGTGGCTCGGCGCCTTCGCGCCCTACAAGCGGCTGGACATCGCGCTGGAGGCCTTCCGCGCGCTGGGCGCTCCGCTGTGGGTTGTCGGCACCGGGCAGGAGGCCTCGCGCCTGGGGGCGACGGCGTCGTCGCCGCACATCCGCTTCCTCGGCAACGTCTCCGACGACGCGCTGCCGTCTCTGTACCGGGATGCTCGCGCGCTCATCTTCACGCCCGAGGAGGACTTCGGCATCACCCCGCTGGAGGCCCAGGCCACCGGTCGTCCCGTCATCGCTTTCGGCAAGGGCGGGGCGCTGGAGACGGTGAACAGCCGCACGGGACTCTTCTTCTCCGAGCAGACACCCGCCTCGCTCGCGGACGCCGTGCGGCGCTTCGAGACGTGGGAGGTCGGCTTCCGCGCGGAGGATGCCCGCTCACAGGCCGAGCGCTTTGGGCGTGCTGTCTTCCAGCGCGCCATGTTGTCCGAGGTGGAGTCCGTCCTCAGGGTGTCGAGGAAATCCCCACGTCGCGTGGCGGCGGTGTGACGCCGCTGTCATCCCAGGCTCCGTCTTTCATCAGCGAGTCGTGTCCACCTCTTGTCACTGTCCACCCGGGGCAGGGGTAACTCGTTGGTTTCACGGGATTTTCCGTGCTACGACGCCAGCCTGTCAGAGGGAGTCGGGCAGGGCACGTGCTCGTTGTACCGGGGTGCGAGTCTTGCAAAGGGGTGGCGCCCCGTTGACCAGGTTACAGGAGTCCAGGCGTGTTCAGTCGTCTCCAGCGCTTCTACACGTCCATCAAGGTTGTCGCGGACATGGTGATGCTCGCGGTGGCGTTCGCCTTGGCGTACGCCACGCGGTTCTCCGGCATCGTCCCCGTCACGGAAGGAATCCCACCCTGGGAGGATTCGCTCGTCTCGCTGCTGATGGTGCTCGTCATCTTCCCGGCGGCCTTCAAGCAGTCGAGGCTCTACGCGACGAACCGCTCCCGGACGAACACGGGTGAGGTGTTCGAGGTCTTCAAGTCCACCATCACCGCGACGCTCATTCTGGTGGCCGCGACGTACTTCGCGCGGGAGCGTTACTCGCGCCTGACGCTGGTCATCTTCGTCGTCTACGCCTTCGTGCTGGTGACGTGCATCCGGCTGGCGTTCCGCTACGTGTTGAGCGAGGTGCGTCGCCGGGGCCACAACCTCAAGTCCATCCTCGTCATCGGCGCGGGGGAGCTGGGCCAGCGTGTCGTGGAGACGGTGGAAGGTCACCGCGAGCTGGGCTTCCGCGTGACGGGCCTTTTGTCGCTGCGGCCGGAGAAGGTGGGCCAATACGTCAACGGGGTGCGCATCATCGGCCACGTGGACGACGTGGAGCGCGTGCTGGATGCGCAGCCGGTGGACCAGGTCATCCTCGCGCTGCCCCTGGAGGACCAGGCGCACGTGAAGCGGCTGATGGAGCAACTGGCGCTGCGCACCGTGGACGTCAGGGTGGTGCCGGACCTCTACCAGTACATCACCCTGTACGGCGGGCTGGAGGAGTTCGGCGGCCTGCCCATCATCCGGCTCCAGGGTGACCCGATGGAGGGCTGGAGCCGCGTCTCCAAGCGCGCCTTCGACATCCTCTTCTCGCTGCTGGCCATCCTCGTCACCGCGCCGCTCATGGCGGCCACCGCGCTGGCGGTGCGGCTGACCAGCCGCGGTCCCATGCTCTACCGCCAGGAGCGCATGGGGATGGATGGCCGCACCTTCCACATCCTCAAGTTCCGCACCATGCGCGTGGACGCGGAGCATTCCGGGGCGATGATGGCGGCCAAGGACGACCCGCGCCGCACCGTCATCGGCACCGTCCTGCGCAAGTACTCCCTGGATGAGCTGCCACAGTTCTTCAACGTGCTGACGGGGGACATGAGCCTGGTCGGCCCGCGCCCCGAGCGCCCCGTCTTCATCGAGGAGTTCAAGCGGCAGATTCCGCGCTACCACCTGCGGCACAAGGTGAAGGCGGGCATCACCGGCTGGGCGCAGATCAACGGCCTGCGCGGTCAGACGTGCATCGAGAAGCGCATCGAGTACGACCTGTACTACATCGAGAACTGGTCGCTCTTGATGGACCTGAAGATTCTCGTGCGCACCGCGCTGGGCGGCTTCCTCTCGAAGAACGCCTACTGAGCAGGCAGGCGTGCCCAGGCCACGGAAATCCGTGGCCCGGGCCCCGCGTCGGACACGGATTTCCGTGAGCGCGACGCGCGGTGGACGGCGGTCGCTACTGGATGTTCCAGACCACGGTGCCGCTGCACGTCGTATTGCTGTAGCAGCCGGCGCGAATCTGGAGCGTGCCGGACGTGGTGGCGGTGAAGCTCAAGCTGGAGCCTCGGCCGCCGCACGCGTCGTCATTGGCCGCGGACTGGGTGGCGCCGCTGAAGAGGCGCAGGTACGTGTCCCCGGTGAAGGACGCGCCCGTCGCTCCGCAGGTGGCCACGGTGAGGATCTGGCCGGCGGTGACGGTGAGGTCGCGGTTGGTGGTCGCCTGCTGGGCGCTGTTGGTGTTGCTCCCGCTGAAGGCGAACGAGCCGGACGTGGCCGGCGGGGGATTGCCCCCGGAAATCTCCCAGACGACGGTGCCGCCACAGCTTCCGGTTGAATAGCAGCCGGCGCGCACCTCGTACTCGCCCGCGGTGGTGGCGGTGAAGGTGATGCTGGAGCCCCGGCCGCCGCACGCGTCGTCGTTGGTGGCGACGGAAGTGCCCGCGGGGTTGAAGAGCCGCATGTACGTGTCACCCGTGGTCTTCGCGCCCGTCAGCCCACAGGTGGCCACGGTGAGCTGCTGGCCGGCGGTGAGGGCCAGCTTCTTGTTGGTGGTGTTCTGCTGCGCGTTGTTGGTGTTGGTGGCCGTGTACGTGAAGGAGTTGGCCGGCGGAGGCGGCTCCTCCGGGGGCGGCTCGCCGTTGCCGTTGGGGTCCGGGCAGCCGGCGGTGGGCAGCGCGCACTGGGGGAGGTTTGCGCCCAGGTGGCTGACGACGGCCTGGATGGGCACGCCCCGGTTGGGGCAGTTCGCGCAGTGGTGCAGGGAGACGACCAGGTGGTCCGAGTAGCCCACCACGGGCGAGCCGGACGAGCCTCCCTGCGTGTCCGCGAAGTAGCCCACGTCATTGGGGCCGCCGGATTGGCAGGACGCCTCGTTCAGGCTGTAGACCTCCGCGAAGCCAGACTCGTCGGTGGAGTCCGTGGAGGTGACGGCGATCTTCTTGCCGTACCCCGCCGGGTGCTGGGGAATGTAGATGCGCTCGTTCACCACCGCGCCCGCGCCGCGCATCTGGAGGTAGCCGAAGCTGTTGGTGGGATTCACCGCGAGCCGCACCAGCGCGTAGTCGCGAGGCGCGTCCGCCTGCACCAGCGTGCCGCCGGAGATGACGTGGCCCGGACAGCCGAACCAGCTCCCGCAGCTCGTCGCACAGGTGGCGCCCTCGGCCATGAACTCGAAGTCGGTGTTCTGCGCATCGCTGGCGGTGCCGATGCAGTGCTGGTTCGTGAGGATGTGGCCCTGGCTGCCCACGAGCCAGCCGGTGCAGGCGCTGGAGCCACCGATGAGCAGGCGCGCCACGGGACGGGCGCGGCCATAGAGGGTCGGCTCGCTGGTGGCGTAGCAGGGAGCCCACCCCGAGTCGTCCACGCCGCACAGGGCCTTGTTCAGCTCGGACGTGAAGCCCTGCTCCGCGTTGGTGTAGCCGCGCGCGAAGCGGTCGATGGAGTAGCCGTGCTGGTTGAGGATGCCTCGGCGCCCTGGGGAGTCGGTGCCGTGCAGCTCGACGATGGCGGTGTCGCCGGGGATGTGCATGGCCCAGAAGCCGTCGCGCGCCCCCGGGTGCGAGCCGTCATACCGCCGCGAGCGCGTGCCGTCCGGCGAACGCACCACGACGAAGTCTCCCTCCTCCAGCTCCAGCCGCTCGAAGTGCGCGGCGATGTACGCGGCCCCCGGGTGGGTGATGACGTCGGTGTGCAGCGGACCGCTCTGCCTGCGCAGCTCCGCGGTGGCGTAGGGATGTGCCGACTCGAAGCGTCGGTACACGTCCTCGCCGACCTTCGTGGCGCGCTGGGAAGCGGGGGAGGCCGCCGCCTTGCACACGGGGGCCGAGGCCAGCGCGGCCGGCGCGCTGAGTGTCAGCGCGGCGACGAGACCTGCGAGCTGGATTCGTTTCATCTGCTCTCCTGTGGGGATGGGACTTCGCAGCTCAGGCTGCACAACCGGTTATAGCGGTTATCACTGACAGAGCCGCCTCCCTGTTGATGATTGAGTTGCAAGAGCAGGAGGATGTGTGGGGCCGGTGGCGTTTGTGCGGGGGAAGGGTTCTGGATGCAGAAAGGACACCGCCTCGCGGGGAGGGCGGTCGGCGGAGCCCCGTCTGATTTCACACGGAGCGCGATTGTTGCGGCCGGGTTGTGTGCGAGGTGCCGGGGTGGCGGGTCGAAATGACGCGGGGAGGGGCGGGGAGCCGGCCCCGAGGGGAGGCGAAGCCGTCTAGACTCCGAAGGGCATGGCGGAAAAGCTCGGAGCGATCCTGGTCCGTAAGGGCCTCCTCACGCAGGCGCAGCTCGACGAGGCCCTGAAGGCCCAGCTCATCTACGGTGGGCGGTTGGGGTCCATCCTCATCGAGCTGGACTTGCTGGACATCGACACGGTGGCGATGGTCCTGGGGGAGCAGACGCGCTACCCGGTGGCCCAGGAGGCCGACTTCGAGGTCGTCACCGACGCGACGTTGAGGTTGCTGCCGGCGGCGCTGGCGGAGAAGCACCTGGCCTTCCCACTGGCCCAGGAAGGGCGCCGGTTGAAGGTGGCGATGGCGAGCCCCTTTGAAATCCAGCACACGGACGCGCTCGGGTTCATCACGGGCCTGCGAATCCTTCCGCACATCACTCCGGAACTGCGGCTGTTCCACTACCAGGCGCAGCGTTACGGCATCCGTCGCGAGTCGCGCTCCATGAGCATGGCCACGGCGCGGCGCGCGGTGCAGCCTCGGGGCGCGGTGGCACCGGGGCGGGGGGTGATGGTTCCCCTGCCCGAGGTGGCTCCGCCTCCAGCGCCCGTGCGTGCGGAGCCGGGCACGGAGGGGATATTCGGGGGGCTGGCGCCCGGACAGTTCCTGAGCGACGACGCCGAGGACGTGGCGGCGGAGGACGTGGAGTGGAGCGCGTCGAGCGCTTCCGGGGCCGGGATTTCCGGCGACGCGATGGAGCTTCGAGAAAGCGCTCGGGCCGAGGCGGGGCCTCCGATGCTGGCACCCTCGGGTCCACCGCAGCTCGCTCCCGTGGCGGTGGCTCCAGGGGGGAACCGGATGGATGGGCCGCCCCGACTCTCGCCCGCGGCGCCGCCGAGGCTGTCTCCGCCCGTGGCTCCGCTGGAGCTGGAGGTGGCGGAGGAGATCGAGCCGGAGGAAGAGTTCGAGGCGGCGGAGGAGATCGACCCCACCGAGGAACTGGAGCTCGTGGACACCGAGGAGGTGCTCGAGGGCGTCATGGAGGAGGTCGTGGAGCCTCCCGCGCCGAGACCGCCGGTGTTCGCGGGGCAGGGCGAGCGAGGTGTCGTGGCGGAGGGGCAGGGAGGGATTGCCGCGCAGCCGCCCGGCATGGTCTCGCGACACTCGGGAGGGCAGTGGTCTCCGCATCAGCCGCCTGGGTTGAACCGGGCGCCGGGTGCTGGCGCCCCAGGAGGCGCGGGGGCGAGGCCGCCCGCGTCCGTGGTGGGGCCGCTGGCCGCGCCTGGAGCCGTGGCGGTTCGGCCGGGCGCAAGTGAGGCGTCGACGATGGGTCCGCCGGCTGCGCCTGGAGGCGCGGTGGTTCGGGGCGCGAGTGAAGCGTCGTCGATGGGGCCGCAGGCAGTATCGATGCGGCCGAGCATGGGTGACGCGTCGTCGGTAGGGCCGCAGAGCGGACCTGGAGTTCAGTCTCCGGTGCCGACGGGTGGGGTGCCTCCTTCGGGTGCTCCCGGGAATGCGGGGGCCGCGCGGCCACCGGGGCCTGGACCATTCGCCGAACTGGCGGTGCCTCCTGGGATGGTCGCTCCGGGTGGAAGGCCTCCCTCGGGGACGGGCCTTCCCTCGATTCCGCAAGGCGCGGGGCCGGGTGTCGCGGGAGCGCCGGGCGCGAGGCCCTCTCCGGGAGCGGGAATGGCTCCGGTTCCCGGAGGACAGGGAATGGGGCCTCTGGGCGTGCGCCCGCCTTCGTCCACGGGGACTCCTTCTGTCGCGGGACCGGTGCCTGCCGGAATGGCGAGCACGAGGCCCTCGAGTGCCGGTGTTCCCTCGGTGCCGGGGCCGCAAGGCGCGGTTCCGCCGGGGATGACGGGGGCACGGCCTCCATCGAGCGCGGGTGTTGTCCCTTCGGTACCTGGCGCGGTTCCGCCGGGGATGATGGGGGCACGGCCTCCGTCGGGTACGGGCCTGCCGTCGGTGCAGGGCCCGCCGGGCGTTGTTGTCGCGAGCAGCCCCATGGGTGCGGGACCTCAAGGCCCTGTTCCCCCTGGGATGATGGGGACACGGCCTCCGTCGAGTACAGGCATGCCGTCAGCGCAGGGACCGCAGGGCGTTGCGGGCCCGAGTGCCCCTCTGGCGCCGGGATCACAAGGAGCGGTTCCGCCAGGGATGGCGGGAGCACGGCCTCCGTCGAGCACGGGAACGCCATCGATACAGGGGCCGCAAGGTCCTGGTGGTTCGAGTGCTGGACCCCAAGGAGCGGTTCCGCCAGGGATGGCGGGAGCACGGCCGCCACCGGGGGCGAGTGTTCCCGCAGGCCCGCAAGGTGCGCCGATTCCGCCGGGGATGATGGGGGCACGGCCTCCGTCGAATACGGGCATGCCATCCGCGCAGGGACAGCAGAGCGCCGGCCCGAGTGCCCCCCCGCCGCCAGGATCACAAGGCACCGTTCCTCCCGGGATGATGGGGGCACGCCCCCCATCGAGGACGGGAATGCCTGCGGCGCCCGGAGCGCAGGGGGCCGTTCCCCCAGGGATGGGTGGCGTGGGTGCGCGGCCCGTCTCAGGGCCGCCGGGCGCGGTGCCGCCGGGCATGGCAGCGGGCGCGGTGCCGCCGGGTGCGGTGCCGCTGGGCATGGCAGCAGGAGCACCGCCGCCGGGTGTGGTGCCACCGGGCCTGGCAGCGGGAGCAGCGCCGCCGGGCGCGGTGCCACTGGGCCAGACAGCGGGAGCAGTGCCGCCGGGTGCGATGCCACCGGGCATGTCAGCGGGAGCAGTGCCGCCGAGTGCGGTGTCACCGGGCATGTCAGCGGGAGCCGTGTTGCAGGGCGCGATTCCGCAGGGCCTGGCCGCAGGATCAGTGCCGCAGGGCATGCCAGCAGGAGCAGGAGCGCAGGGCGCGATTCCGCAGGGCATGTCAGCGAGTTCAGGGCCTCATGGTGCGGTGCTGCCGGGCATGCCAGCGGGAGCAGGATCGCAGGGCGCGATTCCGCCGGGTATGGCAGCAGGCACACGGGCTTCGAGCGCAGGGATGCCCGCCGTATCGGGTCCTCCGGGCACCGTGCCTCATGGAATGGCAGGCGCGAGGCCGCCATCAGGGACGGGCCTTCCGTCGGCCCCTGGTCCACAGGGAGTGGTTCCTCCGGGCCTGAATGTGGCCGCGGGAGGGCGACCGGCTTCGGTGGCGAGTGGCCCCGTGGGTCCGCCGCCTGGAATGGCGCGTCCGCCGCAGCCTGGAGTTCCATCTCACGCGCACGTCGCGACCCCGTCGGGGGGCGTGCAGCCTTCGTTGGCGGAGTCGCCACAATCGCCCGGACTGCTGCGGTCGACACCGCCGGGAAGCACAGGGCCTCAGCCGCCGGGTATGGCACCGAAGGGAATGGCGCCCTTCGAGGGAGGTGGCTCTGCACAGTTGGATCTGCCGAGCGCGACGCCAACGTCTCCGCATGGAGTCGACGCTGTCATTGAGGTGTCTCCCGGTCAGCCGGCTCCGCTCGAAGTCGAGTGGGCAGATTCAACGCGTCCGGCGACGGAGTCTGTTTCGTCGGTCTCGGACGCCGCACCGGGAATCACCCCTCGCTCGCTCGATGGATTGGTCGGGCTGCCCGCACCTGCTTCCGCGAGCGCAGGGGGCGCTGACGCGCGCGAAGTGCCTGCGTCGGAGTCGTTGTCAGATGTGCCCGAGTCGTGGGGGCAACCGAGCGAGGACCGTGCATTCGCTCTCTCTGCATCGATAGAGCGCGCGCACGAAGGAAGTGCCCCTGATGCGGTGACGGATGCGCCCACGTCGTGGAGCATCGCGAGCGAAGGTTCCTCATTCGAAGTCGTTGCACCCGTGAATGCCGCGCACGAAGGAATCGCGTCTGGTGCAGTGACGGATGCGCCCACGTCGTGGAGCATCGCGAGCGAAGAAGCTGGGGGCGATACCGCTGCACCCGTGTTTGCGGCGCGTGAAGGCACTGCTGCCGAGGTCTCGGCTGATGTGCCCGTGTCGGTGAGCGTGCACGATGGCATCGCACCGGAGTCGACGGAGACGCTGCACAGAGGCATTGATCTCGCAACGGAAGACTCGACCGCATCCGCGCCGCCAGGACTTCCGTCCGAGTCAGGTGCATCGGCAGCGGTGGTGCACGGAGCCACTGCATCCGAGTTGATCGGTCCGAACGCAGACAACCAAGCAGTGCTTGCATCCGAGCCGAGCGCGTCGACGGTGGGGTCGCTCGAAGTCATGGTGCCCGACTTTGCGCCTGTCTCGGACGCGCCCGCGCTTGTCGCAAGCGATGCCCTCGGCCTGGACCGCTCAGTGGCGCCGCATTTTCCCGAGGTCACTCAGGGCGAAGCCCACGGCGTTGAGTCAGGCGCATCGGTACACGCATCGATTGAGGTCGGGCAGGGTGAACATGGGCCGTCGAGCATGCTCGAAGAGGTCCACTCGCTTGCTGTCCCAACACGGGCCACTCGCGCGACCGAGGAAACCTCAACCGAAGTCGTGACGTCCGAGTCACAGACATCGAGTGGCCTCGTTCTGTTCGAGGGAGCAAAGTCCTCGTTCGCAACCCGCGATGATGATGTCCCCGAAGTCGGAACGGTTACCGCCAGCACGGCGACAGGGGGCGCAATCGAAGAGGCTGCGCCCAAGTCGGCGGAGTCCGAGCCCAGCACGCCAGGGGTCGCTTCGAGCAAAGAGACTCCAGTCCAGGCCGTGACGACGGTCGAGTTCCGCTCGGCCATGGGGGAGTCCAGCGAGCGCGTTTCATTCGAGACGTCGCTGGCCCAAGCGTCCGACGTCGCCGCATCCGAGGCTCCGTCCTCGAGCACCTCCATCGACCCGACGCCAGTCCACTCAACGCCACGAAGCGAAGAGGTCGCGGAGGCCACTCCACAAGCCCTGGTGGACCCAGGCGATGGGTCGCCCCAAACAGGGCTTCGAATCTCGGCATCCGCCGACCTGCCAAGTGACGCGTCGAGCGAGCCGACCTCATCCAGCACGGAGCCATCCACGCTGTTCGTGCCGCCCACCGGCGCCTCGGAGTCGACGTCCGTCGCCTACCTGGACGCCAGCGAAGAGGCGGCTCATACCGGAATCGCGTCAACGCACAGCGCACGTCCCGCCAGTTCCGCGGATTCCACGGCGGAGTCGCAAGGCACAGGGCACACGAGCGAAGGCGAGCCCTGGAAGCTCGTAAGGTCGCGACCGAGCGACGCAGACCCGCGCGGGTCCGCCACCTCGGATGACGCCATTCAGCCGAAAAGCCTCGCAGGTGATGAGGATGCCGGCGAGTCGCTCGAACTGGAGGCCGCCGGTGCCTTGCTCGCGTCGCACGGCGAGCAGTCCACACGCGTCGAGCCCACGACTCAGCGCGATGTCACCGGGACAAGTGATTCCGCGAGCGAACTCCCGGCTGGCAACGTCTCTCCACAGCGTGCGGTCACGGAGCCCGAGGCAGCGGCCTCGAACCTCCCTGATTCCAGCACCGCCACCGAGTCCAAGCAGGCGTCGGGCGAACCCGCCCCGGCTGCGGCTGTCACGTTCGACGCCCCCGCGCCACTCTCGTCCGTGGGCGACTTCAAGTCCGCACGAGCCGCCACGGGAGAGTCCCACGATGCGGCCTCGGGAGAGGCCAGTCCGTCCCCCGAGGGCACCGTGGTCTCGCTGGACGCGGTCCGCGCGGCGAACGCGGAGCCCGCGGTCCTGGAGCCCCCCAAGCCCGCGGTGACGCGGCGCGCGCCCATCGAACTCGATGACCTGCCCGCCACGGATGACGCACCCATGCAGCTCGCCTCGACCTGGGAGTTCGTGGGGTGGCAGGGCTCCGAGGGCAACGGCACCATCGGTCATGTCGCGGAGAACACATGGGAGGACCGCGCGGTGGACCTCGACGGCACGGTGCAGCGAGCTGCGCCCGCGAGTGAGCTGCCTCTCGCCTCCGCCTGGGACTTCATTCAGCAGCCCTGGCAGCCCCAGGCGCGTGAACAGTCGGAAGCGTTGAGGGCGCTCCTGGCCGCGACCGATGCCCCCGTGGCTCCTGGGAGCGAGGGGCCCGCGGTGTCGGCGGAGCAGGTGCTCACGGCGCTGGAGGACGTGGGGACGCAGGGAGTGCTCGGCAAGGTGCTGCTCGCGTACTGCGCCGGACGTTTCCAGCGGGCCTTCCTGTTGGGGGAGAGCTTCGGGCTCGTGCGCGTCGGCCATGCGTGGGGGCCCGGATGCGACAGTCCTCAAGTCTCCGCGCTCAAGGTGGACCTGGAAGCGCCGTCGCTCCTGATGTCCGCGCTGGAGCAGCTCGGGCCCAGCAGCTTCGACACTCCCACCTGTCCTCAAGACGAGGCCATCTTCTCCGCGCTCGGCGGCCCGTCGTCGCGCCTGCTCGTCGTGCCGATTCGCGCCCGTGGCCGTCCCGTGGCCTTCGTCATCGCGGACTCGGGTGGAACGCCCGTGGCATCCACGACGCTCGATGAGCTGTCGCGCGTGTCCGCCAAGGCGTCGGAGGTCTACGACCGTCTCCCCGCGTCCCGCGCGGACTGAGCCACGCCGCGGTGCAGCGCGAGGTCCGTCGTCCACGGGCCTCGCGCTCCCTCGACGCTCCACACCTGACGAAGCGTTCATCCGTGCGCCAAGGCATGGTCGCCATGGCCTGTCTGTCCGTCTGTCTGTGCTTGGATGCGCCGGCCGGGTCGGTGGGCTTGTGTTCCCCCGGCACGGATGTCCTGAACGCATCGAGACGAACCAGAGAGGCGGAGACGCACGATGAGTCGCGAGCAGCCCTGGGAGTGGTCGTCGTTGCACCGAGCCGTATGGATCCTTGCCTGGATGTACACGGGCGCCGCCGGAGCCGTGACTCCGACAGGCGTGACGAAGGTCTCCCGGGTGACGGGGGCCACTCCCGCCGGTGAATTCCTCCCCAATCCCAATCAGACCCACGCGAATCACGAGGTGTATGGGACGGACCTCGGCATTGTCTGGGACAAGGGTGGGGGAGAGGTCTTCGTCCTCTTCGGTGACACGTTTGGCGCGGGGTGGTGTGGCAATGGCGGGTGTGGGACGGGCTGGCGGAGCAATGTCCTCGCGCGCTCGTCCGATACGAATCTCGCGGATGGGCTCACCTTCTCCTCGATGGTCCAGGACTACGCCCGGCACGCGAAGGAGGTCCTCCCCTCGAAGAAGATCAACAACGACGAAATCACAGTCATCCCCACGGCGGGCGTCACGGTGGGCTCGCGCCACTTCATCCACTACATGTCCATCCACCACTGGGGCGAAGCGGGCCGGTGGTACACGAACTACTCGGGCCTCGCGTACTCGGACGACAACGGACAGACGTGGGTGAAGCACGCGAACGCGCGCTGGTGGAACAACGCCTCCTGGACGAACAACTTCCAGATGGCCGCGCTCGTCAAGAATGGTGGGTTCGTCTACCTGTACGGTACGCCGAACGGACGCTACGGCAACGTCCACCTCGCCCGGGTGCCCGAGGGCGCGCTCCTCGATATCAACGCCTACCGTTATTGGGACGGCAACGGCTGGGCTGTGTCCCAGGCCGCATCCCAACCCGTGGCCATCGGCATCGCGGGAGAGCTGTCCGTCTCGTACAACGCGGCGCTCGGCCGGTTCCTCATGACGTACCTGAACGAGCACCGGCAGGCAGCCGTCATGCGGGACGCGGGAACGCCTGCGGGGCCGTGGAGCGGTGAGAAGATCCTCGCCCTCGGCAGTCAGTTCCCGGGCCTCTACAACGCGTTCATCCACCCGTGGGGCAGCACGGCGACGAGCCTCTACTTCGTCATGTCCCAGTGGACGCCGTACAACACGTTCCTGATGCGAGCGACGCTCGTGGCGGACGCGGACGGAGACAACCTCCTCTCCGAGCCCGGCTTCGAGTCCCAGTCCGCTACCCCCGTGACGGCGCCCTGGTACCCGGTGGGCAATGCCGGCGTGGACCGCAACGTCGGTCAGGCGCGCACCGGGCAGGACAACGGCTTCGTGCGCTACGACTCCGGTTGGAACGCGCTGAAGCAGAGCGTCGTCGTCCAGCCGCACACCGACTACACGCTCCGGGGTTGGGTCCGCACGTCGGCGAACAACACGACGGGCTACTTCGGAGCACGCGGCCCCGGCAATGGCCCCATCCTCGGTGAGCGCGCCTTCGCCTCGTTGCCGGCGTACACGGAGCAGGTCGTCACCTTCAACTCCGGCCCGAACGCCATCGTCGAGGTCTACGGAGGACTGTGGGCGACAGAAGACACCTGGCTGCAACTCGATGACGTGAGCCTCAAGCGGGGCACCAACCTGGTGGCGCACGCGGGCTTCGAGCAGCAGGCGTCCGCGAGCGCGACGTCGCCCTGGTACGCGGACGGCAACGCCGGAATCGACCGGGGCGCGGGCTTCGCGCGGACGGGCGCCAACAACGCCTGGGCCCGGGGCACGCAGGGCTGGCACGCCATCAAACAGGAAGCCGCCGTGACGCCCCACACGCGCTACACGCTGAAGGGCTGGGTGCGCACGTCCGGCGCGCACAACGACGGCTACTTCGGTGCCCGCCTGCCGAGGGGCGGCCCCATCCTCTCCGAGGTCCACTACACCCAACCGTTGTCGGGCTACACGCAGCTCTCGGTGAGCTTCGACTCGGGCGCCAACCACTCGGTGGAGCTGTTCGCGGGCCTGTGGGCGTCCGGCACGGACACCTATATCCAGGTGGACGATGTCACGCTGACCCGGGACTGACGCCCGCGCGGGACGCCGCACATGGCAAGGGCCCCGGAACGCATGGTTCCGGAGCCCTTGTCGTCCTTCACGGAAGTCCGTGTCCGGTGGCTTCAGCTGCAGCCGCTGGTGGCTCCGCAGTTGCCGCACTTATAGCAAGCGCCGCTGCGCACCATGATGGCGCCGCAGGTGTGGCAGGGCGGGGCGTCCGCCTGGTTGAGCCACGTCGCGCGAGTGTTCTGCGCGGGGAGCGACAGCGACGTCACCTGCGCGGGCAGGGCGGGCTGCGTCGCCGGCGCGTCCGCTGGGGCGAGGATGGCGTCCTCGACCGCGTCCTCGTTCGGCAGGAACTTCAGCTCCAGCCACCGGAAGATGTAGTCGGTGATGGACTTGGCGATGGGGATGGCGGGGTTGCCCGTGAAGCCGCTCGGCTCGAAGCGCGTGTGGCTCAGCTTGTCCACCATCACCTTCAGCGGGACGCCGTACTGGAGCGCCAGGGAGATGCTGGTCGCGAAGCTGTCCATCAGCCCGCTGACCACCGAGCCCTCCTTCGCCATGACGATGAACAGCTCACCCGGCGTTCCGTCCTCGTACATGCCCACCGTGAGGTAACCCTCATGGCCGCCGATGGAGAACTTGTGGGTGATGGAGCGCCGCTCGTCAGGCAGCCGGCGCCGCACCGCGCGAGGCTCGGGCTTCACCGCGGGCTCGACGACGGCGGCCACCGGGGCCTTGCGCGTGTCCTTCACCGTCTCCTTCGACGTGTTCAACGGCTGCGTGCGCTTGCACCCGTCGCGGTAGACGGCCACCGCCTTCAGGCCGCGCTTCCACGACTCCATGTAGGCCTTCTCGATGTCCTCCACCGTCGAGTCCGACGGCATGTTCACCGTCTTGGAGATGGCTCCGGAGAGGAACGGCTGGCACGCCTCCATCATCTGGATGTGGCCCATCCAGTGGATGCTGCGCGAGCCCTTCGCCGGCTTGAACGCGCAGTCGAACACCGCCAGGTGCTCGGACTTCAGATGCGGTGCGCCTTCAATCGTGTCCGCCTTGTCCAGGGCGCTGATGATGTCCTGGGCCTGCGTCTGCGGATAGCCCAGCTTCTCCAGCGCCTGCGGCACCGTCTGGTTGACGATCTTCAGCATCCCGCCGCCCACCAGCTTCTTGTACTTGATGAGCGCGATGTCGGGCTCGATGCCCGTGGTGTCGCAGTCCATCATGAAGCCGATGGTCCCCGTGGGCGCCAGCACCGTCACCTGGCTGTTGCGGAAGCCGTGCAGCTCGCCGAGCGCCAGCGCCACGTCCCACGCGGCCTTCTGCGCCGCGTGCAGCTCCGCCGTCACGCCTTGCGCGGGGACGTTGTACGCCGCCTTGCGGTGCTTGCGGATGACGCCCAGCATCGGCTCCGCGTTCTTCGCGTAGCCGGCGAACGGACCCTGCTTCTCCGCCATGCGCGCGCTCATCGCGTACGCCTCGCCGCACATCAGCGAGGTGATGGCGGACGCGTAGTTGCGACCCGCGTCGGAGTCATACGGCAGGCCCGACGCCATCAGCAGCGCGCCCAGGTTCGCGAAGCCCAGCCCGAGCGGCCGGTAGTCGTGGCTGTTCTTGCCGATGCGCTCGGTGGGGTAGCGCGAGAAGCCGACGATGATCTCCTGCGCCAGGAGGAGCACGTCCACCGCGTGCTTGAAGGCGGGCACGTCGAAGTCGCCGGCGATGTCGCGGAAGTGCATCAGGTTCAGCGACGCCAGGTTGCACGCCGAATCGTCCAGGAACATGTACTCCGAGCACGGGTTGGACGCGTTGATTCGCGCCGTGCCCGCGCACGTGTGCCAGTGGTTCACCGTCGTGTCGAACTGCATCCCCGGGTCGCCGCACAGGTGCGCGGCCTCGGCGATTTCGCGGAACAGGTCCCTTGCCCGGAAGGTCTCCAGCGGCTGGCCATCGCGCACCGTGCGCGTCTGCCACGGCCCGTCCGCCACCACGGCCTTCATGAAGTCGTCGGTGACGCGCACCGAGTTGTTCGAGTTCTGGAAGAACACCGACGCGTACGCCTCGCCGTTGAACGACGGGTCATACCCGGCCTCGATGAGCGCCCAGGCCTTCTTCTCCTCGTTCGACTTGCACCGGATGAACTCGAGCACGTCCGGATGGTCCGCGTTGAGGATGACCATCTTCGCCGCGCGCCGCGTCTTGCCGCCGCTCTTGATGACGCCGGCGAAGGCGTCGAAGCCGCGCATGAACGACACTGGCCCGGACGCGGTGCCGCCGCCCGCCAGGAGCTCCTTGCTGCCCCGGATGGTGGACAGGTTGCTGCCCGTGCCACTGCCGTACTTGAAGAGCATGCCCTCCGTGCGCGCCAGCGTGAGGATGGACTCCATGGAGTCATCCACGCTGTTGATGAAACACGCCGAGCACTGCGGCTGCGCCTCCACGCCCACGTTGAACCAGACCGGCGAGTTGAACGAGGCCTTCTGCCGCAAGAGCAGGTGCGTCAGCTCCGCGTGGAACGTCTCGCGGTCCGTCTCGGCGGAGAAGTAACCCCCCTCCACCCCCCAGCGGGACAGGGTGTCCACCACGCGCGCCACCAGCTTGCGCACGCTCGTCTCACGCTCATCCGTCCCCGGCGTGCCCCGGAAATACTTCGACGCCACCACGTTCGTCGCCAGCATCGACCAGGAGCGGGGGACCTCGATGTTCTTCTGCTCGAAGACCGCCTTGCCGTCCTCCCCGGTGATGCTCGCGCTGCGGTACTCCCACGCCAGCTCGTCCGCCGGGTCCACTCCAGGCGTCGTGAAGTAGCGCTCCACGCTCAGCCCCGTCGCGGCGACCTTCGCCTTGCCGCGACTCGCCCGCCGCTCCTTCCCGCTCACCAGGGGCTTCGCACTCAGCTCCTTCTCCATGTCGCCACCCTCCAAAATACACTCTGGGTTGTGATGCAAAATTTGCGAAACGCTAAGGGCGCGAGATTCCGAAGGTTCCAGGGACGTCACGCGGACAGCCGTGGACGACTCCGGAGTGGACTCGCGAAGTGTTTCGTGGCGGGGCTCGAGCCCCGGACCGCAGATGGGGAGATTGCCTGGCCGCTGGCCAGGCGGCCGGATCAATACGCGTTTGGGGGCGGCTGATCAAGAACAGCACTGACCCCACTAGTAGTGCTGGGAAGTGTCGCACACACTACTAAATGTGGCTCCGCCGGTGAGCCTCGGTGCGGGGGAAAGGCGTAGCGGCCTGTAGCACGACCAGCCAGGAGGGGCAGATTCGGGGCCTTTTCCGCGCCAAGTCAAGGGGGACTCTACGTTTGCTGATAACAGCTGGCGAGGCATGTAGCGTCACTCCGATGCAAACGAGCGTGATCACTGGGGGACGTTTGCTGAAAGTCTGTGCATCATCCCTGTAGCTGGCTAGGGGCGACGTCCCGATTCGTCATCTGCCCGCCTGTTCGGTCCGTTGTCCGGCGGACAGGTGGGGGTCGATTTCGGGGAACCAGCGCGTTAGGAGGCGCTCATGCCTCCTCCGTTCCAGAGCCACGTCTTCGTCTGCACCAACCGCCGCCCGGATGGGAATCCCAAGGGCTGTTGCGCCTCCAAGGGCGCGGAGGAGGTGCGCGCGGCCTTCAAGGCGGAGCTCGACAAGCGCGGGGTGAAGGGACGGATGCGCGCCAACGCGGCCGGGTGCCTCGACACCTGCTCCTTTGGCGTCTCCGTGGTCGTCTACCCGGAGGGCACCTGGTACGGCGGAGTGAAGGTGGAGGACGTGCCCGAAATCGTCGAGGAGCACCTGATGCAGGGCCGCCCCGTGGCGCGGCTGGTGATGCCCTTCGCGCGCAAGGAGAAGGCGGAGAGCTGACGACTGTCGGCTCCCCGCCCTCGGGTGTGTCGCGGCCCGCGTGCGGGCTCACGTCGTGACAGCGGACGTCCGCTTCAGCGCACGAACTCCCACGCGTCGCCCCAGTGGCTGCCGGTGCCCGGGGCGTAGTACGGCGCCGAGCCCTGGCACCAGCCGGAGTAGGGGAAGGGCTTGCAGCGGTAGATGCTCCCGTTCGTGCCCTGGACGAGCGTTCCCGCCACGTAGTTGGAGATGCCATTCGGGTACGTGTACTGGGCGGGGTCTCCGCCACCGCCCGTGGGCTTCTCGATATCGAGCTGGAAGGTGTCGCTCGCCTCGCGCGAGTAGACGCGGTTTCCGATGGCGCTGTTGACGGGGTTGACGACGCCCGTGGATTGCAGCTCGCCCACCTGCACGCGGCTGGAGCTGGCGTTCACCCTCTGGGCCAGCAGGTACATCCACGTGGCCGCGGGCGTGGCCGAGTCGAGCTGGAGCGGGTGCGTCTCCGCGTCACCCCCGCCGCTGTTGAAGAGGCGCAGCGTCACCTTGCTCCGGGCCGGCAGGTCCTCGCGGGCCTGCACCGCGCCCAGCTCCTTCCACGACGTGGGCGGCGGCGGCGTGTTGCTGAACTTCACGTCGCTGCAGGAGTAGAAGGCCTCCGGGCTGTCGGAGCGCTGCCAGATGGCATAGATGACGTGCTGCCCCGTGCGGCCCTGCGGGAAGGGGCACGTGAAGCGGTAGCGGTTGTTCGACTGCAGGGCGTTCCCCGTCAGCGTGCAGAAGGGGGTGGCTTCCAGGTCGGACCACTTCAGCGGCAGCGCCGGGTTGTAGCCTTCCTTCGTGACGTAGAGATGGAAGTAGGACGTCGCGTGCAGCGCCGTCGCGTGGAAGACGAACTCGAAGCGGTTGCTGGAGTCCGGGGCGATGAGCGTCGCGGGCCAGTCCGTGCGCGCCAGGTCCAGGCCCTTGTGGCTCTCGTTGGCGGCGCTGCAAAGCTTGCCGTCGGCGATGAGCTCGCGGTGCCGGCCGTTGGCCGCGCCCTGCCGCACGCCGTTCCAGTCGTAGAGCGCCTGCGTGCCACCGGCCTGGATGGCGGCCTTGCACGCCGCGGACTTGGGCGACTCCGGACCTTCCTTGAAGCAGCTGTAGACGCGACTGAGGGGGACCTCCATGGAGCCGTGCGCTGACGCCAGACTGGCGGACAGCAGGGACAGCACGACGAGTGATGACGCGAGGGGCCTGAACATTGCGGGTTTCCTCCTGTGCCCATGGATGGAGGAAAGAAGGCCGGAAATCGGGTCAACGCTCGAAAACGAAAAGCGGCGACGCGACCCGGGTGGGAACGCGCCGCCGCTTCGTAAGGCTGGAACTGTTGACTGGCCGACTACCGACGGCGACCGAGCAGCCGGAGGATGGCGAGGAACAGGTTGATGAAGTCCAGGTACAGCGTCAGCGCGCCGACGATGCTCACCGTGGCGGCGCTGCTGTAGCCGGTGTTGGCGTGCATCTCCCGCAGCTTCTGGGTGTCGTACGCCGTCAGGCCGGAGAAGACGAGCACGGCCGCGCAGGCGCCGACGAAGGACACCATGTCACTGCGGACGAAGATGTTGACGACGCCGGCCAGCACCACGCCGATGAGGCCCATGAAGAGGAAGGTGCCCCACGCGCTCAGGTCCTTCTTCGTGACGGTGCCGTAGATGGCCATGGCGCCGTAGACTCCCGCTGTCAGGAAGAACGCCTGGGCGATGCTGCCCGCCGTGTAGATGAGGAAGATGACGGAGAGGGTCATCCCCGTGAGCGCGGAGTAGCCGAGGAACAGCGCCGCGGCGACCGGGCCCGACAGGCGCGGCGCGAGGAACGACAGCCCGAGCACCGCGACAATCTGCACGCCGAACAATCCCAGGCGCCAGTTGATGACCGTGCGCAAAAGCGCCTCGTTGCTCAGCGTCGCCATGGCCATCACGCCGGTGACGAGCAGCCCCGCGAACATCCACCCATGCACGCGCGTCATGAACGCGCGCTTCGACTCCTGCACCAGCACGGAGTTGACCGAGTCGCTCTCGGCCGTCTGCCATCCGGAAGTTTCCCAGGCCATGAACCGTATCCTTTCGCGCCGGAGCTTCAGCCCGGCGGCGCCACTGCTTATAGCGTCTTCACCCGGGGCGTGCGCGGACCCCGTAGGACGCTTCCCTTAAATCGCCTTCCACGCGAGCAAAAGCTTCGAGGCGACCTCGGTGGTGATGAGCGGCAGCACGCCGCCGCCGCCCACGATATTCACGATTTCCGCCAGGGAGCCCCGACACACGCCCCCCCAGGCAGGCTGCTTCTCCAGCCCCACGGAGGCGTACGCCGAGTAGTCCACGAAGAACGATGCGGGGAACACCGTACCGTTCGGCTCGCAGAGCAGGTGGTCCTCCGGGGGAGAGTCCACGATTTCCTGCACCACGAAGCCGCCGCCCGTCGGGTCCGCCGCGGCGCGGGCGCACAGCTCCGGCCAGCCCAGCAGCTCGCCATACGCGGCCGTCACGCGCTCCGTGTAGGGCACCGTGCCCACCGAGCGACCGATGAAGACGGCCTTGCCGCCATAGTCCCAGGCCCGCTTGAGCACGAAGCGAGCGGGCGTCCTCGCCACCTCGGCGACCAGGTCGTCCAGCCGCCCTCCGTCCGGGCCCGAGGCGGGGCCGGCCTTGAAGATGCGCGTCCAGGGAACCGAGGTGCGCACGGCCTCCAGCTCCTCGGCGGTGAGGCCCGCGGCCTCGGCGAGCGCGGGCTCCGCGAGCGCCTGGGACAGCCGCGCGAAGGTGGACTTCACCTCCACCTGCGAGGCGGGAGGGTTGAGGAACACGGCCTTCTTGCCGGGCACCGTGCCCAGGAAGTCCTCCACCCATGGGGACGGCGTCTGCTCCAGCCGCCGCACGAAGAGGTGGCGATAGACGAGGTCGTACTTCTTGCCGCGCACCTCGAAGGCGTCGTCGCCGGAGACCTCGTCCGGGTGCACCAGGTCCGCGTCCGCGCCCATCTCGCGGAAGCGCTCACACAGCCAGCGCAGCTCTGAGATCTGCGCGTCGTTGCGGCGACACAGCAGGGCCACCGTGTCCGGGAACTTCCCGGGGCGCTCGGCCGCGTAGCCGTCCAGCAGGGCTCGGTACAGCGCCAGCGCGTTGCTGCCGTTGAGGGCCAGCAGCGACGCCAGGGCCTTCTCCGGATAGCGGAAGTGCCGGGCCACCACCTCGATGAACGAGCGGGCCGCGATGTCCGAATAGCCCTGCATGGCTGGGATGGTCGCGTTGACCTCCAGCGCCCAGGGTTTCCCGCCCGACACGAAGTAGTCCACGCGGGTGGTGGCCAGTCGCGCGGACTGCCGCCACGTGCGCTCGGCGAGCGTTCGCTCGAGCGGGGACAGGGCGCCCAGCAGCTCCTGGGCGTCGGGCCCCTCGAGCGTGGCGCGTGCCATCTTCACCGTGGCGGAGGACAGGCGCGCGGACAGCTCCGCGCGACGGCGGATCTCCGCGGCGTCGAGGATGACGGGCGTCGCGGTGATGGGGATGGGGCGGGTGGTGCCGTCCAGCTGCGTCACCGCCAGACCCCGCTTGTATGCGAGCTGTGACAGCTCGGGCGCGAAGTGGCGTGCCTGGTGTCGCAGCACGTCGATGAGCTCTTGCACGGGTATTTCTGTCCCTCGGCTTGCCCGGGACGAGCCCGGGAGCTGGCGAACCTATTCTCCGAGGGGCCCACCGTCCATCGGCGCGAGTCCCCTGGACGCGGTGGTGCCCCGACTCAGCGGCCCGCCCGTTCGCCGGCTGGAGGCTCCACGCCCTCGTGTGACGTCGGTGGAGACACGCGCCGCGTGCGGGGGCACGGAGTGATGTGTGTGATTCCGTATGACTTGCACGCGCGCTCCGTCTGGCTTACAACCGCATTGCGTTTACCGCCGGAAATCCCTTCACGTGAGCCGCTCTCTTCGCCCAACGCCTTCATGTCTCGCCCGGTCGCGCCTGCTGGCGCTGCCGCTCGTGGCCGTGTGTGCGCTGGCGTACATGGGGAACGTGCTGCACTTCGCCCTGGTCCAGCACGCGACGTGTCTGGAGCATGGGGAAGTGGTCCACGTGGAGGAGGGCGGCTCGCACCTGGCGCCTGTCGTCGAGGAATCCTTCGACGACGTCCGGCTCGCCTCCCGTGAGGATGCTCCTCCGGGCCATGGCGCCGAGGCGCACTGTCTTCACACGTTGATCCGCCGGGAGGCCCCGCCTCCGGTGGAGGGCAGCCCCGTCCTCACCCGGGTGCCCACCCGTTCCGCACCGGCGCTGGCGGTGTTCCGCTTCCATGCGGAGCCTGTCGCCCGGCTGCATCTGGCCCCCAAGGCCTCTCCGCCTCGCGCCTGAGCCATCACCCAGGGTACGCGTCCCTCGCTCCCGGCACAGTCACGCCGTGAGAAGGCCGCGGTCCGTGGCCACTGACTGACGTCCGGTTCCAGGAAATGGAGCCGTGCGTCAGCGGTCGCGCGACGCGCCGCCGGATGGCCCGTTTCCCCTGCGTGCACGCTCTCGCCCCCGTGTCGCGCGTGTCCCGCGCGATTCCCACCCCGCCTCCGGTGTCCGTTCTGGCTCCGCCTTCACCGGTGGGGTCCGTGGCGGCGTTGGTGGCTGGGGACCTGCTGTCCATCCACGTGGAGCTACACACATGAACAAGAAGCTTCTGGCCGCCCTCCTGATGTCCACCGCGCTCCTGTCCGCCGCCTGCGGCGACGACGAGGAGCCCGAGGAGTCCGTCGACGTCGAGGGGTGCGAGCACCTGCGCGAGGGTCCTGCCGCCCCCATCCTCGCCACCACCACGGGCACGCCTCCGCTGGTGGCCAACGACCACCGCCGCTACGACATCACCCTGGTGGATGGCTCGGGCGGCCGCACGGGCTCCGTCACGTTCGCCGCGTCGGAAGCCACGGACTACGTCCTCTACACCAGCGCGGACGTCCCCGTTTCCATCACCAACGGCAGCGGCGCGGCGGTGGAGATCGAGGAGAGCACCAAGAGCTCCGAGACGTGCACCGAAATCAAGGGACGGCACGTCGTCCCGCTGACGGTCGGCACGCACACCTTCACCTTCGGCCCCACGTCCGCGGCGTCCGTCAACCTCGTCATCGAGGAGGCGTCGCACGAGGGCCACGAGCACTAGCCGCGAGCCCGGGGCGGGTGCCCCGGCGCTTCACCCTGAATCCGGGGCCGGCTTCGTGCCGGCCCCTCCTGGAGACGAAGACCATGGGAGCCTTTCAGCAGTTCCTGACCGAGAAGCAGATTGCCTCCGACACGCTGCTGCGCCTGTCGCGCCAGCTGGAGGCCCAGGCCGAAACGGACCGCACGCTCAAGCGCAAGCGCTCCGACAAGCGGCGCAACAAGGACACGCAGGGCAAGAGCTACACGGAGCTGTCGCTCGCCAAGCCGAAGAGTGGCAGGGGCGTGAGCGGGCAGCAGCTCCAGGCGGCGCTCGCGGACCAGCCGCTGCCGCGCCGGGTGCGCGGCAAGCTGGTGCGGGCCATCAACGCGGTGCTCTCGAAGAAGGGGAGCGGCGCGGTGGACCCCAAGGCCCTGTTCGGCGAGGTCGCCGTTCGCTCCGGCCCCGCGAAGAAGTCCGCGAGCTGAGTCGAAAGGCCCGCATGTCCATCGCCGAAGCCCTACCGATTCTTCCTCACGACGTCCTTCGGGACGCGGACCGGTTGTTCGACGTCACCTTGTGGTGTCTCGGGCAGGACGTGCTCTGCCCGGAGGGCAACCTCCTCATGCGTCGTGGCCTCGTCCGCCACGCGCGGCCCGAAGGGGTGGAAGGTCAAAGCGCGTACTCCGTCGCGTTGCCGGACGGAGGTCGTCTGTCGCTGTGGGGCTTCGGCGCGTTGTGCGAGTGCGGTCAGGCCGTCTTCGTCCCACGGGACGGCTTCACCCCTCGCTGGCTGGAGCGTGCCCCGTCGGGTCCGACGTACCAGGCCTGTGAGCTGGGCACGTGGCGCGCTCCCGCCACCGTGGAGGAGCGACGCGAGGTCCGTCGGAGTCTGGCGGGGCTCGCCGAGTGGTTCGCCGGGCACGAAGACTGGGTGACCCGGGAAGTGGGACTCGAATGGAGGCGCGCCTGTGTCGCGGCTCGACGCAAGGCGCCCGCTGTTCCACCGGAGACGCTGGCAGCCGCGTGGTGGCGGCTCGGCACGCGCATCCGCTCACTGGATTTGGGTTTCAACGCCTGTGGCGCCTCGGCTTCCGGGGCACTGGGAGGACATCATGCTGTCGCGACTGCTTCGCAACGATGAGCCATCCGTCTACGTCCAGGCCGCTTGGGAGGACGTCGCGGATGAGGCGCTTCCTCGACCGCCGCTTCGCGAGGGGCTGGGCACATCTCACCTGAAAGTGAGCACGCGCGTGCCGCTGGCGCAGGCCTACTTCGATCAGGGCTTGAGCCTGCTGCACCTGGGCTGGGGCCCGGAGGCGCGTCGCTCCTTCGCGGAGGCGGCCCGGCTGGACCCGGAGCTGGCCATGGCGTGGTGGGGCCTGGCGCTGACGCGGGGGCCTGGAGCGCGCTTCGCCGCTGCCCGGGCCGACGCGATGGCCCGAGCGCTCGCGTTGAGCGAAGGGCTGCCGGATGTCGAACAGCGCTACATCGTCGCGGCCAGCCTGCTCGCGGAGAAGGGACCGTCGAACGGGCGCCACGCCTTCGTGCGGGAGATGGAGAGCCTGGTCGACCGCTATCCGGAGGACTCCGAGGCGCGGCTGTTGCTGGCCGGCTTCCTGGCGGATGGCTACGAGCCGGATGGGCGTCCCGGCCAGGGGCAGCCCTATGCGCAGGTGATGCTGCGCGAGCTGCTGCGCACGAACCCCGACCACTCCGGCGTCCACTTCGCCTGGGTCTGCACCATGCTCCCGAGCGCCCGGCCCGAAGCGGCGCGGGAGAGCGCACTGCGGCTGCCGAAGCTCGCGCCCGGAGCCAGCTTCGCGCTGCTGGCCTCGGGACGACTGCTGGGCCGGCTGGGCGAGACGGATGCCGCCTACCGCGTGCTGGAGGCCGCGGTGGAGGCGGATGACGTGTACCTCGCGAGGGAGTCGCTGCCCGCTGTCTTCGCGCCTTGCGCGGAGCTGGCCATGCGGCTGCTGAGCCAGGGCTGCGCGGAAGCAGGGCGGTACAGTGACGCGCAGACATGGGCGCGGCGGCTGCGTCAGCGCGTGGAGTCGGCCGGAGGCGAGCCGCAGGCGCTGCTGTTCGCGGCGACCACGCTGGTGGCCACGCACCTGCGCTTCGGATTCTGTCGAGCGGCGGCGGATGTGCAGCTGGAGTTCGCCGGCGAGCTCACCACCGCCGAGCGTGTCCTTCGCGATGGTGTCCGACTGTATACGCGGGGCATCAACGCGCTGGATGGGGGACGGCTGTCGGACGTGGAGCGTGCATGCGTGGCGCTCGAGCAGTTGCAGCCATCGCTGTCCGAGGTGCGGCGCTCGGAGGGACGCGCGCTGTGCCCTCGCGATGTCGCGCGGGTGCTGGAGGTGGCGGAGAACGAGCTGCGTGGCTCGCTGGAGGCACGGCGGGGAGATGGAGGCCGCGCGGAGGCCACATTGATTCGAGCGTGGCGCATGGAGCGCCGGCTTCGCGCGTCGGGGCCCGCGCCGTTCTCCCGCCCCGCGCGAGAGACGCTGGCGAGAGCCCGGCTGCGCGGTGAGCGCGAGGAGAAGGCGCTGGAGCTGGCCCGGGCCCTGGTGGTTGAGCGACCGGGTTGCGGTCACTTCCGTCTGCTCCTGGCCGAGGCGCGGGCGGCCCTGGGAGACAGGGTCCTGGCGGTGCAGGACTTCAATTCCTTCCTCGACCGGTGGCGTGACGCGGACGCGCACCTGCCGGAGCTGCGGCGCGCGCGGACGTATGTCGACGGGCGTGGCCGCATCCTGCGACTGGTCCACACGACCGAGGCTCCGTTCCCGGTGCCTCCTGATTTCCGCCCGTTGGAGAAGGTGTCCTGTTGAGCTCCTTGGAACGAAGTCTCTCCGCGCCCTCGCGTTGGGATGGGGTGGGGCAGCTGCTCTCCGCGCTGTGTGTCGTCCACTGCGTGGTGCTCCCCGCCGTGCTCGGGCTCGTGCCCGCGGCGGCGGCGCGGTGGTTGGGCGGGGAGGGGACGCATCAATGGTTGTTCGCGCTGGTGTTGCTGGGCGCGCTCGCGGCCTTCATCCCGGGATGGAGGCTGCATCGGCGTAGGGTGGTGCCCGTGCTCGCCGGAGGTGGGCTGGCCCTGCTGGGCGCGGGGGCGTTCCTGGTCCCCGAGGGCGCGGGCGAGCGGTGGGAGATGGGGCTCACCCTGGGAGGCGGGTTGTTGATGGCCGTGGCGCATGGGCGCAACCGGGCCCTGTGTCGCGAGTGTTGCCCGCCCGAAGCCGGCTGAGCGAAAGCGTCGAGCCAAGGGCGTCCGATGCGCCCGCCGCTTGACGGGCCGGAGTCGTTCGCGCGAGGAGAGGGGGCATGCCCACCTTCCGTCTCACGCAGGACCAGGCCGCGTTGCTCGTCGTGGACATCCAGGAGCGCCTGTGCGCGGCCATGGACCGCGACGCGCTGGACCGGATGCTCGCGCGCACCAGCGCCGCCGTCGAAGGCGCCCGGGCGCTCGGCCTCCCCGTCATCATCACCGAGCAGTATCCCCAGGGCCTGGGGCCCACGCACTCGCTGCTGCGGCTGAAGCTCGGGAGCTTCAAGGCGGTGGAGAAGCTGGAGTTCAGCGCCGCCGTGCCGGACGTGCTCGCGCAACTGGGGACGCGCAAGCAGGTGCTGGTGGCCGGCATGGAGACGCACATCTGCGTCTTCCAAACGGTGCGCGATTTCGCGGAGCGTGGCTTCACGCCGGTGTTGCTGGCGGACGCGGTGCTGTCACGCTCGACGGAGGACCGGCGCGTGGGCCTGGACCTGTGCCGCGATGCCGGAGCGACGGTGGCCACGGTGGAGGCGGCGCTGTTCGACTTGCTCGGGCGCGCGGGCACGCCCGAGTTCAAGAAGGTCTCCACCGCGGTCCGTTGACGCCTAGAACATCGGAGGCTTGTCTCCATCCCGCAGCGGCGGCAGCGGGGGGCGAATGGGAAGCGGCGCCTCCTGCTGCTTGGAGATGGCGGGGAGGGACGGCGTCAGCGCTCCGACATAGAGCATGCCGTGGGTACCCTCGGGCGTCGGCGTGGCGAAGGACGTGATGAACGGCGACATGCCGGGGTGTGCCGCAACCCTGCCCGACGGTGTCGAGCCGATGAGCCCGCACTGAAGCTTCCCTTCGCGGTCCAGGTCGCAACCCCAGCGCGTCCCCTGGGCGTAGCTCATCTCCAGAACGACGAGGCGTGGGGACTTCAAGAGATGCGCCATGGGCGTGAAGTCCTGGTCCCAGGGGGTGCCGGTGACGGTGCGCGTATGCGTGTTGCCGGCGAGGATGACCTGGACTTCGAACTGTTGTGTCTCGCGGCGCTGGTTCCAGAAGGCGGCCTGCTGAGCGTCGCGTTTGCTTCCGCCAGCCAGGTCCGTGTCATACGCCAGGAGCGTCACGCTCAAGCCCGTCATGCGCAGAGCGCGGACGCGGTCGATGAGGTCCATGATGGCGCGGCTGCTGCGTCCATCCTGGTAGGGCCGCTGCCAGAAGCGCCCCTCTAGCAGCGCATCCTGGTCCGCGGGAGCGCCCGGGCTCGCGAGGTAGCGGTCCACTCGTTCCTGCTCGGAGCGGGGAATGGACAACCCCAGTGCGACGGGCAGCCCTGCCTCGGCGACCTGACACACCAGCTCTCCCACCACCGAGGGGGCTTCACGAGAGCCGAGCTGTTCTCCCACCAGCAGCGTCAGTCCGAGGTCCAGCACCTCCGGAAGCCCACGCATGGCCTCGCCACAGGGGCTCGCTTCGGCGGCCTCCTGCTTCCACCTCGTGAGGTAGAAGTCCGAGTCGCGCACGGCCTTGGGGCGCGGCTCCTCTCGCACGTTGCCGCTCACCACCTCCAACGACGGGGTCGACTCCAGTCGCAGCGTCAACTCCCGCTCGAGGTCCAGGTCTCGCGTGCCGTTCGTCAGCGTGCGCAACTCGATGCGTTCGCTCCGCGCATTTCGGAGTGGTGGCCCCTGGTCGTTGAAGGGGCTCGAGTCGTGGACATAGTAGTTGTACTCGATCCGCCACCAGTTGGCCTTGTGGTTGACGTCGTTGCCCATGGCGTTGAAGTTCATCCGGAAGATGCGGACGACGGATTGTCGCGGGGCCACGGAGAGGCCTGTCACCACGAAGCGCGTGTAGCGGTCATTCCCCGTGTCGCCCCTGTCCTGGGTCTTCCACTTCGTGAGGAACTGGGTGGGGTCCGTCGTCTCCTCGATGGCGTAGCCTCGGGAGGCGAGCAACTGCCGGGTGGCGGCCAGCGCTTCCTCCAGGGGCTTCTGGAAGACGTGCTCGAACTTCGGCGTCTCGGGCTCCGTGGTGCGTGGGCCATGCACGCAACCCATGCTCGCCATCCAGAGCAGACACAGCCACCAGCCTCGCTGCCTCATGCGCACCCCCTCGGGAAATCCATCGTCGAGATGAAGGGGGAACGGATGTCACTCAGGCACATATCTGCGCGCCGGGGAATGTCGCTCACCCGGCGCGGTTGCTGCTCACTTGGCTCCGCGCTGGGCCAGTTGGATGAGTGCGCGCGCACCCATGGCCAGTCCCACCAGCATCGCCGCGACCACCGTCTGCGAGCCACCCACTGGGAAGTCGAAGAAGTAGGCGAACATGTAGCCGCCCACGCCGGAGACGATGCCCGCGAGCGTGGCCACGAAGAACGTCCAGGGCAGCCGCAAATCCAACATCAGCGCGGCGATGGCGGACAGCGTGGAGAAGGCGAACACCGGCAGCGCGCCGAGGGCTCGGGCACACACGCCGACCATGACGCCGATGGACACCATCAGCACGCCGTCCAACAGGCGGACGGGCAGGCCCTGCACCAGCGCGCCGATGCGGTCGAAGCTCGCGAAGGTGATGCCCCGGTACCACCAGAGGTGGATGACCATGACGAGGATGCTGGCGATGGCCACGGTGCGCAGTTGCTCGGGTGTCACCAGCACGGCGGTGCCGAAGAGGATGCCCTGGATGTCGTGGGACTCCTGGGCGATGCGGTCACCCACCAGCACGGCCGCGCCGCCGGACAGCGCGTAGGCGAGGCCCAGCAGGCTCTCTCGCGTCAGCCGCAGCTTCGTGGGGTCCATCATCAACAGCAGCGTCGCCAGGAGCGCGAGCGCGGTGGCGCCGATGACGGGCTCCACCTCGAAGCCCAGGTGGATGCCCATGTAGAACGCCAGCGCCACGCCCAGGCCGGCGGACTGGGCCACCGCGGCGCTGACGAACACCATGCGCCGCAGCACCACGTAGACGCTCAGGAAGCCCAGCACGCCGCCGGCGAGGAGGGCGCACAGCAGCGGGTCCCGGAACAGCTCGAACCCCTCGACGAACTGCTGCCACTGGGACGGTTCAGCGAGCATCGGATCCACGGTGGGGTCCCTCGGGGGCGCGGTGGCAGTACTCGTCGCCGTACTGACGACGGAAGGCGGGGTGGCAGAACACGGTGCGCGCGTCGCCCACGACGAAGGCGGAGGTCTCCCGGTCCACGAAGAGCAGCACGTCCGCGTGCTCGGCGGCGACTTCCAGGTCGTGGCACACCACCACCACGCCCAGTCCTCGCTGCCGCGCGAGCATGCACAGCCGCTGCATCGTCTCGCGTTCAGCCACCGCGTCCATCGCGGCCGTCGGCTCGTCGAGCAGCACCATGTCCGCCTCGGTGGCGATGAGTCGGGCCAGGAGCGTGCGTTGCTTCTGTCCCTCGGAGAGTTCGCGATAGGGCCTGTTCGCGATGGCCTTGGCGCCGGCAGTCTCCAGCGCGACCTCCACGGCGGCCCGGTCCGCCTTGCGCGCGAAGGGCCACAGGAAGCTCCAGTTGCGCAGCCGGCCCCAGGCGGTCAGCTCCCAGGCCCGTAGCGGCAGCAGCGAGTCGATGCTGGATGTCTGTGGCACGTAGGCGCTGCGCATCTCCGGATGGCCCCGGGTAATGGCGCCCGACACCGGGTCGATCATCCCCAGCAGCGTCTTGAACCACGTGCTCTTGCCGGAGCCGTTGCGGCCCACCACCGCGACGAACTGGCCCCGGCGGATGACCATGTTGATGGGCGGCAGCATGGCCTTGTCGTTGTAGCCGATGACCAGCTCGGTGCAGGTGAGCAGCGGCTCGCCGAGCGTGAAGCTCGGCGGCACCGCGTGGGTTGCGGCCTCGGGACTCACGGGCTCATCGGTCTTCACGTCGCACCTCCGCCTCGGGCTTCAGGGCCGCGAGCTCTTCCAGCAGGGCCTTGCGCGCCGCCTCGTTGGCGACAGTGCCCAGGTCCAGCACGCCGTCCGCGCCGGGAGTCAATGTGGCCCAGTCCAGTCCGTCGAACACGGTGGGCGGAACCTCGAGCGCCAGCGCCAGCTTCACGCGCGGCTCGTGCTCCCGGTCCGACGGCACGTCCACCTCGCCCGTCAGCGTGAAGAGCGGCGTGGCCTCCTCGCCCTCCGCGCCGTCCTCGGACACCACGGTCATCCGGAAGGCCGTTTCCTGGAGCCTCGGCGTGGCGCGCGAGTCGCGCACCGTGCCCGTCAGCGTCACCGACGTCACTTCCCAGACACCTCGGGACACGGTGGTGCGGGGCAGCTCGCAGTCAGGCTCACACTCCACCGGAGTGGCCGCGGGGGTCAGCAGGTTCAGCTCGCCATCCACATGGAGCGCGGCGACGAGCGTGGAGGAGGAGCCACCTCCACCGAGCTCCGCCTCGATGTCCTCGTAGTCCACGAGCCCGCCGCTGTCGCTGTGGCAGTGCCCGTTGTGGCACAGGCTGTAACCCGGTGGCGGATTGGCGGGGTCGAACGTCGTCGGCCCTCCGCCTTCCGCGCCCCCCACCAACTCCACATGGGAGATGCCCAGCGCGGCCGAGCCCAGGCTCACCTGATAGTCCGACGCGAGGCGCTGGAAGCCATTGCCCGCGTCACGCGACGCCACGGGGACGTAGCGCGCGGTGACGGTGGGCTCCAGCACCGCGAAGCCCTCGCCCGAGTCCAGCGCGCAGCCGGACAGGAGCAACACGGGGAGCAGCAGTCGAGTCCTCATGACTCAGCCTCCCTTCCCAGGGGTGAGCGCCTTCTCCAGGTTGCCCACCAGCTCGTTGATGTGCTGGACGTACGTCTCACCCGAGCGGAAGTCCGTGCCGCCGTGGAGGACGACGACTGGCGCTGGAATCATGCCCGCGACCATCTTCGCCTCCCGGTCGTTGTAGTAGCTCTCGATGAGCACCATGCGGGCCTTGCGCTGCCGAGCCAGCACGAGGACGCCTGCCACGTGGGACGGGTTGGGAGGGATGCCCGGCTTGGGCTCGAGGAACGCGATGGGCTCGAAGCCCAGCCAGTCCGCGAGGTACGGCGTCGTCCGGTGGAACGCGACGATGGGCGCACCGCGAAGGCCCGCGAGGCGCTTCTCCCAGCCGACGCGCGCGGCATCCAGCTCGGCGGTCAGCTTCGCGGCGTTGGCGCGGTACGTCGCCGCGTTCTTCGCGTCGAGCTGCGCGAGTCGCTCGGCGATACCGCGAGCCACCGCCGCGCCCTGTCGCGGGTCATAGAGATAGTGGGGGTTGCCTCCGGGGTGGACGTCGCCCTCGCTGCGGTCCACCTTGGTGGCGGGGACCTCCAGCAACCGGACGAACTGCGAGGCATTGAGGAAGCCGGGGTTGCCCACCTGGATGCGCGGGTTGCGCGAGCCGGTCTGGAGGTTGGGCAACCAGCCGATCTCCAGGTCGAGCCCCACGGAGATGAGCAGGTCCGCGTTGCGCAGCGCGAGCGCGAGGCTGGGCTTCGCGTCCACGCGGTGCGGGTCCTGGCTTCCCAGCGCCATGGACTGCACCTGGACCAGGTCTCCGCCCACCGCCTTGGTCAGCGCGGCGAGGTCCGGAAGGGTGGTGACGACATTGACGGCCGCGCGAGCGGGCGCGGCGGCGAAGAGGCAGAGGGCGGCGCACAGGGCCGCGACGAAACGAAAGTGGCGCATGGGGCAGGGCTCCCGTGAAAGAGGTTTAGAACGCATGAGCGCCGTGGGCGCCCGTCACCAGTTCGAGCGCGAGGAAGACGGAGTAGTCCGCCTCGTCGCGCCAACGTGCCCGGTCTCTGGCGGCCTGCACCCGCAGGCGGGAGAACTCGGTGGGCCAGAAGGTGAGGTTGGCGGAGATCCGGTCCCGGTTCTTGGTCCACTCCGGGTCCAGCGGATCCAACGCCACCGCGCCGCCTTCACCCTTCGCCGGTGTTCCGAACTCATAGCGCGCGGCGGCGGCCCAGCGCTGCGAGAAGCGCCACGCGAGCTGGGCGTAGGTGTTGATGTCCGTCAGCACGTCATCGGGCACCTGGCGTCGGCGGTAGAGGGCCTCCACCTGGAGGGTGACGAGCGTGTTGCTGGCCTCGGTGATGGGGCGGTAGCGCAGGTACACGTCGGTGCCGAAGACATCCGTGCGGTTGCGATAGCCGGTGGGATTGGGGCCCGTGGCGCCGGACAGTCCCCACAGCAGGGACAGGTCGTCCGACAGCGCGAAGAACTGCTTCAGGACGCCCGTGGCCTGGAGGTCCAGCGGCGAGAGGACGCGGTCATTCGATGCGCCCAGGAAGCTGCGCGCGGTGGCCTCGCCCGTGGCATCGGTGAGGCTGCCGGTCAGCTCCACGTACCAGGGCAGGGGCGTCAGCCAGGACAGCTCCACGCCCAGGCCCCGGTTGCCCTCCGCGCCGAAGACGCGGCTCATGGCGAACGGTTGATCCACGAAGTCCCACGCGTGCGGGTGCGTGGCATTCAGGCGGCCAAAGCGCGTGAGGAACTGGCCCGCACGCACCTGGAGGCTGCCGGGAAGGGCCAGCGTGGTGCCGTAGGCCTCTTCGATTTCGACGCCGAACTGGCTGTAGACGATGTTCGCGTCGAAGCGGAAGTACGGGTCCACCACCGAGCCGATGGACAGCTCCAGCTGCTGGAGGTTGAAGCCGTTGCGCGTGGGGTCATGCGCGCCGCCCTGGAGCGGCTCCTTCGACGTGAAGGCCGCCGCGGCGAGATCCAGGATGAAGCTCATGTCCAGGAAGTTGGTGCCGCTCGTCCCTCCGGGAATCGACAGCGGCAGGCCGCCTCCGGGCGTGGGGTCCGGCGCGGAGGACGTGCCGGCGGGCACACCTTGCTGGGTGTCGCCACCGAAGGCCTTCTCGATTTCGGCCATCTCCTCGGGCGTGAGGCCCGCGGGGACTTCATCGGGCGTTCCCGCGTCGGGCTCGGGCACACCCGCATCGGGCGAGAGAGGGGGTTGGTTTTCCTGGGCCGCGGCGGTGGCCGTGGACAACAGGGCTGCGATGGACACGGCGATGAACGCGCCGTGCGGACGACGTGAGACGGATGACACCGGGAATGCTCCTCGAAACTGGACGCGCGCGTGCGCACACGCCCCACTCCATGACCTGACCACTCCTGCTGGACGCGACTCAGGCGTGCGCGGGTGGTGAGGACTTGGGCGCGGTGTCGAGGACGGAGAGCGGGGGAGCGACGTGGGGTGGCGCGGTGGCGGGACGGCTGACCGCGAGCCGGGCCAGGGCCCAGGATGACGGCGAGGAGAAGAACAGCTCGTCGCGCGAGCCCGACGTCAGGAGCGGGCAGGTCTCATGGGTCAGCCGCGTCGAGTCGGTGTTCGACGAGGGGAGGGCGGACAACTGCGCCAGCTTCTCGGGAGCCAGCCGAGCCTGAATCGAGCCCGTGCCCCGGGCTGTCTCCTCGAAGGTCTGGTGCTCGGGGCAGAAGCGGTGGGCGTGCTCGTCCCGGACGTGGAGCAGGGCCCCCAGCGGCTGCAACGCCCACAGCGCGACGAGCAACGTCGCGATGCCACGGGCGAAGGTATGGGCGCGCTGGATCATCGGAATGAAGGAGGCACAGGTGCTCTACTGACGGCACCAGGGCGAGTCAAGGCAGGCTAGCACGGCGGTGGGACGTACACCTCTGTCACCGCATTCACCGGGATGGACGACGGCTCGCGGGGCGTTGGAGACACCTGTATGGACGAAGGACAACCGGACGGACGATACATTCCGGTGGCTCGGCTCACCGCGTTGGACGCACGGGGTCGCGCCGTGGTCCAGGTGGGAGACACCCGGGTGGCGCTCGTCCGTGTGGACGGGCGCCTCCATGCGCTGGCCGACACCTGTCCCCATCGCGGCGGCTCGCTGGCCGAGGGGGACCTGGACGGCCACCTGCTGCATTGCCCGCTGCATGCCTGGCCCTTCGATGTGCGGACGGGGCGCTGCCCCTGGCGTCCCGACGCGAGCGTCCGCATCTACGAAGTCCGTGTGCGAGGTGACGAGATCCTCGTCGCGGCATCGGATAGCGTCGGCTTCCCTGAACGCCCCTTGTAGGAGCCCCTTCCCCCGTGACTTCGTCCAAAGCTCGCACTCGCAAGGCCCCCGTCCCGAGTCCCCTGGTCAGCCTGCCGGACCCCGCCGCCATGGCTCGCGCGGTGGAGGCCTTCCTGCACGCCGCCGGACTGCCCCTGGGGGATGCGAACCTGGTGGACACTCCGCAGCGCGTGGCCGACGCCTGGAGCCGTGAGTTCCTGGATGGCTACGCCAAGACGCCCGAGGAGGTGCTGGGCAAGACGTTCCCCACGCCGAAGGGTTCGTCGCGCGAGCTCGTGGTCGTGACGAACCTGCGCTTCGTCTCCATGTGTCCGCACCATCTGTTGCCGGTGACGGGCCGCGTGCATGTCGCGTATGTGCCGGGCAAGCGGATGGCCGGCTTCGGCAGGCTGTCCGCGCTGGTGGACTGCTTCGCGCACCGGCTCATCCTCCAGGAAGACCTGGCCCGCGAGGTGTCCAGCGCCCTGGCCCGCGTGCTGGGCAGCCCCGCCACCGCCTGCATCATCGAAGCAGAGCAGGCGTGCTTGCGCATGCGAGGCGCCCAGCAGCACGACGCCATCACCCACGCGGAGGCGTACGAGGGCGAGCTGCGGCGAGACGGCTCGCTTCGTCGTGAGCTGTGGGCCCGGCTGGGGGCTCGGCGATGAGTGGCCCGTCCGCGCGGACAGACCGCGTGGATGCCGAGCGCGTGGCGCGGGTGTGTGAAGCCCTGACGAGCGTCCTCGAGCAAGGGCAGCTGCGGCGCGACGCGGACACGCTCGCGGCCTACGGGCGGGACGAGTCCGACAGCGGCGTGTTCCCTCCGGATGTCGTGGTGTTTCCGGAGACCACCGCGCAGGTGTCGGCCGTCTTCAAGGCCTGCGTGGCGCACGGCGTGCCCTTCACGCCCTGTGGCGCGCGCAGTGGCAAGAGCGGTGGCTCGCTGCCCCTGAATGGTGGCGTGGCGGTGAGCCTGGAGCGGATGAACCGCATCCACTCCATCTCCGCGGAGGACCTCACGGCGGTGGTGGGGCCCGGCGTGGTGACGGGCGACTTGATGAAGGCCGTGGAAGCGCAGGGCCTCTTCTATCCACCGGATCCGAACTCCTGGGAGTTCTGCACGCTGGGCGGCAACGTCGCGGAGAACGCGGGGGGCCCTCGCGCGCTCAAGTACGGCGTCACGCGCGACTACGTCATCGGCCTGGAGTGGGTGCTTCCGGACGGAGAAGTCCTGCGGGTCGGCCGCCGCACCATCAAGGGCGTCGCGGGTTATGACCTCGTCGGCCTCTTCGTGGGTTCCGAAGGCACCTTGGGCGTGGCGACCGAAATCACCCTGCAGCTCATTCCGCTGCCACGAAAAGTCCTGACCGCCCTCGTCGTCTTTCCGTCCGTGCTGGACGCCGCGCGCGGAGTCTCCGCCGTGCTCGCCGCGGGCATCCTCCCGCGCTGCCTGGAGCTCATCGACGACGTGGCCCTGCGCGCCGTGGACGGCCGAGGCTTCCAGTTTCCCGCGGGCGCCGGCTCGGTCGTCATCGCCGAGGTCGACGGCCACGGTGAAGAAGGTCTGTTGGAGGAACTGTCGCGGCTCGGCGACATCTGCGCACAGCAGGGCGCCACCCAGACGCTCGTCGCGCGGGATGAGGGGCAGCGAGAGAAGCTGTGGGCCGTGCGGCGGGCCATTTCGCCGGCGCTGCGCGCGCTGAAGCCTCACAAGATTTCGGAGGACATCGTCGTCCCGCGCTCAAAAATTCCCGAAATCATCCAGCGACTGAAATCGATGGGCGCCGAGCTGGGACTCACCGTGGCCACCTATGGCCACGCGGGCGACGGAAACCTCCACGCCAACATCCTCTATGAGGGGCCGCACCAGCGTGGCCTGGTGGACGAAGCCCTGCGCCGCATGTTGGTGATGACGGTGGAACTGGGCGGCACGATCACAGGCGAGCATGGTGTGGGCCTCGCGAAGCGGGAATTTCTCGCGCTCGAACAAGGACCCGCGCTGCTCGACCTCCAGCGGCGGCTCAAGTCCTTCTTCGACCCATCAGGGTTGCTCAATCCGCAGAAAATCTTCCCCGCGCTCAAGCGTTCTACGTGAGTAGCCGTAGCGTGACCATCGCCGAGGGATAACCGCGCTCCTCAACCTTGCAAGTCAGCGGAAGCGCGAGCCTCTCGTCCGCCACGGGACGACGGTCGACAGTCGAAACGACTTTCGGCGATGGAATGAGAAACCCTTTCGCTCGTTGGGCGTCCTAGATGCAGGTGGACGCGAGTCGGCGGGGACAGCGCGTCCGGCATCGAACGGAGGACGGGAAATCATGGCCAACTCGACGAAGTTTGCGGCGGAGGGCCTGTCGCAATACCTGCGTCACCTGGGGGGACATCACCAACTGACGCGCGAGCAGGAGTACGAGCTCGCACGTCGTGCTCGCAAGGGCGACGAGTCCGCGCGACAGACGCTCGCGACCTCCAATCTGGCCTTCGTTGTCGCCGTGGCGAAGAAGTTCGCCAATCGCGGCGCGCGCCTGGATGACCTCATCCAGGAAGGCAACGTGGGCTTGATGAAGGCGATTGAGCACTTCGACCCGAAGAAGAACGTGCGCTTCGCGACGTATGCGGTGTGGTGGATTCGCGCCTACATCACCCGCTACCTGAAGGACAACCGCAGCCAGGTCCGTGGCGGAGAGGCCGAGCGGGGCAGCATGGTGGACTTCTCGCTCGACGCCTCCATCGACGAGGAAGGGGAGACCACCTTCCTGGACCGCCTGGAGGACAACGGGCCGTCGCCCCAGGACGTGTTCCTCTCGAATGAGCAGGACACCGAAATCCACGACGCGCTCACCAAGGTCCGCAAGCGCATTGGCGACCTGGGTTGGGACATCCTCACGGAGCGGCTGACGCAGGACAAGCCGCTGACGCTGGAGGAACTGGGACAGCGGTGGGGCGTATCGCGCGAGCGCGTGCGCCAGGTGGAGCTCAAGACGAAGACGTTCCTGGAGCGCTACCTGTCCGCCTTCAACGAGAACGAGGAGCAGGCCGCGGCCGACGCTGCCTGAGCCGACCTTCTCCCCACCTGGGGAGATACGCGGACTGAGCGGGACTGGCGGGGTCTTCCACCCTTGCCGGCCCCGCTCTTGTTTTTTGCCGGAAAGGCTGTCTGCGTGGTTTGCGTGCGGCCGAGCGTGCGTGCTAAGCCCACCGCCCATGCGCCTGATTTTACTTGCCTTGTGCCTGCTCGTTGCCGGTTCGGCACGGGCGGCCGACGCCGAGGTGTGGGCCCGCCTGGATGCTCTGCACGCCAGTCGCGCGGACGCCGCGGCGGTGAAGGAGCTGGAGGCGGAGCTCAAGAAGGCGTTGACGGCGACGCCGGACGACTTCGAGCTGGTGTGGCGTCAGGCCCGGCTCCTCCAGTGGCAGGCGGACGGGGCGGGCAACGAGAAGCTCAAGAAGGTGCTCGGGCGGCAGACGTGGGACGTCTCCGAGAAGGCCATCAAGCTGGCCCCCGCCCGCGTGGAGGGCCACTACTACGCGGCGACGGGTATCGGCGCCTACTCTCAAGCAGTAGGCGTCATGAAGGCGCTGGGTGAGGGGCTGGAGGGCAAGTTCAACGAGCGCGTGGACACGGCCATCAAGATTGATCCGACCTTCAACTGGAGCGCGCCGCTCCTCGTGAAGGGTCGCTACTTCTACGAGCTGCCCTGGCCGAAGCGGGATCTGAAGAAGTCGGCGGAGTATTACGAGAAGGCCATCAAGAAGCACCCGGAGATGCTGCGCGCGCATTACTTCCTCGCCGAGACGCTCCTCAAGGACGACAAGGCCAAGGAGGCGCGTGACGCCATCCAGAAGGTGAAGCAGGGAAGCGTCGCGTATGACCCTCCGGAGGGTCAGCGCATCCAGGAGTGGGCGAAGAAGGTCGAAGCCGACATCGAGGAGGAGCTCAAGTGAGAGCAGAGAATCAGGTAGCACCTTCGGCTTCGGCGGCCGGAGCGCAAGAGGGAAACCTGGTCCAGTTGCTGATCCAGCGCGCGCAGAACGCCTCCAAGGCGGGTGTGACGCACAAGAAGGACGGCCGCTGGCAGGACGTGACGTTCGGACAGGTGCTGGACGACGTGAAGGCGTTGTCCGCGGGCCTGGTGGCCCAGGGCGTAAAGCCCGGAGACCGGGTGGCGCTGTTCGCCAACACCAGCCTCCAGTGGATTGTCGCGGACCTGGCCATCACCGCGGCGCAGGCCATCACCGTGCCCATCTACTCGTCCAACCTTCCGGACGAGTTCCGCTATGTCATCAAGCACTCGGAGACGTCGTTCGTCCTCGTGGACAACGACGAGAAGGATGCGAAGCAGGTGGGGCGGCTGACGCGCGTCCGGCAGAAGCTGGCCGAGTGTCCCACCGTCACCAAGGTCATCGTCTTCGACGGTCCCGTGGCGGGCGGCCAGGAGGTCGCCCTGGCGGAGGTCATGGCCCAGGGCCGCGAGGCGCACCAGGCCAACCCTGGCGCCTTCGAGGAGCGGGTGGCGTCCGTGAAGTCCGAGGACACCAACTGCCTCATCTACACCTCTGGCACCACGGGTGATCCGAAGGGCGCCATCCTCACCCACGGCAACTGGACGTACCAGGCGCACGCGGTGCAGGCCAT
Organism: Myxococcus sp. CA040A; assembly: GCF_013336725.1. Taxonomy (NCBI): domain Bacteria; kingdom Pseudomonadati; phylum Myxococcota; class Myxococcia; order Myxococcales; family Myxococcaceae; genus Myxococcus; species Myxococcus sp. CA040A. The sequence goes on along the minus strand of NZ_JABUMR010000004.1, from coordinate 238,337 downwards.
CGGCATGATGGAGCCGTCTGACGCCGTCATGCTGTTCCTGCCGCTGGCGCACGTCTTCGCCCAGGTGGTGAAGGCGGCGTGGCTGAGCATGGGCTTCCGCCTCATCATCGCGGAGTCGGTGGACAAGCTGATGGCGAACATCGTGGAGACGCGTCCCACGGTGCTGCCGTCGGTGCCCCGCGTCTTCGAGAAGGTCTACAACACGGTGGTGTCCAACGGCACGTCGGCTCCGGGCCTCAAGGGCCGGCTGACGCGCTGGGCCTTCAAGCTCTTCGACGAGTACGTCGATGCGATGCAGCAGGGCCGGCCGTACGACACGCTCGGCTTCACGCTGGCGAAGAAGCTGGTGTTCACCAAGGTGCGGGCCACGCTGGACGAGAAGCTGGGCGGCAACATGCGCCTGTTCGTCTCCGGTGGCGCGCCGCTGTCGCGCAAGATTGGCTACTTCTTCGACCTGCTGGGCTTCAAGGTCGTGGAGGGCTACGGCCTGACGGAGACGGCGGCTCCCACCAACGCCAACCGTCCGAACAAGATCAAGATTGGCACCGTCGGTCCCGCGCTGCCGGGCACCGAGGCGAAGATCGCCGCGGATGGCGAGGTGCTCGTGCGTGGCCCCTGCATCATGAAGGGCTACTACAAGAACGACACGGCCACGGCCGAGGTGCTGGAGAAGGACGGCTGGTTCCACACCGGTGACATCGGCGAGCTGGATGCCGACGGCTACCTGCGCATCACCGACCGCAAGAAGGACATCATCGTCACGGCGGGCGGCAAGAACGTGGCGCCTCAGAACATCGAGAACACGCTGAAGACCTTCCCACTGCTGAGCCAGGCCATGGTGTACGGCGACAAGCGCCCGTACCTCGTGGCGCTCATCACCGTGGCGGAAGACTCCGCGCGCAAGCTGCTCGAGGAGAAGGGCGCCCCGGTGGGCAGCTACGCGGACAACGCGAAGCGGCCGGAGATCCACGCCGCCGTGAAGGCGGTGCTGGACAAGATGAACGCGGATTCGCCGCCGTACGCCACCATCAAGCGCTTCACGGTGATGCCCGCGGACTTCACCCAGGAGTCCGGCGAGCTGACGCCCACCCTGAAGGTCAAGCGCAAGGTCTGCAGCACGAAGTACAAGGCGCAGATCGACGCCATGTACGACAACGTCGCCGTCATCGACTGAGCATTCGGCCGCTCGCCCCCAGTGCTGTCGACTGGGGGCGTGTCGCCCCGCTGGGACAGGGGGCGGACAGGCCAGGTGGCTGAAACGTCAACGCCCGCTCGGCCCCAAGAAGACGGGGTGGAGCGGGCGTCGTGCTTTCCGGGAGGTGCCCGGAGCGGATTACGCGTGGCTGCTGGGCGTGGTGGACTTCACGTCCTTGTCCACGTTGCCGCCGCCGGCGAGCGTGCCGGTGCCCTTCTTGTCGGCGCCCGGCGTACCCGTCTCTTCTTCACCGCCAAAGCCGCGCTTGAAGTTGCGAATCGCGCTGCCCAGGGACGAGCCGAGCTGCGGCAGCCGCGTGGCCCCGAAGAGGAGCAGCAGCACAAACAGGATGAGAAGAAGTTCCATCGGCTTCAGCCCCAGCATCACGGCTCCTTCGCGAAATCGGCCGGAGCATAGCGGGGGGCGCCGTGGACCGCCAGCAAGAGCGGAGGCCTCATGCCTGGAGGGCCGCTGGAGTGCCGAGCATGGCCCCCGGAAGCGCGGTGAGGGTGATGAAGAGGGAGCTACCGGACGCATCCGTCTCCACGCCGACGCTTCCGCCGTGCGCCTCCACCTCCTGGCGGGCCAGGTAGATGCGCAGCGGGTCCTCCAGCTTCTTCTCGCGAAAGGCCCGCTCCTCGCGCCGGAACACGACGGAGGCGTCCTCGTCGGACAGGGGGACACCCTCCCGGCGCACCTCCACCCGCACCCTCGGGGCACCGGGGTGCACCCTCAGGTAGATGACCTCGCCGGGCTGGGAGCGGGAGAGCTGGTACAGGATGAAGGCCTCCACGGCGTGCTGGATTCGGGCTCCGTCCACGGCCACGTCGGGCGGAGCCACGCGGGGATCCAGGTCCAGTACGAGCGCCACATTGGCGGCGGTGGCCGCCGCGCGCTGGCGCTCCACGGCCGCGTCCAGCAGGGGGATGAGCGACTGGCGCTCCGGCTCGCAGGCGAGCGAGCCCAGGTCGGCCCTGCTCGAGTCGAAGAAGTCCTGCGAGAAGGACAGCGAGCGGTCCGCGTTGCGCAGGATGGTCTCCAGCCCGCGTTGCACCTTGGGCTCCAGCGGGACGCGGCCGTTGAGCAGCAGCGCGGCATAGGAGCGGATGTTGGCCAGGGAGCCGCGCAGGTCGTGCGAAGCCATGCCCAGGTAGCGCACCCTGCGGCGCGCATCCGACTCGTTCCAGCCCACCGGGAAGGTCCACAGGAGCCGCCCTCCGTCGCCCAGGGGCTCTTCTCCGGCGAGGACCACCTCATCTCCCCGCTCCCACACGCGCATGTCTCCCGCGCGACGCTGGAAGCCCGATGCGCCCAGGAGCGCCTCCACGGAGGTGGCGCCCGGTGGCAGCTCCTGGAGGCCCAGATGCTCGAGCAGCAACCCGCCCAGCAGGCGAGGGGGCCCCTGTGTGGGGACGAGGACGAGGCCAGGCGCTTCCGCCGTGCTGCCAGCTCCCATCTCCCCAGGGCTCCTCACGTTTTCCACCTCCTGTCCAGCAGGTCACGGAAAGGGTGGGGCGGCACTGTCGGTTTTGCAACGTGCATCCCCATCGTGTGCGGGGAGCGCACTTTCTTGCGCCGCTGGATGGGAGGATGGTGGAAGAATCCCCAGCGTCGCACCGAGGGAGACTGCCCTGACTCCGCCTAACACACAGCCTGATGGTGCTCCCGTCGTCCTCGTCGTGGATGACGACCCGGATATCCTCGAAGCCCTCTCCGAGATTCTGGAGGCCGAAGGCTTCGTCATTCGTCGTGCCCGCAACGGGAAGGAGGCGCTGGAGCGCCTCGAGCCGGAGCCTCCCCACCTCATCTTGTTGGACTTGATGATGCCGGTGATGGATGGCTGGGAGTTCGCCCAGCGCATGCGACAGAAGCCGCCCGCCGTGGCGGGAATCCCGCTCATCGTCCTCAGCGCGGACCGCAACGTGGGCAGCAAGGCCCAGGACATTGGCGCCGTGGGTCACCTGGCCAAGCCCTTCGAGCTGAACGACTTGCTGGACATGGTGCGCCGCTCGCTGAACCCGTCCACCGCGAGCAGCACCAGCGCGTGATGAACACCGCGCGTCGCGCTGCTTGACCTGTCAGGGGGGCGCCATTACGGTCCCCTCCACCCGTCTTGATTCTTCAATCAACGACCAGGCCAAGGAGCGCGTCATGACCGCGAAGGACATCATCGAGACCCAGATTCCGGAAGTTCTCCAGGCGAAGCCGGAGCTGGCGAAGGACATCAACGCCATCATCCACTTCGACATCTCCGGCGAGGGCGGCGGGAAGTGGACGCTGGACCTGACCAAGGCCGAGGGCTGGGTCTCCCCGGGCATCGAGGGCGCGTCCAAGATGACCATCCTGGTGAGCAACGAGGACTTCGTGAAGATCCGCGAGAAGAAGCTCAATGCCCAGATGGCGGCCATGCAGGGCAAGCTGAAGTTCAAGCCCATGGACATGGGCCTCGCGATGAAGCTCGCGAAGCTGCTGTCGTAGTTGCCTCGGAGCGTGAGGGTGGGCCCTGGTGCCGACCTTCGCTCCGATTCGCGCGGCGCGTTCCCACTCCGGGGGCGCGCCGCACGTCGTTTCAGGCCCCTCTCGTCTCGTTCGACTCCTGGAGAACCGCCATGTCTTCGCTGCCACTCACGGGTCTGCGCGTGCTGGACCTGTCGCGCCTGTTGCCCGGCCCCTATGCCACGTTGGTGCTCGCGGACCTGGGCGCCACGGTGGTGAAGGTGGAGGAGCCGGAGGGCGGCGACTATGTCCGGGCGATGCCACCCTCGCGCGACGACGTGGGGGCGCTGTTCTACGGCCTCAACCGGAACAAGCGGTCGCTCACCCTGAACCTCAAGACGCCCGAGGGGCGTGACGCGCTCAAGCGGCTGGCGCGCACGCATGACGTGCTCGTGGAGAGCTTCCGGCCGGGTGTCATGGACAAGCTGGGCGTGGGCGAGTCGGTGCTGCGGGCGGAGAACCCCCGGCTCATCTACTGCGCCATCTCCGGCTATGGGCAGACGGGGCCGGACCGGCTCAAGGCGGGGCACGACTTGAACTACGTGGCCCGTGCGGGCCTGCTGGGCTACGGCGGTGAGGCGGGTGGGGCTCCGGCCTTTCCCGGCGTGCAGATGGGCGACATCGGCGGCGGGAGTCTCTTCGCGCTGGTGGGCATCCTGGCGGCGCTGCACGAGCGCGAGCGCACGGGGAAGGGCCGCTTCGTTGACGTTTCCATGACGGATGGGGCCACCGCCTTCCTGCACATGCACCTGGCGGCCCGGCTCTTCATGGGCGAGCAGGGTGCGCCGCTCGAGCGTGGACGCGAGGCGCTCAATGGCGGGTACGCGTGCTACGGCCTGTACCGCACGGCGGATGACCGGTGGCTGGCCGTGGGGGCGCTGGAGCCCAAGTTCTTCGCGGGAGTGTGTCAGCGGCTGGGGCGCCCGGAGTTGCTCGACGACGCGTACACGCCGGGCGAGGACGGGGCGCGGGTGAAGGCGGAGCTGACGCGCTTGTTCGCGGAGCAGCCGCTGGCGTACTGGGCGGAGAAGTTCGCGGGCTCGGACCTGTGCGTGGAGCCGGTGGCGGAAGGGGACGAGGTGCTGGCCGATGCGCAGCTTCGTGCTCGCGGCCTCTTCGTCGAGGCGGAGGATGCTCGACTGGGTCGCAAGGTGACGCATCTGCTGACGCCGCTGCGCATGGGGCCAACGCCGCTGCGCGAGCCTCCCGCGCTGGGCCAGCATTCTCGCGAGGTGCTCGCGGAAGCGGGCTTCACGAAGGAGGAGATGGCGCGCCTGGGCGTGTGACGCGGCGGACGCCTCGCGCGGCCTTGAGGTGCTGGTGCTGCGGGCGCCTCGTGTCCGCTCGAGGAGCAGGCGCGCCTGGGCGTGCGACGCGGCGGACGTCCCGTGCGGCCTTGATGCGCTGGTGCGGCGGGCGCCTCGTGCGGCCTTGAGGTGTTGCGGGCGCCTCGTGCCCGCTCGAGGAACAGGCGCACCCGGGCGTGTGACGCGGCGGACGCCTCGCGCGGACTACGGAGTTCGTCCGGCGGAGGAGCGGCTCCAGAGCGCTTCGCCCCGTGCCGCGTGGCAGGTGTCGCCCACCAGGTCCAGCGCGAGCTGTCGATTCCGTGTGGCCACGGACGTGGGGGCCGCGAGCAGGCCTGTCTCGTCCATCCTGCGCACCGTGTTCTCCAGATACCTGCGCGCGCGCTCCACGGTGTCTTGTTGGCGTGCCGTGGGGCGCCAGCCGATGTCATCGCGGAAGCGTCCGAGCGTCTCCAGCAAGTGCCCCTGAAACTTCAGCATCTGCGCCAGCACCTGCTCGCGTTGCGTGGGCGCCGAAGCCCAGGCCGTCTCGTACTGCCGAGTCTCCGAGTCCAGCCGGTACAGCAACACCTCCACCTGTGCCGCCAGCCGTGGCCTCCACGTCGCACGCACGGATGGATGTCGTGCCCAGCCCGCCACGGCCTGGAAGTAATGCAACCCACCGCACGGATGCGCGTAGATGCCCTGACCTCGCTTGGGCACTTCGGGTCGCCCGGCCTTCATGCCCGAGGCGAGCGCGGCCTGCTCCGCTTCCAGCGTGGCGAGCGCGCGCTCCATCACCGCATCCACGCTCACCTTGCGTCCCGTGCCGTCGCGGAACGTGTCGCCAGGACGAGCGCTCAGCGAGAGGACCTCGAGCTTCCAGGCGCTCTCGGGCGAGGCCACCTGTTCCATCCGGAAGTCGCGCTTCACGTCCTCCACCAGCTCGCGCAGCGTCACCGTGCCCCATGCCGTCGTGAAGCGCTGGGACAGCGGCTGGCCTGCGGCCAGCAACGTCTTCACGAGGAGGGCAGGATGGGGTTCGACGGGAGTCCCGTCGGGAGTGGAGGACTCGAAGAAGAGGTCCGGCTGCTTCGAGGGACTGTCTTCGGACGCGGGAGTCCGGCGTAGGAAGTCGGATACCATCACGTCGGAGGCGAGCCGGCCGTCACTCGCGCGGAAGGCCTGGCCCTCCAGCACGACGCCGTGCGCGAGCGCCCAGGGATTGCGCGCATCCGTGGCCCAGGCGCGGCACCGTCCGGCCAGCTCCTGGCCCAGCGGGGTGGCACCCGACGCCGGGGTGACGAGCACGAGAATGAAGAGGGAGAGCGGCCTCGGGAAACAACGGAGCGCGCGCCGGGCGGAGGTCGCCACCGGCGCGCGCTCGTGCATCCTAGAGGGCCTGCTCGGAGGCGGGGCCCCCGAGCCGCTTCAGCACCCGCTCCAGCAGGCCGAAGAGGGCCTCCTGGTCGTCGGCGGGGAGCAGGTCCAGCATGCGTCGCAGGCCCTGGTCCACGCTGCGACTGATGAGGTTGAAGAGCTTGACGCCCTCCGTGGTGAGCTGCGCGACGACGGCGCGCCGGTCCTCGGCGTCCCTCGTGCGCTCCACCAGCTTCATGTCCTCCAGCCGGTCCACCACACCGGTGATGGTCTTCTTGGTGATGCCGACACGCTGGGCCAGGACGCCCACGTGCGTGGGGCCGTCATTGCCCAGCCACATCAGCGCGTGGATCTGCGTGGGGGTGAGTTGGTTGCTCTCGCAGATGCCATGCAGCGGGTCCCGCAGGGAGCGGTACCGCCCCAACTGGATGATGAGCTCGTGCAGCCGCCGTGACGCGGGCGTGGGGGAGTCCTGCTCGGCCTCGGGCAGGGCGTCGTCCGTGACGCCGCCCTCCTCGGTGAGCTCGAGCTCCTCCTCGCCTGCGCCGGACGGCTGCACGCGGAGGGCCGGTCTGTTCGCCGGCACTCGCATCAGGCCGTCTCCACTCGAGCGGCCGCGGCCACCGCGGCCTTCTCGCCGTGCGGACCCACCGCGTGCGGCGTGCCATGGTCCGGGGCGGTGCCCGGGCCCTTGCGCCGCTTGAACTTCTCCGTGAGCTGGTCCAACAGCGAGTACACCACCGGCACCACGCCCAGCGTCAGCACGGTGGAGGTGATGAGGCCGCCGATGATGGTGATGGCCATGGGCGCGCGCGTCTCCGCGCCGTCGCCCCGGGCAATCGCCACCGGAATCATGCCGGCGATCATCGCGATGGTCGTCATGAGAATCGGACGCAGACGGACCGGAGCGGCGCCCAGCAGCGCCTCCGTGGCGCTCTTGCCTTCCTCACGCAGCTGCAGCGTGAAGTCGACCAGGAGGATGCCGTTCTTCACCACCAGACCCATGAGCATGATGACGCCGATGAGGGCGAACATGGACATGGCCTGACCGGTGATGAGCAGCGCGCCAATGGCGCCGATGAAGGCGAAGGGCAGCGACAACATGATGGTGAACGGGTGGACGAGGCTTTCGAACTGCGCCGCCAGAATCATGTACACGAGGATGATGCCGAGCAGCAGCGCGGCGCCGAACGCGGACACCGCCTTGCCCATCTCCTTCGCGTTGCCCTCGAAGTCGTAGATGATCCCCTTGGGCACTTCCTTCTCCGCGGTCGTGTTCATGAAGGCCACGGCGTCACCCAGCTGGTAGCCGGAGGCCAGGTTGGCGAGCAGGGTGATCTGCCGCTTCTGGGACTCACGGTCGATCTGCACCGGGCCATCCGCCGGAGTGACGGAGGCCAGGTTGCGCAGCTCCACGAGCTGCCCGCTGGGAGCACGCACCGTGAGCTTGCCGAGTGCATCGGCGGACGCCAGGGTCTCCGGCGGCAGCCGCAGCTTCACCTCGTACGTCTCGCCGCCCTCTCGGTAGTCCGCGAACTTGTCGCGGCCGAGGAAGGCGCGCAGCGTGGAGCCCAGCGACGCGGCCGGGACACCGAGGCTGGCGGCGCGCTCGCGGTCCACCACCACGTCGTACTGGGGTTTGCCGGAGCGGTACGTGGAGTCGATGTCCACCAGGCCCTTGTTGGTCCTCATCGCCACCTTCATCTTCTCCGCCGTGGCGATGAGCTCCTGCCAGTTGTCGCCGCGCAGGTTGAACTGCACCTGCTGCGAGCGCGAACCACCACCGGCGATGCCAGTGACGTCCTGCACCGTCACCGACACGCCCGGACGGGGCTTGATGGCGCCGCGCAGGTACGTCTTCAGCTCACCCTGCGGATAGCTGCGCTCCTTGATGGGCACCAGGTTGATGAGCAGCTCGCCCTTGTGGACTTCCTCCTGCACGCCGCCACCGACAGTGGCGAAGGTGGAGGCAATGCCCGGCAGTGCACGCACCTGGGCGTCGAGCTGGTCGATCTCCGCCTGCGTCTCGTAGAGCGTCGAGCCGATGGGGAGCTCCACCGCCAGCTTGATGTTCCCGTTGTCCGACTCCGGGATGAACGTGAACTTGAGGAAGCGGGCCAGGCCGAAGGTCGCGAAGAGCACCACCACCGCCACCGCCATCGTCACCAGGCGGCGACGGAGGATGGCGGCCAGCATCTTGCGGTAGCCGTTCTCCATGCCCACCAGCACCTTCTCCACCGCCGCGGACACGCCCGTGGGCTGACCGTGGTGGCGCAGCATGCGCGAGGACAGCATGGGCGTGAGCGTCATGGACACGGCGTAGGAGATGAGCGTCGCCACCGCCACCGTGACACCGAACTGGTAGAAGAACATGCCCATGATGCCGTCCATGAACGCCACGGGGATGAACACCGCGACGATGGCCAGCGTCACCGCGAGCACGGCGAGGGCAATCTGCCCGGCGCCATCCAGCGCGGCCTGCATGGGCGTCTTTCCCTCTTCCATGTGACGGACGATGTTCTCGATGACCACGATGGCGTCGTCGATGAGCAGACCGATGGAGAGCGTCAGCGCCAGCATCGTGATCATGTTGAAGGTGAAGCCCAGCGCCGCCATCACCGCGAACGTGCCAACCACGGACACCGGCAGGGCGACGGCCGCGACGATGGTGGAGTTCAGGTTGCGCAGGAACAGCAGCACGATGACCACGGCGAGGATGCCGCCGAGCACCATGTCGAACTGCACCGAGGCGATGGACGAGCGGATGAAGCGCGCGTTGTCCGACACCATGTCCACGGTGATGCCCTCGGGCAGCCGGCTGTTGATCTCTCCCAGGGACTCCTTGACGAGCGAGGCCACCTGCACCGTGTTGGAGCCGGACTGCTTGCGCACCACCAGCGCCACCGCGCTGCGGTCGCCGTTCTTCGCGGCGCCACGCGCTTCCTCGGGGCCGTCCACCACGTCGGCGATGTCTCGCACGCGCACCGGCGCGCCGTTGGGGCTGGCGATGATGATGTTGCGGATCTCATCCACGCTCTTCGCCTCGGACGTGAGGCGCAGCACGCGCTCGCGACCGCCGTCCATGGTGCGGCCACCCGGGACGTCCAGGCTCTGAGCGCGCACCGCCTGGCTCACGTCGCTGATGGCCAGCCCGAAGCCGCGCAGGCGGTCCGGGTCGACGACGAGCTGGATCTCCCGCTCGCGACCGCCGATGACGTCGATGCTGCCCACGCCCTTCTGGCGCTGCAGCGCGGGCTTGATGATGTCCTCCGCCGTGCGCGTCAGCTCTTCAATCGGGAGCGCGCCAGACAGCGACAGGGTGATGATGGGGGCTGCGCCGATGTCGAACTTCTCGACGACGGGCGTCTCGATTTCGTCCGGCAGCTTGCTCAGCGTGGCCTGGACGCGATCACGCACGTCCTGCGCGGCCACGTCCACCTTGCTGGCCAGGGTGAAGCGCACGACGATCTGCGACACGCTCTCCATGTTGATGGAGCGAAGCTGCTCCACGCCGTTGAGCGTGTTGAGCGCCTCTTCCAGCGGGTCACTGACGTTCTTCTCGATGGTCTCCGGGTCCGCGCCGGGAAGCACCGTCGTCACGGTAACGACGGGGAAGTCGACGTCGGGGAACTGGTCGACGCCGATGCGCGGGTAAGCGTTGATGCCGAACACGACCACCGCCATCATCAACATGGCGGTGAAGATGGGCCGTGAAATAAATGTCTTGAGCGGGCTCATTCAGGAGCTCCAAAAGGTAAGGGGGAGGGCAGGCGTCACTGCACCACGCGGACGGCCGTGCCCTCCTTCACGTCCAGGGAAGAGTCGGCGAGCACGCGCTCGTCGGCGGCCAGGCCCTGGAGAATGCGCACGTAGCCGGGGAGCACTCGCTCCACGCGCACGTCGCGCTTGCGCACGGTTCCGTCCTGCACCACCCACACGAAGCCGGTCTGCCCCCGCGCGCTGACGGCCTGCGTCGGCAGGAAGAGGCCCTTGTCGTCGGACTGGCCCGCCACGTTGGAGAAGTCCAGGTCCACCAGCGCGCCCGGGCGCAGCGGCGACGCCGTCTCACCCACCACGTCCGCCAGCACCTCCACCGTGCGGTTGGTGATGTCGACGGTGGCGCCCACGTTGGCGACCGTCACCTCGAAGCGCATCCCGCTGGGGCTCACCGTGCCCTGCGTCTTGGAGCCGGGCTTGATCTTGTCCACCACGGACTCCGGCACCAGCGCGCGCACTTCCAGGCCGGTGATGTCCACCAGCGTGAAGACGGGCGTGGGCGGCATCATCGCCACCGTGTCGCCGATGTTCTTCATGCGCGCGGTGATGACGCCGTCGAAGGGCGCGATGATGGCCATGTCGCGCAGGTTCTCCTCCGCCATGCGCAGCGTGGCGCCCGCCTGGGCGGCCTGGGCGGCGGCCTGCTTCGTGCCAATCTCCGCCTGATCCAACCCCGCCGCGGCGATGCCACCCGACTCCGCCACCTTGCGGGTGCGCTCCAGGTTGTTCGTCGCCAGCTGCAGCGCCGCGTCCGCGGCCGCCTTCACCGCCCGGGCCTGCTCCACGCCAATGACGACGTTGGAGGTATCCAGCACCGCCAGCGGCTGGCCCTTCTTCACCTTGTCGCCGACCTTCACCAGCATCTTCGCGATGGTGCCGGTGGCCTGCGCGCTCAGCGTCGCCTCCTGCTTGGAGCGGACCTGACCGGTCACGCGGGTCATGCTGGCCTCCAGCTCCGTCGCGGGCGCGATGGCCTTCACACCCATCGCCGCCGGGCCCTGCTGCTCGGGCAGGGCCGGCTTGGCGCCGCCCTTGCCGCAGCCCGTCATCATCACCGCCGCCAGCACCGCGGCCACCCACATGCGTCGAATCACGGTCGTCCTGCTCCTGCCAGCTCGCGGTCCCCGGACCCCTCCAGGACTCCACGCCGGCTCAAACCTTTGGAAATTCTGCGGCCCGGAAACTACAGTTCCTGAACTGTCTGTCAAGGAGATACTCCGCGATGCGGACTATCTCCCACCGGGCCTACCTAACGCCCGCCTGCCGGGCGAGCAGGACTTTCTTCAGGGGTTGCCCCGGAGTACGGGGCTGATGGCCGGTCCTTGTTGCTTCCCCGGGACGCCTGCTATTGATTCTAAAATCAATCTTGTTGTCCCCCCGCCAATGAGGAGTGTGCATGCCGAACCCCTTCACCGAGGAGCACGAGGCCTTCCGCAAGACGGTGCGCGCGTTTGTCGAAAAGGAAATGGCGCCGTACGGGTTGGAGTGGGACCGGGCGGGCATCTTTCCTCGCGAGCTGTTCAAGAAGTGCGCGGACCTGGGCTTCCTCGGCATCAACCATGATCCGAAGTTCGGCGGCAGTGGGCTGGACTACTGGTACGTGACGGCGTTCTGCGAAGAGCTGAGCTACAGCCGCAACGCGGGCGTGAACATGGCGCTGCTGGTGCAGAGCCAGATGGCCACGCCCATCATCAACGAGATTGGCACCGACGAGCAGAAGCGGGAGTTCCTGGAGCCCGCGCTCAAGGGTGAGCGCATCGCCGCGCTGGGCGTGAGCGAGCCGGGCTGCGGCTCGGACGTGGCGAGCATCAAGACGACGGCGCGGCGCGACGGCGACGACTACGTCATCAATGGCTCGAAGATGTGGATCACCAACGGCACGCGCGCGGACTTCATCACCCTGGCGGTGCGCACGGGTGGCGAGGGCTACGGCGGCATCTCCCTGGTGACGTTCCCCACGGACGTGAAGGGCTTCGGCGTCTCCAAGAAGCTGGACAAGATTGGCAACCTGTCCTCGGACACGGCCATCCTCTACTTCGAGGACTGTCGCATCCCCGCCCGCTACGTGCTGGGCGAGGAGAACGAGGGCTTCTACCACATCATGACGAACTTCCAGGGCGAGCGCCTGGTCGGCGCCATTACCACCGTGTCCGGCATGGAGCGGATGATGGAGGACGCCATCCAGTACGGCAACGAGCGCGAGGCGTTCGGCCGGCCGCTGATGAAGTTCCAGGTGTGGCGCCACAAGTTCGTGGAGCACCTGACGGCCATCGAAGCGGCGAAGCGGCTGACGTACCACGCGGTGGACCTCTTCGACCGGAAGGAGAACCCGGTGAAGGAGGTCTCCATGGCGAAGTTGTTCGCGGGAGACCTGGCCCAGCGCGTCGCCTACGACACGCAGCAGTTCTTCGGCGGCATGGGCTACATCGAGGAGACGCCCATCGCCCGCATGTGGCGTGACGTGCGCCTCATCACCATCGGCGGTGGGACTTCCGAGGTGATGAAGGAGATCATCTCGAAGCTCTACGGCTTCTGAGCCGTGTGGACGGGGCGGGTCCGTCAGTCAGGGCCCGCCCGTCGCCTCGAACACCCGCCTGGACCCGCGACGCGCCGGGGCCTACCGGGTGCTCTGATGCTGCTGCGCGTAGGTGCCGCTGTTCTGCTCCTCCTCGATGACCTGGATGGCCGCGCTGCCCGCCGCCGCCGCGCCGGCGCCCGTGGGCGAGCCCTCCGCGGGACGCGGCTGACACACGCACCCGGCCGAGCTGCGGATGACGACCACCGCGCCCAGCTCCATGTCCAGGTCGGTGCAGATCTGCTTGCACTCGGTGGCCCGCTCCTTGGGGACGGCGTAGTTGGTGGCGCCGATGGTGGTGCAGCCCGTCAGGCACAGCAGCGTGGACACGGCGAGGAGGTTGCGGATCATGTCCCGCCGTTTAGCACGGGCCGCGCGTCGGTTAGGGTGTCGCCGTGGAGGTGGTGATGGCACCTGTGATTCCGGCGAGCGTGGCGTGGTACGTGACGGGCCGTTTCTATCTGGCGTCGAAGGACTCGATGCTCCAGGACCTGGGCTACTTCATCCACCTGGAGGGGTTGCACGGGCCGCTGTTCGAGGACCCCAGCGGGAAGGTGGCCGAGTCCACCGCGCGCCTCACCTTCCGCTCCACGCCGTTCAAGTCCGTGACGCTCGACAACGGCGGCCTGTCGCTGAGCGTGGACCCGGTGGGGGACTTCACCGTCTACCTCACCGAGCAAGGCGTTAAGCGGCCCCACTTCGACGACCCGGAGTCGTTCTCCGCCGGGCGTCCCATCGCCACGTTCCGCCGGGCAAGTGTCGTGGTGGGCGGCGCCTTCGACGGGCCGGCGAGTTCCGGACGCTCGTTGTCACTCAACGTCTTCACGGCGCGCATCGTGTGGAGCACCGGGTTCGAGCTGAACGGCGCGCGCTACGACTTGAAGGACCTCCTGCCCCACGGAATCACGCAGTGGGGCGAGTGTGGACCTTCCGCGCTCGCGAACCCGCCGCAGGGCTTCTCCAAGGTCGTCCCGTTCGTGGGTTCGGCCGTGGCGGTGGCGCCGGGGCTTTCGCGCTGAGCCGTCGCCCTCGTCAGCGCTTCCTGAACAGAGCCTCCGCGGCGTTCATCATCGCGTCGCGGCTGGCCTTCGCGTGCAGGCCGCCTTCGCCCACCTGGAACAGCTCGCAGAAGTTGGCGCCGTCCTTGTCGGCGGGCACCTCCGCGAAGGGCTCCTTGCACTCCTTGGCCACGCTCGCGTCGTAGTGCCGACAGTTGCGGCACGAGCGCACGTCTTCGTCACAGTTCGGACACGTGTCGCTGCGTCCCACCTGATTGGCGATGATGTCGAGCGAGTGTCCACAGTGCGCACAGCCGGGCATGGCCACCTCCGCGAGAGCAGGGTCGCCATTGTGCCAGCGCGCCGAGGCGCCTGGGAGTCCTACCGTTGGAGGCTGGACATGAGTGCTCCCGTGGGCTCCGAGGGAGCAACCGACGGGGGCGAGGACGGGCGCAGGTCGCCCATGGCATCCAGGAGCTGGTCATCCAGGCGCTTGAGCAGGAACAGCACATACGCGCCCACCAGGGCCATGGCGGCCGCCAGGATGCCGAGCATCATGCCCCGCTCCCACAGGTGGGCCTTCTCCATCACCCCGCGCCGCTCGGCGAAGGTCTTCAGCTGGGCGTCCGCGGCCTTGCCGTCCAGCCGCAGCGCATAATCCTCGGCCTGGGCGGTGCCTCGCTCCATCAGCCACTGGCCCTGGACCTGGAGTGCGTCCGCCCGGGTGTAGCAGTAGACCGCTCCACCCGACGAAAACAGGGTGAGGCACAGCGCTGCCGTCAAGCTCCGGGTGCCCATCTCAACGTCCTCCGGATCCGCCATTGCGCGGGCCTCGACACCCACGACCGCTCCGGCTTCCCGAAGACAGTAGCGGATGGTAGGGAGCCCCTCTGACATGGGCAAGCCCTACCGTCCTAAAGACCACTATTTCCAGAAAGCCAAGCAGGAGGGCCTTCGCGCTCGCTCCGCCTTCAAGGTGGACGAGCTCATCAAGCGCTTCCCCATGGTGAAGAAGGGCCATGTAGTGCTCGACCTGGGGGCCGCGCCTGGAGGGTTCCTCCAGATTCTCGCGGAGGCCGTGGGCGCTTCGGGGCAGGTGATTGGCGTGGATATCGTCGCCATCCGTCCCTTCACGCAGCGGCACGTGCGCACGGCGGTGCTGGACGTGCTCGCGGACGACTTCGACGCGAAGCTGACCGCGATGCATGACGGTCTGTTCGACGCGGTCATCTCCGACATGGCGCCGAAGACGAGCGGCATCAAGGCCACAGATGAGGCGCGCAGCCTGCGACTGGCGGGCAAGGCGCTGGAGCTCGCGGTGGCGCGGGGCCGGCCGGGCTCGTCCTTCGTGGCGAAGGTGTTCATGGGCGGCGACTTCGAGGACTTCCGCAACCAGGTGCGCGCCCTCTTCGAGGAAGTGAAGGTGGTTCGCCCCGAGGCAACGCGCGGCGCCAGCATGGAGGTCTATCTGGTGGGGCTGCGTCGCAAGGCCCCCTCGGGCGAGGCGACTCCGACTTCCTGAGCCGTAATGTGGAACGCCTGGGCGGCCTCCTGTGTCTAGAGTGCCGACCATGCACCACACCCTCCGGACCTGGACATCCGCTGTCGCGCTGTCGCTGTTGTCCCTGTTGCTGCTCGCCACGCCCGTGGCCCGAGCGGCGCAGGCCAAGGCGCTCTCTTCCTGGAAGGACATCGACGCGCTGGTGTCGAACCAGAAGGTGGAGGCCGCCGCGCAGGCCGCGGAGGCCCGCCTCGCCCAGGCGCGCAACGGCGCGGACGAGTCCGAGTGGGCGCGCGCGCTGATTCGCACCGTACAGCTCCGCTCGGCGTTGCACGGCTATGAGACGGCGGTGCGCTTCCTGCGTGAACAACCCTGGCCCAAGGGTGCGCTGGCTCGCGCGACGCTGAACCTCTACTACGCCAACGCGCTCGTCACCTATGCGCAGGCGTACGGCTGGGAGGTGCGGCAGCGCGAGCAGGTGGCGTCATCGGGGCCGGTGGACCTGAAGGCGTGGACGTACGACCAGATTCTCACCGAGGCCCAGCGCGCCTACGAGGACGTCTGGAAGCAGCGGCAGTCGTTGGGCGCCGAGCCGGTGAAGGTGCTGTCCGAGTACGTCGAGCCCAACACCTATCCCGCGGGCATCCGCTCCACGCTGCGCGACGCCGTCTCGTACCTGCGCGTGGAGCTGCTGGCGGACAGCTCGCACTGGCGGCCCGAGCAGGCCAACGAGGTGTTCCGGTTGGACCTGGGCTCGCTGTT
The DNA here is from genome assembly GCF_013336725.1 of Myxococcus sp. CA040A. Taxonomy (NCBI): domain Bacteria; kingdom Pseudomonadati; phylum Myxococcota; class Myxococcia; order Myxococcales; family Myxococcaceae; genus Myxococcus; species Myxococcus sp. CA040A. The sequence continues at coordinate 222,367 of NZ_JABUMR010000004.1, read as the reverse complement.
GGAGGGCGCGCCAACGGTGGAGCTGACGGATGCCAACATCCACCCGCTGGTGAAGGTGGCCGCGGTGCTGGGGGACCTGGAGGCGTGGCACCGGACGGGCGGGCGGCGTGAGGCGGCGCTGGAGGCCCGGCTTCGTCGCTACGAGGTGCTGCACCAGCACTTCTCCGAGGCGGAGGACCGCGCGAGCATCCGTCAACACCTGGCCGCGCACCTGAACGCGTTCCGGGACGTGCCCTGGTGGTCCATGGGGCAGGGACTGCTCGCGGAGCAGGAGAACGCCGCGGGCCACGCGGTGCGCGCGCATGCGCTGGCGAAGGAGGGAATGCAGGCCCACCCGAAGTCGCTGGGGGCCACGCGCTGTCGCACGCTGGTGGAGACGCTGGAGGCGCCTGATTTCCGCGTCGCCTCCATGCAGTCGGACGGCGCGGACCGCCGCTCCATCGAGGTGACCCACCGCAACGTGCCGGTGGTCTACTTCCGGGCGTTCCTGCTCGACGTCGAGGCGCGGCTGAAGAAGGTGGACGACTACAACGTCCTGCCCTCTGGCGACGAGCTGATGCGCTACAACCGGGGACGCAAGCCCACGACGACGTGGTCTACCCAGCTCCCCGCGACGCCCGACTTCCAGTTGCACCGCACCTTTGTCACGCCTCCGCTGAAGGAGACGGGCACGTACCTCATCCTCTCCTCAGCGCGCGAGGACTTCCGGGAGAAGGGCAACCGCATCCAGGCCACCTTCCTGGCCGTGACGCCGTGGGTGGCCCTCACCCGGAACGTGGAGGGCAACTCGCTGGAGGCGCGCATCCTGAAGGGTGACTCGGGCAAGCCCGCCTCGGAAGTGTTGGTGCGGCTCATCCAGATGGACTACCGCACCGGCTTCCGCGAGGCGGCCCGCGCCCGGACGAATCCTCAGGGTGACGTGTCCTTCCCCGCGCCGCCGGGGCAGGGCTACCGCTCGTATCTGATGGTGGTGGGCGAGGGACGCGGGGCCTTGCTCTTGCCCAATGGCCTGGCCTTCTACAACCGCTCGCCGCCGAAGGAGGCGACGTCGTCCCTGGTCTTCACGGACCGGAGCGTCTACCGGCCCTTGCAGAAGGTGCAGTGGAAGGTGGTGGCCTTCTCAGGACGTGGAGACCAGGCGCGGTACAAGACCTTGGAGCAGCACAGCCTGGTGGTGAGGTTGATCGACCCGAACCACCAGGAGGTGGAGCGGCTCAACGTTCGCACCAATGACTTCGGCTCGGTGGCGGGCGAGTTCACCGTTCCGACGGGGCGGCTGCTGGGCGTCTGGACGGTGCAGGTGGAGTCCGGGGGCTCGTCCACGATTCGCGTGGAGGAGTACAAGCGGCCCACCTTCGAGGTGACGCTGAAGGACGCGGACGCGCCGCTGCGGCTGAACCGTCCGGCCACCTTCAAGGGCGAGGCGCGCTACTACTTCGGCCTGCCCGTGGCGTCGGGCACGGTGCGCTGGCGTGCCTACCGTGAGCCGGTGCTGCCCTGGTGGTGGTGGTACGACTCCGGCTTCATCTCTCGGCAGCGGCAGCTCGTGGCCGCGGGCTCGTCGTCGGTGGAGGAGGACGGCGGCTTCAAGGTGACCTTCACCCCGGAGGCCGATGAGCGCTCCGCGCGCACGCCGGGCCTCACGTGGCGCTATCGCGTGGAGGCCGATGCCACGGACGAGGGCGGCGAGACGCGCTCGGCCAGTCGGGCCTTCCGCCTGGGCTTCGTCGCGGTGGAGGGGCGCGTGGACACGGACACGGGTTTCCTGCGCGAAGGCTCGCAGGCCGAGGTCCGACTGGTGCGCTCCACCCTGGACGGCGCGCCGCAGCCGGGCGCGGGACGCTGGCGCCTGGTCGCGTTGAAGCAGCCCACGCAGCCGCTGATGCCCGCGGACGAGCCGCAGCCTGCGCTCCCGTTCCTGGAGGCGGACCCGGACGCGGTGAAGAAGCCCACGCCGGGTGACGCGCTCCAGGCGCGGTGGATGCAGACGTACAAGCCGCAGTCCGTGATGGCTCGCTGGGAGGACGGCGCGGAGCAGACGAAGGGCACCGTGCAGCACGGCGCGGACGGTGTCGCGCGCGTGAAGCTGCCCTCGCTGAAGGCGGGCGCCTATCGGCTGCACTACGAGACGACGGATGCCTTCGGGCAGAAGTTCACGGTGGCGCGCGAACTGCTGGTCGCGGGTGCGCGCGCGCCCGTCGCACTGGCGGCGGCGCTGACGGTGGAGAACTCGAGCGTGCGCGTCGGAGAGGTGGCTCGGTTGCTGGCCATCTCCGGCTTCGAGGGCCAGCCGTTGATGTTGGACCTCTACCAGGGCGACCAGCGCGTCCTGCGCAAGTCGCTGGTGGGCGGCCAGACGCCGGCGGTGGTGGAGGTGCCGGTGACGGAGGCGCTGCGTGGAGGCTTCACCGCGGTGCTGACGCTCGTACGCGACTGGCAGCTCGTCCAGTTCTCCGAGCACGTGTTCGTCCCGTGGGACAACAAGGAGCTGAGCCTGGAGTTCGCCACGTTCCGCGACAAGCTCCGCCCGGGCGCGAAGGAGACCTTCCGTGTGACGGTGAAGGGCCCCAAGGGCGCGAAGGTGGAGGCGGGCGCGGCCGAGCTGCTCGCGTATATGTACGACCAGTCGTTGGACCTGTTCGCGCCGCACTCGCCGCCGAGTGTCTCCTCGCTCTATCCGCCGCGCATGTCGTCGGTGTCCCTGCTGTCGTCCCTGTCGATGGGGCAGTCGCAGTGGCTCGTCTCCCAGGGCTATGGCGAGGCCTTCCAGTGGGAGCCTCCGACCTCGGATCGGCTGAAGTTCGAGGACAACTACGGCCTGGGAGGGCCAGGGCGCAGACGCTACCGGAATGGGAACTCGCGGTCCTTCGAGTCCTTCGGAGGTGTCTCCGCGCCGCGCCCGGCGCCGGTGGCTCGCTCCGAGTCGAAGGAGAAGTCGATGCGGGAAGAGCCCGAGGCTCCACCTCCGCCGCCCGGCATGCCCCCGATGGAGGAGATGAACGCCGCGGCGGACAAGCTGCAAGGCGCTCCCGCCCAGGCCGAGGCGGCCGCACCAGCCGCGCTGCGCTCCAACTTCGCCGAGACGGCGTTCTGGGTGCCGCAGCTCCTCACGGGCGCTGACGGGTCCGCGACGCTGGAGTTCACCGTGCCGGACTCGGTGACAGCGTGGAGAGTGTGGGTCCACGGCCTGACGAGGGACCTGGAGGGCGGCTCGGTGCAGCGCACCACCCGCAGCGTGAAGGAGCTGATGGTGCGGCCCTACGTGCCGCGCTTCCTGCGTGAGGGAGACCGCGCGGTGCTGGAGGTGGTGGTGAACAACGCGTCGGAAGAGGCGCGCCAGGGCACGCTCACGCTGGACATCGTGGACCCGGAGACGCGCAAGAGCCTGCTGTCGGAGTTCGGGGTGAAGGGCGCGTCGCAGAGCTTCACGGTGGCGCCGGGGAAGGGGACGAACCTGCGCTTCCCGCTCACCACGCCCGCGCGCGTCGGGACGGTGGCCTTCCGTGTGGAGGCTCGCGCGGGGAACCTGAGCGACGGCGAGCTGCGGCCGTTGCCCGTGCTGCCCGGCCGCGTCCACCTGGCGCAGTCGCGCTTCGTCACGTTGAAGGGGCCGGGCTCCAAGACGATGCGCTTCGACGACTTGAAGAAGGGGGGCGACGCGACGCGGGTGAACGAGCAGCTCGTCGTCACCGTGGACACGCAGTTGTTCTACGCGGCGCTCCAGTCCCTGCCGTACCTGGTGAACTATCCCTATGAGTGCTCGGAGCAGACGCTCAATCGCTTCGTGTCCTCCGGCATCCTCGCCAGCCTCTACGCGAAGTATCCGGCAGTGGCGAAGATGGCGAAGGAGATGAGCCAGCGTCCCACGCGCTTCGAGACCTGGGACTCGGTGGACCCCAATCGGAAGATGACGCTGGAGGAGACGCCCTGGCTGGAGATGGCGAAGGGCGGTCCGGATTCGGACCAGGACCTGGTGAAGGTGCTGGACCCCAAGATTGCGCGCGCCGAGCGCGACGCGGCCATGGGGAAGCTGCGCAAGGCACAGACGTCCAGCGGTGGTTTCCCCTGGTGGCCGGGCGGCCCGCCGTCGCCGTACATGACGCTCTACATCGTCCACGGCCTGTCGCGCGCCATGGAGTACGGCGTCGAGGTGCCGCAGGACATGACGCGCAACGCGTGGGGCTATCTGGCCCGGCACTTCCGAGAGGAGTACGCGGAGAAGCTCACGAAGAAGGGGCAGAGCTGGGAGTTCATCACGTTCCTCAACTACGTGGCCTCCGCGTACCCGGATGCCAGCTACACCGGCGAGGCGCTGACCGCGGACGAGCGCAAGGCGATGCTCGCCTTCAGCTTCACGCACTGGAAGAAGCACTCGCCCTACCTGAAGGGCTACCTGTCGCTGACGCTGAAGCGCGCGGGACGCCAGTCGGACGCGCTGAAGGTCTGGGACAGCGTGATGGACTCGTCGAAGACGACGGAGGACCTGGGCACCTACTGGGCGCCCGAGGACCGCAGCTGGCTCTGGTACAACGACACCACGGAGACGCAGGCCTTCGCCCTGCGCGTGCTGACGGAGCTCAAGCCGAAGGACGAGCGGCGCGAGGGCCTGGTGCAGTGGTTGTTGCTCGACAAGAAGCTCAACCACTGGAAGTCCACGCGCGCCACGGCCGAGGCGCTCTACGCGCTGGTGAAGTACCTGGAGGCGGAGGGCGCCCTGGGCATCCGCGAGGACGCGAAGGTGACGGTGGGCCCGCGCGTGGTGCAGATGGAGTTCGCGCCGGACGTGTACACGGGGAAGAAGAACCAGGTGGTGGTGCCGGGGCCGGAGCTCCGGCCGGAGACGATGAGCTCCGTGGTGGTGGAGAGGACGACGAAGGGCTTCGCCTTCGCCTCGGCCACATGGCACTTCTCCACCGAGAAGCTGCCAGACGAGGACCGAGGGGACTTCTTCCAGGTGTCGCGCCGCTACTTCCGCCGCGAGCGCGAGGGCCGCGAGGCCGTGCTCCAGCCGCTCGCCGAGGGGGCGCTGCTCAACCCCGGTGACGAGGTGGAGGTGCAGCTGTCACTGCGCACGAAACACGCCGCGGAGTACGTCCACCTGAGAGATCCGCGTGCCGCGGGCCTGGAGCCGGAGAACGCGCAGTCCCGCCACAAGTGGGACCTGGGCATCGTCTGGTACGAGGAGACGCGCGACTCGGGCACCAACTTCTTCTTCGAGTGGCTGCCCGCGGGTGAATACACCTTCAAGTACCGGCTGCGCGCGAACATGGCGGGCACCTTCCGCGTGGGTCCCGCCACCGTGCAGTCCATGTACGCGCCGGAGTTCACCGCGTACTCGACGGGCGCGGTGCTCACCGTGGGGCCGGCGAAGTAGCGCGGGCTTCACGGCGGTCCTCCTGGTTTCGACTCAGGGCCCGACTCGGAGACACGAGCGGGCCCTGGGTGTTTTCAGGCGACCGGGCTACAGGCCTCGCGAGTCCGTCTCGCCGCAGGCGTCATGCGTGGACCTCTCGGGGCTCGCCTTCGCGCCAAGACAGGCGCATTCGCCGCCGAGGAGGGCCGCGCTCACTCCCCGCAGGTGGCGGCGTCGTCGGTGGGGTAGAGCGTGGCGATGCCGTAGGTGCCGTTGCGCGTGCCGCACCAGATCTGCCAGCGCGTGTCGCCCAGGTCCTTCGCGCCGTAGATGCCGCCTTCCTTCTTCGCGCCGTCGCGGGCGCAGCACCGCGCGAAGGCCCGCGTGCCAATCGACAGGATGCCCACCGCGTCCGGGGCCTCGGAGAAGCCGCCCATCCGTTTCTCCCCACAGGACCAGGGCGCGACGCCCTGGTAGCGGATGAGGTACTTGTCCTTGTTCTTGGCCACGCCCCCGCGCGCCGGGCCGCCGTAGCAGAGCTTTCCCTCGGACTCGAGCTGTGCGTAGCGCGGCAGGAAGTGCAGTCCGCCGATGGGGCCCCTATCCCAGTCGTCTCCGCAGAACACGTGTGTGAAGGCGTTGCGCGGACCCGTGCTCACCCACAGGCTGGTCAGCCAGTCGATGTTCGGCTGACGCGTGCCTGGGCGTCCCGCCGCGGACAGGGCCTGCTGGATGCGCGGGTCGTCGTAGTAGCGGGTGACGAAGCGCCGCACGTCGTTCGCGCTCACGCTCACATCCGGGCGCGCGGGGCACAGCGCCAGCACTTCCTTGTCCATCGCGGACAGCGTGGGGCGCTTGTCGAAGAGCGGCTTGCGGGAGCACGTCGTCGCACAGCCCGTGGCGGCCTTCCAAGTCACCGCCACCGTCGGGGGGGGGGCGCTCGCGGCCGGGGCGGCTCCTTCGTAGCGCGGGGCCGCGCCACTGGGTGCCGAGACGACGACGGCCCCGGCTTGCTCCTCGTCCGACTCATCCGAGCGGGCCGCGAACATCTGCTGCCGAGCCTGGGCGCGCTGGGCTGAGTCCGCACGGTCAGCGGCCGCCAGCACCGCGGCGCTCGGAGCCGCTTGCACCGCGGACTCCTGGGCGCCTTCGCACAGCACCCAGCCCTCGGTGGAGACACCCCGCAGCTTGCACCAGGCCCGCCCGGGTCCGCCCTTCTTGAGCAGGGGGTACGTCGTCCCTGCCTCCACGGTGAAGACGACCTTGGATGACTCCGGCTGCTCCACCGCGTCCACGGAGACGTCGGACACGAACGCGCCGGGGCCCGCCAGGGCGGGGAGGGCGGTCAGCAGCAGGCCGAGGCTCAGGGCGGGAAAACGCATGGCGCGTGACTCTATCCCAATCCCACCCCGCCCCTCGACATGGGGGCGGGTGGGGTGGCTCCTCGGGCACCTGGGACGTCGGGGTGCCCCAGGGAATTCACGCCAGCTTGACGCGTGCCGCCTTCAGCTTGCCGACCTGCACCGTGTACTCGCCAGGCCCCAGCTCCGCCTTGGCGTCCATCACCTTCTCGCCGTTCACCCGCACGCCACCCTGGGAAATCATCTTGCGTCCCTCGGTCGAGGAGGCCACCAGCTTCGCTTCGACCAGGATCTTCGTCACGGGCATCGTCGCCGCGCCGGCCAGGGAGAGCTCCACCTGCGGCAGGTCCTCCGCCGTCAGCTCCTTCTTCGCGAAGCGCTTCTCGAAGTCCTCCTCCGCCTTGCGCCCCGCCTCGGCGCCGTGGAAGCGCGCCGTCATCTCCCGCGCGAAGCCCAGCTTGGCGACCTTCGGATGCACCTCGCCGCTGGCGACCTTGGCCTGCAACTCGCCCAGTTCCTTGAGCGTCAGCGCCGACAGGAGCTGGTAGTAGCGCCACATGAGGTCGTCGGTGATGCTCATCAGCTTGCCGAACATGGTGTCCGCCGGCTCGCTGACGCCCACGTAGTTGTCCAGGCTCTTGGACATCTTGTCGCCGACGATCTTCCCCTCGACGAGCTTCGCGCTGAGGCCCTCCAGGATGGGGCCCGTCATGATGACCTGCGGCGCCAGGTTCTCCTCGCGCATGAGCTGCCGGCCCACCAGGAGGTTGAAGAGCTGGTCCGTCGCGCCCATCTCCACGTCCGACTTCAGCGCCACGGAGTCGAACCCCTGCAAGAGCGGGTAGAGCATCTCGTGGATGGCGATGGAGACGTTCTCCCGGAAGCGCTTCTTGAAGTCGTCCCGCTCCAGCATGCGCTGCAGCGAGTAGCGCGACGCCAGGCGAATCATCCCCTCGGTGCCGAGCTGGTCCAACCACTCGGAGTTGAAGCGCACCGTCGTCTTGGCCGCGTCCAGCACCTTGAAGACCTGCTGCTTGTACGTCTCCGCGTTGGCCTTCACCTCGTCGCGGGTGAGCGCGGGGCGCGTGGCGTTGCGGCCCGTGGGGTCTCCAATCAGCGCGGTGAAGTCACCGATGAGGAACACCACCGTGTGCCCGAAGTCCTGGAAGCGGCGCATGCGCGTGAGCAGCAGCGAGTGCCCCAGGTGCAGGTCCGGCCGGCTCGGGTCGAACCCCGCCTTGATGACCAGGGGCTTGCCCGAGTCATACGCGTACTTGAGCTTCTTCTTCAGGTCCTCGGGCGAGTGGAGATCCACCGTGCCTCGGGTGACTTCTTCGAACTGCTCCTCGGGGGTCGCCTTGCGCAGCGCGTCCGGATTCATGGGCGGCGGACCTTAGCCGAAAGTGGCGCCGCGCGAGCGGCCCTTCCACCGCGACTTTCAGGTGCCCGGAAGGTGGACTCGGACACGCTCGATGCTCTTGCCGCGTCCGGAGGCATCGTCGATGTCCACCACCACACCCTGGAGATAGACGAGCCGCTCGGCCACTTCATAGGGCGCGTTCTTCTGCCCCAGGAAGCGCGCCAGGGACTGCTCCTTCTTCATCCCGATGACCGAATCCAGTGGGCCACACATGCCCACGTCGGTGATGAAGGCCGTGCCGCCGGGGAGGATGCGCTCATCCGCCGTCTGCACATGGGTATGCGTCCCCACCACGACGGACACGCGCCCATCCAGGTGCGCCCCCATGGCGTTCTTCTCGCTGGAGGCCTCGCAGTGCATGTCCACGAGGATGCACGGCGTGCGCGCGCGCAGTTCCTCCACCAACCCCTGCACCACCTCGAAGGGGTTGTCGTGCGCGCGCATGAAGACGCGGCCCTCCAGGTTGATGACGCCCAGCGCGCGCCCGTCCTTGAGCGTCACCACGCCGTGCCCTCGTCCTGGAGTGTCCTTGGGGTAGTTCGCCGGCCGCAGCAGCTTGTCCGGATGGGCCGTCACCCAGGGGATGATGGCCTTCTTGGACCAGAAGTGATTGCCGCTGGTCAGCAGGTCAACGCCAGCGGCGAGCAGGGTGTCGGCCGTCTCCGGAGAGATGCCGGCACCCTGATCGCTGTTCTCCGCGTTGGCAATCGTCACGTCCACGCCATGGGTGGCCTTCAGACGTGGCAGGAGCGCTCGGACGGCTTGAAGCCCCGGACGACCCACCACGTCTCCCATGAAGAGGACCTTCACGTATCCAGGAATTCCGGCTCGCGGAACAGGCCGCGGCAGGTCTCGGATTCCGTCACCACGAGGTCCATGTCCACGTCGTCCCCTGTCGTAGGCAGGATTTCGACGAGCTGATCACTGAAGGCCAGTCCCACCCGCCGACTGCGAGCACTGGCCGCGCGCAGGGTGGCGTCGTAGTAGCCGCCTCCGCGTCCCAGTCGCTTGCCGTCCCGCGTGAAGCCCAGACCCGGAACAACGAACAGGTCGATCTGGTCCACCGCGATCAGGTCCGAGGAGTTCGTCGGCTCCCGGACGCCCAGCCGGCCCGGTTCCAACTCCGCCTCCGACTTGATGGCCCGGAACGAGAGAATCCGCCCGTGCACATGGGACAGCGGGTAGCAGACGATCTTCTCGTCCTGCAACGCCGCGATGAGAATGTCCCGTGTCGGCACCTCGCCCCGGATGGGGGCGTACAACGCCACAGTCCTCGCTTTATGATAGTACTGCGTCGCCAGGAATCGAGACTGCACCTTGAGACCCCGCGTATCGATGAGGTCGGGCGTCATCGCCTTTCGGCGCGCCGTCAACTCATCCCGCAGCGTCTGCTTCCTCGCCGCCGCCGCCTCTTCCACCACCGTCTCGCTCACCGCCGCCGCTCCGCAGAAAAAGTCCCCCGCCGCATGGCCGTGTGCCCAGCGTCCATTGAACCCTAAAAGCCAGGTGGGGACCGAAATCATGCCTCCGCAGGCTTCCCTCATCCCTCGTGAGAGGGGAGGGCTTGCACATGGAAGCCGAAACGGACCCCGGAACGGACGTATCGGTTCGAATTTCTGCTGGGCATCACGCGCCCCGCAGGGGACAGCCCTTGAAACAAAGCTACAGTGCCACCAAGGCCTCGAAATAACTGAGAAATCTCGCGACCACCTTTTGAAATGATAAGGATGGGAAGCGGCGGGGTCAAGGCATCCTCGCGCGTTTACAAGCCAGCCACGGCCCCCCTATGATGGGAGCCCCCCACACCCCGCACATGCCGCCCTCGCTTCTAAACAAGGGACTCGTGACGGCTCTTTCCGTCACCTCCGGCCTCGCCTGGGCGGGCCCGAAGCTCGCAGGCCCCTATATGGGGGATACCTACGGGCAGGTGGACCTGCACATGGTGGGCGAGCGCCTGGTCGGCACGTCCGCCGGGTCCGGGGGCGGCTGCAAGTTCCCCGCGGGCACGGAGGTCCTCACCGGTGAGTTCCAGGGCAACGTCCTGGTCGCCACGGTGCAGGTGTGCCTGTCCGGGGTACCCGAGTGCGTGGGTGCCCGGAGCTTCCCGGTGCTGGCCGTCTACAACCCCCAGTCGTCGGTCATCACCGCGCGTTTCCGGCTGCCCGAGGGGTGCCACTCTCCGGGGCTGAAGGACTCGCAGCTGCTGCTGCGTGGGCTGGGCGGCGCGCCGGTGGAGGAGGGCGAGGAGGAGGGCGCCGCTTCTGGAGCGCAGGGGAGCGCGCCGGATGCCGCCACCGACGAGCCCGAGGAGGCCGTCGCCGCGGCGCCGAAGAGCCCCGAGGCGAAGGTCGCCGAGGCCCGCCCCCCCGTGGTGGCGACAAGTCCCGTGAGCATGGGCCTGCAGTTGCTCGCGGTGGGCAAGTGGGAGGTCGCCCGCTCGCGCTTCGAGGCAGCGCTCCTGGAGGATGCTCGCAACCTGGACGCGCTCGTGGGCATGGCCGGCTGCCATCTGGGGACGGGCAACTCCTCCAAGGCGCTGGAGTCGCTGAACCGGATCTCCTCGGTGCCCGCCGGGCGGCCGGATGTCTACGCGTGGCAGGCGTACGCGCACGACATGGCCGGCAACAAGAGCCGCGTTCCGTATCTGCTGCGCCGGGCGCTGGACCTGGGCTGGAAGCCCGAGGAGCCCAAGCCCTGGGAGGCCGCGCTGGTGAGGGCGCTGGCCGGTGACATCGAGCAGGCCAGGCAGGCGAAGAATCGAAAGCGCGCGCCGGGCCGCGAGTCGGCGGGAGCCGGAAGCACCAGCCCGTGAGTCAGACGCCCTCGCCCCCCAGGACCCAGCGGGTCTTCGGCCACTACGAGATTCTCTCCGTGCTGGGCAAGGGCGGCATGGCGGAGGTGTATCGCGCGCGGGTGTTGTCCGGCCCGCGTGAGGGCTGGACGGTGGCCCTCAAGCGGCTCTTGCCGGCGCTGACGGCGGATCCGGAGTCGGTGTCGCTGTTCTCGCGCGAGGCGCAGCTGTCCAAGCAACTGCACCACCCGAACATCGTCACGGTGCTGGATGCCGGCGAACTGGAGGGCATCTACTTCATCGTCATGGAGCTGGTGGATGGCCGGGACCTCGGTCAGATCCTCCGCCGCTGCAAGGTGCGCGGCATCCCCCTGCCGTTGGACTTCGCGGTGTACCTGGGCAAGGTGCTGCTGGAGGCGCTCGCGTACGCGCACGGCGCCACCGGGCCGCAGGGCGAGCCGCTGGGCATCGTCCACTGCGACGTGTCCCCATCCAACCTCTTCATCTCCCGCGTGGGCGAAATCAAGCTGGGCGACTTCGGCGTCTCCCGCGTGCTCGTCGACGGCAAGCTCCAGGAGGGCGAGGTCCTGGGCAAGCCCTACTACCTGTCCCCGGAGTCGCTGCTCGGCGAGGTGAGCCCGGAGGCGGACCTGTGGGCGGCGACGGTGGTGTTGTACGAGCTGCTGACGCTGGAGCGTCCCTTCACCGGCACCACGCCGGACGAGGTGTTCCACGCCATCCGCTCGCGGAGCTACCGGCCGCTGCGGGAGCTGCGCCCGGACGTGCCGGAGGCGCTCGAGGACGTGGTGCGGCGCGCCTTCTCCGAGCGTCCCGAGGACCGCTTCCCCTCGGCCGAGTCCTTCGCCCAGGCGCTCGCGCCGCACTACGACGAGCGGGTGGGCACGCCGCTGGCCATCGCCGCCGTGGTGCGTGGCCTGTTCGGCGCCAGTGACGACGCAGCCGCGAGCACGCCGGTGCCCCCTTCCGGCACGTCGCGCGCGGAGTAGGGGAGCAGGCGCGCGCTCGCGCCGAGGCTCGCGGCCCCAGTCCCCTCTGGCCGAGGGGATGGAGATGCTTCCTTCCGAGCGTGCATGTCCGCACCCCGAGGATCGCCATGGCCACCCAGCCCCAGCCTCCGAAGCCCCAGCCCGAAGAGCCCGCCCCCGAGCGCAAGACACGCGAGGACCTTCCCCAGCGGCTTCCGCCCAAGCCCGATGAGCCGCGCGAGGACGGGATGCCAGGCTACGGCCAACCGGACGAAGACGTGCGTGAGAAGTCACTCCCCGAGCAGAACTGGTAGGGCGGTGGGGATGAACATGGGGAGCGGGAGGTCATCGGGGTCTCCCGGTGTGACTCGCACGGAGTGCTGTTCGAGTCCGTAGGGTGTGAGCCTGCCGTGCCAGGCCGCGAAGTCACCTTCGGACAGGAGTCCAAAGGCGCTGAAGATGCCGCTCGCTCCCTCGTAGCGGTTGCGGTCCAACCGCAGGCCGGGGCGGGATGTGTCGCGGCCCAGCTTCACGAAGCTGCGCATGTCCCTCAGGGTGTTGTCGAAGACGGTCAGGTCCGAGACGACGAAGGGCTCGTCCGCGGCCAGTCGCAGGCCCGAGTCCGCCGTGCGTTCGATGAGGTTGCCGAGCACACGCACTCCCTGCGCCCTCACGACGCGGATGCCCTGGCCGTTGTGCCGGTTCGCGAAGTTGTAGATGTCCGTCACCCTGTTGCCCTGCACCAGCACGTTGACGGGGTTGTCCACCGGGGACGTCCCGCCAATGGAGATGCCGCGGCCCGCCTGGAAGACGAGGTTGCCGACAATCTGGATGTTCGTCGCGTCCTCGTGGATCAACACCGCCTCGGCGGCGGAGGTCTTCTCCTGCCACGGGTAGCGCTCCAGGTTGGGGAAGCGGAAGAGGACGTTCTCGTAGATGGCGATGTCGTCACACGCCTTGACGTCGATGCCATTCTCGCCGCAGTCGTACATCTGGTTTCGCTCGATGAAGACGGTGGACGGCCTCGCCTCACTGGGCTGGCACTGCACGCCGTCGCCCGACGCATCGTGGATGGTGTTCTCCAGGATGAAGACCTCGCGCGAGGAGCCCTTCACCGCTACGCCGTGGGAGTCGAAGCCCGTCCTGGAGAAGTCGTGGATGGCGTTGCCGTCGACGAGCACGCGAGTCGCATCGCTGACGACGACCCCTCCGCCAGCCCGGCCGCCATGGAGCACGGAGTCGGTCAGCTGCGAGCAGGTGGTGCTGTCCTCGAAGAGCGCGGCGAACGAGGGGCGTTCGAGCACGTCCACCTCCACGGACTGGACGATCCAATAGGGCTGGCTCAGCACCAGCAGGCTGCCCACGTCGGTCGTTGAAGGGACGATGCGAGGTCGGCGCGACGGCTCCCCCCTCAGGACGATGGGCGACGTGACCGTTCCGGCGCGCGCCTTCAGTGGATTGATGGCGACCTGCTCGGGATACGTCCCTTCGCGAACCTGGATGACGTCGCCCGGCTGCGCCACCTTCACCGCCGCCATGATGGTGGGGAAGGGATTGTCCGAGGAGCCCAGCGGAGCCTCTGCATCCCGGGGCCCCGTGTTCGCGACGTACAGCGTGGGGCCCTGCGCGTCGGCCGCCGAGGGGCACTGGCTCCGGAACAACTCCTTCGCGTTGAGCGGTGTCATCTGCTCTTCCCACAGCGCCGGGTCGTCGCCAGTGGCGCTCGTGTCACCCCGAAGCGCGGTGACTCGAGTCGCACCCGTCTCCGTTCCAGGGCGCTGTGTGTCACCGGCCCCCAGCTCCGCCGAGCCAGGGCCACATGCGAGCGCGAGCCCATACACGAGCACCGCGAACCGATTCCTCAGAAACCCCAGCCCCTTCGAACCCTGACCCATGTGCAGCCCCCCTGATTTGTCGGCAGTGGGGATGATGCTTTCCACCGGAGTCGCCTTCATCAAGCGCCCATGCCCCCAAGGGGGACGCGGCATTCACAGGAGGATGCTCGTGGTTCTGCGGGGATGGATATGCGTCAAGTGCGCCTGACGTACGTGGCGGCGTGCAAGGACGAGGGGCCACGCGCGTGCGTCGGGCGCGAAGAGGACCTATCCCGCGAGGGCGCGAACCAGGGGCACGTGACGACGGAGTGCGTCGACGACTCGGCGCACATCGTCCTCGCGGGTGTCGGGCCCCAGGCTGAAGCGGAGGCTTCCGCGTGCCTGGACCGCTGACAGTCCCATTGCCCGGAGCACGTGCGAGGGCGTCAACGTCCCGGACGCACAGGCCGCGCCCATCGACACGCAGATGCCATCCAGGTCGAGCGCGATGAGCAGCGCCTCGCCCTCCACGCCGTCGAAGCGCAGGTTGCTCGTGTTGGGCACGCGGGCGACACCCGCGCCGTTCACCGTCACGCCCGCCACCGACTCCAGCACCGCGCGCTCGAAGTCGTCGCGCAGCGCGCCGAGCCGTGCCGCCAGCGTCGCCTGCTCACCCGCAGCGAGCTCCAGCGCGAGCGCCAGGGCCTCCGCATACGGGATGTTCTGCGTCCCTCCGCGACGGCCCCCTTCCTGGTGTCCGGGGGTGAGGGCGCGCACGTCCACGCCCTTGCGCACCACCAGCACGCCCACGCCCGAGGGCCCGCCGAACTTGTGCGCCGACAGCGACAGCAGATCCGCGTCCACCTCGCGCAGCGACAGCGGGAGCTTGCCCGCCGCCTGCACCGCGTCCGTGTGGAAGAGCACGCCCTGCTTGCGGCACGCGCGCGCGACTTCCGCCACGGGCTGCACCACGCCCGTCTCGTTGTTGGCCCACATCAGCGAGCACAGCGCGGTGTCCGGCGTCAGCGCCGCGAGCAGGTCCTCCTCGCGCACGCGCCCATCCGGGCCTGGGGCGACTCGCACCACCTGCGCGCCTTCCCGCTCGAGCTGCGCCACCGCGCCCAGCAGGGCGGGGTGCTCCACCGCCGACGTCACCAGCCGACGTCGCTCCGGCGAGGGACGCGCATGCCACGCGCCCACCAGGGCCAGGGCATCCGCCTCGCTGCCCGAGGCCGTGAAGCAGACTTCCTTCGGCTCGCAGCCCAGCACGCGCGCCACCCGGGCTCTCGCGGCGTCCAGCCTGGCGCGAGCCTCGCGGCCGGCGGCGTGCACGCTGGAGGCATTGCCATGGCCACCGTGAACGAGGGCGTGCGCGAGCCCCGTCGCGACTTCCGGCCGGACAGGCGCGGCGGCGTTGTAGTCCCAGTAGATCACGAGTCCTGCGCGGAGAGCAGCGACACGGGACGCTCGTCCGAGACGCCGAAGGCTTCCAGGAAGCGACTCACCAGCTCACGCTTGAGCGCCTTGCGCTGCGCCGCCTTGCCCGACAGCGGCAGCCGCGCGCCGGCCATGCTGCCGTGGCCGCCGGAGGAGCCGCCGTAGTCCTCGAAGATTTCGCGGATGAGCCGGCCCGCGTTCATCCGCCGGTCCTTCACGCGCAGGCTGAAGTAGAGCTGGTTGCGGTACGTGCCGAAGGCCAGCGACCACTTCGTGCCCTCGAGGAACATCAGCCGCTCGGCGACCTCCGCCACCATGTCCGGGGAGTAGACCTCCTCCAGGTCGGTGACGATGGCGGTGCCGTAGACCTTCGCCCGCTCGAAAGCCGTGTGGTACAGCTGGAAGTAGCGCGCCGGCAGCTCGGGGTGTTCGATCTGCGCGAGCATCGACTTGTCCATGCGCGGGAACAGCCACAGGTAGCTGTCGATGTCCGTCTGCGTCGTCTCGCGGCCCAGGTCCCTCGTGTCCGCCTTGATGCCGTAGAACAGCGCGGTGGCCACTTCGACGGAGGGCTCCACGCGCGCGGCGCGTAGGTACTCCACCAGCATGGTGGACGTCGCGCCGAAGTCCCCGCCCACGTCCGCGAAGGGCGACGCCAGGCTCTCCTCGCGCAGCGGGTGATGGTCCACCACGAGGTGGGCCTCCAGCCGCACGGGCAGCGAGTGGTTGCCCACCTTGGGCTGCGTGTCCACCAACCCGAAGAGGTCGTACTCGTCGAAGTCGATCTGCGACACGTGGGAGATGGGCAGCCGCAGCACCTTCACGAAGGCGATGTTCTCCGCCCGGCCGATGATGCCCCCGTAGCCCACGTGGGCCTCCACGTCCGCTCGGCGCTCCAGCAGGTGGGCGAGCGCCACCGCGGCGGCCAGCGAGTCCGGGTCCGGGTTGTCGTGCGTGAGGATGAGCGCCTTGCGGTGCCCCTTGGCCACCTGAAGCAGCCGGTCCAGCTTGTCCCGGGCCGATAGCAGGGCCAGTCGCGGTGGCGGAGGCTCCGTCAGCTCGCCCCCGATGGCTCCCTGGGCACGGCGGCTGTTGAAGGACTGGGTCACGGGCATGGATGGTCTTCTTTACTTCCTCCGGCCTCGGGTTTCGAGATGCCGGATGTTGTCTCCTCGACATTGAGGGCGCGGTGTCACCCGCACATCAATGGTGCAAACGCCCCCTCCGACGTTCACGGAGGGGCGGAAGGCCGTGTGCCCGGACGCCTTCCTGCCCCCTTGAGGAGGTCCAACTAGTTGTTGATGGCCTTGTACTTGCGCCCGAGGTCCCTGAAGTACTTCACCCCGTTGTCGAGCGAGTTCTCCATGGCGTCCATCAGCACCGTGCGGAACTGCGCCACCGGGCCCCGGAAGCACTCGTAATAGCGCTGCCGGTCAATGGAGTGGATGACGGCGGGCATGTAGCCATTGCGCAGCAGGATGAGGTTGCTGCACATGCGCCCCACCTTCCCGCTGTGCTCGGTGAAGGGGAAGATCTGCAGGAAGCTGTGCTGCACCGTGGCGGCCTGTTTGATGGGATGGAACTCGCGGAACTCGGCGCTGGCCGTGTAGTCCACGAGCTTCTCCAGCGCCGGTTGGATCTTCGCGGGCTGGTGGATGTCGTGGAAGTACGTGCGGTGCAGCGGCATGTCCTTGCGCAGCCCCGAGCGCTCGCGCTCCTTGGCGAGCTCCTTCTCCGTGCGCTCCCGTCGCTCCATGCGCGCGCGCTCGGCCAATGCCTCCGGGGTGTTCCCGAGGAAGAGGTCGTGCATCCGCTTGATGGTGGTGAGGGTGATTTGCGCCTGCTTCTTGGCGCCCGCGGCTTCCTCGCGAATGAAGTCGCAGACGGCCTTGTGATTGCGAATCTCGAGCACCACCGGAATCATGGAGGCCTCGGCGCTCGCGCGACTGGGGAACAGCGCGGCCTTCAGTTCCTGGTGGGTGTAGACCACGCCTTCCAGTGCGGCGTCGTGGTAGATCCACGACATCTCGAACTGTTCGAGGAAGTCACGCGCTGGCTGCTTGTCCTTGTAGATGTCGAGGTACTCGCGCAGCGCCTCGTTCTTCTCGTCGATGTCCTGGTAGCGTTCCTTCACGGACTGCGGCTCCTTCTTGCGTCGTATCCCCGCGGGGCGGAGACCGAAGCGTGCGGCCGAGCGATACAACGGCATGCGGATTCTAGAAATTCCGCACGGTTGTAACAACGAAATCCACTAGAGATTGACGAGGAAGACCTCGCACGCCTGGTCGAGCAGGTCCTTGGACAGGGCCGGCGGTATCTGCCGGTACCGGGCCGCGTCCTTGATGAGCCCCACCAAATCGCGGGGATGGCACGCGCGAAGCTGCATCGTCCTGGGCTTGTAATAGTGCTCGACGAGGTACGTGACGGCCTGGTCCACATAGGGAATTCCCGCCGCCTCGCACACCCGGCGGAAGATCTCCCGATAGGACTCCTCGTCGGGATTGGTGACCTCGATTTTGTACTTGATGCGGCGCAGGAACGCCTCGTCCACCAACTCCTTGGGGTCCAAATTCGTGGAAAAGACGAGAAGCTGATCAAACGGGATTTCGAACTTCTTGCCGGTATGGAGGGTGAGGAAGTCCACCCGCTTTTCCAGGGGAACGATCCACCGGTTGAGAAGGTCTGTGGGGTGGACCTTCTGGCGGCCAAAGTCGTCGATGAGGAGCATGCCGCCGTTGGCCTTCACCTGGAACGGGGCTTCGTAGAAGCGGGTGCTCTCCGAGTAGATGAGGTCCAGGGTCTCCAGCGTGAGTTCGCCACCGACGACGACGGCGGGCCGGCGGCAGAGCATCCACCGGTTGTCCATCTCGAAGCTCTGACGGCGGCCGGACGCATCGCCGCCCATCTCCAGCGAGACGGGCGTGTGGATGAGGTGGTCATGCACCTGGATGATCTGATTGCCGATCTCCAGGCAGTGCGGCACGTAGACCTCGCCGCCGAACATGTGGGAGACGGCCTCCGCGAGGCTCGTCTTGCCGTTGCCCGGGGGGCCGTAGAGGAAGAGCGAACGCCCGGAGTTCACCGCGGGGCCCAGCTTGTCCATCAGCTCGGCGGGGACGGTGAGGTGGCTGAGCGCCATCACCAGCTCCTCCTGGCTGACGACGGGCGTCTCCTCCGTCTGGCTGGTGATGAGCGCGTTGTACTGCTCAATAGGCACGGGGGCGGGGCCCACGTACGTCGTGCGGGTGAGCGCGTCGCGAGCGTACTCGCGGCCCTTCTCCGTGAGGATGAACTCCACGGACGCGCGGCCGAAGCCCTTGCCGCCGCGCAGGTCCACCAGCTTCTCCGTGGCGAGGAAGTCCACCACGTGCTCGATGACGCCCGACCACGGCAGGCGCATCTCGGCCGCGATGACCATGCCGGTGCCGGTGCCGGTGTAATAGAGGAACTTCAGCGCGATGTCCGCGAGCAGTCCCATCTTGAGCCCCGTCTCCTCCACCGACTTCGGCTCCGCGGGAGCGATGTCGAGGATGGAAGGGTTCTCGAGCTTGAACGGATTGTCGTCGTAGGCGTGTCCGGCGGGTGCCATCGGGCCCCTTTCTAGCCCAAACCCGCGTTGGGAGGGCAGAAGGGATGATTCCCGGGGTCTGGGGGCAGGGAGGCAGGCTCCCTACCCCGGACGGCGCCGGAGGCCTGGCGCCGGGGGTCAGACGTAGGTGAGCCACTCGGCGTAGCGCGGCTCCATGCCCCGGACCGTGCGGAAGTACATGTCCTG
The DNA here is from genome assembly GCF_013336725.1 of Myxococcus sp. CA040A. Classification (NCBI taxonomy): domain Bacteria; kingdom Pseudomonadati; phylum Myxococcota; class Myxococcia; order Myxococcales; family Myxococcaceae; genus Myxococcus; species Myxococcus sp. CA040A. The sequence goes on along the minus strand of NZ_JABUMR010000004.1, from coordinate 203,430 downwards.
CACGAAGGTACCGATGGGGCCGGGCTTGCCGGTGCCGACGGTGCGGTCGTCCACCTCGCGCACGGGGGTGATTTCCGCGGCGGTGCCGGTGAAGAAGATCTCGTTGCAGATGTAGAGCGCGTCGCGGGTGAAGGTCACCTCATCCACGGTGCGACCGCTGTCGCGGAGAATCTTGAGGACGGTGTCGCGGGTGATGCCGTCGAGGATGGGCGAGGACAAGGGTGGGGTCTTGATGACGCCCTTCTTGTTCACCATGAAGATGTTCTCCCCGGACGCCTCGGCCACGAAGCCGCTGATGTCCAGGAGGATGGCCTCGTCGTAGCCCGCCAGCACCACCTCGCGCTTGGCGAGGATGGAGTTGACGTACTGGCCGGAAATCTTGCCGCGCACCATGTTCACGTTGACGTGCAGGCGCGTGAAGGAGCTGACCTTGGCGCGGATGCCCTCGCGGATGCCCTTGTCGCCCAGGTACGCGCCCCAATCCCACGCCGTCACGGCCACGCGGGTGGGGTTCACCGCGCCCAGGCCCATGGCGCCATCGCCCATGAAGGCCACCGGCCGCAGGTACGCGCCGTTGGCGAACAGGTCCTTCTGCTTGCGCAGCAGGTCCAGGCACGCCTCGACGAGCTCGTCCTCGGTGTACGGCATCTTCAACATGCAGATGTGCGCCGAGTCGAGCAGCCGCTGGATGTGCTCGCGCAGGCGGAACACCGCCAGCCGGCCATCATGCGTCTTGTACGCGCGGATGCCCTCGAAGACGCCGAGCCCGTAGTGCAGCGCATGCGTCATCACATGCACGTGGCCCTCGTCCCATTTCACCAATTTGCCGTCGAGCCATATCTGGTCGGCACGCAAAACACTGGTCGAGGTCGAGCTCATGCGGGGGTTCCTTCGGCCTGTAAGAAGTGGGACTGCCCGGCCCTTCTAGCCACTGGACCCTATGAGGTCAAAGTGTGAAAGCCGTTTCAGGGAAATCAGAGCACGTGTGGCAGTGGGGCCAGCATGCGTCGCAAGAAGGGCAGGTCCTCGGCGAGCGCCTTTCGGCCGTAGTGGAGCGCCTTGGACGCGAGTTCCACGGAGGGCACGACATCCAGCGGTGACAGCGTGCGGGAGAAGCGCTTGATGTGATGGGCGTAGGGCAGGTTGGGGGCCACCGTCATCGCGGCCAGGCGCTGGAGGGGGAGCCAGAAGGGCGTGGCGAGTCGGGGTGCGAAGCCGTCCAGCGCGAGGATGAGGGTGTTGCGCGTGCCGATGCGTCCTCGCGCGACGGCCTTCCACGCGGCCTTCGCGGGGAGGTTGTCCACGAGGCCCCCGTCGATGAGTCTCGCCACGCCGTGGTGCGCGAGCAGGTCATCGAGCAGCGAGTGCATGCGAGGGTCCTCGCGCAGCACGTCGTAGTGGATGACGCCGGGCAGCGCGGAGGAGAAGCCCGCGGCGTCGAGCGCGTCGAATTCACCGGTGGAGTCGTCCGAGCCCAGGTGCAGGCGCACGGTGATTTCGGGGCGGGTGAACAGCTCCGCCATGGCGCCCATGGCGGCCTGGATGCGGCGCGCCACGCCCGCGGGGTTGAGCAGGCCCAGGGGACTGGTGCCCATCAGGCGCTCGTAATACTCGAGCGGGCGGGGAAGCATGCCTCGGCGGATGCCGCCCACGGAGATGAGCGTGGGCACCGGCAGGTCCTTGAGGCGCAGGCCGCTGCCCTCGGGGCCCGCGCCGAAGAAACGTCCCAGGCCCGCGCGCAGGAACAGGCGCAGCGCCGCGGGCAGGCCGTAGCGGCTCTCCGTGGAGATGAAGCGGAAGAGCTTCCGGAAGGACAGCCCCCGGACGATGTTGATCATCTCCGTGGGGTCGAAGCGCGCCATGCGCGAGCGCATGATGGCGAGGATGGCGCCCATGGACGCGCCCGCGAGCAGCTTCGGCTCCAGGCCGTGCTCGGCCAGCAGGCTCATCACGCCCAGGTACACGAAGGCGGTGCCGCCTCCGCCCCCCGTCACCATCACCAGTTCCTTGTGACGCAGCTCGCGGTCCAACGCCTCCGGAGGGACACGCCCTCGCAGCCGGGCAACCGCGCCGTCACGCGCCTTCGCGGCGTGCTCGCGCAAGTCCCGCACGTGAGGCACCAGCCTGTCTCGCGTCGGAGGCCGGGGCCCACCGAGCACGGGCGTGAGCCGGCGCTCCACTTCCTCGCGGAACGGCGTGAGCAGGGCGCCCACGCCCACGTCCAGCCCCCCGTGTTGGACCTTGTAGAGCCGCGCGAGTGACAGCGCGGTGCGCAGCACGGCCTCCTCGCGCTCGTCGAGCAGGCCAGGCGTCGCCAGGGACGCGCGCACGAGGGAGAGCTCCAGCTCCTCGAGCGGCCGGGTGATCTGGAAGCGTTCCTTCAGGAGCACAAGTGAGCCAGGGCCTCGGTGGGCGCGAGCCCCGAGCATACACCGTCTGTCGGACACCCTCTCGCCGCCCCCGGGAGGGCGGGCGTCATGAAGGGCTTCACGCCTGGGCGATCTGCGGCAGGTTGGCGCGGGCCTTCTCGATGTCACCCTCGTACTTGAGGACGAGATTGAGCGTGGAGGCCACGACGTCCGAGGTGAGCTGCTCCGCGTTGAGCAGCACCAGGCTCTGCGCCCAGTCCAGCGTCTCGCTGATGGAGGGCGCCTTCTTCAAGTCCAGCGCGCGGATGGCGGCGACCGCTTCCACCACCTGCTCGGCCAGCATCTGCGGCACGTGGGGCAGCCGCGAGCGGACGATGCGCAGCTCCCGCTCCCGGTCCGGGAAGTCGATGTGCAGGTGCAGGCACCGGCGCTTGAGCGCGTCGGACAGCTCACGCGCGTTGTTGGACGTCAGCAGCACGCGGGGGATGTGCTTGGCGTGGAAGGTGCCCAGCTCGGGGATGGTGACGGCGTTGTCGGAGAGGACCTCCAGCAGGAAGGCCTCGAACTCCGGGTCCGCCTTGTCGATTTCATCCACCAGCAGCAGGGCGGGGCGCTCGGAGAGCTGGGCGCGGAGGATGGGGCGCGGCAGGAGGAAGCGCTCGGAGAAGAAGACGGCGTCGCTCGAGGCCAGCCGGTCCGCCGCCTCCGACAGCGTGGAGGTGCCCTGCACCATCTCCCCAATCTTGTCCTTGAGGAGCTGGGTGTAGAGCAGCTGCTTGGCGTACTCCCACTCATAGAGGGCCTTGGCCTCGTCCAGCCCCTCGTAGCACTGGAGGCGGATGAGCTCGCGGCCCAGCGCCGTGGCCATGGCCCGCGCCAGCTCCGTCTTGCCCACACCCGCGGGGCCTTCGACGAGGATGGGCTTGTCCATCCGGTCCGCCAGGAAGGCCGCCGTGGCGATCTCCGGGGAGGGCAGGTATCCCACCTGCTCCAGGTGTTTCTCCGCGTCCGCCACGCTGGTGAAGGTGCGGATCTCTGCCGTCGAAGGGGGGCTCACCCGGTGGAACTTAACCGACGCCCCCCAGGCGACTGCGGCAAAAATGCCAGGGTCCGTGGCCTCCATCCCCACCCTTCCTGCCCTGATGCCCTCCAACCCTGCGGAAAAACGTGGGGAAATTATTTGCGCACCGTGGGCACACGTCGTGCATCTCTATGGCGCAACTCACGAAGGAAAGCAGCGAGGTCCGTGGTCATGGTGTGGGCGTGGATGAGGATGGTGATGGCGCTGGCAATCATCCTGTTGCCGGGTGGTTTCCCCCTGCTGCTGTCGTACATCGCCGTGCGGACGCTGGTGAGCCGCTGGCGTGAGGCGCAGATGCAGGCGCACAGCGTCGGGCGTGAGGCTTCCCTCCGCGACGTCCTCGCCAGCCTGCACTTCAAGGAACTGGTGCGCGACGCGCGCGCCGCCCTCTGAGTTTTCCGCCTCGGTAGGGCATGGATGTCGCGGCCCGAAGGCTCGCGACACCGCCTGAGGCTCCCCGGCCCCCGTGCCGGTTTCCCGGCGGGTGCCGGAACTCCAGACAGCTCGAGGTAGGGATTTCCGGCGAGGGCCGCCACCGTGGCGGCGGCCCCCGGGCCGCGAGCTACTTGTCGAGCTCGTCCACCAGCGCCGTCCAGTCGTCATCCTCTTTCACTCCACCGACGGGGAGCTGCACGAGCATGGTGCGGTCGGTGGGCTCCGACTCCTCGCCACCCAGTGGAGTGGCCGCGGAGGCGGGGGCAGGGGCGGCCTTCTTCGCGGCGGCGGGCTTCGCGGCGGCCTTGGCGGCCTTCGCGGGAGCAGCCGCGGCGGGGATGATCTGATTGAGCTGCGTGCGCAGGGCGAGCTGTTCGTCGTCGTCCGAGGGAGCCGCGGCCTTTGCGGCCTTGCCCGCGACCGGGGCAGGGGTGGCGGGTGACTTGCTCTTGAAGCGGGCCAGTTCCAGCTCCGCGACCTTGAGCGCCTTGCTCTTCTCCTGCACGGACTGCTGCAGGCGCGTCACCTCTTGCGTCTTGATGGCTTCGCGGCGCTCCAGCTCGGCCTTCTGCTTGGCGCCCAGCTCCTCGATTTCGCGCAGCTGCCGCGCCTCCAGGTCCTTGCGCTCCTTCTGGGCGGTGGCCAGTCGGGCGGCGGCCTCGTTGGCCTTGCCCTCGGCGGCGGACACCTTCGCGACCAGGTCCTTCTCCGCGCGGGCCTTGGCGCCCTGGGCGTTCTCCAGCGCCAGCTCCAGGTCCTGCACCTTCTTGGTGCGGGTGGCGAGCTGACCCTGCATGTCCTTGGCCTTCGCGTCGGCGTCGGCGGCCTTCGCCTGGGCCTCCTGCGTGAGCTGCGCGACGCGCTGCTCGGCCTTGGCCAGTTTCGCCGCCAGCTCGTCGGAGGCTCGCTTGGCCTCGGCGCGCTCCTGCTGCGCCTGCTGGGCCTGCTGCTGGAGCCGGGCCTCGGACTGCTGGAGCTGACCGGAGACGCCGTCGCGCTCCTGTACCAGCTTCTGGTGCTGGGCACCCGCCGCGCGCAGCTGCTCCTCGCGCTCGCCGAGCGTCTTCTTCGCCAGCTCGAACTGGTTGTTGAGCCCGGCCATCTGCTGGCCGAGTCCGTCCGCGTGGCGCTTGGCGTCGGCGGCCTGCGTCTGGAGCTTGGTCTCCAGCGCCTTGAGCTGCTCGGTGCGGGTGGCGACCTCGCGGTTGAGCACCTCGGCCTGACGCATCTTCTCCTGCGTCACCTGGGTGAGCTTGCGCAGCGTGTCCGAGAGTTCCTTGCCCTTGGTGGCCAGGTCGTTCTGGAGCAGCTCCTCGCGGCGCTGGGACTCCTCGGTGAGCGCGTCCAGCCGCTCCTTGAGGTTGGCCCGCGTGTCCTCGACCTGCGCGAGATGGGACGACAGCTGGGTGACTTCCGCCACCCGAGCGCCCAGCTCGTGCTTGGTGATGGTGAGCTGTTCGCCCAGCTCCTCCACCTGGTTGCGCGCGTCGTTGAGCTCCGCCTCCAGCGCGGACTGGGCGCTGGCCGCCTGCTGACGACTGGTCGTGTGCGCCTGCTGCTCACGAGACAGCGCATCGCTCGTGGCGGCGAGCTGTCCCTGCACCTGCTCGAGCGACTGGCTGGTGGCCTCCAGCTCCGAGCGCAGTCCGTCGCGCTCGCTGGTGAGGTCCTCGATGTTCGCGCTCGTCTCGGCGGCGAGCTTCTCGTGCGCGGCCCGCTCCGCCTCGTAGTTGCCCAGCGTCTCCGCGAGCTCTCCGCGCAGATGGCCAATCTGGCCGGTGAGCAGTTGCTCCAGCGCGTCCTTGGCCTCGCCCAGGGCCTGCAGCTCGGCGATGCGCTGATCCCGCTCGCCGGTGGTCCTCGCCAGCGCGGCTTGCGTCGTCTGCAGCGCCCCGTGGGTCTCGTCCAGCTCGACCTTGAGGGCGTCGCGGTGCGCGGTGGTGGTGCCCAGCTCGTCGCGCGTCTCCTCCAGCGTGTTCTGCGTCTGGGTGAGCGCCTGGGTGGTGGCCTCCAGCTCGCCGCGAGTCTCCGCCAGCGAGCCTTCCGTCTGGGCCAGCGTGCCTTGCGTGTCCGCGAGCTGTTGCTCGGTGCGAGCCAGCGTGTCCTGGGTCTGCGCGAGCGTCTGGCTGGTGGCCTCCAGCTCGCCGCGCGTGGTGGACAGCGCCTCTTCCGTCTGGGCCAGCCGCGTCTGCGTCTCGCTCAGCGTCTGGCTGGTGGCTTCCAGCTCGCCGCGAGTCTCGGAGAGCGTCTGCTCCGTGCTTGCCAGGGTGTTCTGCGTGTCCGCGAGCTGCTGCTCGGTGCGAGCCAGCGTGTCCTGCGTCTGCGAGAGCGTCTGGCTGGTGGCCTCCAGGTCTCCCGTCAGCTCGGAGATGCGCTGATCCCTCGCCGCGACGTCACCCTGGAGCCCCTCGATGGTGGACTCGCGCTGGGCGACGGTGTCCTCCAGCGATGCGACGCGCGCCTGGAGCTGCTCGCCAAGGCGCTGCGATTCCTCGAGCTGCGAGGTGAGGGCCTGGATCTGCCCGGTGAGGTCGGCTTCCTGCTCGGCCTTCGCCGCGCGCACGTCCTCAAGCTGCCGGGTGAGGTCTTCCTCCAGCGCGTCCTTGGCGATCTGCAGCGCCTCGAGACGGCCGGTGAGGTCCTCTTCCAGCGCGTTCTTCGCGTCGGTGAGTGCCTGGAGTTCGCCAGACAGCTCGGCTTCGCGGTCGGCCAGGTGCGCCTTGACGGCCTCGACCTCGCCCTCCAGCTCGCCGATGCGCTCCAGCTGCTGCTGGATGCTGGAGTTGAGGTCCGCCTCGGTGCGCTCGTTGTGAGCGATGGTCTCCGCGAGCTCGCGGTCCAGGGAGGAGATCTTCGCGTCGCGATCCTCGACGCGCTGATTGAGCTCCGTCTCCTGGGCGTCCTTGTCCATCCGGAGCTGTTCGCGCTCGCTCGTGGTGCGCGCGAGATCGGACTCCAGATCCTCCACCTGCTGGCTGAGCCGCGCCTCGAGCGCGTCGCGCTCCGCGTTCAGCCGGATGATCTCCGCGTCGCCCCGGGCGCCGTGCTCCTCGGCGGAGGCAGCTCGGGTCTCCAGTCCGCGGACGGTGGTGTCGCGCTCCTGCTCCGTCTGCTGCAGCCGCTCCTGGAGGGCCTGAATCTCCCCGTCCAGCTCGGCGTAGCGTTGATCCCGCTCGCTGACGGTGCGGCCCAGCTCCGACTCGAAGTCGTCACCGCGCTTGCCCAGCTGGGCGATCTCCGCCTCGTTCGCGCGGACGATGTCATGGAGCTTCTGCTCCTTGACCTCGAACTCCAGCGTGACGACGTTGTGGAGCTTCTCCAGCTTGTCGTACTCGGCTCGGAGGTGCTCCAGGTCGGTGCCACGCCGCGCGACTTCGTCCTCGCGGTTGTGGACCTCCTTGCGCAGCAGGTTGATGTCCTTCTCCTTGGAGGCGACGACCTCGATGAGGTCCTTCTCCGAGGAGAACTTCTGGAGCAGCAGATCATCGACCGTGGCGCCGTGCTCGCGTTCCTTCTGGAGCATGGCCTGCTGCGCCTCGTTGAAGCGGCGCAACAGGTCGTCGACCTGCATCTTGAGGCCCTGCAGCTCCACGTCCTTCTCGTGGAGCCGGTCCTCGCCGGACAGGAGTTCGCGCTCGCGCACGCTCCAGATTTCGGAGAGGCGGGCGAGCTGGGCCTCGCGCGTCTTCAGCTCGTCGCGGAGGATCTGGATCTTCCCCTCCGGCGTGCCCATCAGCTCGCGGCGCGGAGGCGGGCGCTTGAGCTGGCGCGACTCGGCCAGCAGCTCCGCCTTGCGGTCGGCGATGGATTGGAACGCGCGGTCGAGGAACGCTCGGTCCTCTTCCGTCATCGCGCTGCGGCGCTCGCGCTTGGGAAGCTTGGGCGGACCGCCCGGACTGGTGCGGATGGCCGGCATCGGAGGCGGGGCCTCGCGAGGGCCGTTACCTGAGAGCGCCGCGTCAAGGGACGCGTCGGACTCATCCGTGCCCGGGGGGACGATGCCCGTGCTCAGCGACGCCAGCTCCCCCATTTCAAAGGGGATGACGAGGTAGCCGTCCGCGGCGCCCGGCGTCTGCCGGTGCTGCGTGAGACCTTCAACTCCCGTGTCGGAGGACAGGAGCAGGACCTTGAGATTCTGGCCCCACTTGCCCTTCTTGATCTGCCCGCACAGCGTGAACCCGGATTGATCCGGCAGCTCGGCTCGGAGGACGACGAGATCCGGCCGGCGCTTCTCCAGCTCGCGCTGCGCATCCGTGGCAGTCGCCGCCATGGCGGTCTGGTAACCCGCGCTCTTGAGCACGGTCGCCATGCTGAGGGCGAAGTCGTTTTGGCTTTCAACGATGAGGACGCGGCGCTCCATGAAGCCCTTTCACCCGTAAAAAGTGCAGTGAAAACCGCAACATCCTACTGGGCGGGCGCGAACCTTGGAAAGTTTCCGGAGGGTGCTCGGTTGGCTGCTTCACGAGCCCTTGCCGCGAACGACGCCTTGTGCACGGGGCGTAGGGGGCAATCGGGACGGATCCGTATCGTCATCCCGCCCCGGGAAGGTGGTGGGGGGCGTGTGACGGGCGAACCGAGTGCCTTCGGGTGGACAGTACCCGTGGGCGAGCTGGGCGAACCAGGGATTCAGCGTCGAGGAGAGGGGCTCGGGCGCAGGGCCGTCGTCGTCCGGGTCCGGCTCTGGGAGGGCCTCCTCGGCTTCGGCCTCCTGGAGCTCGTCCTCGTCTTCGATCAGCTGTGCGGCGCTGCTGACGGAGACCTCGGCCTCCTCCACCTCATCGCTGCTGATTTCGTCCGGTTCATCGAGACGTGGGCGGGAGTGGGATGGAGTAGGCCCCGCGTCGTCACCGTCCTCGATGGCCTGGGCTTCGTCCTCGGAGATCTCCTCGGGCTCGTCCTCGGGTTCGGCGGCCGAGGTGGCGGCCTTCAGGGCGGGGCGAGCGGCGGCGCCGTCGATGGGCTCCAGCCGGGGCGGTCCGTCCACGGACATCAGCCGGGGAGGGCGCTGACGGGGGACGGGGGGCGGCGGCGCGCTGGCGCGAGGGGGCAGCGCGGGTGGGCGGTCGGGTTCACTTCGGGCGGAACGGTCCGTGTCCGACGTTGGAGCGCCGGGCCGGAGGATCGGCGGACCGCGATCCGTATCGGGGGAGGGGAGGTCGCCCAGGAGGGGGGCGGGGCGGTCCGTGCTGGTGAGGACGGGGCCTGGGGTGAGAACGGGGGGCGGACGCTCGGGATCGGTCGCGCTTCCACGAAGTGAGGCGGTGCGGCCGGGCTCGGTGGGCGGGGTCGGGCGGACCAGGGGCGGGAGTCGGTCGGCGTCAAAGGCGCCGCGCGGACGCTCGGGTTCGACGATGCCCGAGGGGCGCGGGGTGTGTCGCTCGGGGTCGGTGCTTCGTGGCGGGAGCTCGGGGACGGCTCCTCGGCCCGAGGGACGCTCCGGGTCGGTGGTGCCCGTGCGAGTTGAAGCGCGCTCCAGCTCGGACACGGACGTGGTCCGGCCCGAGGGACGCTCCGGATCCGGGGCAGTGGCTCCGCGAACAGAGGGACGCTCCGAGTCGGTGGTTCCCGTGCGCGTTGACGCACGTTCCACGTCGGACACGGATGGGGTTCGACCAGAGGGGCGCTCCGGCTCGGGGACGGGAGTACCGCGAACGGAGGGACGCTCCGAGTCAGTGGACGAACCCGTACGTGTGGAGGGGCGTTCCGGCTCGGGAACCGGTGCACCGCGAGCCGACGGGCGTTCCGATTCGGTGGAGCCGCTCGTGCGTGCCGGGGGACGTTCAGGCTCGGGAACCGGGGCACCGCGAACCGATGGGCGCTCCGAGTCGGTGGAGCCGCTCGTGCGTGCCGAGGGACGTTCTGGCTCGGGAACGGCAGCGCCACGAACCGATGGGCGCTCAGAGTCAGTGGAGGAACTGCCGCGCGCCGAAGGACGTTCTGGCTCGGGAACGGCAGCGCCACGAACTGATGGGCGCTCAGAGTCAGTGGAGGAACTGCCGCGCGCAGAAGGACGTTCTGGCTCGGGAACGGCAGCGCCGCGAACCGACGGGCGGTCCGATTCGGCGGAGGAACCGGCGCGACCTGTGGACCGCTCAGGTTCGGAGACGGAGTTGGTGCGCCCAGACGGACGCTCCGATTCGCGGACCGCATCCGTACGGGCTGCTCCTCGCTCCGAGTCGACGGACTGAGTCCCCTTTGTCGGAGTGGTGAGCTGAGACATCCGACGGGAAGGCGTCTCCACTCGCGACGATGTGCTCCGACTGGCGAGCACGGAGCGAGCAGGGATGATCGGCGTCGGAGCAGGTGCTTCGTCCTCGTGCCTTGCGGCGATAGGGCTGCGGACGATGGGCGTGGGCGAAGGCGGTTCGTCCCTCTGGAGCGGCGCCGGAGCCCGGACGATGGGCGTCGGCGAGGGCGGCTCGTCGAACGGAAGCGGAGCGGGAGCCCGAACGATGGGCGTGGGCGAGGGCGGCTCATCCCGCTGGAGCGGAGCGGGAGCCCGGACGATGGGCGTAGGCGAAGGGGGCTCTTCCCGCTGGAGCGGCGCTGGAGCCCGAACGATGGGCGTGGGCGAGGGCGGCTCATCCCTCTGGAGCGGCGCTGGAGCCCGGACGATGGGCGTAGGCGAAGGGGGCTCTTCCCGCTGGAGCGGCGCTGGAGCCCGAACAATGGGCGTGGGCGAGGGCGGCTCATCCCTCTGGAGCGGCGCTGGAGCCCGAACAATGGGCGTGGGCGAGGGCGGCTCATCCCGCTCGAGCGGCGCTGGAGTCCGAACGATCGGCGTGGGCGAGGGCGGCTCATCCCGCTCGAGCGGCGCTGGAGTCCGAACGATCGGCGTGGGTGAGGGCGGCTCGTCCCTCTGGAGCGGCGCTGGAGCCCGAACGATGGGCGTGGGCGAAGGGGGCTCGTCGAGACTCAGCGGTGCAGTTGCACGGACGACCGGAGTGGGCGAGGGCGCTTCATCCGCGCGGTCGTCCCCATTCGAGGGCTCGCCAGCCTCAGGACGGGCACGTGATTCCTCGTCCGTCCTGGACGACTGTGGCTCCACCGGCGTCGGGCCAGGTGGAGCATCTTCGAGGTGCGGTGTCGCGGACTTGCTGGGCTCCTCGGGCTTTTCGTCCTCCTCTCGAGCCTCCATCTGGCGGTCGGTAGGCTTCTCTTCGGACCCCGTCGCCTCGGTCGACGCCGCGCGAATCGGCGTGACGGGCGTCGGGTCCGCGGAGATGGCCGTCGACGTCAGGGGCGTCGGCTCTGACGGCGCGGGACTCGTTGCTCCATTCGAGGTGGAGACCTCGGGACTCGATGTCGCCGCGGGAGGAACGACAGCCCTCTCGCGCAGGGGCAGACCCATCACGACGGGCGGTTCGATGGGGCGGGCGTCCGGCTCCGTCTTGATGAGCCGCGTATCGAACCCGTCGTCCAGCACCATCCCCATCACGACGGGCGGATCGTCACTGGAGGCGTCGACAGGGGGCTCGGCGGGACTCTCCGCGACGTGTTCTCGCTTCTCGGGCTGGGGAATCTTCACCCGCCCACTGTCCGGAGGCAGCAGCGTCGCGAGCCGGCTGGTGGGGGTCCCCGTCACCATCGTCGCCGCCGGTAGATCGTCCTCGCTCGACCTCGTCACCGGACCCGTTCGCTTCTCCAACAGCGAGTCGTAGAGGTCCAGCAACTGGCCCCGGATGACGCCGGCATCGAGCGCGGCCTCGGCGTGCTCGCGGGCTCGATTGCCCATCTCGACACGACGGGGAATGTTCCGCGCCAGCTCGATGATGCGGTCGGCCATGGCCCGGCTGTCCCCGGCCGGGAAGAAGAGCGCCGCGTCCTCTGGAATGAGCTCGCGGCAGACGGGCAGGTCGGCGGCGATGACGGGACGGCCAGCGGCGAAGTACTCGGACACCTTGGCCAGGGGGCCACCCTGCAGCCGATTGCGCTCCACGTCGTCGAGCGCGAGCACTCCCACGTCCGCCAGCGCGAGCACCTTCGCCACGTCGTCGTGATGCACTGGCGGCTGGAACTCCACCCGGTCCTTCAGGCCGAGGTCCTTCACGAGGTCATCCAGATGGGGCTGCCAGTCCGGGTGCTGCGCTCCCACGAGCGTGAGGCGCACCTCGACCTGTTGCCCCGCCAGCGCGACGGCGCGCAGCAACGTCGGCAGGCCCTGCCAGCCCACGTGGCTGCCCAGGTACATCAACCGCAGGGGCTCGCCATCCGGAGCGCCCAGCACATCGGGCGCGAACGGCGCGAGGTCCACCGGCGCGCGCACGACGCGGATGAGCTCCTCGCTCGCACCGAGCGACTGGATGTACGAGCGCGTCGTCTGGGAGCCGGTGACGATGAGGTCCGCGTTCATCAGGCAGAACAGCTCCTGCCTGCGGACCTTCGATAGGAAGCGCCGGTCGCCCTCCGTCTGCGGATGCGTGTAGCGCAGCTCCTGGGAGGGGAAGGTCTGGGCCTCGTAGATGAGGCGGTAGCCGTAGTCGCCCTTCAGCTCGCACAGGGCATAGCCGCCGAAGGGGTCCGTGAAGTGGGCGAGCGCGTAGTCCTCGCTCTCAAGCTGGCGGCGGACGGCCCGCTCGAACGCCTGGATTCGAGAGGCGAGGTCGCCCGAGCCTACCGGGACGCGCAGCAGTCGAGCACCCTGGTACTTCTCGATGTGGGAGTGGTCAGGCGTCTTCGCCGATAGCACCACCACGGAGAAGCGATCCGGCAACGCCTTGAGGTACTCGGTCAAACGACGTGACGAGCCGGAAGGGCCGGGGATGACGTCGAAGCTGCACAGGAGCAGTCTGGGCAGGTCGCTCAAAGCGGGGGCAGAATACCCAGGTGCATCCTGGGTGTCATCGGGTGAGGTGGTGGGGAGGGGGTCGGGCGACGAACACAAGCAATGCTGGCACGTTGACCCACCACGGCCGGCGACCTAAAGGCGACCTTGCCCATGGACGACCTCAAGAGCGTCACCGTCGGCTCCCTGAGAGAGCTGGCCCGGAAGCATCTGGGGAGCGGATACAGCAAGCTCAATAAGGAAGAGTTGATCGCCGCCCTTGCCGGGTTCGTTCCCGCGCTCGCGAAGCTTGCCCGGTTGGCGGGCATCGAGCTGCCGCGCAAGCGCCCCGCCGCGAAGAAAGCCTCGGCCGAGCCCGCCAAGGCCCCCAAGAAGCCCGAATCCACCCGGGGGGCCGCGTCGAAGGCCAAGGTCATGACGCCCTCCGCCAAGGCGAAGGCGTTGACCCGGACCGCGTCCAAGGCCGCTCCGCCAGTGAGGGCGCTGACCGTGTCCTCGAAGGCGAAGGGGCAACCGTCAGTGAAAGCGGGACCTGTATCGGCCAAGCCGACGGTGAAGGCCGGAGCTGCGTCATCCAGGGCGAAAGCACAGCCCCCCGTGAAAGTTCCGGCCGCGCCATCCAAGACGAAGGTCGCCGCCAGTTCGTCCAAGGCAAAGCCCCAGGTCGAGTCCAAGGCGAAGGTCGCCGCCAGTTCGCCCAAGGCAAAGCCCCAGGTTGAGTCCAAAGCGAAGGTCGCCGCCAGTTCGTCCAAGGCGAAGCGTCAGGACGAGCCCAAGGTGAGGGTTGCCGCCAGTTCGTCCGAGGCGAAGCGTCAGGACGAGGCCAAGGTAAAGGTCGCCGACGCACCGTCCAAGGCAAAGGTCTTGGTTGAGCCCAAGGCGAAGGTCGCCGCCAGCTCATCCACGGCGAAGCGTCAGGCCGAGCCCAAGGTGAGGGTCGCCGCATCGTCCAACGCAGAGCCCCAGGTCGAACCCAAGGTGAAGGTGGCCGCCAGTTCATCCGAGGCGAAGCGTCAGGACGAGCCCAAGGTGAAGGTCGCCGCGTCGTCCAAGGCGAAGCGTCAGGATAAGCCCAAGGCGAAGGTCGTCGCCGAACCGTCCAAGGTGAAGGTCGCCGCCGCATCGTCCGAGGCAAGGCCCCAGTTCGAGCCCACGGCGGAGATGGCCGCATCTGCCAAGGTGAAGGCGCAGCGAGAACCGAAGGTCTCCGCCGCTGCGACCACGACGAGCGAGGCACCCACGGAGGTGAATCGCTCGACGGTATCGGAAACGGAGCAGGAGCCTGCAGTCGCCGCGAAGTCGGTCCCCTCGACGGGAAGCGACTTCCCTGTCGAGAGTGCCGTACCCATCATCGAGACGGCGAAGCCCGCGGATTCGCTCTCCGCTGACAAACCGCGTGCAAAGACCCCACGGAAGGCGGCCACCGAGATGTCGGAGCAGGGACGTGTCTCCGCACCCAAACGCGTGGCGGCCAAGCGCGCTTCCGAGAAGCCGGACAGTCCACCCTCCGCGCGTCCGGCTCACATCGTGAACTTTCCACCCAAGCCCCGCGGTTCGCGCGACACGGCGACGTTCGCGGAGCCCGAGGTCGAGCCTGGTGCTCGTGCTGAAGCGGCCCCTGCCACCCCGTCCGAGCCAGGCTCGGGGACAGCTCCCTCAGCGCCTCCGGTGGAACAGCATCCCGCCGAGCCGCTGATCGAGGGTTTCTTCGTCGCACGCGTCCGAGGTGAGGCAGAGGCCCGCCGGCATCATCTCCAGGAGCAAGCCGCGTCAACCTCGGCTCCCCGCGTTGGTGCGGAGTCCGAAGGACTGGAGCCACTTCCTGTCGAGTATCAGGACGACACCGCGCTGCTCCTCCCGAGGGACCCGCATACCCTCTTCGCCCTGTGGGATTTCAGTCCCGCTACGCGCGCGCGTGCGATGCACGGACTGGAGGAGCCGCGAGCCGTCCTGCGCGTCTTCGACGGCGAGTTGCTCGTGCGCGAAGTGGATTGCGCACTCGAGTCGCGCGGCTACTACATCCACGGGCTCTCACCCGGGAGGCCGTACCGGTTCGAGGCGCATTTCGTCGGGCACGACGGGCGGAATCATCGCATCGGTCCTTCCAGCAATCGCGTGGCGCTTCCGCCAGCGGGCGTGTCGACCGATACCTCGGTGCGCTTCCTTCGCCGGCCCATTCCGGTGGAGCCCGAGGCACCCGTGGTGTCTCCCGTCGCCACCCCGACTGAGGAGAACCGCGAGCGCGAGTACGTCACGTGGCACCGCGTGAATCTGCCCGGCAGCGCGGGTGCGAAGGACATTCCCGTCGTCCACCGTGAAGGTGTCGGGCCCGGTGTTCCTCCGTCCCCCGGAGGACCGGGCGCCCAGGTGGGCTCCGGGACCTATCTGCAAGGTGTCGAGCGCGCACCGGGAGCCTCGGACCAGCGCTACCTCGCCTCGCATCGCTACCTGGAGGCGCAGGAGCGCGCGGCGGGTGCGTCGGACATGCGGTACGGGGACGGCGTCGTGCAGCCCACGTCGTCGCCGCATGCGTTCGAGTATCTCGAACTGGGGCAGGTGCGCGCTCCTGGAGCCTCCGACCAGCGATACCAGGATGGAGCGGTGCGCGGAGAAGCGCAGGGCGTCCGTCCCGCGTATCAGTACCTGGACATCGGTCGTGCGCCGGGTGCCTCCGACATGCGCTACGCCGAGCCCTCACAGCGAGCTCCCGCGAACACGGGCCCGGAGGAATTCGCGTCCGCGCCCCGCGCCTCGGACCTGAACTACTTCGAGTCCCCGACTCGTGCGTCGGGCGCTTCGGACCTGCGCTACTTCGAGTCACCACCTCGTGCTCACGGGGCCTCGGACCGGCGCGACTCGGACCTGTCGGGCAACACGACCCCTGGCGCGGTGACACACCCGTCAGGAACCTCGGAACAGGACGCGCACCGGAAGCCGCCCTCGGGTGGGGGCCGCTCGTGAACCCGCAAGGACACTTCGACCGACCATGAGCCTGGGCTCTCTCGCACTCGTCCTTCACGCGCACCTTCCGTTCGTCCGACACCCCGAGCACGAGGACTTTCTCGAAGAGGACTGGCTCTACGAGGCCATCTCCGAGACCTATCTCCCGTTGCTCCTCGCCTTCGACTCCCTGGCGGAAGACGGCATCCCGTTCCGGCTGTCGATGACGCTGTCTCCCACGCTCGTCACCATGCTCCGTGACGAGCTGCTGATGACGCGCTACTCGCGCAAGCTGGACCAGCTCTGCGAGTTGGGCGACCGCGAGGCCCACCGCACCCGGAACGATGCGACCTTCGGAAGACTGGCGCGCTTCTATCGCGACCACTTCGAGTCCCTGCGCCGGGCCTTCCACGACCGCTACCGTCGGGACCTCGTCGCCGCGTTCCGGCGCCTCCAGGACGCGGGCCACCTGGACATCCTCACGTGCAACGCGACGCATGGCTTCCTGCCGCTCATGCAGCAGGTGCCGGAGGCCGTGCGCGCCCAGGTGACGGTGGCCGCCAACCACTACCGTCAGAACTTCGGCAGGGACCCCGCGGGCATCTGGCTGGCTGAGTGCGGCTACTACCCGGGCCTGGAGCGCGTCCTGGCCGCCGAGCGCATCCGCTACTTCTTCGTGGACACGCACGGCCTGACGGACGCCACGCCGCGTCCACTGCATGGCCCCTACGCACCCATCTTCACCGAGTCGGGTGTCGCCGCCTTCGCGAGAGACCCGGAGAGCAGTCAGCAGGTCTGGAGCTCCGAGCACGGCTATCCGGGCGACCCGGACTACCGCGAGTTCTACCGGGACATCGGCTGGGACCTGGACCTGGACTACATCCGTCCGTTCATCCAGCCCACGGGGGACCGGAAGAACACCGGCTTCAAGTACTACCGCATCACCGGGAAGACGAACGACAAGCAGCCCTATGACCCGGAGCTGGCGCGTGAGCGCGCCGCGGTGCACGCCGGCAACTTCCTCTTCAACCGCCAGCGACAAATCGAGCACCTCGCCTCGCGTCTTGGAGGTCGCAAGCCCGTGGTCGTCGCGCCCTACGACGCGGAGCTGTTCGGGCACTGGTGGTTCGAGGGCCCGTGGTTCCTGGAAGCACTCATCCGCAAGGCGGCGCGCGAGCAGTCCACGTTCGAGCTGGTGACGCCGTCGGACGACCTGCGCGAGACGCCGGAGAACCAGGTGGCCACGCCGCCGATGTCCTCCTGGGGCGCGGGCGGCTACGCCCATATGTGGCTGGATGGCACCAACGACTGGGTCTACCGCCACTTGACACACTGCGCGCGGAAGATGGTGGAACTCGCGCGGGACTTCCCCGACGCCACGGTTCTGCAACGTCGCGCGCTCAACCAGGCGGCGCGGGAACTGCTGCTCGCCCAGAGCTCCGACTGGGCCTTCATCATGAAGACGGGCACCATGGTGGAGTACGCCAGGCGGCGCACCCAGGAACACGTGCGGCATTTCCTCCGGCTGCACGACGAGTTGCGCGCGGGCACCATCGACGAGGGCTGGCTTGCTCAATTGGAGGGCCGCGACAACGTCTTTCCGGAACTCGACTACCGTCTCTATCGCCCGGGGTGACCTTCCGGCACGTGGGCGTCGGGCTCGAATGTTTCGATGGATGACCGTGGGCCGTTTCGCTTGCGGGACAGCATTTCGGCTTTAGCTTGGGGAGCATATGAACCGTTCTTCCGTCGCGTTCCGGAGAGCCCTGGCCACCGCGCTGCTCCTCGCCGTCCCGTCGGCCTCGTGGGCGCAGGCTCCGGCGCCCGCTCCCGCGCAGGGCCAGCCCGGCAACCTCCAGCCGGCGACCCGGGAGGCGCAGGCGCTCCCTTCGCTGGCGCCGCTGGTGGACTCGGTGAAGTCCGCCGTCGTCAACGTGGACGTGCAGGCCCGTGGCGGTGGCGGAGGGCCGAGGGGCATGGAGGACAACCCGCTCTTCGACCGCTTCTTTGGCGGTGGGGGAGGCCGGGGAGGAGGACGGGAGCAGCTCCGCCAGGGCGCGGGCTCCGGCTTCATCATCGAGCCGACAGGCATCGTCCTCACCAACAACCACGTGGTGGAGGACGCGGTGTCCATCACCGTGCGATTGGATGACGGGCGCTCGTTCTCCGCGGTCGTCGTGGGCAGGGACCCGCTCACCGACGTCGCGGTGGTGAAGATCAAGGACAAGGTGGAGGGGCTGCCCACGGTGAAGCTGGGCAACTCCGACGCGCTGCGCGTGGGCGACTGGGTCGTCGCCATTGGCAATCCCTTCGGATTGGCTTCCAGCGTCAGCCTGGGCATCGTCTCCGCGCGAGCACGCGACATCGGCGCGGGGCCCTACGACGAGTTCCTCCAGACCGACGCGGCCATCAACCCGGGCAACTCGGGCGGCCCGTTGTTCAACATGCGAGGTGAGGTCGTCGGCATCAACACCGCCATCGTCGGCGGCGGCACGGGAATCGGCTTCGCGGTGCCCAGCAACCTCGTCACGGCACTGGTGCCCCAACTGGAGAAGGAAGGCTCCGTCACGCGCGCGTGGCTGGGCGTGGGCATCCAGGACCTGACGCGGGACTTGTCGAGCGCGCTCAAGCTGCCGGTGACGGAGGGCGCCATCCTCACGCAGGTGAATCCTGCCTCTCCGGCGGCGAAGGCGGGCCTGAAGTCCGACGACGTCGTCACCGCCATCGATGGGCAGCCGGTGACGTCCAGCGGCCAGCTCACTCGCACCGTGGCGCTCAAGCGCCCGGGCAGCACCTCCACTCTGACGGTGTTCCGTGAAGGCAAGAAGCAGGACGTGAAGGTGATTCTTGGCACGCGGCCCGACCTGGAGGGTGTGACTTCGCGCAAGCCGCAGGGCGACGACTCGCAGGAGAGCTCGCGCCGCGTGGGCGTCAGCCTCCAGAACCTGGATGCGCGCACCGCGCAGCAGGCGGGCTTCAATGAGCGCCAGGGCGCCCTCATCACCGACGTGGTGCCGGGCTCTCCGGCGGACCGCGCGCAGCTCGAACCGGGCATGGTGGTGGTGGAGGCCAACCGCAAGCCGGTGAACAACGCGGACGACCTGGCCAAGGCGATTCGCGCGGCGCCCGCCGGCAGCACGCTGCTCCTGCGCGTGGCGGCCCCGGGAGGCAGCCGCATGCTCCGCGCCCTGCGCATGCCGTAGTGGAGCGGCGGACATGAGCGTCAACTACGTCGCGCTCGGAGACAGCACCGCGGTGGGCGTGGGCGCGCCGCGCGGCGGGGGCTATCCCGAGCGCCTCGCCTCACGACTGCGCCGAGAGGGGCTGTCAGTGGGGCTCACCAATCTGGGCGTCAGCGGGGCGCGCGTCCGCGATGTCTTCACCGGGCAGCTCAAGGCCACGGTGGCCGCGCAACCCACGCTGGTGACGCTGGGGGTGGGGACCAATGACCTCTGGCGCGGCACGGCGGTGGAGGACTTCCAGGAGGAGTTGGAGCGCATCGCCCGGCGTCTGAAGCAGACGGGTGCCCCCCTGGTGCTGGTGAACATCGCGGACATGGCGATGGCGCCCGTCGCGAAGCTGGTGCCCAGTGCCCTCTACGAAGGACGCATCGAGCCCTTCAACGCCGCCATCGCCCAGGTGGCGCGCACGGAGGGGCTGCACCTGGTGGACATGTATTCGGCGAGTCGGGAGATGTTTCCCCGCTCGCCGCACTTCTTCTCCGGGGATGGCTTCCACCCCTCCGAGGAAGGCTACGAGGAGTGGGCGGACCTGATGTTGCCCACGGTGCGCACGCTCGTGTCCCGCTGAGGCAGCGGGGCCGCGCTACGCCTTGGCCACGCCGCCGGGAGGAGCGCTGGCGGTCGGCTCGGTCGGAGGCGCGTGGGGGCCTCGCTCGCGACCGGGGTGGATCTCCATGCCCATCTCGAACGGCGTCGTGCGGTTGCGACCCGTGCGCTTGCTGCAATAGAGGGCCGCGTCCGCGCTGTCGACGAGTCCCTCTTGCGTGTTGGCGTCGCTGGGGAAATGGGACACGCCCACGGACACGGTGACGTGGCCGCCCGGGAGGCCCGGCTGGTTGAGCACGACGGTCTCCGCCACCGCGCGACGCAGCTTCTCCGCCACATCCACCGCGTCCTGCTTGGTGGCCTGGGGGAGGAGAATGACGAACTCCTCGCCGCCATAGCGCGCCAGCGTGTCCACCTTGCGCACGCGCGAGCGGAGGATGTCGCAGACGCGGCGGAGCGTCTCGTCACCCGCCCGGTGGCCGGCCAGGTCGTTGAGGCGCTTGAAGTGGTCCACGTCCACCATGAGCAGCGCCAGTGACGTGCCGAAGCGCTGCGCTCGCGCCAGCTCCAGCTCCATGCGCTGGAAGAGGTGACGCCGGTTGGGCACCCCCGTCAGCGGGTCCGTCATGGTGAGCTTCACCGTCTCCGCGTGCAGTTGGGCGTTCTTCACGGCGGCCGCCGCGATGTCCGCCACCGCGGTGAGCAGCTCGATTTCCCCCGCCGAGAAGCTGGCGATGAGCGGACGCTGGAAGTTCACCACGCCCATGAGCGTGCCAGCGTGCACCATGGGCACCGCGAGCAGCGCGCCGGTGAGCATGGCGTCCGTCACCAGTCCGCGCCGCGCGAAGATGCTGGAGTGGTCCGCGACGTCCGGCAGGTACACCGCCTTGTGCGTCTGGGCCGCGCGGCCGCAGGCGCCTTCGCCCACCGAGAAGGTGAGCCCCTCCGAGCTACGGCCCTCCGGCCACGCCTGCTTCACCTCCAGCGCGCCCTCCGGGCTGACGAGCATGATGGAGAACTCCGGAATCTGGAGCCGCTCCACCACCAGCCGGGTGACGGCCTCCAGCAGTTCGTCCAGCTCCAGCGTGGCGTTGAGGGAGCGCGTCACGTCGAACAGCAGCGACAGCTCGCGAAGCCGGTCTTCCAACTCGTCCTTGAGCGCGAGCTTCTCCTTCACCAGCTCCAGGTCGCGGTGGGTGTCGATCTCCTCCGCCTTCATCGCGGTGAGCCGCGCCAGCATCTGGTTGAAGGCGGCGCCCAGGCGCGCGATTTCATCCGTGCCGCGCACGTCCGCGCGCACCAGCAGATCTCCCGCCTCCGCGCGCCCCATGGCCGCGCTCAGCCGACGCAGCGGACGCGTGAGGTTGAAGTGCAGCGACAGCGCGATGACGAGCGCGAGCAGGATGGCGAACACCGCCATGGACCCCAGCGCGCCACCGAACACCTTCGTCAGTTGCTGATGCAGCGCGGGCTCCGTCATCCGCATCTGCAGGACACTGGCGCCCGGAACCTCCCCGCGCGAGTGACAGCTCCCGCACTCCGGACCGCCCAGGGGCCGCACCACCTCCGTGACATCGTCCGCCGAGCGCGCCGTCTCCGGCCCGGGGCGGGTGAGCCGCGAGGCCTCCGGATGCACCGAGCCGACCTCGGACGGCTCGCGAGACCAGCGCACGCGTCCGTCCGGCGTCAGCACACGCACGTCCGCCACCGAGCGGAACAACCGCGTGTCCGAGTGGAGCACCTCCGCCACCGCGCCATGCGCGGGCGCACCGGGCCCCTGCGGCAACATGAATGTCGAGGCGACGAACTCCGCGAGTGCGAGCGACTCCACCTGCGTGGCGTCCTGCACCGCCACCCGCGCCTCGCGCCAGAAGTGGCCCACGCCCAGCAACGCCACCACCAACCCCGGCAGAGCGATGCTCCAGAGGAGCTTCCGGCCTACGGTGTCGGGACCCAGGGGCATGCGCGCGTTCGCGTCACTTCGTTCGAAAGGATTCAACTCGTTTCACGAAGAGTCCGCGGAATTGTCAATGGGCTGACGCGGACTGTCAAACGTACTTGCATGGGAATTTTATCATTCCGTTGGCGCATCCGGTTGGCGCACGTCGACGTCCGCGTGCGTCGGGATGGGCGTGACGGTTAGAAGGGCCACCTCATGGCGACCGAGTTGCTCACGTCCTCGTTGCTTCCCGTTCCGCACGGCTTCGCGACTCGCGCGGGCGGTGTGTCCGAGGGGCCCTTCGCCTCGCTCAACCTGGGGTTCTCCACGGGAGATGACCGGGCGAAGGTGGAGGAGAACCTGCGCAGGCTGGCCACGGCGGCCGGTGCTCCGCTGGGCGCGCTGTCGCGTGTCTCCCAGGTGCACGGGGACCGGGTGCTGGAGGTCCGGGTGGAGGAGGGGGGCGACACGCTGCGGCCTCCCGAGGGCGAGGCGGACGGGCTTTGGACCGAAGTGCCCGAAACGTGGGTGGCCGTGGGCACGGCGGACTGCGTACCGGTGTTGCTGGTGGACCCGGACGGACGGCGTGTGGCGGCGGTGCACTCGGGGTGGCGTGGGACGGACGCGGATATCAGCGCTCGCGCGGTGGAGGCGCTGGTGGCGCGAGGGGCTCGGCCAGAGCGACTGCTGGCGGCGGTGGGGCCCGCGATTCAGCGCTGTTGCTACGAAGTCTCGGCGGAGCTGGGGCAGCGCTTCACGACGCGCTTCGGCTCGGAAGTCGTGGCCGAGGAGGGCGGGCGCATCCGGTTGGACCTGTCACGGGCGGTGCGGCTGACGTTGCTGGGTGCGGGGCTGAGGTCGGCCCATGTGGACGTGCTACAGGCCTGTACCGCGTGCGAGCCCTCGCGGTTCTTCTCCCACCGGCGTGACGCGGGGCGTACCGGACGCCACCTCAACCTGGTGGTAAACAGGTTCTAGGCGGGGAGCGCCGGCCGTTTTCTTGACGCTCTCCGACGTGCCTTCCTATCCTCGGAGGGACTTTCATCCGTCGAGGCCCGTGCTCGAGCGCTCCGCCATCTTCCGCTTGCTCGCCGCAGCGCCGCTGTGCGCGCTGTGTGCTTGTGCCACCACCGCCGCCTCCCAGGCGGAGGTCGCGGCGCTGCAGGCGGAGCTGCGCACGCTGCGCGAGTCGCAGACGCGCCTGGTGGACCGGCTGGAGCGCCTGGAGGCCCATGCCGCCGTCGACCGCGCGCGGGCCCCTGGTGCCCCCGCGGCGAAGCAGTCCTCCACGGTTCCCGTGCGAGTCACCGCGCCGGAGCAGGGTGGGGCGCTGACGTCGACCCCGGACCTGGCGGTGGTGAAGCTCAAGCCGCGCTTCGAGCCCGCGCCCAAGCTGTCCACGCAGGTGGCGGTGGTGGAGCCCGAGTCCGAGCAGGTGGAGATGTTCATCAGCTCGGTGCCGGACGGCACGCCTGGGTCCGCCTCGGGTGGCACCACCCTGGCGTCGACGGGTGGGGCCACCATGGTGACCACGCGGGAGGATGACCCCGCGGACCAGCCGGACCCGGATGTCCTCGAGGCCGACTACGAGAAGTCGGTGTCGCTCCTGCGCACCGGCAACGTGGAGGGGGGCGTGCAGCGCCTGCGCCGCTTCTCCGAGGAGAACCCCCGCCACCCGCGCGCGGACAACGCGCTGTACTTCAGCGGGCTGGGGCAGATGGGGCTCAACGAGTTCAAGGACGCCGCGAAGTCGTTCGAGCGGCTGATCGCCACCTATCCCGCCGGGGACGCCATGCTGGACGGCATGCTCCGGCTCGCCGAGTGCCGGATGCGGCTCAACCAGGCCGCGGATGCCCGGGCTCTCTACACGCGCGTCGTCACCCAGTTTCCGGGGACGGCCGCCGCCACGCAGGCGGAGCAGCGGCTCGCCGCCCTCCCGCAGTGAAGTCTTCTTCGAAAGGATGTCGTGCGATGCGCACCCGGATCCTCACCTCGCTGATGTTGAGCCTCGCCGTCGCCCCCGCCTGGAGCGCATTCGCGCAGCAGCAGGAGGGCAGCGACCCGGAGGACACCGAGGCCGGCGGTGAGACGGAAGGCGCGGAGGTCATGGACGAGGCGCCCGAGCGCCCCTCCGGCACCAACGTGACGCTGCCGCCCGGCGCGGCCAAGGGCCGTGACAGCGCCCCCGGCGTGGTCCACACCGTCGAGTCCGGTGACACGCTGTGGGACCTGTCCTCGCGCTACCTGGGCAGCCCCTGGTACTGGCCGAAGGTCTGGTCCTACAACCCGGAGATCGCCAACCCGCATTGGATCTACCCGGGCAACCAGGTGAGCTTCTTCGGCGGGGGCGAGGAAGTGCCCCAGCGCGTGGAGACCGGCGACGACACCGTCGACGTGGCCGCCCCCACGGAGCTGTCCGGCGGGGACATGGTCTCGGTGTCGGGCAAGATTGGCTACGACGTGTCCTCGTCGCGGCCGGTGACGACGCAGGGTTTCGTCACCGCGCGCGAGCTGGAGGAGGCGGGCCGCATCGAGGGCTCCCCGAACGGCGCGCTGATGCTGGCCTTCCCGGACAACGTCTACGTGCGCTTCAAGCGCAAGGCCGACGCCAAGGTCGGTGACCGCTACGTCGTCTTCCACACCACGCAGAAAGTGAAGCACCCGCGCTCGGGCAAGGAGCTGGGCTTCCTGACGGACTTCGTGGGCACGCTGCGCGTGGTGCGCGTGGACAAGGGCGTCGTCACCGCGCAGATCGTCGACACCTGGGACGGCATCGAGCGTGGCGACCTGGTGGGCCCCTACGGCGAGAAGCTCAGCGAGCGCGTCGCCCCCCGGCCCAACACGAAGGAGCTCAACGCCACCGTCGTGACGGCGCTGGTGCCGTACCTGTCGCTGCTCGGCGAGCACAACACCGTGGTGCTGGACAAGGGCAGCGCCGATGGCGTCCAGCTGGGCAACACCTTCCTCATCCTCCGCCAGGGCGACCCGTCCCGGCAGGTGCTGGGCAAGCCGGAGCTCCCCCCGCCGCCCGCGTCCGACAAGGCGCTGCCGTGGGAGAACATCGGCACGTGCATGGTCACCGAGGTGAAGGAGCGCACCAACAACTGCCTGATGATGCGCTCCACCGAGGAGATCAACACCGGCGACCGCGCGTACATGCGCGTCAGCCCCGCCCCCACCGCCAGCCGCTGATTCCGGCAGGAAAAGTGCATCCCCTCCCGTCCAGGAGGGGTTGAGTGCTTGACCGGTGGCGGTCCGGTGTTTATGTGTCGCGCCCCTCCCTGCGGACCCATCTTCTATATAGGTGGGAATGGAGGGGGGTTGGGTATGGCGGACGCTGAGACGGACAGCCTCACGGCGGAACAGCAGGCATGCCTGGCGCTCTGGGCCGTTCCCGGCCTGGGGCCGAGGACGCTGGCCGCCTTGCGCGCATTCGCCGACGGTCGTCTCGCTCCCCTGGCCGCGACTCCGGTAGGAGACTGGGTGTCCGAAGCGCCGGTTTCCCCACAAGTTCGTCGTCGGCTGGCGACCCTGGAGCGGCTCCCCGTCGTCGCGGAGCGGTTGCAGGAGGCGTGTCACGCAGGAGGCATGCGGGTGGCGTTCGCCGAACAGCGGACCTATCCGGAGCGTCTCAAGCAGGTGGAGGACGCGCCGCCCCTGCTGTTCCACCGGGGCCAGCCCGGGCCGCCGCGCAGGCGGGTGGCCATGGTGGGCAGCCGACATCCGGATCAGGGTTTCCTGCCTTTTGCCCGTGCCTTCGCCCGTCAGGTGGCCGAGGGTGGGGTGGGGGTGGTGTCGGGTGCGGCGGCGGGCGTGGACCGGGCGTGCCACTGGGGTGCACTGGACGTGGGCGCGGAGACGTGGGCTTTTCTGGGGTCGGCGCTGGATGCGTTGGACCCGGCGCAAGCCCGCCTGCTTCCTCACTTCTTGGAGAGGGGCGGGGTGTTCTTCAGCGAGCTGCCGCCTGGGGTGCGGGCAAGCACCTCCACGTTCCCCCGGCGCAACCGGCTCATCTCCGGCGCATCGGATGCGGTCCTGGTGATGAGGGCGGGGGCGGAGTCGGGCAGTTTGCACACGGCGAAGGCGGGGCGGGCGCAGGGACGGCCGGTGCTGGCGATGCCGGGGGATGTACGTCAGGCGGATGCGGCAGGCTGCAACGCCCTGCTGCGGGAAGGGCACGCGAGTGCGTGCCTGGATGCGAAGGACGTCTGGCGGGCGGTGGGTGTTGACCCTGGGTGGATGGTGGCGCCGGGAAAGGCTGATTCGTGGGAAGGGCTCTCCGCGGAAGCGCGGGGCGCCTATGCGGTGTTGGACCGGATTCCCCGGACGTTCGATGAGGTGCTGACCGGGAGCACCCTCACACCCGCGGCGCTCGTCAGCGCGCTGGTGGAGCTGGAGATGACGGGGCTGGTCGTCCAGCACCCGGGCAGGCTGTACGAGAAGATCTAGGTAGGAGAGTCATGGCCACGCGGACGAAGAAGAAGGCGGAAGAGACCGAGGCGACCGAGGAGAAGGCGCCCCGCGAGGCGACCGGTCGCACGGCCGCCAAGAAGAAGACTGCGGCCAAGAAGAAGCCCGCGGCCAAGAAGGCCGCGGCCAAGAAGACCGCGGCCCGCCGACGTACCACCAAGAAGGGTGACGACGACTCGCTGCCCGCCGTGGACGCGGACGCCGAGGAAGAGGCCACGCCGCGCGGCAAGGGGCCGCACTACCTGGTCGTCGTGGAGTCGCCCGCCAAGGCGAAGACCATCAAGAAGTACCTGGGCTCCGGCTACACGGTGAAGGCGTCCGTGGGGCACGTGAAGGACCTGCCCAAGAGCAAGATTGGCGTCGACGTGGAGCACGACTTCCAGCCCGAGTACGAGGTCATCAAGGGCAAGGAGAAGGTGCTCAACGAGCTGAAGAAGATGGCGAAGTCCGCCGACAAGGTCTTCCTGGCCACGGACCCCGACCGCGAGGGCGAGGCCATTGCGTGGCACATCAAGGAAGAGCTGGCGCATCCGGACGCGATGCGGGTGACCTTCAACGAAATCACCAAGAAGGCCATCCAGGAAGCCATCGCCCAGCCGCGTGAGCTGAACCAGGACAACTACGACTCGCAGCAGACGCGTCGCATCCTGGACCGCCTGGTGGGCTATCAAATCTCGCCGCTGCTCTGGCAGAAGATCCGCCGGGGCCTGTCCGCCGGACGCGTGCAGTCCGTCGCGGTGCGCCTCATCGTGGAGCGCGAGGCGGAGATCAAGGCCTTCGTCCCCGAGGAGTACTGGACGCTCGACGCGCTCCTGGAAGGCCCCACCGGCCCGCCGCCGTTCAAGGCCAAGCTGTCCAAGGTGGATGGCAAGAAGGTGGAGCTGAAGGACCGCGCCATCACCGAGGGCCTGGTCAACGAGCTGAAGGACGCCGCGTTCTCCGTGGCCAAGGTGGACCGCCGCGAGCGGCGCCGCAACGCGCCCGCGCCCTTCATCACCTCCAAGCTCCAGCAGGAGGCGGCCAACCGACTGTCCTTCACCGCGAAGAAGACGATGACGCTGGCGCAGAAGCTCTACGAGGGCGTGCCCCTCGGCGAGGAAGGCCAGACGGCGCTCATCACGTATATGCGCACGGACTCCACGCGTCTGTCGGACGACGCCGTGAAGCAGGTGCGGGAGATGATCGGCTCCAAGTACGGCGCGGAGTACCTGCCGGAAGAGCCGGTGGTCTACAAGTCCAGGAAGAGCGCGCAGGACGCCCACGAGGCCATCCGCCCCACGTCGCTGGAGTACCCGCCGGAGCGCGTGCGGCCCTTCTTCGACGCGATGGACGAGCAGGACATGTTCCGGCTCTACGAGCTCATCTACAACCGCTTCGTGGCGTGCCAGATGAAGCCCGCCGTGTATGACCAGACGAGCGCGGACATCGCCGCGGGCCGGGCCACGTTCCGCGCCTCCGGCAGCACGCTGAAGTTCCCCGGCTACCTCGCGGTGTACGGCGCGGGCCTGACGCCGGAAGAGGAGTCGGAGAAGGAGAAGGCCAAGGCCGCGGGCGAAGAGGGCGCGGATGGCGCCGACGCCGTGGGCGACCTGCCGCTGCTCAACGACAACGACAAGCTCGGCCTGCAGAAGCTCCTGCACGAGCAGCACTTCACCCAGCCGCCCCCGCGCTTCAGCGAGGCCACGCTGGTGAAGGAGCTGGAAGAGAAGGGCATTGGCCGCCCGTCCACCTACGCGGCCATCCTCTCCACCATCCAGGACAAGAAGTACGTGGAGAAGCTGGAGGGCCGCTTCCGGCCCACGGACCTGGGGCAGATGACGAACGAGATGCTCGTCAAACACTTCCCCCACGAGCTGGACGTCACCTTCACCGCGACGATGGAGGAGAAGCTCGACCAGATCTCCGAGGGCGAAGCGAAGTGGGTGTCGGTGCTGCGCGACTTCTACGGGCCCTTCAAGGACACGCTCGAGAAGGCGAAGGCGGAGATGCGCGACGTCAAGCGCGAGGAGATCAAGACCGACATCGCCTGTGAGAAGTGCAGCAACCACTTCGTCATCAAGTTCGGAAAGATGGGGCACTTCCTCGCCTGTTCGAACTACCCCGACTGCAAGAACACCAAGGACTTCAAGCGGGATGCCGAGGGGAAGATCGTCATCGTCGAGGAAGAGACGACGGACGAGCTATGCGAGAAGTGCGGCAAGCCCATGGTCATCAAGCGCGGCCGCTTCGGGCGCTTCATGGCGTGCTCGGGCTACCCGGACTGCAAGACGTCCAAGCCCATCTCCATCGGCGTGGGTTGCCCGGAGTGCAAGCAGGGCTACCTGACCGAGCGCCGCAGTGGCCGCGGGAAGATCTTCTTCGGCTGCAACCGCTACCCGGACTGCCGCTTCGCCGCGTGGGACCGGCCCCTGGCGGAGGCGTGCCCGGATTGCGCGTCGCCGTATCTCCTCCAGAAGTACTCCAAGCGGGACGGCGCGTACGTCGCCTGCCCGAACAAGGAGTGCGGTTACCGGCGGGAGGTCGCTGAGCAGTCGGGCGTCCCCACGGACCCGGGAACTTCGTCGGCGGCCTGAAAACCCAAGTGTTTACAGGGGGCTGGCCCGTCCGTGGCTTGACAGCTTCGGCGGGCCCGCCCTACAACCCGACCAATGATTTCCTCGGTGGTCAGCGAGCTGCTGGTCAACGCGAGCCTCGCGGCCGCGGACGCCGGAAAGCTCGGCGTCACGGACTCCGTCATCAAGTTCTTCAAGGATGGCGGTCCGTTCATGTTCGTGAACCTGTTCTGGCTGGCGTGCGCGCTGGCGGTGGCGTTGGAGCGCATCGTCACGCTGGTGTTCCGCTACAACCTGAACCCGGCGCCCTTCATGGAGCAGATCTCCAAGCTGGTGCGCGGCGGCAACCTGGACCGCGCGGTGAAGGTGTGCGGCATGGCGCCGACCGCGCCCCTGGCCAAGGTCATCCGCGCGGGGCTGGTGCACGCGAACCGGGGTGAAATCGAGGTGGCCAAGGCGGTGGAAGAGGCCCTCATCGAGCACAGCCCGCATGTGTCCAAGCGCATCCCCTGGCTGTGGTCCCTGGCGAACATCGCCACGCTGGTGGGCCTGGTTGGCACCATCTTCGGCCTCATCGGCACCTTCCAGGCGCTGGGCGACGTGCCGGCGGACCAGAAGCAGCGGCTGTTGTCGGACGGCATCTCCAAGGCGATGAACAACACCGCCTTCGCGCTCTCCATCGCGGTGGTCTGCATCATCTTCCACCTGTTCCTCACGTCGTACGCGAAGAGCATGGTGGAGAGCCTGGAGCTCAACGCGCTGAAGCTGGAGAACCTCCTGTCGCGTCGCGGCAGCGTGGACCCGGCGGCCACGGAGCTCGAAGCCCGCGCGTCGTAGGGCGGGGCGAGCGCGCGCCATGGCGTTCCACTACTCCCGCCGCAAGCTGAAGGTCCGCGAGGAAGAAGAGTCGGGCGAGCTGAACGTCGTCCCGTACCTCGACATCCTCATGAACCTCATCATCTTCATGCTGCTGTCGATTACGGGGCTGACCTCGTTCGGCATCCTCAACGTGAGCGCGCCGGGCTACGGCGCGCCGTCCACGGCGATGACGCCAGAGTCGCCGAGCGACGAGCCGAAGCTCACGCTGTCCGTGCTCATCTCCCGCAAGGGCCACTTCGTCAGCAGTGAGAACGCCATCCTCGGAGAAGGCGGCGCGCCCACGGTGCCGACGACCGCCGACGGCGTCTACGACTACGCCGCGCTCAACGCGTGGATGGTGAAGATCAAGACCGAGTTTCCCAAGGAGACGAAGGTCATCGTCGGCGCGGACGCGGATGTGCCCTACGACGTGCTCATCCAGACGATGGATGCGCTGCGCGAGGAGCAGGGTCCCCAGCGCCGGTTGCTGTTCCCCGATGTCACCCTGGCGGGGACCTGAGCCATGTCCTCCGAACCCATGTCGCACGCGCCTGATGCCGTCGACGAGGAGGCCCTGGCGCGGCTGCGCTTCCGCCGGGCGCTGTCTCGCAAGAAGCGCAAGGAGCGCGACGCGGCGGGGGAAATCAAGGAGCTGAACATCACCGCGATGATGGACATGATGACCATCCTCCTGGTGTTCCTGCTCAAGTCCTTCGCGTCGTCCTCCGCGGCGGTGACGGCCTCCGAGGACGTCCGGCCGCCCATCTCCACCACGCGCGCCACGCCGCAGGACACCATCGCCGTCACCATCACCGCCAAGAGCCTGCTGGTGGGGGAGCGGGAGGTGCTGCGGCTGCAAAACGGTCAGCTCCCCGCCGAGGCCCTCCAGGGCCGGTTGGTGCTCCCGCTCGACGCCCGGTTCAAGAAGGAAGTGGAGAAGCTGAAGTACATCGCCGAGCGCAACCCGCGGGCGCCCTTCAGCAAGGAGCTGTCGGTCATCGCGGACCGCAAGGTCCCCTACGACCTGCTCCTCAGCGTGCTCTACACGGCGGGGCAGAACGAGCTGGAGAACTACCGCTTCGTCGTCCTCAAGAAAGAGGGCGACTGAAGAACGAGCGGCGCTCCCCGGCGGAACCAGGGAGCGCCCGCCTGTCACGTCACCGGCGCGGGGCTACAGCGACGGCGTCGCGTAGTGCCCGCCGCGAGTGTCCTGCTCGTGCTGCTCGGCGTCCTCCGCGCAGCGGATGGCGAAGGGCAGGGCTTCCAGGCGGTCCATGGAGATCTCCTGGCCGCAGTCCACGCACTCGCCGAAGACGCCCGTGTCCATGCGCAGCAACGCGGCGTCGATGAGCATGACCTCGCGGCGCTGGGCCTCCATCAGGCTGGACAGGGTGTAGTCCGCCAGCTCCGACTGGGCGTTCTCCTCGTACTCGGGATCCCGCTCCTGCTCCTTGAGCGCGGTCAGCTCGCGGTGCGTGCCGCTGCTGGTGGTGAGGATTTCCCGCCTGCGGCGCTGAAGAATCTCGCGAACCTTCAGCAAATCTTGGGCTCGGCTCATGGTGGCCTCGTTTCCGTGTTGCTGTCTTCGAGTGCGTTGTGCGCTCGCTCGGAAGAACGCTGCCTCGAGCGATGAACGCGAGAAACGTAGGGGTGCAACCCAGGTGGGGAAACCGCGCCTTCCAACCGGGGGCGAAGGTGGCTCGGGGGGCAGGCGGCCGGACATGGGGCCCTGGACAAGACGCCGGGTTGACGCCCATGGCTTCGCGAGTGGGACAGGGCGTGCCAGTCCTGCTAACTGTTCGCTGACGGGCTGGCGCTCGGCGCTCCCGGGAGGAACAGGATGGCGGACGTGAAGCAGCAGCGGGTGACGGTGATTGGCGGCGGCCTGGCCGGTACGGAGTGCGCATACCAGCTCGCCCGCCGGGGCGTGCCGGTGGTGCTGCGCGAAATGAAGCCCCACAAGCGTTCTCCGGCGCACAAGTCGGATCAGCTCGCGGAGCTGGTGTGCAGCAACTCGCTGCGCTCGGACAACCCGGAGAGCGCCATTGGCCTGCTGCACGCGGAGCTGCGCTCGCTGGGCTCTCTGATTCTGGGCAGCGCGGATGCCCACCGGGTACCCGCCGGAGACGCGCTGGCGGTGGAGCGCGAGGGCTTCTCCAAGGCCATCACCGAGTCGCTGCTGCGCCAGGCGGGCGTGGAGCTGGTGGCCGGCGAGGTGGAGACGCTGCCAGAGGAGGGCCCCGTCGTCGTGGCCACCGGGCCGCTGACCTCGGATGCCCTCACTCGTGAGCTGGAGCGGCACGTGGGGCAGAAGCTCTATTTCTACGACTCCATCGCCCCCATCCTCTCCGGAGACTCCATCGACCTGACGGTGGCCTTCCGACAGAGTCGCTACGGCAAGGGCGGCGGCGACGACTACCTGAACCTGCCGATGAACCGCGAGGAGTACTACCGCTTCATCGCGGAGTTGAAGGCGGGGCAGAAGGTGGTGCCGCACAGTTTCGAGGAACCGAAATACTTCGAAGGCTGTCTGCCCATCGAGGTCATGGCGGAACGCGGCGACGACACCCTGGCCTACGGGCCGATGAAGCCGGTGGGACTCCGGGACCCTCGCACGGGCCAGGAGCCGCACGCGGTGGTGCAGTTGCGCATGGAGGACCGCGCCGGCACGTCCTGGAACATGGTGGGCTTCCAGACGCGCCTGACGTGGGGCGAGCAGAAGCGCATCTTCGTCTCCTGCATCCCCGGCCTCCAGAACGCGGAGTTCCTCCGGATGGGGCAGATCCACCGCAACACCTTCATCGACTCGCCCCGGCTGCTGTCGGCTGACTTGTCCCTGAAGACCGAGCCCCGGGTGTTCTTCGCGGGGCAGGTGTCCGGCGTGGAGGGGTACGTGGAGAGCGCGGCGTGTGGCTACCTGGTGGCGCTGGCGCTGCACGCGCGCCTGAGTGGGAAGGAGTGGGTGCCCCCCCCGGCGACGACGGCGCTGGGCTCGCTGTTCCGTCATGTGACGGGCGAAGCGCACCCGCCGGACTACCCGCATCAGCCCTCCAACATCATCTATGGCCTCTTCCCGCCGCTGACCGGGCGGATGAAGAAGGCGGACAAGCGGGCGGCGTACTCGGCCCGCGCGAAGCAGGACCTGGCGGCGTGGCTGCCGCACGCGGGTGTCCCCTCGTCGGGCACCCCGGAGCTTGAGGAGCAGAGGAGCGCATGATGCGGCCGAGGCTGGGACGACTTCTGGGCGCGGGCCTGATGGCCTCGCTCATGGTGGCGGGCACGGGGTGCAAGAAGGGTGAGGACAGCGGGGCGAAGGGGAATGCTCCCGCCGCGACGGCCTCGGGTGACTCCGCGGCTCCGAGTCGCGCGCCCGCGCCGAGCAGCTCCGGACGTGGCGCGCCCGCTGGAGCAGGGCAGGGCCTGCTGCTGGCGGCGGGCCGCGCGGCGGACCTGCGGCTGACGTCGGACGGACGCTTCGCCACCTACCTGTTGAATGGGCAGAAGCCCCGGCTGGACGGCGTGCCTCCGCAGATGTTGCTCGGGGAGCTGTTCGTGGTGGCCGTGGAGGGGGGCGAGCCGCGCAAGCTGGGCGACAGCGTGACGAACGTGCCGGGCGGGCTGCTGTTCTCGGCGGACTCGAAGCACGCGCTGTACCTCACCGGCTACAACCCGGCCTCGCAGTCCGGCTCGCTCAACGTGGCGGTGCTGGATGACGCGAAGGCGGAGCCGACGGTGCTGGGCACGGCGGTCAGCTACATGCTGCCGTCGCCGGACGGGACGAAGCTGGCCTTCGTGGACGGCGGCAAGCTGAAGCTGGGCCCGCTGCCCTCGGGGCCGTTCGTCGACGTGGCGGCCGAGGTGAGCACCGCGCAGTTCACCTCCGACAGCAAGACGCTGCTGCTCAAGCGGCGGCTGTCCGCGGCGGGGGGCCTCGCGGCGGTGTCGGTGGAGAAGCCCGAGGAGGCGCCGCGCAAGCTCGCGGACCAGGTGGGTGACTACGCCGTGTCTCCGGATGGTCAGCGCGTGGCCTTCCAGGTGCGCAGTGAGTCCGTGCGCGGGCTCTACGACTTGTACCTGGCGGAGCTGCCGGCGCAGAAGCCGAAGCGGCTGGCCGTGGCGGCGCAGGCCTTCGGTTTCTCTCCGGATGGCAAGTGGCTGGCGCGCTCGGAGAACGGCAAGCCGGACGTGCCGGGTGACTTGTACGTGGGCCCCGCCTCCGGCGGGCCGGGCCGCAAGGTGGGCGAGCGCGTGGAGATCTTCTCCTTCTCCCCGGACTCGCAGGCCGTGGGCTTCCTGGACAGGTACGACGTGACGGCGCGCGCGGGCTTGATGGCCGTGGCCTCGCTGCCGGATGGCGCGCCGAAGCGGGTGGGAGATCGTGTGCCCAACTTCGTCTGGGGCTCGGACGCGCGCTACGTGGCCTTCCTCTCGCGCTTCCTCAAGCCGGAGTACTCCGTGGACCTGATGCTCTATCCCCTGGGCGCGGAGAAGGCGGAGAAGGTGCACCGGGGCGTCTTCGGCTACGGCTTCATGCCGGGCAACGGGCAGGTGGTGTTCCGCGCCAACTGCATCCGCAACGGACGCGCGTGTGACTTCAAGGCGCTCGAGCTGCCCCAGAAGGCGGACCCGCGGACGTGGCTCCAGGGCATCTTCAGCTACAAGCTCTCCGCGGATGGTCAGCGCGTGCTGGCGACGTCGGCGCGGATGGACTCGGACACGTACGACATCGCCGTGTACGACGCGAAGACGCAGGCGCGAAAGCCGTTGGACCAGGGCGTCCAGGTGCCAGTGTACTTCGGCGGCAAGGATGGCTCGCGCGCCGTGTACATCATCTCCCAGGGGCCGAAGGCCGGCGTCTACAGCGTGTCGGCCCTCCCGTAGTCGCGCGTCGCGTGGGGTTCACCGGAGCGTGAGTTGGAAGCTCACGCCTCCGGGCCCGACGCTGAAGCCCGCATGGGGGCCGAAGAGGACCAGGGAGAACAGGGCCATTCCCAGGCAGACGAGGGCGACCTTTCGACCCGTGCGCAGGGAGTGGAAGAACGTCGTCTCGTAGTTGGCTCCCACGAAGCGCAGCGCGAAGAGCAGGCCGATGGGTAGCAGCGGCGTGTCGTTCACCGTGAACCAGAGGGTGGAGAGCACGAGCAACTGGTAGTAGCGCTTGCGGCTCAGGTGGAAGCGGTCGTCGTATTCGGCGGCGGCGTGCATGGGCTGCCTTTCTTTCGTGCGAGGCCAGGTGTGCCGCCGCGTCGATTGCAGGGGGCTCGCCACTCGCAGGCGCACGTCGTTCCGGTGGCTTGGAACGAGCCGTCGTCCGGGTGATGGGACACCCGGTCCGACGTGACAGCCGAGCGGCTGGCCTCATGAAGAGACGCTGCTTCGGAGCCGTGCGAGGTGACGTCGGGTGTGCTTAGGTCCGCCGCCTGTATGACTTCGACTCCGCTCACCTATCGCCGCTATGGCGGCTCGCTCCAGGTCGACATTCCTTCCTTCGATGTGCTCGTGGAGGCCTCGCGCATTCCCGAGACGCAGTGGATCGCCACGGCGTGTCCGTTGGAGGGACTGAGCTGCGACCCGGCCTTCCTCAAGTTCCTGGACACGGACGGCAATGCGCGCGTCCGCGTGGCGGAGGTGCGCGCCGCGGTGGCCTGGGCCGCGAAGCACTTGAAGGACCGGCGCGGCGCGGACGCGAACAGTGATGTGCTGGACTTGAACGCGCTGTCCTCGGACGCGGCCTCGCTGCGGACCGCGGCGGAGATGATTCTGCGCTCGGTGGGCGCGCCAGACATGGGGCGCATCTCGCTCGGCCAGGTGCGAGCGAGCGACCTGGAGCTGCGCAAGTCGGGGCAGAACGGTGATGGCATCATCGCCCCGGAGCGCCTGCCGGAGTCCCTGCGCCCGCTCGCGAAGGACGTCATGGCGTCCTTCCCCGAGTTGAAGAACCGCTCGGGCGAGGCGGGCGTGGATCGGCCGATGCTGCAGCGCTTCCGCGAGGCTCGCGAGGCGCTGCTGGCCCATCTGGGCAAGCGTGGCGACGTCTTCGTATGGGGCGAAGAGAGCGAGTCGCGCGCGCGACGCATCCGCGAGGTGGCGCCGCTGCTGGACACCTACTTCCTCCAGTGCCGCCTGGTGGCGGTGCAGCCGGAGGCCGCGGCCAACTTGAGGCTGCGCGCGGAGCGGGTGGAGAGCTCGCTGGGTGACTCGGCCGCGCTGGGCAAGGCGGCGGGGGATCTGCCCATCGCGGTGCCGGAAGCCTCGGGCGTGCTGGAGTGGGCGCGGCTCTTGCGCGGTCCCTCCTATGAGCAACTGCAGTCGTTCCGTCGCGACGTCGCCGCGCCGGTGACGGGAGACTCGGAGCGCCTGTCGGACACGGCGTGGCGCGAGCTGGTGGCGAAGGCGGACGCCGTGCTCGCATGGTTCACCCAGCGCGAGGCGAACCCGGTGCACAAGCTGGCCGACTCGCTGCCCACCGTGTCGCTCACGGACCTGGACGCCATCGACGCGGCCAGCCAGGCGGACCTCGCGCTGGCGCCCACGCTGGCCGCCATCGTCGAGCTGGAGCGACTGGTGCTCTACCAGCGCTGGCTGCTGGTGTTCGCCAACAACTTCATCAGCATGCCCAACCTCTATCTCCCCAAGGCGCCCGCGCTGATGGAGAAGGGGACGCTCATCCTCGGCGGACGCAAGTACACGCTGTCGGTGCTCGCGAAGAACCGCGCGGAGCACGCGGCGCTCACGAGCCAGGGCACCACGTGCATCCTCTACGTGCTGGTGGCGCCCAAGGACGGCACGCCCGGCTACGAGGTGGCGGTGCCCGTCACTCGCGGTCGGAGCACGGACTTGGTCGTGGGCAAGCGCGGCGTCTTCTACGACGTGGATGGCCAGGAGCACGACGCCACGGTGACGCATGTCGTCCGCCAGCCCGTGTCGCTGTGGGAGTCGATGACCATGCCCTTCACTCGCATGGCCTCGTTCATCACCGGCAAGATTGAAGGGCTCGCGTCGGCGGGGGAGAAGACCTTCGACGCCACGCTGGAGCAGGGGTATTCGCAGACCGTGGCGGCGGCGCCCGCTCCCGTCGCGGCTCCGGCGGCGGCTCCGGCCCCATCTCCCGGTGGGCTCGCGGGAGTCATCGCGGCGGGCAGCATCGCGGCGGCGGCGTTGGGCTCGTCCTTCGCGTTCATCGTCACGCAGGTGAAGTCGTTGACGATGGTGGACGTCATCACCGCGGCGTCCCTCATCGCCATCGTCGTCATGGCGCCCGCGGGCCTGCTCGGCTGGCTGAAGCTGCGGCGCCGCAATCTGGCGCTGCTCCTGGAGGGCTCCGGCTGGGCGCTCAATGACCGCCTCATGTTGACGCATGGACTGTCCACGCTCGTGACCCGGCGTCCCAGGCTGCCCCGGGGAGCACGCGTGGACCGACGGGACATGGTCCGCCCGGCGATGCTCGCCCAGCAGGACGAGGATGGCGAGACGGAGGGGCTGTCCGGTTGGGCTCGGTTCGGGCTCGGGGCGCTCATCTTCTTCGTGCTGCTCTGGCAGGTGCGCAACCCCATCCTCACGTGGATGTGTGAGAAGGCGTGGCTGTCAGACGCCACGTGTGTCGCGCTGCTGCCCGCGCCGACGCCCGTGGTTCCAGTCGTTGCCCCCGCCGTGCCGACGAAGTAGGGGTTTCGCGGGGCCCGGAATCTTGCGAGCCTCTCCGGGCCCCCTACGCTGGCCTCGCCATGACGACCCTCTCGCCGCTGCTGGAGAAGTTCCGCGTCCACCTGGAGGACGAGAAGGGGTCGTCACCGCACACGGTGCGCAACTACCTGGTCGACCTGGTGGACTACGAGCGCTACCTCGTCGAGCGGATGAAGCTCTCGCTCCTGGCCGGCTCCCACGCCGCCATTCGCGGCTACCTGGGCACGCTGAGCGTGGACCATGCCCCCGCGAGCCGCGCCCGTCGGCTCGCGTCCATCAAGTCCTTCTACAAGTACCTGGTGCGGCAGAAGCTCCTGCCCGCGAGCCCCGCGAAGCTGGTGAAGAGCCCCAAGCTGCCCAAGGCGCTGCCCAAGGTTCTGCCGGTGGAGGAGGTCTTCGCGCTGCTGGACGTGCATGACTTGAAGACGGTGCTCGGGCTGCGCGACAAGGCCATCCTGGAGCTGCTCTACGGTGGCGGGTTGCGCATCAGCGAGCTGTGTGACTTGGACCTGCTCGCCGTGGACCGGAGCGGGCGCATCGTCCGGGTCATGGGCAAGGGCAGCAAGGAGCGCCTCGTCCCCGTCAACGCGCAGGCCATCCGCTCGCTGGAGGCATACCTCGCCCGGCGCGGGGAGCTGCTGGCGGAGCCGAAACCCAGCCAGGCTCCAGAGGCCATCTTCCTCAACTTCCGTGGGGGACGGCTGACGCCTCGGAGCATCCGCCGACACCTGGACGCGCACGTGCTGAAGTGCGCGCTGGCGCGCAAGGTGAGTCCACACGCGCTGCGTCACTCCTTCGCCACGCACCTGCTCGGAGGGGGCGCGGACATCCGCAGCATCCAGGAGCTGCTGGGCCACGCGAGTCTGTCCACCACGCAGCGGTATACCCACGTGAGCTGGGAGCAGCTCCAGCAGGTCTACGACGCGGCCCATCCCCGGGCGTGAGGGTGCGCCTCTCCGCTCCCTGGCGCGAGGAAACGGTGCGGGAGCGGACAGGCAGGCGGTGTTCCTTGGAAACGCGGGGCGCGGCTTGTTAAACCCGCTCCATGTTCCACGGAACCACCATCCTCTGTGTGCGGCGTGACGGGAAGGTCGCCATCGCCAGCGACGGGCAGGTCTCCCTCGACAAGACGGTGATGAAGAACACGGCGAAGAAGGTTCGCAAGCTGGGCGAGGGCCAGGTGCTCGCCGGCTTCGCGGGCAGCACCGCCGATGCCTTCACCCTCTTCGAGCGCTTCGAGGGCAAGCTCAAGGAGCACCAGAAGAACATGGCGCGCGCCTGCGTGGAGCTGGGCAAGGACTGGCGCACCGACAGATTCCTTCGTCGGCTGGAGGCGCTGCTCGTCGTCGCGGACAAGGACAAGACGTTCATCCTCTCCGGGGCGGGTGACGTGATTGAGCCGGACTACGGCATCGCCGCGGTGGGCAGCGGCGGCCCGTACGCGCTCGCCGCCGCGCGCGCGCTCATGGCGCACACGCAGATGCCCGCGCGGGACGTGGCGCGGGAGTCGCTCTCCATCGCCGGCGAAATCGACATCTACACCAACGCCAACATCTCCCTCGAAGAGCTCTAGGAGCCCCCCGTGGCCGAATCGCGAAAGCCGTCCGCCTTCACGCCTCGCGAGGTGGTGAGCGAGCTGGACCGTTACATCGTCGGGCAGAACGCCGCCAAGCGCGCGGTGGCCATCGCCCTGCGCAACCGATGGCGCCGTCAGCAGGTCAATGACGACCTGCGCGACGAAATCCACCCGAAGAACATCATCATGATTGGACCCACCGGCGTGGGGAAGACGGAGATTGCCCGCCGGCTGGCGAAGCTCGCGCAGGCGCCCTTCGTGAAGGTGGAGGCCTCCAAGTTCACCGAGGTCGGCTACGTGGGCCGCGACGTGGAGTCGATGATTCGCGACCTCGTCGAGAACGCCATCTCCCTGGTGCGCGAGGAGGAGACGGAGAAGGTCCGCCCCCGCGCCGAGGAGCTGGCCGAGGACCGGCTGATGGAGCTGCTCCACAGTGGCGGCTCCCGTCCTCCTCCGCCCCCGCCGCCGCCCTTCGGCTTCTCGCCGCCTCCGCCGCCTCCTCCCGCGCCGCAGCGCCTGGGAGACACCGAGCGGGAGAAGCTCCGCGCCCAACTGCGCGCGGGAACGCTCGATGACCAGTTCGTGGACGTGGAGACGAGCGACAGCGGGCAGACGTTCATGCGCGGCTTCTCCGGCCAGGGCATGGAGGAGATTGGCGTCAACCTGCAGGACCTCTTCAAGAACATGCCGGGCATGAGCAAGACGCGCCGACGTCGCGTGCGCGTGCCGGAGGCGCTCCAACTGCTGCGTCAGGAAGAGGCCCAGAAGCTGGTGGACCCGGACCGCGTGCAGCGCGAGGCCGTGGTGCGCGCCGAGTCGAGCGGCATCGTCTTCATCGACGAAATCGACAAGATCGCCAGCCGCGAGGGCGCCAAGGGCAGCAGCGGCCCGGACGTCTCGCGCGAGGGCGTGCAGCGAGACATCCTCCCCATCGTCGAGGGCTCCACCGTCAACACCAAGTACGGCATGGTGAAGACGGACCACATGCTCTTCATCGCGGCGGGCGCGTTCCACGTCTCCAAGCCCAGCGACCTGATTCCCGAGCTGCAAGGGCGCTTCCCCATCCGCGTGGAGCTGGAGGCGCTCTCCGGTGACGACCTCATCCGCATCCTCCGCGAGCCGAAGAACTCCCTCCTGCGCCAGTACACCGCGCTCCTCCACACGGAGGGCGTGCGCCTGTCCTTCACCGACGACGCGGTGACGGAGCTGGCGCGCATCGCCCAGCAGGCGAACGAGCGCACGCAGAACATCGGTGCTCGCCGCCTGCACACCGTGCTGGAGCGACTGCTCGACGAAGTGTCCTTCTCCGCCAGTGAGCTGGGGCCCCGCGACTTCCAGGTGGACGGCAATTATGTGCGTGAGCGCCTGAGTTCCATCGTCCAGGATGAGGACCTGTCGCGCTACATCCTCTAGCGCGCTATATGGCGCGCTCGCAGCCGTTCCCCCCACCACGAAGGAAGGTAGACACCCTTGCCGCAGCCCGTGCCCTCCGCCGCCGCCTCGACTTCCAACGACACCCTCATCTCCAAGGCCAAGAGCCACCTGCTGCAGAACTACAAGCAGCAGCCCATCGTCCTGGTCAAAGGTCGGGGTACGCGCGTGTGGGACGCGGACGGTCGTGAGTATCTGGACCTCATCGGCGGCGTGGCGACGTGCGCGCTCGGACACTGTCATCCGGACCTGGTGGCGGCGGCGCACGCGCAGCTGGACTCGCTGTGGCACGTGTCGAACGCGTTCTACTCGCAGCCGCAGATCGATTTGGCGGCGCAGCTGTGTGAGTGGAGTGGGTTCGAGCGCGCCTTCTTCTGCAATTCCGGCGCGGAGGCCAACGAGGCGCTGCTGAAGCTGGCCCGCAAGGTGATGAAGGACCGGGGCACCCCGGAGCGCTACGAGGTCATCACCTTCGAGCGCAGCTTCCACGGCCGCACCCTGGCCACCGTCACGGCCACGGGACAGCCGAAGTACCACGCGGGCTTCGAGCCGCTGCCGGCCGGCTTCCACCACGTGCCGTACGGTGACCTGGAGGCGGTCCGCCGCGCCGTGGGTCCGGCCACCGCCGCCATCCTGGTGGAGCCCATCCAGGGAGAGGGTGGGGTGCGTCTGGCCCCCGAGGGCTTCCTCAAGGGGCTGCGCGCGCTGTGCGACGAGAAGGGCCTGTTGCTCCTCGTCGACGAAATCCAGACGGGCATGGGGCGCACCGGCATCCCCTTCGGCTTCATGCGCGAGGGCATCCGGCCGGACGCCATCAGCATGGCGAAGGCGCTGGGCAATGGTCTGCCCATTGGCGCCATGTTGTGCCGCGAGGACGTGGGCGCGAGCCTGTCGCCGGGCAGCCACGGCTCGACGTTCGGCGGCAACCTGGTGGCCGCCGCCGCCGCCAACGCCGCCCTCAAGGTCATCCGCCAGCCGGGCTTCCTGGACGAAGTGACGGCCAAGGGTGCGTACTTCCTGGGCCGGCTGCGGGAAATCCAGGGCAAGTTGCCCCCGGGTCGCGTCGTCGAGGTCCGAGGACAGGGCCTGCTGGTGGGCCTGGAAGTGGACCGGGAGGCGCCCCAGGTGCTCGGCAAGCTGCGCGAGGCCGGGGTGCTGGGCAACGCGGCGGGTGAGCGGACGGTCCGTTTCGCCCCTCCGTTCACCGTCACCCGGGAGGAGTTGGATCAGAGCCTCGCCATCATCGAGCGGGTGCTGATGGCCCTCTGAGGCCGATTTTCCGCCGGATGGAGCCTGGGAGGGGGCACTGGGTGTTTGACGCCCCGCGTCCCCCAAACCTAGGCTCGACCTTTCGGCAACCCATTCGTGGACCGTCCTGTGAGCGCGCCAAATACGATTGTCGGCCTGGGGGCCCGGACGGACCACATCGCCACGGTGCCCAATCTGGACTTCGCTCGCCTCCAGCTCTCGTCGGAGGAAGCGTCCGTCCTGTCGCTTGTCGGCAGGGTGGAGCGCATCGACCAGGTGTTGTCACGCTCTACCCTGGGTGAAGCACGCACCATCGCCGTGCTGCTCGCCCTGCGGGCCAAGGGGGCCATCGTCCCCGCGCGCGTGGTGCAGAAGAACCAGCCCGCTCCCGCGGTGGACGCCGCGCTGGCCGAGGAAGTGGACCTGGAGCCGGAGCGGAAGAAGGAGATCATCGACCTGGAGCGTGCGCTGGACGGGTTGGATCACTTCGCCGTCCTCGGATTGCGCCCTGGTGCTCCGGCCGCCGAGGTGAAGCAGGCGTACTACAACGCGTCCCGCCGCTATCACCCGGACCGCTACTTCGGAAAGAACCTGGGCAGCTTCCGCGCGCGCATGGAGCGCATCTTCCGGAGGCTCACGGACGCCCACAACATCCTCACCCAGCAGGACAAGCGGGACGCGTACCTCAAGGCACACCCGGCGCTCGCGACGGCTTCCGTGGCCGCCGCGACCCCCGCGCCCGCGCCCGTGCCGGTGATGGATCCCACCCAGGAGCTGATGCCCTTCGCTCCCACTCCGCGTCCGGCGCGCCTCTCGTCCCCGCTGCAGGCGTCCGCCCCGTCGACGCCACCTCCGGTGCAGGACGCGGAGTCGGAGGCACGCAGGGCGGAGCGGCAGGCGCGGCTCGCTCGGCACCCGTACATGGCGCGCAACGTGCGGCTGTCGGAGCTGGTGGCGCGCGGCAAGGCGGCCATCGCCCGAGGCGACTGGGAGCGGGCCTACCAGGACTTCCACCAGGTCCAGACGTTGGACCCGAAGAACCGCGAGGTGACGACGCTGCTGACGGAGGCGCGCCGCCGCCACGACGAACAGCGTGGGGCCATCGAGCTGGCGCGCGGGCGGGAACTGGAGCAGCACGGCGATATCGCGGGGGCGCTCGCGGCCTATCGGCTGGCGTATTCCCTGGATGGGCAGAACCCGGAGGCCGCCTTCCGTGCGGCCAGACTGGGACTCCAGCAGGGCCAGGACGTGGGCGAGGTTCGCTCCCTGGCACAGCGTGCCGTGGACCTTCAGGGAGGGCGAATCGAGCACCATTTGTTGCTGGGACGGGTGCTCGCCGACGCGGGATCGAAGAAACTGGCCAAGCGGGTCTTCGAAGATGCAGCGAAGTTGGATCCGGACAATGCCGAGGCCAAGGCGGCGCTCAAGAAGCTGCGCTGGACGTTCTAGGATGAGCACGCTCTCTCATGGCTGATCCCGAACCCCTCATAGGCATCGACCTGGGGACGACGAACAGCATCGTCGCCACCGTCCAGGACGGGCAGCCCGTCGTCATCAAGAACCGCACGGGCCAGGCGCTTACGCCGTCGGTCATCGCCGTGTCCAAGAACGGCAAGCGACTGGTGGGTGGCATCGCCAAGCGTCAGGCCATCACCAACCCGCAGGAGACGGTGTACGCGGCCAAGCGGCTCATCGGCCGGAAGTTCTCCTCGCACGAGGTGCAGGACGCGCTGCGCTCGTTGCCCTACGAGGTAGTGCCGGGGCAGCACGATGACCTGCGCATCCGCATGGGCGGCAAGGACATGTCGGTTCCGGAGATCAGCGCCATGATCCTCCAGGAGCTGAAGGCGGACGCGGAGGCGCACTTCGGCAGGCCGGTGAGCAAGGCCGTCGTCACGGTGCCGGCGTACTTCAACGACGCCCAGCGGCAGGCCACCAAGGACGCGGGGCGCATCGCCGGGTTGGACGTGCTGCGCATCATCAACGAGCCCACCGCGGCGGCGCTGGCGTAT
Source organism: Myxococcus sp. CA040A (assembly GCF_013336725.1). NCBI lineage: Bacteria > Pseudomonadati > Myxococcota > Myxococcia > Myxococcales > Myxococcaceae > Myxococcus > Myxococcus sp. CA040A. The sequence continues at coordinate 160,263 of NZ_JABUMR010000004.1, read as the reverse complement.
GGCTTCAGCCGCACCGTGAACGGCCGCGTGGCCGTGTTGGACCTGGGCGGCGGCACGTTCGACGTGTCCGTGCTGGAGATCAACCAGGGTGTCTTCGACGTGGTGGGCACCGGCGGCGACACGTACCTGGGGGGCGAGGACTGGGACAACCGCATCATCGAGTGGCTCGTCTTCGGCTTCGCGAAGGAGCACGGCATCGACCTGCGCAAGGACCGCATGGCGTTGCAGCGGCTCAAGGACGCGGCGGAGAAGGCGAAGGTGGAGCTGTCGAGCGTGAAGGAGACGCAGCTCAACCTTCCGTTCATCAGCACGCCTCCCGGGGGCGGCGCCGCGCTGCACCTGCAGGCCGCGTTGTCCCGCGAGAAGCTGGATGACCTGACGGCGGACCTGGCCGAGCGCGTGGTGGGCATCACCACGGAGGTGCTGGGCGAGGCGGGTGTGCGGGCCTCGGAGCTGAAGGAGGTCATCCTCGTCGGTGGCATGTCGCGCATGCCCAAGATTGTCGAGGCGGTGCGCGGCTACTTCCGCCGTGAGCCGTGCAAGGGCGTGCATCCGGACGAGGTGGTTGCGCTGGGCGCCGCGGTGCAGGCGCACGCGCTGGTGGCGCAGGAGGGCGAGCTGCTGCTCCTGGACGTCACGCCGCAGAGCCTGGGGGTGGCCATCGCCGGCGGCTACGTGCGGCGCATCATCCCGAAGAACACGACGGTGCCCACGTCGGCCACGGAGGTCTTCGCGACGTCGAAGGACTTCCAGCGGCTGGTGAAGATCATGGTGCTCCAGGGCGAGCACGAGCTGGCGCACCAGAACGAGCTGCTGGGCGAGTTCGTCCTCACCGGTCTGCGCGAGGCACCTCGGGGGCAGGTGGAAATCGAGGTGACGTTCGACATCAACGCGGAGGGCATCGTCTCCGTCTCCGCGCGCGACAGGGAGACGGGCCTGCGCCAGTCCATCACCGTCACCGCGTCCAGTGGACTCACCGAGGAAGAGCTCAAGCGCATCATGGACGAACAGCGCGGCTACCTCATGGCCGCGCGCATCTCCGAGGAACTCAAGGTCAAGCGCATGGAGCTGGACTCGCTCGCGCGCGACGTCATGGATGCGCTGACGCGAGCGAGGCTGTTGCCCGGAGGCGGTGGGCTTCCAGCCGACGCGGTGCCTCGCGCGGAGCAGGTGCTGGAGCATGCGCGGCAGGTCCGCGCGGGTGAGGACGTGGGGGCGCTGGGCCGCGCGTGTGAGCTGCTCACGGGATGTCTGACCCAGCTCAAGGGCCCGTCACGCAGTGGCATGGGGCGATAGATGAGCACCCAGCGCGCCAACCAGCTCGTCGAGGCGGGACTGTGGCTGCGCCTGAGTGGCGACGCCCAGGGTGCGCAGAAGCTGTTCGAGCGGGCGCTCGTGCTGGACCCCGACAATGTCCGGGCGCGCGAATCCCTGGCCGCGCTGGAGACCCCATTCGGACGGAGCAGCCCGTTCGCGGGGGCATCGGCGGATGCGTCCACGCGAGGCACGCCGCTGCCCTCGCTGGATGGCGACTGGGGCGCGTGGGCCGAAGGCGAGGGCCATCCGCTGGACGAAGAGGACGAGGAGCGTTCTCCCAGCGTGCTGATTCCAGAGGGCGACGGACCTCCACCGGGAGGTGACGTGCTGGACCTGCTCTCGCGCGACGAGCCCACCACGCAGGAGTACGGCGTCCCCGAGGGTGACACGGACGAGTTCGGTGTCCCCGTCACGGAGAGCGAGCTGGAGCGGTTGCTGCGCGGCGCGGCCGACCTGCTGGAGCTGGATGACCACTCGGGCGCGGTGGACCTGCTGTTCAAGGCGCAGGAGCTGGCGCCGGGAGACCCGCGCGTGGATGTGCTGCTCATCCGCAGCGAGCGCATGCTGATGGCCATGCTGGAGTCGAAGCTGGGCGACCTGGGCCGTGTGCCCCGCGTGCGCCTCCAGCCGGACGACATCATCTGGCTCAGCCTGGACCACCGCGCGGGCTTCGTGCTCGCGCAGATTGATGGCGCCGTGACGTTCGAGGACCTCTTCTCGCTGTCCGGGATGACGCGGCTGGATACCGCCCGCATCCTCGCCCAGCTCCTCGACGAAGGCGTCATCGCCGCCGCCTGACCTCCCTCGAAGCCGGGTTCACGCAGGCGCGCCTTTCTGGGTGTGTTGACAGGGTCCTGTCATGATGACAGGTTGTTTCGTGTTCGCGCGTGAGTCGAGGCCACTCCTGGGCCCGCGTCGCGCGGGAGGCACACACCCAATGAAGCATGACGCCAGCATTCCGGCGCTGCCCTGTGTCGCGCTCGAACCGACGCTCGAGTTCTACGGCCTGCTGGGCTTCGAGGTGACGTACCAGCAGCGCCTGCCGAATCCCTATGCGGCGACGCGGCGTGGAGGGGCCCAGCTCCACTTCTTCGGAGTGAAGGGTTTGGACCCGCTGGCGGCCTATAGCTGCTGTCTCATCATCGTCGACGAAGTCGAGCAGCTGCACGAAGGCTTCGCGGCGGCACTGCGAAAGACCTACGGCAAGGTTCCCGTGCGAGGCGTGCCGAGAATCACCCGGATGAAGAAGGGGCAGACGCGCTTCACCGTCGTCGACCCGTCCGGCAACAGCGTCATGTTCATCCGTCGCGACGAGCCCGGTGGCTACGGTGACGACGAAGACGACTCCACCTCGCTGTTGGGCAAGGCCCTGAAGACCGCCCGGCGGCTGCGTGACTTCAAGAGTGACGACGCGACGGCCGCGAAGGTCCTCGACGCCGCGCTGAAGAAGCCCGATGCCGGCACGCCGCTGGAGCGAGCGCGGGCGCTGGTGGCTCGTGCCGAGCTGGCCGTGGCGCTGGCGGACCTGCCGCGTGCGAATCAATCGCTCCGCGAATTCGACGCCCTGGTGCTCCCGCTTCGGAGCGGGCGTCGCTCGAGGCGGACAGGGCCGCGGTCGACACCCTCATGCGCACCCAGGAGTAGGGCGGGCCCGGGGGCAATGACCCCGAGCCCACGTGCCACGGCTACGCGCGGACGACGCCCGTCCAGACGCCCTTCACCACGACGTCGCCGCGCTGGTTGCGCGACTCCGTGCTGACGACGACGAACTCCTTGCCGGCCTTCACGTAGATGTTCTCGATGCGGCCCGTGGTCGTCATCACGTCGCCGGGGCGCATGACGTCCAGGAACTCCAGCTCCTGTTCACCGTGCACCAGCATCAGCAGATTCACGCCCAGCTCCGGGTCCGCGACGGCCGCGCCGAACGGGCGGATGGCGAAGACGACGGCGAAGCTGGGGAACGCAATCAGGTCGCCGTACGGGCCCTGCTTCGCGGCGGTGTCGTCGTAGAGGAGGGGACTGACGTGCTCAGGCGGCTCGCCCGGTGTGCCGGCGGCGGGATGCGCGCCTCCCACGGCCAGGGTGAACTCGCGCAGCTTCTCCGCGCCAATCGTGTACGTGTACGGGCCGTATTCCCGGCCGATGAAGCGCTTGTCGATGGCCATGGCGACTATCCGATGGAGGCTTCGACGACGGCGCCCTTGAGGACGGCCTCGCCGCGCTGGTTGGTGGCGGTGACTTCCGTGGTGAGCCGGTCCGCTTCGATGGCGGTGACCTTGCCTTCGAACGTCACGACATCCTCGGGACGAACAGGGCGCGAGAAGCGCGCCTTCACCTTGCGGATGCGGCCCGGGTCTCCCACGAAGACGGCGACGGCTTCCACCGCCCAGCCCAGCGTGCAGAGCCCCTGCAAGATGACGCCGTCGAGGCCGGCCACCTTGCCGACCTCCGGGTCGATGTGGATGGGATTGAAGTCCCCGGATGCGCCCGCGTAGTAGATCGGCCGGTACAGGTCGCACTCGCGGACGTGCGTGAAGGTATCGCCTACCTGGAAGGTGCGTGCCATGAGGCCCTCCGATCTAGCACGGAGGCCCCGCTCGCTCACCCCGTCGCGGAGCCCTGATCCAACGGGTCATCCACTTCAGAGCCTTCTCGGCGCTTGCGGTACTGCTCGCGCACATACGCCACCAACTGGTCCAGGTACGAGGACAGGGGAGGGCAGCGCACGCCCGTGCCGTCCAAGAGCTCCAGCGTGTTGTGACAGTTGTAGATGGCCAGGTGGTTCACATAGCTGATGGCCGCGCGCTGCGGCCGGGCCAGCTTCTCCAGCACCGGCAGCCGCAGCATGACGTCCGCCGCGCGCGCCGACAGGTTGAAGCGCGGCAGCTTCTTGTTCGCCTTCTCCGCGATGAGCTCGTACACGCGCCGCGCGCTCATCGGGTTCGGGTCCACCAGGTGGAACGTGCGGCCCGCGGCGCGAGGGTCCTTCGACAAGCGCCACACCGCCTCCACCACGTAGTCCACCGGCACCACGTTGAGCGGCGCCACGCCGTTGCCGGGCAGGGGCAGCGGCACCACCAGCGGCGACGTGACGAGCAGGATGCCCAGGTAGTAGGGCCCCTCGAACTTGTCGATCTCCCCCGTGCGCGAATCGCCCACCACGCTGGAGGGCCGGTACACGGTGACGGGCAGGGTGGAGCTGGCGCGCATCACCAGCCGCTCCGCCTGGAACTTCGTCTCCTCATACGGATTGCGGAAGCCCTGGCCGCGGTCCAGCTCGTCCTCGGCGATGACGCCCACGCGGTCGCCGGACACGTAGCAGGTGGAGAAGTGGTTGAAGCGCGCCAGGTGCTCGCAGTCGCGCGCGAGCTCCAGCATGTTGCGCGTGCCGTCCACATTCACGCGCCACGCGGTGTCCTTGGCCACGCCCAACTGCGCCACCGCCGCCAGGTGGAAGATGTCCGTCACCCGCTCGCACAGGCGCTGGTACTCCTCGCCCGACAGGCCCAGGTGCATGTCCACCACGTCACCGGTGAGCAGCTCCACCGTGGCGCCCTTCAGCTTGGACGCGTGCTTCTGCGCTTCCTTGAGCGCCTTGGGCTGCACCAGCGCGTAGACGTGCCCTTTCGGGTCCTCCCGCGCGATGTGCTCCACCAGCCGCTTGCCGATGAACCCCGGATAGCCGGTGATGAAATACGTCCCAGCACCGGTCTTCTTGCGCGTCTCGCTCATTGCGCGCGGAGCATACTCGCCCGTCAGCCGCGCGCGAGCATGGCGCGCCAGACCGACTCCACTTGCTCCCGGGTGGATGACAGGTCCTGGCTGTTGTCGATGACCCACGTCGCGTGGACCCGCTTGTCGTCCAGGGGGAGCTGGGCGGCCAGCCGAGCCTCGGCGGCCGTCGCATCCAGCCCGTCACGCGCCATCAGCCGCGCTTTTTGCAGGTCCCGGGGCACCCACACCAGCGCCACCCCCTCCATCCACTCGTGCATCCCGGCCTCGATCAGCAGCGGGACGTCGTAGATGACACGCTCCACGCCCCGAGCCGTCAGCGCCTCGAGCTTCTCCATGAAGGCCTCGCGCACGCGAGGGTGGGTGATGGCGTTGAGGGCGGCGCGCTCCGTGTCGTTGCCGAACACGTGCGCGCCCAGCTTCGCTCGGTCCAGGCGGCCGTCGGGGCCCACCACGCCAGGGAAGCGCTCCGCGATGGCGGCGAGGCCCGGAGTGCCCGGCTCGACGACTTCGCGGGCGAGCACGTCCGCGTCGAGCACCTCCGCGCCCAGCTCCCGGAGCATCCGCGTGACGGTGCTCTTTCCGGAACCGATGCCGCCCGTCAGTCCGAAGACGTGCATCCGCGGGCCTACTTCGCGGCCTTCTGCGTGGTGAAGGTGAACGACTGCACCGTCTTGCCGTCCTCGTTGAAGAAGATGGCCAGCCCCAGCTTCGGGTAGAGGAAGTAGGTGCGGAAGTCGTCCGTCAGCTTGCGCTGGTAGCACGGCGCGGAGGGCACGGGGCCGGAGGGGCAGGCGGGGCCGTAGCTCGTCTCGATGGTCTCCTTGTCGATGACGGGCCCGGGGAAGACGTCGATGCGCTCGATGAGTCCCGTGCCGGGGTCCACCTTGAACTGCGCCTGGCTGGTGCCCTTGATGGCCTCCTTGCCGAGGTAGGCGATGGTCTCCTTGCCGTCCTGGCTGACGGTGCGCGAGGGCTCGCCGAACTTCTTGACGACCTCGTCCTTCTTGGTGACGCCGGGCTCCACGCCCTGCCACGGCTTGGCGACAGCGGGGAAGGCGACGGCAATCACGGCGAGCGCAATCAAGGTCCTCATCACGACTTCCTCCCTAATGGAAAGGGCGGGCGGGGCTCAAGCGCTGCCCTCTCTTTTCAACGGACGATTCCGACGGGCATTCAACCACGAGACGCCTTGCCCCGTCCGGGGGGGTCTGCTACTTCGCGAGCCATGCGCGCTCCTGGCTCCAGGATTCTTTCCGTCCTCCTGCTGGCCCTCTGTGGCGCGGCCGGGGCGGCTGATTTCGTCGGCGCTGACAGTTGCAAGGGCTGCCACCCGGAGGCCTACGAGGCGTGGATGCAGTCCAAGCACGCCCGGGCGGTGAGCTCCCTCTCCGAGCAGCAGCAGAAGGACGGCCGCTGCCTGTCGTGCCACTCACCGGACCAGGTGGCGCAGACGCAGGCCAGTGTGAGCTGCGAGACATGTCACGGCGGCGGCCAGTACTACTCGCCCGAGTACGTGATGAAGGACCCGGAGCTGGCGCGCCTGGTGGGGTTGGTGGACCCGTCCGAGAAGCAGTGCCGCTCCTGCCACGACGCCTCCTCGCCCTCCTTGCGGCCGTTCGACTTCAAGGAGTCGCTCAAGGCCATCGACCACTGGTCGGCCGAACGCGCCCGTCGCGCGGCCCGGACCGAGGCCCCGGCCACTCCCCCCTCCACCGCGAAGAAATAGTCGATTGATCAAGATTCTGGACGCCCGTTTCGTCGTCACCGCGGTGGAGCCCAAGGGCTACCCGCAGGGACATACCGCCGAGGTGGCCTTCGTGGGCCGCTCCAACGTCGGTAAGTCCTCCATGATCAACACCCTCACCGGCCGCAAGAAGCTGGTGCGCGTGTCGAACACCCCGGGCCGTACCCGGACGCTCAACTTCTTCGACGTGGACCTGGAGCGCGGCACCTTCCGCCACCAGGTGCGCCTGTGTGACTTGCCGGGCTACGGCTTCGCCCGCGCGAGCAAGGCGGACAAGGCCCAGTGGGAGCAGATGATCACCACCTACCTCGAGAAGCGGCATCGGCTCGAAGTGGTCGTGAGCATCATCGACGCGGAGGTCGGCCCGACGCCGGATGACCTGGCCACGCTCGACTATCTGCAATCCCACAAGCGCAAGGTGCTGGTGGTGGCCACGAAGATCGACCGGCTCACCAAGGCCAAGACGCTGCCCCGGCTCCAGGAGCTGTCGCGCCAGCTGGACCTGCCCATGGAGGCGATTCTTCCGTTCTCCTCGACGGAGCGGCGGGGCGTGGACGAGGTCTGGGGCGCGCTCCTGGACACCTTCGGCAAGGCCTCGCGCGTTTGAGCCCAGGCTCCGGTACCCCGGGGCTCCATCGTCTAGTCGCCGCTCTCCGTGGCGTTCCCCTCCCGACGAGGGAGGCGCTGTGGTAGGCACGGCGCCGTGTCCTCCGAGAACGGCAAGGGTAATGGCAGGGATTCGCAGCTCGCCCTGCGCGAGTTGCAGCAGCAGTTGATGAGGCTGTCACCCCGGAGGCGCATGGACGCGCTTCTGGAGGGAGCGGATGCACAGGCGCTGGTGCGCGCCCTGCCTCCGGAGAGCCTCTACGTCACCATCCAGGAAGTGGGGCTCGAGGACGCGACGGAGCTGGTGCAGCTCGCGTCGCCCGGCCAGTTCCGCGCCTTCGTGGACCTGGGCGCGTGGAAGCGCGACAAGCTGGACTCGCACGCCGTGCTGACGTGGCTGCGCGCCGCGCGCGGCGGCTTCGATGACACCCCGGAGTTCCTGCGCAAGCTGCACGCGGTGGACATGGAGGTGCTCGAGTACCTGCTGCACGAACTGGTCGCCGTGCATGACCTGGAGGAGAACCCGGACGTCAACCCGCAGGGTGTGACGCTGGAGACTCCGGAGGGGCGCTACCTGGTCGAAATCAAGGCCGAGGGCGCGGAGATGTCCGCGGTGCGCGCGCTCGTCACCGACCTCATCGCGGAGAACCCCTTCGAGGCCGTGCGCCTGCTGGAGGCCGTGCGCTGGGAGGTTCCCGCCGAGCTGGAGGAGACGGCCTTCCAGTTCCGCAAGGCGCGCCTGCTCGATTTGGGCTTCCCGACGCTGGAGGACGCGATGGCGCTCTTCAGCCGCGTGGACGTTCCGTCGCGTCGGCCCTCGAGTACGTCAACCCCGGCGGCGCTGACGGCGTCCCAGGGCCACGTGGACTACCTGGCGGCGGCGTTCCGGGGACTGACGGAGGTCGAACGTCAGAACGCGGAGGACGAACTGGCGGGCGTGGCCAACGCGGCGTTGGTGGCGGAGCTCGCGGACCCCGGCGACCTGGACGCCGTGCGCCGGGTCGGCGAGATGGTGCGGGACTACCTCTCGCTCGGGCTGGAGCACCTGACGGGGGCGGACCCCTCGCAGGCCACCGAGGTGCTGCGCGACACGCCCCTGCGGCGCATCTTCCAGACGGGCTTCACGCTGACGCTCCAGCTCAAGTTCCGCGCGGACCGGCTGGCGAAGTCGCCGGGAGCGGTGGTGGACGGCGTGCTGCTGGTGCTGCCGGAGGAGGCCGCCGCGCTGGAGGCGCTGCGCCGCAAGCGGCCCCGTCGCGCGCTGAAGGTGGAGGGCGCGGAGCCGGTGCCGTTCCGCTCGCTGCGCGAAGTCGCCGCCAGCGAGGCCGTGCTGGCGCGCGCGGAGGCCCAGGTGGAGGTCTTCCGGGGCGTGCTGGGTGGCACGCCGGAGTCCGCGCTCGAGGCGGTGGCCCGCTTCGGTGTTCCGTTGGAGACACTTGGCGTGGAGCGCCTCTTCGCCGCCGTGGTCGCCATGGCGGTGCTGGAGGCCCGGCCGGATGCCCGCCCGGTGCCGCTGGGCCGCACGGTGGAGCTGGGCCAGCGCCTCTTCGAGGGCACCCCCCAGGCCCCGCGCCTGCTCGACTCCGCCTCCGTGCGCGCCCTGTCGGGCCTGGAGGGCGCGGTGGCCCCGGAGGCTCGCGCGGAGCTGCGCTGCATGGTGGGTGTGACGCTCACGCGGCTGTTGTCGGAGCTGGGCGCGGCGTGGCTGGAGGACGCGAAGTGGAGTCCCGTCGCGTCCGAAGTCCTGCCCATGGAGAGCCACCCGGTGCCGTAGCTTTTTCAGTCCGGGAGGGCCTCCGGCTTCCGGGGGTCTTCCGGCCTGTGGAGATCCGGGCCTTTGCGAGCCCGGACCCTGGCACGCCCTCTGCTACTGCGTGGCGCACGCGAAGGTGTACGCGCGTGAACTGCCAGAGGAGGAGGGACATGGTGCCGGGAGAGCAGGGGCAGCGCCGTGACGTGTGGGCCTTCTATGCGCTGACCGCATTCGCCGCGGTGATGTACGCGGTGCCGGGTGAGTGGATCCCCGTGCTGGCGCCGCTTCGGTTGGCGCTGCTGACGTCAGTGGTGGCCGCGGGGTTGATGGTGATTCGGAGGTTGGGGCGCGCGGAGCCGCTCTACCTGGATGGCGCGCGGGGCTGGGGGCTCATCGGCTTCTCCTGCCTGGCGGTGCTGTCCGTGTCGTGGGCGGTGAACGCGGAGGTGGCCCGCTACACGGGCATGGAGCTGTTGAAGCTGACGGCCATCTACCTTACCGTCGTCAACGTCATCTCCAATGGGCGCAGGCTCGCCGTCGTGTGCGGGTCCATTGTCCTGGCCTCCGTGGTGACGTCCATTGGTGTCATCAACTGGTACGTGGTGGGGGAGAACCTGGTGGAGGGCTTCCGCGCGCGCTGGGTGGGCGTGTACGCGGACCCGAACCACATGGCCATGAACCTGGTGCTGGTGGTGCCGCTCGCGGTGGCCTTCGTGGCCCGCAAGGGCTCGCCCTGGGTGTGGCGGGTGGCGTGTCTGCTGGCGGCGGTGCTGGCGGTGGTGGCCATCGTCCTGTCGCACTCGCGCGGTGGCTTCATCGGCCTGTCCGTCGCCATGGGCCTGTGGGCCTTCCGTGAGAAGCGCCGCATCCAGGCCATCGTCGTGGGCGCGCTCTTCGTGATGGGCCTGCTCGTCTTCGCGCCGGAGAGCTTCTGGGCCCGCAACGAGACGGTGGCGGCCTTCCACGAGGATGCGTCCGCGATGGGCCGCGTCTACGCGTGGCAGGTGGCCAGCCGCATCAGCCTGGACCGGCCGCTGCTGGGGGTGGGCGCGGGCAGCTTCCGCTACGCGTGGGCGGAGTACGCGCCTCCAGAAGCGCGGCGCGCGTACGTGGCGCACAACATCTTCCTGGACGTCGTGGGAGAGCTGGGCTGGGTGGGCCTGGCGCTCTTCATGATGTTCGCGGGAGGCGCGTCCGGAGGCGCCTTCACCGCATCACGCAGTCGAGAGGTGGGCTGGATTGCACGGGCGCTGTCCGCGTCCGTGGCGGGCTACCTGACGTGTGACTTGTTCTCCGGATACATCCTCTCCGCTCACTGCTACGTGCTCTTCGGCCTGGCTGCCGCGGCGCACCGCATCGCCCGCGCGGCGGAGGTGACGGAGACGGTGGGCATCCCGGACGGACAGGCGCCTGTCGGGCCCGTGGGGGCGTGGGAGGGGTCGGGACATGCGGCGTGAGGACGTGAAGATGGGGGCCAGGCCACTGCGCCTGGTGCAGTTCACCCGGTCGTTCCACATTGGCGGCACGGAGGTGCAGGTGCTGGAGCTGCTGCGGGGCCTTCCCCCCAGCTACCAGCTCCAGGTCTCCGTACTGGAGGACGCGGGGCCGTTGATGGGCGCGGTGTGGAAGCTGGGCTACGTGGCGGAGACGTTTCCCCTGAAGGGCTCCGTCGCGCAGGCCAACACCGCGTACCAGGTGATGCGCATGGCCCGGTGGCTGAAGACCAACCGCGTGGACCTGGTCCACGTGCACGACTTCTACTCCACGCTCATCGCCGTGCCGGCCGCGAAGCTCGCGGGGACGAAGGTCATCGTCGGACGGTTGGACCTGTCCCACTGGCAGGGCAGCGCGCGGCGCGCGGTGCACTCGCGGCTGACGGCCATGGCGGACCACGTCGTCGCCAACGCGGAGGCCATCCGCCGGATGCTGGTGGAAGAGGAGGGCCTGCCCGCCTCCCGCGTCTCCGTCATCCACAACGGCCTGGACCTGGCCCGCTTCGACGCGCGGATGCGCGAGGGCCTCAAGTCCCCGCTGCCCGACACCGGCGACGCGCCCGTCATCGTCCACGTCGCCAACATGAACCACCCGGTGAAGCGCCAGGAGGACCTGCTGCTGGCGCTCGCCATGCTCCACCACGGAGGCACGCCGCTGCATGCCTTCCTCGTGGGCGACGGGCCCCGCCGCAAGAGCCTGGAGAAGCTGGCCGCGGAGCTGGGCGTGTCGGACACCGTGCACTTCCTGCGGCACCGCACGGACGTCGCCGCCATCTACGCGCGCGCCACCCTGGGCGTGCTGTGCTCCAGCGCGGAGGGCATGTCCAACGCCGTCATGGAGGGCATGGCCGCTGGCCTCCCCATGGTGGTGACGCGGGTGGGGGGGAACACCGACCTCGTCCGCGACGGCGAGCGCGGCCTCGTCGTCCCCGCCGAGCGTCCGGCGCAGCTCGCGCAGGCCTTCAACCAGCTGCTCTCGAGCCCGGAGAAGGCCAGGCGCATGGGCCGCGCGGCCCGGGACTTCGTCGCCCGCGAGCTGTCCCTGGAGCGGCTGATCCGCCTCCATGACGCGCTGTATCAACGCGTGGTCCACGGCCCCTGAGGGCATGTCAGACCGGCGTGGATACTTCGCGTCGTTGGCCGGCAATGGGGCGCCGGCTCGTCCGTAGGTGGGGTGTTCACACCCTACCTCGGAGCACCCTTCATGCTGCTGCCCCTCCTGGCCGTGCTGGCCTCCGCCGCCCCGACGACGCAGACCTGGAAGTTCGACACGGATGGAACTCCCCAGGTCCATCTTTCCAATGTTAATGGCGCGGTCCGCGTAGATGCGGTAGACGGGAATACTGTGGTAATCGAGGTGGTTCCGGAAAACCCCGACAATTCCCGGAAGCCGTTGGAGGTCGAAGTCACCCAGGAAGGTGACGCGGTGCGGGCGAGGGTGTGCTGTGGGCCGTGTGCGGAACGGCAGCAGTCATGCCGTGCGGACCAGGGCACGGTGCGGTTGACGGTGAAGGTGCCGCGCGCGTCGGAGCTGGAAGTGTCGGTGGTGAACGGGGCGGTGGTGGTGAAGGGCGTGACGGGGCCGCAGAAGCACGCCACCGTCAACGGCCGTGTGGAAGTGAACGGCTCGGAGCGACGTTTGTCGGTGAGTAGCGTTGAGGGAGAGGTGGTACTGGCTCCCCGGAAGCTCGAGGACACCGAAATCACGACGGTGTCGGGCAACGTCCGGCTGAAGCTGCCGGAGCGAGCGGACGCGCAGGTGGAATTCAGCTCTGTAGGGGGGAGTTTCAACGGGAGCAGCGTCGCCCTGGGTTCGCGGAAGAAGACCTATGGCGCGGGCACCCACGAGGTGGAAGTGAGCACCGTCGGTGGCTCGCTCACCGTCCAGGAATAGCTTTCGAGGCCCGTCTCCCAGTCAGACGGCCCGGGGCGCTCGCCGGTGAAACTCCAAGGCGCCGGCGAGCGCTCACTTTTTTGTTGGGCCCCTTTACGTCCCCACCACCGTGGCGCGAGACGAAGGGCCCCCGGCCGACGGGCCGCCCCCAGGGCGAGCCCCGGCCTTCAGGAAGCGGGCGTCCCCGCGCTCCGGTGCTCCGCGCCAATGGCCTGAGTGACGCTCGTGAAGCCATCTCTCGCGAGCAGGGCGGACAGGGCGGGGAGGATGCGGCGCACCATGCCCGGCCCCTCGTAGATGAAGCCCGTGTACACCTGCACCACGGAGGCTCCCGCACGCAGCTTCTCGTAGACGTCCTCGGCGGTGAAGACGCCGCCCACGCCGATGATGGGCAGCGCTCCACCCGAGCGCTGGTACGCGCGGCGGATGACGGCGTTGGCGGCCTCCCGCACGGGAGCGCCGGACAGGCCGCCGGCCTCCTTCGCGAGCGGATGTTCGAAGGGCCGTGCCACTGTGGTGTTGGTGGCGATGAGGCCCGCGAGCTGCTGGGCGCGCACCACGTCCACCACTTCGTCCACGGCCTCGGGCGTCAGGTCCGGGGCAATCTTGAGGAACAGCGGCTTGCCCGGAGCCACGGAGGCCAGACGCTCCTGCACCGCGCCCAGGAGTGCGGAGAGCTGCTCGGGCTCCTGGAGCTTGCGAAGGCCCGGCGTGTTGGGTGACGAGGCGTTGACCACCACGTAGTCGCCCAGGGGCGCGAGCGCGTCCACGCACGCCACGTAGTCGTCCACCGCCCGCTCCAGCGGCGTGTCCTTGTTCTTGCCCACGTTGATGCCCAGCGGGCCAGGGCGCCAGTCGCGTTGGCGCAGGTGCGCCGCGGCCACGGCGGCGCCGTGGTTGTTGAAGCCCATGCGGTTGATGACGGCCTGGTGCTCCGGCAGACGGAACAAGCGGGGCGTCGGGTTGCCCGGCTGGGGGCGGGGGGTGAGGGTGCCAATCTCCACGGCGGAGAAGCCGCAGGCGAACAGGCCGTCCACCGCCTCCGCGTCCTTGTCCAGGCCCGCGGCCAGGGCCACGGGGTGGGCGAAGCGCAGGCCCGCCACCTCCACGGCCAGCGCTTCGGTGCCGCCCCGCAGGGCCCGTCCCCGCAGGGACTGGCACAGCTCCTGGGAATGCCCCAGCTCCCTCAACCCGAAGAGGCCCAGCCGGTGCGCGGGCTCCGCCGGGAGTCGGAAGAGCAGCGAGCGAGTCAGTCCGTACATGCGCGGGCTCAGGCGGGGATGAACGACGCCTGGCGGGCCCAGGCGAGCGTCTGGTCCACCTGCTCCGGCGTGAGGATGCCGTTGTTCTCCACCAGCTCGATTTCCCGGCGCATGTCCGTCTCGAGCAGGTAGGGGCCGTCGGTGTTGATGGTGAACTTCACCTTGCGGTCCCAGAAGGTGCGGATGATGTGGCGCAGCTCCTCCACGCCCTCGACCGCCTTGGTGTGCAGGTTCGACGTCGGGCACAGCTCCAGCACGATGTCGTTCTCGCGCAGCACCTTCATCGCGTTCTCGTCATAGGCCGCGCGGATGCCGTGGCCGATGCGGTGCGGCTTGAGCTTCTCCACCACGGACATGACGCCCTCGGCGCCCGTGCCCCGCGTCTCGCCGGTGTGCACCGTGCACTTGAGCCCCGCGCGCCGCGCCCGGGCGAAGAGGTCCTCGTACTGCGCGACGACCTCCGGCTTGAGCTCCATGGCGTTGGTCTCCGTGCCGGCCAGGTCAATGCCGTACACGCCGCGCGTGCGGTACTTGATGGCCTTGTCCACCAGGATGCTGTTGAGCCGATGGTCGAACTCACGGGCCAGACAGAAGATGAAGCCCACCTTCACGCCGTACTCGAGCACCGCCCGGTCCATGCCGCGCAGCGCCGCGTGGATGATGTGGTCCAGGTCCAGCTCGGAGTGCAGGTTGCGCTTCATGGGATTGAAGCGCAGCTCAATCTGCGTCACCCGGCTGCCCCGGTACTCCTTGCCGATGATTTCGTAGACGGAGCGCTCAATCGCGCTGGGCGACGACTGAATCTTCTCCGTCCAGGTGTGGAGGATCTTCAGGTAGTCGTCCAGGCTCCCCACCTTGCCCGGACGGGAGGTGATGAGCTCCACGAAGTCGAAGTACGTCTTGACTGGGAGCTTGAAGCCTTGCTGATGGGCGATGGACCAGAGGATGTGGGGGGCCACCGAGCCGCCCACGTGGATGTGCAGGTCGATCAGTTCACGTGCCATGGCGGTATGTATGCACAGTGCCGGGCGCGCGTAAAGGATACGGCTGTCACCGTCTCAGCAGGACGTAGACAGCCCCCGTTCCTCCGTCTTGCGGACGTGCGGTGGCGAACGCCAGCACCAGTCCGCCAATCCGTTTCTGTGACAGCCAAGACTTCATCAGCTCCTTCAAGACGGGCATCTGGTCCTTGGAGTGCAAACCGCGTCCATGGACGATGAGCACGCACCGGTGGCGGGCGCGGCGGCTGTCGGAGAGGAAACGCTCCAGCGCCGCCTTCGCCTCGGGCTGCGTCTTGCCGTGCAGGTCCAACTGGCCCTGGATGGAGAAGTCTCCGCGGCGCAGGGCGCGCAGCAGGTTGCGGTCCACGCCGGGGCTGGTGCCCTCCAGGAACTCGTCCGCGCCGGAGGAGATGTCGAAGTCTCCCTGGCCGGCGACCAGCTCGGAGAGCTGCGCGAGCGCCTCCGCGTTCTCGTCGATGAGCTCCGGCAGGCGCGGGTTGGACTTGGGCGCCTCGCCCCGATTCGTGATTTGCGCCACGCCGTCCATGGCGGAATAGAAGAGGGCGGCGTCGTCCTCGGCGCTCTCTCGGGTCGGCTTCGCCTTGGCGCGCACGGGGGCGGCCGCGGGCTTGCGCTTCTCCGCCTCGGAGGCGGCGCGGGCCTGGGCCTCCTTCTTCTCCTGGTCCTGGATGGACTTGATGGCGCCCTTGAAGGGGTTGTTGTGGAACGCCTCGTCCTTCTTCTTCGGAGGGGATTTTTTCTGCGAGCTCATGGCGGGAGAAGACCTCGTCGTGGGCGATGGCGGGATGTAACCGGGGGCTACATCCCGCGCAGGCGCCGGATTTCCTCGTAGGCGTCGCGGACTTCCTGGAAGTGGCGGGCGACCTCTTCGGCGTCCTCGCCCTTCAGGTGGGCATGTTTGTCCGGGTGGAGCTCCGCGGCGAGCCGCCGGAAGGCGCTCTTTACCTCGGAGTCCGTGGCGTCGGGCGTCAGCCCGAGTACCTCGTAGTGGGCCGAGCTGTCACCCAGGTGCAGCGCGGCGATGGCGTGCTGCTCCTCGGCGGAGAGCTTCAGGCCGTCGCCCACCCGGCTGAGCACCTCGCGCTCGGAGCGCTGCAGGGAGCCGTCCACGAGCGACAGCTCGAAGAGCGCGTCCAGGAGCCGGCGCCGCTCGCTGGAAGGGAGCGCCTCCTGGCAGGCCGCCACGGCGTCATCGAGGTCGGGCGGGACGGAGATGAAGTCCTTGAGGCGCCCTCGGACGAACTCGAGCGAGTCCGGGCCGTACTTGAGGACCTCCTCGAAGTAGCGGCGAATCTCCCGGACCTCCTCGCGGCGGACTTCACCGTCGGCGCGAGCGACCTCCACGAAGAGGGCACAGAGGCTGCGCGTGAGGTGCGCGTCGGCCTCCTCCTGCACGGACGCGGCGTCGCGGGGCCCGCCCCGTCCCGCGAACGCGGAGGGCACGACGGGGGGGAAGTCGGCAAGGGCGTCGGGGGACTCGGCGGGCAGGGCGTTCATCTCGTCGAACCGGTGTCCGACGAAGCCACCCACTGCCCCAAGCAGGACAATGGCCCACGGACTGCCGATGAGCAGCCCGACACAGAGACCTATCATCACCCCGAGCACTTTTCCTGAGCCCATGGCCGCGGTTTCCCTCCCTACCGGGAAGGGAGTCTCTCATAGAGTGGGCCGCGCTATGGCCCAGTTGATCGACGGCAAGGCAGTGGCGGCGCGGGTGCGAGCCGAGGTGAAGGCGGAGGTGGATCGGCTCAAGGTGGAGCGGGGCCTCGTCCCCGGACTCGCCGTGGTGCGGGTGGGGGAAGACCCCGCGTCCAAGACGTATGTCACCGGAAAGAAGAAGGCCGCCGAGGAAGTGGGCTTCCACTCCTGGGAGCACCACCGGGACTCCACGGTGTCGCAGGACGAGCTCCTGGCGCTGGTGCACCGGCTCAACGAGGACCCCGCGGTGCACGGCATCCTGGTGCAGCTGCCCCTGCCCCGGCACATCGACGCGGACGTCATCATCTCCGCGGTGCGGCCGGAGAAGGACGCGGACGGCTTCCACCCGATGAACGCGGGCAGCCTGCTGCTGGGCCGCGCGGCGACCCGGCCCTGCACGCCCCTGGGCGTCATGCGGCTGTTGGAGGAGATTGGCTGCGAGCCGTCCGGCAAGCGGGCCGTCGTCGTGGGCCGCAGCAACATCGTGGGCAAGCCGATGGCGCTGATGCTCCTGCAGCGCAACGCCACCGTCACCCTCTGCCACAGCAAGAGCGACCTGCCGAGCGAGGTGTCGCGGGCGGATATCCTCGTCGTGGCGGTGGGCGTGCGGGAGTTGGTGAAGGGCGCGTGGATAAAGCCTGGCGCGGTGGTCATCGACGTGGGGATGAACCGCAAGGAGGAGGACAACAAGCTGGTGGGTGACGTGGAGTTCGCCGCCGCCTCCGAGCGCGCGTCCTTCATCACCCCCGTGCCCGGCGGCGTCGGGCCCATGACCATCGCCATGCTCATCCGCAACACGCTCGAGGCGGCCATCCGGAGTCTTGTCCCTTCCTCCCATTGACAGTCTTTGGGGCGCTGACGTGTGTGTTTCACGACGCTCCTGGAATTGGCCGCCCCGGGGAGCCGGGTCTTCGCTAGTAAAGGCAGACGCTCTCCGACGAGTCCTTCGCCGGGCCTGACTGCCCGGTTGTCTCGCGTCGCACGTTGTTCGTCGGTGGGTGCTGGCCAGGGGGAACGGGCCGGACACGAGCCGTGCGGGTGGCGGGGCTGCCCGCAGAGGCGCTGAGGGCCCACGCGAGCAGGCGTGGGTGAGGAGTGAGCGACATGAGAGGGATTCAGACAGGGTTGGCGCTCGTCTGCGCCTGGTGGATGGGAGGGGAGGGCGTCGCCTGGGCACAGCAGGCGCGGCGCACGCTTCATCCGGTGGTCTTCGCGCATGGCCTGTCCGGCTATGACGACCTGCTGGGCTTTGATTACTTCGGGGACGAGCTGGGCAACTTCGTGGGGGATGCGTGTGACGAATTGCTGGAGTTGAGCTGCAACCCCTACCTGGACTCGGGACAGCGGGCGTTCGGCGCGCAGGTGCAGGCCTTCCAGTCCTCGGAGGTGCGTGGGCTGGACCTGGCGTCCGATATCGAGGGTGTGCTGGCGACCACGGGCGCGACGCGGGTGAACATCGTCGGCCACTCGCAGGGCGGCATCGACGCGCGCAAGGCCGCAAAGGTGCTCTTTGAACGGCAGGGCCGCGCCGTGGTGGACGTCATCGTGAGCGTGTCCTCGCCGCACCGGGGCTCGCCGGTGGCGAAGTATGTGTTGGACCTGGGGCCCGGGGTGACGTCCGTGGTCGCTGCGCTGGCGAACATCTTCGGCGACATCATCTACAAGCCGGGCAACGACGGCATCGCCGCCGTCAAGCAGCTCATCTACAACGACGCGGACGCCACGGACGGCATCGTCACGGGCATGAAGGCCTTCAACGCGGCCAACCCCATGGACTCGCGTTATGCCTCCCACTATGCGTCGCTGCTCACCGCGCAGGCCGGGCTGGAGGTCAATCCCGCGTTCTTCCTGGTGCGCCTGGCGTTCTATGACATCGACGGGGACGGGTTCTGCGTCGACGACTGTGACAACGACGGCGCGGCGGGGCAGGGCGACGGCGTGCGCAACGAGCGCGATGACGACGGCGTGGTTGGCATCAACTCCCAGCAGATGGGACCTCGGCTGCGCTACACGGACGCGCCGCTCGGGCTGGACACCATCACCGTGGACGGCTCGCTGGGGCCCGTCACGGACCTCAACGCGCCCGGCAGCGCGCAGATGACGTCGCTGTCCAGCGTCCTGGACCAGGACCACCTGGACGTCGTGGGCTTCGGCCCGGACCTGTTCGACGAACTGGGGTTCTACGCCGCCATCATCCACTACATCAGCCAGAACGAGTGACGCGGCCGGCGTGACTCATTCCCAGGCCAGGGCGTAGTCGCAGTCCAGCAGCCGTGGCTCATGACCCTCGACGCGCACGTCCCTGGCGCCGAGGGTCTGCAATACGGCGAGCAGCACCCCCTGGTGGTACGGAGGAGGCATGAAGTCGCGCCGCATGTGGAGACAGCCCTTGCGCTCGCTCTCCCACGACACGTGCCGCTCACCGTAGCTGACGGACGCGGAGTACCCCCACGGCAGGTGTTCGACGAGCCGGCGGGGTGAGCCATTGGCCGCGGTCAGCAGCGTCCTTCCCAGCGCCGACGCGAGGAAGTCCCGCGTGGCCTGCGCTCCCATCGTCTCCAGGGCCCTGTCGAAGCCGCCGAGCCTGGGCGCGAGCAGCCCGGCGGCGCAGTACGACAACCGGAGGAAGTCATTGATGGGATAGAGGAAGAAGGGGACGAAGCGGCGCTCCTTGGAGGTGGTGAGGCACCGGGCTCGGGCCGCCTCTCCGGCCACGCGGCGCACCACGTCCAGCACGCCCAGGAAGAACATGCCTCGCGCCTTGTCCCGCGACGTGGTCAACGCCAGTCTTCTCGCGAGCTCCGTGAGGGGGTCGACCCCGCCGCGCTCCTCGCCCATCTCCAGACCCTCGTCCCTGTGCGTGCTCGCGTCCATGTCATGGTCGTACGCCGCTTGTCTGGGAAACCCACGCCCTCCTCGGGAGGAGTTGAGCGACACTTCACATCCGCCGCCCCTGATGACGGCATGGCGGCGTTTCCTACGCCCAGGACATGACGTATTCGCAGTCCAGCAGGCTCAAGGGCCGTCCGCGGACCCTGGCGACGCGCGTCCCCACGGCCTGCAACACCGCCAGCAACACCCCCTCATGGTAGGTGTGCGGCATGAAGTCCCTGAACACGTTGAAGCAGCCCTCGTGCGCGCCCGTCCAGGTGACATGGCGTTCGCCATAGGTGACGGCGGTGCGATAGCCAGACGGAAGATTGTTGATGAGTCGACGCGGATCTCCCGCGGCGAGCATCAGGAAGCTGCGGCCCACCACCGAGTCGAGGAAGTCATGGGTCGCCTGCGCGCCGATGATGCGCATCGCCGTCTCGAAGCCGCCGAGTCTGGGCGCGAGAACTTCCGCCGCCGCGAAAGACATCCGGAGGAAGGCGCTGACCGGGTAGAGGAAGAAGGGGACGAAGCGCCGCTCGCCGGAGGCCGCCAGGCAGCGGGCCGCCGCTGTCTCTCCTGATTCGCGGCGCACCACATCCAACACCCCCAGGAAGAACATGCCCCGGGCCCTGTCTTCGCTCGCCGTCAGTCCCAGTCGCCGTTCCAGCTCGCACCCAGGGTCGATGACTTCTCTTTCCCTGCTCCGGAACGCAATCACTGTCATGGGCTCCCCCCCGACATGGAAGTTGAGTCAGGAGGCGCGCGGCCCCCGGACTCGCTCCTGAAAGTGAGGCAATCCGAGTACTCTGAAAAGCCCGGCCGGGTGCGACGCGGGTCGGTGTGTGCTGTCTCAGTGGGGACAGTTGCAGGCACCTTCCAGACGAGGGGCCGGGACAAGAGGCTCATCCCCACCGCGCCGGGAGGTGATGGCCAATTCACAGCGCGGACCGCCAGGCGTGCGGGATGTGGCGGCTTCTGGTCGTTGCGTCCCACTCATGGAATGAACGCACGGTGTGTTCACACGTCGCAGGCCGAGTCCCCTGCGGGCCACGGCGCGATGTGCCGTGGGATGACGCGGGAGGGCGAGGGCGCTGGCCGTCGTCGACGACATGACGCGTCGGGCCCCCACGTGTTCTTCCACGCGGAGGCCCGACCCGTGCTCGTGTCTGACGACGCGCCCGGCGGACCGGGGACGTCCGAGGACTCAGCGGCTCAGCACCTGGACCTCGATGCGGCGGTTCATGTCGCGGCCCTCCGTGGTGGTGTTGGGCGCCAGGGGCTGCGAGGCACCCACGGCGGCGACGTCCACGCGATTGGCGGAGATGCCATCATCGACGAGCGCGGAGCGCACCGCCTCCGCCCGGCTCTTCGCCAGCTGGCTGTTGACGGTCGCATCACCCGTGGCATCCGTGTGGCCGGTGATGCGCACGCGCGAGTTGGGCTTCTCACGCAGCACCGAGGCCAGCTGCCCCACGCTCGCGTCGCTCTGCGGCGTCAGCGTCGCGGAGCCTTCCTCGAAGGCCACGCCCGCCAGGATGAAGCTGCGCGCGCCGCTGTCGATGGCCTGCCGCATGCCCTGTGCATCCCGGGCCACCGGCGGCGTGGTGCCCGCCGTGCCGCCGCCACCCACGCCGGTGTCCGTCGGGCGCTGCTGTGGCTGCGGCTGCGCCTGGGGCCGCGCGGGCTCCGTGACGGCCGCCTGCTCGCGCCGGGGCTCACTGCGGCGTCCGCGCGTGAGGAACCAGCCCGCCAGCAGCGCGAGCAGCGCCACCGGGATGACCCAGGAGAGGTTTCTCTTCTTGGGCTCCGCGTGGTGAACCGGCGCCCGTTCGATGGGCTGCTGCCGCCGCACCGTCTCCACGGTGGGGATGGCGCGCGTCTCGTGGACCTCCTCGACGACGCGGGGCCCCACCGCCGCGGCGGCGCCACCGATGCCCAGGATGCTGCCCAGCCCCGCGGGCAGCGCGGACGACAGCAGCGACTTCTGGCTGCCCAGGAGCTGTCCCAGCCCCGCGGCGCCCATGCGGTTGTCACGCACGTGCTTGCCGATGACGCCCATGATGACGGGAGCCACCAGGGCCATCATCCCGCCCGCGGACTTGCTGTTGCTGAACCCGCTGGAGCGACCGAGCGCACTGGTGATGCTGCCCAGCTTGTCTCCAAACAGGCCACTGAGCATGCCCTGTCCCTTCTCCTCGGTGTCCGCGGAGAGGATGTCTTCCTTGCCCGCGTTGGGCCCCGTGAAGCCGCCTTCGTTGAGCTGGGACATCAGCCGCTGGGCGCCTGCTTCCGTGGAGCCTCGCTCCGCCACGCTCCCGCCCACCGCGGCGATGGCACCGGGCAAGGCCTTGCCCAGTGTGCTGGGGTCCTCGCCCATCGCGGAACCCATCTGCTGCATCACGTTGCCCGTGAAACGCTCACGCACCATGTCGATGAGGTTGAAAGCCATGCGAATGCCTCCTCCGTGGTTCGGCACCAGTTGGCCCGGTGCGGGGAGTCGCTCATCGCCTGCATGGCGCCGGGGGCTCCGGAGCGAACGACTCTTCAGGGGACGAAAGTGCGGACCGCCTTGCCGGGGAACATCACCCTGGCGGCGTGCTCGGGCAGGGGGGCCGTTGCACGCCTGCTCCCGGAAGGCCCCTTGCCGCGTCCGCGCCGTGACGGCTTGACGGAGGGCGGGCGTGGGCGCCAGCGTCCAATCCCGGACGCTGGGCGAAGGACTGGAGGGGGTTCGTGGTGACGCGCGAGGAGCGAATCGAGGGAGGGCTGCTGGGGCTGTTGGTGGGAGACGCCCTGGGCGTGCCTTACGAGTTCCACCCGTCGGAGAGGATTCCCTCGGCGGACGCGATTGAGTTCGAGCCCCCCGCGGGCTTTGGTCGCTCCCACCCCGACGTTCCCCCCGGGACCTGGTCCGACGATGGCGCCCACGCGCTGTGCCTGTTGGACTCGTTGCTCTACCAGGGGCGGCTGGACCTGGAGGACCTGGGCCGGCGCCTGGTGAACTGGCGGGAATGGGGTTACCTCGCGGTGGATGGTCAGGTCTTCGACGTGGGCATCCAGACGGACCGGGCCCTGTCCATGTTCCGCGCCGGAGTGCCTGGGACGAGCTCCGGACCTTCGGGTCAGCAGGACAACGGCAATGGCTCGCTCATGCGCGTGCTGCCGCTCGCGCTGTGGCATCGCGGGACTGACGAGGAGCTCGCCTCCGACGCCATGCTCCAGTCCCTGGTGACGCATGGCCACCTTCGCTCGCGGGTGTGCTGCGCGCTGTACTGCCTCTGGGCCCGCCGCGCGCTGGAGGGCTCGGACCGTCCCTGGGACGCCGCGTTGGAGGCCTTCTGGGCGCTGCATCCCGAGGGCACCGAGGCCCGCACGGAGCTGGACGATGTCGTCCTTCCGCGCGGCGTCGAGGACACGCCCGGTCGCGGCTCCGGGTATGTGGTGGACTGTCTGCGTTCAGCGCGCGACTGCGTGGCGGCCGGCGGCGGCTACGAGCAGGTGGTCCGCGCCGCGGTGCGACTGGGCAATGACACCGACACCACGGCGGCGGTGGCGGGCGGCGTCGCGGGAGTGATGCTGGGCGCGCGGGCCATTCCGGAGCGGTGGCGTTCGGCGCTTCGGGGGCGCGAGCTGCTGGAGCCGCTCTTGCGCAAGCTGCTGGTGCACGCCGCACGCTGAGCTGAAGGGATACCGCGGGCCTCGCTCCGCCCACCCCCCCGGGGGCGGAGCGAGGCCTTCAATCCAACGCCAGCCGTCGGGGAGTCCACCGGCCCGGGCCAGAGCAGGCTCCGGCCTGCGTGGGCCGCGTCCTCCGCCATCACCACGCCGCGATGATATGTCCAGGGCGGCTTCCTGCAACTCGATTTAAAGCCGGATTGACCGGATGTCGTCGCGTCTGGCTTTGGAATTGTACCCAGGTACAACGCCTGCCATTGGAGCCCGCAGCGCCCCGCCGCCCACGAGGCCGGGACAGGTGTTGGCGACGCCACAACCGGTTAAAGCGGAAAGAACTGCATTGCTGGATATGCGCGGCGCGTTAGTATGGGGCGGATCCTGAGGGGCCAGCACGGCCGGGGTGAGCCTGAGGATGTCGAAGAACCAAGAAACGGATGCGCTCGCGGGACGGGCGTTGGCGAGTCATCTGGGCACGCTGGAGGTCATGCGTCCCACGCCGCTGGCGGCGGAGCCCGGGCGACAGGATTCCAAGCTGCTGGACGCGGCGCTGGAGTCGCGCGTGCGGTGGCTGTTGTCGGAGTACTTGAGCGCGGTGCGAAGGCGGGCGGATGGGCTGTGCATCTGGCTGATGGGGGGGCAGTGGCTCTTCGCGCTCGCCCTGGCAGTGGTGACGTCCGCGCACCCGTGGGACTGGAGGCTGCGCCCCAGTCCGGAGCCGCTGTGGGTGGCGCTGCTCCTGGGCGGGCCGCTGTGCATCATCCCGGTGACGCTGGCACTGGTGCGGCCGGGCGCGGTGGTGACGCGGCAGGTGATGGCGGTGACGCAGGTGTTGTGGTCCGTGCTGCTCGTGCATCTGTCGGGCGCGCGGCTGGAGACACACTTCCACGTCTTCGGCTCGCTGGCGCTCCTGAGCTTCTATCGGGACCCGAGGGTGCTGCTGACCGCGGGCGTGACGGCGGTGGTGGCCCATGTGCTGCGAGGGATTGGCTGGCCGGAGCCGGGGGCGACGTTCTCTGGAGCGCCGGGGTGGAGCGTGCTGGAGCTGGCGTTCTGGGTGGGGCTGGTGGACGGGGTGCTGGTGCTCGCGTGTCGGGGCGTGGCGCGGGAGATGCGGCGCGTCGCGGAGCGGCAGGTGTTGCTGGAGCGCGCGTATGAACGCGAGAAGCAGGAGCGCGAGCGGGTGACGGAGCGCAGTGGCCGGGAGCTGGAGGACTCGCGTGAGCGGATGGCTCGCCTGGAGAAGCTGGCGGCGGTGGGGCAGTTGACGGCGACGGTGAGCCACGAGCTGCGCAATCCGCTGGCGGCCGCGCGCACGGCGAACGCGGCGGTGGCGCGGAGGCTGCGCAACGTGGAGGGGGCGCTGGAGGACCCCCGGCTGCAGCGCTTCCTCGCCATCGTCGACCGGGAGCTGGGCGTCTGCGCCAGCCTCACGTCGGAGATGCTGGAGTTCGTGCGGGAGCGTCCGCTGGTGCTCCAGCCGTGCTCGTTGCACGGGCTGATGGAAGAGGTCATCGACGTGGTGCCCTCGCGCGAGGGCGTGGCGGTGGTGAACCACGTGCCCACGGCGCTCGAGCCCCCCTGGGTGGACCGGGAGATGCTGCGCAAGGTCCTCATCAACCTGGTGCAGAACGCGGTGGAGGCGATGCCCCTGGGCCGCCAGGGAGTCGTGGAGGTCTCCGCGGAGCTGGGCGTCGGGCGGGCCTTCCACATCCGGGTCTCCGACAACGGTGGAGGGATTCCGGCGGGTGTGCTGGACCACATCTTCGACCCGCTCTTCACCACCAAGGAGCACGGCACGGGCCTGGGATTGACGGTGGTGTCCAGCACCGTGCGGCAGCACGGTGGGACGTTGCGGGTGGAGAGCCGCGAGGGGGAGGGCAGTGTCTTCACCATCTGCCTGCCCCGAGTGCGCTCGGTGACCGGGGTCGCCTGCTCGTCGTGAGGCGCGAAGGCCCCGCGCCTCAGAACAGGCGCGTGAGGCGGAGGGTGCTCGGGCCCGACAGCGCCGTCAGGCCGGAGGGATACAGGCACGGCGTGAGGTCCAGGGGACTCATCGCCTGGGTCATCATCACGGCGTCTCCCTGGAAGCGGCCTCCCGTCACCAGCCCGACGGAGACGAAGACCCTGGCGCCGTTGATGACATCCACTCCGGCGCCCTTGAGGGCGAAGGTCGAGACGGAGCCGTCATCCCAGGTGACGGTCGTCTCGCTCGGGCCCAGGTTGCCGCCGCAACTGGTGGACAGCTCCGTCGTGGCCACGAGCACGCCCGAGGTGACGAGCGTGTCGTTCGAGGTGCACGTGTCGTAGCTCGTGTAGTTCGTGGCGGTGACGCGTCGGTTGGACAGCCGGAGTCCGGGCTCCCAGGTCTGATAGGCGCCGCCGGAGCACGTCAGGTCCGTCGTGCCCACCTGCGCCGACGCGGGCGTGGCTTGGAGGAGGAGTGCGCCGAGCAGCGCGGGCAGGGCGGACAGGAGGACTCTCGACGACATGAAGGGCTCCGTGGGCGGCTGGGATGTGAGTCGCTGGAAGGCTCGGAGCGCCCGAGCCGTCCACCCCGCACCCATGAAAGCCAGTTGCGCGGGGCCGGATGAGTGAGGCCCGTGAAGCAACCTCACCAGTCCGACCGTCAGTCGCACGGCCTTGTCGGGAACCAGCGGCCCACGTCCGCTGGGAGGTGCTTCAGCGCAGCCGGGTGATGACGAGGGGGCTCGTGCCCTCCAGAGACATGAGAACTCCGTGGACGAAGACTCCCAGACGCCTTGGGACTCCAGGGCAGCCACTCGCACACGGACTCGACAGTCTTTGTGCGGAAGGCTGGAATGAATGCCTCCCGACGGGACGAGACACCCGTTGGCTTCTCGTCCAACACGTCTGTCTGAAACATCGCCTCCGACCGCGGGCCCGTCAGCTTCGGAAGGCCTCGCGCACGCCGTCGCGGCGCAAGGTGAAGAGCATCCAGACAGCCACCGGCACTCCCACGACGCAGCCGGGGGACAGGATGTACAGCGCGGTGATGCCGCCCACCGTGGCCAGGCCGTAGCCCTTGAGGTTGAGCGCGCTCAGCGCGCCCCACGCCGACAGCACGCCGCAGAGGATGCCCACCAGCAGCATCAGCGCCAGCGAGCCCGACAGCTCCAGCGGAGCCCCGCCCGGGCCCGCGAACGGCGACGTCACATTCAACGCGGCGAGCACGAAGCCCAGGATGTTGAAGATGACGTTCAGCACGCCCGTGCACAGCAGGAAGAAGGCCGGGGCGCGGACAATCTCGATGACCTTCGCGCGCGGGTCCTCCGGAGGAAGTTGGATACCAGGACCGCTCATGTACGGGCTCTCAGTGCGCTCACGATCATCCGCGTCGCCGGGGACTTGTTGAGCGTGTAGAAGTGGATGCCGGGCACGCCGCGTGACAGCAGCTCCATGCACTGCACCGTGGCGTGCGCCACGCCCAGCTGCACCACCGCGTCCGGCTGGTCCTTCACCCGCTCCAACTGCAGGCCCAGCCGCATGGGCACCGTCGCTCCGCACATCCGCGTGAAGCGCTGCACCTGCTCGAAGTTGGTGATGGGCATGATGCCGGGGACGATGGGGACGTTGATGCCCGCGCGACGGGCCCGCTCCACGAAGTCGAAGTAGAACGCGTTGTCGAAGAAGAGCTGCGTCACCACGAAGTCCAGCCCCGCATCGACCTTGGCCTTGAGATGACGCAGGTCGTCGTCACGGGAGGCCGTCTCCACGTGGCCCTCCGGATAGCACGCGCCTCCCAGGCAGAAGTTGAAATCCTCTTCTCGGATGAATCGCACCAGCTCCGTGGCGTAGGTGAAGCCACCCTCGGCGGTGACGAAGGACTTTTGTCCCTGCGGCGGATCTCCACGGAGGATGAGGACGTTGTCCATCTTCGCGTCCGCCAGCCGCTGGAGCAGCTCCCGCAGCTCCTCTCGCGTGTGGCCCACACACGTCAGGTGGGCCATGGCCTCGATTCCCGTCTCCGCCTTGATGCGCGTGACGAGCTCCAGCGTCCTGTCCCGCGTGCTGCCGCCGGCCCCGTACGTCACGGAGACGAACCCGGGCTCCAGCGGCGCCAGGTCCTCCAGCGTCTTGAGCAGGTTGGCCACCCCTTCGTCGGTCTTCGGGGGGAAGAACTCGAAGGAGAAGCAGGGGTTGGACGGATTCAATCGATTACGAATCTTCATGTTGGTCCCAGTGTAGACGGTCCCCGTCGGCCTTGATCGGCGAAGGTGCGCGGCTATAGTCCGCGCCGTTTTCACTCCCCCTTCATCAGGAGAAGCCGATGGCCCGGCGTACGCCGCTCAACGACGCCCACCGCGCGCTGGGCGCTCGGATGGTCGACTTCGCGGGTTGGGACATGCCCGTTCAGTACACCTCCGTCATCGCCGAGCACGAGGCGGTGCGCAACCACGTTGGACTCTTCGACGTGTCGCACATGGGCGAGGTGGAGTTCGCGGGTCCCGGCGCGCTGGAGACCGTCAACGCCCTCATCTCCAATGACCTCGCTCGCATCGCGGACGGGCAGGCCGTCTATGCGGGCTTGCTCAACGAGCAGGGAGGCTTCGTCGACGACGTCGTCGCCTACCGCTTCAGCCCCGAGCGCATCCTCATCTGCGTCAACGCGAGCAACCGCGACAAGGACTTCGCGTGGATGAAGGAGCATGCGCGCGGTGTCACGCCCGTGGACCGGGGTGAGGACTACGCGCAGATCGCCGTGCAGGGCCCCAAGGCCGCCGGCCTGGTGCAGCGGCTGACGAAGACGGACACGTCCAAGGTGGGCACCTACCGCTTCGCGGAGGGCGAGGTGGCGGGCGTGCGCGCCATCATCTCGCGCACCGGCTACACGGGTGAGGATGGCTTCGAGCTGTACTGCGCCCCGGGTGACGCGGTGTCGCTCTGGAACGCGCTGCTCACCGAGGGCCAGCAGGACGGCGTGAAGCCGTGCGGCCTGGCGTCGCGCGACAGCCTGCGCACGGAGATGAAGTACGCGCTCTACGGCAATGACATCGACGACTCGCACACCGCGCTGGAGGCGGGGCTGGGGTGGATCGTCAAGCTGGACAAGGCGGGCTTCATCGGCAAGGACGCGCTGGTGGCGCAGAAGGCCGCGGGCGTGAAGCGCAAGCTGGTGGGCTTCGAGCTGACCGGCGCGGGCATCCCCCGTCACGGCTACCCCATCCACAAGGACGGCAAGCCGGTGGGCGAGGTGACGAGCGGCACCATGGGCCCGACGGTGAAGAAGCCCATCGGTATCGGCTACGTGCCCGCGGAGCTGGCCGCGGAGGGCTCCACCTTCGACGTCGAGATTCGCGGTCGCGCCGTTCCCGCCGTGGTGGTGAAGACGCCGTTCCACAAGAAGCCCTGAGTTCCTTCTAGCCCTGTCGAGGAGCACCCCATGTCCGATCCGAACATCCCCGAAAACCTCAAGTACACCAACGAGCACGAGTGGGCCCGCGTCGAGGGCAACAAGGTGACGGTGGGCATCACCCACCACGCCCAGAACACGCTCGGCGACGTCGTCTATGTGGAGCTGCCCAAGGTGGGCACGACGATCGAAAAGGACGAGCCGTTCGGCACCGTCGAGTCCGTGAAGGCCGTCTCCGAGCTCTTCTCGCCCGTTTCCGGGAAGATCACGAAGGTGAACGCTGCACTCTCCGACGCCCCCGAGACGCTGAACACCGACCCCTATGGCTTCGGGTGGATTGTCGAAATCGAGCTCTCGGACACCAAGCAGTTGAGCGAGCTCCTGGATGCCGCCGCCTACGGCAACCTGCTCAAAGAAGCCTGAGAGTGAAGCGCCGCAGGGCCGTTGTTAGTGACGGTCCTCGAAATTTCCGACTCCGCCGTCGTGAGTCGCACGCGAGCCACCACCGCCATGTCCCTGAACTGGAAGTACCAGGAGTCGTTCGCCGGCCGGCACATCGGTCCGGATGAGCAGGAGCTGAAGCAGATGTTGTCCGCGCTGGGCGTGGACTCGCTCGATGCTTTCATCGACCAGACCGTGCCTCCGGCCATCCGCTCCAAGGAGCCGCTGCGGCTGGGGCCGGCGCGCGGGGAGCATGACCTGCTCGCGCAACTGGAGGCCATCGCCGCGAAGAACCAGGTGTTCCGGTCCTTCATCGGCATGGGCTACCACGACACGCACACGCCCAACGTCATCCTCCGCAACATCTTCCAGAACCCGGGCTGGTACACGCAGTACACGCCCTATCAGGCGGAGATTGCCCAGGGCCGGCTGGAGGCGCTGCTCAACTTCCAGACGCTGGTGATGGACCTGACGGGCCTGGAGGTCGCCAACGCGTCGCTGCTCGACGAGGGCACGGCCGCCGCCGAGGCGATGGCGCTGGCGCTGCACGTGAAGGGCGACGACGCCAATGCCGCCTTCTTCGTCTCCGAGGGCTGCCACCCGCAGACGGTGGATGTGGTGCGCACGCGCGCCGAGCCGCTGGGCGTGGAGGTCGTCGTGGGCGACCACCGCACGGTGGACCTGGGCGCGAAGAAGTACGTGGGCGCGCTGGTGCAGTACCCGGCCACGGATGGGGCGGTGCTGGACTACCGCGCGTTCGGCGAGAAGGTTCATGCGGCGGGGGGCCTGTTCATCGTCGCCGCGGACCTCTTGAGCCTTACGCTGCTGACGCCTCCGGGCGAGTTCGGCGCGGACGTGGCGGTGGGCAGCGCGCAGCGCTTCGGCGTGCCCATGGGGTACGGCGGTCCGCACGCGGGCTACTTCGCGACGAAGAACGCGTACACCCGCGTGATGCCGGGCCGCCTCATCGGCGTCTCCGAGGACGCGCAGGGCCGGCGCGCGCTGCGCATGGCGCTGCAGACGCGCGAGCAGCACATCCGCCGCGAGAAGGCGACGAGCAACATCTGCACCGCGCAGGTGCTGCTGGCCGTCATCGCCAGCATGTACGCCGTCTACCATGGGCCCCAGGGCCTGAAGGCCATCGCCGAGCGCGTGCACGGGCTCACCGTGTTGCTGGCGCGGGGGCTGGCGAAGCTGGGGCTGAAGGTCCGGCACGAGCAGTACTTCGACACGCTGCGCGTGGAGCTGACGACGCCGCAGGTGCGCGCGGTGCTCGGGGCGGCGGAGTCGGCGCGGATGAACTTCCGCCGCATCGACGAGAAGACGCTGGGTGTGTCGCTGGACGAGACCTCCCGCGTGTCCGACGTGGAGGCCATCCTCACCGCGTTCGCCACGGGCGCGGGCAAGGCGGCGGCGCCGTCGTTGGAGGACGTGGGCGCCAACGTGGAGACGCCGGTGGTGCCGGAGCTGCGCCGCACGAGCGCGTTCCTCACGCACGCCGTCTTCAACAGCTACCACTCCGAGACGGAGATGCTGCGCTACATCCGGCGGCTCGAGGCGAAGGACCTGTCCCTGACGCACTCGATGATTCCGCTGGGCAGCTGCACGATGAAGCTCAACGCCACCGCGGAGATGATTCCGGTGACGTGGCCGCAGTTCGGCCGGCTGCATCCCTTCGCGCCCACCTCGCAGGCGGCCGGCTACAAGGTCATCTTCGAGCAGCTCGAGCAGATGCTCTCGCAAATCACGGGCTTCGCGGGCTGCTCGCTGCAGCCGAACGCCGGCAGCCAGGGCGAGTACGCGGGCCTGCTCGTCATCCGCGCGTATCACCAGGGGCGAGGGCAGGGGCACCGCGACGTGTGCCTCATCCCGTCCTCCGCGCACGGCACCAACCCGGCCTCCGCCGTCATGGCGGGCTACAAGGTCGTCGTCACCAAGTGCGATGAGAACGGCAACATCGACCTGACCGACTTGCGCGCCCGCGCGGAGGAGCACAAGGACAAGCTCGCCGCGCTGATGGTGACGTACCCGTCCACGCACGGCGTGTTCGAGGAGGAGATCAAGGAGATCTGCTCCATCATCCACGAGCGCGGTGGGCAGGTGTACATGGATGGCGCGAACCTGAATGCGCAGGTGGGCCTCACGGCGCCCGGGCTGGTCGGCGCGGATGTCTGCCACATCAACCTGCACAAGACGTTCTGCATCCCGCACGGCGGTGGTGGCCCGGGAATGGGTCCCATCTGCGTGGCGAGCCACCTGGTGAAGTACCTGCCGGGACACCCGGTCATCCAGACGGGTGGGGCGGACGCCATCGGCGCCATCTCCGCGGCCCCGTGGGGCAGCGCGAGCATCCTGCTCATCTCCTGGATGTACATCGCGATGATGGGTGGGGAGGGCCTGACGAAGGCGACGAAGCTGGCCATCCTCAACGCCAACTACATCGCCGAGCGGCTCCAGCCCCACTACCCGGTGTTGTACCGGGGCAAGCGGGGCAGGGTGGCGCACGAGTGCATCGTCGACCTGCGCCCGCTGAAGAAGACGTCGGGTGTCGAGGTCGAGGACGTGGCCAAGCGGCTGATGGACTACGGGTTCCATGCGCCGACGGTGTCGTTCCCCGTCGCGGGCACGCTGATGATCGAGCCGACGGAGAGCGAGTCCCGCGCGGAGCTGGACCGTTTCTGCGACGCGATGATCGCCATTCGTCAGGAGATTCGTGAGGTCGAGGAGGGCCGCATGCCGAAGGACAACAACGTCCTGAAGAACGCGCCCCACACGGTCCGCACGATTACGAATCCGGAGTGGAACCGTCCGTACTCGCGAGAGCTGGCGGTGTTCCCGGCGCCGTGGGTGCGCGACAACAAGTTCTGGCCGTCCGTGGGACGCCTGAACAACGTGCTCGGGGACCGCAAGCTCGTGTGCTCGTGCCCGCCCATCGAGGACTACATGACGCCGGAGCCGAAGCCCGCCGTCGCCTGACGGGCCGTATAGGCCGGGTACTTCCTGGGGCCGTCTTCCCGTACGTAGGGAGGCGGCCCTTGTCGTTACGCGGGGCCTTTGCCTCGGCCCACGAGAGCATACGGCTCTTGTCTCTCGCGGGGCCGTCGCGCTCCCACGCGTCACGCGGGGGCGCCGACTCAGCTCACGTGCGGCGTGGCACCTTGCGCGCGGTCCGCGCCCTCGTGCTCCGGCTCCACGTGGACGACGACGTCCACCACCTGCGGATAGGCGGCGTGGAGTGTGCGCTCCACCCGGTCCGCCACCTCGTGGGCCTGCGCGGTGGTGAGGTTCGGGTCCACCTCGATTTTCAGGTCCACGTAGACGCTCTCCTCCATGCCCCGGCTGCGCACGTCTCGGCAACTGCGCACGCCGGCCACGCCCACGGTGTGCTGCGCCACCTGCGCGGGGTCCAACCTCGCCGTGTCGGAGAGGATGCCCACGGCCTGCCGGACGATGCCGTAGGCCACCCAGGCCACGAAGACCATGACGCCCAGCGCGATGATGCCGTCCGCCTTGGGGTAGCCCATCGCCACCAGTCCCAACGACGCAAGCACCGCCAGCGTGACGAAGACGTCCGACATCGTGTGGCTCGCGTCCGCCAGCAGCAGGCTGCTCTTGTACTTGCGCCCGTAGTGCCCCTCCACGCGCGTCACCACCAGATTGACGCAGAGGGTGAGCACCATCACCACCGCCATGGCCGGCGTCACCTGCGCGTGACGGTCATGCATCAGCGAGTCGAGCGCCATGCGCCCCAACTCCAACATGCCGATGCCAATCATCGCGCCGATGCCCAGCGACGCGAGCGCCTCGAACTTGCCGTGCCCGTAGGGGTGGTCGTCGTCCGCGGGCCGCGAGGCCACGCCCATGGCCACCAGGCCCAGCACGTTGGAGCCACCGTCGATGAACGAGTGGAGTCCATCCGCCGTCACGGCGGCGGACTGGCTGATGAGTCCGAAGATGAGCTTCGCGCCGGCCACCACCCAGTTGGCCAGGAGGATGGCGAGCAACACGAAGCGGATGCGTTTGCTGCGCTGCTGGAGCGCGACGCTTCTCTCGGCGGGGGAGGTGTCCACGGCGCGGCACCGTAGTGGGAACCGCGTCCGGCCGCGAGGACCTCGCACGCCACGCGTGGTGAAGCGAACGTCAGTTGGGCTGACGGAACAGCCGCATGCGCGGGCCGCCACCCATCTCCAGGAAGAAGCCGAACGAGAAGCGCACCTTCGAGTCGTCGTTCAACAACCCTGGCGGTGGGTTGGGGAAGGGCTGCGCGCGCTGGAACGAGGACACGGCCTCCATGTCCAGGAAGTCCAGGCCGCTGCTCTTCTCCACCTCGATGTTCGTCACGCGGCCCTTCTCGTCCAGCGTGATCTCCAGCATCGTGTGCCGGTCCTTCCCGGTGAACATGTTGCCGGTGGGGTCTCTGCGGCGCAGCGTCTCGTTGGGCTTCCAGTGCATGCCCACGCTCTGCTTCACGCGGTTGAAGAAGCTGGCGTACTTCCACTCACGAGAGTTGAGCAGCGTGCCGTCGCCTTCGTCCACGTCGCGCAGGTGGTCATTGGGCGCCGCGCCCACCACCTTGTCCATCACCGCGCGCGACGGCATCAACGCGGCGATGCCCGGCGAGCCCACGCGTCCGGCGGAGCCTTCTTCCTCGCCTCCGGTGTCGCCCGGCTGGATTCGCAGCCGCTTCGCGTTGCCCGACAGCTCGTCGCTCTCGTTCTGGTTGTTCACCGCCACGCCCCCGGGCGTGTTCGGGTCCGTCTTCACCTTCACTTCGTTCTTGCGGTGGATGTCGGGGATCTCGAAGGCGAACTTCTGGCCACCCTCGGCGAGCGGCCGGTCATCGTTGCCCATGCCGTTGTTGCCGGCGATGCGCGGCGCCTGTGGCTCCACGTCCGCGCCCTTCTGCTCCTGGGGCGCGGTGCGCTGCGGCATGGCGTTCCGATAGAAGGGCGTCTGCTCCCGGGCCCGCGTCTCCTTGTCCACGCGGTTGTTGTGCTCCGCGAGGTACTTCGCGTCGGGGGCTTCCTGCTCGTTGCCCGGCGCCAGGTCCACCACCTGCCCATTGGGGCGGGTCTCCGGCTTCTTCTCTTCGGGCTTCTTGTCCTGGACGCGGGGCTTCTGGGTCGTCTGCGTCTTCGAGTCCGTCTTGCCCCGATTCCGGGACCACTGGTCCTCCGTCAGGGGCCGCACGGCCACGGACGTGGGAGGACGCGTGACGGCCTTGCGCTCACGCCCCGTGGGGGGAAGCGTTCCCGTGAAGAGCACGACGGACAGGTAGGCGACATGGACCGCCAGGGCAAGCAGCACCGCGGCGACCACTCGCCACGGGGATTGCCGCCGCCTCTTGCGGCGCCAGTCTGTCTTCGGAGAGGAACCCGTGCTCACGGCGCGATGATAAACCTCCGGGCCCGCTGCCTAGTCCCGTCCCGTTCGCGGCAGAACAGGTGGGCAGGGGAGGACATTCACGAGACGTGCACTGTTCCGCAGGCGCGCCCCCTCTTCACGTCAGTAAATGGGGGCGACTTCAGCACCATTGAAGTAGTGACGGAGGATATCCTGGTAGCGCTGCCCGGCCTCCGCTCGGCCGATGGCGCCCGTCTGACACATCCCTACTCCGTGGCCCCAGCCTCCGCCACGGAAAAGCCAGTGGGTGGGCCGGCCCTCGGCGTTCCGCTCGGCTTCCACCACCGCCATGCTGCTGTTCAACATCCCGAAGAGCCGCCGGATGTTCAGTTCGCCACGCACCTGGGTGGCCCCCAGGTCCCCGGATAACGCGAGCACCCGGGCCCGCCCGGACACGCCCCGCTCCTGGAAGCTCATGGCCTGGACTCGGCCCACGCCCAGCCGGGCGACGAGCGCGTCCACCTGCGCCGCCGTGAAGCGCTTCTCCCAGCGGAACTTGCTGGGCTGGGCGAAGCTGGACAGCCGGCAGGCGGCCCCCACGTCGGGCGTGGCCAGCCAGGCCTCCAGCCGCGAGGGGGAAGGGGAGGCCTCCGAGGGCTCCAGGATGTCCGGGCGTCCGCGCAGGCTCGGGTCCGGTGGGCCGCCCCAGACGATGTCGTTGTCCTCGGTGTGGCCGCCGCACACCGCGCTGTAGACGGAGTCCACCAGCCGACCGTCCGCGCTGAACAGCGCCTCGCCCCGGGTCGCCTCCACCGCCGCGGAGGTGCTGGCCGCCTCGCCCGTGCGGCCGCGGTACACCGCGCAGTGCTGCTCCGAGCACAGCAGATACGGGTCCGCCAGGTGCTTGATGCCCACCTTCGCGAGCACCTCGCCGCGCGCGGTGACGGCCTGGGCCTTGAGCGCCTCCGAGTGGGCCCGCGCGAAGATCTCCGCGGGCACCAGGCCCTTGAGCAGGTCCTCGAGCGGCACCACGTTCACCACGGCCAGCAGGCCCGCGCGGTCCACGGAGAACTGGAGCGCGCCCCGGAAGGTCCGGTCCTCGAAGCCGTGGAAGTCGTAGCCGACGCCGAACTCCACCTGGCGCACGTCGAAGCCCGCGCCGTCCGGTGAGTCCGCGTCCAGTCGGTCCTGCGCCAGGCCCACCACCGCGCCGGACTCGTCGCGCACCTCGAGGATGGCGCGCGCCGGGGTGCGGACCTCCTCGAAGAGCGTCGTCCTGGCGCCGAACTGCTGCAGCAGCTCCGCCTGTCGTGTCGCCGCGTCCTCGGGGGTGAGCACTTCATCGACCAGGAGCAGCGAGCGCCGGTTGTCGATGACCTTGCCGGCGATGCCGTACACCGCGCCGAGCACCTGCGCGCGCACCGCGAGGCCCCGCGCCTTCCACTCTTCCTGCGCGGCGGCGAGACCCTCCCGGTCCGCGAACCGGTGCTCGCCCAACTGCACGCGCGCGGCGAGCACCGCCGGCTCGCCCTGTGTCACGCGCACCGTCCACCGCGTTCCCGCCGCGGCGTCCAGCACCTTGTCCACCGCCCCACCGAAGCGCATCCGCATCCGGCCTCGGGGGGAGAACGTCGCCTCGCGCCGTCCTTCCATGAGCTTGATGGGGAGCCGGGGCTCTCCGCCTCGGAAGTCCAGGCGCTTGAGCTCGCCGGGCCCCGGAATGCCCTGGGCGAGCGGGTCTTCTCCGGGCGTGCTCACGGCCGTGGAGGGCTCCACGCCCGCGTCGGTCGTCCCGGCGTCCTCGACGGGTAGCGGCTCCACGGAGCCCCCATCCGTCCCGGCGTCCTGGCGCTCGCTGACCGGGCTGTCCATCGAGGCGCCGGCCAGGTTCGGTGGTGGCTTGGGGCTCGCGCAGGAGGCGAACAGCACGACGGAGAGCAGGAGCAGGACGGCGGTGCGCACGGGGGGCGACACCGTACCCGCCGGGGCGGGGCCTGTCACGGACCGGACGCCCGTTGGCTCGTTCGGGTGGGCTTGGCACGTGGCGAATAGAACGCGGCGCGTCTCGCGTTGGTCCTGCTCATGCGAATTTTCAAAGGCAACTACCTGAAGCTGAAGACTCCCGTGGCCACCCTGGCCGCCAGCCTGCTCATGCTCGGTTCGACCGCTCACGCAGCGGGCCTGGGTGCCTTCCTTCCCACTCCGAACATCCCCGGTGCTCCGGTGACTCGGACGCCCTCCAATCCTTCGACGCCCGCCAATCCGTCGACGCCCGGCGCCCCGACGGCGACCGGCAGCCTGCCTCCCATCGGTGTCCAGGCCGTCCCCAACACGCCCGTGGCCGCGCTGCCGTCGCATCCGGACCACTCCAACATCGCCACGCCTTCGCCCCAGCCGGGCATCCAGGCGAATGCGCTGTCGCCCGCGTCAGCCAAGTCCTTTACCCGCGAGTGGGTGGTGAGCCCCTCTGGAAATGACGCCGGTGACGGCAGCGCCGCGCAGCCCTTGCGCACCATCAACAAGGCCATCAGCCAGGCGGGCCCTGGCGAGGTCATCCGCGTGCAGGCCGGGACGTACGCCGAGCGCGTCATCATTGGCGCCAACGCGAAGCCGGGCACCGAGGGCGGGAAGATCACCCTCCAGGGCGAGGGCAGCCCGCGCATCATCCCCGGTGCTGGCAGTGGCGCGATGGTGCAGGTGCGTCAGCCGCACTGGGTCATCGACGGCTTCGAACTGGACGTGCAGCGTCAGCCCATCTTCGGCGTCACCTTCGAGGGCAACGTCGCCGGCTCCACGCTGGTGAACTCGGAGCTGCACCACGGTGGTGGTGGCGCGGGCGTGACGACCTACAACAAGGCCACTGGCGCCATCATCGAGAACAACCACATCCACGACTTCCTGAAGACGACGGGCAACCAGGACTCGCACGGCGTCGTCGTGCAGCCCACGTCCAAGGACATCACCGTCCGCAACAACGACATCCACGACAACTCGGGTGACTCCGTGCAGTGCCTGGGGCCCGAGGGCTTCAGCTCGCTGCCGCCCGCGGACGGGGTGCTGGTGGAGAACAACCACTTCTACAACAACCGTGAGAACGCGGTGGACATCAAGACCTGCTACGGCGTGGTCATCCGCAACAACCGCATGCACCAGTTCCGCCCGTCGAGCACCGCCAAGGGCGACGTGGTGGTGGTGCACTACTCCGCCAACAACGTGATGGTGGAGGACAACGAAATCTACGACGGCGCCAAGGGCATCTCCGTGGGTGGGAATCACGAGGGCCCCGTGCCCTCCGGCATCGTCGTGCGCCGCAACCGCGTGCACGACATCACCGCGGCGGGCGGCGGGGAGGGCACGGGCATCCGCCTGGAGAACTCCAAGGGCACCGTGGTGGTGAACAACACCGTCACCAACGTGTCCACCGGCCTCGTCATTGGCCACGGCACGGGCGGCCCCACCCAGTCTCCGGTGGTGCGCAACAACATCCTGGACGGCGCCATCTCCGTGGACATGGGCGGACAGGCGCCGGGCATGAAGCTGGGCAACAACCTCTTCGCCGCCAGCGGTCAGTTCAAGAGCAACGGCGCGGTGGTGAGCGTGGACCAGTTCAAGTCCACGACGGGTGACGCGTCGTCCGCCAGCGGCTCCGCGGACCTGGGCGAGGGCTTCGGCCCGGGCGCCCTGGCCGTGGACAAGGGCACCGACGTGGGGCTGCCGTTCTGCGGCGGTGCTCCCGACATCGGCGCCGTGGAACTGGGCTGCTGATCCGCTGAACCGTCTCCAGGGGGAGTGCCGGGCCTCCGTACGACCGGCCTGCCACTGGGCCCGCGGAAAATGAAAAGGCCCGATGCGGAGTGACTTCCGCATCGGGCCTTTTTTCATTGAGGCGCCACCCGGATTCGAACCGGGGAATGAAGGTTTTGCAGACCTTTGCCTTACCACTTGGCTATGGCGCCAACGGCTGGGGCCGGGTTTATACGCAGCCCTCCGCCGCCCGGTCAAGATTCAACGGAAGCCGCGGGCGGCTCCGGCCGGTACGATTCGCGTCAGAAGCGGTGCCCGTCGCTGGGCTTCGCGCGCTCGAATGGGCCGAGGGGTTTCCAGATGCTGCATGGTCATGGGGTGTACGAGGAAGAGCACGACGCCTTTCGCCGCACGGTGAGGGCGGTGGTGGAGAAGGAGATCCTCCCCCACGTCGCGGGTTGGGAGGAGGCGGAGGAGTTCCCCCGGGAACTCTTCGCGCGCTTCGGTGAGCTGGGCTTCCTGGGGCTGAAGTACCCCGTCGAGTATGGCGGCACGGACGCCGGCCCCCTCTACGAGGCGGTGCTGCTGGAGGAACTGGGGCGGTGTGGCTCGGGCGGAGTGTCCGCGGGCCTGGGGGCGCAGTTCACCATCGCCACCGGCCCCCTCCACCTGTTCGGCACGGACGAGCAGAAGCGCCGCTGGCTGGCCCCGGCGATTCGGGGCGAGAAGATTGGCGCGCTGGGAATCACCGAGCCGGATGCCGGCTCGGACGTGGCGGGCCTGCGCACCACGGCGCGGCGCGATGGCGCCCACTACGTCGTCAACGGCTCCAAGACGTACATCACCAACGGCGTGCGCGCGGACTTCGTCGTCATGGCGGTGAAGACGGACACCTCCGCGGGGCACAAGGGGCTGTCCATGCTGGTGGTGGAGAAGGACACGCCCGGCTTCACGGTGAGCCGCAAGCTGAAGAAGCTGGGGTGGCGGGCCTCGGACACCGCCGAGCTGTTCCTGGAGGACTGCCGCATCCCCGTGGAGAACCTGCTGGGGGTGGAGAACCAGGGCTTCTCGCAGATCATGGGCAACTTCCAGTGGGAGCGCCTGTCGCTCGCGCTGGGGGCCGTGGGCGCCATGGAGGACATGCTGGAGCGCGTCGTCGAGCACGTGAAGTCGCGCCGCGCCTTTGGCCAGTCGCTCAGTCAGCTCCAGGTGGTGCGCCACAAGCTCGCGGACCTGTTCACCGCCCGCGAGTGCGCCCGCCAGCTGACCTACCACGCACTGCGCCTTCACGCGGCGGGGGAGTGGGCCGTGGCGCAGACCTCCATGGCGAAGAAGGTCGCCACGGAGACCGCGTGCCGCGTCGCCGACGAGTGCCTCCAGCTCCACGGGGGCGCGGGCTACATGATGGAGTACGACATCCAGCGTCATTGGCGGGATGCCCGCCTGGGCCCCATCGGTGGCGGGGCCAGCGAGGTGATGAACGAGATCATCGCCAAGCAGCTCGGCCTGTAGGCCCGCCGGCCCCGGTGCGACCGGGGAGGGGCAGGCGACCAGGCGGGATGGAAGAGGTCCGCGGGGTCCCGGGTTGAGCCCCGAGAGCCCCCCGCGGAGGTCCTCGTGGAGCCCAGCATCCTGTGTACCGAGCTGTATCTGCGCCTGGGAGATGACGAGGTCCTCGTCATCGACTGTCGCGCTTCGTCCGAATGGGAGCATCATGATCTGCACATCCCCGGCGCCTTGAGGATGACCCCCATGGAGGTGGCCCGGGACCACCGCATGCTTCCCGACGACGAGCTCATCGTCCTGTGCGGTGGCACGCACGACGGGTCCGAGGTGCGCCGGGTCTGCCGCCTGCTGCGCATGCATGGGCGCGAGGCGGTGTGTCTCGACGGAGGCCTCTCGGGCTGGATTCGGGGGGGCTACCCCACCGAGCGCCATGTCCGTGCCCAGGTGGCGCTGCCCCGCTGAGGTTCGGTGGATGCGGTGCGTCGTCAAAGGGTGTATGGAGCGGCGGACTTCCTCCTTTGGAGAACCGTCCCCATGGCCAAGCTTCGTGCCGCCCTCGTTGGCGCCACCGGACTCGCGGGGCAGCAGTTCATCGCTGCCCTCAGGAATCACCCGTTCATCGAGCTGACCGGCCTGGCCGCGTCGCCTCGCTCGGCGGGTAAATCCTATGGGGACGCCCTGCGCACGGCCAACGGCATGACGGCGTGGTTCGTCTCGGAGCCGTTGTCGCCCGAGACGGCCCGCATGCAGGTCATCAGCGGCGATGCGCTCCAGGCCAGGGACTACGACCTCGTCTTCTCCGCCGTGGAGGCGGACGTGGCGCGTGAGCTGGAGCCGCGGCTGGCCAGGGACATCCCCGTCTTCTCCGCCGCCAGCGCCTTCCGCTACGACGACGACGTCCCGCTGCTCATCCCTCCCGTCAACGCCGCGCACGCGCCGCTCGTGCGCGAGCAGCAGCGCAAGAGGGGCTGGAAGGGCTTCATCGTCCCCAGCCCCAACTGCACGACGACGGGCCTCGCCGTCACGCTGGCCCCGCTCGTCGAGCGCTTCGGGGTGAAGGCCGTGCTGATGACCAGCCTGCAGGCCATGTCCGGCGCTGGACGTTCTCCGGGCGTCATCGGCATGGACATCATCGACAACGTCATCCCCTACATCCCGAAGGAGGAGCACAAGGTCGAGGTGGAGACGAAGAAGATCCTCGGTGCCCTGAACGCGGGTGGCGCGGCCCTCACTCCCCACGACATTCGGGTGTCCTGCACCTGCACCCGCGTGGCGGTGATGGAGGGGCATACCGAGTCCGTCTTCGTCTCGCTCGGCTCCAAGGCCACGGTGGCGGAGGTCACCCAGGCGATGCGCGAGTGGCGCGGCGCCGAGGTGGCCCGGGACCTGCCTTCCTCGCCTGTTCGCTGGATTGAGGTGATGGACGACCCCTTCCGTCCTCAGCCGAGGCTGGACCGGGAGACGCATGGCGGCATGGCCACCACGGTGGGCCGCGTGCGCGAGGATGGTGTGCTGGAGAACGGCTTCAAGTACGTGCTCGTCTCCCACAACACCAAGATGGGGGCCGCGCGCGGGTCCATCCTCGTGGCCGAACAGCTGCGGGCCCAGGGGTTGCTCGGCTGACAGCGACACGCGTCGGACAGGTGTCACAAATTCAGGGTGCCATCCCTGGAACGAACCATTAGTCTGCGCGCCCACGGACGCGCTGAAGATATTTAGAGGAGAGCTTTCATGGCCTACGTCGTCGCGGACCCTTGCATCAAGTGCAAGTACACTGACTGTGTCGAGGTCTGCCCGGTCAATTGTTTCTACGAGGGTGCGAACTTCCTGGTCATCCACCCGGACGAGTGCATCGACTGTGGCGCCTGTGAGCCCGTGTGCCCCACCAAGGCCATCTTCCCGGAGACCGAGCTCCCCGCGAAGTGGGCGGAGTACAAGGCGCTGAACGCCGACTTCTCCAACAATAAGTGGCCGAACATCGCGGAGAAGAAGGCGCCGCTCGCCGAGGCCGAGGAGTACAAGGAGAAGGACGGCAAGCGCGCGATGCTGGAGACCGCGCCCGGCAAGTAGGCCACTGGCGCCGTTCGCGCCCGTGAGTCTCGTGGAGGCCCTCCCGCCCGTCGCTGGCGAGAGGGCCTTCGTCGTTCCGGGCCCGCTCATCCAGCACGCAGCGAGCGGAGCTTCAGCCCGCGTGCCTCCAGGGCATCCCGCAGCCGAGCGACATCCTGGGTGGGCACCGGCCCGTGGTGTCCCTGGATGCGCAGCACCACTTCGCGAGGGCCCGTCCGCTCCACCTCCACCGTCGCGTCGAGGGTTCCCCGGACGCTGATGCTCAGCGCGGGACGCTGCGACTTCACGAAGACCTCGATGCGCTCGATGAGCTCCAGCGCTGAATCGACGCGGGAGGTGGGGGGCGCCTCGCTCCGTGCCGCGCTGCCTGCGCCTGTCGCTGGCATGCGTCCTTCTGTCCCCGTGCTCTCTGGCGAAGCGGCGAGCCGAGGGGCCTCGGGTGGCGCGAGCACCGACTCCGTCTTGAGGGGGGTGCTCGTGGGCACCCGGGGCTCGCGCGAAAGCTCTCGGGCGAGGAGGTCCGTGAGTCGGTGCTCGGTGCGCTCCTGGTTTGAGGCCTGGGCTTCACCGCGAACGCTGCCCAGGCGGGAGGACTCGGCATGCATCGCCTGGCGTGTCACCGCGAGGCGCTCTGGACTGGCCAGTGCGCCCCGAGTGGTCGCGAGGACGGGCGACGTGGCGCGCGCGGCGATGAGTGCCTCCGCGCGGGGCGGGGCGCGAAGCGTGGGGGCCGGCGCACGGACGGGAGCGAGCGTGGCCGGCGGCCTGGACGCGGGCAGCGCGGCGCTTCGCTGAGGTGCTTCCTGGAGTGCCCGTTGGAACCGCTCCGCGTCGGGGCGTTGCTTCGTCGGAGTGCTGTCGGCTGGGGCCTCGGCGTCGACCTTCATGTCATCCCTCGCTGGCGTTGGCGCGAGGGACGAAGCAGCCGTCATGCCAGGGATGCGACGCCAGGGAACGACGTGTCGAAGGCCGACGTCACCATCCCACCTCGCGGAGGTGGGGCTCCCGCGAGGGACGGGGGCTCAGCGCGGTCTGCTGTTGAATGCGCCGGGTTGGACAGGGGCGATGCCGGACAGGTCGTTGACGGCGAGGGGACAGGTGGCCAGCGCCATCGGCTCGACGAGGGCACCCACGCGTGCCCAATCCCGCTCCTGGAAG
The DNA here is from genome assembly GCF_013336725.1 of Myxococcus sp. CA040A. Classification (NCBI taxonomy): domain Bacteria; kingdom Pseudomonadati; phylum Myxococcota; class Myxococcia; order Myxococcales; family Myxococcaceae; genus Myxococcus; species Myxococcus sp. CA040A. Next base: position 117,557 of record NZ_JABUMR010000004.1, on the reverse strand, counting down.
AGCAGGGCGTCGCGCAGTTCGACGGACGACAGGCCCTTCTTGTATTCCCAGAAGCGCCCCCGCACGAGCACGCGGTTGCCCTTGAGCAGCTTGTTGAGGTCGACGTACTGCTTGTCCTGGAGGATGGCGACGATGTCCACGCGCTCGCGTTTGCGCGGCTTGCCGAACTGGAACTCGTAGGTCGCCGTCGCGGGAGGCTCGGGCTCCACCCAGACGAGGCGGGCCACCATGCGCTCCGGCTCGGGCTCCTCGCCCTTCTTGAGCTTCTTCTTCTTGGGCTTCTCCAGCTTGACGTCCACCAGCTCCATGCCACTGAAGGCCACGTCGTGGTCCAGGTAGTTGTCGCGGAACAGGGCCTCGGCGGTGGAGACGGCCACCGAGTTGACGCGGCTGACTTCCTCCGCATAGCGCTCACGCAGCACGGGCAGCGTGAGCAGGAAGCTGTCCACCGGCTTCACGCCATCGGCGAGGAAGCGCATCCGCGCCATGTCGATGGCGGGATAGTAGGGGACGAGCGACTCGGCCGTCTGGAGCCAGTCGGTGCGCAGCTGCTTGTCGATGAGCACCCGGCGCACCATGGCCACGAAGAAGCTGTTGCCCGGGAAGCGGTCCGTCACCAGCTGCGTGCTCAGCGCCTGCACCAGCGCGGGGTCCAGCATGAAGTTCTCGTCGCGCTTGTGGAACTGGGTGCCCACCTCGCCGAGCAGCGTCAGGTACGCGCCCAGCACCTGAGCGCAGGCGGCATCCGCGGTGCCCTGGTTCAGGGCCTGGAACAGGCGCGTGCGGAGGAAGCGCTTGTCCACGGCTTCCTCGCGGAAGGTGGGGGCTTCACCCGTGCCGAAGAAGAACTCCGGCTGAGCGGTGGCGGGGCCGGCCAGCAGGCCCAGGGCGAGTGCGAGCAGTCGGGCGATACGCATGAGGCCCCCAGTCTATCACCCCGAGGCCCCCGCGGAGAGGGGCCCTGACGCCGGCTCCGCGGGCAGGACGGAGGCCCTCAGGACCAGGCCGGCCGCGACGAGCTCCAGCACCCCGGCGACGGCGAAGAGTCGGTGTCCTCCCAGCCAGTCGTAGCCGGCCCCCGCGGACAGGTAGCCCACCAGGCCGCCCAGGCCGAACGTGAAGGCGGCGAACAGGGCTTGTCCGGAGGCCCGCAGCTCCGGGGGCACGCGTCGCGACAGGAAGGCCACGCTGCCCACGTAGAAGGCGCCGAACGTCAGGCCGTGCAGGGGCGCGAGCAGCACCATGCCCGTGGGAGACGACACCAGGGCCATGCCGCCCCAGCGCAGCGCGCTCGCGGCGAAGGCGACCGCGAGGACGAGGCGCGGCGCCAGCCCGCCGGCCACGCGAGGGTAGAGCGCCATCACGCCCACTTCCGCGAGGACACCGAGGCCCGCCACGACTCCCACCACCGCGGGGGACAAGCCCAGCGCCATGACGTGGATGGAGAAGGTCCCATGAAAGGGCGCGCACGCCATCCAGTGCAGGCTGGTGGCGGCGAGCAGCCAGCGCACGTCGCGGTGACGCAGCAGCTTCAGTCCGGCGAAGGGGCTCAGTCCCCGGCTCGGAGCCGCGGTGTCGCGCAGGGCGAGGCTCCAGGGGACGAGCATGGCCAGCAGCGCGAGTGGAACGAGGACCACGGTCCGGTCCACATCCGTGGCGAGCAGTCCGAAGAGAACGGACGACACGATGAAGCCCACGGAGCCGAAGAGCCGCACGTGCGCGAAGCTGTCACCGGTGCGCGCGACGTGGTGGAGGGCGAGGCTGTCCACGAGCGGCGTGAACGCGGAGGCGAAGCAGGCGTACAGCGCCATTGCGGGGACGAGTGTCTCGAAGGTGCGAGCGCTGGCCACCAGTCCGAAGGCGAGCGTCGCGCCGAGCGCCAGCACGGTGAGGACGCGGGACGTACGGCCGGTGCGGTCGGCGAGGTGCCCCCACAACGAGGGGACGAGCAGCGAGATGCACGGGCTGAGACACAGCAGGAGCCCCACCTGCGTCGCGGAGAGGGAAAGGGACTTGAACCAGGCGGGCAGGAACGGAAGGACGATGCCCACGGTGGCGAAGTACAAGAAGTAGAAGCCCGCCAGCGGCAGACGGCTGGCGACGGGGCGGGGGTTCATGGACGGTTGGGACCTTGACATGTCCGGGTGCTTTTCCGCCTGTTGACCTCGCGTCCTTTTGTGTACCTTGCCCGCGACATGGCCAGTCCCACGGATACTTCCGCGCCCGTCTCCATCACTCAGATCAAGAGTGAGGCGGAGCTCATGCAGGCGCTCGCCATCCGCGAGGTGGTGTTCATCGAGGAGCAGCACGTCCCCGAGGGCATCGAGCGGGATGCAGAAGACGCGCACGCCTACCACATCATCGCCAACCAGGGAGGCCACGCCATCGGCACGGGGCGGCTGGTGATGTTGCCTCAGCCTCCCGTGGGTGAGCAGGGCCTGTGGGGCCAGGTAGGGCGCATGGCGGTGCTCCAGGCGCATCGCAAGGCACGCGTGGGCTCGCTGCTGTTGACGTCGCTGGAGGAGGAAGCCCGGCGACGAGGCGTCAAGGGCATCATGCTGCACGCGCAGCTCTACGCCCTCGAGTTCTACAAGAAGCACGGCTACACCGAGATGGGCACCGTCTTCCTCGAAGGCGGCATCGACCACCTGGAGATGCGCAAGCGTTTCTAGTCAGCGGCGCGGAGGGCGGGGCGCGGGCGGTTGCGCGTGCCTCGGGTCCTCGGGCCACGAGTGACGCGGGTACTTGCGTCCCAGCTCCTTGCGGAGCGCCGGGTAGTGCCGCTCCCAGAAACCCGCCAGGTCGGTCGTCACTTGCACGGCGCGCATGTTGGGCGCGAGCAGGTGGAGCACGAGCGACACGCGGCCGGCGCACACGCTGGGGCCCTGGGCCATCCCGAAGAAATCCTGCAGGCGTGACTCCACCCAGGGTGGCTTGCCCGGCTCGTAGTTCACCTTGACGCCGCGGCCTCCGGGCAGCGTGACGCGCTCGGGGGCGTGGGTGGCGAGCAGGCGTTGTTGCTCGGAGGTGAGTCGCGCGTAGAGCGCGTCGAGGAGGGACACGCCTTCCAGGTCCTTGAAGCTGCGCGCGTCCGAGCACAGGGATGCGAGCGCATCGCGCAGGAAGGCGTCATCCACGGTGGGGAACTTCGCCTCGGGGAAGGCCTGCGTGAGCAGGGCCACGCGCGTGCGCCACTGTTGCAGGGCCTCGGGGTCCGCGAACCGTCCGGGGCCCGCCGCGAGCGCCGCTTCGACGAGCACCCGCGCGGTCTGTTCCGAGGCGGGTGCGGGGGCGCGGGTCTCCTCGAGCATGAGGTTGCCGTAGGAGAGGCGCGTGAGGCGTTCCACGCGTCGTGCCTCGGCGTTCCACTGGAGTGTGTCCACCTCTTCGAGTGTCTCGGGGTAGAGGTCCAGCAGCCACTCGGGTTCGACGGCGCTGGCCAGTCGCACCACGGCGCCTTTGCCAGGGCGCTCCTCGGCGTCCACGGCCACCATCAAGTCCGCGTCCTGCACGACGCTCAGCTCGGAGAGGGACGCGGTGCCTCCGCCGAAGAGCAGCAGCTCGGGAGAGCGAGGCCTGCGCCTGCGCGCGACGCGGTCCGGATAGCCGGCGAGGACGCTGAGCATGAGGGCCTGCTCGATGTCCTCCGCGCGGTGGGGTTTCTCGCCCTGGCTGCGCACGGTGCGTCGGAGCTGCTTCTGGACGCGGTCCACGGACTGCACCGCGCCCTGTTCGAGGGAGAGCGAGTGCAGTCGACCGGACGCGAAGCCCGCGCGTTCGGCCTCGCGGAAGCGCTCCAGCAATTCGAGCAGGTCCGAGGGGCCACTGACGACGGCGGCGGCGCGGCCTCCTCCGCCCAGATTGGCGCGGGCCTCTCGACGGATGTCCCGCTCGCCCATGAGCGCGGCGAGCGTGGCTGCTTCGGCGCCGACTCCCCGGCGCTCACCTTCGACGATGACCCGGCCCTGGCGGGGGTGGACGGGGAAGCGCAGCAGGCGCTGGCCGACGTCCGTGACGATGCCCTTCGGGTCGACGGCGCCCAGACGGCGAAGCAGCGTCTCGGCCGCGTCGAGTGACGCCGCGGGAGGTGGCTCGAAGAAAGGGAAGGCACCGAGGTCGACGACGCCGGAGGCGCGCAGGGAGAGCACGGTCTCCGCCAGGTCCATGCGGCGGATTTCGGGGGCCTCCTGTTCGGGACGGCCATCGAAGTCGTGCTGCGTGTAGAGGCGGATGCAGTGGCCGGCACGGGTGCGTCCGGCGCGTCCGGCGCGCTGGATGGCGGAGGCACGGCTCACCTTGGACAGCTTGAGGGTGGGCAGCCCGGACCACGGCGAATGGCTGGCGACACGTGCGAGGCCGGTGTCGATGACCACGGCGACACCGTCGATGGTGACGGAGGTCTCCGCCACGTTGGTGGAGAGGATGATCTTCCGGCGCGAGCTCCTGCGCACGGCGCGGTCCTGTTCCGCGGGGGACAGGTCTCCGTGGAGCGGGAGGACGTCGGCGTCATGGCGCTCGGCGAACTCCGCGCAGGCGTCGCGGGTGCGGCGAATCTCGCCGGCGCCGGGAAGGAAGACGAGCACGTCGCCGTCCACGCCGTGGGTGAACAGGCGTTTGATGGCGGAGAGGACCTGCAGGTCCAGGTGCCGGTCATCCGGAGCGGGGAGATACTCCACGCTGACGTCGAAGCGTCGGCCCTGGGAGCGCAGGGAGGGACAACCTCCAAGGTACGCCCGGACAGGTTCGGCCTCCAGGGTCGCGGACATGACGACGAGCTTGAGGTCGGGGCGACGAGTCTCTTGCAGGCGGCGCAGCAGCGCGAGAGAGATGTCGGCGGACAGGTGTCGCTCGTGGAACTCGTCGAGCACGACGATGCCCACGTCGCGAAGGGTCGGGTCGGACAGGAGGCGGCGTCCGAGCACGCCCTCGGTGACGAAGGACAGGCGGGTCTTGGCGCTGCGCACGTCCTCGAAGCGGACCTGATAGCCGACGGTGTCGCCCACGCGCTCGCCGATTTCCTCGGACACGCGCTGGGCGGCGAGTCGGGTGGGGAGGCGTCGCGGCTGGAGGACGACGATCTCCTTGCCCCCGCCGAGCCCGGCTTCCAGCAGTGCGCGAGGCACGCGCGTCGTCTTTCCGGCGCCGGGAGGAGCCTCGAGCACGAGCGAGCGCGCACCGCGCAAGGTGGAGACGATTTCCGGAAGGAGCGGGTCGATGGGAAGGGCGGCGTCCGCCATGTCCGGGTTCCTTGAACGCGCGAGCCGAGGCTCGCTCAGGGGGTCTCGGTGCCTGCCGCGCCAGGGGTCGACGTCACGCCCTTCTTCTTGCGCACGGCGGGAGCCTGGGCACGCGAGCCTTCCGGGGTCGCGGTATCGGTGGATGCCGAGGGTGCGCTCGAATCGCGAGCACGCCCGCGGGAACTCTGGGCACCCGAGTCCGCCGATGCGTCAGCAGTGTCACCACCAGCGGTGGGGAGCGGACTCGAATCACGCGCACGGCCACGAGTCACCTGTCCGCGCGCACCTTCTGGCGCACTGGCTGCGTCGGCAGAGGTCGAACCCGGTTCTGTGCCGCGCTTTCGCCCGCGGCCCGCGGCGGGACGTGAAGACCCTGCGATGTCCGCGCCTTCAGCGACTGAAGTGGGGGCACCTTCGGCGTCACGCTTGCGTCCACGAGGGCCCGAGGCACGCGGCTCCTCCGTCGTGTCCGCACGCTCATCCATGGGGGCGTGGCCGCCATCGAGTTCGAGAGGCGAATCCCGGCCCGATGGAGAGGGGACGCCCGTTGCGTCGGACCCGGACTCGACGACGGGCGCGGAGGCGTTCGCATCGCGCTTGCGGCCACGAGCTCCGCCTTGGACCGGTCCGCCTTCGGACGCAGGGCTCTCGACATCGGAAGGCGCCGGCTCGCTCGTCCCCAGGTGCTCGGACACGGAAGCGTCCTCGACACCCTCGAGAGCGGGGGCAGACTGTGCCTCGTTCGTGCCGCGAGTCGAGTGCACGTCGACGTCCGCGGGCTCATCCGTATCGAGCGGTTCGGTCGCCGCCGGGTTGCTCCCAGCCCTGTGCCGTAGGGCGGAAGGCTCCGCGTCGTCGGACGACGAATCCAGGGCAGCGACCTCCGCGAGTTCGGCCTCGGTGGGCTCCATGGAGTCCGAAGGCTCGAGGTCCAGTGCCCCCAAACCATCGTCGGAGGGAGCCAGTCCGCGACCCGCTTTACGCTTGGGCTTGAGGCCGAGCGCGGCGGCTTCATGGACACTGGGCACGGGGACGAGCGCGGCCTCGGAGAGCAGGCGCGCCTGTCGCAGCGCCACTTCGAGCTTGCGCCCCAGGTTCACCAACTCCTCGCGGAGCACGGCCTCCTGTTCGAGCGAGAGTGGCGCGGGCTCATGACTGGCGCGCCACGCGGCATGCGCGGCGGCGACCTGGTCCATCACGGGACGGACGAGCGCGAAGTCCTCGCGAGCGAAGATGCGGGAGACGTAGGAGCTGCGGGTGCGCCGCTCGTACGACGTGGCGTACTCGAAGATGACTTCGCGAGGCGCGCGTCGGAGCTGGGCGAACTTGAGGTGGGGGAAGAGCGCTTCGATGACGGGAGCGCGGCTGCTGGCGGTGAAGGTGATGCCCGCGTGCAGTTTCTCCAGGGCATCGACCCACAGGCCCTGTTGATGGAAGGCGTATTCCTCGCGAGCTTCATCCAGCTCGGGCAGGTCCTTGACGCGGTCGACCACGCCAGCGGCGGGTGCGCGAGTGGTGCGCACCAGCTCAAAGGCGGTGGTCAGCCAGCTCTTCTCGGCTTCCAGACCGGGGCGGCCGGCGAGCATCTCGCCCGCGGTCGCGATCCGACCCTCGAAGGCCTCGGCGAAGCGGATGAGCTCATAGGACTCGAGCGTGGATGACATGCGACGGGCTCCTCGGAAGGGCGGCGGGAGATACCACAGGCCGGGCTCGGCTCCGAGCGCGGGTGGGAGGCGTCAGCTTCCGCCGAGCAGCGTCGGAAGGGCCTCGCGGTGCGAGAAGTCAGGGAAGGCGGCGTGTGCGCCGGCCTGGAGAAGGGCCTCGGCGGTGAAGGTCCCGGTGCCCACGCCGATGCACTCGGCGCCGATGCCGATGGCCGCGTCGACGTCCTTGGGCGTATCTCCGATGACGACCACCCGGCACTGCTCGCGCGGGACACCGAGTGTCGCCGCGCCCGCCTCGGCACCTCGACGGATCAGCTCCACGCGGTTCTCGTGGTCGCAGCCAAAGCCGCCGAAGGCGAACTGATCATGGATGGCCACGCGCTCCAGCTTCAGGCGAGCGCCGTCGCGGACGTTGCCCGTGCCGAGTCCCACGGCGAATCCGGGGCGGCTTCGCGCCTCGAGTACGGCCTCTCGCATACCGGGGAACACACGGTAGCGAGGGGTCTCCACCTTCTGGATTTCATCCGCGAGATGCGCGAGGTAGGCGGCGATGCCGGCATCGATGGCGGCCTCGGTATCCTCGACGCCGATGATGCGCAGGGCGGTGCGGACGATGGCTCGGTCCGTCATGCCGGACATGTGGAAGGAGTCGCAGGCATCGCGGCGACCATGAAGCTGCTCGAAGGCTCGGTCCATGGCACGGCGTCCCGCTCCACCGGTGGTGACGAGGGTGCCATCGATATCGAACAGGAGGACCGTGGGGCGCATGGCCCCCATCTAACGGAAGCCTCGGGCCGACGCGAGTCCGGAAGTCACGTCACGGCCGCTCAGGGCTCCGCGAGGCTGAGTCCTCGCTGGAGGGCTTCGCGCACGAGAGGGCGTTCCTCGATGGGGAGGCGCTCCTCGAGAGCCTGACGGGCCTGCTGCCCACCCAGCCGCCCGAGCGCCAGGGCCACGGCCTCCCGAACGGGGTCCTCACGGTCCATGAGTCGAGCCGCGAGGGGGCGAATGGCTTCGGTCCCCAGGCAGCGTGCCAGGGCACCCGCGGCGCTGGCGCGCACGTCCGCGGGAGCTCTCGGGTCCTCCAGCACCTCCTGGATGGAAGGGGCGCCCTGAGGCGGGTCGATGAGGGCGAGCGATGCCATGGCACGAGCGCGTCGAGTCGAGGGAACCGACGGGTCCACCACGAGCGAGCGAAGGACTGGCACGGCCTGGGGCCCAAGCTGACGCCACTGCTCCTCTCGAAGAGGTCCCTGCGAGGGGTCGAGCAACATCAGCACCTGCTCCCGCAAATCAGCTGACGGGACCGGAGTTGGGGCGGGTGCGGTGGGCACGGTCGGGGAGGCTTCTCCCGAGGCGCGTGAGTACGCGAGTGCGGTGCCCCCTGAGCTCGCGAGCAGCCCCGCTCCGAGCAGGAGGTGCCACCACCGTCGTCCGCGAGAGGGGAGGAGCGCGATGGTGCGAGAAGGTGGCGGCGAGGTCGGTGTTGGCATAGGGGCGCCTCGAGCAGGGGAACATCCCCGGTTATATGCCGGTTGCCCGCTCGGACTCGAACCCCGTTATGGTGCTGCGTTGATGGCTGGACGCGTCTTCTTCTTTCTGCAGCACGCCACGTATGAGCCGGCGTTCCAGGCGAGTTCCATGGGCATCACCGCCGTGGCCATGGGTGACGAGGTCTACTTCGTCTTCGCCTTCGACGCGCTCCGGTCCTGGGTGGGCGGAACCTTCGGTCAGCCCGAGGGTGAGAGGGAGCGAGAGGAGCACGCCCGAGGCGAGACCCTGGGCGTCCCGACTCCCCTCAAGATGATGGAGGAGGCGAGGGCCTTGGGCGCGAAGTTGATCGCCTGCGACACGACGGTGCGCCTGTGTGGCTTCGATCCCGAGGCGCTCCAAGGCCCCCTGGACGAGGTGATGGGGCTTGCCTCCCTGTGGCGGCTGACGCAGGGGGCGCGCACGCTGACACTCTAGATGAGCCGCGGAGAAGAGGGATCAGGCAGGCGCCAATGTCGTCCACGCCACACCAGGTGTGTGCCTGTCGAGGGGAAACCATCGGTTCCTGCTGTAACCTCGCAGTATCAGTTGAACCGGATGCAGCCGTCCATTTGAGGCTGTAGCCTCCGAGGGGAGTCACGCGATACTCTTCACCCAAGCCGTCCCCTGAAGAGCCCGGCCGCGCGGAGCTCCGCGTCCCCCCATGAGAAGCAGAAGGAATTCATTACCTATGCGCGCCAAGTTGCCCCTCCTGAGCGCTCTCGTCCTCGGCGCCCTCTCGGGTGTCGTCGTCGCGGGTTGTCAGTCCTACGACTTCGAGCCGGTGGAGCCGCTCGCCATCGCACAGACGACGGTCGAGGAGACCATCTCCGCCCTGGCGAGCAAGCCCAACATCATGATGCTGGTGGACATCTCCGGCTCGATGACGCTCCCGGTGGACACGTCGCGGCCGTCCTGCCAGGTGCGGGACGAGGACGGCTTGACGGTGCTGTGTGGCAATGAGAACGCGTGCCCCACGGCCACGTGCCCCACTCGGTGGACGGAGCTGCAGGCCGCCGTGCCTCGGTTCCTCGCGAACAGCGGTCCCTACGTGCGCTTCGCGCTCACGACCTATCCCGAGGCCTCGACGGGCTCGAGCATCGAGGCCTGCACCGGCCCCACCGCGACGTCGGTCCGCAAGGACCTGCCGGTCGTCGAGGACGATGCGTCGCTGCTGGCCCACGCCAACTCCATCAACGATTTGATCCAGGGCATTCCGAACCACGGCACCGGGCAGCCGGTGGGCGGAACTCCGACGAGCGGAAGCCTGAACTTCATCGGGTCCATGGCCGGCTTGCAGGACAAGGACCGCAAGAACTTCGTCATCCTGCTGACGGACGGTCTGCCCAACTGCAACCCGGAGAATGAGTACTCCGGCCGAGATCAACCGGAACTGTGCAAGTGCACCATTGCTGGCAATCTCTGCGGTTCGCAGATCTCCACCGCCTTCGAGAAGCGTGGCTGCCTCGACACCAACGCCTCCGTGAAGGCCGTGCAGGCGCTGAAGGCCCAGGAGATTACGACCATCGTCATCGGCTTTGGCGCCGAGACGGCTTCGGGTGATGGTCCGGCGGTGCTCCAGGCGATGGCGTCGGCGGGCGGTTTCGCCCGTTCCTGCACCACTGATCCGACGGCCTGTGGCGCGAACGACACGTGCATCGCGGCGACGGGCCTGTGTGGCCGGGCCTTCTATCAGGCAGGCAACCAGGTGGAATTGGCAGATGCGCTGGAGCGGATCAGCAAGGAGGTCTTGAACCTGGAGCCTTGCCTGATTCCCCTGAATGGTCCTGAGCGTCCTTCGGACCCGAAGCTCATCGTTGTCTACATCGAGGGTGAGCGCACCCTGGCGGGTGACGGAACTTGGACGCTGACGTCGGACGGCGTTCTCTTCAACGGCGCGGCGTGCGAGCGCATCAAGAACTCCCGACCGGAAGCGCCCATCAAAGTCGAGGTTCGCGCAATCCGTCAGCGCTAGGCAGGCGGCCGGGGGCGGCTTTACCCGGGACGGTGCGGGGATTATAGGTCCCCTCGCCTCCGGCCCGGTTGCCGTCCCCTGCCCATGAAAGTCACCCTCCTCTCGCGGTCCGCTTCCATTCCCTCCACTCGGCGTCTTGTCGAGGCGGGCCGCGCGCGGGGGCACAAGATGCGCGTGCTCAACCCGCTCCGGGTGCAGATGCACCTGGACGGGGGCAGCGCCACGCTCTACTACGACCGCAAGAAGCTCTCGCCCACGGACGTGGTCCTTCCGCGCATCGCCCAATCCATCAACACGTACGGGCTCGCGGTGGTGAATCAGTTCGCACTGGGCGGAGTGCCGCTCGTCAATCACGCCCAGGCCATCGCGCAGTCGCGCAGCAAGATGCGCTCACTGCAGTTGCTGTCCGCGCATGGCATCGACATTCCCGCCACGGTGATGGCGCGGGACGCAGCCCACTTGAAGGAGATGGTGGGGCTGGTGGGTGGGGTGCCCGTGCTCGTGAAGCTGCTCCAGGGGCAGGAGAATCACGGGGTGATGGTGTGCGAGAGCCTCCAGTCGCTGGAGGCCGCGCTCGAGGCGGTGCTTGGCCTCGGCCACAACCTGGTGATGCAGGAGTACGTGAAGAGCACGAGCCAGGACGTGCGTGTGCTCGTCGTGGGTGGCAAGGCGGTGGCCGCGGTGCGCCGCCGCGCGCGTCCGGGTCGGTTCGCTCACACGCTCATCAAGGGAGCTCGACTGGAAGCGATGGAGCTGTCGCCTGGGCAGCGTGCCACGGCGGAGAAGGCCACCCGGCTGGTGGGGCTGGAGGTGGCTGCGGTGGACCTGCTGGACGTCCAGGGCCAATCGAAGGTCTTCGAGGTGAACAGCTCGCCCGCCTTGCCTGAGATGGAGGCTGTCACGGGCATGGACCTGGCGACGCCCATCATCATCCGCGCCGAGGAACTGGTCGCGGGCGCGGACCCCGTGTCCGTGCCAGACCTCCTGCCACCTCGAAGTCTTCCCACGCCGGGGCTGCCAACATCTCCAGCACCGCGCAGGAAGCGCACGAGTCGTACGCCCACGAGCGGAGCAGGGGGCACGTGAAGAGAATGCCGGCGCCCCACGTCGCAGGCATGATAGGCAGCACCCGTTTTCAGGAGATCCGCCATGTCGCACATCCGAAGCTTCACCTCCGTTGCCGCGTTGCTGGTGGCCTGTGTCTGGACGGCCCCGGCGTCCGCCGACGAAGTGGACCCCGCCAGCCTCTATGACGTGTCCACGGACGGCTCCTCCAGCCAGGTCAAGACGGGGGAGAAGGGCGTCTTCGTGGTCTCGGTCAAGACGAAGCCCGGCGCCCATGTCTCCGAGGAAGCCCCGCTGAAGCTCGAGGTGAAGGGCACGCAGGTCTCCGTCGCGAAGGAGAAGCTGGGACGAGAGGACTCGGTCGCGAAGAAGGCCGCGGGCCAGGAGTTCGCGGACCCCCGCTTCGAGATTCCCTTCTCCGCCACGGCCGCGGGCAAGGGCTCGGTGGACGCGAAGCTCGTCTTCTTCATCTGCACGGAGAAGATCTGCGCGCGCCAGCAGAAGACCCTCTCCGTTCCCGTCGAGGTCCTCTAGTTCCCATGCGTGAGCGTCCCCCCAAGGGTGGTCGAGGCGAGCGTGAGGGCGGGGACTCCCCGGCGCGTCACGTCTATGGCGTCAATCCGGTCCTCGAGGCCCTGAGGGCCCGACCGGACGAAGTGGAGCGGCTGTTCATCGTGGAGGGGCAGCTGGCCGCCAAGGCCGCGGGTGAGCTGCTCAGCCGCGCCCGGGACGCGGGTGTCCGGGTGGAGAAGGTTTCGCGCGAGCGCCTTGCCGCCATGGCCGACGGCGGGGTCCACCAGGGCGTGGTGCTCGAGCTTCGAGGCTTCACGTACTCGGCTCTGGAGGACATCATCGACGCGGCCAAGGCCAGCAAGCGGCCTCCCCTCGTCGTGGTGCTCGACGGTATCCAGGACCCGCACAACCTGGGCGCCATCATCCGCTCGGCCCACGCGCTGGGAGCGCATGGGGTCGTCATCGCCAAGGACCGCGCCGTACAGGTGACGGGCACGGTGGCCAAGGCGTCAGCAGGCGCGGTGGAGCACTGCCTCATCGCCCGGGTCGTGAACATCTCCCGCGCCCTGGAGGAGCTGAAGGAAGCAGGGCTCTGGGTGGCCGCGGCGGACGTGGACGCGACCGAGCCCATGTGGAGCGCCCGACTGGACGGGCCCCTGGCCCTGGTGGTGGGGGCCGAGGGGGCAGGGGTGAGGGAGGGAGTGCTCAAGCACTGCGACCATCGCCTGCGGATTCCGATGGCGGGTCAGGTCGGTTCACTCAATGCGTCCGTTTCTGCCGGCATTCTGCTATACGAGGTCGCCCGGCAGCGGGGGAGCGCCTCCCGTTAGTCGGCCATCATCTGGGATCAATCCCCTTGACTTGGATGATGGGGACTTCTAAAAGGGCGCGCCTCGCACATCGGAGCCGGGTTGTTGACGGGTTCGGTGGAGGTGGGGTAGGGCGGTGGGCAGGAGCCGGATGAGTGCCGGTGTAGCTCAGTCGGTAGAGCAACTGATTTGTAATCAGTAGGTCGCGGGTTCAAGTCCCGCCGCCGGCCAAGCAGGACGGGGGCCGCGGATGAGGGCCCGAGACGAGCAGTATGGGGTGCAGTACGCAGTCTGAAGTAAAAGTGCGGAGGGATACCCAAGCGGCCAAAGGGAGCAGACTGTAAATCTGCCGGCTCTACGCCTTCGATGGTTCGAATCCATCTCCCTCCACTCGGCAACGCGGGAATAGCTCAGTTGGTAGAGCGTCAGCCTTCCAAGCTGAATGTCGTGGGTTCGAATCCCATTTCCCGCTCCAAACGTTGTAGTTCATAGCATCGCCAAGCCCTGATAGCTCAGTTGGCAGAGCGCATCCTTGGTAAGGATGAGGTCACCAGTTCAATCCTGGTTCAGGGCTCCATTTTTTAGAGGAGTGTCATGGCCAAGGAGAAGTTCGAGCGTAACAAGCCCCACGTGAACATCGGCACGATCGGACACGTGGACCACGGCAAGACGTCGCTGACGGCGGCCATCACGAAGGTGCTGGCCAAGACCGGCGGCGCCACGTTCCTGGCGTACGACCAGATCGACAAGGCGCCGGAAGAGCGTGAGCGCGGCATCACCATCTCCACGGCGCACGTGGAGTACCAGACGAAGAACCGGCACTACGCGCACGTGGATTGCCCGGGTCACGCCGACTACGTGAAGAACATGATCACGGGCGCGGCGCAGATGGACGGCGCCATCCTGGTGGTCTCGGCCGCGGACGGCCCGATGCCCCAGACGCGTGAGCACATCCTGCTGGCGCGCCAGGTCGGTGTCCCGTATATCGTGGTCTTCCTGAACAAGGTCGACCTGCTGGACGACCCCGAGCTGCGCGAGCTCGTGGAGATGGAAGTTCGCGACCTGCTGAAGAAGTACGACTTCCCGGGCGACTCGATTCCCATCGTCCCTGGCTCCGCCATGAAGGCGCTCGAGGGTGACACGAGCGACGTCGGCGAGGGCGCCATCCTGAAGCTGATGGAGGCGGTGGACAGCTACATCCCGACGCCGCAGCGCGCGACGGACAAGCCCTTCCTGATGCCGGTGGAAGACGTGTTCTCCATCGCCGGCCGTGGAACGGTGGCGACGGGTCGCGTCGAGCGCGGCATCATCAAGGTCGGCGAGGAAGTTGAAGTCGTCGGTCTGCGCGACACGCAGAAGACCGTCGTCACGGGCGTTGAGATGTTCCGCAAGCTGCTGGACGAGGGCCGGGCGGGAGACAACATCGGCGCGCTGGTGCGTGGTCTGAAGCGCGAGGACATGGAGCGCGGGCAGGTGCTGGCCAAGCCGGGCAGCATCAAGCCGCACACCAAGTTCAAGGCGCAGATCTACGTGCTGTCGAAGGAAGAGGGTGGTCGCCACACCCCGTTCTTCAAGGGATACCGTCCCCAGTTCTACTTCCGCACGACGGACGTGACGGGAACGGTGAAGCTGCCTGAGAACGTGGAAATGGTGATGCCGGGCGACAACATCGCAATCGAGGTGGAGCTCATCACCCCGGTGGCGATGGACAAGGAGCTGCGCTTCGCTGTTCGCGAGGGTGGCCGCACGGTGGGCGCCGGCGTCGTGGCCGAGGTCATCGAGTAATACGCCTGGGAGGCCGTAGGGTCTCCTGGCTCCACTTTCCGGATTTAGAGGGGAGGGCACCTTCTGGTAGCCTTCCCCTCTCGTGTCTGATGAGGTAGGTCATGCCGAAGGGCAATCGTTCCATTATTTCGCTCGAGTGCACGGTGTGCAAGGAGCGGAACTACACGACCACGAAGAACAAGCGGAAGAGCCAGGACAAGCTCGAATTGAGCAAGTTCTGCTCGAAGTGCCGCAAGCATACGGACCACAAGGAAGGTAAGGTCTAGGTCGGTAGTTCCTGAGAGTTTCTAGGCCAGTAGCTCCAACGGTAGAGCAGCGGTCTCCAAATCCGCGTGTTGGGGGTTCGAATCCCTCCTGGCCTGCCAAGTCTCAGTGGGAGCGGGGCCCCCGGTACCTGGAGGTACCGGGGGTTCCTGTGTTTCCGCAGTTCGTAAAATTTCGCATTCGCAGTACCTCGTGAGGCACCATGGCGACGGCATCAGAGGCCAGCCAGCAGGCTAACCGCTCGGCGATGGATCCGAAGCGGCTCGTGGTCATCTTCTACCTCCTCGCCGGCATCATCCTGGCGCTGTTCCTGGAGCGCCTCTTTGGGGCGTTGTGGGCCAGCTTCGGATGGCCCGACTCGGTTCTCATCGAGGGGTTGGATTGGAAGGTGTCCACCCTCGTGGGCTACCTGGTGGCCGTGGGGCTTGCGCTGGTCGGATTCTTCCATCCAAAGACGCACACGCTCTCCATGGAGGTCGCGTCCGAGTTGATGAAGGTCTCCTGGCCTACCTGGCCGGAGACCCGGACGTCGACCATGGCCGTGGTCGTCGCCTCGCTTGTCGCCGCGGTGCTGCTCTTCTGCATCGACACCGTCGCGTACAACTTGATGGTGGAGTGGCTGCCGGCCCTGTGGGGGAAGCTGTAATGGCCATGAAATGGTACGTGGTCCACACCTACTCGAACTTCGAGAACCAGGCGAAGAAGAGCCTGGAGGAGAAGGTTCGGCTCGAGGGGTTGCAGGACCAGTTCGGTGAAATCCTCATCCCCATGGAGCAGGTCGTGGAGATGGTGAAGGGCGAGAAGAAGACGTCTCGCCGCAAGTTCTTCCCGGGCTACATCTTCGTGCAGATGGAGCTGAACGACCGGACGCTCCACCTGGTGAAGAACACGCCGAAGATCACCGGCTTCCCCGGGACGGTGCAGAACCAGAACCCCCTGCCCATCTCGGACCAGGAGGTCGCGCGGCTCACGTCGCAGATCTCCGAGGGCACGCTCAAGCCCAAGCCCAAGGTGCAGTTCGACGATGGTGACACGGTGCGCGTCATTGACGGGCCCTTCGCCAACTTCAACGGCACGGTGGAAGAGGTCAACGCGGAGAAGGGTCGCGTGAAGGTGCTCGTGAGCATCTTCGGTCGCGCCACTCCCGTGGAGCTGGACTTCATGCAGGTGGAGAAGACCACCGGCTAGTTTTTCGCGGGCGGCTCGGGTAGAGCGCGCCTCGCACACCTTCCGCGCCCTTCGGGGCGCGGTTCCATGGGTGGGAGGGCCTCCCCGTCTGGAGGCCCGTCAGGACCACCCCCTCGAAAGGCAGTAGTCAGCCGATGAAGAAGGTCACAGGTCAGGTCAAGCTGCAGATTCCCGCCGGCAAGGCGAACCCCGCTCCGCCGATCGGCCCCGCGCTCGGTCAGCAGGGCGTGAACATCATGGAGTTCTGCAAGCAGTTCAACGCGAAGACGCAGGCGGAGGCCAAGGAGGGACTGATCATCCCGGTGATCATCACCGTCTATCAGGACCGCTCCTTCACCTTCATCCTCAAGACGCCTCCGGCGGCCGTCCTCATCAAGAAGGCGGCGGGCCTGCACACCGACAAGAAGAAGGGTTCGGGCGCGAAGAAGCCTGGCAAGGAGAAGGTGGGGCAGATCACCCGGAAGCAGCTCGAGGAGATCGCCACGAAGAAGATTCAGGACACCACCGCCGCGTCGCTTGAGGCCTGCATGAACACCATTGCTGGCACCGCGCGCTCCATGGGCATCGAAGTCGTCGGCTAAGCCGCCGCCCCACTCACGGACGAGGATTTCTGTCATGGCTCAGAATGGGAAGAAGTTCCGCGCGGCCGCCACGCTGGTGGATCGCGAGAAGCGCTACAGCATCGCCGAGGGCTTTCAGCTCCTGAAGAAGACGGTGGATGCGCGGGCGTCGAAGTACGACCAGACGGTCGATGTCGCCATCAACCTGGGTGTGGACCCCAAGCACGCGGACCAGATGGTCCGTGGCGCCGTGGTTCTGCCCAACGGCACGGGTGCCACCGTGCGCGTGGCCGTGTTCGCGAAGGGCGAGCGCGCCACCGAGGCTGGCAACGCGGGTGCGGACATCGTCGGCGCGGAGGATCTCCAGAAGCGCATCGAGGAGGGTTTCCTCGACTTCGACACCGTCATCGCGACGCCCGACATGATGGGTATCGTCGGTCGCCTCGGTAAGGTGCTCGGTCCCCGTGGCCTCATGCCGAACCCGAAGGTCGGCACGGTGACCATGGACGTGGCCAAGGCCATCCGCGACGCGAAGGGCGGTAAGGTCGACTTCCGCGCGGAGAAGGCCGGCATCGTCCACGCGAAGATGGGCAAGGCCTCCTTCGCGGTGGACAAGCTCGAGGGCAACTTCAACGCGCTGGTGGACCTGGTGATGAAGCTCAAGCCGGCCACCGCCAAGGGCGTGTACCTGAAGGGCATCGCCATCTCGACGACGATGGGCCCGGGCATCAAGATCGATACCCAGGAGATTCTGGCCCGCCACCGCTAGGCGGACAGCAGGCAGGGCGGCGCTCCCATCCCCGCACAGGGGGTGTCAGAGGCGCCGCTCGCCTGACGTCTCAGGTTCGAAAGTTCTGGATCTTTGCTGAAGCCGGGGGTATAGGCCCCCGGCTTTTGCAATTGGAGCGCCACGTCGTGAGACGGGTGTTCCGACCTGGTTCATGACAGCAGGGACCCGGTCAGAGGAGAAGTGCCCCGTTGGGAACCGGACAACCGGTCGGGGCATGGCTTCCCCTGTCGGGTTCAAACGGCCGAAAGGCCAGCCCTGCCGAGACTGGAGGTGCGTTGTGGTGTCTCTCGGAGACTCCTCTCGCTCTGCCACTTTGGCCCAGGCATCACGCCCGTCGGAAGACGGGCCAGTAAGGAGGTGAGTCAAAGTGCTGAAGAGCGAGAAGGAGGAGATGATCAAGGAACTCCACGAGAAGTTCTCGCGGACCAAGTCGGCCGTCGTTGCCGAGTTCTCCAAGGTGGATGTGGAGACGGTGACGAAGCTGCGCCGGAAGTTCCGTGAGGGCAACGTCGAGTACAAGGTCATCAAGAACACGCTGGCGCGTCGTGCGGCGCAGGGCACGGACGTGGCTGTCATCGCTGATGACTTCACGGGTCCCGTGGCGCTGTGCATCAGCTACGGCGATGTGGTGGCCCCGGCGAAGATCCTGACCGAGTTCACGAAGGACCTCGAGGACAAGATCAAGATCCGCAGCGCCGTGGTCGACGGCCGCAAGGTCGACGCCGCCGGTGTCAAGCAGCTGGCGAAGCTGCCGGGTCTCAACGAACTCCGAGCGCAGTTGCTCGGGATGATCACCCAGCCGGCTACCAAGCTGGTTCGGACGATTGCCGCCCCGGGTACGCAGCTCGCGCGGGTCATTCAGGCCCACGCGGACAAGTCGCAGGGGTAGTTTTCCTCATCTGTCCGAGAAGTTTTTCTACACCCACCTTTTCGGCCGTTCCTCCCTTTGGGAGTAAGGCCGTTAGTCAATCCAAGAAGGACACAGTTCCATGGCTGACCTGAACGCAATCGTTGATTCGCTTTCCTCCCTGACCATCATCGAGGCCGCCAACCTGGTGAAGGCCCTCGAGGAGAAGTGGGGCGTCTCCGCCGCGGCCGCCGCCGTCGTTGCTGGCCCTGCCGCCGCCACCGCCGCTCCTGTTGAGGAGAAGACGGAGTTCACGGTGGTGCTGGCGAACGCCGGCGCCAACAAGATCAACGTCATCAAGGAGATCCGCGCCATCACCGGCCTGGGCCTGAAGGAGGCCAAGGACCTGGTCGAGGGCGCGCCCAAGACGGTCAAGGAAGGCGTCAACAAGGACGACGCCAAGAAGATCAAGGACCAGCTCGTTGCCGCTGGCGCCACCGTCGACGTCAAGTAAGTCGAACAGGAGCTGCTTGGTTTCCGGGAATTCCCAAGCAGCTTCCTGACCGAATGAGCAGGCCGGCGCTCCCAGTGAGGGGGGCTGCCGGCTTTGCCCATTTGACAGTTGCAAATTTCCCGGCGCCGCCGCGCGTTATTGATGTTTGCCCCGCCCGAGCAGCCGTCCCCGGAGCCAGAATGCCGACGCAGATCCAGAACAATTTCCGCGTGCGGAAGACCTTCGCCAAGATCGCGAAGATCATCGACATTCCCAATCTTATCAACATCCAGAAGCAGTCCTACGAGAAGTTCCTCCAGGCCGATATCGCCCCGGAGAAGCGTGAGGACGTCGGACTTCAGGGTGTCTTCAACTCGGTATTCCCGATTCGGGACTTCAACGAGACGTCGTCCCTGGAGTTTGTCAGCTACCACCTGGAGAAGCCGAAGTACGACGTCGACGAGTGCCACCAGCGCGGGATGACCTATTCCGCCCCCATCAAGGTCGTGGTCCGCCTGGTGGTGTGGGACAAGGATGAGGAGACTGGCGCCCAGTCCATCCGTGACGTGAAGGAGCAGGAGGTCTACTTCGGGGAAATCCCGCTGATGACCCAGAACGGCACCTTCATCATCAACGGAACCGAGCGCGTGGTGGTCAGCCAGCTGCACCGCAGCCCGGGTGCCTTCTTCGACCACGACAAGGGCAAGAGCCACTCGTCTGGCAAGCTGCTCTACAACGCCCGCATCATCCCCTACCGCGGTTCGTGGATCGACTTCGAGTTCGACCACAAGGACCTGCTGTACGTGCGCATCGACCGCCGGCGCAAGCTGCCCGCGACGGTGCTCATCCGCGCCCTGGGCGCCGTCAGCGACACCGCGAAGAAGAACCCGCTGGAGTTCAAGGGCTCCACCGAGGAGATCCTCAACTACTACTACGCCACGGAGACCATCTACCTCCAGAGCGCGACGGACTTCGAGAAGAGCGTCGAGCTGGAGCTGCTCCCGGGCCAGCGAGCCACCCGCGACATCAAGACGAAGACGGGCGAGCTCATCGTCAAGAAGAACCGCAAGTTCACCCGCGCCGCCATCAAGAAGCTCGAAGCGGCGAAGATGAAGACGCTCCCCATCGACGCGGATGAGCTCTTCACGAAGGTGTCCGCCTACGACGTGGTGGACGAGAACACCGGTGAGGTCATCCTCGAGTGCAACGAGGAAGTCTCGCAGGACAAGGTCGACGAGCTCCTGAAGCGCAACATCAAGGAGTTCAAGGTCCTCTTCATCGACAACCTCAACGTGGGTCCGTACCTGCGTGAGACGTTGATGCTGGACAAGCTCGAGACGCCCGAGCAGTCCATCATGGAGATCTACCGCCGCCTGCGTCCTGGCGATCCCCCGACGCCGGAGACGGCGATCAACCTGTTCACCAACCTGTTCTTCAACCCCGAGCGCTACGACCTGTCCAAGGTCGGTCGCCTCAAGTTGAACTTCAAGTTCGGCCTCGAGGAGCCTCTCGACGGGCAGATCCTCACCAAGCGGGACATCCTCGAGGTGATCCGCTACCTGATCGATCTGAAGAACGGCAAGGGCACCATCGACGACATCGACCACCTCGGCAACCGCCGGGTGCGCGCGGTGGGTGAGCTGCTGGAGAACCAGTACCGCATCGGTCTGGTTCGCATGGAGCGGGCGATCAAGGAGCGCATGAGCCTCCAGGAGATCGAGACGCTCATGCCGCACGATCTCATCAACGCCAAGCCCGTCACGGCGGTCATCAAGGAGTTCTTCGGGTCCAGCCAGCTGTCGCAGTTCATGGACCAGACGAACCCCCTGTCCGAGGTGACGCACAAGCGTCGTCTGTCCGCGCTCGGGCCCGGCGGTCTCACCCGCGAGCGCGCCGGCTTCGAGGTGCGCGACGTGCACCCGACGCACTACGGCCGCATCTGCCCCATCGAGACGCCGGAAGGTCCGAACATCGGCCTCATCGCGTCGCTGTCGACCTATGCGCGCGTCAACGAGTTCGGCTTCGTCGAGACCCCGTACCGGAAGGTCGAAGCGGGCATCGTGACGACGGACGTGGCCTTCTACTCGGCGCTTGAGGAGGAGAAGCACACCATCGGTCAGGCGAACGCCGAGACGGACAAGAAGGGCAAGTTCGTCAACGCGCTCGTGTCCAGCCGCCGCGGCGGTGAGTTCGTCCAGGCTCGCGCCGAGGACGTGGACCTGATGGACGTGTCTCCGAACCAGCTGGTGTCGGTGGCCGCGTCGCTCATCCCGTTCCTGGAGAACGACGACGCCAACCGCGCCCTCATGGGCTCCAACATGCAGCGCCAGGCGGTGCCCCTGCTGCGCACCAGCGCTCCGCTGGTGGGTACGGGCATCGAGGCCATCGTCGCGCGCGACTCCGGCGTGACGTGCGTGGCCAAGCGCGACGGCACGGTGGAGAGCGTGGACGCCGGCCGCATCGTGGTGAAGGCGGACGTGCCCGCTTCGCTCAGCGACGTCTCGAGCGAGGTCGACATCTACAACCTGCTCAAGTACCAGCGCTCCAACCAGAACACCTGCCTCAACCAGAAGCCCATCATCAGCAAGGGCGACAAGGTCCGGAAGGGTGACGTCATCGCCGACGGCCCGGCCACCGAGACGGGTGAGCTGGCGCTGGGCCAGAACGTGGTCGTCGCGTTCATGCCGTGGCAGGGCTACAACTTCGAGGACTCCATCCTCATCAGCGAGCGCATCCAGAAGGATGACGTCTTCACGTCGATCCACATCGAAGAGTTCGAGTGCATCGCGCGAGACACCAAGCTGGGCAAGGAAGAGATCACCCGCGACATCCCGAACGTGGGTGAGGAAGCCCTCAAGGACCTCGACGAGAGCGGCATCATCCGCATCGGCGCCGAGGTGAAGCCCGGCGACGTGCTGGTGGGCAAGATCACCCCGAAGGGCGAGACGCAGCTGTCTCCCGAAGAGAAGCTGCTGCGAGCCATCTTCGGCGAGAAGGCCGGCGACGTTCGTGACAGCTCCCTGCGCGTGCCTCCGGGCGTGGTGGGCACCGTCATCAACGCCAAGGTGTTCAGCCGCAAGGGCGTGGAGAAGGACGAACGCGCCAAGCAGATCGAGTCCATGGAGGAGGCGAAGCTCCTCAAGGACCAGAACGACGAGATCAAGGTCCTCCAGGACAGCGCCATCGGCCGCATCCGCGCGCTGGTGCGTGGCAAGGAGGTCCAGGGCAAGCTCGTGGACGACAAGGGGAAGATCCTCCTGAAGAAGGGGGACATCCTCGACGACGCGCTGCTGGCCACCGTGCCCTACAAGTACTGGGGCGAGATCTCCGTCGGCGACCCGCTCGACTCTCGCGTGCGCGACATCCTCCGCAACCTGGAGGAGACGAAGGAGGCCGTGAAGCTGGCCTTCGGCGAGAAGATCGCCCGTATCAAGAAGGGCGACGAGCTGCCTCCTGGCGTCATCAAGATGGTGAAGGTGTACGTCGCCATCAAGCGCAAGCTGGCCGTGGGCGACAAGATGGCCGGCCGCCACGGAAACAAGGGCGTCGTGTCCCGCATCCTCCCCGAGGAGGACATGCCGTACCTGGAGGATGGCCGTCCGGTGGACATCGTCCTCAACCCGCTCGGCGTTCCCAGCCGCATGAACATCGGGCAGATCCTCGAGACGCACCTGGGCTGGGCCGCCAAGGGCACTGGCGAGGCGCTGCAGCGCTACGTGGAGGACAACTGGAGCGCTGACGCCATCAAGGTCCGCCTCAAGGCCATCTACGGTGAGGAGACCGCGTTCGGCGAGTTCCTCGACAAGCTGGACGAGGAGGAGATCAAGCAGCTCTGCCGTCGCTCCAAGCGGGGTATCCACGTGGCCACGCCGGTGTTCGACGGCGCGCACGAGCTGGAGATCCACCAGCTGCTGGACGAGGGGAAGCTGCCCCGCACGGGCCAGATGGTGCTCTTCGACGGGCGCACGGGTGAGCCGTTCGACCAGAACGTCACCGTCGGCGTCATGTACATGCTGAAGCTGCACCACCTGGTGGACGAGAAGATCCACGCCCGGTCCATTGGTCCCTACTCGCTCGTCACCCAGCAGCCGCTGGGCGGCAAGGCGCAGTTCGGCGGTCAGCGACTGGGAGAGATGGAAGTCTGGGCGATGGAGGCCTACGGCGCGGCGTACACGCTGCAGGAATTCCTCACCGTCAAGTCGGACGACGTGGTGGGCCGCACGCGCATGTACGAGGCCATCGTCAAGGGCGACAACGTCCTGGAGAGCGGCCTGCCCGAGTCGTTCAACGTGCTCCTCAAGGAGCTCCAGTCACTCGCGCTCGACGTCGAGCTGCTGGAGAGCGCACCCCCGGAGCGGCAGCGCAGCTTCGGCGGTGACTTCCTGGGTGGTGGTGGTGACGGCGAAGACCGGAAGACCGGTACCGACGCCTGAGAGAGCCGGAGCGCCCGCCTGACCGGCCGCCCGCCACCCTGAAAAGGGTGGGCGCGGCCGGGTCCGGGGCGGGGGCCCGAATCAGCTGGCGTTCCCCACGGGGGACGCCTCACGAGATTTCGGAGGCAACGTGAAGGACATTTTCAACTTCTTCGAGAAGCCGAAGGACCCGCTGTCGTTCAACGCCATCCGCATCGCGCTGGCGTCGCCCGACAAGATCCGCCAGTGGTCCCATGGCGAGGTGAAGAAGCCGGAGACCATCAACTACCGCACGTTCAAGCCGGAGCGTGACGGCCTGTTCTGCGCCCGCATCTTCGGGCCGGTGAAGGACTACGAGTGCAACTGCGGCAAGTACAAGCGCATGAAGCACCGCGGCGTGGTGTGTGAGAAGTGTGGCGTGGAGGTCATCCAGTCGAAGGTCCGCCGCGAGCGCCTGGGTCACATCACCCTGGCCACGCCGGTGGCCCACATCTGGTTCCTCAAGTCCCTGCCGAGCCGCATCGGCAACCTGCTCGACATCACGCTCAAGGAGCTGGAGAAGGTCCTCTACTGCGAGAGCTACATCGTCCTCGACCCCAAGTCGACGCCGCTGACCAAGGGCGAGCTCATCAGCGAAGAGAAGATGCACCGGCTTTACCAGGAGCACGGTGAGGACTCCTTCACCACGGGCATGGGCGGCGAGGCCGTCCGCGAGATGCTCAAGGCGCTGGACGTGGAGCGGCTGTCCGAGGACCTGCGCAAGGACATGCGCGAGACCACCAGCGAGGCGAAGCGGAAGAAGTACGCCAAGCGCCTGAAGGTGGCCGAGGCGTTCCGCGTCTCCGGCAACAAGCCCGAGTGGATGATGCTGGACGTGATTCCGGTGATTCCGCCGGACCTGCGCCCGCTCGTTCCCCTCGACGGTGGCCGCTTCGCGACCTCCGACCTGAACGACCTCTACCGTCGCGTCATCAACCGCAACAACCGACTCAAGCGCCTCCAGGAGCTCAACGCCCCTGACATCATCATCCGCAACGAGAAGCGGATGCTGCAGGAGGCGGTGGACGCGCTGTTCGACAACGGTCGCCGCGGCAAGACCATCACCGGCCCGAACAAGCGGCCGCTCAAGTCGCTGTCCGACATGCTCAAGGGCAAGCAGGGCCGGTTCCGTCAGAACCTGCTCGGCAAGCGCGTGGACTACTCGGGCCGCTCCGTCATCGTCGTCGGTCCCGAGCTGCGCCTGCACCAGTGCGGCCTGCCGAAGATCATGGCGCTCGAGCTGTTCAAGCCGTTCATCTACAACAAGCTCGAAGAGAAGGGTTACGTCACCACCATCAAGTCGGCGAAGAAGATGGTGGAGAAGGAGCGTCCCGAGGTCTGGGACATCCTCGAGGACGTCATCCGCGAGCACCCGGTGCTCCTCAACCGCGCCCCCACGCTGCACCGCCTGGGCATGCAGGCCTTCGAGCCCGTGCTCATCGAAGGCAAGGCCATCCAGCTGCACCCGCTCGTCTGCGCGGCGTTCAACGCCGACTTCGACGGTGACCAGATGGCCGTGCACGTGCCGCTCTCCATCGAAGCTCAGATGGAAGCCCGCGTGCTGATGATGTCGACGAACAACATCCTCAGCCCCGCGAACGGCAAGCCCATCATCGTCCCGACGCAGGACATGGTGCTCGGCATCTACTACATGACCCGCGCCCGCGAGTTCGCCAACGGCGAGGGTCGTGTGTTCAGCTCGCCCGACGAGGTGCGCGCCGCGCACGACCACGGCGAGGTGCACCTGCAGGCGAAGGTCGTCTGCCGCATCGATGGCGTCCGCAAGGAGACCACCGTCGGCCGCGTCCTCCTGTGGGAAGTGGTGCCGCGCCGCGTGGGCTTCGACGCCATCAACAAGGTGCTCGACAAGAAGTCGCTCGGCGGCCTCATCGACCTCTGCTATCGCCTCACTGGCGAGAAGGAGACGGTGCTGCTCGCGGACCGCATTCGCAGCCTCGGCTACTACAACGCGACCCGCGCCGGCATCTCCATCGCGCTCAAGGACATGATCATCCCTGCGAAGAAGCAGGAGTTCCTGGACTACGCGCGCAAGGAAGTGGCGGAGATCGAGAACCAGTACCTCGAGGGCCTCATCACCGACGGTGAGCGCTACAACAAGGTCATCGATATCTGGGCCGAGGTCACCGAGAAGGTCGCCCAGGAGATGATGCAGCAGATCTCCCAGGAGGAGACCTCCGGGGACAAGGACGGCAAGCGCGAGTCGCGCAAGCAGCCCTCGTTCAACCCCATCTACATCATGGCCGACTCTGGCGCGCGTGGTAGCGCCCAGCAGATTCGCCAGCTGGCCGGTATGCGCGGCCTGATGGCGAAGCCCTCCGGCGAAATCATCGAGACGCCCATCACCGCGAACTTCCGCGAGGGCCTCTCCGTGCTGCAGTACTTCATCTCCACGCACGGCGCTCGTAAGGGTCTGGCGGACACGGCGCTCAAGACGGCCAACTCCGGTTACCTCACCCGCCGCCTCGTCGACGTGGCGCAGGACGCCATCATCAACGAGTACGACTGCGGCACCATGGACGGTCTGTTCATCGGCGCCCTGGTCGAAGGCGGAGAGATCATCGAGCCCCTCGGCGAGCGCATCCTGGGCCGCGTGGCCCTCGATGACATCCTCGACCCCGTCACGGGCGAGGTGCTGGTGCGCGCCAACGAGGAGATCGACGAGGAGCGCGTCCGCCGCATCGAGAACAGCGGTCTGGACAAGGTGAAGATCCGCTCGGTGCTCACGTGCCAGGCCAAGCGCGGCATCTGCGTGGAGTGCTACGGACGTGATCTGGCCCGCGGCCGGAAGGTGTCCGTGGGCGAGGCCGTCGGCGTCATCGCGGCGCAGTCCATCGGTGAGCCGGGTACGCAGCTGACGATGCGCACCTTCCACATCGGTGGCGCGGCGACTCGGCGCGCGGAGCAGTCCAGCCTGGAGAACCGCTACGCCGGTAAGGTGAAGTTCGCGGGTCTCACCACGGTGCAGAAGGTGGATGGCACCCTGGTCGCGATGAACCGCAACGGCGAGCTCGTCGTGGTCGACGACTCCGGCCGTGAGCGCGAGCGCTACCAGATCATCTACGGCGCCCGCATCCTCATCAAGGAAGGGCAGCGCATCGAGCCGGGTACGCTCGTGGCCGAGTGGGATCCGTTCGCGATTCCGCTGCTCACCGAGGTCGGCGGCACCGTCCGGTACGAGGACATCATCGAAGGTGTGACGATGTCCGAGACGCTCGACGAGGTCACCGGCCTGTCCCGGAAGACCATCATCGAGTCCAAGGATCCGGAAGCGCGTCCGCGCGTCTCCATCCGCGACGCCCAGGGCAACACGAAGGACCTGCCCTCGTCCCGCAACCCGGCGAGCTACTTCCTGCCGCAGGGCTCCATCATCACCGTCAACGACGGCGATGAGATCCACCCGGGCGAAGTGCTCGCCAAGGTGCCCCGCGAGACGACGAAGACCAAGGACATCACGGGCGGTCTGCCCCGCGTGGCCGAACTCTTCGAGGCGCGCAAGCCGAAGGACGCCGCGGCCATCGCCGAGATCGACGGCGTGGTGTCGTTCGGCAAGGACACCAAGGGCAAGCGCAAGCTCATCATCACCCCCGAGGTGAATGGCGAGCAGCGCACGGACCTGGCCAAGGAGTATTTGATCTCCAAGGGCAAGAACATCAGCGTCCACTCCGGCGACCGCGTGAAGGCCGGCGAGGCGATGATGGACGGCGCGGCCAATCCGCACGACATCCTCAAGGTGCTCGGCGAGAAGGAACTCGCTCGCTACCTGGTGGACGAAGTGCAGGAGGTCTACCGACTCCAGGGCGTGAAGATCAACGACAAGCACATCGAGACGATCGTCCGGCAGATGCTCCGCCGCGTGCGCGTCACCGACGTGGGCGACACCAACTTCCTCGTCGACGAGCAGGTCGAGAAGTGGGTGTTCGAGGAGGAGAACGAGAAGATCATGGCCGAGGGCAAGCGCCCGGCCGTGGGTGAGCCGCTGCTGCTCGGCATCACCAAGGCTTCGCTCTCCACCGAGTCGTTCATCTCGGCGTCTTCCTTCCAGGAGACCACCAAGGTGCTCACCGAGGCCGCCATCAACGGCAAGGTGGACTACCTGCGCGGCCTCAAGGAGAACGTCATCATGGGCCGGCTCATCCCCGCCGGCACGGGCCTGCCGAACTACAAGCACCTCGACATCGAGGTGGAGAGCCCGACCGACGAGGTCAACGAGATGGAGGCCGCTCTGGCGGGCGCCCATGGCGACGGAGGCCCCCTGGCCCAGCCGTCCCAGCGCTCGGAAGGCACCCAGACGACCGGCGCCGCCTAGCGCCCACCGGCCGCCCCCCGGGCGTGCCGACCTGCTTCCCTCCGCCGCCCCGGTGTTCGCACCGGGGCGGCGGTTTCATTTTCTGCCCCCAGTAAATCCGGACTTCCCGGACGTTGGTCTTGACGGTGATGGCGCGCTGCGTTAAGTTTTGCGCGAAGACTTTTGACACGCCGGGTGAGCCCCCGGCGACGCCAGGACTGAAAAGGGGAAGACGACATGGCCACGACGAAGCAGGCGGCGACGAAGAACGAGACGACCACGACCGAGGCGAGCGCCGAGGCGGTGAAGAGCGGTCTTTCGAACGTGGAAGTATTCCTGAAGGCCCAGCTCGCTCATGCGCAAAAGCGCATCGAGGAGCTGGAGGGCGAGGCCGGCAAGGTGGTGAAGGCGCTGGACGCCCGCCGCGTGGAGGCCACCAAGGAGGCGCAGTCGCTGTGGACGAAGTTCCAGGCGGGTGAGCTGCTGACGGACCCTCGCGTGAAGGAGCTGGGAACGAAGGTGAACGCGGCCGGCACGGAGCTGCGCAAGCGTCTGGATGGGCTGCAGGCCAGGGTGGTGGAGACGGTGGGCGTGGCCAGCCAGTCCCAGCTTCAGGAAATCAACAAGGAGTTGTCCAAGCTGTCGCGCAAGGTGGACGCGCTGCTCAAGCCCATCCGCCGCAACGGCGCCGCGAAGGGTTCCGAGACCACGCCGCGCGCCTGAGAGCGCCGCGTGGTTGACGGTTGGTGCCCCCTACCTACTCCACGAGTGGACACGGAGCAGGGCAGGGGGCTCGTTCTCGTTTCCTTCACCCCGGGGGTGTGATTACGTGGCAGGTCCGTTCGACTGTTCCAGGCTTGCTTGCCTGGTGCACCCCCTCCCGGAGAGACCCATTGGACAACAAGCCCGAGGCCCCCCGAGAGAAGAACCCTGTCGCGGAAACTTTTGAGCGCATCTGGAGTCAGGCGCTCCTGGCCGTGAACACTGCCGAAGAGGAAGCCTCCCGGGCCGTACAGCGGGTGGCGGCCGTGGCGGGCTGGAGCCAGGACGAGGTGAAGCGTCAGGCCCAGGCGTTCTCGGACCGGCTGGCGGGTCACCGCAAGGACCTGGAGCACAACGTGGAAGACAAGGTCCGTACCGCGCTGACCCGGATGAAGCTGCCCCGCCGCGAGGAACTTCAGGCGTTTGGTTCCCGATTGGACCGCCTGGCCGAGCGCATCCAGGCCCTGGAGCAACGTAAGTGAAGGCCCCCGCCCACACGGGCGGGAGGTCTTTCGGTACGCGGTTCTTCGAATCTCTCCACGCCCTGAGTTCCGGCTGCTCCCGACTCCCCTTGCTGGCAGGGGTGGCGCTCGTCATGTCCGCGCGGCTGGTGCCGCTGCTGGAAGAGCGTCCGGTGCAGCCCGTCGTCCCCGAGCGCGTGGGGGCCGAGAGTGCTTCTCCGGAAGCCTCCCTCATCGACGTCGTGCTGTCCCGCCGCGCGCCGGACCTGGGGCTCACCCTGCGGCGGCAGCTGGGACAGGCCATCGCGGAGGAGGCTCGGACGGCGGGGTATGATCCGCTGCTCGTGCTGGCCCTCATCGACGTGGAGTCCGACTTCGCCGAAGAGGCCGTCTCCGAGAAGGGCGCCCGCGGGCTGATGCAGATCAAGCCCAGCACGCTCCACTTCCTGGCGGAGAAGGAAGGGCTGCGCCTGTCCCGCGAAGAGGTGACGGCGGACACGGCCCTCTGTGTCCGGCTGGGCATCCGCTACCTGCGCTCACTCCAGGACCGCTTCGGTGGCGACCTGGAGCTGGCGCTGATGGCCTACAACGCCGGTCCCACCCGCATCCGCAACGCCATCAAGCAGGGCGAGTTGGAGCGCTTCCGGCGCTACCCGCGGGCGGTGCGACGCGACTTCCGCCGCTTCCGCGAGGGCCATGGCCTGGGTGGAGACTGGGCCCTGGCGCAGCGCGAGGTTCCCAGCGCCGAGCCGACGCCCTGACGCGTCAGTGAATCTCCAGGCCGCATGCCCGCTCCAAGCGGGTACATGTGCGCCTTGTCCCGTTCCCCAGGGTGCGCTAAGCGTTGCAAGTGCCCGGGACTGTTGGAGATTCCGAGGAGTGACTACATGAATCGCCCGTTTTCGAGCGCGGCACTCGCCGCCGCCCTGGTGGCGTTGTCCCCGCTGGGGGCCCTTGCGGGCTCCGTCTACCTCAACGGTGTGTTGATCGACGGCGTCACCAACCAGAAGTTCGAGAAGGCCACCGTCCGTATCGACGAGGCCGGCAACATCCACATCGACGCACCGGGCTACCGCGCGTCCACGTCGAGCGTGACGCTTCCTCCGACGGCTCCCGCGCAGGCCGCCGCGCCGCCCGCGACTCCCGGGACGACTCCCGCCGCCGCGCAACCCTCCACGCCGCAGGCCATGGCCGTGCCCGCCGCCGCGCAGGGGACGCCTCCCGCCGCCGCCACCCCCGCCGTGGCCACGACGCCGGGGCGCATCACCCAGCGCTACTGGCTGGTGACGGAGCAGACGGTGCCGGGGATGACGGAGTACGACATCGACGTGTACGTCAACTCGCGCTGGCTCCGGAAGCTGCGTGGCAATGAGGACCAGGTGGTCGTCGATGTCACCAAGCACCTGCAGCCGGGGAGCAACCAGGTGATGTTGATGGCGCGGAAGGTCAGCACGGGCTCGAGGCGCAGCGATTCGCCCAAGCACGTGTTCCGGGTCATCATCGGCGAGGGCAACGAGGGGGGTGGGAACGTGATGATCGACAACCCCCTCATCCGCTTCCAGACAACGGCGGCGGAGTCGAAGGACGTCACACAGGAATTCACCCTCACCACGCGCTGACGGGGGAGGGGCCACGGAGAGACACGTCGTGTTCAACCTGGATGAGCGCTACCGCGGCCTTCCCGCGACGCGCGAACAGATCCTCGCGCTGCACACCTCGCTCAACACGCCGCATGTGGCCATTCCCGGCAAGCAGGCCGGACCGTCACAGGCGTTCGTCGTGGGCCTCCGCGGAGGGCAGGGGGCAGCCGTCTTCGTCTACCTCTACCTCTCCGAGGCCGAGGACTGCGCGGTGTACCTGTCCGGCCGCCGCAACATGACGGCGGACGAGTACCGAGACGACGAGGGCGAGGCGCTCGCCTTCGTCGAGTCGCTCGGCTTCATGATGGATGACGCCAACTGGCGCGCGCAGCCGGCGGAGCAGCAGGACGAAATGCTCAAGGCGCTGCCGGTCTTCTTCAAGGACCCCAAGCTCGTGCCGGCGGTGAAGGCGCGCGCTGAGGAGAAGAAGAACGTCACCACCACCCTGGGCCGGTTCCTCGCGGCCTTCTGAATCCCGTCTCCCACTTCCTTCCCGCCGTCGAGAACCGCTCCCATGCTCCGCCTCGTCTCAGCCTCCTGCTCCCTCGCGCTCGTGCTGGCGCTCTCCGGTTGTGTCCATACCCCCACGGAGAAGGAGCGCCGCAGCGCGGAGATTCACTACGACCTGGCGCTCCAGGCCCAGCAGCAGGGGCACCTCCAGGACGCGCTGCGCGAGCTGCAGGTGTCCCTGGACAACGACCCGGACTACCCCGAGGCCCACAACGCCATGGGCATCCTCCTGCACATGGCCTTCAGCCGTCCGGCCGAGGCGGTGGGGCACTACGAGCACGCGCTGAAGGTGCGGCCCGGCTTCTCCGAGGCCCGGACCAACCTGGCCAACGTCCACCTGGACCAGGCGCGCTACGACGAGGCCATCAAGCTCTACGAGCAGGTCCTCAACGACATGCTCTACGTGACGCCCTACATCGCCCAGGCCAACCTGGGCTGGGCGCTCTACAAGAAGGGCGACACGGCGCGCGGGGTGGGGAGCCTCAAGGCGTCGGTGACGACCAACCCCGGCTTCTGCCTGGGCTACCGCAACCTGGGCATCATCTACGACGAGACGGGCAAGCTGGATGAGTCGTGCCGGCAGTTCTCCCGCTTCCGTGAGAACTGTCCAGAAGCGGCCGAAGCGCACATGCGCGAAGGCGTCTGTCTGGCGAAGCAGGGGCAGGCGGATGCCGCCAAGCAGGCCTTCGAGTTCTGCGAGGCCAAGGCGAAGTCCAGCGAGCAGGAGATGAAGGACGACTGCCGAAGGCTGCTCGAAAAGCTCTAGTCTGCTATCTGGACGTACCGTGGACCACGTCGACTTCGGCAAGTACCTGAGCCAGCAGCGCGACCTCCGGGGCATGTCCCTGGAGGACGTCGCGCGGGAGACCAAGATTCCCCCGACGCTCATCGCCGCCCTGGAAGCGGGGCAGGTGGAGCGGCTGCCTTCACGCATCTTCGTGGTGAACTACATCAAGGCCTATGCCCAGGTCATCGGCCTGTCCCCCGAGGAGGCGGTGCTGCGCTACGAAGAGGTGGACCGCTCGGTGCCCTCTCCGTCGCCCGCGCAGCTCGAGCAGGAGCGCCGCAAGCGGGCCTACGTGGGGCTGTCCGTCCTCCTGGTGGCCCTGGCCCTCGGCGTCTACTTGTTCCTCGTGTTGAGCGGGAAGCTTCCTTCTCCGCTCGCGCGTTGAAGGACGCCATGGAGCGCTACGACGACGATGCGCTCGTGCTGTCCACCGTGGACTACGGCGAGGCTGACCGACTCGTCACGCTGCTGACGCGCGAGCATGGGAAGCTGACGGCCTTCGCCGCGGGGGCTCGCAAGAGCAAGCGGCGCTTCGCGGGTGCGCTGGAGCCGTTCATGCGGCTGCGGGTGCACATCGTCGAGACGCGTGGCTCCACCGTGCGGCTGGACACCACGGACATCGTCGCCGGCTACTACGCCGCGCGAGAGGACCTGTCGCTCATCGCCCGCGCCCTGTACGCCGTGGAGCTGTGCCGGGAGCTGACTCGCGACCACGAGCCGCAGCCGGAGCTCTTCTTCCTGCTCGAGAACTACCTGCGCCGCCTGGATGCGAAGGAAGCGGGCCCCACGTCGCTCCTGGCGTTCGAGCTGTCGGCGCTGGCCCACGCGGGCCTGATGCCGCGCTTCGATGCGTGCTCGCTGTGCGGTGGCGAACCCGGAGAGCGTCCCCGGTTCGACCAGGCCCACGGTGGCGCTGTCTGCGAGCCGTGCAGCGTGCGCGCACGCGAAGCCGTCCTCATCCCCGCGGCCCTGCTCTCTGGACTGCGCGCGCTTCAGGAAGGCGAGCGCACGCCGCTCCCGGCTGACCTGCGCGCCCGAGCCCGTGGATTGCTCAACGTCTTCATCGCCCACCACCTGGGGCGCCGCCTCAAGAGCGTGGACTTCATGGCCCAGGTGGGCCTGGACTGACGACGGGGCGCGGTGCGCGCCACTCGGGAGAAACCATGAGCGAAGGGCAGGAGTCGCCGCTGGACGTGGTGTGCTTCGGTGAGACGCTGGTGGACTTCCTTCCCTCCGAACAGGGCAAGCGCGTGCGCGAGGTCGCCGCGTGGCATCCCTGTCCGGGTGGCTCGCCCGCCAACGTCGCGGTGGGGCTGGCTCGGCTGGGGCTTCGGTCCGCGATGCTAGGCGTGGTGGGTGCGGACGAGTTCGGCCACTTCCTGCGCGAGCAACTCGCTCACGAGGGCGTGAATGTGAGCCACCTGCGCCAGACACCGGACGCTCGCACGGGGCTGGTGTTCATCTCCCTGGATGCGAAAGGTGAACGCAGCTTCACCTTCTTCCGGACGCGCTCCGCGGAGTTCCTCCTGGGCGACACCGACGTGGACGCGGACTTCCTGCTCCAGGCTCGGGCCGTGCACTGTGGCTCCAACTCCTTGCAGCGCGATGAGGCCCGCTCGGCCACGGTGCGGATGCTCACCCTGGCGCGTGACGCGGACCGTATCGTGAGCTGCGACCCCAACCTGCGCCTGCACGCGTGGGAGGACCCGGAGCAGCTCAAGGGGCTGCTCGCGCGGATGTTGCCCCTGTGCACCGTGGTGAAGCTGTCCGAGGAAGAGATTGGCTTCGTCACGGGCACGGAGTCTCCCGAGGAGGCCCTGACGCGACTGTCGTCCCTCGGCGTGCGGCTGCCGGTGGTGACGCTGGGCGAGCGCGGCGCGCTGTTCCTGTGGCGCGGTGAGCGGGTTCAGGTCCCCGCGCCACGGGCCCGGGTGGTGGACACCACCGGAGCAGGGGATGGCTTCGTCGCGGCGCTGCTCCACGGCCTGGTGCGGTGGTACGGCGGCGCCCGCGCGCTGGAGTCCGCCACGCGCGAGGAACTCGTGGCACTGACAACGTTCGCCTGCGAAGTCGCCGCCCGTGTCGTCGAGAAGCCGGGTGCCGTGGAGGGACTGCCTCGCGCGGAAGAACTCACGTCGGTGTGGCCTTCGCGCCCCGTCGCTCGTTGAGGCGCGACAGGGCAGGGGGCTCGCCTACGGTGGGGTGATTCTCGTCACGAAGCTGTCCGACGAGGACCTCCCCGTCACCGGGCCCGAGCCGAAGTCGAGGGTGCCGACGAGCCGCCCCCACAGGACGACATCTCGCAGCCCCACGCTTCCCACGCGCATCGCGGATTGATTGCCGACGTCGCCGAAGGCGCGACCCCAGCGCGTCTCTCCATCGCGGCCCAGCTTCGCCACGAAGATGTCATCGCCGCCCGCGCTCGTCAGAAGCCCTTCGCCGAAGTCGATGGACGTGCTGAACGAGCCCGTCACGACCACGATTCCCGCGAAGTCGACGTCCACGTCATAGCCCCAGTCGAAGCCCGGGCCGCCGAAGCTCCGGCTCCATCGATGGTGGCCCTCGCCATCCAGCGAGACGACGAACACATCGCCGTCGCCGCTCGAAAGTGGACCTCCTCCGTGGTCCACCGTGCCGATGAACGCACCCGTCGCCACGACGTTGCCCGATGAGTCCGCGGCCAGCCGCCAGAAGGTCTGGTTTCTCAGCGGGCCGAAGCTCTTCGCCCAGAGGGGCTCGCCATGGGCGTCCAGCTTCAGCACGTAGACGTTGAAGCCCGGTACGGAGAGCCAGGGCACGCCATGGAACGACAGCGTGTCCACATAGCCGCTGCTGATGAAGAGGTTGCCCTCCGCGTCCACCGCCAGCGACGCGAGGGTGCTCACCGGACCCGCCTCGTAGAGGTTGTTCCACACGGGCGCTCCGCTGCTTCCCGCGAGCCGCACGACGAACTGGTTCAAGGGCCCCTTCGCCGGAATCGGCCCGCCGCCGTAGTCGATGGAGCCCGCGAAGTAGCCGCTCACGTACACGTCTCCGTCGGATGCCACAGCGAGCGTGCCCGTCTGCTGTTGCCCTCCATCTCCGAAGCACCGGCTCCAGACATGCTCGCCGGAGGCCGCGAACTTCGCCACGAAGGCGCGGGGGTAGCCGGGCTCGCCACGGCAGGGCAGCGGGCCTC
Source organism: Myxococcus sp. CA040A (assembly GCF_013336725.1). Taxonomy (NCBI): domain Bacteria; kingdom Pseudomonadati; phylum Myxococcota; class Myxococcia; order Myxococcales; family Myxococcaceae; genus Myxococcus; species Myxococcus sp. CA040A. The sequence continues at coordinate 82,742 of NZ_JABUMR010000004.1, read as the reverse complement.
CTCCAAAGTCCAGCAAGCCCCAGTAGTCACCCGTGATGACCAGGTTGCCCTCCGAGTCGACGCTGATGCCCGTGGCCTGTTGGTAGTTCTCGTCGCCAAATCGCCGGCTCCACAAGAGCTGCCCCTGTGGGTCGAACCGCGCGACGAGGATGTCCGAGTTCGCCGTGCCCACGAGCGCGGTGTGGCCATCCGGTTGAACCGCCAGGTCTCCAAACCCGTCGACCCCGCCATGGGTCGCGGTCCATTCGCGGCGATTGAGCTCGAGAGGCTGGAACCGTGCGAGAGGCTCCGCCGGCGTGGCCACTTCCGCCCCGGTGCCGCCATCGCATGCCGCCACCAGGGCCACGAGCCCCAGGGCGGATGAAAGCCTGAATATCGAGTTCATGCGGACAGGCTAGAAAGGCCCATCCGTCGGATACAAGGCGCACGGGCCGCTCATGTCGGAGTCGAGGCGCCTGCTCTCGCGGCTGTCGTGTACGAGGACTTCTTGTGACCTGATCGGGACGCCGGAGCGGAACCCGCGCATGAGGGCCGTTCATGGTCGCCGACGCACTGGCGCGCGGTGGATTCCTGAAACGGGCCGGTGACGGGAGGGGCTCGTCCTGGAGGGGGTCGGGATGAAAAGATGGGGCAGCCCATGGCCTTGCCCTCACCGCATGCCTCGCCCGAGGAAGAGGCGTCGCCCCTGGCGCCGTCTCCCGAATCCCTGACGCTGCTGAGCATCCCGGGGGACTCACCCGAGGCCACGGACTCCTACTGGCTGAACCACGTCTACCAGGGGGACCGACTGCCGCAGTTCACCGCGCGCTCCGTACTGCTGGGCGCGGGCATCGGCGTCATCACCTGTGCCACCAACCTCTACGTCGGACTCAAGACCGGACTCGCCTTCGGTGTCGCCATCACCGCAGCGTTGCTCGCACATGCATCGCATGGGCTCCTGCGCCGCCTCACCCCGGGCCTCGCTGGCGCGCCCCTGTCTCCGCTGGAGACGTGCAATGCGCAGACGGTGGCCTCCGCGGCCGGCTATGCCACGGGCGGCGCGCTCGTCTCCGTGCAGGGCGCCTGGCTCATCGTCACCGGCCAGCATCCCTCCGGTCCGACACTCCTCGCGTGGACCTTCTTCCTGTCCGCGCTCGGGGTCCTCTTCGCCGTGCCCTTCAAGCGGCAGCTCGTGGACCACGAGCAGCTTCCCTTCGCCTCCGGCACCGCCGCCGCCACCACCATTCGCGCGCTGCATTCGACGGGGGCTGAAGCGACGCCTCGATTGCGTCTGCTCGGACTGGGAGGCCTGCTCTCAGGGCTCGTCACCGTGGTCCGTGATGGGCTGGGACGGCTTCCTCTCTCGATTCCATTTCCGGGCTCGTGGGGTGGCTTGCCCCTGGAGCGGCTTGGCTTCGGGCTGGAGGTGAGCTTGTTGCCCATTGGCGCGGGCGCGCTGCTCGGGCCTCGCACCACGGCGTCGCTCCTGTTGGGCGCGCTGCTGATTCACGGAGTCGTGGCGCCGCGCGTGTTCGCCTCCGGGCTCGTGTCCGTGGAGAAAGGGAACTTCCTCGAGTGGAGCCTGTGGCCTGGCGCCGCCATGCTCGCCACCGCGTCCTTGCTCCATTTCCTGCTCGAAGGCCGTGTCCTCCGGCGGGCCTTCCGCGGATTGTTCTCCCGCCGCACCTCTCCACCGCATCCCGTGGACGCGCTCCAGGTGCCGCACAGGTGGCTCCTCGCGGGCCTCTGCGTGGTGACGCCCGCGACCCTGCTCGTGGCACATCGAGGCTTCGGTGTTCCGCTCGCGCACGCGGCGCTCGCCATCGCGCTGTCGTTCGTCTTGTGCCTCATCTCCTGTCGTGTCACCGGCGAGACGGATGCCACTCCGGTGGGCGCGCTCAGCCAGGTGACCCAGCTCACCTACGGCGTCCTGCTGCCGCACAACATCCACGCCAACCTCGCGACCGCGGGCATCACCGTCAACTCGGCGTCCTCGGCCGCGGACCTCCTCACGGACCTGAAGACAGGGCACCTGCTGGGTGCGCATCCCCGACGCCTGTTCCTCGCGCAGCTGCTTGGCTCGGTGGTGGGAGCGCTCGCGGTGGTGCCGCTGTTCTTCCTGCTCGTGCCAGACCGTGAGGCACTCGGAGGCGAGCGCTTCCCCGCACCCGCTGCGTTCATCACGGCGAGCGTCGCGCGGGTCCTGTCCTCGGGGTTGGGAAACCTGGAGCCCGCGACCCGCGCGGCCGTGGGCTGGGCCGCGCTCGCCGCCGTCGTGCTCGTCCTCGCGGAGAGGCTGCTCCCCCAGCGTGCCCGGCGCTGGGTGCCCTCGCCCCTGGGCATGGGGCTCGCGTGTCTGTTGGCACCCTCGTACTCGCTGAGTCTCTTCCTTGGCGGGCTTGTTTCCGCCTTGGTGGGATACGTGAAATCCACGACAGCGGAGGGACGCGTGGCGACGCTGGCTGCGGGGACCATCGCGGGCGAGGGACTGGTCGGCGTTGCCATCGTCCTGCTGCAAACGCTCTGGTAGCGTCACGTTCCACCGATGCGCTGCCCGAACTGCTACCGCCGCCTTTTGCCGGGCGCGGCCTGTCCCGTGCACGGCTCGCGAGATGCTGGCGGCCCTGCCAACGAAGGACTGCCGCTCGCGGACGTTCCTGGCGTGCGCGTCGCCGCGCCCCTGGGCAGCGGTGGCTTCTCGCAGGTCTTCACCGCGTATCGGGACTCGGATGGTCGCGAGGTGGCCCTGAAGCTGGGCCATGGGCCTCACCACGAGCGCTTCGCTCGCGAGGCCACCGCCCTGCGCCGCGTGGGGCCTCCCACCGTGCCGGAGCTGCTCGAGCACGGCGTGGCTCGCGGGCGTCCCTTCCTGGTGATGGAACACCTGCATGGCCGGACGCTCGCCGCGTGGATGGCCGCGCTGCCCGGCTCCGGCGCCGCGTCGCTGTCGCATGTCCGGGAGATGCTCCATGGGTTGTGCTCGGCGCTGGAGCGGACGCATGCCGCGGGCGTCGCGCACCGGGACCTCAAGCCGGAGAACGTCTTCCTGCGCGAAGGTGGCGCGCTCAGCCTGCTCGACCTGGGCCTGGCGCGTTTCTATGACGTCGAGGGCGACGACCTGGCGGACGAGCTTCCTCCGGGCGTGACCCCCGCGGGACAGCGGCTGGGCACGCCGCTCTACATGGCTCCAGAGCAGTGTCTCGATGCCCGGCTCGCCAGCACGTCGGCCGACATCTACTCGCTGGGAGTCCTCCTCTTCGAGTTGCTCACGGGCGCGCCCCCCTTCGTCGGCAGCCCCGAGCAGATCCGCCACGGCCACGTCAGCTTGAGACCGCCCCGTGTCTCGGAGCGTTGCGCGCTTCCCCCCGCGCTCGATGACGTGCTGCGCACGTGTCTGGCCAAGTCCCCGACGGAGCGCTTCGCCCGGGCTCCCGATGTGCTCGCCGCCTTCGATGCGGCCTGCCACGTCGCGGTCTCTCCGAGCGTCGTCCCACCCGGCGAAGTCCCCGCCGCCTCGGCGCTCCAGGTCGTCGGCTCGGGAGTCCGGCACGTGGCGCTGCTGGGCCTGCATGCCTCGCTGTCCGTGGATGCGGTGCTGGCCGCCATCGAACCGCAAGGAGGCATCATCGCGCGTGTGAAGCGCGGTGGCTATGTCATCGCCTTCGCCGAGTCGCTCACCGCCGAAGCGAACGTCCGCGCCGGCGCGCTCACCGCGCGGCGACTGGTGGAAGAGGGCGAGTCCTCGGCGGTCCTCCACCTCGCGGAGCTGCATGTCCTTGTGGGGACCTCCACGCTGCGGATGGCGGGGCACGCCCTCGACGTGACGGGCGACTGGTGGCCCACGGACTGGGTGCCGGGAGAGACACGTGTCACCGCCGCCGCGGCCGCGCGACTGGAGCCAGGGGCCACCGAGGCGGTGGCTTCCTCGGAGGCGAGCGTCGTCGAGTCCACGCCCATCGGCGGACGACTGCGGTTGCTCGACAGCGGGGCCTCCAGCTCCGTGTCGGAGCCGCCTCCGCTCGTGGGGCGCGAGCCGTTGGTCGACCTGCTCGTCCAGGAGGCCACGCGCAGCCTCACCCTCGGCGTACCCGGTTTCTCGGTCCTCACCGGTGACGTGGGGCAAGGCAAGTCGCGGGTCATCGAGGCGCTCGCGACACGGTTGGAGGCCGAGGGCCGTGCCCAGGTCTTCCGTCTGCGCGCGGCGGCTCCGGACGTCTCGGCTCCGGAGGCATTGCTGGACGTGCTGCGAGCCTCTGTCGGCGAGGGCGCATCGCCGCTCCCCGAGACTCCCCGCTCCGGGCCCATTCCCCTCGCCGATGCTCGCCACGCCGCCGCGCGCTGGCTCGCCGAGGCGCTCCGACACCGCGCGCGAGAGACACCTCGCGTGTTGTTGCTGGATGACGCCCATCTGGCCGACCCCACCAGCCTGGATGCGCTGGAAGTGGCCACGCTGGCTGGCGCGTCCGCCCCCCTTTGGGTCTGCGTGGTGGCTCGACCCGCGCTGCTCGGGCTGCGTCCTCACCTGGGTGAGCGCAGCGCGCACGCGTCGCGGCATGTCCTGCCGCCCCTGCCGCCCGAGGCCAGTCGCGCCTTGCTCCTGCACCTGCTTCGTCCGGCGGAGCATGTCCCCGAGCCCGTGCTGGCGCGCCTGGAGCAACTGGCCCAGGGCGTGCCCCTGTCCCTGGTGGAGCTGGCGGTCGCACTGAGGACCGCCGGAGCGCTGCGTGCCGCGCCGGGCGGGGGTTGGTACATCGCCCCGGATGCGCTGCTGGACGTGTCGGTGACGCCGCTGTTCCAGCGGCTGGCCACGCGCGTGCTCGCGGGACTGCCCGAGGCCCATGGCGTGCTGGCGCGTCTGTGCGCGGTGCTGGGCTCCGAGCTGGATGTCACGCGCGTGGACGCGGCCCTGCGGTACCTGGAACCGCGCGACGAACAGGTGGGCGTGGCCACGTCGCTGGACGCGGGCGCGGGCTTGCAGCGACTCGCTCGCGCTGGACTGCTGCGACCCATGGGCCTGGGGCGCTTCGCCTTCCGTCATCCGCTTCTGCGCGAGGCGCTCGAAGCGCTTCTTCCTCCCGCGACGCGCCGTGCGCTGCATGCCGCCGCGCGCCAGGCCACCTCGGGCAACTCGCCCGCGGAGCGCCGTCGTCGCGCGCACCATGCCGCGGCCTGTGGCGCGCACGAGGAAGCCGCCATCGCCTTCCTGGTGCTGGCCGAAGAGGCGCGTCGCGCGCACCAGTCGGTGGAGGCGGAGCAGCACTTCACGCGCGCCCTCTCCCTGCTGCTGGAGGAAGACACGGGGCGCCGGGCACTCGCGCTGGCCGGACGCGGCCGTGTGCGGCACCGCCTGCAGCGCTTCCATGAAGGGCTCGGAGACCTGGCCGCGGCGCGAGTCCTCGCGGAGGGGCGCGGCGACATGGCCCTGTCGTTGGACTTGCTGCTGGAGGAGGCCACCGCGCGTGACTGGATGGAGGACGTGGATGGCTCGACGGCGTGCGCGCGCGAAGCGCTGGAGCGAATCGAGCACCTCGATGACCCGCGCCTGTCCCTGCGCTGCTCGCTGGCCCGGGGCCGTCTACACGTGCGTCAGGGAGAGTGGGGCCCGGCGGCGCGCATCCTCTCGTCCGTCGTCGAGGGCGCCGAGGGCGCGCGCGAGCATGAGACGCTCGTTGTCGCCCTGGCCATGCTGGGCTCCGCGCTGACCTTCCTCCAGCGCACGGAGGAAGCCGCCGCTCGTTTCGAGGAGGCCGTGTCGCGCTGCGAGGCCGCCGGCGATGCGCTGCACCTGGCCGCCACCCTCATCAACCGTGTGTTGTTGTGGCTGGGGCAGGGCGACGTGACGCGAATGGAAGGAGACCTGCGCCGCGCCATGGGCCTGGGCCGCGAGCTGGGCCACGCCCAGGTGGAGCGCTGGTCCACCTTCAACCTCGCGGAGGTGCTCTACATGCAAGGGCGATTGGCGGAGGCCCTGCCGCTGGCGCGTCGCTCGCACGAGCTGGGGGTTCGCTTCTTCCTCGAGCACCCGGTGCCCCTGGATGCGTTGCTGCTCGCGCGCATCGGCGCCGCGCTGGGCGACCTGGGAGAGGCGTCCCGACAACTGCGCTGGATTGAGTCCCATTGTCCGCCGGCGTCCCTGCCTCCCACCGCGGTCATGCGTCGGTTGGTGGAGCTCCAGGTGCGCGAGGCCGAGGCCGGTGCGGGCTCACATGAGTCCCGGGCCTGGCATGCCCTGGAGGAAGAGGCGCGAGAGCTGGCCTCCCCCGACGAGAAGGCGGAGCTGCTCCTCCAGGCCGCGCACTCCGCCTTCGCCGCCCGCAAGCTGGCGGAGGGCCTCATCTGGTTGGCCCAGGCCGAGAGCGCCGTGTCAGCCGCGCCCCTGTGGCGCCCCCGGCTCGTCGCCCTCCAGGACGTAGCGAGGCGGGTGTAGCGCGAGCCGCTACAAAGCCGCGCGGACGTGACCTTCCGCGCTACAGCGGACGACCTGCCAGGGCGGCTTCGAGACGGCAAGGTGACCGGCGGCGCGCTGGCCTGGAGCGTGCTTCTGTAGGGGGTATTTCGCCAATTCCGTGTTTTTCACTGGAGGAGCGTCCATGGGTGTCACTGTCCGTCGCCCCCCGTCGGGAATCGTGTCCGTGCTGTGCCTGGTCCTGGCCGGCTGTGGTGGAGGAGGAAGTGGGCCCACCACCCCTCCTGCACCCGAGGTCGGAGAGAGCCAGGCGGAGATTCGCATCGCCAACTCCCTGTCCACCGACGCGCTCGTCCTCAATGCCATCGGCACCAACCCCGAAGCCAACGGGCTGCTGGCGACGACGAAGCTGGTGGATCTCTTCAGCGTGTCGGGAGGAGACCCGCGCATCCTCAAGCAGTTGCATGACCCGGACGCGCAGAAGTTCATGGAGTACCTGGTGAGCTGCGCGCTGGGGCCCAACCAGACGCTCTGGTACTACAATCCCCGAGGTTCGAACCCGGGCCCCCGTGTGTGGGGTGGCAAGGCGGGCCTGTGCACGCAGTGGCTCACGTCGGCTCCCTCGCAGGCGTGTCTCAACCGGGTCTCCGCGTGCCTCCTGTCGCGCAACAACGCGCTGGGCCGCCGAGTGGAGTTGTCCATCCGGGGCGAGGTGCCAGGAGACCCGAGCATCTTCTACCTGGAGGCCGTGACGAAGCCCGCCGAGTACGAGCCGACCACGGCCGTGAAGCTCGACAGCTTCGCCCCGTGTACCGCGAGCGAGACGGGCGCTCAGCGCGACTGTGGCTGGACGGCCGACGGCATCGGCGTGTGTATCCCGGGGTCGACGGTGTCGTTGGGCGCGGGGGGCGTTGTCTCGTGCCCCGGCCCGGCGGTGGGTTCCAGCTCGGGTGCCCAGATGGTGTTGCGCGTCTGCTCGGGAGTCGTCGGCTGCGATTCGGCCCGCACCACCAATCTGGGCGAAGGGGACTCGAGCTGCGCGGGCTCGGAACCCATTGTCACCTTCACCTGCCCCGCGGAGGGCTACTACAGCGTGATGACGGCGCCGTGGGACAGCGACGACGCGGGCACCGCGAGCGTGGACGTGTCAGCTGACTCGCCCACGCGATATGCGCTGTCCGAGTCGCAAGTGTTCGCGGTGCGCGAGGGCGCCTTCTACGGCAACGTCTTCGACCCGAAGGCCCTGGCCACCAAGGTGTCCGTGGAGGAGGTGCAGGTCGGTGGCGAGCGACCGCGTTTCGTCGTGGTCGGCGACGACGCCATCATCGAAGGTGCCATCTACAGGAAGATGTACTCCTGCTACGACCCTTCCTGGGGCGACGGCGCGGCGTACTCCTCGCATCGCGTCTGCGCGCTCCCCAACGCTGGCGCCAACTGCGCGGCCACCGTCGCGGGGCCGTGCTGGGGCTCCGCTGTGAAGCCGTCCCTGCCAGGCAGGTGCGAGGTGAATGACGGCCCGCAGGTGCCCGGAGACGGCGACTACGAGCGGTGCAAGGACCCCTACGGGAACGTCTGGAAGGAGCCGGTGACCACGTTCCTCCATGACCCGTGTGGGCCCGTGAGCGATGACCAAACGGGCAAGCTGTGCGGCCGCACGGTGCGACCGCGCAAGGAGCGCTAGTCCATGACGACGGGAGGCGTGGAGTCGCTCTATGGCGAGGAGCTGCGGCCAGGAGCCCTGGTGGGTCGTTGGGTGGTGGAGCGCGTCCACTACCGAGGCCCGGTCTCCACCCTCTATCGTGCTCGGGACGTGGGAGGCGGAGGTGCCTCGGCGCTGAAGGTCCTCCAGTCGTCGGCGCTGACGACGGACACCGCGCTGCGCCGCTTCCGTCGCGAGGCGGCCACGCTCCAGCGGCTGAGTCATCCGCACATCGTCGGTGTGCACGACTATGGCGAGCTCCCGGATGGCAGGCCCTTCATCTCCATGGAGTGGCTGGAGGGCAGGGACCTGGCCGCGGAGCTGGCGGCGCGGGGTCCTCTGTCCTCACGTGAGGCGCTGGAGGTGCTGGAGCAGGTGGGCGCCGCCCTGCGGGTGGCCCATGCCGCGGGCGTGGTGCACCGGGACCTCAAGGCGCAGAACGTGATGAAGCTGTCCGGGAGCGGCGAGGCTCTCGTGGTGAAGCTGGTGGACTTCGGCGTGGCGAAGGGGCTGACGGCGGACTCGCCCGGTGCTTCGTCGCTCACCCATACGGGCGTGGCCCTGGGCACGCCGCTGTCCATGGCGCCGGAGCAGATTCGCGGTGAGGCGCCCGATGCCCGCACGGACCTGTACGCGCTGGGCGTGCTGCTGTTCCAGCTCGTCACCGGACAGCCTCCCTTCCAGGGCGCCACCCGGCATGAAGTCGAGGAGCAGCACCTGCACGCGCCCCCTCCGAGGCCCGGCGAGCGAGCCCCGGTGCCCGAGGCGCTGGACGACGTGGTGCTGCGCTGTCTGGCCAAGAATCGCGAGGACCGCTACCCGGACGTCGTCGTGCTGCTGGAGGACCTGCGGCGCGCGGTGGGAGGAGAGAAGCCGCGCGAGGCCCAGGGCCACGCGGTGGCGCTCTACGCGGAAGCGCGACTGTCGCGGGCCCCCGACTCCGCGCTGCTGGAGCGGATGGACTCCCTGCTGGAGCGGACCGGCGCGGTGGCTCGGGAGGCGGGGCTCGAGGTGCGGCTGGAGGGGAGCGGCTGCCTCATGGCGCTGGCGCCTCTGCCCGACGACGCCGTCTCCGAGCGCGCCGTGCGCGAGCGCGTGCTGGCGGCGGCCCTGTCGCTGCTGGAGGGCGCGCGCGACTCTCGTGATGCGGACGGCGTGCCCGTGGAGCTGGCCATCACCGTCCACGTGGACCGCCTTCCCAGTTCAGAGGGACGCGGGAGCGCGGACGGCAGCCTGCTGCACCTTCCCGGCTGGGTCGCGGACTTCCAGGACGCGGGGCTGGTGGCCACCGGGGCGGCGCTGAGGGACTTGGAGTCGGGCTTCCTCGCCGCGCCGTTGCCGGGCGGCGGAGCCATCTGGTCCCGAGTCACCGGCCGACGCTGACGCTCACGGCTTGATGCCGTGGCGGCGCAGCAGTCGGTAGAGATGCACCCGGTCCATGCCCGCGGTGACGGCGGCCTGGGCCACCTTGCCCTGGTGCTTCTCCAGCAGCGCGCGCAGATAGCGCCGCTCGAAGTCGTCCACCGCGCGGCGACGCTGGTCCGCGTAGGGCAGGCTGGGGTCCACCTCCATGGGGTTGCCCGAGCGCGACTCGTCCTCGGTCAGCTCCACGGCTTCCTCGAAGACGAGGCAGCGCTCCAGGTAGTTGCGCAGCTCGCGCACGTTGCCGGGCCACGCCGCGTAGCGCAGCCGCGCCAGGAAGTCCGGCGTGCGCAGCGAGGCCGTGCGCTCCCGGTCCGCGCCCAGCGAGCCGAGGATGCCCTCCACCAGCAGGGGCAGGTCCTCCGGACGCTGACGCAGCGGGGGCAGGGGGATGCGCAGCACCGCGAGCCGGAAGAAGAGGTCCGAGCGGAAGCGTCCCGCGTTGACCTCCGCGCGCAAGTCGCGGTGCGTGGCCGCCATCAGCCGCACGTCCACCGGCTGGTACGTGTTGCTGCCGACGCGGCGAATCTCCCGGTTCTCCAGCACGCGCAGCAGCTTGGGCTGCAGCTCCGCGGGCAGCTCGCCAATCTCGTCGAGGAAGACGGTGCCGCCAATGGCCTCCTCGAAGACGCCCGCGCGGCGATGGACGGCGCCGGTGAAGGCGCCCTTCTCGTGGCCGAACAGCTCGCTCTCCAGGAGGTGCGCGGGGATGGCGCCGCAGTCCACCACGAGGAAGGGCCCGTCCTTGCGGCGGCCCGCGTCGTGGATGGCCTGCGCGGCCTGGCTCTTGCCCGTGCCCGTCTCGCCCTCCAGCAGCACCGTGACGTCGCGAGAGGCGGCGCGCTCCATCATCGCGAAGCACACGCGCATGGCCACGGAGGCGCCCACGAGCGTCCCGAAGCGCGTGCTCTCCGACACCGGCAGCCGGTTGTTCTCCGCGCTGAAGTCGAACCGCAGCACCACGCGGCCCAACCTCAAGAGGGAGCCGCTGCGCAGCACGCCCTCCATCACCTGGACGCCATCCAGGATGACGCCGTTGAGGCTGTCCAGGTCCCTCACCTGGGGGCCCTTGGCGCCGATGCGAATCTCGCAGTGAAAGCGCGACACGGTGGAGTCATCCACCGCGAAGTCATTGAGCGGGTGCGAGCCCACCGAGCAGGTGTCCGCCGTGGACTCCCACGTGCTGCCGGAGTTGGTGCCTTCCACCACCGTCAGGCGGAAGCGGCGCACCGTCGACGCGTCATATGCACGGCGCCCTTGCTCATAGGGCAGCGTCACGTGCAGCGCTTCGTCTCCTGAGTCCCGGGCCTCCAGCTTCCAGAGCGAATCGTTCTGCACGTCTGGAGGCAAGGGGGTTGTGCGGACCCGGTCGGAAGCAGACATGAGCTTCAAGATAACATGGCCGCGTGACGCCGAGTCTTCGCTCATCCATCTCCGCCTGCCTGGCAGGACTCCGGGGAACGCCCTCGCGGAGACCCGGCGCGGCGAGACACCGGCCGGGCTCCGCGCCCCCCACTCCGCCCCCCGGCCCCCCTGCGACACAGAGCTCACGGCCGTGGTGGGTTGCTCCCGACCGTGTGGCGAGCCTGGGCACTGCAGCGGGTGTGCCGCCATACCCGCTCCCTGGGTTGTCCTGCGCCCACCGACGGACGGAGTGACTTGTGGCGCTACAAATCCCCGTCGCCTGTAGCGCGGAGGGTTACAGCCGGGCCCGGTCCGCGCGTCGATGACCGTCATCGATGGGCTCGATTGGGCTCATCCGTCCCCCGTCGCTAGGTACGTGATGCCGCCACCCCGCACCGCGAGGAGGGCGAGATCGCATCCCCGCACCCGGGGATGCCCAGCAACGGGGAGCACCATGTTCAAGAAACTCATCCAGGTCCTTGTCCTCGCGAGCGCGGGGTGGAGCGCGGCAGTGGTCGCCGCGCCGCCCCAGGGCGCTCCCGTCGCGCGGGGGCTGTCGAGTCGCGAGGCCATCCAGGACTGGAAGAAGCAGCACGGCAACTGGGGGCGCTGGGGCCAGGAGGATCAGCTCGGCACCGCGAACCTCATCACTCCAGCCAAGCGCAAGGAGGCCGCGAAGCTCGTGCGCGACGGTGTGTCTGTCTCGCTGGCGCACACGCTGGAGACGCGGCAGGCCGCGGACGTCCCCTCACCGCTGGAGCGCCAGATGCTCTTCCACGGCGAGGCCCCCGAGTCCACGTACAGCGCGGACCACCTGGGCATCGGTTTCCATGGCTGGTCTCACACGCACCTCGACGCGCTCTGCCACGTCTTCGACGAGGGCCGGACGTACAATGGCTACCCGCAGTCGAAGGTCGATTCGAAGGGCTGCTCGGTGCTCTCGGTGAACGAGGTGCGCGACGGTCTGCTCACGCGCGGAGTCCTCATCGACATGGCAGCGTTCAAGGGCGTGCCGTACCTGGAGCCCGGGACGCCCATCCACGCGGCGGACCTGGAGGCGTGGGAGCGCAAGACGAAGGTGAAGGTGTCGAGCGGTGACGCCATCATCGTCCGCACGGGGCGCTGGGCCCGCCGCGCGGCGGTGGGTCCTTGGGATGTGTCCTCGAAGTCACCGGGACTTCATGCGTCCAGCGTGGAGTGGCTCGCGGCGCGCGGGGTCTCCATCGTCGCGACGGACGTCGGCCTGGACGTGCTGCCCTCCGGGGTGGAGGGCGTCGTGATGCCCGTGCACGTGTTGCTCATCAACACGCTGGGCGTCCACGTCATCGACAACGCGGACCCGGAGGCCCTGGCGAAGGCGGCGGCGGCTCGCGGACGCTACGACTTCCTCCTCAGCGTCGCGCCCCTGGCCATCGAGGGCGGGACGGGCTCGCCCGTCAATCCCATCGCGACCTTCTGACGGGAGCGCTTCGGGGGCGGGGGCGTCCGCGCCGCCACCCGGGTGGCGGTGTTGTCCTCGCCGCTCGACGTGGCGGCGAGGAACATGGCTTCGCGCAGCCAGCGGTGGCCCGGGTCGGAGTCGCGCGAGGCATGCCAGCGCATCACGATGCTGTCCGCGGTCAATGCCAGGGGTGGCGGGCTGACGCTCAGGCCAAAGGCCTTCGCACTCGCCAGCGCCGAGCGCCGGGGCAACAGGCCGAGCAGCCGCGCACCGCGCAAGAGGTGGGGCACGCTGAGCGCGTGGGTCGTCTGAACGGCCACGCGGCGGCGCAGGCGGAGCCTGGCGAGCGCATCATCCACCGCGTCGCCGGAGTCCGCCCGTCGCGAGACGCGAACGTGTGGAATGGAAAGGAAGTCCTCCAGGGACAGCGGCATGTCCACGCGCACGACGCTCGGGTCGAACACGACCAGATAGCCCCCGGCGCAGAACAGCCGCAGCTTGTGATGGGGGGCCTGCTCCATGGGTGGACCCACGAGCAGGTCCAACGAGCCGTCATCCAGCATCGCCAGCCCCCGCGCTTCCTGGAGCGGAGAGAGGGAGAGGGTGACGCCCGGGGCCTGCTCCGCGACGAGCGCGAGGAACGGCGGCACCAGCGAGGACTCGAGTCCGTCGGACAGGCTCACGCGGAAGTGGCGCTCCTGCGTGGCGGGGTCGAAGGGGCGCTGGGTGAGCACGGCCTGGAGGCACGCGAGCGCATTGCGCACGGGCTCCGCGAGCGCCTGCGCATGGGGCGTGGGGACGACGCCCGTGGGCGCGCGGGTGAAGAGCTCGTCGCCGAGCAGCTCGCGCAGACGGGCCAGGTGGTGGCTCATCGCGGGCTGGCCCAGTCCGACGCGGTGGGCGGCCCGGGTGACGTGGCGCTCGCGCATGAGGGCGTCGAACGCCACCAGGAGATTCAGGTCCAGTCGGGAGAGATGCGCGTGGTCGATGGGCTGCATGGCTTCGCGTCTCCTTGCCAGCCGCAGGGATAACGCAAAGCCGGCGCGGATGCCCGGGAGACGTGGCGCTAGAACGCCAGGTTGAGCTGCAGGGTGATGAGCTGGGAGGTGCCCGCGTCCTTGGGGATGACGACGGAGGCGGCTTCCGCTCCGGCGGCGGCCTCCTGGTGGGCCAACTGGTAGCGCAGCTTGACGGCGAGGTGCGGGGCGTTGACGAACCAGCCCAGCTGCGCCTCCGCGATGTAGAGCAGGTCGTCGTCCAGATCGAAGCTCGGGTTGAGGAAGCTCAGCCGCACGGCCGCGTCGAGCACCTTCTTGTAGAAGACATAGTCGGCCTGAACCCATGCGCCGAAGCTGGAGAAGTTTTGCGAAGCGTCCTGCGGGTCCGTCCGGCTGTAGTACAGCTCGCCGAAGAAGCTGAACCTGCGCGCCTGGATGAAGAGGTCCACGCCGCCGGTGATGAAGCGCCGGTCGCCTTCACGGAGGATCTGGAAGACACCGGACTCCGGGTTGAAGTTCTCCTTTACCTGCGTCACCTCGCCGCCCGCGCCCTGCAGGGTGAAGGACACGTTGAGCGGAGGCGGCTCCTTGTCTCCCGACATGATGTACGGCAGCTCGCCGTAGCCCGGCTTGCCCATGGGCGAGAACGTCGCGCGTGCGTTGAACTGGTACTTGCCGGGCTCGGAGCGGATGGAGCGCAGCGGCGAGCCGCCGAAGATGCCCACGTAGTACTCCAGGTGCTCCATCGTCCCGAAGATGGTCACGCCCTTGTCGCGGCCCGTCCAGTAGTAGTTGGCGATGGTGGAGAACTCGGGGAAGAGGATCTGCTGCGGTCCCCAGGACTCGTGCCGGCTGAGGGGCGTGTACTGCTGCCCCGCGCGGATGCCCACCTCGTCGATGGGCTGGATCTCCACCAGCGAGTCGAGCAGGTAGATGGGCGGGTCCGCCAGCTCCAGCGACGTCCAGAAGCGAATCCACGGCCGGTAGATGTTGCCGCGAAGGATGGGACGGAGGAACGAGAAGGCCGTGCGTGACTCCGCCTTGCCATCCAGGAAGACGGGCTCGAGCTTGTAGCCCGCCTGCAGGCCGATGCCGAGCAGGTAGTTCCCATCCTCCGACTGGATGTGGAAGCCGTTCTTCTCGTCGTAGCCCCCGGTGAGCGAGGGCTTCTTGTCGTCGTCCTTCTCTTCATCCTCGGCGTGGCCCACGGCCGGTACGAGGAGTCCACTGCCCATCGCGACGACGGCCGTCGCCACTCGCATCCAACGCATACCCTGTTCCCCCGAATGAGCGCTGCCCGCGCCTGTGCTCTCACGCGAACCCGAGCGGCACTCTGGGCACGCGACGGGGGGAAGGAAGCGTCACGGCGCGCGCGCTATCGCGGAGCGAACGACCGGGCCCCTTCCGCGACGGCTGACGGACAGCGGCCTCGTTCTCGAGGGTGGGGGGATTCGTGAACAGGCATCGGGAGGTGAGGCGTGAAGCGGGCGCTGAAGTCCCTCCGCGGAACGAGGGGGGCATGGTCACTGATGCGCGCCCGGCTCGGACGCGAAGGGCCCCTCCCATCCGGCGGGAGAGGCCCTTGCGTGTGGACCTGGGAGCGTGGCTACGGCGAGGGACGCGTCTTCTTGGGCTCGTCGCGCCCCGCACCGCCGGTGCCCTGCTGGCTGGCCGCTCCGGGCGTGGCGGCGTAGAGATTGTCCCCCAGCGAGTTGACGACCTGGCTGATGGCCTTCTGCGAGCGCACGCTGTTGCCCGCCTTGTCGAGCGGCGGCGAGAAGGCGGCGATGGCATAGCGACCGGGAACGACGGCGACGATGCCCCCGCCCACGCCGCTCTTGGCGGGGACGCCCGCCTGATAGAGCCACTCGCCGGTGCTCTCATACAGGCCGTTGGTCGCCATCAGCGCCAGCGTGCGGCGCGCCGTGTCCGGGCTGACGACCTTCTTGCCAGTGACGGGATTGGTGCCGCCGTTGGCCAGCGTGGCTCCCATGGTGGCGAGCTGCGTGGCCGTGACGTTGACGGAGCACTGCCGCGTGTAGAGGTCGAGCGCCTGCTCCCGGGGGGAGCCAAGCACCTTGTAGGAGTCCAGCAGCGCGGAGATGGACTGGTTGCGGGTGTTGGTCTCCGTCTCCGACTTGTAGACCTCCTGGTTCACCGGGAGGTCCGCGCCCGCGAAGTCGTTGAAGTTGTCGCTGAGCTTCTTCCAGCGGGCTTCGGGCGTTGCCGCCGGAATCATGCTCACGGAGGTGATGGCGCCCGCGTTGACCAGCGGATTGCCGGCGCGGTGGTCCTCGTTCATCTCGATGGCGACGATGGAGTTGAAGGGCTGCCCCGTGGCATCCACGCCAATCTTGTCTTCGACCTTCTTGGCGCCCACCTCGTCCATCAACCGCGCCAGGGTGAAGGGCTTGGAGAGGGATTCGATGGGGAAGGGCGAGGTGGCATCGCCCACCGTGTAGACCTTGCCCTCCACGGTGACGAGCGCGAGGCCGAAGAGGTTGGGGTTCACCGTGGCGAGGTACGGGATGTAGTCCGCGTTCTTGCCTTCCTTGGTGCCGCGGAACTGCTGGTGGGCTTTCTGGAGCGCCTGCTGAATCTCCGTCTCCGTGGGCATCGCCTCGTCGCCCTGGGAGGGGCGTGCGGCCGTGGAGGCGGTGTCCGACGGCTTCGTGGCCGTCTTGGGACTCTCGGCGAGCGCGATGCCTGGCCCCGCGAGGGCCATGAGGCACATGCAGAACAACCAGCTACTTCGACAACGGAGTGCGAGCTTCATGTCATCTCCTTCCAAGGACAAGGGCGCTCACGAGCGGACACATGACGCCCGGCTTTGGTGGTTGAGGAGTGAGGCCTCGGGGGACGCGCGGCAACTTCGAGAGCACCCGAGCAGGAGAGCCCCCGCGCCCATGCGTCCACGCGTGAGGCCAACGCCCCTCCCCGCCGTCCAGGCTTTGCCGTGGACGTGTGACGGCTACCTTGTCCGACGTCGTGCCGCACGGCGCTCCGCCGGTGCCCGTCGACAAAAAGGAAGGAGCGCCATGGCGGAGCCCATGACCTCGCTGGAGTCCGGAGTCCAATCCCACCTGCTGTCCGCGGTCTTGAATCCCGAGCAGGTCCGACTGGACGTCTGGAACCGCTTGCGGGAGGAGATGTCCCGGCTGGAGGCGCGGTATTCGGAGGGACAGGTGTCCTCCGACGAGCGCGTGAAGCAACTGCTGTCGCTCTTCGCGGAGGTGCACCCCATCGAGCGGCTCTTCGTGTTTCCGGGCGAGGCGCGCCTGCTGCGCCTGGCGGAGATGGCGCGCCGACATGACGTGGAGGAGCTGGCCGAAGAGGTGCGGCGGCTGGTGGGGTTGTTGAGCCGTCACAGGGACCGCGCCTGCCTGGTGTCGGAAGTGGATGGCGAACGGTCCGGGGCGGTGGGGGAGCTGGGTCCGGAGGGCTCGCACTACTTCACCACGCTGGTGGTGGATGACATGGAGGCCGAGGACTTCGCGCGGGTCCATCGCGGCATGGTGGATGCGCAGCGCGGGGAGCGGCAGTTCATCTACGAACTGCTCCAGGTCCGCTCGGTGGAGGACGCGCTGATGGCGGTGCTCGTCAATGACGACGTGCAGGCCTGCGTCGTCCGGCAGGACCTGCCCCTGCGCTCACGCTCGCCGGTGAAGCAGCTGCGCTCCACGCTGGAGCCCATCCTGGCGGAGGCGGAGCGGCGGGGTGAAGCGGCGAGCCTCGTGGTGGCGCGCTGGGTGCGCCAGCTGCGCCCGCATCTCAACATCTACCTGATCACCGACGAGTCGCTGGTGAGCCGGGAGCTGCACACCGAGCGCCTCTTCGATCGCGTCTTCTACCGGTACGAGTCCGCGCATGAGCTGAACGTCACCGTGGTGGATGGCGTGCGCGAGCGCTACCGCACGCCGTTCTTCGATGCGCTCAAGCACTATGCCTCGCGGCCCATCGGCAACTTCCACGCTCTGCCGATTGCCCGGGGGCACTCCGTCTACAACTCGCGCTGGCTGCGAGACATGGGGGAGTTCTACGGCCCCAACCTGTTCATGGCGGAGTCGTCCTCCACGGCGGGCGGCTTGGATTCGCTGCTGGATCCCACCGGCTCCATCAAGGAAGCGCAGGAGATGGCGGCGCAGACGTTCGGCGCGCAGCGCACCTTCTTCGTCACCAACGGCACGTCGACGGCGAACAAAATCGTCCACCAGACGTTGCTCCAGCCGGGTGACGTGGTGCTCATCGACCGCAATTGTCACAAGTCCCATCACTACGGGCTGGTGCTGGCGGGGGCGCAGCCTTTGTACCTGGATGCGTATCCGGTGCGTGAGTACGCCATGTACGGCGGCGTGGCGTTGAGCACGCTGAAGGCGAAGCTGCTGGAGCTGAAGTCGGCGGGGCGGTTGGACAAGGTGAAGCTGGTGGTGCTCACCAACTGCACGTTCGACGGGCTCGTGTATCACCCGGAGCGGGTGATGGAGGAACTGCTCGCCATCAAGCCGGACCTGTCCTTCCTCTGGGACGAGGCGTGGTTCGCCTACGCCACCTTCATGCCGTTGGCGCGTCAGCGCACGGCGATGGCCGCGGCGAAGCGCCTGGCGGAGAAGCTGCGCAGCCGCTCCTATCGCGAGGAGTATCGGGCGTGGCGCGCGCGCCGGGGGGATGGGGACCCCGCGGCGGGTGCTCGGGCGATGGAGGAGCGCCTGATGGCGGACCCGGACAAGGTGCGGGTGCGCGTGTACGCCACCCAGTCCACGCACAAGTCGCTGTCCGCCTTCCGGCAGGGCTCCATGCTCCATGTCTGGGATGAGGACTTCGAGCGGCGCGCGTCGGCGGCGCTCACGGAGGCGTACTACACGCACCTCACCACGTCGCCGAACCATCAAATCGTGGCGTCGTTGGATTTGTCGCGGCGGCAGGTGAACCTGGAGGGCTTCGCGATGGTGAAGGAGGCGTTCCAGCTCGCGATGCGGACGCGGGAGCGCCTGCGGGAGGACCCGTTGCTGCATCGCTACCTGCGGCTTTTGGACGCGGAGCAGGTGGTGCCGGAGGTGTTCCGCAAGTCGGGGTTGAATCGCTACGTGGGCCCGGGCTCGGCGGGGGTGGATGACATGACGCGGGCGTGGAGCCAGGACGAGTTCGTGCTGGACCCCACGCGCATGACGCTCTTCACCGCGCTCACGGGGCGCAATGGCTTCGAGTTCCGGAGCAAGGTGTTGATGGACCGGCTGGGCATCCAGGTGAACCACACGTCCATCAACACGGTGTTGCTGAACGCGACGATTGGCGTCACGTGGGGTTCGCTGTCCTTCCTGTTGGATGGGCTGCGGCACGAGGTGGAGCGACTGGAGTTGGCGTTGTCCCAGTCGACGGAGGTGGAGCGCCGGTTGTTCGACGCGAAGGTGCGGTCCATCACCGAGGAGCTGCCGCCACTGCCGGACTTCAGTGGCTTCCATCCGGCCTTCCAGCCGTCAGGGGGCGTGGGAGAGGGAGACCTCCGCGCCGCGTTCTTCCTGGCGTACGGCGAGGAGAACTGCGAGTTCGTGCCCCTGACGGAGGCGGGCGCGGCGCTGGAGTCGGGGCGTCCGTTGGTGTCCACGCGCTTCGTGGTGCCGTATCCGCCGGGCTTCCCCATCCTGGTGCCGGGGCAGGAGGTGAGTCCAGGCATCGTGGAGTTCATGCGGAAGCTCGACGTGAAGGAAGTCCACGGCTACCGGCCGGAGCTGGGCCTGAGCATCTTCACGGAGTCGGCGCTGGAGCGCGTGGCGAGCGGAGGCGCGCGCGAGCTTCCAGAGCCACGGGCCCGAGGCACGCGTCATGCGCCAGGGAAAGGCCCGGTGCCCGCGCCGCACTGAGCCGCCAGCTCAGGCATGCCACGTGAGTGAGGAGTCCACCCTCGTCACGGCGGGGAGTGAGAAGAAGAACGTGGTGCCGAGGCCCGGCTGGCTTTCCACCCAGACGCGGCCACCATGGGCCTCGGTGATTCCCCTGACGATGGTGAGCCCCAGTCCGGCACCTTCCTTGTGCCGGCTCTTCGCCTGCCAGAAGGGCTCGAAGAGGTGGGGCAGGTCGTCGACCGGAATCCCGGAACCTGTATCGCTCACCGAGCAGCGAACCATGTCCCCCCACGGCTCCGCGCGCAGCGTGACGACCCCCCCCATCGGCGTGAACTTGAGGGCGTTGCCAATCAGGTTGGAGAAGAGCTGCAGCACCCGGTCCTTGTCGACGAACACGTCCGACACATGGGGCTCGACATCGAGCTGGAGGTGGACGGAGCGGGCGTCGGCGAGCGCGCGGTGTTGATCCAGCGCCTCCTGGAGCATCGCCACCGTCGACTCCGGCCGGCGGTCCACCGTGAGCTGTCCGCCTTGCATCCGCGCCACGTCCAGCAGGTCCTCGATGAGCGTGGTGGCGCGGATGACCGCCTTCTGGATGGAGTTCAGCGGCCGGGAGTCCGCGAGCCGCTCCTCCGGCGAGCGCTTCATCAGCGTCCCCGCGCTCAGCGCGATGACATTCAGCGGAGAGCGCAGGTCGTGCGCCACGATTCGCAGCACCTCGTCGCGCAGGAGCGTGGCCTCCTCGGACTGGGCATGCAGGCTGGCGTTGTCGATGGCGAGCGCAGCGCGGCGGGCCACCTCCTCGACCAGCGCCAGGTCTCTTGCGCCATAACGCCGCCCGGACTCGGACGTGCCCAGGGCGACCACCCCGAGCGTGTGTCCTCGCGCGCTCAAGGGCACGACGATGCAGGACTGGGGCGCGAGTCTCCGCAACATGTCCAGGTGCTGGGGCTCCTCCGCCGACGCCTCCAGCAACGCCAGGGGCACTTCCTCGAGCAGCAGGGCCTTGCCTGACTTGAAGACCTCCGCCAGGAGGTGGCCTCGCCGGAAGGGCGTCTGTGGATACAGGTCGAACATCGCCTCCAGGAGTCCGGACTTCTCCGGCGAGGCGGCAAGGGATTGCCTGCGCAATACCCGTCCACCCTCGTCGAGCAACGCGACGAGGCAGAAGTCCGCGAGCGTCGGGACGACCAGCCGCGACACCGTGGAGAGCGTCGTCTGGGGGTCCAGGGAACTGGCGAGCCGAGGCCCGGCCTCCGCGAGCAGGAGCCAGTCGCTCTCCAGTCGCTTTCGCTCGGAGATGTCCAGGACCTGCGAGATGAAGTGCAGCGGCCTGCCCCGGGAGTCCTGAACGAGGGAGGCCGTCAGCAGCGCGTCGACCAGGTGCCCCTGCTTGTGGAGATAGCGCTTCTCCAACTGGTACGACCCCTGTTCCCCGTCGAGCAACCGCTTCACCACGAGCAGGTCCTGCTCCAGGTCTTCGGGAAAGGTGAGGTCGTGGAACGTCATCTGGAGCAGTTCCTCGCGCGAATATCCAAGGATCTGGCACAGCGCCTCGTTCACGTTCAGCAATCGTCCCTCCAGACTGACCAGGCACATGCCGATGGGCGCGTGCTCGAACGCGGCGCGAAAGAGCTCCTCTCGATTCCGACGGGCCTCCTCGGCCCGCTCGCGAGCACTGATGTCCCGGAGGATGACGACGCGCTGCTTCGTTCCATCCACCCACACGTCTGCCAGGGTGGCTTCCGCCGGGAACACCTCGCCCCCCTTGCGAAGCCCGAGGAGTCGACGGCGCTCCTCGCGCGGACTCACGCTGTCTCCCAGCGGCTCTTGCAACAGCAACCCCATGGGCTGTCCCAGCGCGTCGCTCACGCTGTAGCCGAAGATTCGCTCCGCGCCGGTATTGAAGAGGGTGATTCGCTGGCGCGCGTCGATGGTGATGATGGCGTCGGCCGCGTTGTTGACGATGCCGGAGAAGCGCGACTCCGAGTCGCGCAGCGACTTCTCCACCCCGCGCTGGCTCGCATCCAACAGGGACAGGGCCTTCGCGTTGCGCGCCAGGATGGCCAGGAACGTGGCCACCGTGACGAGCGCGAACACGGAGGTTCCGAAGGGGGCGGAGTGAAGCCCCAGCCGCTCGCTGAACAGCCGCAGCCCCCAGACGATCAGCGGAATGAGGATGGTCGCTGGCAGCAACCTGCGCGCCATGAGGCCGCCCGCGTCATCCCGGAGCAGCACGCCCATCAGCCCCTGCCGGGGATGCACGGAGAGCACGCCGAGCGCCAGCATCAGGAACAGGAGCGCCGTGTGCAACGCCATGGGTGAATAGCTCCCGAGCCTGTCGAGCCCGGGCAGGAGCGTGAGCGGAGCATCCTCTAGGTACACGTAGCTGATGAGCGCCTGCGCGGCGATGAGCACGACGAGCAGCGCCAGGGGCCGGGCGGGATGCCAGCCTTCTCGTGTCCTGACGTGAAGCAGCAGCAGGGCACCGCCCATCAAACAGAGGCTCAGCGCCGTCAGGGGAGAGGGGCGACCCGGCGGGCTCGGTGACAACCTGCGCAGCGTGTTCGCGAAGAGGAGGCGGTCAATGCCCAGGTCCGTTCGTGCCACGTACTGGACGAGCACGAGCCCTCCGAGCAGGAGGACGAACAGGGCCATGGCCTGTCCGGTCGTCCGTCTGAGGCGGTTCGTCGGCTTGTCGTGCAGCAGCCAGAGCGCCATGCCCACGAGGAGCAGGCCCAGGGCCGTGTTCGGCATCATCATCCCGGCACCCGGCAGGGTCACCACGCGGGTAAGCCGCTCGCTGGCGAGGGCCCAGCCGACCAGCGCCGTGGTCGTCACCAGGACGGCCATCAGGCACACGGCGGGGACCAGCCAGTCGAGCACCCTTTCAATTGGGTGCGGAGAGTTACTGGGGCGCGCTGCCGTCATGGGGCCGCGGTGGGTTCCGTCGCGAGGTCCGTTCAAAGGGTGCGAGCGTGGAGTTCACTCACCGCACCCGGGATGAAACTTCCATCCAGAAACCTGGAGATGCCCCGGCGTGAGGACCAGGGCGGGGCCCCGGTCAATCCACCGCCCGCCTCATCGAGTGCCCGCCTCGGGCGGTTCCTCGTGGGAGTGGGCCTCCCAGCGAATCCAGCGCAGGTCCCTCACGAAGAGGGTGTAGAGGACGGGGACGAGCAGCAACGTCAACACCGTGGCCACGGTGAGCCCGCCAATCTGCGCGTAGCACAGCGGTTGCCACAGCGGGCCGCCATGCAAGGCGAGTGGGATGAGGCCCAGCACGGTGGCGGCCACCGTCACCAGCACGGGCCGCAGGCGGTGCACTCCCGCGTCGAGCAGTGACTCGCGCAGGGACTCTCCGCGCTCGTGAGCCTCTTCGATGTAGTCGAAGAGGACGATGATGTGACTGACGATGACGCCCATCAGGCTGATGATGCCCAGGAAGGCCATGAAGCTGAACGGCGCGCCCATGATGACCAGGGACACCAGCGCCGCCGCCGCGCCGAAGGGCAGGGCCGCGAAGACGACCAGCGGTTTGACGGCGTTCTTGAACTGGATGACGAGCATCACGTAGATGGCGACGATGAGCATGCCCAGCACGACGACCATGCTGGAGAAGCTCTTCTTCTGTTCCTCCGCCTCGCCGCCAATCTCCATCGTGTAGCCGATGGGCAGGCTCTTCTGGAGTGCATCGAGCCCGGGGCGCGCTTCCTTCAGGATTTCCGACGCGAGGACGCCCTGTTGGGGAAAGGTGGAGACGGTGATGGTGCGGAACTGGTTGCGGCGGCGGATCTTCTCCGTCTGGAGCGAGTAGGTGACGACGGAGACCTGCCGCAGCGGGACTTTTTGAGGCCCCGTGCGGGAGCTGACGTAGAGGTTCTCGATATCGCCCAGCTGGGCGCGCTCCTCCGCGCGGAGCCGGGCGACGATGTCGATTTGATGAATCCCCTCGCGAAGCTGTCCCACCGTCATGCCATTCATGGCGACGGCGGAGGACGTGGCCACGTCCAGGTTGGTGACGCCCGCGAGGTTTGCCCTGTCCGGGTCCACCTCCAGCTTCACGGAGAACGTGTCACTGCCCCAGTCATCCCGGGTGCGAGCCGTCCCGGGGACGGAGCGGAAGAGGGCCTTGGCGCGCTCGGCGATATCCCGGAGCAGGGAGATGTCCTCGCCGGAGATGCGGATGGACACGGGGATGCCCACGGGCTTGCCGGTCTCCAGCTCCCGCACGTCGATGCGCGCGCCGGCGATTCGCCGTGACAGCGCCTCCTGGAACAGTGGCACCAACACGCGGGTGTCTTCCTTGTCTCGGACCTGGACCACGAGCTGTGCGTAGTTGAACTGTTGCAGCTCGGGCGCCACGGAGAACCAGAAGCGCGGCCCTCCGCCGCCGATGAACTCCGTCACCGACTCGAGGATTTCGTGGGGCGGGTCGTCGCCCTTCGCGTGGGCCTTGCCGTAGTCCTCGGCCACCTCCTGGAGGATGCGCGTGGCTTCGCGGGCCGTGTCTCGCGTGGCGGTGAGCGTGGCGTCCTCGGGCAGCCAGACGTCCACGTAGGACAGATAGGACAGGTCCTTGGGGAAGAAGGCGGACCTGACGCGGGTGCCCACCAGCGCGCCCGCGATGAGGATGACCAGGGCCACGCCGACGACGAGGAGGCGGTGGTCGATGGCCCAGCCGACGACCTGCTGGTAGCGCATCGTGAAGCCCCGCGTGCTCCGCTGCCCGGGCGCCAGCTCCGCGTGGGTGGGCGCGCGCAGGATGGTGGAGCCCAGCAGCGGGATGAACGTCATGGAGACGATGCGCGAGGCGACCAGGGACAGGGTGAGGACGATGGGCAGCGTGCGGATGAAGCGGCCCGTGTCCCCGGGCAGCGCGAGGAAGGGCAGGTAGGCGGCGATGTTGGTGAGGGTGGCGAAGAGGATGGCGGTGGCCAGTTTCGTGGGCCCGAGCCATGCGGCGATGCGCGGCTTCCAGCCCATGGACAGGGAGCGTTTGATGGCGTCGCTGGCGACCACGGGGTCATCCACCAGCAGGCCCAGGGCGATGATGAGCGACGCGATGGAGATCTGCTGGAGGTCCACGCCGAACACGTGCATCAGCCCGAAGGTCATCGCCAGGGTGATGGGGATGGACAGGGCCAGCAAGAGCGCGGTGCGCCACTCCCAGAAGCCGATGAGCGCCACGAGGACGACGAGGATGATGGCCTCGTAGAGCGACGACATGAACAGGTCGACGTTCTCCTTCACCTGGAGCGGCTGGTCCGACGTGCGACGGATGACGAGGTCCTCGGGCAGGAGTCGCTGGACGTGTGTCAGTTCCTCGCTCACCACCTTGCCGAAGTGGTCGATCTGCTCGCCGGGCCTCATGTTGACGGCGAGGGTGATGGCGCGGTTGCGAACGAAGTGTCCCTGGGCGTCTCGCGCATCCAGGTAGTTCAGGAAGCGGGGCGGGCTCTGGTAGTCGCGGCGCACGTCCACCAGGTCGCGCAGGTACACCGGGGAGCCGCCGCTGGGGGTGGTGAGGATGTCACCCAGTTGCGTCTCGCTGGTGAGCTCGCCGGACGGGTCGATGGTGATGCTCTTCCCGCCAATCTCCAGGATGCCGCCGGGCGCGGTGATGTTGCGCGCGGAGATGATGTTGGCGAGCCCGGACTGGTTGACGCCATAGGAGGCGAGCCGCTCCTGGGAGTACTCGAGATAGATTTTCTCCGGCAGCACGCCGCTGCGGGTGACCTTGGAGACGACGGGCAGGCGCTGAAGGTGACGCTGGAGGGTGTCCGTGAAGTCGTCGAGCTGCCGGTGGGTGTAGCGGTCCCCCGCGTTCTCCGTGAGTCGCGCCCGTGCGTCCTTGGGTGAGCGCACGACGATGGGGCGCCACACGTCGGGGTGGAGCTCGGAGAGGCTCAAGTGGTCCTGGGCGAACGCGCGCAGGTGTTCCAGCAGCGCCGTGTCCTCCAGCGACGTGGCCATGTCCACGCCGATGAAGCCGGGACTCTGGATGAGTCGGGCGTCATCCGTCTCGGGCAGCGTGTCGAAGAACCTGCGCGCCTGGTCTCCCAGCCGCTGCATGGACGTCGCGTTGATGGCGGGTGGGAAGCTCACCACCACCGTCGCGCGGGGAGCGTCGGATGCCGCGGCGGAGCGCACTTCCTCGATGGCCCGGGCGATGGCGCGTGAGCGCAGCTCCAGCTCCACGTCGTTCGCCTTCGGACTGGCCACCGTGAGCATCAGCGTGGCGGTGTCGCCAAAGTCCTTCAGGAACTGCACGGGGCCGGCGCCACCAGGCAGGTCCCGTATCGTGTCGAGCCGTCCCTGGATGTCGTCGAACTCCTTGGCCCGGTCCGTCACGTCCTCCTTCAGCGTGACGTAGACGACGGAAAGGCTGGTGCGGCTGATGGACTCGATCTTCTCGACGCTGGCGTTCTCGGAGATCTTCTGTTCGATGCGGCGGGTGACGAGCTGCTCGATCTTCTCCGCCTCGGCGCCGGGCCACAGGCAGGTGGCCACCGCGACGCGCACGGCGATGACGGGGTCCTTCGCCTTGGGCATCTTGAAGTAGCCGTAGACACCCCACGCCAGGGTGAAGGCGAGGAACACCCAGGCCACCTGGCGTTTCTCCGTGAAGTAGCGCGCGGTGTTGTGCTTGTGGCGCACCAGCGCTTCGTCGCGAGCCCGCTCCGCCTGCTCCGGCGTTGGAGGTGTCCCGGGCCCGTCGGTGGGGGCGCTCAAGGAATCACCTCGACCGCTTCACCGTCCGACAGGAGGCTGGCGCCGGTGACGACGATGCGCTCACCGGCCTGGAGCCCTTGCTTCACGGGGATGACGTTGCCCAGGTATTCGCCGAGCGTCACCTCGCGGGCTCGTACCAGGGCCTTGCCGTCCTGCTCCTGGAGGATGAACACGGCGAAGCCGTCCGGCTTGCCGGGCGCGCGGACGATGGAGGACAGCGGCACGAGCAGCTCGGGCTGGAGTCGGGCGGAGCCTCCATCGCGCAGCGACAGCGCGGCCACCATGCCGGGCTTGAGTCGCTGGTCGGCGTTGGGGATGGAGACCTCCACGGCGAAGACGCGACTCTTCGGGTCGGCGGAGGGGGCGATGCGGGAGATGCGTCCCTCGAACTGCTGGCCGGGGAAGGCCTGGGTGATGACGGCCTGGGGCGCACCGAGTCGGACATTGGGCAGCAGGGTGTCCGGGACGCCGAACACGACGCGGACGGTCTGCGTCTCCGCGACGGAGAAGGCGACGGTGCCGGGCGCGGCCAGGGCGCCGACCTCCACGGCGCGCTTGAGCACCACGCCCGTCAACGGCGAGCGCAGCTGGGTGTCGTCGAGCGCCGTGCGGGCTTCGTCCACGCGAGCCTGGGCGACGGCGGCGGCCGCCGCGGCGCTGTCTCGCTGGGTGCGTGCGGCGTCGAGCTGCGCGGGTGTCTGCACTTCGGCGTCGACGAGCTTCGTCGTGCGGTCGAAGTTGATCTGCGCCTGTTCCTGGGCGGCACGGGCCTGGGCGAGGGCCGCGCGGGCTTCGGTGAGCTTCTGCGAGTAGTCCGTCTTGCGCAGCGCCGCCAGCTCCGTGCCCTCGCGGACGTTGTCGCCTTCCTGGAGGAGGCGGGGGCGGCCGTCGACATCGCGCACCTTGGCGATGGACTCCACGTAGCCACCGACCTTGAAGGCCAGGTCCACTCGGGTAGCCGGCTGAATCTCCGCGGAGAAGCGCGCGTTCGCCGTCGTCCCGGCGCGGCCCACGGTGGCGATGCGCACCGCGGTGGGAGGTGCGGGCGGAGGCTGACTTCGTCCGCAGGCGAGCCCGAGCAAGGCCCACCCGAGGAGAGTGAAGGCCTGGAACGACATCCTCATGGTGCGGGCTCCTGCGATGCGGCAAGCGTGTTGCGTGAAGGACAGCCCCGGAGGACCGGGGCCATCTCGTGGGAAAGCTCACCACGCTGAAGCGGCGTCTCGGGTGTGGGTACGGGGTGGTGGGCGTTGCGTGTCACGCGCTCGACAGGGAAGAGCGCGGGGATGCTCAGAGGACGACGAGCAGCCCGAGTGAAGCTGTCGGGTAGACCTGCCGCAGCTTCAACTCACCGGCGGTGACGCGAAGGGCGCGAGTGTCCGTGAAGGTGAACCCAGGCCCGCCGCGCGCCGTCAGTCCGAGCCGCCCGGCCCCCGGCCGCCACATGACGCCCACCGCCGGCTCCAGGAACGCCGTGGTGCTGGCGCCCTGCGACGGGCCCTTGCCGGAGCGGGCCACGAACTCCTCGAAGCCCGCGGTCACGCCCACGAACGGACGCAGCGCCCCATTCGCGAGCGTCAACACCGTGTAGCGCGCGTCCGCGCCCACCGCGTAGTTGAGCTTCACCTCGCCCAGCTCCGCCCCGTCGAAGCGCGTCCTCACGCCCACCGTGTTGCCCCACTGGCCCGCGCGCGTCATCAGGCCGAAGGAGAAGGGCCCGTCGAACGACGGCGAGATGTCCAGCCGGATGCCGTACATGGACGCGTCCAGGGCGGGCGGCTGGAACTCCAGCAGCACCGCCCCTCGCCGCTCCCGCTCCTGCGGAGGAATCCGCTCCCCGGCGTCATCGGCCAGGGCGGGCGCCCCCAGCAATGCCACCGACGCCAGGACCGCCTTCAGGGCTCCTCGTGACTGGATTCGCATCGTGCTCTCCTCTTAGTCATTCGACTAAATTAGTTACACGACTAACTAAAACCGGGCTCGAGGGATGTCAAGGCGACCGGGCAGCCGGGGTGGGGCACCCTTGCGGGTAGGTGTGTGGCGTCCTATGGGGGACAGATGGCCCGTCCACGCAGCGCAAAGACACCGTCCAGTCCTCCCCCGGAGCCGGCGGCCCCGGGCGTGCCGGATGCGCGGGAGCGCCTCATCGCCGCGAGCTCACGCGTGCTCGCGGAGCGTGGCTACGACGCGACGACGGTGAAGGAGGTGGCGCGCGTGGCGGGGGTGAACCAGGGGCTGGTGCACTACTACTTCGGCAGCAAGGACGCGCTGCTGCTGGCCGTCACACGCGAGCACAGTCAGCAGTACGCGGAGGAGCTGCGCCAGTTGCGGGAGGAGACGCCGCTGGAGCAACTGGCGGACACGAGCTTCGCGTGGGGAGAGAGTCACCTGCGCGAGTCACCCGCACAGTTCCGCCTGCGCTATGAGCTGTTCGCGTTGGGGCTGCGCAATCCGGAGCTGACCTCCGCCGTCGCCGAGCTCCAGGCCCAGGGCGACATGGAGGTGGCGCGGACGGTGGCCCTGTACCGGGGTGGGGACGCGGCGAAGCCGGAGCCCACCGACCTGCACTACGCGGTCATCATCAAGGCCTGCTTTGATGCGCTCGCGCTCCAGGCGCTGTTGGATCCGAAGTTCGACGCGGCGCCCATCTACGCGCTCTTGAAGCGCATGGTGCTGTCGAGCGTGGATGGACCCGGGAGCGCGAAGCCCGCGCGGCGAGGGACCAAGGGGCAGGCACGGCGAGGGAAGACTCCGGCTCGCCGTCGTCGGGTGCCTCGGCCGCCTCGCTAGAGGGCGGTGCGTTGTCCTGGCGTGAGGAACCTCACGCGTCGGTCTCCGCGAAACGCGGTGCGTACGTCGGCCTCGGTGGAGAGGGGCTCGAAGGTGCCGTAGTGCATGGGGATGATGAGAGAGGGGCGGAAGTACTTCCGGATGGCGAGCGCCGCGGTGCTCGGCCCCAGCGCCCAGCGTCCACCACCGGCGGCGAGCAGCACGATGTCCGGATGGAAGAGCTCCTGGATGAGCGACATGTCGCCGAAGAGCCAGGTGTCTCCCGTGTGGTAGAGCGAGCGCCCGTCCGCGAAGGTGAGCACGTAGCCCAGTGGCCTGCCCCCGGGCTCTGTCGAGTGCATGGCGGGAACGGCATGGACCTGGACGTCGCCGATTGTGAAGCCACCGCCCACGTTGACGCTGTGCTGCTGCGCCTCGGGAATCTTCATCGCGCGCAGGTGCTCACCCGTGGTGACCACGAGGGCACCTGTCACGCGGGCCAGCTCGGGGACATCACCGGCGTGGTCACCATGTGCGTGCGTCACGAGAATGGCTGCGGGTTTCTCCTCGGCGTAGCGGGTGAGTGACTTCCACTCGGTGGGGGTGCTCGGGTTGTCCGTCAACCAGGGGTCGATGAGCAGGCGCGTGCCTCCGGGCGAGATGACCTCGAACGCGGCGTGGCCGAGCCACGTCACGCGAAGTCCGCTGGAGGGTTCGAGGGTGGCGCTCGCGGTGGACGTGGGCCGGGGCGCCGACGCGGCGAAGGCGGGCATCGCGAGCGTCAGCGAGAGCAGCAAGCACGGCATGAAGGGGTGGGGGCGGCTCATCGACACTCCTCGGTCGAACGGGCTCGCGACCGTGGAGGCGCGAGCCGTCATGGGGTGCACCGAGGAATAGAAGGGGGACGGCGTGCGGGGCTTGGGCGTTATTGACGTTGAATCGCGCGCGCGTACTGGCCCGGAGTCATCCCGACGATGCGTCCGAAGTGGCGGTTGAGCTGGCTCTGGTCATAGAGCCCGACCTCCGCGGCGACGGTGCCCGCGGCGAGTCCTTGTGCGAGCAGTGTCCTCGCCCGGGCCACGCGCAGATGCGTGACGTACTCGTGCGGTGGAAGTCCCAGCTCTGAGCGGAACACACGCAGCAGATGGAACTTGTTGAGTCCCACCGCGGACGCGAGCGTCTCCAACTCCACGTTCAGGGTGAAGCTCGCGTGCAGGTACTCGCGGGCGCGTGACACCGCGGCGCGGTGTGGGGCAGGGGAGGCCGGGGGCTTCGTCTCTCCGTACTCGGTGAGCAGGGCCTCGAGTGTCTCCGCCACCAATGATTCGCACTCCAGTGTGTCCTGCGTCCTCCGGGCCAGTGCGTCATGGAGCGCGAGGGCCGTGAGTTCCGTGCGGCCCTCGCCCTGGGACAGCGCGGTGCGCAGATGGGGCGTCGCCGCGAAACCCAATTGGAGCGAGGCCTGTCGCACCAGCGCCGGCGAGAAGGCGACGGACTGCGCGGTGACAGGCGCGTGGACTCGCTCGTCGCGGTGAACCTCGCCCGGCTCCTTGAGCTTGATCCGACGTCCGGGGCCATGTGTCCAGGTGCGCTTGCGGTACCAGAAGTCGAAGGCACCCGCGTACGTCACAGTGAGGCCGTAGGCCGTGGAATGTCCCGTCCACAGGCGGGTGTCATTCTCCACTCGGACGACTTGCACCTCGGGAACCGAGAGAGGGCGCCAGGTGATGACGGTGGCGGGGCGCGCGTGTGGCATGGTGTTTCGTCCTTGATGCTTTCTATCTCACGTTTAGGGTGCTTCACGAGGTAAGGGGCGTCGTGACAGTCGGGGGGGCGCGCTAAAAGCGCTGAACCGGGCCTTTTCTGGCGGCCTACCGGGCCGGAGGATGGAGACATGCCAGGAGCCACAGGCGGTCAGAGCGTGGGGGGCGCACGCATGGGGACGGATGCGGAGGGCGCGTTGCGCGCGGTGCGGTCGCTCGTGGAGCTGGACGAGACGGAAGAGGCGGCACAGCTCTACGAGGAGCTGGGGGCCTCGCAGCGCGAGCGACTCCGAAAGCAGGCGGCGCAAGGGCCGGCCAAGGAGCGGCGAGGCCTGGTGGAGGTGCTGCGCCGCGCGCGCGACTTCCTGGGTGCCGCGCGATTGATGGATGGCAGCGGCGACGACGCCGCGGCCGCGGACCTCTACGTCCAGAGTGGTCAGTACATGGAAGCGGCGGAGGCGTGGCTGCGCGCGGGAGACTCCGAGCGAGCCGCCGCGGCCTTCGAGCGGGGCGGAGCCCTGGAGCGCGCGCTGGAGGTCTATCGCGGCCTGGGGGCGCGGGAGTCCATGGCGCAGTGCCTGGTCCGGCTCAAGCGGCTCTTCGACGCGGCGGACCTCTACCGTGAGCTGGGCCAGCCGCACGCGGAGGTGGAGGCCCTGGGCGGCGTGACGCCCGAGGACCCTCGCTACATCGAAGCGGTGCTGCGCATGTGCCGGCTGCTGGACGTGGAGGGCTTCACGCACCAGGCGCTCGCCGTGCTGGTGGACGCGTTGGCCAGCTCCGAAGTGGCGCGCTCGGAGCCCGCCATGGTGACCGAGCGGGCACGGCTGCTGCGGCGCATGGGGATGAACGCGGAGGCGGAAGCCGTGCTCGGCCGACGCAACGCGACCAGCGCCACGCCGGTGGCCAACGGCTATCGCTTCCTCAAGGCCATTCCCATTTTCAGCGAGCTGACCCTGGAGGACATGAAGGACCTCTACCGTCAGGCGCGGCAGGTCGTGCTCGCGCAGGACTCGGTGGTGCTGGAGAAGGGCGAGCCGGGGGTCGGGTTGATCGTGCTCCTGGAGGGGACGGTGGACGTCTTCAGCGGTCCGGAGGCGGACGCCCGTCAGCTCAACTCGCTGGGACCGGGCGCGTACCTGGGAGAGATTTCGCTGGTGCAGGACGCACCGGTGTCCGCCCACGTGCGGGCACGCACGGCCGTGCGCGCGCTGCGCATCAGCCGTGTCGCCTTCGAGCACTACCTGGACACGCACGAGGCCGCCGCGCTGCGCATCTACCGCCTCTTCACCCAGAACCTCGCGGAGCGGGTGCGTGCCCTGAGCACCTGACGTCGCGACGGCACGGCGTCACTTCCAGGCGCAGCCCTTGATCTTCTTGCAGAAGGCCGAGTTCGTGGCCTTCTTGCAGTCCATGGCGATGCCCATGCACATCTTCGAGGCGTACGAGTAGGAACAGCCGGGCTGGCTGTTGCAGAAGACGCTCGAATACACACCGCAGAAGGTCGCCTTCCCGGTGCACTGGCCGCCGCCTTCGTTCGCCACCGTGTCCTCCGCGGCCTTCTGCGTCCCGTCCTTCGGGGGCGACTCCTTCGCCTTCCCGTCCGCCGAGTCCTGGGGCGCGGGGGTGGCGGGTTTCGCCTGGGTATCCTTGTTTTTTGTGTCGGAGGAGGGCCCCTCCGCGCTGGCGGGAGCACAGGCGAGCAGCACCGCGGTCGCCAATCCCATGACGAGTCCCAGCCGCTCTGCGTGGCGAAGCATATGCCGTCCTTTCGGCGCGGAGCCCGGTGGCCCCGCCGTGGTTTGAACAGGCCAGTGTAGAGGACTCCTTCCGGGCGTGGGGGTGGTGGCGTGCTCGGCGGCCTGCCTCACCCAAGGGGGTGGGTCCTTTTCGCGCGACTGTCATCGACGGGGATGGCTCGCGCGGATAACATGCTGGGCTTCATGGCCAGGCAGGATGGCGCCAGCGAAGATCCCGACCGGGGGCGGCGCATCGGAAAGTACGAAATCCTCACCCGCCTCTCGATGGGCGGAATGGCGGAGCTTTTTCTCGCCTTCACCTCGGGACCGGGCGGCTTTCGAAAGTTCGTCGCCGTCAAACAGATCCTCCCGGACATCAAGAAGGACGAGCAATTCGTCCAGATGTTCCTGGATGAGGCGCGAATCACGGCGGCGTTCTCGCACGCGAACATCGGGCAGGTGTTCGACCTGGGCGAGGACGGCGGCGAGCTGTACCTGGCCATGGAGTTCCTGCCCGGGCAGAACCTGGAGCAGGTGGTCAAGGCCTCCACGCGGCAGCAGTACGGGTTGCCGCTCGGCTTCATCGGGCGGGTGATTCGCGATACCTGCCTGGGGCTGCACTACGCGCACCACTTCACGGACCCCTCCGGGCGTCCGGTGTCGGTGGTGCATCGCGACGTGTCTCCGAAGAACGTGATGCTCACCTATGACGGGGTCGTCAAGGTGATCGACTTCGGCATCGCCAAGGCGCGCGGCCGGCTGGGCCGTACGCAGGTGGGCACGGTGAAGGGGACCAGTGGGTACATGTCCCCGGAGCAGGTGCGTGGCCAGGGGATGGACGGCCGCAGCGACTTGTTCTCCGTGGGGGTGATGCTGCACGAGATGCTCACCGGCCAGCGGCTGTTCAACGGTCCGCACGAGGCCGCGGTGATGCTGCAGATCGTGGAGGCGAACGTCGTCTCGCCCCGCGCGGGCAACCCGGACATCCCGGAGGCGCTGGACGCGGTGGTGATGCGCGCGTTGTCGCGCGACGTGGCGCAGCGCTTCGCGAGCGGCCGGGAGATGGCGCGCGCCATCGAGGCGGCGCTGGGGCCGGAGCTGTTCGACGAGGACGGCATCACCGAGGTGATGGGCGCGCTGTTCCAGGAGAAGCGCCAGAAGACGCGCACGCTCCTGGAGCTGGCCAGCAGCGCCGAGGACGCCCGGGTGAGCGAGGTTGCCGGCGCGCTGCAACAGGATGAAGTGGCCGAGCCCGGAGCCGCCACGCGGGTTCCCACGCCGCGAGCGAAGGTTCCGCCAGCAGGGCCCTCTTCGACGGCGGTGCAGAGCCGCACGGACGTGAGCAGCGCGCCCAAGCCGGTGCCGCAGCGACGTCCAGCGGCGCCGACGGATTCGGAGCTCTCCACCCGCGTGGGGGTGGGCAGCGCGCCCAAGCCGACGCCGCAGCGCCGGCCCGCCACGCCGACGGACCCGGAGATACCGACGCGCGCGGGTGCCGGCAGCGGGCCCAAGGCCGTACCGCAGCGAAGGGCCGCGTCCGAGCCCACCTCGGCGACGCCGCGCAAGCCTCGGCTCGCCCTGGAATCAGGGCTCTCTCGTACGCCCCGGCCCCGACCCGAGGAGTCCGCGGAGGATGCGGAGTCTCTCGACGAGCCGAGCGACCTCTCGACGCAGCAGTTCCGCACCCGTCCGCCGCGTCCCGGAGCGAATCAGGCGGGCGCGCGAGCGGGGCGTGGCGCCACGCGAGGTGACGCGGAGCGCTCGGACACGCCTCGGCAGACGCCTGTCGCCAAGCCGCCGTCGCGCTGGATGGGGCGACTGGTGATGCTGGTGGTCCTGGGCGGGTTGGGCTGGGCGGCGACGCTGCCCTCCGTCCGCGCGCAGTTCCTTCCCGCCGTCGACTCCGCGAAGGCCTGGGTGAAGGCGGAGTTGGATTCGCAGCCCTCGAAGGACCCCGCGGCGGAAGCGCCGTGGCCTCCTCAACAGAAGCCGGGCCCGCCGCCGGGCTTTCCTGGCACGACGGCGCCGGTGGACCCACGTCCGGGGGCCCAGGCCGCCGCGCAAGAGCCCGCACCGGAGCCCGTCGAGAAGCAACCCGCCGCACCGGAGCCGTCTGGCACGCCCGCGGTGCGCACCGCGTCCGTCACGTCCCCGCGCAAGGGGAAGGACGCCGCGACGTCGCCGACCGGGAAGGGGGTGGCGGAGGCCTCCGGCAAGCCCACCCCGCGCCGCGCCGAGAGCAAGGCCAAGGATGTGCCCGAGCCGGTCACCACCGTGACGCAGGACCCGGACATGCTGGCGGAGGTGATGGACACCAGCACGCCCAAGGGCGCGGCGAAGGCGGGCCTGGGGTGGATCACCCTCTACACGGTGCCTCGGGCGGCCGTGTTCGACGGGGCCACCCAGTTGGGTACCACGCCGCTGCTGAAGTTCCCCCTGCCGGTGGGAACCTACAGCCTGAGGTTGGTCGACCCCACGGATGCGGAGGCGGCGAGCCGTCGTTTGTCGGCGCCCGTGCGTCCCGGCGAAGTGACCAAACTGCAGATTCGACTGGCGGACCTCCCCCTGTACAAGGAGTGAGCGCCGTCCTTGACGCCCCCGGACCCCCTCACTAGGGTCCGCGGGCTCTTCCTTCGACGCAATGCGAGAAGGACACCCAAAGCTATGTATTTCCAGGATCTGATCTTCACGCTCCAGAAGCACTGGGCCGACCAGGGCTGCATCAACACGCAGCCGTACGACCTCGAAGTCGGCGCGGGCACCATGGCCCCGTACACGTTTCTTCGCGCGCTCGGTCCGGAGCCCTGGAACGTGGCGTACGTGCAGCCCTCGCGGCGCCCCGCGGACGGCCGGTTCGGAGAGAACCCGAACCGCCTGTTCCAGCACCACCAGTTCCAGGTCATCCTCAAGCCCGCGCCGAAGAACGTGCAGGAGCTGTATCTGGAGTCGTTGCGGAAGATTCGCATCGACCCCCTGGAGCACGACATCCGGTTCGTCGAGGACGACTGGGAGTCCCCCACGCTCGGCGCCTGGGGCCTGGGCTGGGAGGTGTGGTGCGACGGGATGGAGGTGACGCAGTTCACCTACTTCCAGCAGTGCGGCGGCTTCGACTGCAAGCCCGTCTCCGCGGAGCTCACCTACGGGTTGGAGCGCATCTGCATGTATCTGCAGAACGTGGAGAACGTCTTCGACATCGAATGGGTCAAGGGCGTGAAGTACCGCGAGGTGTTCCACCCCAACGAGGTGGAGATGAGCAGGTACGCGCTCCAGGAGTCGGACGCGGGCATGCTCTTCGCGCTGTTCGACGCGTACGAGAAGGAGTGCAAGCGCCTCATCGAGCGTCAGCTGCCGCTGCCGGCGTATGACTTCGCGCTGAAGTGCTCGCACACGTTCAACCTGTTGGATGCGCGCGGCGCCATCTCCGTCACGGAGCGCGCGGCGTTCATCAAGCGCGTGCGCGACAACGCGCGGCTGTGCGCGGAGGGCTACCTCCAGATGCGCGAGCGTCTGGGCTACCCGCTGTTGAAGACGCCGTGGACGGTGGGAGAGCAGCCGGCCCTCCTCGAGGGCAAGCCCGCCAGCGAGTACTGGAAGACGGTTCAGCTCAACAAGCCGGTGGAGAAGAAGGAGAAGGCGGAGGTGGCTCGTGGCGCGTGACCTGCTGCTGGAAATTGGCGCGGAGGAGATTCCCGCGTCGTTCATCGGCCCCGCGCTGGAGGACCTGCGTCGCGCGTTGACGGAGCGCATGGCGGAGGCGCGCCTGAAGCACGGCGAGGTGAGCGTCTACGGCACGCCCCGGCGACTGGCGGTGCTGGTGCGGGACGTGGCGGACTCGGGCGAGGACGTGGTGAAGGAGGTGCTGGGGCCCAGCGCCAAGGCCGCGTTCGACGCCGAGGGCAAGCCCACCAAGGCGGCGGAGAAGTTCGCCGAGAGCCTCAAGCTGTCGGTGGACAAGCTGGGCCGCTCGCAGACGGCGAAGGGCGAGTACCTGTCCGCGCGCGTCGAGGAGAAGGGGCGTCCGGCGGCGGACACGCTGAAGGACGCGCTGCATGTCGCGGTGCACTCCATCAACTTCCGCAAGTCCATGCGCTGGGGTGACGTGGAGGCGTCCTTCGCGCGTCCGGTGCAGTGGTTGGTGGCGCTGCTGGGCGGCGACGTGATTCCCGTCGTCTTCGGCGACGTGAAGAGCGGCCGCACCACCCACGGTCATCGGTTCCTGGCGCCGGGCGCCATCGAGCTGAAGGCGCCCGCGGACTACGAGGCCGCGCTGGCGAAGGCGCACGTCGTCGCGGACATCGCGAAGCGTCGCGCGCAGCTGGTGGAGAAGTTGGCGGCGGCGGCCAAGGCGGCCGGCGGCAAGCTGCTGGAGGACGAGGGATTGGTAGACCAGGTGACGAACCTGGTGGAGCTGCCCAGCCCCGTCGTCGGGACGTTCGAGGAGCGGCACCTGGACCTGCCCCCGGAGGTGCTGGTGCAGGAGATGAAGAGCCACCAGCGCTACTTCTCGCTGGTGGACGGGGCGGGGAAGCTGCTGCCCAAGTTCATCGCCGTGTCCAACACGCCCGTGCGCGACGAGCAGTTGAGCCTGCGCGGCTACCAGCGCGTGCTGCGCGCGCGTCTGGCGGACGGCCGGTTCTTCTACGACGAGGACCGCAAGACGCCGCTGATGGACCGCGTGGAGAAGCTGGGCCGCGTGGTGTGGCAGGGGCAGCTGGGCACGTATCTGGAGAAGGTGGAGCGCTTCCGCACGCTGGGCGTGTGGTTGGCGGTCCAGACGAAGCGGGCAGGGGAGAGCGCGACCATCGAGCGCGCCGCCACGCTGGCCAAGGCGGACCTCGTCACCGGCATGGTGGGCGAGTTCCCGGAGCTCCAGGGCGTCATGGGCCGCGAGTACGCGCGCGCCAGTGGCGAGCCGGAGGCGGTGGCCCAGGCCATCTTCGAGCACTACCTGCCTCGCGGCGCCGAGGACGCGCTGCCCACTCAGGACGCGGGCGCGCTCATCGGCATCGCGGACCGGCTGGACTCGCTGTGCGGCATCTTCGCCATTGGCAAGGCGCCCAGCGGCGCGGCGGACCCGTTCGGGTTGCGCCGGGCGTGCATCGCCATCATCCGGCTGGTGCTGGGCCGGGGCTATCGCTTCAGCCTGGCGGGAGCGGTGGACGAGGCGCTGCGGCTGCTTGCGCCCAAGCTGACCAACGTCAAGCGCAAGGCGGGTGATGCCGCTCCGCGCGAGCAGGTGCTGGAGTTCTTCCGGGGCCGGCTCAAGTCGCTGTGGGGCGAGCAGCACCGCACGGACGTGGTGGAGGCGGTGCTGGCGGCGGGGTTCGACGACCTCGTGGCCGCGCACAAGCGCCTGGAGGCGTTGAGCCTCATCGTCGGGCGCGCGGACTTCCAGCCCCTGGCCGTGGCCTTCAAGCGCGTGGTCAACATCGTGGAGAAGCAGGGCCGCGACGTGGCGGGCGGGCAGACGCAGTCCCAGAAGCTGGTGGACGACGCCGAGCGTCAGCTCCACTCCGCCTTCACCCAGGCCCGCAACTCCGTGGCGGGGTTCGTCCAGTCGGACGACTTCTCTGGCGCCCTGAAGGAAATCACCGGTCTGAAGCCCGCCGTGGACACCTTCTTCGACAAGGTGATGGTCATGGCCGAGGACAAGGAGCTCCGGGAAAACCGTATCCGGCTCCTCACGGAGATTGGCGCCCTGTTCAACCAGGTGGCCGACTTCTCGAAGATCCAGGCCGAAGCGGCCGCCTGACCGCCGTCTGGCGGTTGCCTGCCCCCCGGGGGATGAAGCACGTCCCTGGGGGTCCCAGTTCGTCTGCTGGAGGGCTCCCGGGAATGGATGCCATCCTTTCCGGTTGCCCGGGGGGAGGCCCCTTCCTACACTCCGCCCCCCTCTGATGCGCGCCTACCTCGTCACCTCCGCGCTGCTGCTCGTGTCGTGTTCCGTCGACTCCGAGCCGCAGCCTCCGCCGTCCACTCGCCTCGTCTATCCGAGCGGTGTCGCCTTCTGGCGCCCCGAGGTTTCTACATCCACGAACGGATTCTTGTACGTGGCGGGAGCGAACTTCGACAAGTGTTACGCCTCTGGCGCGGTGACGGCGCTGGACCTGGACGCCTTGGGGCTGCGGCCCTTTGGCAAGGACTTCTCCGACGCCACGGAGGTCGCCAGCTTCCCCGCGCTCATCACCGAGCTGCACGTCACGCCGCCGGCCTTCGTGTTCATCGACAGCTTCGCGGGGGAGATGGCCCTGTGGAGCCCGCCTGGCCGCCCGCCTCGCCTGTTCGTCCCGACGCGCGCGGAGGGAAGCTACCTGCAGGTCATCGACGTGTCGGATGACGGCGCGAACGTGAACTGCGCGCAGGGCGGTAACGGGCGCGACTGCCGGGTGAACGCGCTGTCCCTGGTGGGTGTCCCGGGAGCGTCGAAGGACGGCCTTCCTGGTGCCCCGTCGCCGATGGGCGTCGCCGTGGAGCGCACCAACCCCGACTCCCGGGTGTGGGTGACGCACACGGAGCTGGTGGGCCCGCCCGCGGCGGAGTCCCAGTCCGAGCTTCAGTCGTACCTGGTGGACCTGCCCGCCTCGGCTCCCACGCGCGAGGAGCTGAGCACGTCCAGCTTCGTCCCGCTGGGCGTCAATGGCCTGCTGGCGGGCGCGGCGCACTCGGTGGCCATCGGTGGTCGCTACCTCTATGCGTCCGGGCGGAACTCCGCGACGGATCAGCTGGGTGCGCTCGCCGCCAGCTTCGTGCTGCGGCTGGTGGACCAGACGAACACGGGGCGCGTCCTTGAGTCCGACCTGAGGGCCATCTACTCCATCCGCGAGGCGCGCGGCATCGCGGTGGTGCAGTTGATGATGCGCGACAACCCGACGCAGGTGGACCCCAACCGCGAGCGTGTCTACCTGCTGGCGCGCGGCCCGGACACGCTGCTCGTGCTCGACATCGAGAACGCGCTGGCGGACCTGCCCACGCTGCGCGTGGTGTCGGCGCAGTCGCTGCCGGAGAGCGCCAGTGAGCTGGAGGTCATCTCGCGTGGCCCTGGCCGGGGCAACCTGGTGGCGGTGACGGGCAGCGGCGACGAGGCCGTCTCCATCTACGACGAAGAGGTGGGGCAGCTCGTCGCGCAGGTGCTCGTGGGCAACCAGGACCCGGCCCAGCCCAGCCAGCCCTTCGGATTGACGGCGGACGTGCGCAACAACTCGGCGCGCCTGTTCGCCACCACCTTTGGCGACGGACGCGTCGCTGTCATCGACATTCCCAACCTCGACCGGCCGCAGGATGCGCGGCGGGTCGCCCTGCTCGGCGTGCAGCAGCTGCGCGACACGCGTCAGGGCACCAGTGTGTGCCAGGAGTCCTCCCCGTGAAGCGCGGAACCCTCACCCTCCTCCTCGCGTGCGCCGGGCTGACCGTCGGTTGCTCCGACACCCAGGCCACGACGGGCATCGCCGGTCTGTCCGGTACCTATGACCTGACGCTCGTCGGGAACCTGGTTTTCGTGACGTCGTCGGATCGGGACGAACTCCAGGTGTTGGACCTGGCGGCCAATCCCAGGCAGTTCATCCCCGCGCCCAACCCGCTCCAGACGCTGGCCATCCCCGTGCTGGACCGGCCGGACTCGCTCACGCATGACGTGGGCTACAAGGCCGATGGCTCGGAGCTTCCAGGGCCGTATGTGTACGCGCGCAGCGCCGGAGCCTCGCAGATCTCCGTGGTGGCCGCGGACCCCGCGCGACTGGTGCAGATGCAGCGGCTGTCCGCGCGCAGCCTGGTGACGGCCTTCGCGGCCCGCTCGCCGGACGTGCGCCCCGAGGGTGAGCCGGCTGCGCCGAGCCTGCTCTACTACGCCATCCAGGACCCCGACGCGCCCTTCGAGGACGACAGCGGTGGGTCTCGCATCGAGCGTCAGGCGCTGCCCGGGCCCGAGGCGCTCGAGGCGGGCGAGCTGGTGCCGGCCCCGGTGACGCTGTTCTGCCTCCAGCCGGGCGAGTCCGTCCAGGCGATGGCGGTGCTTCCGGACAGCCAGCTCGTGGTGGC
The DNA here is from genome assembly GCF_013336725.1 of Myxococcus sp. CA040A. Lineage (NCBI taxonomy): Bacteria > Pseudomonadati > Myxococcota > Myxococcia > Myxococcales > Myxococcaceae > Myxococcus > Myxococcus sp. CA040A. The sequence goes on along the minus strand of NZ_JABUMR010000004.1, from coordinate 42,513 downwards.
CACGCGGCAGGCGTCCGGGCGCTCCGGGCGCACGCTGCTGGTGACGGATGCGAATCCGACCACGAGCGAGGACTGCACCGTGCCCTCCACGGCGACGCGCGACCTGTCCGCGGGCTTCGACAACACGCCCGTGCGGATCGTGGTCTCCCATCCCCGCGTCGTCACCCGACAGGATGACACCTCGACTCCCGACGTGAACGAGTTCTCCGAGATGCCCGCGGGTCGGTTCGTCTATGGCGTCAAGGACGAGGTCTCCTGCGGCGGGGCGCCGGAGTGCTCTGGCGTGCTCGCCGTGGACTCGACGACGGGGCTGAAGGCCACGGACCTGAGTGGCGCGCCCATGCTCCCCATTCTTCCCCAGGATGGTCTCCCGACGGGGCTGGCGCTCATCCCGGATGCGTCGCTGCTCCTGACCCTCATCGGAGACGATGGAGGGGTGTCGGTGAACGATACCGCCACCGTGCCGCTGCTCGGCTTGCTGCCCTCGTCCAACGGCTCCATCACCGTGTTCTCCGCGAGCGATCGACGCGACTTCGACCTGGATACGCGCAGGGCGTTCGTGAACGTGGTGGCCCGCAACCAGGCGGAAGAAACAATCGACATTGCAGGGGTGTCCACGCGCGTCGACGTGTCTCAAACCCTTGAGTATCCCTGCGACCCGGCGAATCCCACGGGGCCGAGCGTCACCCGCAAGGGCCTCTTCGAGGGCTCGGTGGCGAATGGCCTCTTCCGCTTCATCTACCAGGGGGCATTCCCGGGTGCGTTCGACCTGGCGCGGGACCTGTCGACGCCGACGAGCTTCGAGATTCCCCAGCCAGCCGAGGCCAGCAAGCAGGTGAGGGTGGGGGATGTGATCGTGCTGGCCAGCCTGGATATCATCTGCACCACGGACCTGGTCGTGTCGTCGATTCAGCCCGCGGCGGAAGCAGGGAAGGTGCGGCTGGAGACGCTCACCCCCATCCCGGCGGACTGCGCGGAGCTCCCGCTTTTCACGGTGCTGGCGTCGGGAGAGCAGCCCTTCCTGCTGGTGGATGAGAACGGCAGTCTGCTGTCGCGAGACGTGGAGGGTGTCGGGTCTGGCTATGAGATCCCGACGGGCTCCTACACTTTCCATCCGACCGACTTCCTGGCGACGACGACGCTCACGGGCTGTGGCTCCGGGGGCCTGACAGTGCCCCTCTATCCGCCCACCCCGCCGCCCCTGCGGCTCCGCGTGGACGTCAGCGAGGGTCTGGTCCGAGGAGACCGCTACGTGGTGGCGGTGGGCTCGGGCGTGCTCACCCACGTCTTCGGGGTGAATACGTCGAGCAGTTCGGGCGCGGGTCTGCAGTTCTACACGCTGCCAGGCCCCGTCGTGGGCTCCCAGGCAGGTGGCACCGCGCTGGCCTACATCGCCTATCCTTCCGCGGACGGAATTCTACAGGTGAACCTGAACGAGGTGCGGACCAACACCCTCAACGACGTCGCGCTGTCCTACTTCGAGTAATTGGGCGTGGGGAGAGGTGTCTGTTAGAGTCCGGGTCATCCTGTACCGTCCGAGTCAAGACCGATGATCGATCAGAACTCACGCCCCGCCCGCAAGGTCGGAATCGCCGACCACCTGTGGGACACGTACGAAGAGATGGCCCAGCAGATGGGCTCGGACCGCGATGCGCTGATCAACCAGGCGCTCTTCATGTTCGCGCGTCTGAACGGCTTCATCGAGGCAAGGTCCCGAGCGGAGGCGCACGCCGCGCCCTCCGCCGCGCCCGCGCCCGCGCGTCCGGCCCCCATCTCCGCGGCTCCCGCTCCTCGTGCTTCTTCGCCCCCGGTGCTGGCGCCCGCGCCCGCCCCGAAGGCGGAGCCGCCTCCTCCGCCTCGTCCCGGTGGCCGTTCGGCCGCCGCTGAAGAGCGCGCTTCCGCCAACGGCCTGGACAATGACCCGGTGCGCCGCGAGGTGGCCGAGCGCGTCCTGGAGACGGCCGCGGAGCTGGAGCGCCTCATCAAGGGCAAGAACGAGCCGCCTCCTCCCAACGACGACATGGTCGAGGAGGATGAGGAGCCCCTGCCCGAGGATCAGGACGACCCGGGCCTGGAGGACGAGCAGGCCGAGCCCGAGGAGGAGCCCGCCGACGAGCTCGCCGAGGAGGAGGACGAAGGCAACGCCCTGTACCTCGTCACCGAGTCCGGAGATCAGGAGCGCATCATCAAGGAGCGCTTCGTCATCGGCCGCGGCAAGCACTGCGACTTCGTCATCAACTCCGGGAAGGTCTCCCGCGAGCACGCGGTCATCGCCCAGGAAGGCCACGATTGGATCATCGAGGACCTGGGGTCTTCCAACGGCACATGGTTCAACAAGCAGCGAATCAAGCGCCGGAAGGTCGAAGACGGGGACGAGTACTTCATCTGCAGCGAGAAGATCCGGCTCGTCCTCCGGTGAGTGAGCCCCGTCTTCCGGGGCAACTCGCTGTTCGCCAATTGACGGCCTCCAGGCGTCCCTGGTTTGATACCGGACGCCTGGACGCGAATGGGACAGGCGACGGATGACGCCTGGACACATCGCGCTGTGGACGGTCCTTGGAGTGGCCCTGGTGATCTCGGTGGTAACCGATGTCTTGCGCCGAGAGATCCTCGACGTGGTCACCTACCCGCTGATGGCGGTGGGGCTGGGAGTGCGCCTCGCCACCGAAGGGGTGGGAGGGCTGGAGCAGGGGCTGGTCAGCGGGCTGCTGTCGGGCGTGGGCCTGGCACTGCTGCTGGTGCCGGCGGCGGCGCGGGGGCGGATGGGGTGGGGTGACGTGAAGTTGATGGGAGGGGTGGGCGCCGTGCTGGGGTTCCCGGCGTCGATGGCGGCCGCCGCGTTCATCTCCCTGGTGGGTGCGGCCCAGGCGGTGGTTTCGCTCCTGTGGCAAGGGGCGGTCTGGGACACGGTGGCGGCGGCGCTGCGGCGCTGGGCGGTGCGACTGCACCTGGCGCGCTCGGACGCGCAACCCACCGAGCGGCGTCATATCCCCTACGGGGTGGCCATCGCGCTCGGAACACTCTGGGCGCTGTGGTGGCAGCACGAAAGCTTGGGTTAGCGCAGAGACTTGGAAGAGGGGACACGCACGATGTTCACACGCTTCACGCATGCCGCCGCGCTTGGCGCACTCGTTGCCCTGGTGGCCAGTGGCTCCGCCCTGGCTCAGGATGGCACCAGCGTCAGCCTCGGGGTAGGCGCCCAGAAGGTTCTCACGATTCCAGGCCTCAGCAAGGTGGCCCTCGGCGACCCGTCCATCGCCGAGGTGAAGACGCTCGGCTCCGGTCAGCTCCTCATCACCGGTCAGGCGGAGGGCAAGACGACGCTGCTCATCTGGAAGACCACGGGGCAGCGCGTCAGCTACCTCGTGAACGTCCGCAAGCAGGACCCCAACGAGGTCATCTCCGAGATCAAGCGCCTCCTGGGCGAAATCGAAGGTGTCTCCGTCCGCATGGTGGGTGACCGCATCTACCTGGACGGTCAGGCGTACACCACGCAGGACGCGGACCGCATCGACCAGGTGGTGAGCCTCTATCCGAACGTGAAGTCGTTCGTGAAGATCGCCCCCAACGCCAAGAAGCTGGTGGCGCAGAACCTGAACGCGGCGTTCCAGAAGGCGGGCCTGAAGAACGTTCAGGCCAACGTCGTGGGCGCGACCATCTTCCTGGAGGGCTCCGTGGAGAGCCAGCAGGACCTCCAGAAGGCGGAGCTCATCACCAAGGCCATTGGCGAGAAGGTGGAGAACCTGCTGGTCGTCGGCATCAAGCGGATGATCCTCTCCGAGGTCCAGTTCGTCGAAATCCGCCGCAACAGCCGCGACCGTTACGGCATCCGCTACCCGTTGGATATCACGGGCTCGGCGACGGCCGCGGCCACGGTGACGCAGGAGCTGTTCCCGGGCACCTTCGGGCAGGGCGGCTCCAACCTGGGTCTGACGGCGGGCGCGGACTTCTCCATCGGCTTCCAGGGCAACGACGGTTACGGCCGCCTGCTCGCGCAGCCCAAGCTGGTGTGCGCCAGCGGTGAGAAGGCGGAGTTCCTGGCCGGTGGCGAGGTCCCCATCCCCCTCATCACCAACAACCAGTTCTCCATCGAGTACAAGAAGTACGGCGTCATCCTGAACCTGCGCCCGACCGCGGACCGCAACGGCAACATCCAGACGGAGATCGAGGCCGAGGCGTCTGAAATCGACACCTCCGTCGCCGTGTCCATCGGCGGTTCGTCCACGGTGCCCGGCTTCCGCACCCGCAAGGTGAAGACGAACGTCACCGTGCGCCACGGAGAGACCATCGTCCTGTCCGGCGTGTTCAGCCACGACGAGCAGAAGTCCATCTCGAAGATCCCCGGTCTGGGTCACATCCCCATCATCGGTGAGCTCTTCAAGAGCCGCGGGTTCGACTCCACCAAGCGCGAGCTGGTCATCTTCGTGACCCCACGCATCGTGAACCCGGACTCGGACAAGGTCCGCACCATCATCGAGGACGTGAAGAGCCGCTACAAGCAGGCCCGGTCCGAGGTGAACTTCAACATCTTCGACTGATGCTCGGGCGCCTCGGGGCGCCTTGGGTCGGGGCCCCTGGGGCCCCTGGACGGGCCGGTTTCCTCCCTTTTTCGGGGCGGATGCCGGCCCGTCGCCTTGCGGGCGGGCAGGTCGACTGCGGCTGGCGCTTTGAGGTGGAAGGGGTGCTTGCTAGCATCCGTCCCATGTTTTTGATCACCCTCGCGGAAAAGGGCGGCGGGACCGAGCAGCGTGAGTACCACAAGCCGGAAATCACCATCGGTCGGCTGCCCGGCAATGACATCATGCTCGCGAAGGGCAATGTCTCGAAGTACCACTCCCGCATCGTCGCCAAGGATGGCAAGTGCATCATCGTGGACATGAAGTCCACGAACGGCACCTTCGTGAACGGCAAGAAGATCGCCGCGCCACAGGTGCTGAAGCCGACGGACCAGATCTACATCGGCGACTACATCATCAACGTGGAGCCGCTGGTGGAGGAGGCGGGTCCGGCGATGACGCGCGCCGGTCAGGCCGAGGAGGCCTACGACGACGGGGGTGAGGAAGAGCCGTACGAGGAAGAGGAGCAGTACGAGGACGAGGAGCCGTACGAGGAGGAACCGCCTCCGGCTCCCGCGGCCAAGGCTCCTGTCGCCGGACGCATGCCCGCGTCCATGGCGTCCGCCCTGGCGAAGAACAAGAAGAAGGTGGACCCCCGGATGGAGCGCTACACGCGACTCCAGAAGGAGATCCACGACCGGCTCATCGAGTACCTCGACCTGCGTCGCATGGACATGGACCGGCTCGGCGACGATGAGCTGTGGCGCCGGACCGAGAAGGCCATCCGCGACATCATCGACCAGATGGAAGCGGACGGAGAGCTTCCGGAGGACGTGGACCGCGAGGAGCTGCTCACCGACGTCATCAACGAGGCGCTGGGCCTGGGGCCCCTCGAGGCGTTCCTCGCGTCGGATGAAATCAGCGAGATCATGGTGAACCACGCCAACCAGATCTACATCGAGCGCAAGGGCCAGCTGACGCTGTCGGAGAAGACCTTCTCCTCGAATCAGGCGGTGCTCGGCGTCATCGAGCGAATCGTGGCGCCCATCGGCCGCCGCATCGACGAGTCCAGCCCGCTGGTGGACGCGCGCTTGAAGGACGGCAGTCGCGTCAACGCCATCATCCCTCCGCTGGCGCTGAAGGGTCCTTGCATCACCATCCGCAAGTTCAAGAAGGACTCGCTGAAGATCTCGGACCTGGTGAAGTACAAGACGCTCACCGCGCAGATGGCCGAGTTCCTGGAGATGTGCGTCAAGGCGCGGCGCAACATCGTCATCTCCGGCGGCACGGGCTCCGGGAAGACGACGACGCTCAACATCATCAGCTCGTTCATCCCCGACAGTGAGCGCATCGTCACCGTCGAGGACGCCGCGGAGCTGCAGCTTCCCCAGGACCACTGGGTGCAGTTGGAGAGCCGCCCGCCCAACCTCGAAGGCAAGGGCGCCATCACCATCCGAGACCTGGTGAAGAACTGCCTGCGCATGCGGCCAGACCGCATCGTCGTGGGCGAGTGCCGCTCGGGCGAGACGCTGGACATGCTCCAGGCCATGAACACGGGCCACGACGGCTCGCTCACCACGCTGCACGCCAACACGCCGCGCGACGCCATCGCCCGGTTGGAGACGATGGTGCTGATGTCCGGCATGGAGCTGCCGGTGAAGGCCATCCGAGAGCAGATCGCCAGCGCGGTGCACATGATCGTGCAGCAGACGCGCTTCTCGGACGGTACGCGGAAGATCTGCTACGTCACGGAGGTGTCCGGCATGGAGGTCGACATCGTCACGCTCCAGGACATCTTCTATTACAAGCAGGACGGCTTCACGGAGGACCACAAGGTGCGTGGCCGCTTCGTGGCGTCCGGCTTCGTGCCGAAGTTCTATGACGAGCTTCAGCGCAAGGGCATCCCCGTCAACATGAGCATCTTCCGCGAGGACTGACGCGCCATGTCCACACTGGTCGTCCGTCTGCCTGATGGCACGGAAAACGAGTACGAAGTCGCCGGCGAGCTGAAGCTGGGCCGTCAGCAGGGCTGTGAGGTCCTTCTCACCGAGGGAGGGGTCTCGCGCACGCACGCGCGCGTCTTCTCCGAGGCGGGGACGGTCTTCATCGAGGACCTGGGCAGTGCCAACGGCACCTTCGTGGACGGCGAGCGCATCGCCGAGCCCACCGCGCTCACGCCTCAGTCCGAAGTCATTCTTGGCGACTACACGCTGAGCCTCAAGGCGGCGCCTGGTAGGGCCACCGGCGCGCGGCGCGCCTCCAAGCCCGCGGGCGCGGAGGCCATGCCCGTGGGCGCGGAGGGCGGCGGTGCTCGCGCCACCCGGGCCCTGCCCAGCATCAAGGCGAAGCCCGCTGGTGCCACGGGTGCGGGACCGGCGAAGCGGCCTCCCAGGCCCGCGGGCGGTCCTCCCGGCGGTGGCGGTGGGCCCCTGCTGCGGGGCACCGTGGGGCCGTGGGCGGGGAAGACCTTCCCGCTCAAGGGCAAGGTGCTCGTGGGGCGCCTTCCTCCCGCGGGCATCATCCTGGAAGACGACTCGGTCAGCCGGAAGCACGCGGAGCTGGAGTCGGTCGGCGGCGGGGTGCGGGTGCGCGACCTGGGCAGTGCCAACGGCACGCTGCTCAACGGCGACCCGCTGGGCCCGGAGCCGGTGGACCTGGAGCCCGGGGACCAGCTCCAGTTCGGCGTGGTGGAGATGACGTTCGAGACGCCCCAGGCCGACGCTCCGGCCCGCCGAGGCGCGGGCTCGGCGCCCCCGTCGCGGCGGCGTGACAGCGCGCAGGGTGGCGGCGCGGACCCGGAGGCCCGGCGCAAGAAGCTGTTCATCGCCGGAGGCGGCCTGGTGGGCGTGCTGCTGCTGGCGGCGCTGGGCAAGGCGCTGATGCCCGAGACAGCCGTGGACCCTGGAGGCCCCATGGGCACCGGGGCCGTCGTCGACCCCGCGCAGCAGGTGTCGGAGCTGCTCAGCGAGTGCCGCTCCTATGCCTCCAGCGAGCTGGGGCCCCCCAACTGGGTCAAGGCCGAGCAGATCTGCTCGCAGGTGCTGGACCTGGACCCCATCAACACCGACGCCAACACCCTCATCCGGCGCATCAAGCTGGAGAAGGACGCGTTCGAGCACTTCTCCATGGGAGAGAAGCTGCAGCAGCGCCTCAAGCCCGAGGAGGCGCTGGATTCCTTCCGCAAGATTCCGAAGGAGAGCGAGTACTTCCGCCGCGCCCGCGCCAAGGCGGCCGAGGCCGCCGAGCAGGTGACGAAGCGCGCGCTGGACGACTGCAAGCGCTACCTGCGCGACTCGCAGTGGAGCGCGGCGGTGCCTCGCTGCCAGACGTACATGGCGGTGTGGTGCCAGAACCAGCCGCGTGACGACCTGCAGCCGCCGCTCGGCTACGAGGTGAGGCTGGAAGGGCGCCTGAAGAAGAACGAGTGGCGGCCCAAGGATCCGCTCTTCGTGAAGTTCCTCATCTCGCGCATCAAGCTGGACCCCAACTCGATTCCCTGGACGTGTCCGGTGGCGGAGGTGCTCAACCGCGACAACCTGCCCACGGACCCGAAGACGGTGGTGCTCGAGGCGGTGAAGGGCCGCTACCCGAACAAGCTGATGCAGGCGGCGATGATGGACTACTGGGCCGGCCGTGGCAGCGAGGCGCTGGCCACCCTGCAGAAGCTGCGCGCCAGCTCCGAGTCCGCGCAGTTCCACGCGCAGGCGGACGAGATGCTCAAGACGATGTCCACGGTGGATCAGCTCTTCAAGGGTGGCCAGAGCTACCTGGCCGCGGATGACCCGGAGAAGGCCGCCGAGCCGCTGCGCGAGGCGCTGGAGGTGGATAAGTCGCTGATGCTGGACCTGGCGGAGCCCAAGCCGTCGTTCTACCGGCGCAGCATCCTCGCGGACATGGCGGACAAGTCGTACCAGCGCGGCAAGCACTGGGCGGACCGCGACGACAAGCGCCGTGCGTGCCGGATGTGGAAGCTGGGCTTCGGCTTCTACGCGGGCAACCCGGACCTGAACAAGGCGGCGGGGTTCTGCTCCGCCACGGCGCTCTCCGCGTTCCGTCAGGCGGGCGGCTGCCCGGACATGGCGGCGGTGCTGGACTTCGCCGTCAAGGGTGACGGCGTGGAGGAGCTGGTCGTCGCGAAGAAGAAGGAGTGGAGCTGCCCCTAGCGAGCGAGTTGGACAGGGCGGGACGGGCGCGCTAGGCACGGGGGCATGGCCGACACCAGCCCCCCGCGCACCGCGCCCACCCTGGTCCTCATCGACGCGTCCGGCTTCATCTTCCGCGCCTACCACGCGATTCCGCCGCTCACGTCGAGCAAGGGCGTGCCCACCAACGCCGTGCTCGGCTTCACGCGCATGGTGCTCAAGTCCCTGCGGGACTTGAAGCCCACGCACGTGGCGCTCGCCTTCGACAAGGAGAGCCGCACCGAGCGCCAGAAGATAGACCCCAACTACAAGGCCCACCGCGAAGGCCCGCCCGAAGACCTGGTGCCGCAGTTCGCGCTCATCCGCCGCGTGGTGGAGGCGCTCAACCTGCCCATCCTGGAGTTCGCGGGCTGGGAAGCGGACGACGTCATCGGCACGCTGGCCCACAAGGCGAAGGCCGAGGGCTTCTGCGTCCAGGTCGTCACCGGGGACAAGGACTTCATCCAGATTGTCGACGAGGACGTGCGCCTCTTCGACCCGATGAAGGACGTTCATACCCGGCCCGAGGACGTGAAGGAGCGGCTGGGAATCGAGCCCCGGCAGATGCGCGACTACCTGGCGCTCATCGGCGACGCGGTGGACAACGTGGCCAAGGTGCCGGGCATCGGCCCCAAGACGGCCACGGAGCTCATCCAGCAGTTCGGTGACGTGGACACGCTCCTGTCCCGGCTGGACGAGGTGAAGAAGCCGAAGGTTCGGGAGAACCTCGCCTCTCACAGGGAGAGCCTCCTGCTCGCCCGGCGGCTGGTGACCTTCAAGACGGACCTGCCGCTCGACGTGCGCGTGGCGGAGCTGACCCGCAAGGAGGTGGACTCCGCGCGCGCGCGGGAGCTCTTCACCGAGCTGGAGTTCTACGCGCTGCTCAAGGACCTGCCCCAGCAGGGCCTGCCCGAGTCCTCCGAACCCGCGAAGGAGAAGCCCGCGCCCCTGGCCGTCACCACGACGCTGGTGGGCACCGACGCGGAGCTCCAGGCCCTGGCGGACGCCGTGCGCGCCGCGGGTTCGGTCAGCCTGATTCCGGCCTACGAGGGCATGCCCTTCGCCTCGAAGCTGGTGGGCCTGGGCGTGGCGCTGCCGGATGCGAGCACGCGCTACGTGCCGCTGCGCCACGCGGTGCTGGGCGCGACGCAGGTTCGGCCCGAGTCCTTCACCGCCGCGTTCCGAGGCGTGTTGGAGGATCCGGCGGTGAAGAAGGGAGGGCATGACCTCAAGGCCCTCACGCTGGTGCTGGCCAACGAGGGCCTCACGCTGGCCGGCGCGCACGACGACGTGGAACTCTTGAGCTACCTGCTCAATCCCTCACGACGCGAGCACGCGCTGGCGGACCTGGCGCGCGAGCGGCTGGCCACGGAGCTGCCCGCGCTTCCCGCGGCGGCGGAAGGCAAGCGGGGCAAGAAGGACAGGGCGCTGGCGGACCACTCGCCGGAGGAGGTCGCCTCGGGCTTCGCGGTGCGCGCGGAGGCGGCGCGCAGGCTGGCCCCGGAGCTTTGGAAGGAGCTGGAGGAGGCGAAGCTCGCGCAGCTGGCGCGGGAGCTGGAGCTGCCGCTCTTGCCCATCCTCGCGCGGATGGAGCAGCGGGGCGTGAGCCTGGACACGGTGGAGCTGGCGCGCATCTCCGTGAAGGTGGACGCGGCCGTCGAAGCGCAGGTGAAGGAGGTCTACAAGCACGCGGGCCACGAGTTCAACATCGGCTCCAACCCGCAGCTGGTCCAGGTGCTCTTCACCGAGCTGAACCTGCCCATCATCAAGCGCGGCAAGACGGGCCCCTCCGCGGACCAGGAGGTGCTGGAGAAGCTGGCCGAGGACCACCCGCTGCCTGGCGCCATCATCGAGTACCGCAGCCTGTCCAAGCTCAAGAGCACGTACCTGGACACGCTGCCCACGCTGGTGGCCCCCGACGGGCGCATCCACACGACGTACCACCAGGCGGCCACCGCCACCGGCCGCCTGTCGTCCACCGACCCCAACCTCCAGAACATCCCCGTGCGCACGGAGCTGGGCCGGGAGATTCGCCGCGCCTTCGTGGCCGCCCCGGGCCACCAGCTGGTCAGCGCGGACTACAGCCAGGTGGAGCTGCGCCTGTTGGCCCATATCGCGGATGACGCCGTGCTCGTGGAGGCGTTCCGCAACGACGAGGACGTCCACAGCCGCACCGCCGCCGAGGTGTTTGGCGTCGCGCCCGACCAGGTGGACCGCGAGCAGCGCCGGGTGGCGAAGATGGTGAACTTCGGCATCGCCTATGGCCTGTCACCCCACGGCCTGGCCACCCGGCTGGGCATCCCCCAGGAGACGGCGCGCGACATCATCGAGCGCTACTTCATCCGCTACGCGGGCATCCGCCGCTACCTGGAGGAGACCGTCAACACGGCGCGCAAGACGGGCTACGTGGAGACGCTCTACGGCCGCCGGCGCTACATGGCGGACCTGAACTCGAAGAACCGGGGCGTGGCCCAGGCCGCCGAGCGCGCCGCCATCAACATGCCGATTCAAGGCACTGCCGCGGACCTCATCAAGAAGGCCATGCTGGTGGTGGACGCGGAGCTGCGTGCCCAGGGCCTGCGCACGCTGATGCTCCTCCAGGTCCACGACGAACTCCTGCTGGAGGCGCCCGACGCGGAAGTGGAGCAGGTGAAGGCGCTGGTGACGCGCGGCATGGCGGGCGTGGCCACGCTGAAGGTGCCGCTCAAGGTGGATGTCGGCGCGGGGCGGAGCTGGTCGGACGCCCACTGAAAAACAACACGGGAGGAGCGCCCACCCCCGTAGGCGCTCCCCCCGCGGACCCACTCGTTTTTTCGCTACCACCCCCACAAACAATGCCGACCCGTCCGACCGGCGAGTCGCGCGGACCCCCATCCACGCGTCTTGCCAGCGGCTCGCGATGCGCGCTCACCACTCCCCAGTGGGAGCACGCGACCCCACAAGGCGTGCCATGAGGTCCCCACCCCTGGCACGCTCCCTCCCGCCGGCCTCGGACCCTCCCAAGATTGGAGCGTCAAGCCGGACGGGTCGGCAAAACCGACCACCCTCAATGCATCGCGGTACGCCCATCCCTCGAGCCCGGCGGCACGTGTCTGACGCGTGAAGCCCGCTCGAAGTACTCCACCACCAGACCGCCGAAGGGCACCCGAGGCCCCTCGACTCTCGAATCCCTCAGTCGCTGAAGCAGCGCCACCGCCGAGTCCACCGCCTCATCCACGGCGCGGTTGATGCGCTCCTTCTCCCAATCCCCGCCGCCGAGCACCTCCGCGGCGTCCACCAGGCAGCGCCGCAGCGCCGAGAATTCTTCGTGCAGGGCGCGCGCGCCACGCTCCGGCGACAGGCGCAGCACCGCTTTCGTACGGCTCCAGGGGCTCGTGTCGTCCCCCTCCAGCGTCAGCCCCAGCTCCCGGACGAAGGGCTCCACCAAGCCGTCGAGCTGACTCAGCGGAGTCTGGTTGCCGTCAGTCGCTTCGTGAGCCGACATCCGCATCCGGCGCCACAGCGCCGCGATCCGGTCTGGCTGCTGGCGGAAGAACCGCGCCAGCCCGGCTGCCTTACGTCCCCGCTCAGTCATGTCCGGTGCCTTCCGCATCGCACCGGGAGCTATAGCAAGTCGGTTGCCAGCGCCTGGGACGTGGCCTCTCCAGGAAAATCAGCAACTTGGAAAGGGCACTGCCGCGCGTGGGGAGGCGACGAAGTAAAAACTTCGGGGTTCGGCTTGTAGACCTGTCCGAAGGTCCAGACAGGGTCCGGGTGGAGGGCGCGACTCAGTGCAGCGTGGGCTTGGCGGTGCGGGCTTTCAGCTCGTCATCGCTCCCGGCCGCCTGCTCGCTCTCGTGCTCGGGTCCGACGGAGTACTCGCCTGACGTCGACTCGGCGTGAGGCGGCGACTCGGGGTGCTCCGGCTCCGGTTCCGACGCGGGGGGGCCGGGCCAGTACAGCTCCTGAAGCGGCGCGGAGGGACCCGACAGGGGCGTGCCGGCCTCGGCCGCCTGCTGCTGGGCCACCATCATCAGCCGCAGGGCGGCCTCGTCCGCGGCCTCCTGCGCCGTCATCTCCGCCAGTCGCGCGGCCTTCTGCTGGCGTCGGCGCGCGTACGCGGCCACGCACAGGATGGAGGCCGTCAACCACAGCAGGGCGGAGCTGGTGGTGAGCGGCAGCCACCCGTAGCGGGCCGCCAGCCCGTCACGCCAGCCGGACTCCTCCACGTCCAGCGAGGTGTGGAACGCCTTGCCGAACGCCGTCTCGAAGGGCTCCCCGTCGCGCACGCCGTCGATGAGCAGTCCCATCGCCTGGGGGCCGTAGCGCGTGGAGAGGTGCGCGACGAAGGCGGCGCTCTGGGCGTAGGCGATCTCCACGTCGGCGGGCAGGTCCGGCCAGTCGGAGGACAGGTCCTCGAAGTGGAAGACGCGCTCCTGCGTCACCGCGCGAAACAGGGCCGAGTAGTGGGTGAGCGAGAAGCGCTCTCCAGTGACGTTCTGCGCGACGCCCTCCTGAAACCAGCGGGGCCAGCCCCGGGCGAGCTGTCCCAAGGCCACGTGCGCCAGCTCATGTCTCAGCGTCTGCTGGCCGTCCGGCGCGTGGAGGCTGAGCGCGTCCAGCAGGATGATTTGATGCGTGGGGTAGGCCAGCGCCACGGCCCAGCCCGGAGGCCGGCCGCCGGGGAGCGCCAGCGCCTCGAACTCCTCGCGGCCCACGCCCAGGCGAATCTCCGTCACCCCAGGCCAGTCGCGCCCCAGGATGTTGCCGAAGCCGTCGCGCACCGATTCAATCTTCTCCGCCAGCTCCCTCGCCGCCACGGTGGCCGCCGCCGTGTGGAGGATGCGGAAGCGCTTCGTCGACAGCTCTCCGGCGACGATTTTGGGCCGGGAGTGGGGGACGAGCACCACGTCGTCCACCAGGGCTTCGCCCCCGTGGGGATGGGAACCGGAGCCTTCACCCAGGCCCTGGGCCCACGCCCGAGGCATGGCCAGCAGCAACAGGAGCAGGACGAGCAGGTGGCGCATGCGGGGGCCTCGCTATCCCCCAGACATAACAGCCTCGACCCGCGCCGCATCAACCCCCACCACCTGAACGCGTTTTCGGCGCGACGCGTCACCGGCGACGAGCGTGACTTGCCGCCGGGGCACACCGAGCTGCTTGCCCAGGAACTCGAGGAGGGCGGCGTTGGCTTCCCCATCCACGGGCGGAGCGGCGAGCTGGATTTTCAACAACCCGTCATGTTCCCCGACGACGCGGGTGCGCGAGGCGCGGGGCTGGATGAGCAGGGCCAGCTCCACGCCGTCCGGCAGGGACTTCAGCCAGGGCGCGGCCATGGGCTACTCGTTGCCGTTGGCCTTCTTCTGGGACAGGTAGGCCACGTTGTCCTCGACGCGGGCGTAGTCGCGGTCCGCGAAGGTGGGGGCCTTGAAGGTCTCCAGCAGCTTCTGGTGCGCGTCCAGCACCGAGCGCACCTGGGACTCGAACTGGGTGCGCTGGCGCTTGAGCTCGTTGATGTCTTCCACCACCTGCACCAGCCGCTGATGCGCGCCGTGGACGATCTTCTCCGCCTGGTGCTCGGCGTCCGCGATGATGATCTCCGCCTCCTTCTTGGCGGCGGACTGCAGGTCCTCGCTGATGCGCTGGGCGGTGACCATCGTCTCCTGGAGGGTGCGCTCGCGCTCCTGGTGCTGCTCGAGCTTGAGCTGCGTGCGCTTCAGCTCCTCCTTGAGCGCGATGTTCTCCTTCACCACTTCCTCGAACTCGCCGGCGATCAGCTCGAGGTAGGCCTCGACTTCGCGGCGGGAGAAACCTCGCAGCGCCGTTTCGAACCGCTTCTGCCGGATGTCGAGCGGGGTGATCTTCATGCGCGCGAGTCTAACGCAGGCCGATGACTTCTCCAGGATTCGGCCCTCGCGGGCGACGCCGCGCCCGGAAAGCGCTCCTCGCCTGCTCGCCTGGTGGGGCGGCGAGCGACGTGCTCAGCGCGATGCGGGCGGCGCGTTCCACTGCTCGGCGACGGCGCGCGCGGCGTTCTGCACCACCGAGGTGAGGCGCGAGTCGGTGGCCGCGTCCTGCACGGTGCGCCGGGCGGACGCGGTCCGCTGGAAGACGAGGCCGTTGAGGGCCTGAATCTTCAGTGCGTCCGGCATGCGGGGGTGGCGCACCACGTTGCCCAGGATTTCCTCGGCGCGGGGGTGCTGGAAGAGGGCCACCGCGCGCAGCACGGCCTGCTGGGTGCGGGGATTGGGGTCCCACAGGTGCGTGGCCAGCGAGTCCAGCGCGCGAGGGTCTCCCAGCAGGGCCAGGTCCTCCACGGCGATGGCGCGGACCTCCTCGGGCGCGGGGCGGGCGGCCCACAAGAGGGCGCGCAGCAGGGCGGTGTCGTCCGCCGAGGCCACGGGGGCGGGGGGCTCGGGCGGCGCCGGGGCGGGCCGGGACGAGGGGGGGGCGGGGCGGCTGGTGGCGGGCGCGGGCGTCCGGGCCGGAGCGGCGGCGACGAGCAGCAGTCCGGCGACGAGCAGGGGGCTCATGGGCCCCTATCTAACCCGAAAGCCGGGTGCCTGGAGCAGCCGCGCCCGTGGAGATTTTCTTGACGCGATCTCCCGACATGGGAGTTTGGCGGTGCTACAGGCGTGTTGCTGACGGGAGCAAGTGCTGATGAACACTGCGGTTTCGAGCTGGCGGACCCTGGAGAACGTGGAGGTGGAGTGCACCCACTGCGGCATCCGGATGACCCTTCAGATGGGGAACCGGGTTCGCTACTACCGGTGTTCCGGCTGCCACCGCTGGGTCAGCAGTACCTACACGGACGTGCTCCGCGCGGACGCGAAGGTGCGCACCCACCCGGTGAAGGACACCGGCGCCCAGGATGAGCGCTTCATCGAGGTGAAGGACCGGCTGGAGCGCTGGCTGTCCGCCATCGAGGACCAGGACCCGTACCAGCTCCTGGGCGTCTCGCCCCTGGACTCGGCGGAGAAGGTCCGTGCGCGCTACCACGCGCTGGCGCTGGAGCGGCACCCGGACCGGGGCGGCTCCGTGGAGAAGATGCGCGAGCTGAACGTGGCCTATGAGCGCATCCTCCGCCACCAGCAGCACAAGCGTCAGGACGCCCTGACCTCTGGCACCGTCTCCGCCTCCGCGCTGCCCGCGCGCAGCAGGTAGCCCCAGAACAATCCCCCCAGGGCCAGGCCGAGCGCCGCCTTCGCCCAGGTGGGGAACAAGTCGCCCGGCGACACGTAGCCCTCCACCACGCCGATGAGGGCGAGGAAGGGCGCGCACCCCAGCACCAGCTTCACCGCTTCCCGCCCGCGCAGGGCCAGCGCCTGTCCCCGGGGCAGCTCCCCCGGGTCGATGAGTGACTGGCCCACCATCAGCCCCGCTCCGCCCGCGATGACGATGACGGACAGCTCCACCGGGCCGTGCGCGGAGATGAAGTCCATAAGCCTCCCCAGCATCCCCTCGCGGGCGCACAGCGCGGCGATGGCGCCAATCTGCACGCCGTTGTTCACCAGGATGAACACCGTCCCCAGCCCGTAGAACAGGCCCATGGCGAAGGTGAGGATGGTGACGGTGAGGTTGTTGGTGGCGATACCCGACGACACCGAGTTGGGCGGCGCCACGGACAGGATGTCGTCCGTCCACATGCGGCCCTGGGCCACGTACTGACGGACGCCCGCGGGCACGAGCAGCTCCGCGCCCCGAGGCTCCCACAGCACGACCAGTGCGCCCAGCAGCAGGCCCAGGATGAACAGCGCGGCGCTGGCACCCACGTAGCGCAGCTCCCTGCGCAGCGTCTGGGGGAACTCGCGGCGGAAGAAGGCGCGCACCGACGCCCAGCGCTCGCGCGGGGGCTGGTAGATGGCGGCGTAGGCGCGCGCGCAGAGCTGGTTGAGGAATCGGTGCGCGTCGGTGCCCGGGTAGAACGTCTGCGCATGCGCCAGGTCCGAGGCGGCGCGGCGATACAGCGTGTCCAGCGTGCGCAGCTCCTCCAGCGTCAGGGTGCCCTCGCGTTGGCGCGTGAGCAGTGCCTCCAGGGAGTCCCAGCTTCCACGGTGGCTGGCGACAAAGGCCGGCAGGGCAACGGCCATCTCTAGCGCTCCACCTGAACGTGGGCCCGCAGGAACGCCTCGGTGGCCTCGGCCGACGCGAGCACCGTGGCCTGCTCCTCGGACGTCAGCCCGCCCAGCTTCTCCACCAGCTTTGTCCCCATCCTCCTCCGGACGTCGGCTTGCAAACCGGGCGCGCGCGTGAGGAAGGCCAGCACCAGCTCCACCTCGTCCGGCGTCAGCGCCCGCGTGGCTTTCGGACTCGGGGCGCCGGCTTCGGGCGCCCTCGTCGCGGTGTACTTGTCCAGGTCGATGCGCTCCTCGCGCACCAGCACCGTTCCGGCCAGCAGGTCACCCAGGCGTCGGTGGTGCGGCGTCAGCAGCATGCTGATGCAGCCGGCGGCATAGACACCCGGCAGGAAGTCCACCGCGCGGCACAGGTTGCGCACCGCGCTCTCGTAGAGGCCCACTGGCGAGCCATCCAGCCGCACCACGCGGATGCGCAGCGCCCGCTTGCCCGGTGTCTGCCCATGGAAGAAGACTTCGCCCAGCGTCCAGTACAGCCACTGTGTGGCGAAGATGCCCACCACGAGCAACGTCTGGCCCACGCCCGACAGCCCCTGGAAGACGCCGAGCACGTCCGACACCAGCAGCGTGAAGACGAAGTACGCCACCACCCAGAAGAAGAAGAGCAGGCTGGCGTCCACCAGCCACGCGAGGCACCGGTAGCCGATGCCGGCCACGGGCAGGGAGAGCGCCACGCGTTCCGGCGTGGCCACGGCGAGGTGCGGAGTCGAAGCGGTACTCATGTCCGCTACC
Source organism: Myxococcus sp. CA040A (assembly GCF_013336725.1). NCBI lineage: Bacteria > Pseudomonadati > Myxococcota > Myxococcia > Myxococcales > Myxococcaceae > Myxococcus > Myxococcus sp. CA040A. The sequence goes on along the minus strand of NZ_JABUMR010000004.1, from coordinate 24,930 downwards.
CAGCATACACGCCGCCCGCCGTACCATCTCCCACCTGTTGCGACCCGGCTGTCTGGCTAATCCAGGCTCAGAGGGGTGTTGCGTGGTGGACATCCGGACCCACGACGGGGGACGGCGGGTATCGGCTGTTGGACGGAAAAGGCTGTCATGGACGTGACAGCGATGACGAACCAACGGACGCGGTGCCCGAATCCAATCCGATTCGCGCACACTTGACACTCGCGCCAGGGGCGCCTTCGCCTCTGCGCTTTCCCGGTGTTAGGGTATTCGTGGCGTTGAACCTGGAGCTGGCTCCAGCGGAGGTGGAGCCCGGAAGGACGTCGCGAGTCGTGGGTAGTTGAAAGCAGTCAGGGAGTCGGGTCTTACATCGATGGGCCGATCCCGGAGTGGTTCAGCGGACGTGCACGCACGACCTGGAAGCCTCTTCCCGCTGGCCTGAGCTGTCCGGAGGTCGGAAGCAGTCAACACTGCAGTCCAAGTTGTTTCGCCATGGCGGCTGGGGGGCCTTCGCATGGCAACTAATCAAGCAGCGATCCGTGTATCCATTCTCGAAGGACCGTGGGCGGCGTGGGAAAGCCTCGCCGACGGTCTTCGCGGCGAGGGTGTTGCCGTGACCTCGGTGACGAGGGACGTGCGACTCTTTCTCGATGGGCTGGGAACCGATCCGCCACAAGTGGCGGTGATGGATGTGGAAGGAGATAGCGAAGCGGCCGTGGGCTGCTCGGTGACCGAAGGCATCAACCTGCTGCGCGAGGCACGCAAGCGTCGGCTGGAGGTGCGCATGTTGCTCCTCTCGGCCGTGAGTGCTCCGGAGATCATCTCCCAGTGCTTCGACGAGGGTGCCTCCGGCTACCTCTTCCGGAAGGGGCTCGGCACGTCCGCCGTGTCCTCGGCCATCAACTCGCTGGTGCGAGGTGAGCGGCTCTTCCCGGTGCAGCTGTTGCGCAACGACTTCGAGCATCCGCCCGTCACGTCACCCACCGCGAGTGTCCTGCTGGCGCTCACTCAGCGCGAGCGCGAGGTCCTGGCGTATGTGGCCGGGGGCGCGGACAACTTGAAGATCGCCGCACATCTTCAAATCGCCGAGCGCACCGTCAAGTCGCACGTCACCCAGCTCTACCGAAAGCTTGGGGCCGAGAACCGCACCCAGCTGGCGTTGCGCGCCTGCCATCTGGGGGTTCGTCCGCCGCCGGACCTCTGAGACGTTGAACCCCGCCCTCGGACCCCAGTGAGTTCACCGGGGTCCGTCAGGCGGGGCGCTCGTCACTTCAGTTCTTCAGCGCCTGCTCTTCCATCTTCTTGCGCAGGCTCAGCGGACGCATGTCCGTCCACACCTGCTTGATGTGCTCGAGGCACTCGGCCTTCAGGCCCTGCTTGCCCGCGTCCTTCCAGCCCGGCGCGTTCTCCCGGTCCGCCGGCCAGATGGAATACTGCTCCTCGTGGTTGACGACGACCTTGTAGATCGTCGTGTCCTCGCGCTCGTCCGCCATGTGAGTGACTCCTGAAAGTGGCTGCATCTTGTTCACATCCCAGGAAAAGGGGTCAAGACCGCCAGGAGTAGGCGGATGCCTACCGACCCCTCTGCTGGAACACTGCTCCGACAGGCTGTCCTTCCCGCGACCATGCGTCCTGGTGCGAGAGAGAGCCACCCCCTGTCGCGAAGGTGGCCCGTCATGACTCCCGACCTTCCAGGTCGAACAGTTTCTTCAACCACCGCGTGACGTGCGGTGCGCGCAGCACGGAGACGGCGTCTCCGGGGGACTCGTGGAGCTCGAGGCCGCCCTCGGCCAGCTCGCCCCAGCCCCCGTCGAGCGCGTCCTCATCCCGCTCCGGAGCCTCCGTCGCGCGCAGCAGCAGCACGGCGCCCTCGGTGGGCTCGGGGAGGTAGCGCCGCGCGGCGCGCAGGTGGCTGGCGAAGACCTTGAAGTGCACGCGCAGCTCCTCGAGCGAGAGCGCTTCCGGCAGCAGGCCCGTCTTCGCGCCTTCGGCATGCAGGTGCGCGAGCAGCGGCTCCGCGTCCTTGCTGGTGGTGAGCGCCGAGGGCAGCGCCGGGGCGTCGATGCCCGCCTGGGCGGCGAGCAGCTTCGCGAACAGCGCCCCCTGCGCGCCGGCCGTGGTGGCCGCCGTGCTGGCATCCGGCTCCGCGGGGAGCGGCTCGATGAGCAGCAGCTCCACGGCATGGCCTTCGCGCTGGAGTTGCTGTGCCATCTCCCACGCCACCAGCGCGCCCATTCCCGGGCCCGCGAGCCGGTACGGCCCCTGGGGCGCGGAGGCACGCAGGGCTTCCACGTAGAGCGTGGCCATCGCCTCCACGGACTCGAGCGGGGCGCGGCCCTCCTCCAGCCCTCGGGCCTGGATTCCGACGACGCTCCAGCCCTCGGGGGCGTGGTTCGCGAGCTCCGCGTAGCCGTCCACCCGGCCATCCATTCCGTGGATGACGTGGAGCACGCGTCGCGCATCGGTGCCCGGGCGCAGCGTGACGAGCGGCGACCAGGTGGGCGTGGCCGGACGGGCCGTCGCCTTGGGGCGTGTGTCCTGGGCCTTCAGCGCCTCCTGGGCGCGCTCGAGCAGCAGGGCGAGCGACTCGACGGTGGGGGCCTCGAAGAGGGCGCGCAGCGGCAGCTCCACGCCCAGCACCGCGCGCACGCGGGAGACGACCTGCGTGGCCAGCAGCGAGTGCCCACCGAGCGAGAAGAAGTTGTCGGTGATGCTCACGCGAGGCGTGCGCAGCACCTCCGCGAAGGCCCCGGCCAGCAGATCCTCCAGTGGCGTGCGAGGCGCGGAGAACGGCGTGGTGCCACGCAGGCTCTCCTCGTCCGGAGGAGGCAGCGCGCCGCGCGCCACCTTGCCGGTGGGCATCAGCGGCAGCGCCTCCAGACGCACGAAGATGGACGGCACCATGTACTCGGGCAGCTTCTCGCGAAGGACCTGACGGGCCTCCTCGGTGCTCCACGGCGCGTCGGCCGGCAGCACCACGTAGCCGACGAGGCGGCGATCTCCCGCGACATCCTCGCGGACGATGGCCACCGCGTCGCGCACCTGGGGCAGCGCGCGCAGGGCCACTTCCACCTCGCCCAGCTCGATGCGGAAGCCTCGCAGCTTCACCTGGCTGTCCAGGCGGCCGAGGAACTCCAGGTTGCCATCCGCCAGCCACCGGGCCTTGTCGCCCGTGCGGTACAGCCGCGAGCCGGAAGCGCCACCCATGAAGTTCGGCGGGAACCGGTCCGACGTCAGGTCCGGACGGCCGTGGTAGCCGTGGGCCACGTTGGCGCCACCGACGTAGACCTCGCCCGCGACGCCGATGGGGCAGGGCGCGCCGTGCGGGTCCAACACGTAGAGCTGCACGTTGGTGACCGGCGAGCCCACCGGGGGCAGCGCCGGCCAGCGCTTGCGGTCCGCGGGTGCGCGCCACGCGGTGACGACGTGCGCTTCCGACGGGCCGTACTGGTTCTCCAGCGTGCACTCCGGCAGCCGGTCGAAGAACGCGAGCAGCGCGGGCGTCACCTGGAGCTGCTCGCCGGCGGTGATGATTTCACCCAGCGGTGGAAGCTCCTTCTCCGTGAGCGCCGCGTCGCACATCGCCTGGAGGGCGACGAAGGGCAGGAACAGCCGCTCCACGCGGTGCTCGCGCATGTAGCGCAGCATGGCGGGCGGGTCCTGGCGCAGCGAGCCGTTGATGAGCAGCACCTTGCCACCCAGGAACCAGGTGCCGAACAGCTCCTGGAACGACACGTCGAAGTTGAGCGACGCGAACTGGAGCGTCGTCGCGTCCGGCTTCACCGCGCGCTTCATCAGCCACCACAGCATGTTGCCCACCGCGCGGTGGGACATGACGATGCCCTTGGGCCGGCCCGTGCTGCCGGAGGTGTAGACGAAGTAGCAGTTCGTCTCCGGCGACATGTCCACGTCGGGCGAGTGCGTCGGCCGCGAGGCGACGGACGTCTCCTCCTCGAGTCGGAGCACTCGCGCCGTCAATCCCGGAGGCAGCGCGGAGACGAGCGCCGAGTGCGCGAGGACGACGGGCGCGCCGGTGTCCTCCAGCATCAGGGCCAGTCGGTCCGCCGGGTAGCTCGGGTCCAACGGGAGGAAGGCGGCGCCCGCCTTGAGCGTGGCCAGCACCGCGACGGGCATGTCCAGGCTCGCGCGCTCCAGGCACAGGCCCACCGTGCCATTGACGGGCACGCCGAGCGCGATGAGGTGATGGGCGAGCTGGTTGGCCCGCGCGTCGAGCTGCGCGTAGGTGAGTGAGCGGGTGCCATCCGTCACGGCCACGCGGTCCGGTGTGCGCGACACCTGGGCCTCCACCCAGCGGTGCATCAGGCCCGGCACGTAGGTCGGGTCCACCGCGGCGTTGAAGCCCTCGACGACCTGCTGACGCTCGGTGTCCGAGAGCAGGGGCAGCCGGCCCAGCGTCAGGTCCGGCTGGGAGACGGCGCCTTCGAGCAGGTGCTGGAGCGCCCCCACCATCCGCTCCGCCGTCTCTCGCGTGAAGAGGTCGGAGGCGTACTCCAGGTAGCCGGCGAAGCCCTGCGGCGACTCGAACACGGAGAGCGTCAGGTCGAACTTGGCCGTGCCGCTGGTGGCCTCCATCGCCGACATGCGGAGGCCCGCGGAGTCGTAGGTCTCCTTGTTGACGTTCTGGAGGACGAACAGCACCTGGAACAGCGGCGTGCGGTTGAGGCTGCGCTCGGGCTGGAGCTCCTCGACCAGCTTCTCGAACGGAACGTCCTGGTGCGCGTACGCATCCAGCGTCGCCTCACGTACGCGGCCGAGCAGCTCGCGGAACGTCTGGTGCTCGGACAGCTGCGTGCGCAGCACGAGCGTGTTGGCGAAGAAGCCGATGAGCTTCTCGAGGTCGGAGTGGCGCCGGCCGGCGATGGGAGAGCCGATGCTGATGTCGTCCTGACCGGAGTAGCGCCACAGCAGGGTCTGGAAGGCGGCGAGCAGCACCATGAACGTCGTGGCGCCCTCGCGGCGCGCCAGGGTCTGCACCGCATCCTGGAGGCCGCGCGGCATGGTGACGCCCACCATGTCACCCTTGAAGCTGCTGACCGCCGGACGGGCGAAGTCCGTGGGCAGCTCCAGCGCCGGGGGCGCGTTCAGCAGATGTTTGCGCCACCAGGCCACCTGCCTGTCGAGCACGTCGCCCTTCAGCCAACTGCGCTGCCAAGTGGAGTAGTCCGCATACTGGAGCGGCAGGTCCGGCAGCGTGAGCGGCAGTCCCCGGGCGAAGGACGTGTACGCGGAGGCCAGCTCGTTGATGAGCAGACCCATGGACCAACCATCCGAGACGATGTGGTGCATGGACATCAGCAGCACGTGGTCCTCGGCGCCGAGCTTCAGCAGCCGGACGCGCAGGAGCGAGCGGTCCGTCAGGTTGAACGGACGCTGCGTCTCCTCGGTGACCGCGCGACGCGCCTCGGCCTCGCGGGCCTCGGGCTCCAGCGCACTCAGGTCCAGCACGATCAGCGCGGCGGGCTCGTGCGGATGGATGACCTGGATGGGCTGACCGTTGTTGCTCAGGATGGACGTGCGCAGGGACTCGTGCCGACGGAGCAACTCGTTGACGGCCCGGCTCATCGCGTCCACGTTCAGCGCGCCCTCCAGCCGCACGGTGGCGGGGATGTTGTAGAAGGCGCTGTTCGGCTCGAGCTGGTCGAGGAACCACAGGCGCTGCTGGGCGAACGACGCCGGCAGATCGCCCGTGCGCGCCACGGGGACCAGCGGCGGAATCTCCAGACCCTGGCCCTGCTGCACCGCGAGGTCCACGCGCTGCGCCAGTGCCGCCAGGTCGGGCGTGTCGAACAAGTCCCTCAGCGGCAGCTCCACCTTGAACACCGCGCGCATGCGACTGATGGCCTGGGTCGCCATCAGCGAGTGCCCGCCCAGCTCGAAGAAGTTGTCGTGGATGCCCACGCGCTCCACTTCGAGCACCGCGCACCAGATGGTGCCCAGCCGCGCCTCCGTGGGTGTGCGAGGCCCCACGAAGTCGGGCCGCCCGCTGACGTTGCTCATGTCCGGCGCGGGCAGGGCCTTGCGGTCCACCTTGCCGTTCGAGGTCAACGGCAGCGCGTCCAGCACCATCACCACCGTGGGCACCATGTACTCGGGCAGCGCGTCCTTCAGCGCCGAGCGCAGCGTCGCTCCGTCGGTGGGCACACCCTCGCGCGCCACGGCGTAGGCGATGAGGCGCTTGCCACCAGGTCCATCCTCGCGAGCCACCACCACGGCCTCGCGCACCGCCGGGTGCCGGGCCAGCGCGGCCTCGACTTCACCCAGCTCGATGCGGAAGCCACGCACCTTCACCTGCGCGTCCACGCGGCCGACGAACTCCAGCGTGCCGTCGTCGCGCCAGCGCACCACGTCGCCGGTGCGGTACAGCCGAGCGCCGGGCACCTCGGAGTACGCATCCGGGATGAAGCGCTCGGCGGTGAGCGCGGGCCTGCCCGCGTAGCCTCGGGCCACGCCGACTCCGCCCAGGTACAGCTCACCCTTGACGCCCACCGGCACCGGCTCGCCGCGTGCGTCGAGCACGTAGACGCGCACGTTGGCCAGGGGCCTGCCGATGGAGGGCACGTGGCTGTCATCCGCGACGACCTGTCCGAGCGTGGCCACGACGGTGGCCTCCGTGGGGCCGTAGGTGTTGAGGAACCGGCGACCCGGGGCCCACCGTGCGACGACGTCCGAGGGCAGGGCCTCGCCGCCGGAGATGACCGTCCGCAGCGCGGGCAGCGCGTCGGCGGGCGTGGCGGCCAGCGCCGCGGGCGTGAGGCTGATGACAGTGAGCGCCTGCTCTCGCAGCAGGGCGTGCAGCGGCGCGCCCGGCATCACCTTCTCCAGCGGCGCGAGCACCAGCGTGGCGCCCGAGGTCAGCGTGGTGAAGATCTCCTCCACGGACAGGTCGAAGGAGAGGTTGGCGAACTGGAGCACGCGCTCGCCCGGACCGATGCCGTAGGCCGTGGCCTCGTGCGTGACGAGGTTGGCCACGCTCCGGTGCTCCACCGCCGTGCCCTTGGGCTGGCCCGTGCTGCCGGAGGTGTAGAGCACGTACGCGAGGTTGCCGGGAGTGACGCCGGTGACGGGCGCCTCGGTGCTCTCGCGCGCCAGGACCTCGTGCGCGGTGTCCAGGCACAGGGCACGGGCGCGGTGCGGCTCGGGGAAGCGGTCCACGAGCGGGGACTGTGTCAGCAGCAGCGCGGCACCGCTGTCGTCGAGCAGGAAGGACAGGCGCTCGCGCGGCAGCAGCGGATCCACGGGCACCCAGGCGCCGCCCGCCTTGAGGATGCCGAGCAGGCCCACCACGACATCCAGCGAGCGCTCCACGCCGAGCGCGACGCGGACCTCGGGGCCGACGCCGTGACGGCGCAGCACATGGGCGAGCTGGTTGGCCCGCTCGTTCAACTGGGCATAGGTGAGCTGGGTGCCCTCGAAGGAGGCCGCCAGCGCGTTGGGAGCGCGGTGGACCTGGGCCTCGAAGAGCACGTGTACGCAGGCCTCGGGGAAGTCCGCGCGCGTGTCGTTCCACGTCACGAGCTGCCGCAGACGCTCCTCGCCGGAGAGCAGGGTGAGCGAGGAGAGGCGACGCTCGGGGGCGGAGACGAGCAGCTCCACGAGCGCCCGGAAGTGCCGGATCATCCGCTCGATGGTGGACGCGTCGTAGAGGTCCGCCTGGTAGTTGAATTCGCCCGTGAAGCCCGCGGCGTTTCGTCCCATGGAAAGCGTGATGTCGAACTTGGCGACATGGTCCTCGTCGGGGCCCGGACGCAGCGTCAGGCCCGGCAGTGAGGCCGTCGCGTCCGGTGTGTTCTGGAGGATGAACATCACGCGGAACAGCGGCGACTGCTGGAGGTCACGCAGGGGCTGGAGCTGCTCGAAGGGCAGGTGCTGGTGTGCGTAGGCGCCGAGCGCCGTCTCGCGCACGCGGCCCAGCAGCTCGCGCACCGTCGGGTCTCCATCCAGGCGCGTGCGGAGGACCAGCGTGTTGAGGAAGTAGCCGACCAGGCCCTCCAGCTCCGCGCGGTTGCGTCCCGCCACCGGCGAGCCCACGGAGATGTCGTCCTGACCGGAGTAGCGCGACAGGACGAGCTGGAACGCCGCCAGGAAGAACATGAAGGGGGTGATGCCTTCACGGTGGCAGAAGGTCTCGATGGCCACCGCCAGCTCGGGAGGCACCACGAGGGGCAACAGGCCGCCGCGAGGCCGCGACAGGTGCGCGCGCGGCCGGTCGGTGGGCAGCTCCAGATCCTGGGGAGCTCCATCGAGCTGTCGCTGCCACCAGGTGAGCTGACGGTCCAGCTCAGCGCCGTCCAGCCAGCGGCGCTGCCACGCGGCGAAGTCCGCGTATTGGAGTGGCAGCTCGGGGAGGTTCGGCACGCGGCCGGCCTGGAAGTCACCGTACAGGAGCGCCATCTCACGGACGACGACGCTGATGGACCAGCCGTCGGAGACGATGTGGTGGACGTTGAGCAGCAGCAGGTGCTCCTGGTCCTCCAGTACCAGCACGGCGGCGCGCAGCAGCGGCCCGGTGCTCAGGTCGAACGAATACATCGAGTGTTCGCCCGCGTGACGTCGGGCCTCGAGGTCTCGCTGCTCGGCGGAGAGGTGGCGCAGGTCGATGACGGGCAGCTCGAACGGCGAGGGGGCGTGGATGACCTGCACGGGGCCCTCCGACTCCGTGTGGAACGTGGTGCGCAGGGCCTCGTGACGGTGCACGACGGCTTCCAGCGTCCGACGCAGCACTTCCACGTCCAGCACACCGGAGAGCACCAGCGCCGTCGGGATGTTGAACGCGGGGCTGCCCGGCTCGAGCTGGTCCAGGAACCACACGCGCTGCTGCGAGAACGACAGGGGCAGCTTGCCATCGCGCGGCGCGCGCTCGATGGGCGGCGCCGTCGTCGTCGCGCCGGTGCGCAGGGCGGTGTCGACCCGCTGGGCCAGCGCGGCGACGGTGGGGGCCTCGAAGAGGTCTCTCACCGGCAGCTCCACCGCGAAGGCGGAGCGGATGCGCGACGTCACCTGGGTGGCGAGCAGCGAGTGGCCGCCCATCTCGAAGAAGTTGTCCGTGACGCTGACGCGAGCCAGCTTCAGCACCGTCGCGAACAGCTCCGCCAGCTTCTCCTCCACGGGCGTGCGAGGCGCGGTGAACGCCGTGTCGCCGCGCAGGCTCTCCACGTCGGGCGAGGGCAGCGCTTTGCGGTCCACCTTGCCGTTGGGCGTGAAGGGGAGCGCGGCGAGCACGGCGATGGCGGAAGGCACCATGTGCTCGGGCAGGCGTCGCTTGAGCGACTCGCGCAGGGCCGCGACGTCGATGGTGTCGCTGGAGTCGGCGACGACGTAGGCGATGAGGCGCTTGTCGCCAGCGGCTTCGGTACGGACGGTGGCGACGGCCTGGTGGACGGAGGGGTGGAGGAGGAGAGCGGCCTCGACTTCACCGAGCTCGATGCGGAAGCCGCGCAGCTTCACCTGGTCGTCGATACGGCCGAGGAATTCGAGGGTGCCGTCGGGAAGCCAGCGAGCCTTGTCACCGGAGAGGTAGAGGCGAGCGCCGGGAGTGGGGCTGAAGGGGTTGGGGACGAAGCGCTCGGCGGTGAGGGCGGGCTGAGAGAGGTAGCCACGAGCGAGGCCGACGCTGTCGACGCAGAGCTGGCCGGGGACACCGACGGGCAGTGGGCGCAGAGAGGAGTCGAGGACGTAGACGCGGACGTTGTCCCAGGGCTTGCCGATGGAAGGAGTCTGGCCGGGGAGGAGAGGAGCGGAGATGGAGGCGCAGACGGTGACTTCGGTGGGGCCGTAGGCGTTGAGGAGACGGAGGCGAGAGCCCCAGCGCTGGACGAGCTCGGGAGGGCAGGCCTCACCGGCGGAGATGAGGGTTTGGAGAGAGGGGAGGTCCTCGGGGCTCATCTGCGCGAGGACGGAGGGAGTGAGGGTGACAGCGGAGATGGACTCGTCGCGGAGCAAGTCGCGCAAGGGGGCGCCCGGGAGGAGGCGCTCGCGAGGAGCGAGGACGAGGGTGGAGCCGGCGAGGAGTGCGCCGAAGATTTCCGCGACGGAGGCGTCGAAGCCGAAGGCGGCGTACTGGAGGACGCGAGAGGAGGGAGAGAAGCCGTGGGCACGGCCAGCGGTGAGCGCGGTGTTGGCGAGGCCGCGGTGCTGGAGAAGGGTGCCCTTGGGAGTGCCGGTGGAGCCGGAGGTGTAGATGACGTAGGCGAGGTTGTCGGCGCTGGTGCTGGAGGCCGGAGGGGATTCGGGCTGCGCGGAGATGAGGCTCGCGTCGGAATCCAGGCGGACGATGCTCGGGACTTTCAGGCCCAGCGACTCGACGAGCGACGCCGTGGTGACGAGCACGGGGGCTGCGCAGTCGCGGAGCATGAAGGAGAGGCGCTCGACGGGGTACGAAGCATCGAGAGGGACCCAGGCGCCGCCAGCCTTGAGGATGGCGAGGATGGAGACGACGAGGTCGAGAGAGCGCTCGACGCAGAGAGCGACGGGGACTTCGGCCGTGACGCCGAGGCCACGCAGGTGGTGCGCGAGGCGATTGGCGCGAGAGTCGAGCTGAGCGTAGGTGAGGGAGGTGCCCTCGAAGCGAAGCGCGGTGGCGTCAGGAGTGCGAGCGGCCTGGGCCTCGAAGATGGCGTGCGCGGTGGAGTCGCGCGGGAAGTCTCGTGCCGTGTCGTTCCACTCGACGAGGAGCTGGTGCTGCTCGGCCTCGGAGAGAAGAGAGAGGGAGGAGAGAGGAGCCTCCGGCTGGGCCGCGGCCTTCTCGAGAAGGGCACCGAGGTGGATGAGCAGCCTGTCGACGGTTTGAGCCGTGAAGAGGTCGGTGCGGTACTCGATGCTGCACCCCAGGCCCTGGGCCGTTTCCTGGAGGGCGAGGGTGAGGTCGAGGCGCGAGGTGCCGGTGTTGGAGGGCTGGACGTGGAAGGTGAGGCCCGGGAGCTTCAGCTCGGCCTCGGGCTGATTCTGGAGCACCACCGCGACCTGGAAGAGGGGCGCGTGAGCGAGGCTGCGCTCGGGGTTGACGGCCTTGACCAGCTCTTCGAACGGAAGGTCCTGGTGCGCGTAGGCGCCCAGCGTGTCCTTCCTCACGCGTCCGAGCAGCTCGCGGAAGGAGGGATTGCCACCTAACCGCGCGCGCAGGGCGAGCTGGTTGATGAAGAAGCCGATGAGGCCCTCGGTCTCCGCCTGGTTCCGGTTGGCGATACCGGTGCCGATGACGAAGTCCTCCTGGCCAGAGTAGCGGGACAGGACGGCCTGGAGGCCCGCCACCAGGGCCATGAACAGCGTGGAACCCTCACGACGGCACAGCGCGTGGAGTGAGTCGACGAGCTGACGCGGCATCACGCGCGAGACACTCGCGCCTCGGAAGCCCTGCACGGCGGGGCGCGGGAAGTCCGTGGGCAGCTCCAGCAGCGGAGGCACCCCCGCGAGGAGCTCCTTCCACCAGGAGAGCTGGGTTTCGAGCGCCTCGCCCTGGAGCCAGGACTGCTGCCATGCGGCGTAGTCGGCGTACTGGATGGGCAGCTCCGGCAGCGGCGAAGGCTGACCCGAGGAGAAGGCCGCGTAGAGCGCCGCCGTCTCGCGCACGAGCACATCCATGGACCAACCGTCCGAGATGATGTGGTGCATCGTCAGCAGCAGCACGTGCCGCTGTTCACCCAGCCGAAGCAGGGTGACGCGCAGCAGGGGGCCGTGCGTGAGATTGAAGGGACGACGAGCCTCTTCATCGACACGGAGCTGGAGCTCGGCATCGTCGAGTCCGGACAGCTCCACCACGGGCACCGACACAGGCATCGGCGCCTGCACGAGCTGCTCGGGGCCCGCGCGGAACGTCGTGCGCAGCACCTCATGGCGCCGGACGACTTCCGTGAAGGCTCGCTCCAGCGCGTCTGTGTCCACCACGCCTTCGAGCCGCAGCGCGATGGGCATGTTGTACGACGGGCTGCCCGGCTCCAACTGGTCCAGGAACCACAGTCGCTGCTGCGCGAAGGACGGCACGAAGGCCCGGGGCGCTTCGCCATCACGCGGAAGGGCGGTGAGAGGCGGCCTCTGGAGCTTCGCGCCCGCGCTCAGGGCGGCGTCGATGCGCGTGGCCAGCGTGTGGACCGTCGGCGCCTCGAACAGCTCGCGCAGGGGCAACTCGACCTGGAACGCGGACCGCACGCGTGAGACGAGCTGCGTGGCGAGCAGCGAGTGTCCGCCCAGCTCGAAGAAGCTGACGGTGGTGCTGACATTCGGCACTCCGAGCACCTGGGCGAACAGCCCCGCGAGCAGCTCCTCGGTGGGCGTACCCGGCGTGGCCTGGGACGCGTCCTCGGTAAGCCACGACTGCTCGGGCACGGGCAGCGCCTTGCGGTCCACCTTGCCGTTCGCGGTGAGGGGCAGCGCGTCCATCATCCGCAGCGCGGACGGAACCATGTACTCGGGCAGGCGCTGGGCGATGAACGCTCGCAGCGCGGGGGCCTCCAGCGAGGACGCACCCACGACGTAACCCACCAGTCGCTTGTCTCCGGGCCGGTCCTCGCGAGCGAGCACCACGGCTTCACGTACTTCGGGATGCGCGAGCAGGGCGGACTCGATTTCGGCCAGCTCGATGCGGTAGCCGCGCACCTTCACCTGGGCGTCGGCGCGACCGAGGAACTCCAACACGCCGTCATGGCGCCAGCGGGCCTGGTCGCCCGTGCGGTAGAGCCGGGCGCCGGGCACGGAGGAGAACGCATCCGGGACGAACCGCTCGGCCGTCATCGCCGGCTGGCCGACGTAGCCGCGTGCCACGCCCTCGCCTCCGATGAACAGCTCACCCGTGACACCCACGGGCACCACCTGCCCATGCGCATCCAGCACGTACACCTGCGTGTCACCAATCGGGCCGCCAATGGGCGCGGTGGCTCCGTGGATGAGGCCATTCACCGTCCAGGACGTGGCGTCAACCGCCGTCTCGGTGGGGCCGTAGCAGTTGGCCAGACGGGTCTCCGGCCACTGCGCGCGGATGCGTCGCGCGAGCTCCGCCGGCAGTGCTTCACCACCGGACACCAGCACTCGCAGGCCCGTGGCGCGCTCGAGCCGCTCGGCCTCCACGAACAGGCTGAGCTGCGAGGGGACGAGCTGGAGCACCGTCACCTGCCGATGCGCGAGCACCGTCAGCAGTGCGTCCATGTCCAGGTCCGCCGCCGCCGGAGGCAGCACCAGCCGCGCACCGCTGACCAGCGTGGAGATCAGCTCCGGCACCACGGCGTCGAAGCCGGGGGCCGTCTTCTGCAGCACGCGGTCGCTGGGCCCCAGGCCCAGATTCGAGCTGAACCAGGCCGTGTGTCGGGCCAGGGCGCGGTGCGGCACCAGTACGCCCTTGGGGCGTCCCGTCGAGCCGGACGTGAAGAGGATGTACGCCGCGCTTTCCGAAGGCAGGACAGGGGCGCGGAAGGTGCTGCTCGCCACCGGTTCGGACGCCAGCACGTCTTCGAGCACCAGGACGCCAGCCGTCCCCGCTGGCAGCGCCTCACGCAGCGCGCGCTGGGTCAGCACGACCGTGGGCGCGGTGTCGTCCAGCATCATCGCCAGTCGCTCGGACGGCGAGGAAGGATCGAGCGGGACCCAGACGCCACCCGCGGCGAGAATGCCGAGGACTCCGGCGACCAGCTCGGGTGAGCGACGCGCGAACAGACCGACGCGCACTTCGGGCTCGATGCCGCGCTGACGCAGCACTTCCGCCAGCGCGAGCGCCTGCCGCTCCAGCTCGCGATACGTGAGCTGCCCGTCGTTCCACTCCAGGGCGACAGTCTCGGGGGCCAGGGCGGCGCGCGACTGGAACCACGCGAACACGGAGGTGTCGCGCGGGAAGTCCGAGCGCGTGTCGTTCCACTCCACCACCAGCCGGTGCCGCTCCTCGGTGGAGAGCACGGGCAGCTCGGCGAGCGTGAGGTCCGGGTGGTTCATCGCCGCTTCGAGCAGGCGTGTGAAGTGCCCCGTCATGGCCTGGATGGTCTCCAGGTCGAAGAGGTCCGTGTTGTATTCGAACCCGCCCGTGAGCCCGTCCTGCGTCTCTTGGAGGACGAGGGACAGGGCGTACTTCGCGATGCCCGGGTCCACGTCCGCGGAAGTGAGGGTGAGCTCCGACAGGGTCAGCGAGGGGGCAGGCATGTTCTGCAGCGCGAACATCACCTGGAACAGCGGCGAGTGACTCAGGCTGCGCGCGGGCTGCAACTCCTCCACCAACTGCTCGAACGGGACATCCTGGTTCGTGAGCGCGCCGAGCGCCGTCTCTCGGGCCTGCTCGACGAGTTCGCGGAACGTCATGTCACCGGACATCCGCCCACGGAGGACGAGCGTGTTGATGAACACGCCGATGAGGCCCTCGGTCTCCGGACGATTGCGCCCGGCCACCGGTGAGCCCACGAGCACGTCGTCCTGACCCGTGGCGCGGTACAGCAGCGCCTCGAACGCGGCGAGCAGCACCATGAACGGCGTGGCGCCCATGTGCTGGCTGAAGGTCGTCACGGCGGAGGAGACCGCCGGGGACAGTCGCACGGGGTAGGTCGAGCCGGCCTGGGTCTGCATCGCCGGAACGGGACGGTCTGTCGGCAGCGTGAGCACGTGGTTCGCGCCCGCGAGCTGGGTCCTCCAGTACGTGAGCTGTCGCTCCAGCTCACCGGCCTCCAGCCACTGGTGCTGCCAGGCGGCGTGGTCGGCGTACTGCACGCGCAGCTCCGGCAGGGACGCGGGACGTCCCTCGCGGGCGGCGATGTACAGCTCCCCGGCCTCGCGCACGAGCACGCCCGTGGACCAGCCGTCGGAGATGATGTGGTGCATCGTCAGCAGGAGCACGTGCAGGCGCTCATCCATGCGGAGCAGCGTTACGCGCAGCAGGGGGCCTCGGGCCAGGTCGAAGGGCCGCTGCGCCTCCTGGAGCGACAACCTCTTCGCTTCGTCCTCGCGTTGCGCGGAGGGGTGCTCGGACAGGTCCACGAGCGCGAACTTCAGATCCGCCGTCTCGGCGATGGCCTGCACCGGGCTGCCGTGGGCGTTCGCGGGGAACGTGGTGCGCAGTGACTCATGGCGCCGCACCAGCGCGCCGAAGGCCTGCTCCAGGGCCGCGACATCGACCGGGCCATCCAAGCGGATGGCGGCGGGCAGGTTGTAGAGGGCGGTGCCCGGCTCAAGCTGATCCAGGAACCACAGCCGCCGCTGCGCGAAGGACAGCGGGAGTTCACCCGTGCGAGACACCGGCACCAGCTCTGGCGCCCGTGACGCACCCGCCCCCGCATGCGCGACCGCTTCGAGCCGTGCGGCCAGCTTCGCCACCGTGGGGGCCTCGAACAGCTCCCTCAGTGGCACTTCCATGCCGAAGGTGGCCTGGATGCGAGACATCGACTGCGTGGCGAGCAGGGAGTGGCCGCCCAGTTCGAAGAAGTCGTCGTGGATACCCACGCGCTCGATGTGCAGCAGCTCGGCCCAGAGTGCGGCGAGCTGGGTTTCGACGTGGGTCCGGGGCGCGACGTATTCGCGGACCGGCGCGGAGAGGGACGCGTCGGGCGAGGGCAGCGCGTTGCGGTCCACCTTGCCGTTGGGAGTGAGGGGGAGCGCGGCGAGCACGGCGATGGTGGAAGGCACCATGTGCTCGGGCAGGCGTCGCTTGAGCGACTCGCGCAGGGCCGCGACGTCGATGGTGTCACTTGAGTCGGCGACGACGTAGGCGACGAGGCGCTTATCGCCGGCGGCTTCGGTACGGACGACGGCGACGGCCTGATGGACGGAGGGGTGGAGGAGGAGCGCGGTTTCGACTTCACCGAGTTCGATGCGGAAGCCGCGCAGCTTCACCTGGTCGTCGATGCGGCCGAGGAATTCGAGAGTGCCGTCGGGAAGCCAGCGAGCCTTGTCACCGGTGAGGTAGAGGCGCGCGCCGGGGGAGGGGCTGAAGGGATTGGGGACGAAGCGCTCGGCGGTGAGGGCGGGCTGGGAGAGGTAGCCACGAGCGAGGCCGACGCTGTCGACGCAGAGCTGGCCGGGGACACCGACAGGGAGGGGGCGCAGCGAGGAGTCGAGGACGTAGACGCGGACGTTGTCCCAGGGCTTGCCGATGGAAGGAGTCTGGCCGGGGAGGAGAGGTGCGGAGATGGAGGCGCAGACGGTGACTTCGGTGGGGCCGTAGGCGTTGAGGAGACGGAGGCGAGAGCCCCAGCGCTGGACGAGCTCGGGAGGGCAAGCCTCACCGGCGGAGATGAGGGTTTGGAGAGAGGGGAGGTCCTCGGGGTGCATCTGCGCGAGGACGGAGGGAGTGAGGGTGACAGCGGAGATGGACTCGTCGCGGAGCAAGTCGCGCAGAGGAGCGCCGGGGAGGAGGCGCTCGCGAGGAGCGAGGACGAGGGTGGAGCCGGCGAGGAGTGCGCCGAAGATTTCCGCGACGGAGGCGTCGAAGCCGAAGGCGGCGTACTGGAGGACGCGAGAGGAGGGAGAGAAGCCGTGGGCACGGCCAGCGGTGA